>NZ_UZWD01000043.1 GCF_900631955.1 Devosia equisanguinis | reverse complement strand
GGGCCGGGGTGGGGGGTGGTTCAGTGATTCACTGATGGACCCCCTCCCTCAATCCCTCCCCTCAAGGGGGAGGGAGGCACGTCGGTGTGTTCGAGGACTATCAAGCCAGCATCGCCAGGCCTTTTCCTCGATGCTCACCACAAGCACATCCCGCCCTCGGACTTGATCCGAAGGCCACTTTCCACCCACACATGTCCAAATTCATCAGTGCGCCGGTCGCCCGTCTCTGCCACGGCACCCCCGCAAAACCCTATCCACGCCCCTCGATCCACGCCGCTACATCCGGCGCGATTTCGCGCAGGGGCACCAGCACGAAGTCGCGTTGATGCGCGAAGGGGTGGGGCAGGGTGAGCCGGCCGGTCTGCATTTCCACCCGCTCATAAGCGATGATGTCGATATCGATGAGTCGGGGGCCCCAGACCTCGTGCCGCACCCGGCCCATGTCGCGCTCGATATCCAGCGCCACATGCAACAGGTCGATGGGCTCCAGCGCCGTTTCCACCGCCGCCGCCATATTGGCGAAATCGGGCTGGTCGGTCTTGCCCCAGGCCTTGGTGCGGATCACCTGCGATTGGGCCACAACGGTGATATCGGGATGCGCGTCCAGCCGGCTTATCGCCTCGGCCAGCTGCGCGCTGGGGTCGCCGATATTAGCGCCCAGGCTGAGCCAGGCTTTGGCCATCAGTGCGTCCTCGCGCGATGCAGCTCGATCGCCGCTTCTCCGCGCACCATGGCGATCGGCGCTTCCGGCTTGCGGACGCGGATGACGATCCAGTCGATATCGGCAAAGGAATCGAACAGGGCGGTGACGATATTCTGCGCCAGCGCCTCGATCAGCTTGGTGCGCTTGCCTTCAAAGGTTGCTTTCACCACGTCATAGATATCGGCATAGGACACCGTGTGTCCGATCGCGTCTGTTTCGCCCGGCGCGCCGAGATCGACGCCGCATTCGAGATCGACGAAGAATCGCTGGCCCAGCTTTGCCTCTTCGCTGAACAGGCCGTGATATCCATAAAAGCCCAGATCTTTCAAAATGATCCGGTCGCCGGTGAAGGGTGTGGTCATGGCGTCTGCCCCGCTGGTTCGGGCGGACCATATACCGTGGCCTCGGCAACGCGAAGCGCATCCACATTGGCCGCCACATCGTGCACGCGGAAGATATGCCCGCCGCGCTCATAGCCTTGCACCGTCGTCGCCAGCGTTCCCGGCAGCCGCTCGTCCGGCTGGTTGCCAAGGAGCTTGCCGATCATCGATTTGCGCGACGTGCCCACCAGCAGGCCTTGTTCGGCAAAGGCGCGAGTCAAATCAGTCAGTTGCCGCAAGATGCTGTAGTTTTGAGTCAGGGTTTTACTGAAGCCGAAGCCGGGGTCCAACACTATGCGCTCGGCCGGCACGCCGGCCGCCGTCGCAATCTCCAGCGTGCGGCGGAAATAGCCCGTCATCGCCGGCAATATGTCGGTCTCAGCCGTCCAGGTTCTGTCCCAGTGCATGGCGATCACAGGCGCGTCATGCAGCGCCGCCACCTGCGCCATTTCGGGCGCGCCCTGCAGGCCGTGCACGTCGTTGATAATGTCGGCTCCCACTTGCAGCGCCTGGTCTGCGACGAGGGGCTTGTATGTGTCGATGGAGATCGGCGCGGTCATCCCGGCGGCGCGGATGGCCTCGATTACCGGGATCACCCGATCCAGCTCCGCCTGCACGCTCACGACCTCGGCCCCGGGCCTCGTGCTTTCCCCGCCCACATCGATGATATCGGCGCCCTCGGCGATCATGCGCCGCGCATGCGCCACCGCCGCCGCGACATGGTCATGCCGCCCGCCATCGGAAAAACTGTCCGGCGTGACATTGAGGATCCCCATCACCAGCGCCCGCCGCCCAAGCACCAGCGTTCCACCACGGGCCAGGGGAATTGTCTGAGTGCTGTGCATGGTGGTGCCTATGGTCTGACCTGTCATGGTGCGCCTCTAGCATACCGGGCGCTTGACCCAAAGGTAGCGCACATTGCCACCCCACCCACCAGCCGTCACCCTCGGGCGAAGACCCGAGGGCTCTGCACTTTACCGGTCGATCGCCCAAAAAGGCTCCATCGGGTCAGGCCCGCGGCTGACGCTTCGTGTGTGGCCACGCCCTCAAAGCCTGCGCACCGCGCGTAGATCGCGTCCCTACAGCCCGGCCGCGTCGTGTTCAAGCGTGCCGGAGAAGCCGCAGGCGGCGCCGTGGTAGTAGAGGCAGCCGGAGCGCTCTTCCGTGGTCAGGGTGCCGTCTTCGTTGAAGGTCAGGCCGATTTCGCAATAGCGTGCGTTGAGCGGCGAGCTCTCACCTTTGGGGTCATAATCCTCGTTCTCGACGAAGAAATTGCCGCCCTTCTTGTCGAGCAGCACCTCGCCGTCGATGCCGCCCGCACAGCCGCCGCCCTGGTCGGAGATGGGCACGATGGTCGACATGGAGATCTTGTAGATGTCGTTTTCGACATGGGTGAGGTCGGCCGTAATATTGCCCTCCCCCTCGCCGAACCAGTGGCCCTGATGCTCCTGCGCGAAGGCGGGCAAGGCTGTTGTGGTGAGGACGGCGGCGAGGAGCAATGTGCGGATCATGTCAAAACCATGCAGTTGAAAAAACCGAATGGGACAACCTCTAGTGCAAACCGTGGCGGAAATCGGATCGACCACGAGACTTCGCTGTGCGAGACGCATTGTCCACCGGGGCGCAATTGGCTAGAACCGCGCGCATGAAACTCGTCAATTTCTCCCTTCTCGCCACGGACGGCATGGCGCGCCGTGGTCGCATCGACACGCCGCGTGGTGAGATCAACACGCCCGCCTTCATGCCTGTCGGCACCGCCGGCACGGTCAAGGCCATGTATCCCGAGCAGGTCCGCGAGACCGGCGCCGATATCCTCTTGGGCAATACCTATCACCTGATGCTGCGCCCCGGGGCCGAGCGGGTCGCCTCTTTAGGCGGGTTGCACGACTTCATGGATTGGCAACGCCCCATTCTCACCGATAGCGGCGGTTTCCAGGTCATGTCGCTGGCCAAGCTGCGCAAGCTGACCGAGAAGGGCGTCACCTTCAAATCCCATATCGATGGCTCGTCCTATGAGCTGACGCCCGAGCGCTCGATCGAGATCCAGACGCTGCTCGACAGCGACATCATCATGCAGCTAGACGAGTGCATCTCGCTGCCGGCCGAGCGCAAGGAGATGGAACGAGCCATGGAGCTCTCCATCCGCTGGGCCGACCGGTCCAAGACCGCCTTCAACAACCAGCTCAATCGTGCCCTATTCGGCATCGTGCAGGGTGGCGACGATGCCGAACTGCGCGCCCGCTCCGCTGCCGGCCTCAAATCCATCGGCTTCGATGGCTATGCCGTGGGTGGCCTCGCCGTGGGCGAGCCGCAGGAGGTGATGTTCCGCGTCCTATCCGAGGTCACGCCGGAACTGCCGCAGGATCGGCCGCGCTATCTGATGGGCGTGGGCAAGCCCGACGACATTCTTGGTGGCATCGAGCGGGGCATCGACATGTTCGACTGCGTCCATCCCACCCGCGCCGGCCGCCACGGCCATGCCTATACGCGCTTCGGCGTCATCAATCTGAAAAATGCCCGGCATAGGGATGATCACCGGCCATTGGACGAGGCATCGCCCAATCCGAATTGCCGCCGCTGGAGCCGCGCCTATCTGCATCATCTCGTTAAGGCAGAGGAGATTTTGGGGGCCATGGTGCTTTCGCAGATCAATCTCGCCTATTATCAAGAGCTGACTTCGGGTGCCCGCGCGGCGATCGAGGCCGGTCGCATGACAGATTTTGCCGCAGAAACGCGGGCCGCCTGGGCCGCCGGCGATATCGCGGCGCTGTAGCACGCAACACAATTTCGGAATTCGTTCAGAATTCGTTCATAGTGAGGTCAGGTAAATGGCAAAGGCTGGACGCAAGGCGGGCTTCGAGACCCTCGGCAAGCTGCGCAAAAGCATGGAAGACCAGCCGATGCGGCTGCTCTTCGCCGAAGACCCCAATCGCTTCCAGCGTTTTTCCGCCAGCGGCGCCGGCATCCTCCTGGATTACTCGAAGAACCGCATCGACGAAGAAGTAATGACTGCGCTTTTCGATCTGGCGCGCGCCGCCGGAGTCGAGGAACGCCGCAGCCAGATGTGCGAGGGCGAGCACATCAACATCACCGAAAACCGCGCTGTCATGCACATGGCGCTGCGTTATCAGGGCGACAAGCCGGTCGAGGTCGATGGTCAGGACGTCATGCCCGATGTCCGTAACGTCCTGAAATCAATCGAGAATTACACCAATGCCGTGCGCTCGGGCGAGATCCGCGGCCATGGCGGGGAGCAATTTACCGACATCGTCAATATCGGCATTGGCGGCTCCGACCTCGGTCCGGTCATGGTCACACTGGCGCTGGCGCCCTATACCCGTCCCGATCTGCGCGCCCACTATGTGTCCAATGTCGATGGCGCGCATATTCACGATACGCTTCAAGGGCTTGACCCCAAGAAGACGCTGTTCATCGTCGCCTCGAAAACCTTTACCACCGACGAGACGATGACCAATGCGCACTCCGCCCGCGCCTGGCTTTCGGCGGCGCTGGGCGAAGAAGCAGTGCCCAATCACTTCGCCGCCGTCTCAACCAATATCGAGGCCTGCGCCAAGTTCGGCATCCGCGAAGACCGGATTTTCGGCTTCTGGGACTGGGTCGGCGGCCGCTATTCCGTCTGGTCCGCTATCGGCCTGCCGGTCGCGCTGGCCATCGGCTACGACAATTTTGCGAAATTCCTGGCCGGCGCCGACGCCTTGGATCGGCACTTCCTCGAAACGCCGCTCGAAAAAAACCTGCCTGTTATCATGGGCTTGCTGGGTGTCTGGTACAGAAATGCCTGGGGCTTCTCGACCCATGCCGTACTGCCTTACGACCAGCGCCTTTCCCGTTTCCCTGCCTATCTGCAGCAGCAGGATATGGAGAGCAACGGCAAGTCTGTGACGCTTAATGGCAAGCCCGTCGGCTGGTCGACTGGTCCCATCGTCTGGGGCGAGCCCGGCACCAATGGCCAGCACGCCTTCTATCAGTTGATCCATCAGGGCACCGATGTCATCCCCTGCGATTTCCTCATCGCCGCGCAGCCGCAAGAGCAGCTGCCGCCACATCACGACAAGCTGGTGGCCAATGTCCTGGCGCAGTCCGAAGCCCTGATGCTGGGCAAGACCGAGGATGAGGTCGTCGAGGAACTCAAGGCGCAGGGCCTGTCCAAGGACGCGATTAAGGCGCTGGCACCGCACAAGGTGTTCCCCGGCAACCGTCCTTCGAATACTCTGTTCTATCAAAAGCTTACCCCGGAAATGCTGGGGTCGCTGGTGGCGCTTTACGAGCATAAGGTGTTCGTGCAGGGCGTGATCTGGAACGTCAATTCCTATGACCAGTGGGGCGTGGAATTGGGCAAGCAGTTGGCCAAGGCCCTGCTGCCCAAGGTGCAGGGCCAGGCGAGCGGTGAGGGGCATGACAGCTCCACCCAGGGCCTGCTCAACTACTACCTCGCCAACAAGGCCTGATCGCTTGACTATCACGACTGACGAGCAGCTCGAGAAACTCAAGGCCATTGGCCGCATCTGTGCCGTGGCGCGCGACGCCATGGCTGCGGCCATGCGTCCGGGCATGACGACGCTGGAGCTGGATGAGATCGGAGCAAAAATCCTGGCCGAAAACGGCGCGCTTTCGGCCCCGATCATCACCTACGACTTCCCAGGCCACACTTGTATTTCGGTCAACGAGGAGATCGCCCATGGCATTCCCGGCGACCGCGTGCTCGTGGAAGGCGACCTCGTCAATATCGACATTTCTGCCGAGAAAGACGGCGTTTTCGCTGATTGCGGTGCCTCCTACGTGCTGGGATTGGGCGACAAGCGGCTCGAAGCGCTCTGCCGTGACGGCAAAAAGGCGATGTGGGCCGGCATCCGCGCGGTCAAGGCCGGCGCGCCGCTGGCCGATATAGGCGACGCCATCGGCAAGGTGGCTCGGAAGGGTGGCTATACGCTGATCCGCAACCTCGCCAGCCATGGCGTGGGCGACAGCCTGCATGACGAGCCCGGTGAAATCCCCACCTGGCCGGATCGCTCCGAGCGTCGCCGCATTGGCAATGGTCTGGTGTTCACCATCGAGCCTTTCCTGTCGCTGGGAGGCCATTCGGCCGAGCAGATGCATGAAGACGACGAGTGGACGCTCACCGCCGAGCCGCTCGCGCCGTGCGTGCAATATGAGCATACCGTGGTAGCGACGCCGCGCGGCGCGGTGGTGGTAACCCTATCCGCCTGATGTCCGGAGCTTTTCGCTGCTGTTAGAGCCAGATAATCAGCAGCGGTCCGAGCACGATCATGCCGAGACCGATGACCAAGCGCAAATTGCCCAGCCGGCGAATGGCGTGGACGCTGAGGACGCTGGAGAGGACCAGATAGCCGGCCAGGGCGATCAGGGCCGGCGTCAGCGGCGCCAGGGCCAGCGGGGTATTTTCGTTCAGCTGCAAATAGATCATGTGACCGCCAGCAAAGCCGAGCAGGGCGGTAATGATGACTGTTCCGGCCTTGGCCGCGATCAGCAGGGCCATGTCGATGGTATTGCTCGTCAGCAGCAGGGCGAAGCCCGTCGCCGTGACGTGAACGGCCGCGAGGGTCGAAAAGATCTGGCTTTCAGCCAGCAAGGGGATGAGTTCAGGTGGCGCCGTCAGCGGCAGCGCGCCGACCATTGGCAGGTTGGCGCCGTATTGCGCGAACAGGAAGATCACATAAAGCATGGCCAGCGTGGAGGCGCCGAACACCAGCAAGGTGGCGGCCAGCACTTTCATGAGGTCGGTCATATCCTGCGACACATCGGCCCCCTTGGTCGTTTCTGCCGTTCGCGGGCGATATTACGAAGCCCGCGCGATTCTCACAGAACTATCCTGGGCCAGGTGCGGCGATGCACCGGAAATGCTGATGCCAGCCGGGCTCGGCGGCGGATGCGGGCCGGCTTGCGGAATTCCTCCGACAGCTCGCCTGCGTCCGAGCGAAAGTCGAGTTCTGCATAGGGATCGGGGTCGAGGGTCGAATCGGTCATCAGGATAGGCCTGTCGGCGGCGGCTCGGGAGAACTGGCCTGCCTGTGCCCATGGTTCGCGTCAAGATGATGGCACGCCGCCATTGCCTTTGATAATTAACATGACTACGAGAGTGGGGTTTTATACGTGCGGGGATTGCGGGGGCAATCACGCGCATAGGTTTGGTTCAGGTTGACATGATGTTGCGGCGCTTTTTCTCCTATTATCGGCCTTATACCGGGCTCTTCATCCTCGATTTTGGCTGCGCCGTCATTGCCGGCCTGTTGGAATTGGCTTTCCCGCTCGCCGTCGCCTATGTCATCGACCAATTGCTGCCGACATCGAATTATTCGTTGATCATGGCTGCCGGCGCGGGGCTTCTGGCAGTCTATCTTACGAGCGCGGTGCTCAAGGCGGTGGTCAATTACTTTGGCCATGTGCTCGGTGTGTCGATCGAGACCGATATGCGCCAGGAGGTGTTCGAGCACCTGCAGAAGCTGAGCTTTCGCTTCTTCGACAACAACAAGACCGGCCACCTCATCACCCATGTCACAAAGGATCTCGAGGATGTGGGGGAGGTCGCCCATCACGGCCCCGAGGACGTCTTCATCGCCGTGATGACTTTTATCGGCGCCTTTGTGCTGATGTTCCTGACCAATTGGCAGCTGGCGATGATCACCACGATGCTGGTGCCGGTGGCGACGCTGCTGGTTGGGCGCTATGGCGCCCGCATGACCACCAACTGGCAGGAATTGTTCGGCCGGGTCGGTGAGTTCAATGTGCGGGTGGAAGAGGCGATTGGCGGTATCCGTGTGGTCAAGGCCTTTGCCAATGAGCGGCACGAGACCGGGCTTTTCACCGATAGCAACCAGGCCTATCGCGCCACCAAGCTCAAGGCCTATGCCATCATGACGGCGAGCATCGCCATCAGCTTCCTGTCGACGCGCCTGGTACAGCTCGTGGTGATGATGGCGGGGGCCTGGCTGGTGGTCAGCGGCGACCTCAGCTATGGCGGCTTCGTCAGCTTCCTGCTGCTGGTCGAAGTGTTTATCGGCCCGATCGACAAGATCACCAGCGTGCTCGAGAGCTATCCAAAGGGCATTGCCGGTTTTGCCCGGTTCTGCCGCCTCATCGATACCGATCCCGACATTGCCGACAAGCCCGGCGCTGTCGCCGTGAACGGGCTGAAGGGTGACATTCGTTTCGACGAAGTCTCTTTCTCCTATGAGGACGGACGCTCGGTGCTGCGCAATGTCAATCTCGATATCAAGGCCGGCGAGACGATCGCCATTGTCGGGCCGTCGGGCGCAGGCAAGACCACACTTTGCTCGCTGTTGCCGCGCTTCTACGAGCGTGACGCCGGCAGGATCACCATTGACGGCATCGATATCTCCGACATGACGCAGGTGTCGCTGCGCCGGCATATCGGGGTGGTGCAGCAGGACGTTTTCCTGTTCGGCGGTAGCCTCAGGGACAATATCGCTTATGGCGACCTCGTAGCAGACGACGCGGCGATCATGGACGCAGTGCGTCGCGCGCGGCTCGAAGACGTGGTTGCCGGGCTTCCCGCCTGTTTGGACACCATTGTAGGCGAGCGCGGCGTAAAGCTCTCGGGCGGACAGAAGCAGCGCGTCGCCATTGCGCGCATCTTCCTCAAGAATCCGCCGATCCTGATCTTGGATGAAGCGACTTCAGCCCTCGACACGGCAACGGAGGCAGCGATCCAGCAGTCGCTCGCCGAGCTTTCGGATGGGCGCACCACGCTGGTGATCGCCCACCGCCTGGCCACCATCCGACATGCCCACCGCATCGTGGTGCTGACAGAGGACGGCATAGTGGAGCAGGGCCCGCACCAGCAATTGCTCGAGCACAACGGCGTCTATGCGCGCCTGCATGCGGCACAGCAACTGGGTCTGGTGGGCTGAGAAGGGAAGATGGTACGCCGGGAGGGGGTCGAACCCTCGACCATTCGATTAAAAGTCGAATGCTCTACCACTGAGCTACCGGCGCCCGTCTCGGACGCTCTTGGCGTCGCGGCGGAACATAGCCGGACTTCTCCGGCTGTCAACCGCCTTGGCGGTAGAACTAGAGCAGATTCAGCTCGGTTCCACTGAAACTGGTGGGGGTGCAGGCGATGGAGACGCGTTCAAGCCGTTCACAGAGCACTCTGGCGTCGCTCAAATTCTCGATCGGCCCGGCGATAATGCGCTGCGCACCAGCGGCGTCGGTGTTGCCGAGCTTGGGCTCGAGCCCAATCAGCAAAGGCCCGATCTTGAGGCTGAGATCGTTCCATTGCCCCGCGGCATCGGCCCGGCTCACCGGGCCGCCCAGGGCAATGCCGTAAATGGTCTGCTCGACTGGCGTCGCGGCGGTCTGCGTGTCGATCGGCGCCGGCAGAGGCTGGGTGGCGGCCGCAGGACTAACCAATGCAGGCAAGGGCGTCTGGCGCACGACCACGCTGCCGCCTTCGGCATCAAAGCTGGTCGTTCCCGGCATGTCGACCGAGGCGGTAAGGTTGGAGCGGTCCACCGCCACGCCATTGGGCAGGCCTTCGAGTACGCGCGGCAGGGTCACTTCGAGCGCGCCGACGCGCCGCGTGATATCACTGCCGCTTTGCTCCTGGATGGCGAAGCGCGAGGTCAGCAGCATGGTTTCACGCCGCAGCAGCACTGTTTCATCGCGCAGACTGGCGACTTGGCTGCGCAGCGATTCGACTGATGCGGTGCCGGCGAGCCGCGGCTGATGCAGGCCGCCCAGCACGGAATTGGGCAGGAGCGCGGCGACATTGGCGCCGAACACGGCCAAGCCGCCACAGGCCAGAGCAACCATGCCCCAAAGCCTGACATCCGACTGCCTGAATTGCTCCGATGCGCGCGCCAAGCATAAATCCTTCGAAGACACGCGCGAATCGCGGTGTCATCTTTTGCACAGTGCCGCTTTTGTTGTCATTTCGCCAACTCTTGCCTGCCATAAATTCGCAAAAATGCCCGTCGACATGAAGGCATGCTAAGGGACCGACATGACTGACCTGACCACGATCATTCTGGCAGCGGGCGAAGGCACCCGCATGAAGTCGACGACGCCGAAAGTGCTGCATCCTGTCGGTGGCCTGCCCATTATCGGCCATGTCGCCCGCGCTGCGCGGGAAGCCGGGTCCAGCCGCATTGCATTGGTGACGGGGCCCCGGCATCAGATGATCCGTGACGCCGTCACCGCGCTCGAACCCAATGTGCTGCATTTCGAGCAAAGCGTGGCCAAGGGTACCGCGCATGCTGCCTCAATGGCCAATGCCGTGTATCAGGATGCGCAGGGCTATATCGCTGTGGTCTATGGTGATCATCCGCTGCTGCGCGGCATCAATTTCCGCGCCGTGCTCGATCGGTTGGATGCCGGGCTTGATGTTGCGATCCTTGGCTTCGAGCCCAAGGACCCAACTGGATACGGCCGCTTTATCACCGACGGGGATACGCTCCTTGCCATCCGCGAGCACAAGGATGCCACCGAGGACGAGCGGCGCATTCGCCTTTGCAATGCCTGTATCCTGGCTTTCCGGGCCGAGGTGTTCCGCGACCTCATCGACAAGGTCGAAACCAATAACGCGCAAGGCGAGTACTATC
Organism: Devosia equisanguinis; assembly: GCF_900631955.1. Lineage (GTDB taxonomy): Bacteria > Pseudomonadota > Alphaproteobacteria > Rhizobiales > Devosiaceae > Devosia > Devosia equisanguinis. The sequence goes on along the minus strand of NZ_UZWD01000043.1, from coordinate 65,019 downwards.
TCACCGATCTCGTGGGTCTCGCCAATTCGGCCGGCAAGAAGGTCGGTTATGGCTTGGCGCCCGAGAACGATGTCATGGGTGTCAACGATCGCAGCCAGTTGGCGCGTGCCGAGGCGCTGTTCCAGGACGTGCGGCGCGAGGACTTCATGAAGGCCGGCGTGACCTTGCGCGATCCAAAGACCGTGTGGTTCTCATGGGACACCGAGATTGGCAAGGACGTCACCATTTTCCCAAATGTCGTGTTCGGGCCCGGCGTAAGCATTGCCGACAAGGTCGAAATTCGCGCCTTTTGTGACATCGAGGATGCCGTGATCGGGGAGGGGGCCAGTATCGGCCCTTTCGCGCGCATTCGCGCTGGCGCCGAGCTCGGCAGGGATGTGCACCTGGGTAACTTCGTCGAGGTGAAGAAATCCCGGATCGGCGATGGCACCAAAGCCGGTCACCTGAGCTATCTCGGCGACGCCGAGATTGGCACCAAGACCAATATCGGGGCAGGGACCATCACCTGCAATTATGATGGCGTGAACAAGGACAAGACCATCATCGGCAACAATGTCTTCATCGGCTCCAATGCTTCATTGGTGGCGCCGGTAAGCATTGGCGATGGTGCCTATACGGCCTCGGGCAGCGTCATAACCGAGGATGTTCCCGCCGACGCGCTGGCCCTGGGCCGGGCGCGGCAGGAAAACAAGGACGGATATGCGCCGAAGCTGCGCGAGCGGGCATTGGCCAAGAAGGCAGCCAAAGGGAAATAGGATATGTGCGGGATCGTAGGTATCGTGGGCGAAGCGCCCGTTGCCGGCCGGCTGGTGGACGCGCTGAAGCGGCTTGAATATCGCGGCTATGACAGCGCCGGCGTCGCGACGCTGGAAGCGGGCGCCATTTCCCGGCGCCGGGCCGAAGGCAAGCTCGGCAATCTGGCACAGAAGCTGAATTTCGAGCCGCTGGGCGGCAATATCGGCATTGGCCACACGCGCTGGGCGACCCACGGCGCGCCGACCGAGAACAATGCCCATCCGCATGCCACGGATCAGGTGGCAATTGTCCACAACGGCATCATCGAGAATTTCCGCGAGCTCCTGGCGGATCTAGCTGCGGATGGTTATCTGCCCAAGACGCAGACCGATACCGAGTCCGTGGCGCTGTGGGTGACGCGTGAACTGGACAACGGCGCCGATCCGGAACTGGCGGTGGCGCGGACGCTCAAGAAACTCAAGGGTGCCTTTGCGCTGGCCTTCCTGTTCCGGGGCGAAGAAAGCCTGCTCATTGCTGCCCGCCACGGGGCGCCGCTGGCCATCGGCTATGGCACGACTGAAATGTATCTCGGCTCCGACGCCATGGCGCTGGCACCGTTCACCTCGCGCCTGACCTATCTGGAAGACGGTGATTGGGCGGTGATCACCCATAAGGGGGTGACCATCCGCGATGGCAAGGATGCACTTGTCCAGCGCGAGCAGTTGCTGTCGCAGACGGCGGCGCTGATGGTGGACAAGGGCAATCACCGCCATTTCATGGCCAAGGAAATCTACGAGCAGCCCGAGACCATCTCGCACACGCTCAGCCACTATGTGGATATGGGCGCTGAAAAGGTCGCGATCCGCGAAAAGCTGCCCTTTGACTTCGGCGACTTGTCGCGTCTTACGATCAGCGCCTGCGGCACTGCCTACTATGCCGGCGCCATCGCCAAATACTGGTTCGAGCGCTATGCCCGTCTGCCGGTCGATATCGACGTGGCCAGCGAGTTCCGCTACCGCGAGCCGCCGCTGGAAAAGAACGGGTTGTCGCTGTTCATATCCCAGTCGGGCGAAACCGCCGATACGCTGGCCGCTTTGCGCTATTGCGCCGGGCAGGGCCAACATGTGGCGAGCCTAGTCAATACTATTGAATCCACCATCGCACGTGAATCGAGCGTGGTGTTTCCGATCCTCTGCGGCCCGGAAATCGGCGTAGCATCGACCAAGGCTTTGACGGCACAACTTACGGCGCTGGCAAGCCTGGCGATTGCCGCGGGTCGTGCGCGCGGCGCCCTCAGCGCCGAGCAGGAGACCGAACTGGTCCAGGCGCTGACTGCGCTGCCATCGGCAGTGTCAGCGGCACTTGGTGCGGAAGCGCAGATCGTCGACATTTCCAAGCGTCTCTCCAAGGCCAAGGATGTGCTCTATCTCGGCCGCGGACCGATGTTTCCGGTGGCGATGGAAGGGGCGCTTAAGCTCAAGGAAATCAGCTACATCCATGCCGAAGGCTATGCTGCCGGCGAACTCAAGCACGGCCCCATTGCCCTCGTAGACGAAGCCATGCCGGTGATCGTGGTGGCGCCATCGGACGAGCTGGTCGACAAGACGCTCTCCAATATGCAGGAAGTGGCGGCGCGCGGCGGCAAGATCATCCTGATCACCGACCCGGAGGGCGCCAAGACCGTCGGCCACGGCGTGGCCGACATCATCGAAATCCCGCATGTGCACTCGTTCGTGGCGCCGATCCTCGCCACTATTCCGGTGCAGCTCCTAGCTTACCACACGGCGGTATTCATGGGCACGGACGTCGATCAGCCCCGCAATCTGGCGAAATCGGTGACGGTGGAGTAGAGGCATCCTCCTCCATCGACCGTCACCCTGGGGCTTGACCCGAGGGTTCTGCACTTGACGGGCGATCAGCAAATGAAGGGCACTCGGATCGAACCCGAGAGTGACGGCAGGTGGGTGTGGCGGCAAAGTGCGCTACCCAGCCCGGATCAGCGGAATCGCGAGGTCCTTCCGGAACAGATAGAGCAGCGTTCGCGCGGCCTCTCCGTCTGGACCGGTCAGTCCGGGATTTCGTTGCAAGAGCGCCTTGGCGTCGTCATGGGCGAATTCGAGCAGGTGTCGGTGGACGTCGGGCACGGCGAGGCGATAGCCGGGCATGCCCGACTGCCGCGTGCCCAGGATGTCACCTTGTCCGCGCAGTTCCAGATCGCGCTCGGCGATCTCAAAGCCGTCTTCGGTGGATTTGATGGTGTCGAGCCGCGCCTTGGCCGTATCGCTTAGTGGGTCCTTGTAGAGCAACAGGCATGCCGAGCGTTGCGAGCCGCGACCGACACGGCCGCGCAACTGGTGCAATTGGGCAAGGCCGAAGCGTTCGGCATGCTCGATGATCATGATGGTGGCATTGGGGACGTCGACGCCCACTTCGATGACCGTTGTCGCTACCAAGAGCTTGATCTCATCGGCCTTGAACCGCTCCATCACCTCCTGCTTGGCGGCGCTGGACATGCGGCCATGGACGAGCGCCACCTGGTCGCCAAAAACCTGTCGAAGCTCGGCAAAGCGGTCTTCGGCCGACACCACTTCCAGTGTCTCGCTCTCCTCGACTAGCGGGCATACCCAATAGGCCTGTGCGCCTTCAGCGAGTTTAGCCTGCAGGCGGCCAATGACCCGGTGATAGTCGCCAATCGATAGTACTGCGGTGTCAATGGGCTGGCGTCCGCGCGGCTTTTCCTTGAGCACGCTGACGGCCATGTCGCCGAAATGGGTGAGCACGAGGGTGCGTGGGATGGGCGTGGCGGTCATGACCAAGAGATCGGCATGCTTGCCCTTGTCGGACAGCGCAAGGCGCTGGTGCACCCCGAAGCGGTGCTGCTCGTCCACGACCGTGAGGCCGAGGTCATGAAATGCGACGCCGGACTGGAAGAGCGCATGAGTGCCCATGACAATGTCGATGCCGCCATCGGCGAGATCTGCCAGGATTTCTCGCCGTTCAGCTGCCGGCATTTTGCCGGTGAGCAAGGCGCAGCGCAGGCCGGCCGCTGCTGCCAGCGGCGCTATGGTGCGAAAATGCTGTGCCGCAAGAAGCTCGGTCGGCGCCATCAAGGCGGATTGGGCGCCGCTTTCGGCCATGGCTGCCATCGCCATCAGCGCCACGACGGTCTTGCCGGAGCCCACATCGCCTTGCAGAAGGCGCGACATACGATCCTCGGAGGCCAGATCACGATAAATGTCGTTCAGCGCCAGTTTCTGGCCCTCGGTGAGGGAGAATGGCAGCGCCGCCGCGACGCGCGCGGTGATGTCAGCGGTGAACTGGCGAGCAATGCCGCGGTCGGCAACCATGGTCGAGCGCACCAGTTGCAGCGTGATCTGGCCGGCCAGATATTCGTCATAGGCCAGGCGTTGTCGGGCAGGCGCCCAGAGCTCGGCCTCTCCGGGATTATCAGGCAGGTGCACCATGTGCATGGCCCGGGCAAAGTCGGGCCATTTGCGCTGGTCGAGCGTTGCGGTATCGATCCATTCCGGCAGGGTAGGGATGGCTTCGACGGCCTGCCGGACCAGTTTTGCCAGGGCCTTGGAACTGAGGCCATTGGTCAGCGGATAGACCGGCTCTACCAATGGCAGCGAGGCGAATCTGTCCGGCTCGACGATATAGTCCGGATGGGTGATCTGCTTCTCGCCGTTGAAGAAGTCGATCTTGCCAGAGACATAGCGCTCCTCGCCGACCGGGAGTGCCTTTTCGACCCAGCCGCCTTGGGCGCGGAAAAAAACCAAGCTGATCGCGCCAGTTTCATCATGGGCAAAAACGCGGTGCGGGATGTGCGGCTTGCCGCGTGGCGGGGGCTGGTGCCGATCGATGTGCAGCCGCAGCGTCACGATCTGGTTGAGATAGGCCTCGGCAATGCCGACCTGGCGCCGCCGATCGACGACGCCGGAGGGCATGTGCATCAGCACGTCGAGCACGATGGCTTCCTGTCCATCGGGTGCGCCGAAGAAGCGCGTCAGGAGCGCAGCGAGCTTGTCACCGACGCCCTTGATGGCATGAAGCGAGCGAAACAGCGGCTGGAGGTTTTCTGGACGCAACGATGATTCTCCTGGCCGGAAGGTGGCACAAAAAGAACAGGAGAAGAACAGGGCAGAGCCCGCTGGCTTCTGGTGCTAAGCCGTTGCGGTGTTTTTCACCCATTTGCGCAGCCGCGTGCGCGCATTGGCATAAGGTGAAGCGGTGTTGAACTGGATCATGCGGCCCTGAGTCCATTGTTCATACCAGGACCGGCCATATAGGGCCTCATTGCTCTCTGCCTCAACGAGGGCGACGATGTCGGCCTTTGCGCTGTCCAGTCGGTCGAGCAAATCCGAATAGGGAAGGGCCGCATAGTCGTCGTAGAATTTCTGCGCCAGGCGCCCCAGCTCATTCCATTTGTATCCAGTTTCCGGAAAATCCACCCGCTGACCGGCGGCCTTGGCACGGCACCATTTGAGCACCAACTCGTTCCAACCCAGGAGATAGGCGGCAAGGTCGTGCACGCTCATCATCGTGCCTTTGGCGTGTCCCTCGAGCGTTTTCGCGCTGGTACGCTCGGTGGGGACGGCCCTGAAGTCAGCGGCAAGCCGCGCATAGTTCTTGTTGATCGCCTCGAGAAGCTCTGACTTGTTTTGCGGCACCGCCATGTTTCGTCTCCTGGCTCGCTCTCATCCTTAGCGCAGGCGGAACGCCGGAGGGATGATCGAAATCAACTTCGCCGGGCTTTGGCACAAAGGGCTGACAAGCGGGCCGCATGCGCGTAAGAGACATGTCCAAATCGAGAACAAACTTGCATCATGGGTGTCAAAATGACGGCCGGTGAGGATATCGCTATTCGCCGCAAGCGCTTGCGCTACAGGGCCTGGCATCGTGGCACCAAGGAAATGGACCTGGTGCTGGGGCCATTTTGCGACGCCAATATCGAGGGTTTCGATACGCCGACGCTGGATCGGCTGGAAGCGCTGATGGACGAGGAAGACCCCCCATTGCTCAAATGGGTCATGCGGCAGGACGAGCCTCCCGCCCATGTCGACCGCGAATTTCTTGATCTGGTGATTGCCGACCATCAGGCGCGGATCGAAAAATGACTGAGCATTCCGCAATCGTTCCGCCCGTCCGCACATTGTCCAATGTGCCGGACGGAATGCAGCCCCTGGTGCTGTCGCGGCTGGTCGAGCAGCGGCTGAAGGCCGCGCCGGAAGATGCCGCGGCATTGGTTTTCGTGGCTCGCGACGGCCGGCGCATGCAGCGCATGGCCGAAGTACTGGGCGCCATGCTGCCCGGCCACACCATCCTGACGCTGCCGGCCTGGGACTGTCTGCCCTATGATCGCGTCTCGCCGAACAATGTGACCATTGCCGCGCGCATGAATGCGCTGGCTGCGCTTACCGGCGCTACCAAGGGCGCGATTGTACTGACTGCGGTCAATGCGCTGATCCAGAAGTTACCGCCGCGCGACATGGTGGAAACCATGTCGTTTTCTGCAGCTGTTGGGCGGGTCGTGGACAGCGACAAGCTCGTGGCCTGGGCTGCGAATAATGGCTATCTGCGGGTGCCCACTGTTCGCGAGAGCGGGGAATTCGCGGTGCGTGGCGGGTTGGTGGACCTGTTCCCGGCCAGTTTCGAGTCGCCTCTGAGGTTCGACTTCTTTGGCAGCCAGCTGGAATCCATCCGCACATTCGATCCGGACAGTCAGCGCACCACGGGTACACTGAAACGCGTCGATCTGACCCCGATGAGCGAGGTGATGCTCAACGAGGAAACGATCAGGCGCTTCCGCCAGAACTACACGGCAGCCTTTGGCGGCAACACCGTCGATGACACGCTTTATGCCTCTGTCAGCGGCGGCGCCCGTTATTCCGGCACCGAGCACTGGCTGCCCTTCTTCTACGACCATCTGGATCGGCTGTCGGATTATGTCGGCGACGCGCCATTCGTGTTCGACGATCAGGCGGCCGAGGCCTATGCCGAACGCGTCGAGCAAATCCGTGACTACTATCAGGCGCGTGAGGCAGCACGCCTCGGGCCGCCTGTCGCGGGCAGTGGCGCTCCTTACAAGCCGATCAAGCCCGATCTGCTTTACGACCTGGAGCAACATCCCTATGCGCTGGCCGGTGCCAGCGTCGTCCAGCTCTCGCCGTTCCTTTCGCCACAGGCCGGCAAAGCAGATGACGTTGGCGGGCGTATCGCGCCCAGTTTTGCGGCCGAACGGCAGGCTTCCGACATCAACCTGTTCCAGGCGGTGGTGGATCGATTGCTGGCCGAGCGTCGCGATGGTCGTCGAGCTATTCTCGCCTGCTGGAGCGCGGGCACACGCGATCGCATGGTGCAGGTGCTCAAGGATCACGGTCTTACTAATCCGCGCCTTGCGGAAAACTGGCGTGACGCTGAGACCACCAGCGCCGCCACGACCTCGCTCGTGGTGCTGCCGCTTGAAACCGGCTTCGAGACCAAGGACCTCCTGGTCCTGTCCGAGCAGGACATTCTTGGCGAGCGCATCCTGCGTCCACAGCGCAAGAAGAAGGCGTCGGACGCGCTGACCGAGGCGGCGTCGCTCAATGCTGGCGATCTTGTGGTCCACGTCGATCACGGCATCGGCCGCTTTATCGGGCTCAAGGTGATCGAAGCCGGTGGTGCGCCGCATGAATGCGTCGAACTGCAATATGCCGGCGACACCAAACTTTATCTGCCTGTCGAAAATATCGAGCTTCTGACCCGCTACGGCTCGGACGATTCTTCGGTAGCATTGGACAAGCTGGGCGGCGTCGCCTGGCAGGCCAAGAAGAGCAAGCTCAAGCAGCGCATCCGCGAAATGGCCGAGCAGCTCATCAAGCTTGCGGCGCAGCGTCTCCTGGTCAAGGCCGATGTGGTCGATCTCAATCCCGGCGCCTACGAGGAATTTGCGGCGCGCTTCCCCTATGAGGAGACCGAGGACCAGCTTAACGCCATCGGTGCGATATTCGACGACCTGACCTCGGGCAAGGTCATGGACCGGCTGGTTTGCGGCGATGTGGGCTTCGGCAAGACCGAAGTGGCCCTGCGCGCCGCCTTTGCGGTGGCGCTCAGCGGCAAGCAGGTTGCCGTGGTGGTGCCGACCACTCTATTGGCGCGCCAGCATTTCAAGACTTTCGCCGAACGCTTCCAAGGATTGCCGGTTCGCGTGCGCCATGCTTCGCGCATGGTGCCTGCGGCCGAACTTAAGGCGACCAAGGAGGGCATGGCCGACGGGCAGGTGGATATTGTCGTCGGCACCCATGCCCTGCTGAGCAAGTCGATCAAGTTCAAGGATCTTGGCCTTCTGATCATCGATGAAGAGCAGCATTTCGGTGTCGGTCACAAGGAGCGCCTCAAGGAACTCAAGGCTAATGTGCATGTGCTGACGCTAACGGCGACGCCAATTCCGCGCACGCTGCAGCTGGCGCTGACCGGGGTGCGCGATCTCAGCCTCCTGGCAACGCCGCCGGTCGACCGCCTGGCCATCCGTACCTTCATCTCGCCCTTCGATCCGCTCTCCATCCGCGAGGCTCTGCTGCGCGAGAAATATCGCGGTGGGCAGAGTTTTTATGTCGTGCCGCGCATCAAGGATCAGGCCGATATCGCCGAGTTCCTGCGTCAACAGGTGCCGGAAGTCAGCTTCGTCGTGGCCAATGGCCAGATGCCGCCGGGCGAGCTCGACGACATCATGAACGCCTTCTACGACAACAAGTTCGACGTGCTCTTGGCGACCACGATCGTGGAGTCGGGGCTCGATATTCCCAACGCAAATACGCTGATCGTGCACCGGGCAGACAATTTCGGCCTGGCACAGCTTTATCAGATCCGCGGTCGCATCGGCCGGGCCAAGGCGCGCGCTTATGCGCTCTTTACGGTGCCGCCAGATCGCAAGCTCACCGACACGGCCGAACGCCGCCTGGGCGTGCTGCAATCGCTCGAAAGCCTGGGTGCCGGCTTCCAGCTGGCCAGCCATGACCTCGACATTCGCGGGGCAGGGAACCTCCTGGGCGACGAGCAGTCGGGCCATATTCGCGAGGTGGGCTACGAGCTTTACCAGGCCATGCTCGAGGAGGCGGTCGCCAATCTCAAAAACGGCGAGGAAGAGTACGAGGACCGCAACGAGTGGAGCCCGAATATCTCGCTCGGCATGCCAGTGATGATCCCGGAACACTATGTGCCGGACCTGCAGCTGCGCATGCAGCTCTATCGACGCCTCGGCGATCTCGTGGATATTCGCGATATCGACGCGGCCGGCGCCGAGTTGATCGACCGTTTCGGCCCTTTGCCGGAGGAGGTCGAAGCGTTGCTTAAGGTCATTCTGGTCAAGGCGCTGTGTCGCCAGGCCAATGTCGAAAAGGTCGATGCCGGCCCCAAGGGTGCCGTGCTGACGCTGCGCAACAACCAGTTCCCCAATCCGGCGGGTCTCGTGAAGCTCGTGAGCGATCTGGCCAATCAGGTGCGCGTCAAACCCGATCAGAAACTCGTGTTCGTGCGCAACTGGCCGACCCCGGAAGCGCGGCTGAAGGGAACGGCGGCAATCCTGGCAAAGCTGGCGAAACTGGCGGAAGCATAGGCTCGGCAGATGCAGCTCTGCCGCAGGAAAGCATAATCTTTTGGCAAGGGGTTCCGGTCATGTTATTGCCCGAATTGCGCCCTTGAAGGGCATTACAGTTTCTAGGGTGGCGGAACGCCGCCTGGACCGCCAAGGAAGGCAAGGACACTCAATGGATTTCAGGAAACCCCTCGTCGCCGGTTTTACGGTGGCTGCGCTGATGATGTCGCCGCTGTCGGCTTATGCCCAGGATACCACTGCACCAGCCCCCGACGCTCCCGCCGCCGAAGCGCCGGCAACACCCGCTGCCGATGGCGCCGCAGCGCCAGCAGCTGCCGCACCGGGCGGCGTGGCGTCGCAGAACTGGCTCAAGGTTTGCGATCCGCTGCCCGATGGCCAGCAGGCTTGCATCATGCGCCAGGTGGTTCTGGCCAATGGCCAGTTCCTAGGCTCGTTCCTGCTGCGTGATGATCCGGGCCAGGAAAGCCGCCTGCTCGCCGTTGCCGCCGTGCCGCTCGGGGTGCTGCTGCCATTCGGCCTGACCTGGCAGATCGACGGTGCCAAGCCGGTGCGCGTGCCCTACATGCTCTGCGACCCGACCTCCTGCGCCACGCAGCTGGTGATCAACGAACAGTATGTGAATTCGCTTAAGCGCGGCAACGTGCTCAAGCTCACCGCCAAGAATCGCCAGAACCAGGATCTCACCATCGAGATCAACCTCTCTGGCTTCACGTCGACCTATGATGGTGAAGCTGCGCTTACTTTCGAGCAGTTCCGTCAGGAAACTTCGGGTGAGAATGCTCTGGAGCAGGTGCTTCAGGATCGAGCCGAGCAGCTGCGTCAGCAGTTGAGTGCCGGCGATGGCGCCGCCACCCCGAATGCCCCTGCGCCTGCCGCTGGCGAACAGCCTGCGCCGCCGCCGGCTCAGTAAGAGCTTCTGCCACGGCAGAACAACCAAAAGGCGCGGGAGACCGCGCCTTTTTCGTATTCTAGAGCAGCTTGCGTTCGCCCATGCCGAGGGCAAAGGCCTTTCGCCGCAAGGGCGGAAGCAGCTTTAGCGCCCAAAGACCGCTGGCGCGAGCAGTCTGGCTGGGGATCATCTCGGTCAAAAGGGAGCGGAAAAGCGTGTCGACGAAGCCACCGGTGCGCGCGAGATCGTCGGCGCGAAGCTCGGCATAGGTTTGGCTCGCCTCCCGTGCCCAATCGGGTTGCCGGCGGTCTGATCTGGTCACGGCGTCGACCAAATCAGACACGTCACGCAGGCCGAGATTGAGGCCCTGGGCGCCAATCGGTGGGAAAGCGTGGGCGGCTTCGCCCACCAGGGCCACGCCGTCCTTGCCGGCGACGTCGACGCTGAGCGAGCTAAGCGGGAAAACGACGCTGGGGGACAGCAAAGAGATATTGCCGAAGAGCCGCTGGGACTTCTGATGCAAGGCTTGGATGAGTGCTTCCGGGCCGCCGGCCTGCACGCGCCGCAATACCGGTTCTTCATCAATCCAGACCAGATTTGCCTTTCGTCCGCCCGCCGGTACGAGGGTGAAAGGACCATGCGGATAATGAAATTCTACCGAGGTCCCGCCGATTGGTCGTGACAGTTCGAGGTCGCAGACGAGCGCCGCCTCTTCAAACTGGTGCTCATGCGTGCCTATGGCCGAGGCGGCGCGGATCAGCGATTTCTTGCCGTCGGCGCCCACGACCAGTTTGGCACGATAAGTGGCTCCCGATGACAGGGTGACCACGCCTAAGCCGTCCTCGCGCCGAAGGGTGTTGACCACGCCATCGACGGTGGTGAGGCCCGTTGTGGGCGCTGCCTTCTGGAATTGTTCGAGCAGCACGGTGTTCGCAAAATTCCAGCCAAAGGCGTTCATGCCGATTTCTGTGGAATCGAACAGGGTTTCCGGGGCCCTGATCAGCCGACCCGTCGCGTCGATGATCCGAATGGCTGTGAGAGCATGGCCGATATCTTCCGGTGCGCTGATCAACCCCTGCGCCACGAGAAAATCGACGCTGGGCATCATCAGCGCCGAGGTGCGTCGATCCGGCGGGGAAGGCGGTGCGAGGTGCAGAGTCTCCAGCCCGGCACGAGCCAGGCAGACCGCGGCGGCAATCCCGGCCAGCCCGCCGCCGACGACGATGACATCCGATTGTTCGTCCATGGCGTCAGCGCCTTTCCGGATTGGTTTGCGCAGAACGGCGCTGAATGGCCGAGATTGCCAGACGGAGAAGGTTTGAGGAATTCATGGCGCGCCTCCAATCTCAAGGAACCAGATTCCGGGATGTGTTGTTCTCGGCATAGCAGCGGGGTGGATCGAGCGCCATTCCGCGGCCTGCCGCAGGCAGCGAATTTGTCTGCTGCGCCTCTTCACCGCCTGACGCGTGCTTCCTAAATTAACCCGGATCCGAGAATCGGAATTGGAGCTATCCATGCTGGAATTGCTGGCCGACCCGAATGTGTGGGTAGCCTTTGCCACGCTCACGATCATGGAGATCGTGCTGGGCATCGACAATATCGTGTTCATATCAGTGCTGGTTTCGCGACTGCCCCGCGAGCAGGCCGAATTTGCCCGCAAGCTGGGCATTGGTCTGGCTCTGGTCTTCCGGATCATTCTTTTGTTCCTGATCAGCCTGATCGTACAGCTGAAGGACCCTGTCTTTGCCGCCTTCGGGCATGACTTTTCCTGGAAGGACATCATCCTCATCGCCGGTGGTGGCTTCCTGATCTACAAGGCCACGCATGAAATGCATGCGGCCATCGAGGAGCCGCACGAGGTGGGGCTTGCTGATGCCGCCAAGGCGACGCTGCAGGCCATTCTCATTCAGATCGTGATCATCGATATGGTGTTCTCGATCGATTCCATCATCACAGCGGTGGGGATGGTGCCGGCGGATCAGGTCGCGGTGATGATCGCCGCCGTGCTGGTTGCCGTTGGTGTCATGTTCGTGGCGTCCGGCCCGATTGCCCGCTTCGTGGCTGACCATCCCACCACCAAAATGCTGGCGCTCGCCTTCCTCCTGCTGATTGGTGTGACCCTGGTGGCCGATGGTCTGGGTTTCCACATTCCCAAGGGCTATATCTATTCTGCAATGGCTTTTTCGGTGCTGGTCGAGGCGGTCAACATCTTCGCCAAGCAGCGCAAGCTAAGTCATTCCGGTGCTGTTGCGCAGAAACCCGGCTTTACGCCATTTACCGGGGATACCGGCTCGGTGTCGCCGGAGGTCGCCATCGCGGCGGTGAGCGGCCGGGGCGTTTCCCCGGCAACGTCTGGCGCCCTCGCGACGCCTGCGCCTGTCGGCCCCAAGCCTCGACCCAAGCCGACGGGCGGCGCGCAGTCGCGCCCCAAATCGGCGCCTCGCAAGCCCAGGAGCCCTAAATGACCAAAGCTATAGTTGTTCGCGAGACCGGTGGCCCCGAGGTTCTGTCGCTTGAAGACTGGGACGTCGCTGCGCCCGGTCCGGGGCAGGTGCGGCTACGCCAAACCGCAATCGGGCTGAACTTTATCGACACCTATCAACGCTCGGGCCTCTACCCTCTGCCAATGCCCTTTGTTGCCGGAAATGAAGGCGCAGGCATTGTCGATGCTGTGGGCGAGGGCGTCAGCGAGTTCCGGCCGGGCGATCGCGTGGCCTATCAGGGCGTGCCCGGCGCTTATGCCAGCGAACGGCTGATCGCGGCAGAGAAGCTGGTGCCGCTGCCGGACGGCGTGGATGAACAGACGGCTGCAGCCGTCATGCTCAAGGGCCTTACGGCCTATTACCTGCTGTTCAAAACCTGGGCGGTGCAGCGTGGTGAGACCATTCTCTGGCACGCTGCGGCCGGCGGCACCGGTCTGATTGCCACGCAGTGGGCCAAGGCGCTTGGAGCAACGGTGATCGGAACGGTGGGCAGCAGCGAAAAAGCCGATATGGCTCGCGCGCATGGCTGCGACCATGTGATCAATTATCGTCAGGAAGATTTTGCCGCTCGTGTCCGCGACCTGACGGGGGGCAGGGGCGTCGATGTCGTTTATGACGGAGTGGGCAAGGCCACGTTCGAGGGGTCTCTGGACAGTCTCAGGCCGCGGGGGCTGCTTGCCAGCTTCGGTAATGCCTCGGGGCCTGTAAGCGTGCCCGACCTCGGCATTCTGGCGCGCAAGGGCTCGCTATTCGTCACACGACCGACCGGCGTGCACTACTATGCTCGTCGCGAAGATCTGCTTGAGGGAGCGGCAGCTTTGTTCGACGCGATCAAGAGTGGTGCGATCAAGGTCGAGATAAGCCGCCGCTTCGCCTTGTCAGACGCTGCCGACGCTCATCGCGCCCTGGAAGGTCGGGAGACATCCGGCTCGGTGGTGCTCTTGCCATAAATGTGTGGGGTGCGGCCCTGCCTCTGGACAGCCGCACCGCACACGTCTAAAGCCACACCAACGGGTAGGTGGCAGAGCGGTTGATTGCTCCGGTCTTGAAAACCGGCGAAGGTGAAAGCCTTCCGGGGGTTCGAATCCCTCCCTACCCGCCATCCCCGCATCGGTACACTTCCTCAGCGATTGTAGTGGGCTTTCACAGCGCCGCATGCAACGATCGGTGTGTGCTGGCAGTTCATCTCCCACTTCACCCTGTTTGCCTCGTTCAACAAGCCAGGACGGCGCGTGAGCTATCTCAGATTTAAGCTTGGTCAATTGCTGCAGCGCATGTGGTTCTTGCCCGCCGCCTTTTCCCTGGCCGCCGTGCTGACAGTGGTGGTTGCCTATGTACTGGCGCGCTTTGCGCCCGACGAATTGCCGTTCGTTCTGCCGTCGAATGCGGTGCAGTCGATCCTGCAAATTCTGGCGTCTAGCCTACTCACTGTGGCTGTGTTCGCGCTTTCCACGGTGGTTGGGGCGTTCTCAGCGGCCTCAAGTGCCACCACGCCACGCGCCGTTCCGCTGATTGCCGGCGACCTGCAGGCGCAGACTTCAATCTCTGTATTCATCGGGGCGTTTCTTTATTCAATCGTCGGGATCATCGGGCTGTCTGCTGGTCTCTACAGCGACGCAGGCCGGCTTTTCCTGTTTGTCATGACTATTGGCGTGCTGGTGCTGGTGGTGACTTCCCTGATCCGCTGGATCGGCCATATTTCGGCTATTGGTCGCGTCGGACACACGATCGGCGTGGTCGAGACGGCGACGCGACGCTCGCTTCTCAGCATGAGCGAGCACCCGTTGCTGGATTGCCGACGCCTCGAGGGCGACGCTGAGGGGGAGCCGATCAGCGCCGCTAGACCGGGCTATGTGCAGCATTGTGATGCTCGTGCCATCCAGAAGCTGGCCGAGGAGCATGAATTGACGGTGGCGGTTCTGGCGCGTCCGGGGACCTATGCGACCCCGGTAAGGGCATTGATGCGGGTGCAGGGACAGGTCGACGAAGAGCTGCGGGATGCTTTGCTCGATTGCTTCGTCCTCGGAGATCAGCGCGCCTATGACACCGATCCACGTTTCGGTTTCATCGTGCTGGGCGAGATCGCCGACAAGGCGATGTCGGCGAGTATCAACGATCCGGGCACGGCAATCGTGGTCATCGACACGGTGACGCGGCTGCTGCTGGAATGGGAAGACGAAACCAAAAGCGGCGAGAATGATCGCGTTCTTGTGGCTCCACTGCTGCCGCGCGACGTGCTCGAAGATTTCTATCGCCCGATAGCCCGCGATGGCGCGCAGATCATCGAGGTCGTGGCGCGGATGTTGAAAAGCCTCGAGACCGTCGCCGCCTGCAAGCCGGGCTTCGCCGATGCGGCAATTGCAGTGGCGCGAGACCTGGTGAGAAGGGCGGAGAAGGCGATGGAGGCGGACAGCGACCTTGCCGCCATGCGTCGCGCCGCCCACTGGATTGATTCCTGATCAGACGCCAGCGGCGCAGCCTACAGCACGCCGATGCCGGCCCAATAAAAAAGCCGCCCCAAAGGGCGGCTTTTGAATTTCCAGCCAGATCCTTTGGACCTTAGTGGTGGTGTTCCTCGGGGACATTGTCCTCGTCGGCCTGGATCAGCTTGGCGAGGTCGTCGCGGCTCATCTTCTTTTCGCTGATGTCGCCAAGACCGGCCACGTAGTCAACGACCTTGTTCTCGAAGATGGGAGCGCGCAGCGAAGCCAGGGCCTGCGGGTTCTTGCGGTAGTAGTCGTAAACCTGCTGTTCCTGGCCCGGGAAACGACGAACCTCGGCGATCAGCGCCTGCTGGTGCTCTTCGTCGGTCACGTTGACTTCGTTCTGGTTGCCGATTTCGGCGACCACGAGGCCCAGGCGCACGCGGCGCTCGGCGATGCGCTGATACTGCGCCTTGGCTTCTTCCTCGGTCGTGCCTTCGTCTTCGAAGGAACGGCCGTGGCTCTGCACTTCGTGCTGAACGCGCTGCCAGATGGTGTTGAACTCGGCTTCGACCAGTTGAGCCGGAACGTCAAACTTGTGGCCGTCATCGAGAGCATCGAGAATCTGGCGCTTGATGTGCTGGCGGCTCATCGAGTCGAGAGCGGCTTCCATCTGCGACTTCACGGCGTCACGCAGCGCCTGGACACTGTCGAGGCCGAGGCGCTTGGCGAAATCGTCATCCAGCTCGCCCTGGTTCGGGCCGTCGGCGTGCAAGATGGTGACGTCGAAGGTTGCGGCCTTGCCGGCGAGCTCGGCATTGCCGTAGTCGGCCGGGAAGGTGACTTCGATGGTCTTGGTCTCGCCCTTCTTCATGCCAACCAGCTGCTCTTCGAAGCCGGGGATGAATTCGCCGGAGCCGACGGTCAGGTGAGCGTGGTCGGACTTTCCGCCGTCGAATTCCTTGCCGTCGATCTTGCCGACGAAGCTGAGGCCGAGGCGGTCGCCGTCTTCGACGACAGCACCATCACCCTTGTCCGTGTAGCCACGGTTCTGGGCGAAGACACGGTTTACTTCGGCGTCGAGTTCTTCGTCGGAGATGTCGACGACTGGCTTGGTCAGCTTGACACCCTTGACGTCCATCAGGGTGACAGCCGGCAGGACTTCATATTCGACTTCGAATGCCAGGTCGGCCTTGCCGTCCAGGACGTCGTTGATGATGGCCTGGTCCTGAGGCAGGTCGACCTTGGGCTGGGCGGCAGCGCGCTCTTCGCGCTTGTCCAGGGTATCGGACACGGTGGTGTTGATCGCGTCGGTCATGACCTCGGACATCGCCGAACGGCCGTACATCTTCTTGAGATGCGCGGTCGGCACCTTGCCGGGACGGAAGCCCTTAATGTTGGCCTGGCCCTTGAGCTCTTCGAGCTTGGCGTCGAGGCGCGAGGCGAGATCCTGGGCCGGGATGGTGACGCTGAGCTTGCGCTTCAGACCTTCGTTGAGGGTTTCGGTAACCTGCATGGGGGTCTATTCCCGTAATGATTGATCTTATGGGCCGGGGCCACGATGGTGCGGGTGAGAGGACTCGAACCTCCACGCCTTGCGGCGCTGGAACCTAAATCCAGTGCGTCTACCAGTTCCGCCACACCCGCTTGGGTCCCCGTTGGCCGGGTTGGGGTTGCATCTATATGAAGAGTGCAGGCCAGTCAAAGCCTAGCTTGGCGATTTGGCGGCGATTGAGAACACCGTGGTGATGAGCCCGCCCTTCGTGACGAACATAACCGCAGTCTCCAGCGGCTCCGACGACAGGCCGTGGATGAGCTCGTGATCGATCACAGTGTCCCCAACCTCCATACGGCTGACCAGCTCTGCGCGCAGGCCCTCATGCACGAAGCGGCGGTTGGCATAGAAGTCGGCGAATGCCGGTTTGCCGTCCAGCAGCAATGTCATCTCCGGAAGGCTATAGCCCCGGACCTCTTCTGCGAAAGCCGAAAGGAAGCGCGGCAAGTCGCGCTGATTGTAGGCATCGAATTGCAGATGAACCGCCTCAAGTGGCGTCATAAGCGTCATAATTGGCCCGTCTCCAACCCAAGTCTCGCATGTTTTGCCTCAATAATGTGCATTACGCACGGAAATTGGACACTCACATAGGTATGCGCCGTTTCCTGTTGCTCAGTGCTTGGCGCTAAGACTTTCTCATATAACATCTTTTCTTATTTTTGGCACCCTGGCATAGGCTGTGCATACCGATTGGCGGTAACTGCCGAAAACGGCCAGTGGAGGCGCAAGTGAAAAAAATCGAGGCTATCGTAAAGCCGTTCAAGCTCGACGAAGTCAAAGAAGCGCTGCAGGAAGTTGGCCTGCAGGGCATCACCGTGACCGAGGCCAAGGGTTTCGGCCGCCAGAAGGGCCATACAGAGCTCTATCGCGGCGCTGAATATGTGGTGGATTTCCTGCCCAAGGTGAAGGTCGAGGTGGTTTGCCCCGACGAGCTCGCCGAAAAGGCCATCGAGGCCATCCGCACCGCTGCGCAAACCGGCCGCATCGGGGATGGCAAGATTTTCGTCTATTCCATCGAGCAGGCCATCCGTATCCGTACGGGCGAATTCGGTGACGACGCGCTCTAGGCGCCGGCACTGCACAACCAGAAACAAACTCCGAATTAGACAGGGGAAGACCTAATGACCACCGGAGCCGAAATTATCCAGCGCATGAAGGACGAGAACATCAAGTATCTCGACGTGCGCTTCACCGACCTGCGCGGCAAGCTGCAGCACGTGACGATGGATGCCTCCGTCGTCGACGCCGACCTGTTCGAAGATGGCGTGATGTTCGACGGTTCATCGATTGCCGGCTGGAAGGCCATCAATGAGTCCGACATGGTTCTGATGCCCGATCCGAACTCGGCCTATATCGACCCGTTCTTTGCCGCCTCGACCCTCGCTATCAACTGCGACATTCTCGAGCCGTCGACCTACCAGCCCTATAACCGCGACCCGCGCTCGATCGCCAAGAAGGCCGAAGGCCTGGTGAAGTCGTCCGGTGTCGGCGACACCGTCGTATTCGGTCCCGAGCCCGAATTCTTCATCTTCGACGACGTCAAGTACTCCACCACCACCTACAAGGTCGGTTTCGAGATCGACGCCGCCGAGCTGCCGACCAACAATGACGCTTCCTATGAAGGCGGCAATAACGGTCACCATATTGGTCTCAAGAAGGGTTATTTCCCGGTTCCGCCGCTGGACAGTGCGCAGGATATGCGCGGTGAAATGCTCGAAGCCATGGGCCAGATGGGCGTCATCATCGAGAAGCACCACCACGAAGTGGCTTCCGCCCAGCATGAGCTCGGCCTCAAGTACAAGCAGATGATCGCGTCGGCCGACGACGTGCTGATCTACAAGTACGCCGTTCAGCAGGTCGCCAACTCCTATGGCAAGACAGCAACCTTCCTGCCGAAGCCGGTTTATGGCGACAACGGTTCGGGCATGCACTGCCATATGTCGATCTGGAAGGACGGTAAGCCGCTGTTCGCCGGTGACCAGTATGCCGGTCTGTCGCAGGAATGCCTGTGGTATATCGGCGGCGTGATCAAGCACGCCAAGGCCATCAATGCCTTCACCAACCCGACCACCAATTCGTACAAGCGTCTGGTGCCGGGTTTCGAAGCGCCGGTGCTGCTGGCTTACTCGGCCCGCAACCGCTCGGCTTCTTGCCGTATCCCCTTCGGCCAGTCGCCGAAGGCAAAGCGCGTCGAAGTGCGTTTCCCGGATCCGCTGGCCAACCCGTACCTGGCCTACACGGCGCTGCTGATGGCTGGTCTCGATGGCATCAAGAACAAGATCCACCCGGGCGACCCGATGGACAAGGATCTGTACGAGCTGCCCAAGGAAGAGCTCAAGGAAATCCCGACCGTCTCCGGTTCGCTGCGTGAAGCCCTGGAAAACCTCGACAAGAACCGCGACTTCCTCAAGGTTGGCGGTGTGATGGACGATGATTTCATCGATGCCTATATCGAGCTCAAGATGCAGGAAGTTCACCGCGTCGAAATGACCCCGCATCCTGTCGAATACGAAATGTACTACTCCGCCTAATCGCGAGAGCGGAAAAGAGAAGGGGCCCTGCGGGGCCCCTTTTTTTGTTTTGAGGCATTGTTTGTATATGCGGCGAATTGGCAGCGCCGCCGAGTGTGCGCTTCTCCCCGGGAGCCTATGGAACAGCGCCTGCATCGTCACCAAATGCTTGAGTTGAGCGCGCAATTGCGTCAACTGGGATGGTCGGCGTGCCGTAGCGCCGGTGCTTGTGAGGCCGATCGATGACTGTGCAGCCGGATATTCTCCTTACCCCCCAGCAGATGGCGGAAGCCGACCGGCTGGCGGTGGAAAGCGGCATCAAGTCCTTTCGTTTGATGGATGCGGCCGGCAAGGCGGTCGCCGACGCGATCGTCGAGCATTACTACCAGCGTTCGGTGCTGGTGCTGTGTGGTCCGGGGAACAATGGCGGCGATGGCTTTGTGATTGCGCGCCTGCTCAAGCAAAAAGGTTGGCCAGTGCAGCTTCGGCTGATCGGTGAGCGCGAATCGCTGCGGGGCGATGCCGCTGCTGCGGCGGCACAGTGGACCGGCCGGGCAGACCCGCCGACCGCCAAGGATATCGAGAACGCCGATCTCGTCGTCGACGCGTTGCTGGGCGCGGGCCTGGACCGCGACGTGGATGGTGAATTCGCTGAAATGATCGAGGCAGTGAACGCTTCGAGCCTGCCGGTAGTCAGCGTCGACGTCCCCAGTGGCATTGATGGTGCGACGGGCGACGTGCGCGGCGTGGCCATGATCGCCGATATGACGGTAACGTTCTTCCGCCTCAAGCCCGGCCACCTCCTGTTGCCGGGTCGACAGCATTGCGGCGAAGTGGTGCTGGCCGAGATCGGTATTCCCGAATCGGTCCTCGAGCGGATCGACGCCAAGGCTTGGAAGAACAGCCAGGGCAGCTGGTCCGTGCCAACGGCGCTGGCCGATGGGCACAAATTTGACCGTGGCCACGTCGCCGTGGTGTCGGGCGGGCCGCTGGAAACCGGCGCGGCGCGGTTGTCGGCGCTCGGCGCTTTTCGGTCGGGGGCAGGGGTGGTGTCGCTGGTCGGCAGCCGTGAGGCACTTGCTGTGCATGCAGCGCATGTGACTGCCATCATGCTCAAACCCGCCGAATCGCCAGCAGACCTGGCCAGTCTGCTCGAGGATAGGCGTATCAATAGTGTCGTCATCGGCCCGGCTGCCGGGGTCGGTGACACTACTATCCAGGGCGTGCTGGCCGTGCTTGCGTCGGGGGCCGCGGTGGTGCTCGATGCCGACGGGATCACCAGTTTCGCCAGTTCCAGCGAGCGTCTGTTCACTGCGATAAAGGCAAAGAATCGCCCGGTGGTGCTGACGCCGCACGACGGTGAGTTCGCTCGGCTGTTCGGGCAGGTGCCAGGTGGCAAGCTGGAGCGTGCGCGGGCGGCAGCCGCTCACTCCGGGGCGGTGATCGTGCTCAAAGGCAGTGACACCGTCATTGCGTCGCCGGACGGTCGCGCCGCCATCAACGTCAATGCGCCGGCATGGCTTGGCACAGCGGGTTCCGGTGATGTCCTTGCGGGCATCATCGCCGGGCTTATGGGGCAGGGCATGGACGGCTTTTCGGCCGCCTGTGCCGGTGTATGGCTGCATGCCGAGGCAGCCAACCGCTTCGGCGGTCCCGGTCTCATGAGCGAGGATTTGCCGCTACTGCTCCCCGGCGTGCTTGCCAGCCTTTGATGGACGGCAAGCACCTGTCTGCTGTCAGAGACTGTCGCATGGCGCATCCATTTTCCTTTTAAGGTTGCCGGTGGGCGACCAGCAAAGTTCTGCCGCTGATGCGCTTCCGCCCCTTGGCGCTGCGTGCAGCGCGCCGTTTTCCCTTCGGAGCCCAAGATGAACAAGGCGCTTGTCGTCATACTCGCCGCAGTGATGCTCGATGCCGTGGGCATCGGCCTCATCTTCCCCATTCTGCCGGCGCTATTGCGCGATGTCGGGCACACCACTGAAATTGCGACATTGCTGGGGATCATGCTGGCGCTCTACTCGGCGTGCCAGTTCCTGTTTTCTCCGATTCTCGGCGTGCTCAGTGACCGGTTTGGCCGGCGGCCCGTATTGCTGGTCTCCTTGGCGGGGGCGGCGCTCGACTATCTGATCATGGCGTTTGCGCCACAGTTGTGGATGTTGGTGGTGGGGCGGGCGATTGCCGGGATCACCAGCGCCAATATGGCGGTGGCCACTGCGTACATCACTGACATCTCCAGCGAAGATGAGCGCGCCAAGCGATTTGGCCTGTTTCATGCTATGTTCGGCATCGGATTTATTATCGGGCCGGTGCTTGGCGGGATTTTGGGAGACATCTGGGTACGCTCGCCATTTCTCGTGGCTGCGGCGCTCAATGCGGTGAATTTTGCCCTAGCGCTGTTCGTCTTGCCCGAATCGCGGCCTGGACGGAAGGAGGCCAACTTCACCTGGGATACGCTTAACCCCTTCAAGCCTTTGCGCTGGGCGCTGACGTTCAAGGCGTTGATTCCGCTGATGGCGCTTTATCTCATCATGAATCTCGTCGGCACCGTCTATGGCACGACATGGGCCATTTTCAGCGAGGACAGCTTCCAGTGGAATGGCTTGATGATCGGCCTGTCGCTTGGTGCTTTTGGCGTCTTCCACGCCTTGGCGCAGGCGTTTTTGACCGGCCCGGCCGTGGCGCGGCTGGGTGAGCGTTGGGCGCTGGTCGTCGGCATGGCGTTCGAGGTCGGTGCGATGTTGACACTGGCTTTTGCAACCCATGGCTGGATTCTGTTCGTCATGGCGCCGGTGTTTGCGCTGGGCGGAATTGGTATGCCGGCGCTGCAATCCCTGACCACGCGGCAGGTCGATGCCGATCGTCAGGGGCAATTGCAGGGGGTTCTCGCCAGCCTTGTGAGCCTGGCCTCGGTATTCGGGCCGCTACTGTTCAGCTTCGTCTATTATGGCGTGCGCGGGAGCTGGCCAGGCGCGATCTGGCTGGTAGCAATCGGGATTTACCTGCTCGCCCTGCCAATCATGCTGGGCATCGGCCGCTCTCGCCCGGCCATGGGCGTATCGGAGACATAGGGCCGCATCTGGTTCACAATTTCCCGGAAAACCGGGCGAAACTAGACTTGTGGGCTTGCTGGGGCCATTTTTCCGGTCCATTAACAGCTTTGCACCGTCAGGTCGCCGAAAACCCCCGGATTTCCTTGCGTATCGCGCAGAATCGAAAAAGGTTGACGGCATTCTGGTTCGCCAGCGAAGGCGGGCTTTCACTGTGAGGAAACGCTATGAACAAAAACGATCTGGTTGGCGTCGTTGCCGACAAGGCTACGATCACCAAGGCACAGGCCGCCGAAGCGGTTGACGCAGTGTTCGAGGCTATTACCGCTGCCCTGAAGAGCGGCGACGAAGTTCGTCTGGTTGGTTTCGGCACCTTCGCCGTTTCCCAGCGCAAGGCTTCCACGGGTCGCAACCCGGCCACCGGTGCTGAAATCCAGATTCCGGCCTCGAACCAGGCAAAGTTCAAGCCCGGCAAGGGTCTCAAGGACGCGATCAACTAAGATCGTGTGCGGCCTTTGCGGCTCCATCGGCTCCGAGCGTTTCACGCCGGGGCCGTTTTTGTTTCGCGAAATGTCTGTTGACGTTGCGCATCGGGCACCCTAATCAGGGCGCCATCCCGGCCGGGTCTGGCAAGGGCGATTAGCTCAGTTGGTAGAGCGCCTCGTTTACACCGAGGATGTCGGCGGTTCGAGTCCGTCATCGCCCACCATTTTCTCGTTTGCCCGCCGATTTCTCCCTCCGCCCTTAATTCTTATCCGTCGCATGAGCTTTTTCAGCTTGTGGGTTGAGCTATTTGAGTTTTCCACAGGTGACGGGGGTCGTGAGAAGTTTTTGCGACATTCGCAGATCGAGCGCTTGACCTGCCGAAAAGCGCTGGCTATATGAGCGTCACGTTCAGCGAACAGCCAAGCAGTTCGCCGATGCGGGAGTAGCTCAGTTGGTTAGAGCGCCGGCCTGTCACGCCGGAGGTCGCGGGTTCGAGCCCCGTCTCTCGCGCCACCCTTCACCGTTGAAGTTTCCGGTTTGGGTTGGCTTTTGACCGAGCGGTCATTGTTACTTTCATATCCTCGTGATCTGCACGTTGCGCTGTAACGTTTGACGCCTTTCTACCGTATCTGCTGTAACTGAGTTTGAGCAGAAGGTGCTGATCATGGCCGAGGCTTCCTCCGAATCCCTTACAACACTGGTCACGGGCCGACGCAAATTGCTGCTGGGCATGGCGGTTCTGCCGATTCTCGGCATGCCGCTTCTGGCGCGCCCGGCGTTTGCCCAGGAAAAGCCGGTCGAGATTCCACCGCCTGATCAGGACCTGGTCGAAAAGGGCCCGACTGCCGTCGCTGTGCTGGCCGGTGGCTGCTTCTGGGGAGTGCAAGGCGTGTTTCAGCGGGTCAAGGGTGTCACAAATGCCGTGTCCGGTTACTCCGGCGGAGCAGCCGAGACCGCCACTTATGATCGGACGACGCGCGGAGACACCGGCCACGCCGAAACCGTCGAGATCACTTACGATCCCTCTGTCGTCAGCTTCGGCACGCTGCTGCAGATTTACTTTTCCGTCGCTCACAACCCGACGCAGCTGAACTACCAGGGCCCGGACCACGGCACCCAGTATCGTTCGACAATTTTCCCTTTGAACAAGGATCAGGAGGACGTAGCGCGGGCCTATATCGCTCAGCTCGACGCCACCGGACTGTTCGAAGGCCCGATCGTCACCACGCTTGAACCCTTCAAAGCGTTCTATCCGGCTGAGCAATATCATCAGGACTTCCTGACGCTGAACCCGGACTGGCCCTATATCGTGGTCCACGACCTGCCGAAAATCTATTCGCTCGAG
The DNA here is from genome assembly GCF_900631955.1 of Devosia equisanguinis. Classification (GTDB taxonomy): domain Bacteria; phylum Pseudomonadota; class Alphaproteobacteria; order Rhizobiales; family Devosiaceae; genus Devosia; species Devosia equisanguinis. The sequence goes on along the minus strand of NZ_UZWD01000043.1, from coordinate 40,950 downwards.
CGCATGTTCCCAGCCGAATACCGCGCCGATCCGGTGCTAGTCGGGACGCTTTGAGATAGGCGATATCTAGGTGTTGCCATCCGGCAACGCTTGCCTGGCGTCATATTATGGCCTTCCCAAAGACCGTTTTTGGCCGGCAAGCCCAGGCAAACCGGGCCTGTGCTCGGATGGCGAGGGCAGGGGGAGACCCCATGTTTCGCCGCTCCGGGCGCTGAAAGCCTGGGGGGAACTGGTGCTGAGGCGCGGCGTTCCTCCCAACAGATGGCCCAGCACGAAGGAGAACAGCAATGCGCATGTTCAAGATTGTCGCCGCATCGGCGATTGCCTCTATCGCAACCATGGGTGTCGCCACGGCAGCCGATCTCATCACGGTCCCAACGTCCACACCTGTCGAAATGCCGATCTATGAAGAGCCGGGGTTTGACTGGAACGGGTTTTATGCCGGTGTCTATGGTGGCGTTCAGGATAGTGCCGCAGGTGGCACGCAATATGGCTTGGGTATCCAGGCTGGCGTGAATGCCCAGTTTGACTTCTATCTGCTTGGCGCCGAAGTGGCCGTGCATGGTCTCACCGGAGGCGCACTCGATACCAGCTATGGCCAGATCCTTGGTCGTGCCGGTCTGGTGGTCACAGACGATGTCGTCGTTTATGCAGCCGGTGGTTATGGAATCGATCTGGGTCCGCCCGCGGAAGAAGACTTCCTGCTCGGTGGTGGCGTGGAAGTCGCCGTCACGGATGCGATCTCGGTGCGCGCACAATATCTGCATGGATTCCCCAATCAGGGTGGCAATCCGAAGAATCAGTTCACTGTCGGGGCTAACTTCCACTTCTAGTCCTGACCGTCATTCTCATCCTGAGACGGCCCCGCGAGTATTCTCGTGGGGCCGTTTTGCATTGGTTGTGATTCCCGATTTCCGTTTGCCGACAGTGGGAATCCGGGCGCCTTGGCCCTCCGGGCGCACGCATTTCGCCGGCTCGCAAGTGGCATTTGTCTCAAATTGAACCAATTGCGGGGCATTCGCGCAACACCTGCCCCGAAATGGTCATCAAATCTTATCCGCACTATGGAAAATGGCTTTCTGCCACCTTGTCAGCCGCGCGCCTGTGGGGCATCTATCGGCCGACTACGGTTAACTCTATTGGGAGTGCAAGATATGTTTGTACGTTCTCTGTCGCTCGGCGTTGCAGCCGCTGCTCTCATGGTTGGTGGCGCTCAGGCCGCTGACCTCATCATCCCGACCACCCCGCAGCCGATCTACGCTCCGGCTGGCTTCAACTGGGAAGGCCTCTATGCAGGCGTCCAGGGCGGCGGTGAGTTCTTCAACGGCACCACCTACGGCGTCATTGGCGGCCATGTCGGCGTGAACTTCATCCCGGCTGACCCGATCCTGCTCGGCGTCGAAGCTACCGGCGAATACTGGTGGAACAATGCTGTCTCCGGCAGCGAGTTCCTGATCAACGCCCGTATCGGTGCTGTCGTCACCGACTCCGTGCTCGTGTACGCCATCGGCGGTACCGGCATCGAGAACACCGGCGGCGCTTCGAACGGCATCTACCAGCTCGGTGGTGGTGTTGAATTCGCCGTGACCGATTCCATCTCGGTTCGCGGTCAGGTTGTTGGCCTCGGCTACTACAACAACGCTAACTTCTTCGACGCCACCAAGGCGACCGTGGGCGTCAGCTTCCACTTCTAAGGTTCTTCGCCCCGGAACACGGGGCGTCTAATCTTGCAACCCAACTCGGCGAACCGGCAACGGTTCGCCGTTTTGGTTTTGGGGTGTTGATTCTTCTGTCCGTTCCAAAAACAGCGCTTGTGGCGAAACAGAATGTGCTTCCTGCGAGCCAATTGTGGGAAATCCGTGCCGAACCGCTGTAGTTGTTATATGATTATTTTGCTCATATTTTCTTTCCCTTGAAACGTCATGGGGGAAGGTCTAAGCCGTTTCGCATCACCTGTGCGTCGGCTCGCTCGCCCCAATTGCTTGCTTTGCTCACGCGCTTCCGGCTCCTTGCTGGACCGAACGTTAGGCTGCCGCATGACTGATTTGCTCAGCGATTACCTGCCCATAGTTCTATTCATTGGGTTGTCTGCCGTTATTGGCTTGGCGCTGTTGATTGCGCCGTTCCTGGTTTCTTTCCGACGTCCCGACCCTGAGAAGGTCTCAGCTTTCGAGGCTGGCTTCGATGCGTTCGACGACGCGCGCATGAAGGTCGATGTCCGGTTCTACCTGGTGTCGATTCTCTTCATCATCTTTGATCTCGAAGTCGCCTTTCTTTTCCCGTGGGCCGTGGCGTTCCACGACGTGGGCTGGTTCGGCTTCTGGTCGATGATGATCTTCCTCGGCGTGCTGACCGTCGGCTTTATCTATGAATGGCGCAAGGGAGCTCTGGAATGGGATTGAGCCCGTCTTCTTCGACGCTGGTTACCCCGCGTCCGACCGGTGCCATTGATCCGGCGACCGGCAAGCCTTTTGGTGCGGACGATCCGTTCTTTACGGGCGTCAATAACGAGCTGGCCGACAAGGGCTTCCTCGTGACCACGGTTTCGCAACTGATCACCTGGGCCCGTACTGGCTCGCTGATGTGGATGCAGACCGGTCTGGCCTGTTGCGCCGTGGAAATGATGCAGATGTCGATGCCGCGTTACGACATCGAACGCTTCGGCACGGCGCCACGCGCATCGCCGCGCCAGTCCGACGTGCTGATTGTCGCTGGTACGCTGACAAACAAGATGGCTCCCGCGCTGCGCAAGGTCTATGACCAGATGCCAGAGCCGCGTTACGTCATTTCGATGGGTAGCTGCGCCAATGGCGGCGGCTACTATCATTATTCCTATTCTGTGGTGCGTGGTTGCGATCGCGTGCTGCCGGTAGACGTCTATGTTCCGGGCTGCCCGCCGACGGCCGAAGCACTTCTGTATGGCATTTTGCTGCTGCAGAAGAAGATTCGCCGTGACGGAACCATTGAGCGATAGGGCCGGTCATGGACGAAGCACTAGTAGTTGATCCGTTGGTGACCCTGGGCGAGCATGTTGCATCCGCCCTTGGCGATGCAGTCGTCGGGTTCGAGGTGGCGTATGGCGACCTCACCGTGACCGTGCAGCGCGATTCGATCGTTTCTGTGGCGACATTCCTCCGCGACGATCCGAAGTGCCGGTTCATCGCGTTTGTCGACGTCTGTGGTGCGGACTATCCCGCGCGCGAACAGCGGTTCGATGTGGTCTATCATTTCCTCAGCCCGCACCTGAACCATCGCATTCGTATAAAGCTCGAGGCCGATGACACGACGCCAGTCCCATCGATCTGCGACGTCTATCCCGGTGCGAACTGGTTCGAGCGCGAGACCTACGATCTCTACGGCGTGCTGTTTTCCGGTCACCCGGATCTGCGCCGCATCCTGACCGACTATGGTTTTGACGGTCACCCGTTGCGCAAGGACTTCCCGATGACGGGCTTTGTCGAGGTTCGCTACGACGAAGAGCGCAAGCGCGTTGTCTATGAGCCGGTCAAGCTGACCCAGGAATTCCGCTCGTTCGATTATCTGTCGCCATGGGAAGGCACCGACTATGTGCTGCCGGGCGACGAGAAGGCGAAGAACTGATGTCTGAAGTCGACGTTCGCAATTTCACCATCAATTTCGGCCCCGTGCACCCCTCCGCGCACGGCGTGCTGCGCATGATCCTCGAGCTCGATGGCGAGCTGGTGGAGCGCGTCGATCCGCATGTTGGGTTGCTCCATCGCGGCACCGAAAAGCTGATCGAGGCGAAGACCTATCTGCAGGCCGTGCCGTATTTCGATCGCCTCGATTATGTGGCGCCGATGAACCAGGAGCATGCCTTTGCCCTGGCCGTAGAGCGCATGCTCGGCATCGAGGTGCCGCGCCGTGGTCAGCTGATCCGCGTGCTTTATTCCGAGATCGGTCGTCTGCTGGCGCATTTGATGAACGTGACCACCCAGGCCATGGACATCGGCGCGCTGACTCCGCCGCTCTGGGGCTTCGAGCAGCGCGAAAAGCTGATGGTGTTCTATGAGCGCGCTTCGGGCGCGCGCATGCATGCCGCCTATTTCCGGCCCGGCGGAGTCCATCAGGACCTGCCGCAGGCACTGGTCGACGACATTGGCGTTTTCTGTGAGGAATTCCCCAAGGCGCTCGCCGATATTGATCGGCTTTTGACCGAGAACCGCATCTTCAAGCAGCGCAATGTCGATATCGGTGTCGTGTCGCTGGAAGAGGCGTGGGGCAGGGGCTTTTCGGGTGTGATGGTTCGCGCTTCGGGCGCGGCCTGGGACCTGCGCAAAAGCCAGCCCTATGACGCATACGCCGAAATGGAATTCGACGTGCCAGTCGGCTCGCATGGCGACTGCTACGATCGTTACCTGATCCGCATGGAAGAAATGCGCCAGGCCAATGCCATCATTAAGCAGTGCGTGGCCAAGCTGAATGCGCCTGACGGCAAGGGACCCGTTGCTTCGAGCGATGGCAAGGTCGTGCCGCCCAAGCGCGGTGAGATGAAGCAGTCGATGGAAGCGCTTATCCATCACTTCAAGCTCTACACCGAAGGCTACAAGGTGCCCGCTGGCGAAATCTACGCCGCCGTGGAAGCGCCGAAGGGCGAGTTCGGTGTGTATGTGGTTTCCGATGGCACCAACAAGCCCTATCGCTGCCACATCCGCGCTCCGGGCTTTGCGCACCTCAGTGCCATGGATCATCTGTGCCGCGGCCACATGCTGGCTGACGTCACGGCAATCCTTGGGTCGATTGATATTGTGTTCGGAGAGGTGGATCGCTGATGTCTACGCGACGCCTTGCAGACGAGTCGGTGCAGCCGGCAAGTTTCGCCTTCAATGCTGAAAACCTGGCCTGGGCGAAGAAGCGTATTGCGCTTTATCCGGCCGGGCGGCAGCAATCAGCCGTCATTCCTCTGCTCATGCGGGCACAGGATCAGGATGGTTGGGTGACCCGCGCGACCATCGAAAAGGTCGCCCAGATGCTGGATATGCCCTATATTCGGGTTCTGGAGGTGGCGACGTTCTACACCCAGTTCCAGTTGCAGCCCGTCGGCACCCGCGCGCATGTGCAGGTCTGCGGCACTACGCCGTGCATGCTGCGCGGCGCCGGTGAGCTCATCGACGTCTGCATGAACAAGATCCACCCTGAGCCGCACCATCGCAATGAAGATGGCACGATGAGCTGGGAAGAGGTCGAGTGCCTTGGCGCCTGCGTCAATGCGCCGATGATCATGATCTATCATGACACCTATGAAGACCTGACGCCCCAGCGCATGGAAGAAATCATTGACGCCTTTGCGGCGGGCAAGGGCGACACGATCAAGCCGGGTACGCAGATCGACCGCCAGAACGCCGCTGCTGAGGGTGGCATGACCACGCTCACCGAAAAGCCGACGGCGAAGCGGGAGAAATTCGTGCCTCCGGCTCCTGCTGAGCAGCCTGCTGCTGCGCCCGCCGCATCGCCGGCGCCTACCACGGCTGCCAAGCCCAAGGATGTTGCCGAAGAGAACGCTCCGGCCCTCAAGGGGACACCGCAGGAAGCCAAGGTGTCCGAAGCCAAGGCCGAGGGCGAGCGCAAGGCTGCTGCGGTCGAGGCGAAGGCCGATGGCGCCCCGAACCAGGCTATGCGTGAAGGTGCGAGCGGCGCTGAATCAGATGCGGCCAAGGTCGACGGGGGCAAGGCGCCCGGCAAGGCCAAGGTTGCTGAGCCCGCCGAAGGCGGTGCGTCGGCATCGGTGAAGAAGTCCAAGCCCGTGGTTGAGGCGGCTGCCGCCAACCCCAAGGAAGTGACGCCGACTGCCGAGAAGGGCGATGTCTTGCAGCCACTGTTCGAGCGCCCTGCGGGCGAACCGGACGACCTCAAGCTGATCTCCGGCGTTGGTCCAGTGCTTGAAGGCAAGCTGCACGCTCTGGGCATCACCCGTTTCGAGCAGATCGCCAAGTTCAAGAAGGCTGATATTACGCGCGTCGACGAGGTGCTGAACTTCAAGGGCCGCATTGATCGCGATGAATGGGTCAAGCAGGCCAAGGCGCTAGCCAAGGGCGGGGTCGAAGAATACCGCAAGGTGTTTGGGAAGGACCCCCGCTAAATGGCCGAGAGCAAGATCGACTTCGGATCGCTGACCCTCAAAGACTACGCCATTGGCGTGGCCTTTGCCCTGGTGGCTACAGCAGTCCTGTCCGGTCTTGAAGCGGCTTTCAATATTGCGCTGCCGAGCTTTCTGGCTTCGGCGGCTGGGGCGGCGATTGGTGTTGCCGCCTGGTTCTTTTATCTGTTGAAGCGGAAAAGCTGATCATGCTCGCTGACAAGGATCGCATTTTCACCAACCTCTATGGCCACCACGACTGGCGGCTGGAAGGTGCACGTGAGCGCGGCTCGTGGGTCGGAACCAAGGAGTTCCTCGACCAAGGGCGCGACTGGATCACCAATGAGGTGAAGGCTTCGGGTCTGCGTGGCCGCGGCGGTGCGGGCTTCCCCACCGGCCTCAAGTGGTCGTTCATGCCCAAGCAGAGCGATGGTCGTCCGCATTACCTACTGGTCAATGCCGACGAATCCGAGCCCGGCACCTGCAAGGACCGCGAGATCCTGCGTCACGATCCGCATCACCTGATCGAGGGCTGCCTGATCGCTTGCCGCGCCATGGACGCGCATCTGGCTTTCATCTATGTGCGTGGCGAGTTCGTGCGCGAGCGTCAGCGCCTCGAAGAAGCCGTGCAGGAAGCCTATGACGCCAAGCTGATCGGCAAGGACAATATCCACGGCTGGGACCTGGATATCATCGTTCATCACGGCGCCGGCGCCTATATCTGTGGTGAAGAAACCGCGCTGATGGAATCGCTCGAAGGCAAGAAGGGCCAGCCGCGCCTCAAGCCGCCATTCCCGGCCGGCATGGGCGTCTATGGCAACCCGACCACCGTCAACAATGTCGAATCCATTGCCGTCGTGCCGGAAATTCTCCGTCGCGGGGCAGGGTGGTTTGCGGGCATCGGCCGTCCGAACAATGTCGGCACCAAGCTGTTCATGGTCTCGGGCCATGTGAACAAGCCCGCGACCTTCGAGGAAGCCCTGGGCGAGAGCTTCAAGGACATTATCGAAAAGCATTGCGGCGGCATTCGCGGCGGCTGGGACAATTTCCTCGCAGTCATTCCAGGTGGTGCTTCCTGTCCGGTGGTGAAGGCCGAGGACATGATGGATGCCGTCATGGACTTTGACGGGCTGCGCGAGAAGAAGAGCTCGTTTGGCACCGGCGGCATGATCATTATGGACAAGTCGACCGACATCATCAAAGCCATCTGGCGCATTTCGGCATTCTTCAAGCATGAGAGCTGCGGCCAGTGTACGCCGTGCCGCGAAGGCACCGGCTGGATGATGCGCGTCATGGAGCGCATGGTCGAAGGCCGCGCCCAGAAGCGCGAAATCGACATGCTGTTCGAGGTGACCAAGCAGATCGAAGGCCACACTATCTGTGCGCTCGGCGACGCTGCCGCCTGGCCGATCCAGGGTCTCATCCGCAATTTCCGCCCGACCATCGAGGCGCGGATCGAGCAGTATACATATTCATCCACCAGCGACGGCGCCGTGCCGTCGATCGCTGCGGAGTAGGGCTATGGCTTCCATCAAGGTCGACGGCCAGCTCGTCGAAGTTCCAGATTACTACACGCTGATGCAGGCGGCCGAAGCGGCCGGCGCTGAGATCCCGCGCTTCTGCTATCACGAGCGCCTTTCGGTCGCGGGCAATTGCCGCATGTGCCTGGTCGAAGTGAAGGGCGGTCCGCCCAAGCCGCAGGCTAGCTGCGCCATGTCGGTCAAGGACCTGCGTCCCGGCCCGAATGGCGAGCCGCCCGAGATGTTTACCAACACGCCTATGGTCAAGAAGGCCCGCGAAGGCGTGATGGAATTTCTGCTGATCAACCATCCGCTCGATTGCCCGATCTGCGATCAGGGCGGCGAATGCGATCTGCAGGACCAGGCTATGGCCTATGGCGTGTCCGGTTCGCGGTTCCACGAGAACAAGCGCGCCGTCGAAGACAAGTATATGGGCGCGCTCATCAAGACTTCGATGAACCGCTGCATTCACTGTACCCGTTGCGTGCGCTTTACCACCGAAGTGGCCGGCATTTCTGAGCTGGGTTTGCTTGGCCGTGGCGAAGATGCAGAGATCACCCCGTATCTCGAGCGCGCGCTGACCAGCGAATTGCAGGGCAATGTCATCGATCTCTGCCCGGTTGGGGCGCTGACCTCCAAGCCCTACGCGTTTCACGCGCGACCCTGGGAACTGAACAAGACCGAATCTATCGACGTGATGGATGCCGTCGGTTCCGCCATCCGGGTCGATAGCCGTGGGCGCGAAGTGATGCGCATCCTGCCGCGTATCAATGAAGCGATTAACGAAGAGTGGATTTCGGACAAGACGCGTTTCGTCTGGGATGGGCTCAAGAGCCAGCGTCTCGATCGTCCCTATGTCCGTAAGGGCGGCAAGCTGCAGCCGGCGAGCTGGGACGAAGCCCTGTCCGCTGTTGCTGCGCGCATCAAGAAGGCCGGCAACAAGGTCGGCGCCATTGCCGGTGACCTCAGCGCGGTCGAGGAAATGTACGCGCTCAAGGCGCTGCTGACCTCGATCGGCTCGGGGATGACCGATGTGCGCCCAGCCATGTCCGGTATCGATCCGTCCATGCCGCGCTCTGCCTATCTGTTCAACCCGACCATTGCCGGGATCGAAGAGGCCGACGCGATCCTGATCATCGGGTCCAATCCGCGTCGTGAAGCCGCCGTGCTCAATGCACGTATTCGCAAGACCTGGCGCGCCAAGAACGTCCCGATCGCCGTAATCGGGGAACAGGCCGACCTCACCTATTCGTACCAGTATCTGGGCGAGGGCTTCGAGAGCCTGGCCGAATTGGCTGCGGGCAAGGGTAGCTTCGCCGAGGTGCTGTCCAAGGCTCAGCGCCCGCTTGTCATCGTAGGCGAAGGCGCAGTGTCCAACGCCCAGCTGGGCAAACAGGTCGGCCGCGATGTTATCGCGCTCGCCGTCAAGCTTGCGACCGGCGCCACCGTCGCCGAAGGCTGGAATGGCTTTGCAATGCTGCATAATGCGGCGAGCCGGGTCGGTGGCATGGATATTGGGTTCGTGCCGCATGCCGGTGGCGTTTGCTCGGCCGACCAGATTGCTCTGGCGGGCAAGGGAGAGCTCGATGTTCTCTTCCTGCTCGGTGCCGACGAGTATGACACCTCCGCGATGGGCAAGGCTTTCGTGGTTTATATCGGCAGCCATGGTGATCGCGGTGCGCATCGCGCCGATGTCATCCTGCCGGGTGCGGCTTACACAGAGAAGTCCGGCACCTATGTGAACACGGAAGGTCGTGTGCAGGTCGCCAGCCGCGCTGTGTTCCCGCCCGGCGATGCCAAGGAAGACTGGGCCATCATCCGGGCGCTTTCGGGCGCACTGGGTAAGCCGCTGGCGTTCAACTCGCTGACCCAGCTGCGTGCCGCCATCTATGCCGAATTCCCCCATCTTGCCCGCGTCGATCAGGTCGCGCCGGGATCTGTCGGTGACGTGGCCAAGCTGGCCAAGGCAGCGATCAAGACCAAGTCGGCGGCATTCGCATCGCCGGTGACCGATTTCTATCTCAGCAATCCGATTGCCCGCGCCTCGGCCACTATGGCCGAATGCGCGCAGCTGGCCACTGGCCTGCAGCAGGCGGCGGAGTAGGGGAGCACAATGGACTTTCTTCTCGCTGCTCTCGATTATCTCCTGGGCATCCCCTTCCTCGGTTGGGGCGTGCATATCGGGTTCGTCTATAAGGCTCTGGCGCTGCTGGTCGGCCTGCTGATCTTCACCGCCTTCATCCTGCTGGGAGACCGCAAGGTCTGGGCTGCTGTGCAGATGCGTCGCGGCCCGAACGTGGTTGGCCCCTTCGGGCTGCTGCAGTCTTTTGCCGACCTTTTGAAGTTCGTCTTCAAGGAGCCGGTGCTGCCGGCCGGGTCGGACAAGGTTCTGTTCCTTTTGGCGCCTTTGATCACTGCGACCCTGGCGCTTGCCGGCTGGGCGGTCATTCCGGTCGATAACGGCTGGGCCATGGCCAACATCAATGTCGGCATTCTCTACCTGCTCGGCATTTCCTCGCTCGGCGTCTATGGCGTTATCATCGGCGGCTGGGCTTCGAACTCGAAGTATCCGTTCCTTGGTTCGGTGCGTTCTGCGGCGCAGATGGTGTCCTACGAAGTCTCCATTGGCCTCGTGATCATTACCGTCCTGCTCTGTGTCGGTTCGCTCAACCTCAATGACATCGTCCTCGCCCAGCGCGAAATGGGTCTGGCCCATGCGCTTGGCGTGCCGTGGCTCAGCTTCCTCAACTGGTTCTGGCTGCCGCTGTTCCCGATGTTCGTGATCTTCTACATCTCGGCATTGGCCGAGACCAACCGCCCGCCATTTGATATGGCCGAAGGCGAATCCGAACTGGTGGCCGGCTTCATGACCGAATATTCGGCCACGCCGTACCTCCTTTTCATGCTCGGCGAATACATCTCGATCCTTCTGATGTGCGCCATGACCACGATCCTGTTCCTGGGAGGCTGGTCGTCGCCGATCGACCTACCGCCGTTCACTTGGATCCCGGGCGTGATCTGGTTCTTCGTCAAGGTCACGCTGGTGTTCTTCATGTTCGCCATGGCCAAGGCCATCGTGCCCCGTTACCGCTATGACCAGCTCATGCGGATTGGTTGGAAGGTGTTCCTGCCGATTTCCCTGATCATGGTTGTCATCGTTGCCTTCGTCCTGCAGCTCACCGGCTGGGGCTGGCATGGAGGAGTTGCCTGATGCGCGCCACTCAGCTCGTCAACACGCTGCTGCTCAAGGAATTCGTTTCGGCCTTTTTCCTGGCCATGCGCTACTTCTTTGCGCCCAAACCTACCATCAACTATCCGTTCGAGAAGGGGCCGGTCAGCCCGCGTTTCCGCGGTGAGCATGCCTTGCGTCGTTATCCGAATGGGGAAGAACGCTGCATCGCCTGCAAGCTGTGCGAAGCCATCTGTCCGGCACAGGCCATTACCATCGAAGCTGGCCCGCGCCAGAACGACGGCACGCGCCGCACGGTGCGTTACGACATCGACATGGTGAAGTGCATTTATTGCGGCTTCTGCCAGGAAGCCTGCCCGGTCGACGCCATCGTCGAAGGCCCGAACTTCGAATTTGCAACCGAAACGCGCGAAGAGCTCTACTTCTCCAAGGAAAAGCTCCTGAGCAATGGCGATCGTTGGGAGCGTGAAATCGCCTCCAATCTGGCCGCTGACGCGCCGTACCGCTGAGAGGGAAGAGCATGACCCTTCCACTGTTCTTCTTCTATGTTTTCTCGGCGATTGCCGTGGCTTCGGCCTTCATGGTCATTTCGTCGCGCAATCCGGTGCACTCGGTGCTGTTTCTCATCCTGACCTTCGTCAACGCCGCGGGCCTGTTCATGCTCACCGGCGCCGAGTTCCTGGCGCTGCTGCTGATCGTGGTCTATGTGGGCGCGGTCGCTGTGCTGTTCCTGTTCGTCGTGATGATGCTGGACATCGATTTCGCCGAATTGAAATCGGGCCTTCTGCAATATGCGCCGATCGGCATCCTTGTCGGGGCCATCCTTTTGCTTGAGCTGTTGCTGGTGGCTGGCAGCGCGATGATATCGCCCGATATTGCCGGTGGTTCGGCGCTCCCCATCGACAACACGATGGAAAACACGCGCCAGCTCGGCAATGTGCTCTACACCCGCTACGTCTTCCTGTTCCAGGGCGCCGGGGCGGTACTTCTGGTCGCCATGATCGGCGCCATCGTTCTCACCTTGCGTCACAAGACCAATGCCAAGCGCCAGAACCCTGTCGATCAGGTGGCGCGCAAGGCCGGCGAGACGCTCAAGGTCGTCAAGGTCAAAAGCGGTCAGGGGCTATAGGGGGTTATCATGGGTCTGGAAATCGGGCTCGGTCATTACCTGACCGTAGCGGCCATTCTGTTCACGCTCGGCGTGTTCGGCATCTTCATCAATCGCAAGAACATCATCGTCATCCTGATGTCGGTCGAGTTGATCCTTCTGGCCGTCAATCTGAACTTCGTGGCGTTCAGCGCGCATCTGCAGGACCTTCAGGGTCAGGTGTTCGCGCTGCTGATCCTCACCGTGGCTGCCGCCGAGGCCGCCATCGGTCTCGCCATTCTGGTTATTTTCTACCGCAACCGTGGGACCATCGCGGTTGAGGACGTCAACATGATGAAGGGCTGAGAGCACCCGCTATGATTATTCAAGCGATTGTCTTCTTGCCCCTGATCGGGGCGCTCATTGCCGGCCTGTTGGGCCGACAGATCGGGCACCGTCCGTCTGAATTCATCACCACGGGGCTGCTGCTGATTTCGGCGGTCCTGAGCTGGGTCGTGTTCATCCCCGTCGCCTTTGGTGATGGCCTGGTCGGCGCCGTAGGCGACGGTCATGCGGCTGTCCTCAAGGTCGAGGTGATGCGCTGGATCCAGGTGGGCGACATGGACCTGCGCTGGACGCTGCGTGTCGATACGCTGACTGCCATCATGCTGGTCGTGGTCAATACCGTGTCTGCCCTCGTACACCTCTATTCCATCGGCTACATGAACGAAGATCCGCACCGTTCGCGCTTCTTCGCCTATCTCTCGCTTTTCACCTTCGCCATGCTGATGCTGGTGACCGCCGACAACTTCCTGCAGATGTTCTTCGGCTGGGAAGGGGTGGGGCTGGCCTCCTATCTGCTGATCGGCTTCTGGTATACCCGTCCCTCCGCCACTGCAGCGGCGATGAAGGCCTTCATCGTCAACCGAGTGGGCGACTTCGGTTTTGCCCTGGGCATCTTCGGTGCCTTCATGGTGTTGGGTCACATCGACTTCGACGGCGCTTTCCATGCCGTGGACGAGTTCGCGACCACCGGCCTGCCGATCATCCGCTTCCTGTCTTGGGACGTGGACGCCATGACGGTCATCTGCCTGCTGTTGTTCATGGGCGCCATGGGCAAGTCAGCGCAGTTCCTGCTGCACACCTGGCTGCCGGACGCCATGGAAGGCCCGACCCCGGTGTCGGCGCTCATCCACGCGGCCACCATGGTGACCGCCGGTGTCTTCATGGTTGCGCGTCTGTCGCCGCTGTTCGAAACTTCGCAGACCGCGCTTATGGTCGTTATCGTCATCGGCGCCATCACGGCGTTCTTTGCGGCGACGGTTGGCCTGGTGCAGAACGATATCAAGCGCGTGATCGCCTACTCCACCTGTTCGCAGCTCGGCTACATGTTCGTGGCACTGGGGGCAGGGGCCTATTCGGCCGGTGTTTTCCACCTGTTCACCCACGCCTTCTTCAAGGCTCTGCTGTTCCTGGGCGCCGGCTCGGTCATCCATGCAATGCACCATGAGCAGGACATGCGGAACATGGGCGGCCTGCGCAAGAAGATCCCCATCACCTATGCAATGATGATGATCGGTACGCTGGCTCTGACCGGCGTCGGCATTCCGGGTACAAATTTCGGTTTTGCGGGGTTCTTCTCCAAGGATTCCATTATCGAAAGCGCCTATGCTTTCGGTGGCAATATTGGCAGCTTCGCCTTCTGGATGCTCGTCATCGCGGCCCTGTTCACCAGCTTCTATTCCTGGCGTCTGGTCCACCTGACATTCCACGGTTCGCCGCGCGATGCGCAGCATAGCCATACAGCCCATCCGGACCCGGCCCATGCCGCTGCCGAAACCCATGACGAGCCGATCGACGACAGCAATCTCGACGATCATGCTCATGCTGCAGTGTCGCATGACGATGCTCACCACCACGGTTCGGCCTATGACCATGCCCATGAATCGCCCAACGTCATGCTGGTGCCGCTTTATGTGCTGGCTGTCGGCGCAGTGTTGGCCGGCGTGGTGTTCTACGGCATGTTCTTCCACGAGGTGGAGCACATCGAGCACTTCTTCGCTGGCTCGATCTATGTCGATCACCAGATCATCGAGGACGCGCATCACGTGCCGACCTGGGTGAAGTGGAGCGCCACCATTGCCATGATCATTGGCTTTGTGTCGGCCTGGTTCATGTATATCAAGCGTCCTGACCTGCCGGGCAAGCTGGCAGCCGCCAATCCTGGGCTCTACAAGTTCCTGCTCAACAAGTGGTACTTCGACGAGCTCTACAACACGATCTTCGTGCGTCCCGCACTCTGGATCGGCAATGCCGTCTGGAAGGGCTTCGATGACTGGCTGGTCGACGGCAAGGTCGCCGAAGGCCTGGGCCGTCGCGTCCAGAACGTCACCAGCTGGGTGGTCAAGTTGCAGTCCGGCTATCTCTATCACTATGCCTTCGCCATGCTGATCGGCATTGCGGCGCTGCTGACCTGGGCCATTACGGTCGGGGGGCTCCTCTAATGACCTTCGCCAATTCAATTCTGACTATCATCACCTGGCTTCCGGTCGTCGGTGCGGCGATCCTCCTGGTCATGCCAAAGACCGCCATCGGCGCAATCCGTTGGATTTCGCTGCTGGTGACCCTCGTGGTGTTCGGTCTGTCCCTGGCCTTGTGGCAGGCATTCGATCCATCGGATGCCGGCTTCCAGTTCGTCGTCAACATGCCCTGGATCGGCGAAAGCATCGGCTATCGTGTCGGCGTCGACGGTATTTCGGTGCTATTCGTGGTGCTGACGGCGCTGCTGATGCCGGCCGTAGTCATAGCAAGCTGGGAAGTCGAGACCCGCTTCAAGGAATACATGATTGTGTTCCTGGTGCTCGAGACGCTGATGATCGGCGTGTTCACCACGCTCGATCTGGCCATGTTCTACGTGTTCTTTGAAGGCACGCTGCTGCCGATGTTCCTGATCATCGGGATCTGGGGTGGTTCGGCGCGCATTCAGGCGGCCTACAAGTTCTTCTTCTACACCTTTGTCGGCTCGGTCCTGATGCTGCTCGCCATGATGGCGATGTATTGGGACGCCGGCACCACCGACATTGCGCGCCTGCTCACTCATGACTTCCCGGTGGGCATGCAGACCTGGCTGTGGCTGGCCTTCTTCGCCTCACTTGCCGTCAAGATGCCGATGTGGCCGTTCCATCGCTGGCTGCCGGAAGCGCACGTGCAGGCGCCGACCGCCGGCTCGGTGATCCTGGCCGCAATTCTGCTCAAGCTTGGCGGTTACGGTTTCCTGCGCTTCAGCCTGCCCATGTTCCCCGATGCGTCGGCGCAGTTCGCCAACTTCATCTTCGTGTTGTCGATCGCCGCCATCATCCTCACCTCGCTGGTGGCGCTGGTGCAGACCGACATGAAGAAGCTGATCGCCTATTCCTCCGTTGCCCATATGGGTTTCGTGACCATGGGTATCTTTGCGGGCAATGCCCTGGGTATCCAAGGCGCGATGTTCCAGATGATTTCGCACGGCATCGTGTCGGGTGCGCTCTTCCTTTGCGTTGGCGTCATCTATGACCGCATGCATACCCGTGAGATCGACGCCTATGGCGGTCTGGTCGAGCGCATGCCGCAATACGCATTCGCCTTCATGGTGTTCACCATGGCCAATGTCGGCCTGCCAGGCACGTCCGGCTTCGTCGGTGAGTTCCTCACCATGATCGGTGTATTCCAGGTCAATACCTGGGTGGGTGTCGGCGCCGCGTTCGGTGTGATTTTCTCGGCCTGCTACGCGCTGTGGCTCTATCGCCGCGTCATTTTCGGTGCGCTGACCAAGGAAAGCCTCAAGGGCATTCTCGATCTCAACCTGCGTGAGAAGATCGTCCTTTATCCCCTGATCGTGCTGACCGTGGTGTTCGGTTTCTATCCGGCCCCGATCCTCGATACGACGGCGGCCGCCGTGAACAACCTGGTCGAGCACTATGCGGCTTCGGTTGGTCTTGACCCGGCCGTCTCGCTGGCTGATGCCCGCGCTCCACTTGATTATGCCGCGCCTACGGGCGAGAGCCAGCCGGCCCCCGCGCCTGCTTCGCACTAGGAGACTGACGTGAACTCTGACGTTACTGATTTCGCGAGCCTGGCTCCCGCTTATCCGGAACTGATCGTTGCGGTCGGTGCCCTGGTGCTGCTTGTGGTGGGCATCGTGCTCAACAAGGAGCGCTCGCTGCTCGTCTCTATCGGTGCCATCGTCCTTCTGGCCGTGGCCGGCCTCGTGCTGTTGTTCAATCCGGTCGATGGGGTGTTGTTCAACGGGCTCTTCATCGTTGACAGCTTCGGCCGGTTCATGAAGGTGCTGGTGATCGTGGGTGCGGTGCTCGCACTGGTTCTTTCGCATCACAACGATGAAGAGAACGGCCTGCATAAATACGAGTATTCCGTCCTCGCAGTGCTGGCCACGCTGGGCATGATGATCATGGTTTCCGCCAATGATCTGATGAGCCTCTATATCGGTCTCGAGCTGCAATCCCTGTCGCTTTACGTGATGGCTGCGATCAAGCGCGACGACAGCCGCGCCACCGAGGCGGGCCTCAAATATTTCGTGCTGGGCGCCTTGTCATCGGGCATGCTGCTTTACGGGGCCTCGATGGTTTATGGCTTTACCGGCCACACCAATCTCTCCGAGATCGTGGTTGCCATTGCCAGCGAAGGTCGCTCGATCGGCCTCATTTTCGGCATGGTGTTCCTCCTGGCCGGTGTCGCGTTCAAGATTTCGGCCGTGCCGTTCCACATGTGGACGCCGGACGTCTATGAAGGCGCGCCGACGCCGGTCACGGCCTTCTTCGCCATGGCGCCGAAGGTGGCGGCGATGACGCTGATGATCCGTCTCGTCATGGTCAGCTTTGCGCCACTGACGCAGGATTGGCAGCAGATCGTGGTGTTCCTGTCGATCGCCTCCATGGTGCTCGCCGCATTCGCCGCCATCGGGCAGCAGTCAATCAAGCGCCTGATCGCCTACTCGTCCATCGGTCATGTGGGCTTTGCTCTGGTCGGCCTTTCCTCTGGGACCCAGGTTGGCGTCGAAGGCGTGGCGATCTATATGGCGATTTATGTTGGCATGACTGTCGCCCTGTTCGCCTGCATCCTGTCGCTGCGCACTGAGACCGGCTATGTCGAAACTATTGCCGACCTGGCAGGCGCATCGCGGACTCGTCCAGTCGTCGCCGGGATCATGGCCATCGTGATGTTCTCGCTGATCGGATTGCCTCCGCTCGCTGGGTTCTTCGCCAAGTGGCAAGTGTTCCTTGCGGCCATTGAAGCGCATCTCTATGTGCTGGCTGTCATCGGCATGCTCGCCTCCGCCATCAGCGCCTTCTATTACCTGCGCGTCGTCAAGGTGATGTATTTCGACGAGCCGGTAAAAGAGTTCGTGGCGGTGCCGGCCGAGCTGAACGTCGTGATGGTGGTGTTTGGCTTCCTTATAGTGACCTATTTCTTCACTGTGGGTAATCCGCTCTCCAGCTTTGCGCATAGTGCTGCGGGAAGCCTGTTCTAGGTGTCCGACTTCGCGCTCGGCCCCAAAGCAAAGGCCGCCGGTTATCGGCTGGTCGGCTTTGAGGAAATCGGATCGACCAATAATGAAGCGCTCGCGGCTGCTGCCGCGGGCGACCCGGGCGGCGTGTGGTTTGCCTCGCTTCACCAGACTGCGGGTCGCGGTCGGCGCGGACGTCAGTGGCACAGTGTGCCCGGCAACCTTGCCGCCAGCCTTTTGATCGTTCCGGACGCGTCGGCAGAACTGATTGCAACCCTCGGCTTTGTCGCCGGTGTCGCGCTCAATCGGGGCCTTTCTGCTGTGCTGCCAAGCGGTACGTTCCGGATTGGCATAGACGGTGCGGATGGCGCTGACGGGCGTTCCCGCATTGCGCTCAAATGGCCCAATGACGTTTTGGCCGATGGCCAGAAGTTGTCGGGTATCCTGCTCGAAGCGTCCAAGACGCCAGATGGGCGCAGCGCCATCGTCGTCGGCTGCGGCGTCAATGTCGTGTCGGCGCCTGAAGGCACGCCATATCCTGCAACCTCTTTGCGGGCTCTCGGGGTGGAAAAGAGCGCCGCAGAAGTCTTCGAAGCGCTTTCCGACGCGTGGGTCGAAGTATTCGGCCTTTGGGATGACGGGCGGGGCGTTGCCGCCGTGCTCGAACTGTGGCGTGGTTCTGCGGCGGGGCTCGGTGCGCCGGTCGCGGTTCAGCAGGATGGTGTTATCCGACGCGGCATTTTTGAAACCATCGACTCCTCGGGACGGCTGATCATTCGCGACGATGACGGTTCGCGCTTTCCGATCACGGCGGGCGATGTGCATTTTGGGGCAACGGCCAGCGCCCGAAGCTGACCACAACATGATGCGTGGCGACCGGCGACCAGAGTTCGCTAGGCGTCGCGCCGACAGATAGGACATAACGACCCATGGCTCAGAACCAAAGGGATGAACTCGTCTTCGTGCCGCTTGGCGGCGTTGGCGAAATCGGCATGAACATGGCCGCCTACGGCTTTGGTCCGGAGCGGTCGCGCAAATGGATCGTGGTGGATTGCGGCGTCAGCTTTGGCGGGCCGGACCTGCCGGGCATTGAGCTGATCATGGCCAATCCGGAGTTCCTCGAAGAAAACGCCGACGACGTGCTGGCCCTTATCCTGACGCACAGCCACGAAGACCATTATGGTGCCGTGCTTGATTTGTGGCCGGTGTTTGACAAGCCGGTCTATGCGACGCCATTCACCGCTGCCATGCTGGCCGCAAAGCGGGCAGGGGACGGTATTGTCGAAAATGTCGACATTACCATCATGCAGCCAGGCAAGCCGTTCACGGTCGGTCCGTTCACAATCGAGGCGATCAACGTCGCCCACTCAATTCCAGAATCTAACAGCCTGCTTATTACCACGCCGGTTGGGCGGGCGCTGCATACCGGTGACTGGAAGCTCGATCCCACTCCGGTGCTCAATGCACCCACGGATGTTGCCCGCTTTCAGGCCATCGGTGCCGATACCAGCCTGCCACTGGCCCTGATTTGCGACTCGACCAATGCGCTCAAGGACGGCGAAAGCCCGAGCGAAGCCGATGTCGGCGCCAATCTGGCCGCGCTGATCGCCGAGGCCCCCAATCGCGTTGCCGTGACCACCTTTGCCTCCAATGTCGGCCGCGTCGTCTCGATCGTGCGGGCCGCGCATCAGGCCGGCCGGCAGGTGGTGATGTCCGGGCGCTCGCTGCACCGCATCATGGGTATTGCCAAGGAGCTGGGCATGCTTGAGGGCCTGCCGCAGGTCCATGACCAGGACGCCTACAAGTCTATCCCACGCAACAAGTGCGTGCTGGTCTGCACGGGCAGCCAGGGCGAGGCGCGGGCCGCCATTGCCCGCATTGCTCGCGGCGATCACCCGGTGATCGATCTCAATGCCGGCGATCGGATGATCTTCTCCTCATGGGCCATTCCTGGCAATGAGCGCGAAGTCATCGATATCCAGAACCTGCTGATCGACAAGGGCGTCGAGGTAATCACTCAGAACGACGCCTTGGTCCACGTCACCGGCCATCCGCGCCGTGACGAATTGCGCAAGCTCTATTCCTGGGTGAAGCCGCAGGTGCTGGTGCCGGTGCATGGCGAAGCGATGCATCTCGACGCCCATGCCAAGCTCGGCCGACAGGAAGGCATTCCCGACGTCTGCGAGGCGCGCAATGGCGACCTGGTGCGTCTTTTCCCTGAACCGATGGCCTATCCGGCCGAGGTGCGGACCGGTGAACTCTATCTGGATGGCCTCGTGCTGTGCACGCCCGAAGAAAGTGGTGTCAAGGGACGGCGCCGCCTGTCCTTCGGCGGCATGATCGTGGTGAGCCTCTGCGTCAATTCCAGCGGCCATGTTGTTGCTGGGCCCGATCTCGTCGTTGAAGGCTTGCCTGAGACCGAGGATGAGTCCGTGGTCGAACTGGTCGAGCAGACGGTTGCCGGGGTGATCAAGTCCATGCCGCCGAAGCGCCGCAGCGACACCGAGGTGCTGAACTCGGCGCTGTTCAAGGCCATTCGCGGTGAAGTCAATGCTTTCTGGGGCCGCAAGCCGAATGTGAGCGTCTTCGTCCATCGCGTTTAATTGCATCCGGCGCGACAAGTTGGCTTCTTTCGCGCCGGTCGCCTTCTGGGCTAGGACAAGTCATGCAATACGGTTCGATCATCGCTGTTTACTTCGTGGTCTGGTGGCTCACCTTTGTCGCCGTATTACCCATTGGCGCGCGCAGCCATCATGAGGCGGGCGTGGAAGTGGTCGCGGGCAGCGATCCCGGCGCGCCGCTGAAGCCACATCTGGTCAGGAAGATACTCTTGACCACCGGTCTCTCCATTGTGTTCACAGGCCTGCTCCTGTGGGGTCTGTCGAACGAGACGCTGCACGCTTACTGGAATCGTTGAGCGATTTTCGCTCCGCTGGACCTCAAAAGTTGTTTTGACGGCCTGAGGCGACGGCCTTCGATGTCTGTCGCAAAACCTACATAGATCGTTGGTATGAGGCCGCTGGTCATAGTGCCGTGGTGCCTTGTTCGGCATTCTCATGCTTCGAACGCGAATTTAGCCACAATTGTTTGAAATCAAACAAAAAAGCAGGGCACTAAGGCCCTGCTGAATTGAGTTTGTTCGACAATACGCTGGTCTTAGGCACGCTACAAAGCGGCAGCCAACGCTCCTCCCTTGACGTTGTCGACGTCCGGCGGTTTAGACCGCCTTTGCTTTATTGCGAGGGAACCTAACAACAGTTTTGGGGTCTGCCAAGTAGATTCTGCATAGCTTGCATGCTTGCATCGAATGGACGGTTAGGATTTGAGTGGGCACGAGCAAATTCTACGAGTCGAGCACGAGTTTCGGAGTTCCCATGCGCCTTTCCCGCTATTTCCTGCCGGTGCTGCGCGACGTGCCCAAGGAGGCAGAGATCGTTTCGCACCGGCTGATGCTGCGTGCAGGCATGATCCGTCAGCAGGCGTCCGGTCTCTATTCCTGGCTGCCGCTTGGCTACAAAGTGCTGATGAAGGTGCAGAAGATCATCGAAGAGGAGCAGAACCGCTCCGGCGCGATTGAATTGCTGATGCCGACCATCCAGTCGGCCGACCTTTGGCGCGAGTCAGGGCGCTATGACGCTTATGGCAAGGAAATGCTGCGCATCGAGGATCGCCACGAGCGCGAATTCCTCTACGGCCCGACCAATGAAGAGATGATCACCGACATCTTCCGCACCTATGTGAAGTCCTACAAGGACCTGCCGCTGAACCTTTATCACATTCAGTGGAAGTTCCGCGACGAGGTGCGTCCGCGGTTCGGGACCATGCGCTCCAGAGAATTCCTGATGAAGGATGCCTATTCCTTCGATCTCGACAAGGATCGTGCTGTCGCCGCCTATGAGCGAATGTTCGTGGCCTATCTGCGCACCTATGCCCGCATGGGTCTGACCGCCATTCCGATGCGCGCCGATACCGGCCCCATCGGTGGCGACCTCAGCCATGAATGGATCATCCTTGCGGAAACGGGCGAAAGCCAGGTGTTCTGTCATCGCGACCTGCTCGACAAGCCGATCCCGTCCAAGGATGTAGATTTCCGGGGGGATCTCAAGCCGATCTTCAACGATTGGACGTCGCTCTACGCTGCCACCGAAGAGATGGTGGACCAGGCCGAGTATGAAGCCGCAGTTCCCGCGGACAAGCGGGTGTCGGCGCGCGGTATCGAGGTGGGGCACATCTTCTATTTCGGCACCAAATATTCGGAGCCGATGAAGGCCAGCGTCACCGGGCAGGATGGCAAGGAAACCGTGGTGCATATGGGCTCCTATGGCATCGGCCTGACCCGCGTGGTCCCGGCGATCATCGAGGCCAGCCATGATGAAAACGGTATTGTCTGGCCGGTATCCGTGGCGCCCTTCGAAGCCGTGCTGATCAACCTCAAGGCCGGCGATGCCGACACTGATGCTGCATGCGATGCTCTCTATGCGGAACTTTCCGCGGCCGGTATTGACCTGCTCTATGACGATCGCGACCAGCCGGCTGGCAGCAAGTTTGCCACCGCCGATCTCGTAGGCATTCCCTATCAGCTGATTTTGGGGCCGCGTGGCCTTAAATCCGGCGAAGTCGAGATCAAGCATCGCAAAAGTGGTGAGCGGGAGACGCTGCCGCTGTCCGAGGCGGTTGCACGCCTGCGGGCCCTGATCGAACCCCAGCGGATGAACGACATTTGACCGAGAGCGCACAGCAAGCAGCGGGCGGCCGGAGCACCGGGCCTTTCGCCCGTTTCGAATGGATGATTGCTGGGCGCTATTTACGCGCCAGACGCAAGGAAGCCTTTATATCGGTCATCGCCAGCCTCACCATGGTTGGTGTGGCCATCGGCGTGGCGACGCTCATCGTCGTCATGTCGGTGATGAACGGTTTCCGCGGCGAGCTCCTCGACAAGATTCTGGGGCTCAACGGTCATTTCACCGGCTATCCCATCGAGAGCCAGTTCACCGACTATAAGGAAACTGTGTCGGCGCTCGAACAGGTCGATGGCGTCAAGTTTGCTGTCTATTTCGTCGAAGGTCAGGTTCTGGCGTCCGGCCGGGGCAGTTCGACCGGGGCCACTGTCCGCGGCATGGACGAGGCAAATCTCAAGAAACTCGATCTGCTCTACAATTCGGCTGAGCAGGGCGGGTTCGACAGCTGGGACGACAGCACCGGGGTGGCCATTGGCTACCGCCTTGCGCAGACCCTGGGTGTCGGCATCGGCGACCAGGTCCAGTTGATCAATCCCGATGGGGCGATGACGCCCTTCGGCTCGACGCCACAGATCCGGTCCTATCCGGTCAATGCCATCTACAATCTGGGCATGGTCGAGTTCGACAGTTTCTACATCTTCATGCCGCTCGAGCCTGCGCAGGATTACTTCAAGCTCATCGATGACGTGCTGAAGCCTGGCCAGGCGCCGCTCGATATCATGGCGAGCGACGCTGAAATCGACGCCGCCTATGACCGGGTGCCGCGCGCCAGCGGCGTAGAAGTGTTCATCGACAATCCCGACTCGGTCAACATGATGCGCGAGCGGATTGAGGCCATGCCCAATCTGCGGCCAATGATCCTGACCAGTTGGCAACAGCGCAACGAGACCTTCTTCTCGGCGCTGCAGGTCGAGCGTGTCGTGATGTTCACTATCCTCTCGATGATCATCCTGGTGGCGGCGTTCAACATCATCTCCAGCCTCATCATGCTGGTGAAGGACAAGGGCGCTGATATCGCTGTGCTACGCACTATGGGTGCGACCCGCGGGTCAATCATGCGCATCTTCTCGATCACCGGCACGACGATCGGCGTCATCGGCACGCTTGCCGGCACGGTGATCGGCCTGATCGTGGCGGCCAACGCCGAAACCATCCGCGCGGCAATCTCCGATTTCCTCGGGGTGACGCTGTTCCCTCCAGAGGTGTTTTTCCTGTCGTCTCTGCCCAGCCGCACCGATCCGGTGGAGGTGACGGTGGTGGTGTGCATGGCACTGGGACTGAGCTTCCTGGCCACCATTTACCCGGCCTGGCGTGCGGCCCAATATGACCCGGTGGAGGCCCTGCGCTATGAGTAAGCCGCATCTGCTGCTGCAGGACGTCCACCGGCATTATGGCGAAGGCGAGCGCATCGTGCGCGTGCTCGAATCTGCCAATCTGACCGTCGACAGTGGTGAGATGGTTGCCCTCGTCGCGCCATCAGGCGCAGGCAAATCCACATTGCTGCATTTGTGCGGTCTGCTGGAATCGCCGCAATCGGGCGAGATCGAAATTGTCGGGCAAAAAACCAGCCAGATGGGCGATCGCGCACGCACCCAATTACGGCGCTCGACGGTTGGCTATGTCTATCAATTCCATCATCTGCTGCCCGAATTTACCGCGCTCGAAAACGTGGTGATGCCGCAATTGATCGCCGGTCAGACGCAAAAGCCGGCGGAGGGCAGGGCCATGGAACTGCTGGACCTCTTGGGTGTCGCTCCGCGCGCCACCCATCGCCCCGCTGAACTGTCCGGTGGGGAGCAGCAGCGTGTCGCTATCGCCCGCGCCGCCGCCAATCATCCGCGTGTCATTCTCGCTGATGAGCCGACCGGCAATCTCGACCCGGAGACGAGCGACCGCGTGTTTGAGGCCCTCAAGAGCCTCATCCGCAATGAAGGCGCCGCTGCGCTTATCGCGACGCATAATTATGACCTCGCGCGACGCGCGGATCGGATCGTCACGATCCGTAATGGTCTGGTGGTTCCACACACCCTCTAGGGTTCGTGAAGAATGCCTAGCGTCTCAAAGTGGCGGCCGCATCGTCGATCCGGACCTGCAGTTTGGCACCGCGCCTGAAAGGGGGCGGTGTTCTGCTTTGCGGTTTCCACGGCCCCTCACGATCCCAATTTCGTCGAGCGCGCGCCGGGGGCCGCACAGCGCCGAATCTTAACGACCAACAACCTGTCCTAACGCTTTCCTAACCAGTTAACCCCTGTCCCCGGTTTCACCGCTGTTCCCGTCTAGACGTGAACAAAAATAGAACGCATAAGAACAATACAGAAACACAGGAGGCAAGAATGCTCGATTTCATCAAGGACTTCGCCGCTTTCGTCACGCTGGGTGCGTTCACTATCGGCTCGCTCACCTGGATGGACCTCATCACGCATTTGGCGTGATCACTTGTGGATTGTGGGCCGAGAAAGGTTTGACCCTGGCTCGCCAGGAGCCCATGTTCCGGCCAGGAGATGCTTATGCGCGGCCCCGGCTATATTCACCTACATGTCCATTCTGCCTTCTCTCTGCTCGAAGGCGCTCTGCAGCTCGAAACCATTCTGAAGCTGGCAGCGGCCGATGCCCAGCCGGCGATCGGAATCGCCGATACCGGCAATCTGTTTGGCGCGTTGGAGTTTTCCGAAAAGGCGACCAAGAAGGGCATCCAGCCTCTGATCGGGGTGGAACTGCCCTTCGACTTCGCTGCTGCCGAAGAACGCGTCAGTGAGCGCGGGCACGTGGCCTGGACGGGCAAGTCCAGTGTCGTCTTGATGGCGCAGTCGGAGGAGGGGTTTGCCAATCTCTCCGGCCTGGTGTCACGCGCCTATCTCGAAGGCGAAGACGGGTTGGCGCGTGTCAAGCTGGATTGGCTGTCCCGCGAAGGCCTGGCGGGAGTGATCTGCCTCTCAGGTGGTCCCGAGGGCGCCATCGATATGGCCTTCGCGCAAGGGCAGGACGCCAACGCCATCCGCCGGCTCGACCGCTTGGCCGAGCTCTTCGATGATCGCCTCTATATTGAGTTGCAGCGGCATGGTCGGCCGCAAGAGGCGGTTGTTGAGCCCCGCCTCATCGACTACGCCTATCGCAAGGGTATCCCGCTGGTCGCGGCCAATGAGCCGTTTTTTAAGACGGCCAAGGAATTCGAGGCGCATGACGCGCTGCTGGCGATCGCCGGCGGCACCGTGCTGGCACAGACCGAGCGGCGCAAGCTCAACGACCAGTATTATTTCAAGACCCGGGCCGAAATGATCGAGCTGTTCGCCGATCTGCCCGAGGCGCTTGATTCCACCATCGAGATTGCGCAGCGCATCGCCTTCCGTCCGAGGACGCGGGGCCCGATCCTGCCCAAGTTCGCTGCCGGGTCACACGACACCGAAGATGCTGTTGTTGCGGCCGAAGCATTGGCATTGCGCGAGATGGCCGAGACCGGTCTTAATGCGCGCCTGGCAACGACTGGCATCGCGCCGGGCAAGACAGAAGCCGAGTACAGGGAACGGCTGGCTTTCGAGCTTTCTATCATCGAAAAGATGAAGTTCCCTGGCTATTTCCTTATTGTTGCTGATTTTATTCAGTGGTCAAAGGCTCATGGCATCCCGGTGGGACCGGGGCGCGGTTCTGGTGCCGGTTCGCTCGTGGCCTATGCCACGACCATCACCGACCTCGATCCGCTGCGCTACAATCTGCTGTTCGAACGCTTCCTCAATCCGGAACGCGTGTCGATGCCCGACTTCGATATCGACTTCTGCCAGGATCGTCGTGAAGAGGTCATCGACTACGTCCAGAAGAAGTATGGCGCCGAACAGGTGGCGCAGATCATCACCTTCGGAACGCTGCAGGCGCGCGCCGTGTTGCGCGACGTCGGTCGCGTTCTGCAGATGCCCTATGGGCAGGTGGATCGCATCTGCAAGCTCGTGCCCGCCAATCCGGCCGATCCCTGGTCCATCGAACGGACCATGAAGGAGGTGCCGCAGTTCAAGCAGATGGCGGACGAGGACGAGACCGTCGGCCAACTGGTGGAGATTGCTCAGGCTCTCGAGGGGCTCTTCCGCCACGCCTCGACCCACGCCGCGGGCATCGTGATCGGCGACCGTCCACTGCAAAAACTGCTGCCGCTCTACCGCGATCCGCGCTCGGAAATGCCGGTTACGCAGTACAACCTTAAATGGGTGGAACCGGCAGGCCTGGTGAAGTTCGACTTCCTAGGCCTCAAGACGCTGACGACGATCCGCTATGCCGTTGAGATGGTGGCTAATCGCGGGATCAACCTCGATATCGACGCCATTCCGATTGAAGACGCCGCCACTTACAAGCTCTACGCCCGGGGCGATACCTACGGCATTTTCCAGTTTGAATCGGCGGGCATGCGCCGGGCTCTGATGGAGCTCAAGCCCGACCGTATCGAAGACCTTATCGCCATGAACGCGCTCTATCGGCCTGGCCCGATGGACAATATCCCGAGCTTCATCAATCGCAAGCATGGCACCGAAGAGGTGAGCTATCCGCATCCGGCGCTGTCGACGGTGCTGGACGAGACCTATGGCATCATCGTCTACCAGGAGCAGGTGATGCAGATCGCCCAGCTTCTGTCCGGCTACTCGCTGGGCGAGGCGGACATGTTGCGCCGCGCCATGGGTAAGAAAATCAAGGCGGAAATGGATGCCCAGCGCGTCCGATTCCGCGAAGGCTCAGGGCCGCAGGGGGTGAGCGAAACCCTCGCCGACGAAATCTTCGACCTGCTCGCAAAGTTCGCCAATTACGGCTTCAACAAGAGCCACGCGGCGGCCTATGCCTGGGTCTCCTACCAGACCGCTTATCTCAAGGAGCACTTTCCGCACGAATTCTATGCCGCTTCGATGACGCTCGACATGGCGCAGACCGACAAACTCAGCGACTTCCGTCGCGAAGCGGGCAAAAAGGGTATTGAAGTGGTGCCGCCCTGCGTCAATCGCTCGGAAGTGGTGTTCTCCGTCAAGGAAGACCGCATCCATTACGGGCTTTCGGCGGTGAAGGGCGTGGGCCGGGCGATGGCGGAACACATCGTCGAGGTACGAGGCAACGAGCCGTTCAAGGATCTCGGCGATTTCGCACGTCGGGTCGACCCGCGGGTCCTCAACAAGCGGACGCTGGAGACACTGGTCAATGCCGGGGCCTTCGATGGCTTGGTGCCGCGTCGGGAAGTTGCCTTTGCAGCGGTCGAGTCGGTGATCGGCACGGCGCAGGCGCTGACCTCGGAGCGTAATGAAGGCCAATGGAACATGTTCGCTAGCGCCGAGCCTGAGCCGTTCAGGCTGCCATCCGGCGTGCCGGCCTGGAGCTCGACCGAGCGGGCGGATCGCGAACTGGCCGCCATCGGCTTCCATCTTTCGGCGCACCCGCTCGATGCCTATGCCGATCTTTTCGAAAAATTGCGGGTGCAGCGCTGGAGCGACTTCGAGCGGGCTGTGAAGGATGGGGCGGGTGCCGGTCGTCTCGCCGGCACGATTTCTGGGCGCAATGATCGGCGAACGCGAAAAGGCACGCCGATGATGATCCTGTCGCTCTCGGATCAGAGCGGCACGTTCGAATGCATTGCCTTCTCCGAGCAGATCAACGAGTTCGGCGCAATTCTGCAGCCGGGCAATTCGGTGATCCTGGAGGTCGGTGCTGACGAGCGGGCGGAAGGTATCAGCCTGCGTCTGGTTTCGGCCAAGCCCATCGAGGGCATGGCTGAGCGCGTGGATCGGCAGATGACCGTCTTCATGGCCGACGCCAAAGCATTGGAGCCGACCAGTGCGCAGCTCAAGCGCGGCGGTAATGGCACCGTCAGTTTCGTGGTGATCCGGGATGGCGGCGCTCGAGAGTACGAGCTGGAATTGCCTGGAAAATACCAGCTGACCGCCGAGGTAGCCGGCGGGATCAAAGCGCTCGATGGCGTGATGGATGTTCGGTTCGCGTGAGCGCATCACATAACAACGCGGAAGAGGCGAGCCTTGGCCCTTCCTCTCCCGCTCAGGGGTTTTCACCCTTGTCCCCGCGTGCCAGGCGCGGGTCTATGCATAGTCAATCGTGGCCAAAGCGCTTTGTTCCCTGACGATTCCGTGAAATTCGTCCAGTTCGAAGTGGTGCAGGTGGGTTGCGTCGGGGCCATTGTTCGCCTATATGGCGCACGCGTTCGGCGTGATCCGGCGCAATCACACACACGAAGCAGGCTTTCTGTCGTTCAGAAATCCATCCGGTGACGAGCATCGTCGCAAGGCTTCGTGGCGGCATAAACCGGTAAAGGAGCAGCCCATCATGGCACTGCCAGAATTCTCCATGCGTCAGCTTCTCGAAGCAGGCGTCCATTTCGGCCACCAGAAGCACCGCTGGAACCCGAAGATGGAACGCTACATCTTCGGCGTGCGCAACGATATCCACATTCTCGACCTGTCGCAGACCGTCCCGGCCCTGAGCCGCGCTCTGCAGCTCGTATCCGACACCGTTGCCGATGGCGGCCGCGTGCTGTTCGTTGGTACCAAGCGCCAGGCCGCTCCGCTGGTTGCCGATGCTGCCAAGCAGTCCGCTCAGTACTACGTGAACTCGCGTTGGCTCGGCGGCACGCTGACCAACTGGCAGACCATCTCCAACTCGATCGCACGCCTGCGTGAGCTCGAGTCTATGAGCGATGCCGACCTGGCGCTGCGCACCAAGAAGGAACGCCTGATGATGTCCCGCGAGCAGGAGCGTCTTGAGCGCGACCTGGGCGGCATCAAGGACATGGGCAACCTGCCGAGCCTCCTGTTCGTAATCGACACCAACAAGGAAGCCAACGCGATCAAGGAAGCCCGTCGTCTGGGCATCCCGGTGGTGGCCATCGTCGATACCAACTGCGATCCGGACACCGTCGACTACGCCATTCCGGGCAATGACGACGCCAGCCGCGCTCTCGAGCTCTATGTCTCGCTGATCTCGCGCGCCGCCATTGACGGCATCGGCCGTTCGTCGAGCGCTCTGGGTGCCGATCTCGGTGCCGGCGCGGAGACTCCGGCTGAAGATCTGCCTTCCGACGCGGAAGCCGCCGTCAACTGATCTTCGTCTAGTTGCGCTTGATAATGGGAAAGGTGGTCTCCACCTTTCCCGAAAGCGTTCCGTGGCCCGGACATTCGGGCCAAACCCAATTGAACATTGCAGCCCCGCGAGGGGCCGCCAAGAGGTGAACCATGGAAATCACTGCCGCAATGGTTAAGCAGCTCCGCGAGTCGACTGGCGTCGGCATGATGGACTGCAAGAAGGCCCTCGCTGAAACCAATGGCGACATGGAAGCTGCAGTCGACTGGCTGCGCACGCGCGGCCTCGCCAAGGCTGCCAAGAAAGCAGATCGCGTTGCTGCCGAAGGTCTGGTTGGCGTTGCCACTGCCGGCACCAAGGCCGCCGTCGTTGAAGTCAATTCCGAAACCGACTTCGTCGCCCGCAACGAGCAGTTCCAGACCATCGTCGGCAACATTGCCAAGCTGGCGCTCGACGCCGATGGCGATGTCGTCAAGCTGGGCGAAATGCCGTACCCGGGTACCGGCCACTCGGTTTCGGCTGAACTGACCGAGGCTATCGCCAAGATCGGCGAGAACATGAACCTGCGCCGTACGCAGACCGTGACCGTTGCCGATGGCGTGGTGGAAAGCTATATCCACAATGCCGTCAAGGCGGGCATGGGCAAGATCGGTATCCTGGTCGCGCTCGAATCCACTGGTGACAAGGCTGCCCTGTCGGCACTCGGCAAGCAGCTGGCCATGCACATCGCTGCCGCGCAGCCGCAGGCCATTGCTCCCGAAGAGCTGGACCAGGAAGTGGTTGCCCGTGAGCGCGCCATCATTCTTGAGCAGGTCAAGGAAAGCGGCAAGTCCGCCGACATCGCCGAGAAGATGGTCGAAGGCCGCATGCGCAAGTACTTCGAAGAAGTCACGCTGCTCAGCCAGGTGTTCGTGATCGACGGCGAGACCCGCGTGGGCGACGCCATCAAGAATGCCGAAAAGGAAGTCGGCGCGCCGGTAAAGCTGACCAAGTTCGTGCGCTTTGCCCTGGGCGAAGGCATCGAAAAGGTCGAGACCGACTTTGCGGCTGAAGTCGCTGCCACTGCAGGCGTCAAGTAAGACCCGTTTCGGGTGGGCCATGGCCCACCCGCTCCTCTCCGGATCGCAGATTTCCGGATCGAGATTTCTGTAGCCTAAACTTCATCATCCGCAACTTCGCCTTCTTTGTGGGGCGTTTTTGCACTAGGGTCGGCCGGGTCCCCGCTGGATTCGGTGGCCGTACTCATACATGTCGAGAGGTCCGCCAATGTCGTCTGCCTATAAGCGCATATTGCTCAAGGTTTCGGGCGAGGCGCTGGCGGGAGACAATTCCTTCGGCATCGAGCCACCCTTTCTCCAGGGTGTCGCCAAGCAGATCGCCGATGTGGCGCGCGGCGGAACGCAAGTGGCTATTGTCGTCGGTGGCGGCAATATTTTCCGCGGCATGGCCGGCGCTGCCGATGGTACTGATCGCGTTACCGCCGATCTCATGGGCATGCTGGGCACGATGATCAATGCCCTCGCCCTTTCCAATGCCATCAGCCGCCAGGGCATGAAGTCCAAGCCCTTCAGCGCCGCGACAATGCCGTCTGTGGCCGATACCTTCACGGCGCGCGATGCAAAGCAGGCTCTCGAAGAAGGGTTTGTCGTTGTGCTTGGTGGCGGCACCGGCAATCCGTTTTTTACCACCGATACGGCCGCTACCCTGCGCGCCATCGAGCTGGAGTGCGATGTGGTGCTCAAGGGTACCAAGGTCGACGGTGTCTATTCCGCAGACCCCAAGACCAATCCCGATGCGGTGCGCTATTCCAGCATCGGCTATGACAAGGTCATCTCCGATAATCTCAAGGTCATGGATACGGCGGCCTTCGCGCTTGCCCGCGACAACTCCATGCCGATAATTGTATATGCCCTGGACGATCAGGCAGGGCTTTCCGGCGTTCTGGAAGGCAGGGGCCTTTCCACGCGCGTCGGCAAGGATGCCTGACAGGCACCAAAAATTCGGCACTATTAGTCAGCCGGAAAGATAACAAGTTTAGGTTGGGTGTCAGTTTCTGCGACGCCCGACGAGGGACTGGAAGGAAGCAGGCAATGGCCAACTACGATCTCAAGGAACTCAAGACCCGCATGCAGAAGACCGTCGCGTCGTTGAAAGACGAGCTTGGCGGCCTGCGCACGGGCCGGGCCAGCGCCAGCCTGCTGGAGCCGGTGGTCGTCGAAGCCTATGGTTCGCGCATGCCGCTCAACCAGGTTGCCACGGTCACCGTCCCCGAGCCGCGCATGCTGTCGGTGCAGGTCTGGGATCGCTCCATGGCCAATGCCGTCGAAAAGGCCATCCGCGATAGCGGCCTCGGCCTCAACCCGATGGGCGAGGGCCAGGTTATCCGCGTGCCGCTGCCCGAGCTCAATGAGCAGCGCCGCAAGGAGCTGGCCAAGGTCGCCCATAACTATGCAGAGCAGGCTCGTGTGGCCGTGCGCCACATTCGCCGTGACGGCATGGATGCCTTGAAAAAGGCTGAGAAAGACGGCGACATGAGCCAGGACGACGCCAAGAAGCAGTCGGATCTGGTGCAGAAGGCCACCGATGATGCCGTCGCCGAGATCGATACGATCGTGGCACAGAAGGAACAGGAGATCATGCAGGTCTAAGGACCGGCTGATCCACGCCGGGAGGGCGTCGATGGCAGGGGAACCGGCCGCCAGCATGACACCGCGGATGGCGTCGGGATTGCGCATTCCGGTGCATCTCGGCGTAATCATGGATGGCAATGGACGCTGGGCCAAGGCGCGCGGCAAGCGGCGCACCGAAGGGCATGTGCAGGGCGTTGGTGCCCTGCGCGGCATGGTCGAGCTTTGCATCACTTACGGCGTCTCGTACCTGACCGTATTCAGCTTCTCCTCCGAGAACTGGTCGCGTCCTCCTGACGAGATTTCCTTCATTTTCAATCTTTTGCGGCGCTTCGTCGCTTCCGATCTGCAGCGATTGATCCGCAACAATGTCAAGGTGCGGATCATCGGCACGCGCGAGGGGCTCGACCCCTCCCTGGTGCGGCTCATCGACGATGTCGAAGCCAAGACTGCCGGAAATACCGGGCTGACGCTGGTGGTTGCGTTCAATTATGGAGGCCGGGCCGAGCTCGCAGCTGCTGCGCGTCAGCTGGCGCATGAAGTGGCCGCGGGGCGACTGGACCCGGACGCAATCGACGAAGCTGCCATCGCCCGTTCGCTGTTCACCGAAGGCATGCCGGATCCCGATCTGATCATCCGGACCAGCGGCGAGCAGCGGCTCTCCAACTTCCTGCTCTGGCAGGCGGCATATTCCGAATTCGTGTTCGTTGACGAGCATTGGCCCGATTTCAACGAAGCCAGCTTCCTGCGCGTGCTCGAGGCCTTCTCGTTGCGGGACAGACGCTTTGGCGGCATAGGCGCGACAGGGTCGTGAGCATGCCGGACGGTCCCCCTCCCGAGAAAACAGTGACTCGCCGTAACTGGGCAGATGTCGGACCGCGGCTCATTTCGGCTCTGGTGCTCATCGCGCTGACCGCTACGGCGCTTTACATCGGCAGCTACCTCTTCGCGGCGGTGGTGGGCGCGGTTTATGGCGGCGTCTATCGGGAGTGGGAAACGATGATTTCCCGCGCGCCGCTGACACCCATGGGCATGGTGCTGATCGGTCTCGTGGCGCTGTCCGGTCTGGCCTATCCGCTGTTTGGCGTGTTGGGGGCCGTTGCAACTATCCTCGTGGCCTGTGTGGTGGCGCTGTTCATGGACCGAAAGCTTCTGGTCTGGCGGTTTGCCGGCCTCGGGTTGTTCGGCGGCCTGATCCTTCTCATCCTGATGATGCGCGGGGAAGGCACGGTTGGTATCTGGGCAGGCGTCTATCTCGGTACGGTGATCTGGATGACGGATTCGGCGGCCTTCTTCACCGGCCGGCAGATCGGTGGCGAAAAGCTGGCGCCAGAGATTTCGCCGTCAAAGACCTGGTCGGGAGCCCTCGGAGGGCTGGCGCTCGGTACCGGCGCGGGCCTGGTGGTCTGGCTCCTGGTCACCGATTCTCCGATCTGGATCGGTCTTTTACTGTCCGCCGTCATCAGCGTGCTGGGCCAATCGGGTGATCTGGCCGAAAGCGCGCTGAAACGTCATTTCCGCATCAAGGATAGCGGCGATATCATTCCCGGCCATGGCGGTCTCATGGACCGTCTCGACAGCCTTACATTCGGCGTCATCTTCGTTGTGATCGTGGGCAGTCTGCATGCCGGATTCGGAGCGATCGCCGAGGGCCTGCTATATTGGTAGCACGTGCGCCCAGCGGGTGATGTGCAGAGCTTGGAAGACCCATGTTTGATTTTGCCTTCTGGCTCCTGTCCTACGTCGTTCCGTTCCTGGCTGTCCTGACCGTCATCGTGTTCGTACACGAGATGGGGCACTATCTAGTGGCACGATGGAATGGCGTGGCCATTCAAACCTTTTCGGTTGGTTTTGGGCGGGAGCTTGTCGGCTGGAACGACAAGCACGGCACGCGCTGGCGTATCTCGGCGATTCCCCTGGGTGGCTATGTTCGCTTCGTCGGCGATATGAATGCGGCCAGTATGCCGGATCTTGAGGCGACGCAGAACCTGCCGCCAGAACTGGCGCCGCGCCTTTTCGTCAACAAGTCGGTGTGGCAGCGCATCGCCATCGTAGCGGCCGGTCCCATCGCCAATATTCTGCTGACTTTCTTCATCCTCTATGCGCTGCTCCTTGGCTATGGGCGCTACACCATTCCGCCGGTAGTCGGCGAGGTGATCGCCGGTTCGGTGGCCGAAGAGGCAGGGCTGCAGGCGGGCGACACGATCGTATCGGTTGATGGCTACGCAGTCCGCGGCTTCGAGGATTTTCAGCGCTATGTAGCGACCAGCCCCTCGCGCGAAGTGGTGGTTGACCTGGTTCGCAATGGTGCCGAGCAAACACTGACTCTGACGCCCGAAGCCGTGCAGGTCGAAGATCGGTTTGGCAATTTGCAGCGCATCGGCCGTATCGGGGTGACGCGCAATGTCGATGATACCGACATCACGCTCTACCGGCCGGGTCCGGTGGAAGCGATCGGCATGACCTTCGAGGAGATTCGCTTCATCATCCAGCGGACGGCTGCGTTCCTCGGAGACTTCTTTGTGGGACGCGGGGACGTCGAGCAGCTGGGCGGTCCGGTGAAAGTGGCCAAGGTTTCCGGGGAAGTGGCAACGCTGGGGATTGTCGCCCTGATCAACCTCATGGCGCTGCTCTCCCTAAATATCGGTATATTCAATCTTTTGCCGGTGCCGATGCTCGACGGCGGCCACCTAATGTACTATCTCGTTGAGGCCGTTCGTGGTCGCCCGCTCAGCATGCGGGTACAGGAAATAGGGTATCGCTTCGGCTTTGCCCTGGTCTTGGCGCTGATGGTGTTCACCGTATTCAACGATACGGTGTTCTCGTACTTTGGAATTCTGCGGTAACCCGCCATTAACCTTGGTTCGCAAGGTGTTGCACGAATGCCAGATCGCCAATGAATTACTAACCGCGTCGGGATGAACGCCTTGTCCCTGGTTAAAAAAACAGTAAAACACTTCAATGGAGTTGGCTTGGGGGAGCGGTGTGTTCGCGATTCCCTGGGCAGGTCGCAGAAGGCAATAACAATATGATCAACCCCACCAAGCTGATGCGTGGAGCGGTTTCCGCGATTGCCCTTATGGGGGCTGCACCCCTGGTCGCAGGCGGTGTGCCGGTTTTCGGTGTCGTAAGTGCCTACGCTCAGGAGCAATTGGTCGGTTCTGTCTTGTTCGAGGGCAATCGTCGCTTCTCCGACAAGCAATTGCTGGCAATGGTCGATCTGAGTTCGTCCGGGGTGTTCTCGCAGCAGCGACTGGCTGCTGATATCGAAAGCATCCGTCAGGCTTACGACCGCGATGGCTTCATGTCCGTCGGTGTGACGGCGCGGACCGAGGCAACTGCCGATGGTCGCGTGCGAGTGGTTTTCCAGGTCAATGAGGGCGAGCGCGCAGGCATTGCGGCGATCAACTTCACTGGCAATAACGCGATTGGTGCCGGCAGTCTCAAGGGCGCCATGCTCACCAAGGAAACTGGCGTTCTCAGCTGGTTGCTCCGCGACGATACCTATGACGAGCAGAAGCTGGCGGTTGATCGCGAGCGTATCCGTCTCTACTACGCCAATCGCGGCTATCCCGATGCGCAGGTAAACTCGGTTGCCGAGTATGATGCCTCGCGCAATGCCTACTTCATCAATTTCACGGTGAATGAAGGCCAGCCCTACGAATTTGGCAACGTCAATATCGAAACCAGCATCAACGGTCTCAATACCAATGTGCTCAAGGGCACGGTGAAGACCGGGCAGGGTGGTCGTTACTCGGTTGCCGATCTGCAGAAGACGCTGGAAGACATGGCTTACGAAGCCACGGCGCAGGGTTATTCCTTCGCTGACGTCCGCGCTCGTCTGGATCGTGATGTCGCGACCGGCACGTTCAACATCACCTACCTGGTAGATGAAGGCGCTCGCGTCTATGTTGAACGCATCAATATCACCGGCAATACCAAGACGCGTGACTTCGTCATTCGTCGCGAATTCGAATTCGGCGAAGGCGACCCGTTCAACCGCTCCATGGTTATCCGTGGCCGCAGCAAGGTCGAAGCACTTGGCTTCTTCTCGAAGGTGGAAATTTCCACCGCTCCGGGATCTTCGCCCGACAAGGTCGTGCTCAACGTCAATGTGACCGAGACCTCGACCGGTGAATATGGTGCGACTGCCGGTTATTCGACGGTCGACGGTATTCTGGGTGAAGTGTCGCTCACCGAGCGCAATTTCCTCGGGCGTGGCCAGTATTTGCGTGCTGCCATCGGCGCGACGCAGTCTGGCCGTACTTTCGATTTCTCGTTCACCGAGCCTCGCTTTATGGGCATGAAGGTGTCGGCTGGCGTGGACGCGTATCACCGCATCTATGACGAGACGACCACGACCTTCTACGGTTCGCAGGTGACTGGCGGCCAGGTGCGCCTGGGCGTTCCGATCACCAGCACGCTGAATGCTGGGCTCTTCGCTGGTTACGAGCGCAAGATCATCTCCGATACCAAGGACAATCCGCAGTATAGGTCTTCGCTGGTTACCGACAAGCAGGAATTCAACAAGGCATTCATCGGTTACAACCTGGTCTGGAATGGCGTCGATAGCGTCAAGAACCCGACCGAGGGTCTCTATGCGACGTTCTCCCAGCAGTATATCGGTTGGGACCACAACCTGCTGAAGACCGAGGCGCGCGCACGCTACTTCATGCCGCTCCTCGACGACAGCGGCATCGTGGCCAGCGTTCGCGGTCAGGCTGGTGTCGTCAACAGCATGAACAATACCGGTGTGCATGCCGTCGAGGCTTTCACCCCTGGTTCGCAGCTGATCCGCGGCTTCCAGCCGCGTGGTATTGGTCCGCGCCTGACCAGTGGCGAATATCTTGGCGCCACCATGTATGCTGGCGTGTCGGCCGAAATCGAGTTTCCGATCCCCGGCCTGCCGGAAAGCTACGGCCTGAGCGGCGCTATCTGGGCCGATGCGGCTTGGATCGACGGTTCGAACCTGCCGAACATCAATACCGGCGCTGCTGCTCCGGTTGGCGTTTCGGCCGGATCCGTGGACCAGCCGTGGCGTACCTCGGTGGGTGCTTCGCTCATCTGGGACTCGCCGTTCGGCCCGCTCCGCGGCGACGTGGCGCATGTGCTGAACAAGTCCACCGACGACCGGACGCAGGTGTTCCAGTTCACCATCTCCACCTTGCTCTAGTGCAAGGCGCGTGACAGAGTTTGAAGAGCCGCGGGGCGGTAGCGCCGCGGCTCTCGTTATTTAAGTGGCACCATGGTCGATACCCGTTTTCACCGCTTTGCGGGCCCCGTTGCCCTCGGAGCCCTGCTGGAGCAGATCGGCCTTCCTGGGTTGGTTGATGGCTCCGAGGCCGAGCTGATCATTTCCGGCGTTGCCGAATTGGATCTGGCTGGCCCCAATGATCTCGCCCTGGCCGCTCACACCAGCTATATCGAGGAGCTGCGCCGCACGAATGCCGGCGCTGTCTTCGTTTCCGGGGCGCTGCGCGATGTCGTGCCTGCCGGAACGGTCGGTGTCGCTGTCGACAAGGCCCACAATGCCTTCGCCGATGTCCTCGATTTCCTCTATCCGTCCAGTACGCGCTCGATCATTGCGGCTGGTCGTGATGATCTGGGTGCGCCGATTTTCGAGCGCGACGTTACCATTGGCTCCAATGTGGTGATCGGTGCCGGTGTGGAGATTGGGCGCGGTACCATCATCGGCGCCAATACGGTCATCGGTGCAGGC
Source organism: Devosia equisanguinis (assembly GCF_900631955.1). Taxonomy (GTDB): domain Bacteria; phylum Pseudomonadota; class Alphaproteobacteria; order Rhizobiales; family Devosiaceae; genus Devosia; species Devosia equisanguinis. Next base: position 3,418 of record NZ_UZWD01000043.1, on the reverse strand, counting down.
GTAACCATCGGGCGCAATTGCACAATTGCCGCCAATTGCACGATCGACTGTGCTCATATCGGCAATGACGTGGTGTTGCATTCCGGCGCCCGCATTGGCACGGAAGGCTTTGGTTGGCTCGATTTCGGCAGCTCTAACCGCAAGATTCCGCAGCTGGGCCGGGTAATCATCCAGGATCGTGTCGAGGTTGGCGCCAACAGTACTATCGACCGCGGTGCCTTGGGTGACACCGTCATTGGCGACGGCACCAAGATCGATAATCTCGTGCAGATCGGGCACAATTGCCGGATCGGTCGAAACTGCCTTATCGCGGCGATGAGCGGGCTTTCGGGCTCTACCATTGTCGAGGATGGGGTGCTTATGGGCGGCGGCGTGGGGACATCGGGTCATGTCACCATTGGCGCCGGTTCCGTCGTACATGGGCGCGCGGCGGTGACCAAGAACTGGCCCGCCGGTTCGAAACTTGCCGGGGCACCGGCGCAGGATATAAGAGATTTTTGGCGAGAGATCGCCGTGATGCGCAAATTGTCTAAGGGGGACAAGCGGGGATGAACGATACCGTCACCGAAGCCACTGAACTCGATGCGATGAGCATTGCGGAAATCCTTGAGGCTTTGCCGCATCGGTATCCGTTCCTAATGATCGACAAGATCATTGATATCAACGGCGACGAATCTGCCGTTGGAATCAAGAACATCACCTTCAACGAGCCGATCTTTCAGGGACACTTCCCGGGAAATCCAATCTTCCCAGGCGTGCTGATCATCGAGGGCATGGCGCAGACGGCCGGCGCCATCGTCATCAAGCATGACGGCAATGCGAACGGCAAGAAGATCGTCATGATGCTGGGCGTGGACAATGCTCGCTTCCGCAAGCCTGCAGGGCCTGGTGATCGGCTGGAATTCCACATCACCAAGATGCACCGCCGGCGCAATGTGGGCCGGTACGAGGCCAAGGCGATTGTCGATGGCAAGGTGGTCGCCGAGGCCGAGATCACCGCCATGATTGTCGGGGCGGATTCGTGACCGAGCCCGTCGTTCACCCGACGGCGATCGTTGCCGAGGGCGCGACGCTGGGCCGTGGGGTCCGCATCGGGCCCTATAGCATGGTCGGAAAGAACGTGGTTCTGGGCGACAATGTCGAGCTGGTGTCGCATGCCGTGATCGACGGCAACACCACGATTGGCGCCGGATCGCGCATCTTTCCGTTTGCGTCTATCGGTCATGAGCCGCAAGATCTAAAGTATCATGGCGAGAATTCGCGCCTCGAAATCGGCGAGCGCTGCACTATTCGTGAGGCGGTGACAATCAATCCTGGAACCGAGGGCGGCGGAATGCTGACCAAGGTTGGGAATGACTGCCTGATCATGGCCAATGCACATGTGGCGCATGATGCAATCATCGGCAATAATGTGGTCATGGCCAATTATGTTGGCATTGCCGGCCATGTTCATGTGGGTGACAACGTCATTTTCGGCGGTACCTGCGTCATTCACCAGTTTACCCGCATCGGCTCGCATGCCTTTATCGGCGCGCAGTCCATGGTCGATGGCGACGTCATTCCTTATGGCATGGCAGTCGGAAATCGCGCGGTGCTGACTGGACTTAACCTGGTGGGACTCAAGCGTCGCAAGTTCGATCGCGAGGCTATCCATCGCCTGCGAGCCGCTTATCGGCAGATTTTTGCCAGCGAGGGCACGTTGCGCGAGCGCGTCGAGGATGCGGCGGCGCTGTTCAAGGACGATGCGCTGGTGCAGGACGTGGTGCAGTTCATCGCCGATGGCGGTGACCGGCCGATCCTGCTTCCCAAGAACGGGCACGAGTCTGACCGCTAAATGAACGGATTCTGAACGCCGCGGAGGTGGCATGAGGGAGAGTCTTCGTCTCTTCATTCTTGCCGGTGAACCATCCGGCGACCGGATCGCTGCAGATCTGGTCGGACGCCTGCGCCAGAAGGTTGATGTGGCGCTGTCCGGTGTTGGCGGTGACGAGTTGATCGGGCAGGGACTGGTGCCGCTGTTCCCGATGTCGGACCTGGCGGTGATGGGCGTCACCGACGTGATCCTCAACCTGCCGAAACTGTTGTGGCGCATCGGCCAGGCGGCGCGTGCCATCCTGCGCAGCCAGCCGGACATGGTGGTTCTGGTCGACGCGCAGGATTTTTCGCGTCTATTGGCAGCACGCTTGCGGGCCAAGGGCTATTCTGGTCCGATCATCCTCTACGTTGCCCCTTCCGTATGGGCGCGCCATCCCGAGCGCGCGGCCAAGCTGCGGCCGTTGTTCGATGCGACGCTGGCGGTCTTGCCCTTCGAGCCTGCGGTGATGCAGCGTCTTGGCGGGCCGCCGACACGCTATGTCGGCCATCCGGCGCTCGGAGAGGCGCTGCTGACCGAGACGGCGCCGAAACAGGGGCCGCTCGTTCTGCTGCCGGGCAGCCGCAAGGGCGAGTTACGTCGACATCTGCCTTTGCTCGCGGCGATTGCGCCTTCTCTATTGGCGGAGGCGGCGGTGACTGAACTGGTGATCCCGACATTGCCGGCGCTCCGCGGGCGGCTCGAGAAGGCGGTGGCCAACTGGCCGGTGCCGGTGCGCATCGAGGATCGGCGGGCCGAACGCAAGGCGCTCTATGGTCAGGCCGTGGCGGCCATCTGCGTCTCCGGCACGGTGACGCTGGAGCTGGCTCTCGCCCGCGTGCCAATGCTGGTGATCTACGCGCTCGATGGGCCGCAGGCGCGGGTCTATGAGCAGATCGGGCGGCCGCAGGTGTCGCTGCCCAATATCATTCTCGGCCGCGAGGCGGTGCCCGAAATGGTTTCGCAATCGCTGAGCGCGGAGGCGGTCGGAGGGGCTGCGTTCGCTCTGGTGCGGGATCAGCAGGTACGGCAAGCGCAGGTGGCGGCATTTGCCGAGCTTTATACGCTGATGCAGGCGGGCGAGGCGGATTACGGACGGCAGGACCCGGCGGATGAGGTGCTGGCGGTGCTGCGAGGGCATGTCCGGCGCTGAGGCGCGATGCTGTGGTTGTGGCGCGCTGACAGGCCCCCGAGTTGAGCCCGAGAGCGGTGCGGTGAGGGGCAGGCTTGCGAAAGCCTTTGAAGCGGGGGGACCATCCGGGAAACCGTTTGCCATTGGGAGTTTGCTGGGCCTGCGGAACCCCCACCCAGCCTCCCCCTGAAGGAGGGGGAGGGGTGGCATCGCGGTTGGGGTGAGGACCCCCTCCCTCATTCCCAGGCCATTCGAGCGTAGCTCAAATGGCCTTCTAGATCATTTCAACTTGAGGTGGACTCTTGGCTCTTTCGCCTCCCTCCCCCTTGAGGGAGGGAATTGAGGGAGGGGTCCATCAGTGGATCGCTAAACGACCCCACCCCGGCCTTTTCTCTTCAAATCTCTCCACTGGAGAGATTTGAAGAGAAAAGGCC
>NZ_UZWD01000059.1 GCF_900631955.1 Devosia equisanguinis | reverse complement strand
GGGTAGTTCAGTGACACACTGATGGACCCCCACCCTCAATCCCTCCCCTCAGGGGGGAGGGAGGCGAAAGCGCCTGGGCCCACCTCAGTTTGAATTGATCTACAGCTCGAATGGTGCCTGCATGGCCTGGATGGCCTTGATGGCAGCGGAGGCGCGGTTTTCGACACCGAGCTTGGTGTAGACCTGCTCGAGATGCTTGTTCACCGTGCGCGGGCTGAGGCCCAGAATGTCGCCGATATCGCGATTGGACTTGCCGCGGGCGATCCACAGCAGCACTTCGCTTTCGCGCTGGGTCAGGCCGAACTGCTGGCGCAGGGCGTCCTCCTGCCCCTCCGCCTGCATGCGGCTCAGGCGGAACAGATATTCATCGCCGCCGACCATGCCGAGATAGGAAAACTGCAGACCAGTGGCGCCATTGCCACCCAGCGAAAAGGCGTCGCCGGGCTGGGCCTGTGCGCCCTCGAGCAGGTGCCAGGCGGCGAAATTGGCCGACATCTCGGCCTGCACCCGCGCATCCATGCCGGAGCGTTCGAGCAAGCGATTGGCCTGTGGCGTGGACCACAACACCGTGCCATAGGCGGCAAAAGCGACCAGATGCCGGCCGGCGGCATCGAGCGCGATGCGGGCGCTCTGGGCACGGCGGGCATTGGCGAGGTGGACACGAATGCGAGCGCGCAATTCATCGACATTGATCGGCTTGCTGAGATAATCGACACCGCCGCTTTCAAGCGCATGCACGATATGCTCGGTCTCGGTCAGCCCGGTCATGAAGATGACGGGGACATGGGCGAGCGTCGCCAGCGCCTTCATGCGGCGGCAGGTCTCGAAACCGTCAAGACCCGGCATGACCGCATCCATCAGCACCACATCGGGAATGACCCGCTCAACGATGTTGAGCGCCATGTCGCCGGAGCGCGCCACCAGCACGGTGACGCCGGCATCCTCCAGCGCCGCGGTAAGAAAGCCGAGTGATTCCGGGGAATCGTCGACCAGCAGCACAATGTCCTGTTCTTTCTCAATCCTGCTCATGGCTCACCCGCTCCAGCGCTTCGGCATAAGCCTCAAAATCAAAATTTTCCATATGGCGGCGCAGCACCGCCACCAATGGCAGATTGGCTGGATCGGCGGCCAGTTCCGTCAGCCTGGCCTCGATCCCCCGTACATGGCCGATTTGCCCCAGATTGGCGAGATCGCGCAAGGCCTCGGCGCCGGGGGATTTTGGCGCGGCTGTCTGGGCGGCCGGAGCGGATGGCGGCACGGCATGGGTCCAGTCTATCGCCAGATGCGTGCCCAGCTTGTCGATCAGCTGGTTGAGCTCGAAGGGTTTTGCCAGCGTGTCGGAATGACCGGCATCGGCGCCGGTGGGATTGGCGCCATCGCCGATATTGGCCGAGAGCATGATGATGGGGGCAGCGATGCCGCGTTCGCGCAGCGCGGCGACGAGGTCCCAGCCGCTCATCCCCGGCATGCGGATGTCGACGAAGTAAAGATGGGGGGCAAATGCTGCCATCCCCTCGCTCGAAGCGTCACCCTCGGGCTTGACCCGAGGGGCCTGCACTTGGGGAGAATTGGGCAAGTTAAGAGCCCTCGGGTCGAGCCCGAGGGTGACGATCTGTGGTGGTGTGACGATCTTGGGTGGGGTTGCGGCCGGTGTGAGGGAGGCCGATCGCTGCTTGGACGACCAAGCCCATGCATCGAGCTTGGCCAAACACTCGTCCCCACTCTCTGCCGACACCACCGCAAAGCCCAGCGGCTCGAGCATCTGGCGCATGAGCTCGCGGTGGTCTTCGTTGTCGTCGACCACCATGATGGTACGCGCCGGACCGGTATAACCGGTGATCGGCTGCGTGGTGGCGAGGCGCTTGGATGGCCGCTCGACCTTGGTCAGCATGAGCCGGGCCACAAAGCGGGTGCCCTGCCCCGGCGTGCTGGTGACGGTGATTTCTCCGCCCAGCGTTTCGGTGAGCAGCTTGGTGATGGTGAGACCGAGGCCAAGGCCGGGGGTGAAGCGGTTTTTCTCGGCCTCGCCGCGCACGAAGGGCTCGAAGATGTGGGGGAGATCGTCTGCCGTGATGCCGGAACCGCTATCCTCGATGGTGAAAGTCGCCACCTGCATGCGGTAGCCGACATCGAAGCTGACATGGCCGGCACTGGTGAACTTGATAGCGTTGGAGAGCAGGTTGACGAGGATCTGCCGCAGCCGCTTTTCGTCCGTGCGCACATAGGCGGGCAGCGCCTTGGCGCGACTGTGGCGGAATTCCAGCCCCTTGGCCTGGGCCTGCAGGCGGAACATGTCGACAAGCTGGTCGAGGAAATCCTGCAGGTTGATCTCGTTAGAATAGACCTGCAGCCGCCCGGCCTCGATCTTGGAAATATCGAGCAGTCCATCGATGAGACCGGACAGATGCTCGGCGCTGCGGCGGATGACCTGCACCGAACCCCGGCGGTTTTCGGGCATGGCGGCGTCCCGTTCGAGGATCTGCGCATAGCCCATCACCGCATTGAGCGGGGTGCGCAATTCGTGGCTGAGGCCGACAACGTAGCGGCTCTTGGCCTGGTTGGCGGCCTCGGCTTTTTCCTTGGCGCGCTGCAATTCGGCATCGGTACGGCCATGCGCGTCGATTTCCTTGAGCAGCAACGTGTTCTGGCGGGAGCTTTCCTCCTCGGCGACGAGGCGGCTGTCATGCGCCAGGACCAGGAACCAGGTCATGATTCCGGCGGCGACGGCGAAGACGAAGAAGACGACGAGCAGCGTGCCGCCCACCACATCGGCTGTGTGCGGGGCCGAGCGACCCGCGAAATAGTAAATGAGGCCCAAAATACCGGCGAGAATGGCGGTGGCGACAGCCATGGAGATGCCATAGCGACCCAGCCGGCTCTGGAGCTTGTCGATCATCCATTGCGGCAACACCGTCGCGGCGACGGCGTGGGTCTGGGCCCGGAAATGCGCCTTGGGCTTGCACATGTCGTGGCAGCGGGCGTCGAGCGAACAGCAGAGCGAGCAGATCGGCGCCGCATAGGCGGGACACCAGGCCATGTCCTCGGGCTCGAAAGGATGTTCGCAGATCGAGCAGGTGACAGCAGTCTTGTTGGCCCAGGCTTTGCGCGGCTTGCGAGCGAGGTAGTATTTGCCCCTGGTGGCCCAGGCGATGGTGGGCGAGGCGACGAAGCAGACGACAAGGGCAATATAGGGCGCAAGCGCCGCCGCCATCTCGCCGAAGAGACCGAAATGGGCGGCGAGCGCAATGGTGGCCGAGAGCAGCATCGAGCCGACGCCGACCGGATTGATGTCATAGAGATGGGCGCGCTTGAACTCGATGCCCGGAGGGGCCAGGCCCAATGGCTTGTTGACGAAGAGGTCTGCAGAGATCGAGCAGAGCCAGGCCATGGCAATGATCGAGAAGGTGCCAAGCGTCTCTTCGAGCAGCCGGTAGATGCCCAGCTCCATCAATAGCAGCGCGATGGCGACATTGAACAACAGCCAAACGACGCGGCCGGGATGGCTATGGGTGAGGCGGGAGAAGAAGTTCGACCAGGCCAGCGAGCCGGCATAGGCGTTCATGACATTGATCTTGAGCTGGCTGATGACCACGAAGCCGGCCATCAGCATCAGCGCCACGAATTCATTGGGGATCATGTAGCCGAAGGCGACGGCATACATATAGCCCGGCTCGGAGGCGTGTTCGGGGGAGACCCCGGAGGATAGGGCGAGGAAGGCGAGGAACGAGCCGGCGATCAGCTTGGGCGCCCCCACGACCACCCACCCTGCCCCTGCGAGAAAGATGCCAAGCTTCTGCCGCCATTTCGGCGCGCCCTCGGCGGGCAGGAAACGCAGGAAATCCACCTGCTCGCCAATCTGGGTCATCAGCGCCAGGATGACAGCGGAGGCGGCGCCGAACTTGGCGACCTCGAACGCGGCGATACTGCCGGCCGCGCCTTCGGGCTGACCCAGGCCATTGAAGGCGCGCCAGAGATCGAACTTCTCCCAATCCATGAAGGCGATGAAGACGAAGGGCAGGATGTTGAGGACGATCCAGAACGGCTGGGTGATGAGCTGGAAGCGGCTGATCATGCGGATGCCGTGGGTGACCAGCGGGATCACCGCCACGGCGGAAATGATGTAGCCGATCCAGAGCGGCAGCCCGAACGCCAGCTGCAAGGCGCTGGCCATGATCGAGGCTTCAATGGCGAAGAGAATGAAGGTGAAGCTGGCATAGATCAGCGAGGTGATGGTCGAGCCGATATAGCCAAAGCTCGCTCCACGGGTGAGCAGGTCGACATCGACGCCATGCCGGGTGGCGTAGCGCGCGATCGGCACGCCGACCAGCAGAATGGCGATGGAAGCGATCAGAATGGCGATCAGCGCATTGGTGGTGCCATAGCTGAGGGTGATGGCGCCGCCGATGGCTTCGAGCGCGAGGAAGGAAATGGCGCCGATGGCGGTCTGCGAGATTCGGTCATTGGAAAAGCGCCGCGCCGACTTGGCCGTGAAGCGCAGCGCATAGTCTTCCAGGGTCTGGTTGGCGACCCAGCGATTATATGCGCGCCTGACCGGAATGATCCTCTGCCGTGCCATGATCCGCCCAGGCCTTAACCAGTTTTGCGCGTTGCCCAAAAAATCGCCAGGGCCTTCATTAGCATGAAACCAACCGAAATCACGCGGTTTTTCAGGCCTTTCGCTGACCGGCGCGGAGTGTGCCGCCGAGCGGTTACGTCAATCGACGTATAGGGCTCAAGTTAAGAATGGTCCCAGTGTCTCCCCAGACGCCTCCCTTGGTGTCTCGGGGAACAAATCTTCAGAGGGACTAACACAATGACCTATTTCAGCGCCAAGAGCGCTCTGCTCGCTGCGGTTCTCGCCGGCAGCGTCTCGCTGTCCATGACGCCGGTCATGGCCCAGGACGACACCATCAAGGTCGGCATTCTGCATTCGCTGTCGGGCACGATGGCCATTTCCGAAACCACGCTCAAGGACACGATGCTGTTCCTGATCGAACAGCAAAACGCCAAGGGCGGTCTTCTCGGCAAGCAGATCGAACCCGTCGTGGTCGACATTGCCTCCGACTGGCCGCTGGCCGCCGAACTGGCCCGCCAGCTGATCGAAGTTGACGATGTCGACGCCGTGTTCGGCTGCTGGACCTCGGTGTGCCGCAAGTCGGTGCTGCCGGTGTTCGAGGAACTGAACAGCCTGCTGTTCTACCCCGTCCAGTATGAGGGCGAGGAAAGCCAGCGCAACGTCTTCTACACCGGCGCTTCGCCCAACCAGCAGGCCATTCCGGCCGTCGACTATTTGATGAACGACGAGGGAGTCGAGCGCTGGGTGCTGGCCGGCACCGACTATGTCTATCCGCAAACCACCAACAAGATCCTCGAGCAATACCTGCTCGACAAGGGTGTGGCCGCCGAAGACATCATGATCAATTACACGCCCTTCGGTCATTCCGACTGGCAGACCATCGTCTCCGATATCAAGGCTTTCGGTTCGGCCGGCAAGAAGACCGCCGTGGTCTCCACCATCAATGGCGATGCCAACGTGCCGTTCTACCGCGAACTGGGCAATCAGGGCATCAAGGCCGAGGACATCCCGGTCGTGGCCTTCTCGGTGGGCGAGGAGGAACTCTCCGGCTTCGACACCACCCCGCTGGTGGGGCACCTGGCCGCCTGGAACTACTTCATGAGCGTCGATACGCCCGAGAATGCCGAGTTCATCAAGGCCTGGCACGACTATATCGGCGACGACAAGCGCGTCACCAATGACCCGATGGAAGCCCATATGATCGGCTTCAACCTCTGGGTGAAGGCTGTCGAAGCTGCCGGCACCACTGATTCAGACGCTGTCATCGACGCCATTGTCGGCCTTGAAACCCCGAACCTGACCGGCGGCATGGCCAAGATGCTCCCCAACCACCACATCACCAAGCCGGTGCTGATCGGTGAAATCCAGGATGATGGCCAGTTCTTCGTGGTCTGGGAAACCGAAGATCTCGTCCCCGGCGATGCCTGGTCCGACTACCTGCCGGAATCCAAGATGCTCGAAGCCGATTGGACCGCCCCGATCAACTGCGGCAACTACAATACCGAAACCAAGACCTGCGGCGCCGCGGCGCAGTAAGGCAAGGGCCACCCCACCTAACCTCCCCCTGAAGCAGGGGAGGGATGGGCCGGTGGCTGAGGCGGGATCTCACCCAAGCACAAATCTTCCCCTCCCCCTCCTTAAGGGGGAGGCCGGGTGGGGGTTCTCTCCACACCACACCAAAAACCAAGGACGCCAGAACCATGACCATTCTCCGCGCAATCCGCCTGGTGCTTATGGCCCTGCCGTTCCTGATTTTTCCAAATGCCCACGGCCAGGATGCCAGCGCAGACATTTCGGCCCTCGTACAATCCATGGGCAAGGCCAGCCTCAAGGAATTGGGGCAGATCGTCACCGAGCTGGCCGCGACCGGCGACACCAGTGTTGTCCCCGCTTTGCAGGCTCTCGCCGATGGCACGCTCTATGCCGACAAGACCACTGGCCTCGTCGCCATCCAGCGCGGCTCGGCCTATGTTGATCCGGTCTCCGGCGAAGCGATCGATCCACCCGAAGGCGCCGACTTCGCGCGTATCCGCATCAATAACAGCCTGCGCCGCGACGTTTCGGTGGCGGTGAGCGGCATGACCTTGATGAGCGAGAGTGCGGCGACCCGTCTCTCTGCCGCCAACGCTTTCATGGCCAAGCCCGATCCCGCCATTCTGCCGCTGCTGGATGAGGCCATTGCCGAGGAAACCGACGCCAATGTGCTCAAGGCCATGCAGACGGCGCGGGCGGTGACCATCCTCGCCAGCGACGACGCCAGCATCGACGACAAGAGTGCCGCCGTGCCGCAGGTCGCCGCCAATGCCGGGCGCGCCGCCATTACCATTCTCACCGGGGCGCTGAACTCCGCACCCGAAGAGCTGCGCCCCACGATCCAGTCAGCCCTGGCCGGTCTTGAACAGGAACGCGCTGTGTGGGGTGCCTTGCAGAATGTGTGGTTCGGCATTTCGCTGGGCTCGGTGCTGCTGCTGGCCGCCATCGGGCTTGCCATCACCTTCGGGGTCATGGGCGTCATCAACATGGCGCATGGCGAGATGGTGATGCTGGGCGCCTATACGACCTTCATGGTGCAGCTGGTCATCCGCCAGAATTTTCCGGGATTGCTCGACTATTCGCTGCTGATCGCCCTGCCCTGCGCCTTCCTCGTCACCGGGGCCATTGGCGTCGGCATCGAGCGCGGCGTCATTCGCTGGCTCTATGGCCGCCCGCTTGAAACCCTGCTCGCCACCTGGGGCATTTCGCTGATCCTGCAACAGACGGTGCGCTCGATTTTCGGGCCGACCAACCAGATGGTCATCGCCCCCACATGGATGAGCGGCTCGACCGAATTCTTCGGCCTCTCCATCACCTATGGCCGGTTCTGGATCGTCATTTTCGCGTTGATCGTGTTCTTCATGCTGCTGCTGGTGCTCAACCGCACGCCGCTGGGGCTGCAGATGCGCGCCGTGACGCAGAACCGCCGCATGGCCTCGGCCATGGGCATCCGCACCCCCTTTGTCGACGCCATGACCTTCGGGCTGGGCTCGGGCATTGCCGGTCTGGCGGGCGTGGCGCTGACCCAGATCGACAATATCTCGCCGAACCTGGGCCAGAACTACATCATCGACAGTTTCATGGTCGTGGTCTTTGGCGGCGTCGGCAATCTCTGGGGCACGCTGGTCGGCGCCCTGACACTGGGCGTGGCCAACAAATTCCTCGAACCCTATGCCGGCGCGGTGCTGGGCAAGATCCTGATCCTGGTGCTGATCATCCTCTTCATCCAACGGCGTCCAAGAGGGCTGTTCGCGCTCAAGGGCCGGGCGGTGGAGCAGTGATGATGACGCTCAGAAGCTTTGGTTCCTTCGCTCCCTCCCCCCTTGAGGGGGAGGG
>NZ_UZWD01000024.1 GCF_900631955.1 Devosia equisanguinis | reverse complement strand
CCCTCCAAATCCGGGCACCGCCCCTTTCCATCGCTCCGGCCAAGGCCTATGTCCTTGCCAGTCCTATCGCGCGGCCCGGCCGCGCCCTGCCCTTCGTGGAGATTGCCTCACCATGGCCAAAGCCCCCATCGCCAAGCGCCTTGCCCATTCCCATAGCCATCACGGCGCCACCCGCGTCGATGACTATGCCTGGCTGCGCGCCGACAATTGGCAGGAGGTGATGCAGAAGCCCGAGACGCTGGATGCCGAGATCCGCGCCTATCTCGAGGCGGAGAACGATTATTACGAGGCCGAATTCGGCCAGCCGACCGCCGATCTGCAGGACGCGATCTACAAGGAGATTCGCGGCCGCATCAAGGAAGACGACAGCGGCGTACCCTCTCCGGACGGTCCCTTCGCCTATAATTCGCGCATGCTCGAGGGCAAGCAATATCCCCAGATCGTGCGCACCGCCCGCGATGGCGGCGCCGAGACCGTGCTGCTCGATTGCAATATCGAAGCGGGCGATGGCTATTTCGGCTTTGCCGGCGCCAGCCACGATCCCGGCCACGCTCTGCTCGCCTGGGCCGCCGACCGCGCCGGCTCGGAATATTACGACATCGTGCTGCGCGATCTCGCCAGCCTCACCGATACCGGCGAGGTGATCCGGGAGACCGCCGGCTCCTATGTCTGGAGCAATGACTCCAATTCCATCTACTACACCGAATATGACGACAACCACCGCCCCTATCGCGTGCGCCGCCACGATCTGGGCACCGACCAGGCCGCCGACCCGATCATCTATGAGGAGAGCGATCCCGGTTTCTTCGTCGGCGTCGGCAAGACGCTGTCGGACAAGTTCATCGTCATCGACGCCCACGATCACCAGACCTCGGAAATCTATCTCATCGACGCGGAACAGGGCGGTGAGCCGCGCCTCGTCGCCCCCCGCGTCACCGATCGCGAATACGAGGTCGATGAGCGCGACGGCGTCCTCTATATCCGCACCAATGCGGACGGCGCCGAGGACTACAAGATCGTGACCGTCCCCGCCGACGCGCCGGCTGCCGAAAACTGGGTCGACATCGTGCCGCATCGCGAAGGCGTGCTGGTGCTCGACGTCGCCTTGCTCAAAAACCATCTGCTGCGGCTGGAGCGCGAGGACGGCTTGCCGCGCATCGTCGCCCGCGACCTGCGCACCGGCAAGGAAGAGGTCGTGCGCTTCGCCGAGGAGGCCTATTCGCTGGGCATGTCCACCGGCTATGAATTCGACACCTCGGTGTTCCGCCTGTCCTATTCCTCGCCCACCACGCCCAGCCAGGTCTTCGATTTCGATCTCGAAACCGGCCAGCGCACCCTGCTGAAAACCCAGGAAGTGCCCTCGGGCCACAACCCCGCCGATTACGAAACCCGCCGGCTCTTCGCCACCGCGCCCGATGGCGAGCAGGTGCCGGTCACCTTGCTCTGTCGCAAGGGCACGCAGTTGGACGGCTCCAACCCCGCCTTGCTCTACGGCTATGGCGCCTATGGCATGTCGATGCCGGCGGCCTTCTCGGTTTCGGTGCTGTCGCTGGTCGATCGCGGCTTTGTCTACGCCACCGCCCATATCCGCGGCGGCATGGAAAAGGGCTATCGCTGGTACAAGCACGGTCGCCGCGAGCATAAGACCAACACCTTTACCGATTTCATCGCCGCCGCCGAAATGCTGATCGAGCAGGGCTATACGTCAAAGGGCAAAATCGTCGCCCAGGGCGGCTCGGCCGGTGGCATGCTGATGGGCGCCATCGCCAATCTCAGGCCGGACCTCTGGGGCGGCGTCATCGCACAGGTGCCCTTTGTCGACGTGCTCAACACCATGCTCGACGACACCCTGCCGCTGACTCCGCCGGAATGGCCAGAATGGGGCAATCCCATCACTTCCCCCGCCGACTATGAGCGTATCGCCGCCTATGCCCCTTACGAGGCGGTGTCTGCCCAGGCCTATCCGCCGATTTTCGCCCTGGCCGGGCTGACCGATCCGCGCGTCACCTATTGGGAACCTGCCAAATGGGTGGCAAAACTTCGGGCAACCAAGACCGGGGATGCACCATTATACCTCAAGACCAATATGGGTGCCGGCCATGGCGGCGCGTCCGGTCGCTTCGACCGTCTCAAGGAAACCGCCCAGTGCTACGCCTTTGCAATAAAGTCAGTCGGATTGGACGGTTAGTTCACCCACCGACATTGTTGCGACACGCGCATGCGCCTATAACCACAGCCCTATAGCCGGTTCTTCCAGCGTCATACCATTCTCGAACGGAGGCTAACATGACCACCAAGTTCACCCTTCCCCCGCTGCCCTACGCTTACGATGCGCTGGGCCCCTATATGTCGGCGGAAACGCTCGAATTCCACCACGACAAGCACCACCAGGCTTACGTCACCAATGGCGAAAAGCTGCTGGAAGGGTCGGGTCTGGAAATTCTCGAGCTCGAAGACATCGTCAAGGAGAGCTTTGGCAAGAATGCCGGCCTCTTCAACAATGCCGGCCAGCACTATAACCACGTCCATTTCTGGAACTGGATGAAGCCCAATGGCGGCGGCAAGTCCCTGCCGGGCAAGCTCGCAGCCAAGATCGATGAAGACCTGGGCGGCTTCGACAAGTTCCGCGGCGATTTCATCCAGGCCGGCACCACCCAGTTCGGTTCGGGCTGGGCCTGGCTGTCGCTCAACCACAAGACCGGCAAGCTGGAAGTGACCAAGACCGCCAATGGCGAGTCCCCGCTGGTCCATGGCGGCAAGCCGCTGCTCGGCGTCGACGTGTGGGAACACTCCTACTACATCGACTACCGCAACGCCCGCCCGAAATATCTCGAAGCCTGGTTCGACAATCTCGTGAACTGGGAACACGTCGGAAAGCTGTTCGAGGAAGCCACCGCCTGATCCAGGCGCCGCTTCACCCATCCAACGGCGGGAGCAATCCCGCCGTTTTTTTGTGCGCCTGCGATGGCGATACCCGCAGGCCGTTACCCAACCTCCGGCCGTCACCCTCGGGCGAAGACCCGAGGGCTCTGCACTTCGCGATATCCCCGCAAACAAGACCCCTCGGCTCAAGGCCGAGGGTGACGCTCGGTGGCTAACCGCCTCAGCCGGCCCCACCCTTACTCCACCGTCCCACCTGGGGTAGGGGCTGCATCGCTTCGTACACAAAGTCTAGCCAAAAACACCGGCCGGCCTCCCTCCCCCTTGAGGGGAGGGAATGAGGGTGGGGGTGCTGAACCATCAGAAAATCCGTTTGGAAATGGGGGTTTGCGGCGCCCGCAGCACCCCCACCCCGGCCCTCCCCTCAAGGGGGAGGGAGAGCAGGAACCGCGGTTACCGTGCCTCCCGATGAGCCCAAAGTAAACACTGCCCTCAAGGGGGGGGCGCTGGAGCCGCATCAACCAGAACGTGAACCGCCGCTAAATCATCACCGCCCGCATCTCACCCACGACAGCCCCACGCACATTCTTGGTCGGCAGCCGCGCGAACTGTTCAAGCACCTCGCGCTGTGCCGCATCCGGGTCGGCGAATTTCAGCAGCAGGGCTGCGACCATGGCCTGGCTGGCGGCCATATTGCCGTCGTCGCATTTGAGCGCGTACCCCCAGCCCTTGCCGCGAATGGCGCCGCATTGCACGCCTTCGGCGCCCCCCTTCTGCATCACACTGCCCTTGAAGGCCGCCATGACCAGCGTGTCGAGGTGACCGGTGCCGGCGACGAGATGGGGGTGGCTCGTGGCCGCATCGAACAGCGCCTTTGCGCCCGCGGCATGGCCGGCATCCAGCCCCTTGCCGGTGGCCATGCGGGCAAAACCCTGCGCGAAACTGCGGATCGGGGCGGCCCAGGTGGGAATGGAACAGCCATCGGTGCCGCAGCGATCTTCGGTCAGCGCCTCACCAATCACCGCCTCCACCGCCGCCCGCACGGCGCGCTGCACCTCATGCTCGCGGGTCACATAACCCTCGGTTGCTACGCCCATGGCCAGCGCCACGCTCAGCATGCCCGAATGCTTGCCGGAGCAATTATTGTGCAGCGGGCTTGGGTCCTGCCCCGCCGCGCGCAGCGCGTCGCGCGCCTTGCCATTGGTGGGCATATGCGCGCCGCATTCGAGATCATTGGCCGAAAGTCCCATGCGCTCGAGGAAATGCGCGACATTGCTGACATGGCTGTCTTCGCCATGATGGGAGGCACAGGCCAGCGCCAGCTCTTCAGACGTGTGATGGAATTTCTCGATCGCGTGGCGGTCGAAGATGGCCAGCGCCTGCATCGACTTGATGGCCGAGCGCGGAAAGATCGGATGGTCGATATCGCCGGCCGAGGCGATGATGGTGCCATCGGCATCGGTCACCACGAAGGCGCCGCGATGGCGGTTCTCCACCCAGTTGCCACGCACGACTTCGACGAGAACGGGATTGGCATCCATATCAAAAACTCCGGCCCAGACGCTGCCACGAACAGCGCTGGACCGGAAAAGTCAACATGCATGGGTTGGAGGTGGGGTGATGCGCGGCGGCGTCAGCCCTTGATCGGGGTCAGGAAACGGGAATTGACCCAGCCCTGAACCGAGCCACGATCGACGAGGCACCAGTCGGTGCTGTTCTCGACCTCGATGCAGCGTTCGACCCAGACACGGGTGCCGGGATTGAGCGCACCGACCTTCTGCGAGTAGCTGGCCGGCCATTTGCGCACATTGAGCTGATCCCACTGAGCCACATTGCTCACCCGCGCCAGCGTCTCGACCGAATATCCGGCGGCCAGCGCCGGCTGCACGGCGAAAGCGGCCGCGGCCGTGACCACGAGGCCGCAGAGTGCAGCGACCAGAACCTTTTCCTGAGCCTTGTTCATTTGACTGTCCCCCTGGACGATTGTCATCGTTGGAGAGACCCTAACCGCCCCGATTTGAACTCACCCTGAGAGGCGCGTTCAGAATCCGTTCATATCGCGGTCAGGGTCCGGGTGAAGCGCTCAATTCATGTGGCGCTGGTAGACATAGAGGACGATGCCGTTATTGCCGCCGAAGCGCAGCGACACGACGTCGTTCTGGTCGTAGCCCTTGGCCTTGAGCGCGGCCATCAGCGTGGCATTACGGGCGATCGGGGTGCGCAGGCGATCGACATTGCCATTGACGAACAGCGCGCCATAGTCGCCGCGGCCGGTCAGATGCAGCTCCTCGCAGATGGGGATCAGCCACACGTCATTGCCGCGAATTGCTTCGATATCTGAGGCCTTTACGCGGCGCATATGGCCCATTTCGTCGGCGCAATTGCCCGAATTGGACGAGGCGACCGGCTTGGTCTGCTGGTTCTGCTGGCCAGCGACCCAGACGGCGGCGCTGGACATTGTGGTGGTGGCTGCCGTGGCAAGACCGGCGACGAGCATGAGCGTGGTGAGCTTGAGCATTTGAAGTCTCCTGTTTCGATCCGGGCGAAGCGCCCCGTCGATGTCCCTCCATCGACCTTGATCGATGTTTTCCCACACTTGGTTTGAACCGCCCCTGAGAGCGCCATTCATCTGCCGTTTACCCATGCAAGCGGTTGGCATTGCTAGGGTTTTGCGATACTCTCCACGCCTGAGGAACGCGAAATTTGCTTGAAATCTGAGGAGGTTGGCATGACGAAAATTCTCGTGACGGGCGGCAGCGGCAAGCTGGGACGCGCCGTCTTGCGCGACCTGGTCGAGCATGGTTTTGACGTGCTCAACCTCGACCAGCAGGCCCTGCCCGAGTCCATCTGCCCCAGCGTCCGCGTCGATCTCAGCAATTTTGGCGAAGTCGCCGCCGCCATTCTCGGCGGCATCGACGAAAAGCGCGGCCCCTTCGACGCCGTGGTGCATCTGGCGGCTATTCCGGCGCCTGGTCTGGCCGCCAATGCGCGCACGATCAGCAACAATGTCGCGGCCAGCTACAACATCTTCGAAGCCTGCCGCCTGGCCGGCATCAAGAATGTCGTCTTCGCTTCGAGCGAAACCGTGCTCGGCCTGCCCTTCGACACGCCACCGCCCTATGTACCTGTAGACGAAGAATATTTTCCGCGACCGGAAAGCGCGTATTCACTCGGCAAGCTGCTCGACGAGACCATGGCAGCCCAGTTCTGCCGCTGGGATCCGGACCTGCGCATCGTCGGCCTGCGCTTTTCCAACGTCATGTACCCGGAGGACTACGCCACCTTCCCCGGTTTCGACAGCGACCCCAACAAGCGCAAGTGGAATCTCTGGGGCTACATTGACGCCCGCGACGGCGCCCAGGCCGTGCGACGCGCCATTCTTGCCGATTTCAAGGGCTTTGAAGCCTTCATCATCGCCAATGCCGACACGGTCATGAGCCGCTCGAACATTTCGCTCCTGGCAGAGGTCTTTCCCGAGGTCGAGCAACGTGGCAATATCGCCACCAACTCCACCCTGCTCTCCATCGACAAGGCCAAGCGCATGCTGGGCTTTTCGCCGCAATATAGCTGGCGCAACGCGATGGCCTGATCGGTCTACGACCAAAGTGGCGTGGCGGAACGTCCTATTGCCCGCCGCGCCGCAAACGGGCCTCCTGACATGCTGAGGAGTCCGAGATGACCAGCCTGATCCCGCAAGACCACCCGCACCGCCGCGCTGTCATGGAAGAGGTCCATGCCCGCCCGGTGCAGATCGTGCCCGACGCGTGCCGCGTGCGCCGCCTGGTATTGGTCATGCCCGGCGAGCCCGGTGCCATGCAAAACGCCTTTGATCGCTTTGCTACCTTCCGCCGAGCGGCCGGGATGGAGCTGCCGCAATCGGCCAGCCGCCAATATAGTTTTGCGACGCCAAAACGCGACGTGACCTGGGAATTCCATACAGAATTCATCACCATAACCTGGCGCTCGGCGATCGAGGATGGCGAAAACTGGCCCGACGATATCGGGCTTGAAGCCATTGGCGATGGCACGCTGATCGGCGCCATGCGCATCGACGTGATCACCGACACTTCCATCCCCGAACGTCTCCTGCCCGGCTTCAACCTCGCCAGCCTGTGTCTGTCGGATATCGAGGGCGGCAAAGCGCAAGTCATCACCGATTTCGTGCCCGACGCCGCCCGCTTCACCCGTATGGAGTTCGCCGCCGGCGGCCTCACCACTCTCCGTCGTTCGATCCTGTTGCGGCGGCTGCTGGAGGTCGAAACCTATCGCAGCATGGCCCTGCTCGGCCTGCCGCTGGCCCGTTCCGCCTCGGCGGACCTGCGCGGCATGGAGACCGAGCTTTCGCGCGTTATCGATGGGCTTTCAGAGGCAACCAGCCCGGCCAGCGCCCAGACCGTGCTCGACGCGCTGCATGGCCTTTCGGTGCGCTCTGGACAATTGTCAGAGCGGCTCGGATATCGCTTTGCGGCAGGTCGCGCCTATGGCGAGGTGTTGCGCACCCGCCTGATGGGCCTTCGCGAACAAGGCACCAGCCGCGGCTCGACACTGACACACTATATCGGCAACCGCGTCGATCCGGGCCTTGCCACCTGCGCCGCTATCGAACAACGGCTCAGCGTGTTATCGGGCAAGATCGAGCGCGCCATTGGCCTGCTCAATGTGCGGATCGGGGTCGATATGCAGGTGCAGAACGCCGCTTTGCTCGACAATATCGCCCGCACTGCCCGCAGCCAGTTCCTGCTGCAGCGCACGGTGGAGGGTCTCTCCACCATTGCAATCAGTTATTATCTGCTGGGGATCATCAGCTATCTTCTGGCCGGGCCGCTGACGCAGCTGCACTGGGACAAGACCATGGCGCTCTCGCTCGCCGCGCCCTTCGTGGTCCTTGCCGTCTGGCTTATGGCCCGCGCGGTGCGCCGCGCCCACGAGCCACACTGAACCCTATTTCATCCAGAATACCGGCAGCAGATCGACTGAGATCGGTTCGTTCTTCTCATTGGTCGCCATGATGTCGGCCATATGAGCCCACCATCTTTGCATGATCGCGGTTTTCGGCAGATCGGCCATCGTGTGGTCCACCCGCCGCCACAGCACGCCGAAAAGCGTGTTGGTCTCTTCGTCGAGATGGATGGAATAATCCTTCACCCCGGCCTCATGCAGCAGGTCGACCAGTTCGGGGAAAATCTCGTCGTGGCGCTTTTTGTACTCGGTCGCCATGCCGGGATTGAGCCGCATCTTGAAGGCGTGCTTTTCATAGCCGTCGTCGACGATCATGCGCGTTTCTCCGTCCACATCCGCCACAGGATAGGCAGCGCGATCACCACGACTAGCAGTGTGCCGGTGAAGATCGACATGACGATACCAGGCACGTTGAGCAGGCCCAGCCCAAAGGTGACGAGCCCGATGATCAAAGCTGCCAGCACCACGCCGATGATGGAGCCGGCGCCGCCAAGGATCGACACACCGCCCAGCACGACCATGGTGATGACATCGAGCTCGAAGCCCTGGGCGATGGAGGGGCGGGTCGAGCCGAGCCGCGCCGTCAGCAGCACGGCCGCTATGCCGCTCATCAGGCCAGTAAGGCAGAACAGCACGAATTTTATGCGCTCGACTCGCACGCCAGAAAACTGCGCGGCTGTCGCATTATTGCCGATAGCGAAAACCCGGCGGCCGAAATTGGTGTGGTGCAGCAGCACGTAGAAAATCACGGCTGCGACGAGGAACAGCACCAGCTCGAAGGAGATCACCCACCAGACGTAGCCCTGCCCGAACCATGAGAAGTCCTTGGGGTAGCCTTTGAAACTCTGGTCGCCAAGGATGATGTAGGCAATGCCGCGGAAGAGGCTCATCGTGCCGATGGTGACGACGATGGAGGGCAGTTTGAGACCGGTGACGAGAAAGCCATTGAAGGCGCCGCACAAAATACCGACACCGACGCCAACAGCCACCAGCGTTGGCGTGTCCGCCCCATATTGCAGCGCCAGCCCCATCAGCGTCGATGCCAGCGCGATGATGGAGGCGACCGAAAGGTCGATCTCGCCGGTGATGATCACCAATGCCATTGCCAAGGCGATCAACGCCTTTTCGGTGAAGTTGAAGGTGAGGTCGGACAGGCTCCAGGCATTGAGGAAATAGGGTGAGGCAAAGCTGTTGGTGATGAAAATGCCCAGCGCCACCAGCACCAGCAGGCTTTCCCAGCTCATCACCGCCGATTTCAGCGGATTGTCGAGCCGATCCGGCAGGCGCCGGCCAAAGGATGTGTCGGTCATGCGGCCGCCTCGGCTTTCTTGAGGATGATGCGCCCCTTGCGGGTTTCGCCGCGCGCATTGAGCACAACAGCGATCAGAATGGCGGCGCCCGAAATGGCCATTTGCCAGAATGGAGAAACGCCGATCACCGGCAGCGCATTGTTGACCACACCGAGGAACAGCGCGCCGAGCAGCGCGCCTGCCACCGTGCCGATGCCGCCGGCGATGGAGACGCCGCCAATGACGCAGGCGGCGATGATAGTGAGCTCATAGCCGCTGGCAACTTCCACCGAAGCGATCACGTAGCGCGAAATCCAGAGATAGCCGCAAAGGCCCGAGACGGCGCCGGAAATGACGAAGGCCAGGAACTTGGTCCGACCGACATTGATGCCGGTATAGACCGAAGCCGTCGGATTGACGCCGATGGCGTAAAAGCTCCGGCCGAGCGGCGTGCGCGTCATCAGCACGAAGAACAGGATGGCCACGATCACCGCGAACCAGCTCAGGATCGGCAGACCCAGCAACGCGCCACGCTGCAGAGCGATGAAATCGGGGCTCATCTGCGCTGCATTCACCCAGGCGCCGCCGGAAATGACAAAGACTAGCCCGCGGAAAATGGTCAGCGTGCCAAGGGTTACGACGATCGGAGGAATATCGAGCTTCCAGACCAGCATGCCGTTAAATGCACCGAGGGCTGCGCCGACGACCACGCATCCGGCGATCAGTAGCGGGATAGGAATGAAAGGGAACGCTGCATTGGCCATGGCCACGATCATGCCCGTCAGGGCCAGGTTCGACGCCATGGAGAGATCGATGGAGCGCGTCAGGATCACCACCATCTGCCCCAGCGCCAGCATCATCAGAATAGAGGTGTCATTGACGATGGTCAGGAGGTTGCCCGGCTGGGCAAAGCGCGGAAAGCGGAATGTGACCAGGACGATGACGGCGAGGATCGCCAAAGCCAGCCAGAGTTCTCTGGTCTTGAACAGCCGTGTCATGCTGCAACCTCATCGACAATGCCGGCCGCCAGCCGCACCAGCGTTTCGGGCTGCAGGTTCTGGTTGTCCAGAATATCCACCACCACGCCTTCCCGCATGACGACGATGCGGTCACTCATGCCCAGCACCTCGGGCAATTCCGAAGAGACCATGATGACCGAGAGGCCCTGCGCCACCAGTTCGCCCATGAATTCGTGCACAGCGGCCTTGGAGCCGATATCGATGCCCTTGGTCGGCTCGTCGAGGATGATCACTTTCGGCAAGGTCGCCAGCCATTTGGCGATCACGACCTTCTGCTGGTTGCCTCCCGATAGCGTGGAGACATTTTGGCTGAGCGATGATGCGCGCAGGTCGAGCCGCTCGGTATAGGTACGCGCCAGCTTGAATTCCTCAGCCATGCGCAGAAAGCCGGAGCGGCTAGTCTTGTTCAGGCTGGGAAGCGAGACATTCTTGAAGATCGGCTCGCCGGTGATGACGCCCTGCTTGCCGCGCTCCTCGGGCACATAGACGATGCCGGCCTCCACGGCATCGGCCGGCGAGCGCGGCGCGATGGCCTTGCCGTCGAGCACCATGCTGCCACCGGAGGGACGGGTCATGCCGAACACAGCCTGCATCACCTCGGAGCGCCCGGCACCAACCAGCCCATAGAAGCCGAGGATTTCGCCCTTGCGAACGGAGAACGACACATCGTCGAATTCAGTGGGGTGGCTGAGGCCGCTGACCTCGAGCACAGCCTCCCCGATACTGGCCTGTCTTGCCGGGAAAATCTGATCGACTGCACGCCCGACCATGAGCTTGACGATCTCGTTCTGAGGCGTGTCTTTGATGAACCCCTTGCCCACCATTTCGCCGTCGCGGAACACGCTATAGCGGTCGGCGATCCGATAGATTTCGTCGAATTTATGCGAGATGAAGAGTATGGCCTTGCCGTCTTGCTTCAGCAGGTCGACCAGCACGTAGAGCTCTTCGATTTCCTTTTGCGACAGCGCTGCGGTGGGTTCATCCATGATGACCACCTGCGCATCGACAGACAGGGCACGCGCCACGGCGACCAGGTGTTTCTTGGCGATGCCCAACTCCTTGAGCGACATATGCGCATCGATGCCGGATGCCATGGAATCGAGCGTCAATTGCGCCTCGCGATACATGATCTTCCAGTCGATCAACCCAAGTCGGGTACGCGGCGCGTGGCCAAGATAGATGTTCTCTGCGACGCTGAGCTCGTCGAACAATACAGTTTCCTGGTGGATGGCAGTGATGCCCGCGTCGGAAGCCGAATGCGCCGTCGGCAATGATACGACCTGCCCTCCGACCCGGATTTCGCCCGCATCCGGCTGGTAGATGCCGGTCATGGTTTTGACCAGCGTCGATTTCCCAGCCCCATTCTCCCCGATCAGCGCTGTCACCTCTCCGGCATAGAGTTCCAGCGACACCTCGTTTAGCGCCCGCACACCGGGGAAGCTCTTGGATATGCCGGAAAGGGTCAGGATGGGATCGGTCATGAATGTGGGCTCTTTGAAAGCGGCCCACCCACACCGTCATTGCCCGGCTTGACCGGGCAATCCATGCGATGTTGCCACTCAAAAAATGGACCACACGGTCAAGCCGGGTGGTGACGTCGTGGACGGAGCGGGAGCTTACCCCCGCTCCTGAAGCGCCTCAGTAGATCTTCGAGAACTCTTCGATATTGGACTTGTCGAACTGGAACGGCGCGGCCATGGCAGCCGAGTTGGTGTCGTCCAGCGTCACTTCGCCGACATGGCCGATTGAGAAGGTCGCACCAGGCTTGGCTTCTTCACCGTCGACCAGCGCCTTGGCCAGGTACACGGCCGAATAGCCCAGATCGATCGGGTTCCACAGCGCCACGGCCTGGCTCGCGCCATTGTCGATGAACTGCTTGAACTCGGACGGCAGAGCCAGACCGGTGACGTTGATCTTGCCGATCAGGTTCTGGTCGGTCACCACCTGCGCAGCAGCCACGACACCAACGGTGGTCGGGGCAATAATGGCCTTGAGATCCGGATAGGCAGCGATGAGGCCACGAGCCTCTTCGGTGGACTTCACCGAGTCATCGTCGCCATAAACAGTGGCAACGAGGTTGATGTTCGGGAATTTCTCCGGGATTGCAGCCTTGGCGGCTGCGATCCAGGCGTTCTGGTTGGTTGCGGTCGAGGCGGCAGAGAGAATAGCGACATCGCCACCGTCCGGCAGATAGTCGGCGGCCAGCTTGATGATGGTCTCGCCGATCAGGTTCACATCGGACGGGTTGAGGTGAAGCTGGCGGCCTTCCTGGGCGACGCCGGAATCCCACGAAATCACCTTGATGCCGCGCTCCATGGCACGCTGCAGGGCGGGGACAAGCGCGTCGGGATCGTTAGCGGAGATCGCGATAGCATCGACCTGCTGGGCGATCAGCGCGTTAACGACTTCGATTTGCGCTTCGGCGGTAGCGGCGGTCGGGCCGGTATAGATGACTTCAACGTCACCCAATTCGGTAGCCGCTTCCTGGGCGCCCTTGGCCGCGGCGTCGAAGAAGCCGTTGCCGAGCGACTTCACGACCAGCGCAATGCGGGTTTGGGCGAGCGCCGGCGTTGCCATGAGCACAGCAGCAGTCGCCGTTGCGGCGAGCAGTTTCCAAAGTTTCATGAGTTCCTCCCTGAACAGTGGTTGATTTAGGCTTGGTCGTCAGGCCACCGTGGCTTGCGTGTGGGCCTGGGCAGTCGCCTCCGCCACGATGAGCCGCACACCTGCCGTTTCCAGCATCTGACGGTCCTCGTCGCGGATGCCGCTATCGGTAATGACGGCGGCAATTCGGTCGAGCCCGCAAAGGATGAGGCTCGAGCGTCCCGAAAATTTCGATGAATCTGCCAGGACGATCAGCTCGTCCGCCTGCCCGATCAGCCCCAGTTCGGACTGCACCAGCATGGGATCGGCCTCCATCAGGCCGTGGGCACCAATGCCCTGGCAGCCGATGAACATGCGCTTGGCATAAAAGTGGCTCGCCACCACACCGCCGAAGGGCGAGAGGATGACGTTTTGCTCGCGGTAGATCGTGCCACCGGGGATGACGACCGAGTTTCGCGAATTATGGATGAGAAATTCGGCAATGGCGAAGCTATTGGTAAAAACGCTCAAGCGCTTGCCGGCCAGATGGTGCACCATCTGATAGGTCGTCGTGCCACCATTGATGATGATGGGTTCGCCGTCATTGCACATCTCGGCAGCGACACGCGCGATTGCGCGCTTCTGCGCGATATTGAGCGTTTCGTTGACCGAAGCGGGTCGCCCCATAAGCCCGCCCTGCGCAGGTGGATTGATCGCCTCCGCGCCGCCCCGCACCCGCCGCAACTTGCCCTGAACATGCAGCGCCGCAATGTCGCGGCGTATGGTTGCCTCCGAAGATCCCGTCATGTCGCACAGCTCGGGCACCGTCACGACGGGGCGGCCCTGAACGGCAGACAGTATGACGCGATGACGCTCGGTTTCGTGCAAGATGCTTCTCCCTAAACCATTTGCTTCCATCATTGCCAAGCAGTGTCAATCATCAAAATGCCTGTTATCGTCAATTTCACGCATAAATGACGAAATATGATCGTTTCTGATTGACAGCGCGACGAAGGATATGGCCATGTCGCGACCGCTACCGTCTGCCTTTTCTATTGGGAGGAACCCGATGTCCACCGCGCCCAAGCGCCTTGAAAACAAGTGGGACGACGCCAAGGCCGCGTCGATGAGCGAGCCCGAGCGTCTGGTCTACCGCTCCAACCTGCTCGGTTCGGACAAGCGTGTCACCAATTATGGCGGTGGTAATACCTCGTCCAAGATCATGCAAAAGGACCCGCTGACCGGCGAGACGGTCGAGGTTTTGTGGGTCAAGGGCTCGGGCGGCGACAATGCCTCGATCAAGCTCGATGGGTTTGCGACCCTCTACATGGACAAGCTGCGCGCACTGAAGGGGCTTTATCGCGGCGTCGAATTCGAAGACGAGATGGTGGGCTACCTCCCCCACGCCACCTTCAATCTCAATCCCCGCGCATCCTCCATCGACACGCCCCTGCATGCCTATGTGAATCGTCCCTATGTCGATCACATGCACCCGGACGCGATCATCGCTATTGCCGCTTCGAAGAATTCCAAAGAACTGACACAGCAGATTTTCGGCGACACCATCGGCTGGCTTCCCTGGAAGAAGCCGGGTTTCGAGCTTGGCCTGTGGCTGGAAAAGTTCTGTCTCGAGAATCCGAATGCCGAAGGCGTGATCCTCGAATCCCACGGTCTCTTTACCTGGGGCAATACGCCCAAGGCATGCTACGAAACTACGATCCGCATCATCAATCAGGCGATCGAATGGTTCGAGCAGCAGACTGAGGGCAAGACCATCTTTGGTGGTGCCGCGACCCAGTCTCTCGATGCCGACGCCCGTCGCGCGATAGCCGCCAAGCTAATGCCGAAGATTCGCGGCTTCATTTCCGAAGACAGCCACAAGCTTGGCCACTTCGATGACTCGGCTGCCGTGCTCGAATTCGTCAATTCCAAGAACCTGCGGCCCCTGGCGGCTCTCGGCACCTCCTGCCCCGACCACTTCCTGCGCACCAAGATTCGTCCGCTGGTCGTGGACTTCGATCCCGCCAATCCGGATGTCGATGCCGTCATCGCCGGTCTAGATAGCCAAATCGCCGACTATCGCGCCGACTACGCCGCCTATTACGAGCGCTGCAAGCACGAAAATTCGCCGGCCATCCGCGATCCCAACGCCGTGGTCTACCTGATCCCCGGTGTCGGCATGATCACCTTTGCCAAGGACAAGGCGACAGCCCGTATTTCCGGCGAATTCTATGTCAACGCCATCAATGTGATGCGCGGCGCCTCGACCGTTTCGGAATATCAGGGCCTGCCCGAGCAGGAAGCCTTCGACATCGAGTACTGGCTGCTTGAAGAAGCCAAGTTACAGCGCATGCCCAAGCCGAAATCGCTCGCTGGCAAGATTGCCCTGGTTACCGGCGGCGCCGGCGGCATTGGCAAGGCGACCGCTGCCCGTCTCCTCCGCGAAGGCGCCTGCGTCGTCCTCGCCGATATCGACCAGACCGCGCTCGACAGTGCCACCGCCGAACTCTCCGGCGTCTTCGGCGCCGACTTCGTTCGTCCGGTCAATATCAATGTCACCAGGGAAGACCAGGTCCTTTCCGGCTTCGCCCATGCCATAGTCGAATTCGGCGGCCTCGATATTCTCGTGTCCAATGCCGGCCTCGCCTCCTCCGCACCCATCGAGGAGACCTCGCTGGAGCTGTGGAACAAGAATATGGACATTCTTTCCACGGGCTATTTCCTCGTCAGCCGCGAGGCCTTCCGCCTGTTCCGCCAGCAGAAGATCGGCGGCAATGTCGTCTTCGTGGCCAGTAAGAACGGCCTCGCCGCATCTCCCAATGCCGCCGCCTATTGCACCGCTAAGGCCGCCGAGATCCATCTCGCCCGCTGCCTCGCGCTTGAAGGCGCCGAAGCGCAGATCCGCGTCAACGTCGTCAATCCCGACGCCGTGCTGCGCGGCTCCAAGATCTGGGCCGGCGAATGGCTCGAACAGCGCGCCTCGACCTACAAGACCGACAAGGATGGCCTTGAGGAAATGTACCGCCAGCGTTCAATGCTGAAGCGGAGCGTTTTCCCCGAAGACATCGCCGAAGCGATCTATTTCTTCGCCAGCGAGGCATCGGCCAAATCCACCGGCAATATCCTCAATGTCGACGCCGGCAACCAGCAGTCGTTCCCAAGGTAAATAACAGAACGGAAGAGCCCCTCATCCGGCGCTTCGCGCCACCTTCTCCCCAAGAGGGAGAAGAATAGTCCGGTGTCCGCCTCTTATTCCTCTCCCACTAGGGGAGAGGGTGGATCGGCCGGAGGCCGAGACGGGTGAAGGGGACGTCCCAGGAGGAACAAAAATGACCGAACACATCATCGATCCATCCATCATCGAAGCCGAGAATGCGTCTCGTGCGGCCGATCTCAATGTCGACTATGATACGCTGGGCGAACGCCTCGACAGGCGCGGCATCGCCATTGACGCCATCAAATCCAAGGTCGCCGCCTTCTCCGTCGCCGTACCCTCCTGGGGCGTCGGCACCGGCGGCACGCGCTTTGCCCGCTTTCCCGGCAAAGGCGAGCCGCGCGATATCTTTGACAAGATCGAAGACTGCGCCGTTATCGCCCAGTTGACGCAGGCGACGCGAACCGTGTCGCTGCATATTCCGTGGGACAAGGCCGATCCGAACCGGCTGAAGCAGGCGGCGAGCCGGTTCAATCTTGGCTTCGACGCCATGAATTCCAACACCTTTGCCGACGCCAAGGGCCAGTTGCAGAGCTACAAGTTCGGCTCGCTTTCGGCAGCTGACGCCGCCACCCGCAACCAGGCCATCGAGCACAATCTCGAATGTATCGAAATAGGCAAGACCATCGGCTCCAAGGCGCTGACTGTCTGGATCGGTGATGGCTCCAACTTCCCCGGCCAGGTCAACTTCACCAGTCAGTTCGAGCATTATCTCGACTCGATGAAGTCCATCTATGCCGCCCTGCCCGAGGACTGGCGGATATTCACCGAACACAAGATGTATGAGCCGGCCTTCTATTCGACGGTCGTACAGGACTGGGGCACCAATTACCTCATCTCCAAGGAGCTGGGTGACAAAGCCTTCTGCCTTGTCGATCTCGGCCACCATGCGCCCAACGTCAATATCGAGATGATCGTTGCCCGTCTGGCCCAGTTCGGCAAGCTCGGCGGCTTCCACTTCAACGACAGCAAATATGGCGACGACGATCTCGACGCCGGCTCCATCGACCCGTTCCGCCTGTTCCTCGTCTTCAACGAACTGGTGGATGCCGAAAGCCGCGATGCTGATTTCGCGCCCGCCCACATGCTCGACCAGTCGCACAATGTCACCGACCCCATCGAGTCGCTGATGCTCTCCGCCGCCGATGTGCAGCGCGCCTATGCCCAGGCTCTGCTGGTGGACCGCCAGGCGCTCAAGGCCGCGCAGGAGGCAAACGATGCCCTAGCGGCCACCCAGGAACTGCGTCGCGCCTTCCGCACCGATGTCGAACCGATCCTGTCCATGGCACGCCTGGAACAAGGCGGTGCGATTGATCCGCTCGCAACCTATCGCGCCGCCGGCTATCGCGCCAAAGTCGCCGAAATCCGCCCTGAAATCGAAGCCGGTTCAAGCGGCATCGTCTGAGCTGAAATTTAGCAGCCCCCCACCCGACCTCCTCCTCAAACAGGAAAAGGAGCGCATCGGGCCTGGCCCAGCTCGGGCAGCAGACACCGGCAGACCCCTCCCCCTATTCAGGGGGAGGTGGGGTGGGGGTACTCTTGAGCTTTCCCGGGCTTGTCGTAAAACAGCATCATGTCCAAGACCACGCCCGCCACGCTCGCCCTTGCCAAAGCCGGTGTTCAGTTCACGCTGGCCCACTATGACTATGACCCCAATGCCGAGCGCGTCGGATTGCAGGCTGCGGAGGCGATGGGCGTATCGCCGTCTGAAGTGTTCAAGACGCTGATGGCTGAGCTCGACGGTAAGCCGGTCTGCGCCATCGTGCCTTCGGACGAAGAAGTGAACATGAAAAAGCTCGCGGCGGCGCTTGGCGGCAAATCGGCGCATATGATGAAGCCGGCCGATGCGGAGCGGCTCACCGGATATAAGGTGGGGGGCATCAGTCCGCTGGGCCAACGGAAGCTGGTACCGACGGCGCTGGACGAACTCGCCGAGCTCTATGACGAAATATTCCTCAATGGCGGCCAGCGGGGCCTGCAGATCCGCATCCGCCCGTCAGACTTGATCAAAGCGCTCGGCTGTGTCACCGCCGACATTGTGCGCTGACCCCCTGTTCAGGGATTTTACGCTGAATCCGGCAAGTCTAGCGTGGGGCATCTTCTGGGAGAGATGCTCAAATGAATATCTGCAAACTCGGCGCGGTAGCTATGGCTGGCGCAATGCTGGCGGGGTGCAGCGTCACCGGCGGTGACCTGGTGCGACCAGGCGAGCCGACCGCGACGCTTGTTATCAACAATGCCACCAGCGGCTATCTCGACGCCGTGGTGATCTCGGCTTGCGACAACTTCACTTACGGCTTCAACAGGCTCGGCCAGAATGAGGCCATTCCGCCTGGGGGCCAACGCCAGTTCACGCTTTCAGCGGGATGCTGGGATGTCGGCGGCGGCAAATATGCCGGCGGCGAGGCCTATGAGCGGATGGTGCTGACGCCGGGCATGGTGATGACCTATTCAATCACCAACTGACGGCCCGGGCCTGGCGCCGGGCAGCCAGGGTCCAGAAACGACAAAAGGCGCCCTGTTGGACGCCTTCGTCGGACATTTCAGATAGTCGCGTCGCTTAGGCGACGTAGGTGCCGCGAGCGATGTTCTTGATGTCGCCCTTGGTGATGCCCAGATCGTTCAGCTGACGAGCGTCGAGATTGTTCAGCTCGCGCAGGGTGCGCTGGTAACGGGCGTAGTCGGCAAGCTTCTTTGCAATGTTCATTTCGGTTCCCCTTCGTT
Organism: Devosia equisanguinis; assembly: GCF_900631955.1. Lineage (GTDB taxonomy): Bacteria > Pseudomonadota > Alphaproteobacteria > Rhizobiales > Devosiaceae > Devosia > Devosia equisanguinis. Next base: position 26,374 of record NZ_UZWD01000024.1, on the reverse strand, counting down.
TGATGACCCCTATGTAGACCCAACCCGTCGTGATTAGTAGATAGCCTTGCTGCACATCCGTTATGCACTGAGTGCATCCAAAACAGGCATATGGTTCACAAGCCGTTCACACAGATGGCGAGAGAGTGGCACGTTGGGCACGACACCCATCGCTCTAACGATATGTTAGTGCTCGATATTTTTCGGCAGAACCGCATTGTCGGTCGATATTTAAAATTTTGACCAACCGGTAAAGAGCCATGCATGCGACGCGGGATGGCTGAGCGGCTACGCCGCCCAAATCCGATGTTTGCATGGAAAAACGGCATGTCAAATGAGAATGGGCCGGGCGCTGCGGACAGCACCCGGCCCATTCTTTGTCATCGCAGGACCTATTTGGCGGCTTCGACAGCCTCACGACCACGTTCGCGCGCGATGCGCCGGTCTTCGCGCATCTCGAACCACATGGCGTTGAGGATGCCGAACGTGCAGGCCAGGCCCAGGCCCAGGATCCACGAGAAATACCACATGTCTTTTCTCCTAGTAGGCGTTGGGGTTTTTGCCGAGCGTCTGCGGGGTGACCGTGCCGCGCATCACGCGGAACACCCAGGCGGTATAGCCGATGATGATGGGCAGGAAGATCACCGTCACCACCAGCATGATGAACAGCGTCATATGGCTCGACGAGGCATCCCACAGGGTCAGGCCCGAATTGGGCACGGTCGACGAGGGCAGGAAGAAGGGGAAGATCGACAGGCCCGCTGTCGAGACGATTCCGAAGATACCGCCGCTAGTGGCCAGATAGGCCAGCCACTTCATCCGCAGGTTGAGGGCCAGAACGGCGACCAGCATGCCAGCCAGGCCAAGCACCGGCGCGGCGATCATCCAGGGATAGGTGCCGTAGTTGCGGAGCCATCCACCCTGCACCAGTTCAACGGTCTTGCTCAGCGGGTTGATCGGGGCATTTGGGTCGATGACACTGGTGACGACATAGCCGTTCATGAAGGCAAGCCAGACGCCACCCAGAGCGAAGAGTGCCGCAGTGACGAGGCCCGACCAGATGCCGATCGTGCGGGCACGTTCGGCGATGACGCCCTCGGTGCGGCCCACGATGAGCGTCGCACCATGGGTGACGATCATACCGACGCTGACAAGACCGGCGAGCAGCGCAAAGGGCATCAGCAGCTGGAAGAAGTTTCCGGTGTAGAAGATGCGCATGGTGTCGTCGATGTGGAAGGGGGCCCCGAGCAGCACATTGCCAACGGCGACGCCCATGATCAGAGCAGGCACGAAGCCGCCGATGAACAGGCCCCAGTCCCAGGTGTTGCGCCAGCGCGGATCTTCGATCTTGCCGCGGAACTTGAAGCCGACAGGCCGCAGGATCAGCGCCAGAAGGATGACCATCATGGCCAGGTAGAAGCCCGAGAAGCTCACCGCATAGAGCGGCGGGAAGGCGGCGAAAATGGCGCCGCCGCCCAGGATCAGCCACACCTGGTTACCTTCCCAGGTGGGCCCGATGAGGTTGAGCAGAACCCGGCGTTCCTCGTCGGTCTTGGCGGCGAAGGGCAGCAATGCCCCCACGCCCATGTCGCGGCCGCCCATGATGGCGAAGCCGATGAGCAGCACGCCGAGCAGCAGCCACCAGATCAGCCGCAGCGTTTCATAATCGAGGGGAATGGTGCTCACGATCCGAGCTCCTTGGTTGCTGGGGTGGCGGGAAGTGCGGCAATCACGAAGTCGTCCTGGTCGTCACCCGCGGTTTCGCCATCGAAAAGCTTGTCCTTGGGGCCGGCCTTGATCACCTTGATCATCAGAATGACCATGATGACGAGCAAGACGGTGTAGAGCAGAACGAAGAAGCTCAGCGACAATACGAGATCGAGCACGGTAAGACCCGACGCCGCGTAGAAGGTGGGCAGAACTCCTTCAACCACCCAGGGCTGACGGCCGAATTCGGCAATGAACCAGCCGCTTTCAATGGCCAGCCAAGGCAGCGGCAGGGTGATGAAGCTGAACCACAGAAGCTTCTTGTTGGTGTCAATCCAACCGCGCGAGGCGCGATAGAACCAGACCGCGAAGAAGGCGATGTAGAAGAAGCCCAGCCCCATCATCAGGCGGAAGGTCCAGAACAGCGGCCAGACGCCCGGCACGGTGTCATTGGCGGCCATGACGATCTCTTCGTCGGTCGCGTTCTCGACATCGGTGCGATACTTCTTGAGCAGCAGGCCATAACCCAGGTCAGGCCAGTATTCTTCGAAAGTGGCGCGAGCCTCTTGGTTTGTGCCGTCGGCGCGGATCTGCTGCAGCGCCGTATAGGCGACGATACCCGAGCGGATGCGATCTTCGGCCCGGCCCACCAGCTCTTCGATACCCGGAAGCGGCTTGTCGAGCGAACGGGTGGTGATGAGCCCGCCAACCCACGGAACCGAGATGTGGAAACCGAGCTTGCCGTCCTGGCCGGGTAGACCGATCAGGGTCCAGGGAGCAGGAGCCGGTTCGGTTTCGTACATGGCCTCGAGCGCGGCGATCTTCATCATCTGGTGCTCGGTCGCGACATAGCCACTCTCGTCACCCAGAACCACGACCGAAAGCGCCGAGGCGAGGCCAAAGCTGGCCGCCACCACGGCCGAGCGCTTGGCGAGCTCGACATGCTTGCCCTGGGCCAGGAAGAGCGCCGAAATGGCCAACACGAAGACGGCGCCTGTGAGATAGCCGGCGCTGACCGTGTGCACGAACTTGGCCTGGGCGACCGGATTGAAGATCACCGCGATGAAATCGGTGATTTCCATGCGCATCGTGTCGGGGTTGAACTTGGCGCCGACCGGATTTTGCATCCAGCCATTGGCCACCAGGATCCAAAGCGCCGAGAGATTGGCACCGAGGGCCATGAGCCAGGTCACGATCAGATGGCCGACCTTGCTAAGGCGATCCCAGCCGAAGAAGAAGAGCCCGATGAAGGTGGCTTCCAGGAAAAACGCCATCAGGCCTTCGATGGCCAGGGGCGCGCCGAAAATGTCGCCGACATAGTGGCTGTAATAGCTCCAGTTCATGCCGAACTGGAATTCCATCACGATACCGGTGGCCACACCCATGGCGAAGTTGATGCCGAAAAGCGTGCCCCAGAACAGGGTGGCCTTCCGCCAGATCTGGCGGCCGGTCATCACATAGACGCTTTCCATGATGGCCATCATGAAGGACAGCCCCAGCGTCAGCGGGACGAAGATAAAGTGGTACATCGCAGTAGCAGCAAACTGCCACCGCGATAAATCGACAACGAGCATATCGATCATGGCATATGGGCCTCGGTGTTGCAGCGGCCAGACTCGGGCCACCAATGTTGGTTGTTTAGCCCGCGCCACACATCACGGCCTTGATTCAGATCAAGACGGCTTCCGGGATCGGCCGCTAGATTGCATCCTACGCCCAACCAAAGGACACGCTCTTGAATCCCGACGAAAAGGCCGCCGGTCGCGCTTTGGGCCGCTTGCAGCGCCAAGGTGGCGGCGCCATCTGGATCGCAATCCTCGCGCCGCTGGCCAGCGGCGGCTTGCTCGTCTGGCAGGCCTGGTTGCTGGCCGACATTCTGGGCCGTGCCATAGAAGCAGGGGAGCCGCCGGCGGTATTGCTACCATCGGTCGGACTGGTTCTGGGGCTGTTGGCATTGCGCGCTGCGATCGGCGCCCTCGGCGAACAGGCCGGTGTCATCGGCGCCGAACAGATCAAACGACAACTGCGCAAAGCGCTGTTCGGCAAGCTGTTATCGCGGTCCCCACGTGCTGCCGATACCGCTCCTTCCGGCATCGCCTCAGCCGCGATCGTCGACCAGGTGGAAGCACTGGACGCCTACTTCGCTCGCTATCTTCCAGCCGCGCTGCAGGCCGCCCTGCTGCCGCTTGTGTTCGGCGCGATCATTTTGCCGCTGGACTGGGTGGCAGGGGCTCTGTTCCTCGTGAGCGCACCGCTGATCCCGGTCTTCATGGCGCTGGTCGGCTGGGGGGCGCAAATCGCCACAGATCGCCAGACCCAGGCGTTGAGCCGGCTGTCTGGACGGTTCGCCGATCGGCTGAAGGGGCTGTTGACGCTGAAACTTGCCGGCCGGGCTGACGCAGAGACCCAGAGTATCGTGGAGGTGAGCGACGCGCTGCGGCAGCGTACGCTGGGCGTGTTGCGCATCGCGTTCCTGTCGTCTGCGGTGCTGGAATTCTTTGCCGCACTGGGTGTGGCCGGGATTGCGCTTTATGTCGGTCTGACCTTCATCGACTATCTGCATTTGCGTACCAGTCCGTTGACGCTGCAGCTGGGTATCTTCCTGTTGCTGATGGCCCCCGAGGTCTATAATCCGCTGCGCCTGCTTGCCGCCCACTACCACGATCGCGCTGCCGCCAAGGCGGCACTGGCAGAAATCGAGCGGCAGCTGGGGGCCCTGCCTGAGGCCGAAACACTGCTCAGCGATATTGCGCCGGTTTCGGGAAGCGCCATCGGCGTTGCGCTGTCCGGGGTGATCCTGCGGACGCCGGATCGCCAGCGCGCGGTCATTGTCGACTGCACACTCTCGATCGCACCCGCCGAGCACGTCGCTCTCATCGGCCCCAGCGGCTCGGGGAAGTCCACACTGCTTGAAGCCATCATCGGCCTGCGCGAGCATGAGGGGGACGTTAGGCTGGAGGGCCGGTTGCTCGCGGCATGGTCCGAGCCGGCACTGCGCGGCCGCACCTTCCTGCTGGCGCAAAAGCCGCGTCTGGTGCATGCCACGATCGCCGACAATATTGCGCTGGGACGTCCCGGCGCCACCCGCGCACAGATCGAACGCGCCGCCGAGCGCGCCAGGGTGAGTGGCTTTGCCGCCGCCCTGCCCTTGGGGCTTGACACGCCGATCGGCGAGGACGGGACCGGCCTCTCCGGCGGCCAAGCGCAGCGCGTCGCCTTGGCGCGTGTTTTCCTGCGCGATGCCGGGCTGATCCTGCTGGATGAGCCCACGGCCCATCTCGATGCCGAACTCGAGGCCGAGATCATGGGCGAGATCATCGACTATGCCAGGGGCCGCACGCTCATTGTCGGCACGCATTCGCCCGCGGTCGCCGCGATGATGCACAAATCCTGGCGCATCGCCGAGGGCCGATTGCTCACTGCCGCCTTGGCCAAGAGAAAGAAGGATGTGGCATGAAAGCCCTGCTCGCCTTTGCACCGCTGTTTCGGCGCCGCACACCGTCGCTCTTGCTGGCCTTGCTGCTGTCGCTCATCACATTGCTGTCCGGCGTGGCGCTTCTGGGCACCTCAGGCTGGTTCATCACCGCATCGGCGCTGACCACGGCGGGGCTCGCCTTCAATCTCTTCGTGCCATCGGCAATGGTTCGTGGCTTTTCGTTCATCCGCATCCTGGCGCGCTATGGCGAACGGCTGGTTGGGCATAACGCGACGCTAAAACTGCTGTCGGATCTGCGCGGCTGGTTGTTTGCGGCCCTGTTCCCGCGCCTGCCGCTGCCGGATCGCTCGCTGCGGCATGGCGATCTTGTGAGCCGCCTGACAGCCGATGTCGATGCGCTCGACACCGCGTTTCTCGTGGCGATCGGGCCGTTGCTCGGGGCGATGTTCATCGGCGCCGGCATGACCGTGCTCATGGCTTTCGTGTTGCCGGCCGCCGCGCTGCCCTATGGCCTGGCCATGGCGCTGGCGGTGCTGGCCGTGCCAACGGCCTTGGTCACTGTCGGACGTCGCGCCGGCCAGAAGAGCGTGGCGGCCAATGCCGATATGCGGATGGGTGTGCTCGACGGGCTCAGTGGCCTGGCCGATCTCAACTTACTCGGGGCCCTCGGCACCACGCAGCACCGGTTCGCCGAGACGGTCGACGCGGCCGGTTACTGGCGGTTGCACCTCGCAGGTCTGTCCACACTTGGTGGCATGGCGGTACAATTGCTGGCCGCAGTGGCCCTGGTCGCCACACTCTGGGCCGGCCTCGTCGCCCTGGACGCCGGTCAGATCGAGGGGCCGGTCATGGTCGGCCTGCTCCTTGCTGTGCTCGGCAGTTTTGAGGCGACGGCGGTGATCGTGCGCAGCGTCGGCAAGGCAAGCGGCGCAATGGCCGCTGCGGAGCGTCTGCAGGCACTGACCGATATTGCGCCATCGGTAATGGAAACCGCGGCGCCGCGCGACCTGCCCCAAGATGGCACCATCGCTTTTGAGGGCATAGGCTTCAGCTATGATGGCGGCGCCCCGGTGCTCGCAGACGCCTCCTTCGTCGTTTTCCCCGGTGAAAGGATCGCGATCGTGGGACCCAGCGGGGGCGGCAAGTCGACCATCCTCAAGCTGCTGCTGCGTCTGTTCGATCCTCAGGCTGGCCAGATCAGCATAGGCGGCGTGGCACTCACCGAACTGCGCCTCGCCGACATTCACGCCCATATGGCGCTGCTCAGCCAGGACAGCCCGGTGTTCATCGATACGATCCGCAACAATCTGTTGATCGGGCGATGGGACGCCAGCGAAGACGATTTATGGTCAGCGCTGCAAAGAGCGCAGCTTGACACCTATGTCCGCGCCCTGCCCAAGGGCCTCGACACCGTTATCGGCGAAGCCGGGCGCACCCTGTCTGTCGGGCAAGTGCGTCGGCTTTGCCTGGCCAGGGCCCTCGTCTCGAACGCGCCGGTCCTGTTGCTCGACGAACCTACCGATGCGCTCGACCGCCAGACAGAGGAGGCCTTCATGCAGACGCTGGCGACCGGCACCGATGGTCGCACGGTGATCATGGTTACCCACGCCAGTATCCCCGAAGGCACTGTCGACCGCGTGCTCACGCTGCAAAACGGAGAACTGACCGTCGCTTAGGACAGGCGTAAAACGCCCGGCCCGTCAGCCGCAGCGCAAGCGCAGGCGGGCCAAATCCGGCACTGTCACATGACGGTAGTTGAGGATCTCGATGACATTATCGGCTTTGAGCTTGCTGATCTGCCGGCTGACGGTCTCGATGGTGAGGCCGAGGAAATCGGCAATGTCGGCACGGCTGAGCGGCAGATCGAAGCTGGTCTCGGGCTGCTCGACAGTCGGATCGATATGGGTGGCGATGAGGTAAAGGAAGCTCGCCACCTTTTCCGAAGCGCTCTTGCGCCCCAGCGTCACCATCCAGTCACGGGCTTCATCGAGTTCACGCAGCGCCTGCATCATCACCCGATGCTCGAGCGGCGCGCTTTCTTTCATGATCGATTCGAGCGCCGGCTTGGGTATGACACAGAGATCGACCTCCGAGGCCGCCTCCGCACTCACACGACTTTCCGCAGCGAAGGGACGCCCGAGAAGATCGGGCGCAAATTGCAGGCCGACCACCTGCTGACGACCGTCTTCAAGCACCTTGGTGAGCTTGATGACGCCGCGCAGCACATTGGCAAAGCTGGCGATGGGCATGGCATCGGCCATCAGCTCGTCACCTGCATCCTTGCGTACGCGCCGCGTCGTCTTGGACAGCGCCAGCAATTGCTGGGCGTTCAACGCGCCGCAGATGCCCTGGTGGCGCGCCTCGCAACTCTGGCACAACACCGGGACTTCAGAATTGTGAATATCCTTGCGAACCGTCTGCATGGGGAAGCTCCTGATAGCGCAAGAAATAGGTCAGACTCATTCGCACTATAAGCAGATTGATTGTCACAGCGCCAACCTGCCGCAGTCGAATTCACGGCAAATGCTGTTTTCGAGGCAAGTCAAGACATTGGCATGCCACCAGATGCCTCCCCGCGAAAAGTCAAAACACAGCCATTGACCTTCCCATCGTTGGAAGGTCTATATGCTGGTGGACGAGGTAAAAAGCCATGAACCAGCACGTCCCCAATCCTGCCGCCGCCGCCACATTTGACATCGAAGGCATGACTTGCGCGTCCTGCGTTTCGCGGGTGGAAAAAGCGCTGCTCAAGGTGGATGGCGTCACCTCCGCATCGGTCAATTTGGCGACCGAACGCGCTACGGTTTCCGGCGGCAATGCAGATGCCCTGCTCAAGGCAGTGGAAAAGGTGGGCTATAAGGCCAGCCTGCGCCCGGTCGCAACGCCCCGCCGCGACCATGCCCATCACCACGACGAGGACGCCGCGATACTCAAGCGCGACGTTATGCTCGCCGCGCTGCTGACGCTGCCGCTTTTCGTGCTCGAAATGGGAGGCCATCTCTATGTGCCGTTCCATCATTGGCTGATGGGCGCGGTGCCAATGCAATGGCTCTATATCGCCTATTTCGTGTTGTCCACGATCGTGCTTTTCGTGCCGGGACGCCGGTTTTTTGCTCTGGGCATTCCTGCTTTGCTGCGCGGCGCGCCGGAGATGAACTCCTTGGTTGCGTTGGGCGCCGGGGCGGCCTGGCTCTATTCCAGCGTCGTCACCTTCGCCCCGCATCTGGTTCCCGCCGAGACGCGCTACGTGTATTTCGAAGCCGCTGCCGTCATCGTGACGCTGATCCTGGTGGGGCGGTGGCTTGAGGCTCTGGCCAAGGGGCGGACCGGGCAGGCCATCCGCCAATTGGTGCAGCAGCAGGCGAAAACGGCGCGCGTCGAGCGCGCGGGGATCACTGTGGAGCTGCCGGTCGAGGATGTGCGGGTCGGCGACATTATTTTGGTGCGGCCGGGCGAGAAAGTGGCGGTGGACGGCGAAATTGTCGAGGGCGCCAGCCATATCGATGAGTCGATGATCTCAGGCGAGCCGCTGCCTGTCTCCAAGACAGTTGGCGCAGTGGTGGTCGGCGGCACGCTCAATACCTCCGGCAGCTTCCGGTTCCGCGCCACCAAGGTGGGTGGCGACACCATGCTGGCGCAGATCATCCGCATGGTGGAGGACGCCCAGGGCGGCAAACTGCCCATACAGGCTGTTGTCGACAGGATCACCGCATGGTTCGTACCCATCGTCATCGGCCTTGCGGTACTGACTTTCCTGGTCTGGTTCTTCGTCGGGCCCGAGCCGCGTCTCAGCTACAGTCTGGTCAATGCCGTCGCCGTCATGATCATAGCCTGCCCCTGCGCCATGGGCTTGGCGACGCCGATGTCGATCATGGTCGGCACCGGCCGCGCCGCCCAGTTGGGCGTGCTGTTCCGCAAGGCCGAGGCGCTGCAGCAATTGCGTGATGCCCAAGTCGTGGCGTTCGACAAGACCGGCACCCTGACCGAAGGCAAGCCGGTGCTGACCGATCTCATCCTCGATGACGATTTTAGCCATGACGAAGTCCTGGCACTCATCGCTGCGGTCGAAGCGCGCTCGGAGCATCCGATCGCCACTGCCATCGTCGCTGCCGCGGAAAGAGCCGGGCTGGTTTTGGGCACGGTCACGGACTTTTCCTCCAATCCCGGCACCGGCGTTACCGCGCGGGTCGATGGGCGGCTGGTCGCCGTCGGCGCACAACGACACATGCAGCACCTCGACTTCACCGATTTCGCCAAGGACATCGAACGGCTTGCCGACGAGGGCAAAACGCCTGTTTTTGTCGCCATCGACGACAAGCTCGCCGCTGCCGTCGTGGTCGCCGACACTATCAAGCCCTCGAGCAAGGCCGTGATTGCGGCACTGCATGCAATGGGTCTGCGCACGGCCATGATCTCGGGGGACAACAGTCGCACCGCCCGGGCAATCGCAGCCCAGTTGGGCATTGACGAGGTGCAGGCCGAGGTATTGCCGGCCGACAAGGTGCGCGCCATCAAGGCCTTGCGTGCTGACAATCGATTGGTGGCCTATGTCGGCGACGGCATCAACGATGCACCGGCCCTGGCCGAGGCCGATGTCGGCATCGCCGTCGGCAACGGCACCGATGCGGCGATCGAAAGCGCCGACGTGGTGCTATTGGGTGGCGATCTGCGGAGGGTTCTTGACGCGCTGGCCGTCAGTCGGGCCACATTGCGCAACATCTGGGAAAACCTGTTCTGGGCTTTTGGCTACAATGCCCTGCTCATCCCCATCGCGGCCGGCATACTCTATCCCGCCTTCGGCATTCTGTTGTCGCCGATGATCGGCGCTGGCGCGATGGCCATGTCGTCGGTCTTTGTGGTGGGCAATGCGCAACGTCTGCGCAGCGTGAAAGGCGTGGGGCGATGAACATTGGTGAAGCCGCCGAGCAGTCGGGCGTTTCGGCCAAGATGATCCGCTATTACGAGCAGATCGGCCTCGTCAGCGCCCCCCGCCGCACCGACAGCAATTATCGCGTCTATGGCGATGACGAAGTGCACGTACTGCGTTTCATCAAGCGCGCCCGCACTCTGGGCTTTTCGGTTGAGGAAACCGGCACGCTACTGGCACTGTGGCGCGACAAGACGCGGGCCAGCGCCGAGGTCCGCGACATTGCCTCCACCCATATCGAGGCGCTGGAGACCAAGATTGCCGAGCTGCAGGGCATGGTGAAGACCCTCAGCCATCTGGTGCATTGCTGCCATGGCGACAACCGCCCCGACTGCCCCATTCTCGACGATCTCGCTGGCGCTCCGGCCAGGAAAGGACATTGAAATGACCGAGAAAACCACACTTGTGATCAACGACATGACCTGCAACCACTGCGTAGGCACGGTGCGAAAGGCCATCGAGGACGCCCTGCCGGGCGCCCAGGTCGACGTCGATCTCGCGACGCATCGGGTCAGCTTCACGGGCGACAGGTCCAAGGCCGAAGACGCCATACGCGAAGCCGGCTATACTCCGGAAGCCGCCTGATGGCAGCCCAGCACTGACCAGGTCGGAAGGCCCGGTCAGTAGCCGTTGCGCGACAGCCATTGCTTCATCCAGGCGATTTCGCCTTCCTGCGCCGCAATCACAGCTTCGGCCAGGTTACGCACCTCCGGGTCGGTGCCGTGTTCGAGCACGATCTTGGCCATGGCGACCGCACCTTCGTGGTGGGGAATCATGCCCCGGATGAAGTCGGCATCGGCATTGCCGGTGTAGTCGATGTCCATGGCCGCATGCATACGCATATTTGCGTCCTTGTAGGCCATGGTCGCCGCACTGTCGGCACCAGAGGCGGCGCCGTGCCCAGAGTGGTCTTGCGCTGAGGCGCCCAGAGTGAAGGCCACAAGAATAGCGGCGACAGAGACGGTTTTCATGACGACGTTCATGGGATACTCCCTTGCTGGAGATTTGCTTTTGCCGCCTTCCCAGATGGCAAGGTCAAGACGGCAAAGGCGACCCGGGCGGGTCAAATTGCTGCGGCGATGGAACCGTGGCCGCGGCGGCAGAAGCGGAAGAGGCGCGTGAAAACTGTTCTCGTCATCGGCATCGGCACCGGCAGCCCCGAACACCTGACGCTTGCCGCCATCGCCGCGCTCAACCGCGCCGAAATTCTGTTTATCCCCGACAAAGGCGCAGCCAAGGCGGACCTTGCCGGACTGCGCCGGACAATCATCGAGCGCTTCGTCACGCGGCCCGACAGTCGCCAGGCCGGCTATGCTGTGCCCCGGCGCAATGCCGACCAGCCAGATTACGGCCAGGGCGTGGACGACTGGCATGCGGCACTGGCCGACATTTATGAGGGGCTGGTCGCGCAAATTCCGGAAAACAGTACCGGCGGTTTCCTGGTCTGGGGCGACCCAGGGCTCTACGATTCGACACTTCGCATTCTCGAGCGGCTCAAAACGCCGCATCGCGTTGAGGTGGTGCCTGGGATCACAGCCATCCAGGCGTTGACAGCGGCGCATGGAATTCCGCTCAACCGCATTGGCGAACCGGTCGTGATCACCACCGGCCGCAGGCTTGGCACGGTGCATGAAGACACAGTGGTCATGCTCGACGGGCAGTTGGCCTTCCTGCAGGCCGATCCCGATCTGGAGATTTTCTGGGGCGCCTATCTCGGATCGCCTGACCAGATTCTGATAGCTGGGCGGCTGGGCGACGTCACCGAGGATATCGTCGCCACCCGCCAGACTGCCCGCGCCCGCCATGGGTGGATCATGGACACCTATCTGTTGCGCAAGCCGGCATAGCCGCACCGAGCAAAGACTGCTAAAGCTGGCCGGGAAAGATCGGGACAAGTGCACGTGAACGAGGCGATAACAGCGATTGTGGGGGCGAGCGCGCGCCGACGCGGCGCCTGCCCGACGCTGACGGCACCGATGCGAACCGGCGATGGCCTTTTGGCCCGCATCCGGGTTGCGCAACGCCGCCTCACGCCCCGGCAGTTGCGAGAGATTGCAGCGCTGGCGCTTAACCATGGCAATGGCCTGTTGGAGGTCTCGGCCCGCGGCAATCTTCAGGTGCGCGGACTAAGCGATGCCAGCGCGCGCCATTTCGCCGAAGCCGTTTCAGGGCTGGTTGCACTGGAGTCAGGCCTCGTCATTGACCTCTCTCCGCTTGCCGGCGCTGATCCCACCGAGCGCGCCGATCCCCGCCTGTTCGCCCAAGCGTTAGTCGAGGGGACGCGCACCATTGCTGCCCAACTGGGCCCCAAGGTTTCGGTGGTTGTCGACGGCGGCGGCCAGATATCTCTCGCGGCCCTCAAGGCCGACATTCGCCTGGTGGCCGAGGACCGCGATTGCTGGAGTGTCTCCATGGGCGGCGGATCGCCCCAAACTATGACTGCTTCCGGCGCCGTTGCTGCCAGCCTTGCACTGCTTTCTGCGCTTGCGGCGTTGGGCCCAGCAGCGCGCGCCACCGATCTCTTTCCGACCAGGGAGGAGGGTCGTCGAGACGAGGCTGAAGCTCTTATTGGCCCCTATGTCCTGCGCGACGGCGCGGGATATGGCATCGCCCTGCCCTTCGCCGCCATGCAGGGCGATACTGTGATCGCCTTGGCCGATGCTGCCATTTTGCACGAAACGCCATGCATCAGCCTGGCGCCCCGGCATGGGCTGCTGCTCGACGCAGCAAACAAAGCGCTTGTGATTGAGGCGGCGGCGCTCGGATTCATCACCCAGCCTGATGATCCGCGACTGCGGGTCAGCGCCTGTATCGGCAATCGCGGATGCGCCTCTGGCCTCATCGATGCACGGGCCATTGGCGCGGCGCTGGCGGAAAAAATGCCGATGGGCCAGCATTTGCATGTCTCTGGATGCAGCAAGGGCTGTGCACATCCGCAGCGCGCCGACATGACCATGGTCGGCGTGCCGCAGGGCATTGGTCTTGTCATCGGCGGCCGCGCAAGCGATACGCCTGATCGAATTGTGAACGAAAGCGGCATTGCATTCTCCCTGGAAGCACTGCTGGCTCGGGAAGACCAATGACGGAATACGACTACATAAAGGACGGCGACGCCATTTATCGCCGGTCTTTCGCGATCATTCGTGCCGAGGCTGACCTGTCTGCCTTTTCCGAAGACGAAGCAGAACTGGCCGTGCGCATGATCCATGCGGCCGGCATGGTGGAGGCGGCGCGGCACTTCGTTTTCGGCCCCGGTTTCGTGACCGCCGCGCGCGAAGCGCTGAGGGCTGGCGCCCCAGTATTCTGCGACGCGGAAATGGTGGCGCGCGGGATCACCGCGGCCCGCCTGCCCGCCGACAATGCCGTCATCTGCACGCTGCGCGACCCACAAACACCGGAACTGGCGGCCCGGCTGGGCACCACGCGCTCGGCGGCGGCGCTCGAACTGTGGCGCGACAGGCTCGCCGGGGCAGTTGTTGCCATCGGCAATGCGCCCACGGCCCTCTTTCACCTACTGGAAATGATGCGCGATGGCGCGCCCAAACCGGCGGCCATTATCGGCATGCCTGTCGGCTTCGTCGGAGCAGCGGAGTCAAAGGATGCGCTGGCCGAAAACAGCTATGGCGTCCCCTTCGCCATCGTGCGCGGCCGGCTTGGCGGCAGCGCCATGACCTCGGCTTGTCTCAATGCATTGGCGAGGCCAGGGCTGTGAGCGGGCATCTCTATGGCGTCGGCACTGGTCCCGGCGACCCGGAACTGCTGACCCTCAAGGCGGCGCGCATCATTGCCGGCGCCGACGTGGTTGCCTTCTTTGCCAAGCGGGGTAATTCCAGCAATGCGCGCGCCATCGTGGCTGAGCATATGCGGCCGGGCCAGATCGAGGAGGCGCTGGACTATCCGGTGACCACCGAGATTCATCGCCATCACACCGACTATCGGCAGCAAATCGGCGACTTTTACGCCGAGGCGGCCGCCCGCATCGCAGTCCATCTCGATGCCGGTCGCAGCGTCGCCGTGCTGAGTGAAGGCGATCCGCTCTTCTATGGCAGCTACATGCACCTGCATGTCCGCCTGGCACCGCATTATCCCACCGAGGTCATACCGGGGATCACCGCCATGTCCGGCTGCTGGTCCAGCGCCGGCCTGCCGCTGGTGCAGGGTGACGAGGTGCTGACGGTTTTGCCCGGCACGCTCGATGAAGCGGAGCTCGTGCGCCGACTTGAGGATAGCGATGGTGCGGTGATCATGAAGCTGGGCCGCAATCTGCCAAAGGTCCGCCGTGCACTTGCCGCCGCCAACCGGCTCGCTGACGCTGTCTATGTCGAGCGCGGCACCATGGCCAATGGCCAGTCTGTCCGTCTCGCAGACAAGCCCGATGATACGGCGCCTTATTTTTCGCTGCTGCTCGTCGCCGGCTGGAGCGAACGCCCATGACCGGCAAGCTCGTCGTCGTCGGCACCGGCCCGGGCAATCCCGGCCAGACTACGCCCGAAACGCTCGCGGCCATTGCGGCGGCCGAGATGTTCTTCGGCTACGGTCCCTATCTCGACCGGCTCGACCTGCGGCCCGATCAGAAGCGCATGGCCTCGGACAATCGCGAGGAGATTGACCGCGCCCGAGCCGCGCTCAATGCGGCCGCCGGCGGAGCCTCGGTCTGCGTCGTCTCCGGGGGCGACCCTGGTGTCTTCGCCATGGCAGCGGCGATCTGCGAGGCCGTGGAAACCGGTCCCGAGACGTGGCGGCGGCTCGACATTGCCGTGCTGCCCGGCGTAACTGCGATGCTGGCGGTTGCAGCCCGCGCAGGAGCGCCGCTGGGGCATGATTTCTGCGCGATTTCCCTCTCCGACAATCTCAAGCCCTGGGATGTCATTGAGCGGCGCCTGCGCGCGGTGGCCGATGCCGGGCTGGTGACGGCGCTCTACAACCCCGTATCCAAGGCGCGTCCCTGGCAATTGCCCACCGCCTTCAAAATCCTGCGCGAGATATTACCCGTGACGACCCCAGTGATCTTTGGCCGGGCCATCGGGCGGCCGGACGAGCGCTTCGCCGTGGTGCCTCTTGGCGAAGCCGAGCATCAGCATGCCGACATGGCGACCTGTGTCATCATCGGGTCGGCGGAGACCCGCGTTATTGAGCGTCCCGGGCGCGATCCGCTGGTTTATTCCCCACGTGGAGTGGGGGTGTGAGTGATGCCTGGCTCACAATAGTCGGCATTGGCGAGGATGGGCTCGAGGGCCTGTCTCCCGCCGCGCGCGCTGCCATCCAAGGCGCCGAGCTGGTCTTCGGCGGCAGCCGGCATCTCGAGCTGGCTGCCGAGGCGATCTTGGGGGAAAGACACGCGTGGCTTTCGCCATTTTCTCGATCCGTCGAGGCGATCCTTGCAGCCAAAGGTCGCACCGTCTGCGTTCTGGCCTCCGGCGATCCATTCCACTACGGCGTGGGCGCTACCCTGTCACGACAGGTCGATCCGGCGCAGATGCGTGTTCTCCCGCATCCTTCCAGTTTCAGCCTGGCGGCTGCACGGCTCGGCTGGCCGCTGCAGGACGTGGTCAGCCTCTCGCTCCATGGACGCGCAGAGGAACACATTCTGCCGTTTCTGCATCCGGCGGCACGCATCCTGGCGCTGACCTCTGACCAGAGCGGACCGGCAAGGCTGGCGGCGCTGCTCACCGGGGCGGGATTTGGACGCTCGATCATCACTGTGCTTGAAGCGATGGGCGGACTGCGCGAGCGTGTGCGCTCGCAAATGGCCGAGTTCTTCGCTCTCGACGATATCGACCCGCTCAATATCTGCGCAGTCACAGTGGTTCCACTGCCCGGCGCGCGTATCCTGCCGCTGACGCCAGGAATTGACGACGACCTGTTCGAGCATGACGGGCAGATCACCAAGCGGGATATCCGCGCCCTGACTCTGGCGGCACTGGCGCCGCGGCGGCACGAAGTGTTGTGGGATATTGGCGCCGGTTCCGGCTCAGTCAGTGTCGAGTGGATGCTGTCCGATCCGAGCCTGCGCAGTATTGCCATCGAAGCGCGGACGGATCGGGCAGCCCAGATTACCCGCAATGCCAAGGCGTTCGGTGTACCTGAACTGCAAGTGGTCCAGGGATTTGCGCCAGCGGTGCTCGACGGCCTGCCACCACCCCATGCCATTTTCGTGGGGGGCGGTGGCTCCAAGGACGGTGTTTTTGCTGCCGCGCAGGCCGCGCTCCGCCCGGGTGGCCGGCTGGTCGCCAATGCGGTGACGCTCGAGATGGAACAGATGCTCCTTGCCTTTCACGCCGAGCATGGGGGCGAACTCACCCGCATCGCCGTGGCGCGCGCCGCTGAGGTGGGCAGCATGACGGGCTGGCGGCCGGCAATGCCGGTGACGCAACTGCGCTGGACCAAGCCATGACCATTCATTTCATCGGCGCCGGCCCCGGCGCTGCCGATCTCATCACCGTGCGTGGACGCGACCTGCTTGCCCGCTGCGACATTTGCCTTTACGCCGGCTCCATCGTGCCGCGTGCCATGCTGGATTGGTGTCCTCCCGGTGCGCGCCTCGTCGACACCGCGCCAATGTCGCTCGACGAAATCGAGACCGAATATGTCCGGGCCAGCGCCGAAGGCAAAGACGTGGCGCGGCTGCATTCCGGCGACCTTTCGGTCTGGAGCGCAGTGGCGGAACAAATCCGGCGCCTCAACCGACTTGGGATCGACTATACCCTGACCCCCGGCGTGCCGGCTTTCGCCGCGGCAGCAGCCGCGCTCGGGCAGGAAATGACCATACCTGGTCTAGCGCAGAGCCTGGTTCTGACCCGCCTCTCCGGGCGCGCCTCGCCAATGCCCGAAGGCGAAACACTGGCGGGGTTCGGCGCCACCGGGGCGACGCTGGCCATTCATCTGGCAATCCATGCACTCGACAGGGTCGTGGCGGAACTGACCCCGCTCTATGGCGCCGACTGTCCCGTCGCCATCGTGGCCCATGCCAGTTGGCCAGAGCAGATGATCCTGCGCGGTACGCTGGGCGACATCGCCGAGCGCTTCGCCGAAAACCCGGTTGAGCGCACGGCAATCATCTTCGTCGGCAAGAGCCTGGACGTCAGCGATTTCCGCGAAAGCGCCCTCTATGACCCCGACTACCAGCGCCGGTTCCGAGACCGGCGCTAAGGCGCTTCCCAACGCAATTGTCAGGCCCGCAGGGGCAGCTCCAGCATATCGGCCCAATCGATACGTCCGGGGCGCCCCAGCAGGAAACCCTGAGCCTCGTTACAGCCCTCATCGCGCAGCACATCGAGCTGGGCGCGGGTCTCCACGCCCTCGGCCAGCACCGGCACGCGCAGACTACGGCCAAGCGCGAGAATAGCGCGTACGATGGCCTTGGATTGCTCGTTGGTTTCCACCTCGCTCATGAATGAGCGGTCCAGCTTGATCTTGTCGAACGGGAAGCTGCGCAGCGTCTCGAGCGACGAATAGCCGGTACCAAAGTCGTCAATGGCGATCTGCACGCCCAGCGACCGAATCTGGCTCAATATGGCCAAGGCGCGCTTCTTGTCGGCAATGATGGCCGTCTCGGTCACCTCAAGTTCCAAACGCCCCGGCGCCAGGCCGGATTGCATGAGCACCATCTTGACCATGTCAACGAGCTCGAACTGCGCCAGTTGCAGCCCGGAGACATTGACGGCGATCTTGTAGGGCTCGGGCCAGGTTGCCGCGTCCTCGCATGCCGTCTTCAGCACCCAAGCCCCGATGGCATAGATGGCGCCGCATTCCTCTGCCACCGGAATGAACTCCGCCGGAGACACCGGGCCGAAACCCGGCCGATCCCAGCGCAACAACACTTCGTACCCTGTAATGTGTCCGCTGGAGATCGACTTTTGCACCTGATAGGCTAGCGTGAAGGCGTTTTCCTCCACCGCCGTCCACA
Source organism: Devosia equisanguinis (assembly GCF_900631955.1). Classification (GTDB taxonomy): domain Bacteria; phylum Pseudomonadota; class Alphaproteobacteria; order Rhizobiales; family Devosiaceae; genus Devosia; species Devosia equisanguinis. Next base: position 8,419 of record NZ_UZWD01000024.1, on the reverse strand, counting down.
GATCGCGGGCCATGGCACGGCGCTGGCGCGCCTGCTCGTCCATTTCCCGCTCATAGTAGCAGATGCGCTGATCGAACTCCGCCTTGGCACGATACATGGCGAGATCGGCATTGTTGAGCAGCTTGGACCGATCGGTGCCGTCCTGCGGGTAAATGGCAACACCAATACTGCCAGAGGTCACCATCGCGACGTCGTCATGGACGACTTTTGCAAAGATCGCCTTTTCCAGCCGGTGCAGGAATTCGCGCAGGCCTTCCATCTTGGTGAAGCTCTTGAGGGCAGCAAATTCGTCGCCGCCGAGGCGCGCAATGACCTCGCCGGGCGCAAGATTGGCCGTCAGCCGCTCCGCCAGTGTGCGCAAGACGGCATCGCCCATGGAATGTCCATAGGAATCGTTGATCTCCTTGAAACGATCGAGGTCGATCGCGATCACCGCCAGTTTCTTGTCGCCCCGATGGGACTCCGACAATTGCTCTTCAAATATCTGATCGAAGCGCATGCGGTTGGGCAGACCGGTCAAGGCGTCGTGCTGCGCCAGGTGGGCGATTGCGGCCTCGCTGCGGACGCGCTCGGAGATGTCCTCGATTGTGGTCACCCAAGACCCGTCGCCCACGAGCGAGTGGCGAACCCGGATAGAGCGAGAGCCGTTGACGGTTTCCACCGATTCGCCGCCGCCATGCTTGACCATGTCCAGATGTTGCTTTGCCAGTTGGCAACCTCTGCTCTCGATATCGTCCTGATCCTTGCCATCGCGCAAAAGCATGCGGCAGATGGCGTCAAGATGCATGCCCTTAAGCTCGATATGGGACGGCAGATCCAGCATCTGCATGACACGCTCATTATGCAATTGCACGCGCGCGTCGCTGCCGAAAAGCACCAAGCCCTGCCCCATATGGGCGAGCGCCAGCGTGAGCTTATTGGAGACTTCCGCCAAGCGTTCCGCATCTTCCAGCTGGCGCCGCTGCTCCCGCATCGTCCGCCGTCGGTCAGCCTCATCGAGCAGCAAACCGCCAAAAGCTGCGGTCAAGATGATCAGCGATATCAGCGCCACCGCGATGGACATCAGCGTGCTGTCAATCTGGTGCTCAACATTCATGAACGGGAAGCAGAGCGAAAAATCGGCCGCGCCCATGGCGGTGAAGTGCATGGAGCAGATCGCCAGCGTCAACAGCGCCGCTCCGCCGATGACACGATTACGCCCACCGCCCATGGCGCTGGCCAGCGCTGCAGCAGAGAAGGCGATGCCGGCCAGGATGGAAAGGCCGATCAGACCGTTGCTCCACTGCATGGAGCCGCCGAGCAACAGCGCAGCGATGCCGACATAGTGCATGGCCGAAATGCCGACACCGACGACGGCACCGCCGAGAAGATGATCCCTGCGACCATCGCCATGGATAGCAAGTGCCAGACCGCCACCGCAGATGATCACGGCGATCAGCAGCGAGACTGCGGTGAGACCCAGGTCATAGCTGAGCTCGAAGCCGGGCCGGAAGGCCAGCATGGCGATGAAATGAGTGGCCCAGATACCGAACCCCACGACCAGGGCCGAGACCGCACACCACAGCATGCGCAGCTGTCCGGCGACACGCGCAGCATGGCGCGCAAGCGTCACACAGGCATAGGCGGAGATCAGGCAGATCACAGCGGCCAGCACCACAAAGCGCAAGTCATGGCCGCGGAAGAAAAATTCCATTACTGGGTACACGTTCGCAATCCGCCATCCGTAATTGCCCCAACATACTTCGAGCGGCTTACGGATCGGTTACGCCGCGGTCGAAAACACGTCGCTTTCCTGTCACATGGCGTCGCTATCCCTGCCCATAAATGACTTATGCTTACCGAAATTCATCGATACCAAGCAGCGCGACTGCAGGCGTCTTTGTGCCTGTGGTCGGACCAAGCGGGGTGGGCAAGGACAGCGTGCTTGCCTATGCGGCCACTGAACTGCGCAATGAAGCCGATATGGTCTTTGTGCGCAGAACCGTGACGCGCCCGACAACGGCGGGCGGCGAAGACTTTATCGGTGTGACCGAAAAAGAGTTCACGCGGCTGGTGGAGAACAACGCGTTCTGCCTGCATTGGCCGGCACATGGCCTGCATTATGGCATACCGATGTCGGCGTCGGCTGCGGTGGATGCCGGCAAGGTGGTCGTTGCCAATCTTTCGCGCGGCATGATCGCGGCGGCGCGCGAACGCTTTCCGCGGACCTTGCCTATCGCCATTACAGCGCCGCGGGCCATTGTCGAGCAACGCCTGCGCTCGCGCGGCCGGGAAGATGACGCCAGCATTGCGCTGCGGCTGGCCCGTCTCGACGCCTGGCAAGCCGAGGAAAACGATCTGGTCAAGATCGACAATTCCGGATCTCTCGAAATGGCGGGGATGGCCTTGGTGACCACATTGCGTGGCCTCGCGGCACGCTAGACTTTGCTGTCATCGGATCGTCACCCATCCGACACGCCCGTTTCATACCCAGCCCCTAGGCAGGCATCCGGCTTGAACAGCAGGGACCTGCCCGATGCTCCGGATCTCAAAGGTAACCAGACGCTTCGGCGACAAGACCGCCGTCGACAATGTGAACCTGGAGATCGCCGACGGACAAATGGTGGGCATTATCGGTCGCTCGGGGGCCGGCAAATCCACCCTTCTGAGGATGATCAACCGGCTCAACGACGTGTCTTCGGGCATCATCGATTTCGATGGCCTGGAGGTATCCAGCCTGCGTGGCCAGGCACTGCGCAATTGGCAGCGCGACTGCGCCATGATTTTTCAGCAGTTCAACCTGGTGCCGCGCCTCGACGTGATCACCAATGTCATGCTCGGCCGCCTCAATGGCCGCAATCCCCTGCTCAACCTGCTGCAGATCTTTTCGGCAGACGAGCAATATGAGGCCCTCAAGGCCTTGGAGCGGCTCGATATCGCCCAGACTGCCACGCAGTGGGCGCAGACACTGTCCGGCGGCCAGCAGCAGCGTGTCGCCATCGCCAGGGCGCTGATGCAGAAGCCCAAGCTAATCCTGGCCGACGAGCCTATTGCCAGCCTCGATCCGCGCAACGCCCAGATCGTCATGGACAGCCTGCGCGACATCAATGCCGAAGGCATAACCGTCATCACCAATCTGCACACGCTCGATACCGCTCGCGCCTATTGCCAGCGCATCATCGGCATGAGCGCCGGTCGCGTGGTGTTCGACGGCAGCCCCGATGAACTCACCACCGATGTGGCGCGCGCCATCTACGGCGCCGATGGCCTCAAGGAGGCGTTCTCGGAAGCGATGACGTCGACATCGCTGGCGCCGCTCAGCGCCCCTCGCCTGCCCCGCACGCCAACCAATGCGCAGCAGGCCCCCTGATTTAACCCCGTTCCGCAGCCGGCAAGCCGGTTGCCGATCTCTCACGCGTCACCAAAGGAGACTTCCCGTGATCCGCAAACTGCTCCTGGCCACTGTGGCCCTTACCCTGTCCACCGCCGCCTTTGCCCAAGACGTGTCGGTCCTGCGCATTGGTCTGGATGGCTCAGAAAACGAAGCCGACCAGATCCGCAACACCCAGTGCGTCGCCGATGGCCTGAAGGCCGCGACCGGCGTTGCCGAAGTGCAGATCTTCCCCTCGCCGGACTATAACGGCGTTATCCAGGGCCTGCTCGGCGGCACCATCGACATCGCCTCCATGGGCGCATCGTCCTATGCCTCGATCTATCTGAAGGACCCCGAGGCCGTCGACCCGATCCTCACCTATACCGGTTCCGACGGTTCGAGCGGCTATTACACGCTCATGGTGGCCCGCGCCGATAGCGGCATCAAGACGCTTGCTGATCTCAAGGGCAAGAAGCTTGGCTTCGCCGATCCCGACTCCACCTCTGGCTACCTCATTCCCAACGTCGCCCTGCCGGCAGAACTCGGCATGCCGATCGACCAGTACTTCGCTGAAACCGGCTTCGGCGGCGGCCACGAGAACCTGGTTCTCGCGGTTCTCGACGGCCAGTTCGATGCCGGCACCACTTTCGGTTCCGGTGTTGGCGAATGGGCCGAGGGTTATTCCGGTGGCAATCTCCACCAGATGGTCGCCAAGGGCAATCTGGATATGGACGATATCGTGGAAGTGTGGCGCTCGCCGCTGATCCCGAACGGCCCGCTAATGGTCTCCAACAAGCTGCCGGCCGAGCTCAAGACCAAGGTCGAAGACTATTTCAAGCAGCTGCCCAAGACCGACCTGGCCTGCTTCCAGGCATATACCCAGGGCGCCAATACCGACTACATCGAAGTCGATCCGAGCTTCTACCAGACCATCATCGATGCCCGTAAGTCGGTGATCGGCGGCTAAGTCCAATTCTGCGGTGGCGGTGCTCGATCACCGCCACCATTCTTTTCCGGTGGCATCCATCCGTTGGAGACGCACTGCCCATGGCCGACATCTCCCAAAATCTGCCCGGGCTGTCACCCGCTGGTGAAACCGTGCTGCGCCACTATCGCGCACAGGTGTTCAACCGCCGCATCTACAGCCTAGTCATCGTCGTTGGGCTGATTGCCGCACTTGCCGCCGCCATGGCTTTCGCGAATGCACAGAACTCGGGCAAATTCATCGAGCGTCTGCCCTATATGTTCGACTTCATCAAGACTTTCTTGCCGCGCGATCCGCTCGAAATTGTGCGCGCCATGTTCGATCTGCCATCGCCCTATCTCGATGGCTCACAGAAATATGACTACACCGCCAACCGCGTCTATCTGACCGATACGCTCTATATTCCCTATTTCATTTATCAGCTGGTGGTGACGGTCAATATCGCCATCGTCGCGACCATTATCGGCGGCGCGATTGCTTTCCTGCTTTGCTTCTTTGCTGCCACCAATCTGGTTGGCGCGCGTGCCGTGCGCTGGAGTGTGCGCCGCATCATGGAAGTGATGCGCGCCTTTCCCGAAATCGTCATCGCGGGGTTGCTCACCGCCATACTGTCCATCGGACCGATCGCCGCCATCGTTGCCATCGCCCTGCACACGATCGGCGCGCTCGGAAAGCTGTTCTTCGAGGTGGTCGAGAATGTCGACATGAAGCCCGATGAAGGCCTCAAATCGGTCGGCGCAACCTGGCTCGAACGCGTGCGCTACGCCATCGTCCCACAGGTGATGCCCAATTTCGTCAGCTACACGCTGCTGCGGCTCGAAATCAATGTGCGCGCCTCCACCATCATCGGCGCCGTGGGCGGTGGCGGTATTGGCGAAGTGTTCCGGCTTTCCATCGGGCGCGATTATGCCGCCCAAACCTATGCCATCATCATTCTTCTGCTGATCACCATCATTGCCATCGACCAATTCTCCGGATGGCTGCGCCGGCGACTTGTCGGCAATCAGGGATTCGAATTGGGAAGGGCCGCCGCATGAGCGCCATCAGCACTGCCGAGCGCAAGCGGCTAGAGACCAAGTTTCCCGAAGTGTTCAACAGGTCGGCCATCAGACGCTATGGGCTGTTGATCGGTATCGTTGCGGCACTGCTCTACCTGGCCTTCGCCTGGATGTTTTTCAATGTCGGCCCGGCACTCCAAAACGGCAAGTGGGATCGCGCCGCTATCTATCTGCAGGACTGGTATAGCTGGCGCGCCCAACCACGGCTGCGCTTCGGCGAGAACGGTGAGGTTACGGCGCAATGGTCTAGCCGCGGTCAATATCCCGCCAACGCAGAAATCGACTGGCTGACGCCACGCGCCGATGGCGGGATGACCGTTACCTTTGGAGCGACCGACCGCCTCGAAGTCACACCACAGGAAGTCGACGTCCTTCTCGAGGGCAAGGTCTGGCAGGTGGCGATCACCGCCGACGGCGCATTGGCGCCAGAAGGGGCGCCGGCCGCTATTGTGCAGGACCGGCAAAAGGTCACCGTGGACTTTGGCTTCGAGGGGCAGGCGGAGATCCGTAACAACCAAGTCTATGTGCAGCGACGCTTCCTGGGATGGGCCAATTTTCTTTACGACCCGCGCTCCCCGCTCTGGGGGCGTGACCTCATCTCCACCTTCGGCTTGATTTTCTCAGGCGAACAGCTGGTCACCGGCACACCCAATGTGCAACTCGTCTATGAGCAGTTCATGGGCAACCAGACCTGGCAACATGCAGATATCCTATCCAAGCTCATGCAGACGCTGGTCATGGCTTTCGTCGGCACGCTGCTCGCCACCGTCTTTGCCTTCCCACTGGCCTTCCTGGCCGCACGCAACATCACCGCCAGCCGCCCCGCCAACTGGCTGATGAAGCGCTTCTTCGACTTCCTGCGCTCGGTGGACATGCTTATCTGGGCGCTGTTTTTCACCCGCGGCTTCGGCCCCGGACCGATCCCTGGCATTGCCGCGATTTTCTTCACCGACAGCGGCGCCCTTGGCAAGGTCTATGCGGAAGCGCTGGAGAACGTCGATGACAAGCAACGTGAAGGCATGAAATCGGTGGGCGCAAGCCCAGCCGCGGTCAACCGCTATGGTGTCGTTCCCCAGGTGCTGCCCGTTTTCGTTTCGCAATCCCTCTACTTCTGGGAAAGCAACATCCGTTCTGCCACGGTCATCGGCGCGGTCGGCGCGGGCGGCATCGGGCTAAAACTGCTCGAGGCCATGGGCACCAATGCCGACTGGGACAAGGTGGCGTATATGGTATTGCTGATCCTGCTGGTGGTGTTCATCTTCGACAATCTCAGCACGGCAATCCGCTCTCGCCTCATTGGCAATAATCGCTAGCCGTCTGGAGTCGAAACCCTGTTTTCAACACGGTTGCCTTGCTTTAGTGCCTTGGCAACACAGGGATCGAAGACGCCATGACCAACAGCCTCAAATTCGGCACCAGCGGCCTGCGCGGCCTTGCCGTTGACCTCCAGGGCGCCGAAGCGCGTCGCTACACGACGGCTTTCATCACCTATCTGCAGGGTTTGGGCGAGGCCGTGCCAGCGCTATATCTGGCCGGCGACTACCGTCCCAGCACGCAAGGGATCATTGCCGACTGCGCTGCTGCTGCAGCAGAAATGGGTGTGCCGGCCATTTCCTGTGGTACCATCCCCACGCCTGCTCTGGCCCTGCACGCGATGAGCGCTGGCGCGCCCAGTATCATGGTGACGGGCAGCCACATTCCGGCGGATCGCAACGGTTTGAAATTCTACCGGAAATCGGGCGAAATCAGCAAAGCCGACGAGGCCGGGATCGTGGCGGCGCTGCGCGACGCGGCGCCGGCAGGCAATTACAGCGAACCCGTCGCGGATGAAGCGGAAGCCGCACGCACCCGCTATGTCGCGCGCTATCGCGGCGTGCTCGCAGTCGATGCGCTCAAGGGGCAACGCATTGGCGTCTATGAACATTCCACGGTTATCCGCGATATCCTCGCCGAGATCTTTTCGAGTTATGGTGCCGAGGTCGTGCGGTTGGGGCGGGTGGAGGGGTTTGTGGCGGTGGATACCGAGGCGTTCTCGGATGCGGTATTTGCCCCATTGGCGGGATGGATCGATGAAAATCAGCTCGATGCGATTATCTCGGCAGACGGCGATGCGGACCGGCCCCTACTCATGGATGGACAGAAGCGCTTCGTGCGCGGTGATGTTCTGGGACTGCTGGCGGCGCAATTTATCCACGCAGATCAAGTGGTTACGCCAGTCACATCCAACAATGCCATCGAGGCCACCGGCTTCTTCCATGCCGTTCGCCGGACGCGGGTGGGGTCACCTTTTGTGATTGCCGAGATGGAAAAGGCGTTGGCCGATGCAGGCAATGCAGTCATCGGCTTCGAAGCCAATGGCGGCACATTGCTTGGGAGCCAAGTCTCTGTCGGAAATGGCCTTTCCGCCCTGATGACCCGGGACGCCGTCCTGCCCCTGCTGGGGGCGTTCGGGATGGCGGCGCGGGAGGGGCGGTCGGTGGCCGAGGTGGTCGACGCACTGCCGCTGCGGGCGGCAGTGGCAGGGCGGTTAGAGGATGTGGCGCAGGAGAAAAGTGCGAGCCTGCTCAAGGACTTGCGGGATCGCGGCTGGGCGGAGAAATATTTCTATCCCCGTGTTATCGAGCGGTTCGCCGAAATCGACGGATTGCAATTCTGGCTTAATGATGGCGCGATGATCCACTATCGGCCATCGGGCAATGCGCCGGAATTGCGGTGCTATGTGGAAGCGGCGGACGAGAAGGCGGCCGAGGCAGCGCTGGACTGGGGGCTGACCGCCGCCAAAAAGGATTTGGCGGCAAGGGGTTAGCTAATTCACCGTGACCTGGGTGGTGAGCCAGCCGGGTTGGGTGGGGAGGGCCCAATCGGCTTCCTGGGTGTAGCGGCGGAGGAGTTCGAGGACGCGGTGGAGGTCGGCGCGGGAGAGCTTTATGGCGAGGCCGCCGCCACCGGGGGGACGGAAAATCAGCTGGAAATCCATGGGGTTGGTGGTGATGTTCACCGTTTCGACCAGCATGGGCGGGGTGG
>NZ_UZWD01000057.1 GCF_900631955.1 Devosia equisanguinis | reverse complement strand
CGATAGCCCTCCCCGCAAGGGGGAGGGAGACCGACCGGTGCTTTTGACTAACTCTTGCCCACAACGCGATGCGGCTCCTCCCCCTTCTTCAGGGGGAGGTTGGGAGGGGGTGTGCAGCACGCTCAAGCCCATATTCGATAGCCCTGCCCTCAAAATCAGGGACCGGCCCTGCCCGTTTCGGCCCGGCTCCTGCCCTGCCCATCGACCACTGGCCCCAAGGCGTTGAGGCCCGTCCTCGTCCCGTTCTACACCACTCTTACCAGCGGCAGTGCCGGTGGCGGCGCGCCACCACCTAGATATTGTGCCCACCCACGGCTGTGGAAAATCTGCTGCCTGTCACAAAGCCGACGCAACAAAGGCTGTTGACTAGGATTTGTGGGCGATTCTCTGCCCTCCACCCCCTCGGGCGCAGAAACCCGCCGCCATGGTTTCCACATGGTTATTCCGCAAAAAGTCATTTGCCGCCAAGCGGTTGCACTTGATTGCACAGTTTTAGTGCATATCTACTACAGGTAGCCATGCTCGTCCGGCACAAACACCAGCCCTTGTGTTTGACCCGGAATCGGCGCGATGTTTGAGACAATTCCTGTCTATCGCCAATCAGAGACCATTCATGCGCATTGAACGTCGTTTCACGTCTGCAAACGCGGATCGCTACGGCTCCATCGAGTTTCGCGCCGCCACCAGCGAAATTCGCAATCCCGATGGGTCCGTTGTCTTCAAGCTCGAGGACATTGCCGTGCCGGCGACCTGGTCGCAGGTCGCCACCGACATCATCGCGCAGAAATATTTCCGCAAGGCCGGCGTTGCCAAGGTTCTGAAGAAGGTCGAAGAAAATTCCGTGCCGTCCTGGCTGTGGCGCTCCGTCCCCGACGAAGCTGCGCTCGCCAAGCTGCCGGAAGCCGATCGCTATGGCTCGGAAATGGATTCGCGCCAGGTCTTTGATCGTCTCGCCGGCACCTGGACCTATTGGGGTTGGAAGGGCGGCTATTTCGACTCTGAAGACGACGCCCGCGCCTTCTTCGACGAACTGGCCTTCATGCTCGCGACCCAGCGCGTCGCTCCCAATTCCCCGCAATGGTTCAATACCGGCCTGCACTGGGCCTATGGCATCGACGGCCCCGGCCAGGGCCATTTCTACGTCGACCCCTTCACCCACAAGCTCGTCCAGTCCAAGTCGGCCTACGAGCATCCCCAGCCGCATGCCTGCTTCATCCAGTCCGTTGACGATGATCTCGTCAACGAAAACGGCATCATGGATCTCTGGGTCCGCGAAGCGCGCCTGTTCAAATATGGCTCCGGCACCGGCACCAATTTCTCCAAGCTGCGCGGCGAGGGCGAAAAGCTCTCCGGCGGCGGCAAGTCCTCGGGCCTAATGAGCTTTTTGAAGATCGGCGATCGCGCTGCCGGTGCCATCAAGTCCGGCGGCACCACCCGCCGCGCTGCCAAGATGGTGGTGATCGATATCGATCACCCCGATATCGAGCAGTACATCAACTGGAAGGTGAAGGAAGAGCAGAAGGTAGCGGCCCTCGTCACCGGCTCTAAGGTCGTCTCCAAGCATCTCAAGGCCATCATGAAGGCCGCCGTGAACTGTGAAGGTTCGGGCGATGACTGCTTCGACGTGGCCAAGAACCCTGCCCTCAAGCGTGAAGTCCGCGCCGCCAAGAAGGCCCTGGTCCCGGAGAACTACATCTTCCGCGTCATCCAGTTCGCCAAGCAGGGCTACACCGATCTCGAATTCCCCATCTACGACACCGATTGGGATTCCGAGGCCTATCTGACCGTTTCCGGCCAGAACTCGAACAATTCCGTGCGCGTCACCGACGATTTCCTCAACGCCGTCGAGAACGATGGCGACTGGAACCTCATCGGCCGCATCAAGGGCAATGTCACCAAGACGCTCAAGGCCAAGGACCTCTGGGAACAGATCGGTTACGCAGCCTGGGCCTCGGCCGATCCCGGCATCCAGTACCACACCACCATCAATGAGTGGCACACCTCGCCCGCCGCCGGCCCGATCGTGGCGTCCAATCCGTGCTCGGAATATATGTTCCTCGACGACACGGCTTGTAACCTGTGCTCGGTCAACCTGCTGCCCTATCGCAACAAGGACTCGTCCTTCGACACCGCCGCCTTCGAACACACCGTCCGTCTCTGGACCGTGGTGCTCGAAATCTCGGTGATGATGGCCCAGTTTCCCTCCCGCGCCATTGCCGAACGCTCGTTCGAATATCGCACGCTGGGCATCGGCTACGCCAATATCGGCGGCCTCTTGATGACCTCGGGCATTCCCTATGACAGCGAGCAGGGTCGTGCCATTGCTGGCGCCATCACCGCCGTCATGACCGGCGTCAGCTATGCCACCTCGGCCGAAATGGCCAAGGAACTCGGCCCCTTCAAGGACTATAAGCGCAACGCCAAGCACATGCTGCGCGTCATCCGCAACCATCGCAACGCCGCCCATGGTCATGCCGACGGCTATAAAGAGCTCAGCATCAACCCGGTGCCGCTCGACCATGCCAATGTCGGCGACGCCGCTCTGTCCGAGCGCGCGAAGCTCGCTTGGGACAATGCCCTCGCCCTCGGCGAAAAGCATGGCTACCGTAACGCCCAGGTTTCCGTTATCGCCCCCACCGGCACCATCGGCCTGGTGATGGATTGCGACACGACCGGCATCGAGCCCGATTTTGCACTCGTGAAATTCAAAAAACTCGCGGGCGGCGGCTATTTCAAGATCATCAACCGCGCCGTACCTCCGGCTCTGCGCACCCTGGGCTATTCAGAGGACCAGATCGCCGAAATGGAAGCCTATGCCGTTGGTCACGGCAATTTGAACCAGGCCCCGGGCGTCAATCCGTCCACCCTGCGCCAGAAGGGTTTTTCCGACGAGAAGATCGAAGCGCTGAACAAGGCGCTGGCCTCGGCCTTCGACATCAAGTTCGTCTTCAACCAGTGGACGCTTGGCCCGGATTTCCTCAAGTCGCTCGGCGTCACCGACGAGCAGCTCAACGACTTCTCCTTCGAGCTGCTGCCCTTCCTCGGCTTCTCCCGGAAGGACATCGAGGCCGCCAACATCCACGTGTGCGGCGCCATGACCCTCGAAGGTGCACCGCATCTCAAGGCCGAGCACCTGCCGGTCTTCGATTGCGCCACCCCCTGTGGGAAGATCGGCAAGCGTTACCTTTCCGTGGAATCGCACATTCTGATGATGGCGGCCGCCCAGCCCTTCATTTCGGGCGCGATTTCCAAGACCATCAACATGCCCAACGACGCCACCGTCGAGGACGCCAAGAACGCCTATATGCTCTCCTGGCGCCTGGCGCTGAAGGCCAATGCACTCTATCGCGACGGCTCCAAGCTCAGCCAGCCGCTCAATTCCTCCGTGCTCGCCGCCGCTGACGACGAAGACGACGAGGATGTGGTCGAGGCTATTGCCGCCCTGCCCGCTGCCGCCCGCACCGAGGTCATCGTCGAAAAGATCGTCGAAAAGGTTTTTCGCGAGCGCGAAAAGATGCCGGATCGCCGCAAGGGTTACACCCAGAAGGCCGTGGTCGGTGGCCACAAGGTCTATGTGCGCACCGGCGAGTATGACGATGGTCGCCTGGGCGAAATCTTCATCGACATGCACAAGGAAGGCGCTGCCTTCCGCGCCATGATGAACAATTTCGCCATCGCCATCTCGCTGGGCCTGCAATATGGCGTGCCGCTGGACGAATATGTGGAGGCCTTCACCTTCACTCGCTTCGAGCCGGCCGGCATGGTCATGGGCAATGACCGCATCAAGAACGCGACCTCGATCCTCGACTACGTGTTCCGCGAGCTGGCCGTGTCCTATCTCGACCGCAACGATCTCGCCCACGTCAATCCGGATAGCCCGACCTCGCTCGGCAAGGGCGTCGCCGAAGACCATGGCGCGCGTCCCAGTGCGGCGTCGCCGGCCCCGGTGCCCGCCGAGCGCTTCGTCTCCCGCGGCATGACCCGTGGCAAGACGGCCAATGCCTCGCTGATGCTGGTCCCCACCGCCGACGCCGCCCGCTACGCCCCCCAGGCCGCCGCTAGCACGTCGACCGTGACAGCCCTGCGCAGTGCCACGGCCCTCAAGATCGACCCCGCCGCGACGGCCCTCAACGCCGCCGAGCTCCACCCCATCCCGGCCCCGCCGCCCTCAAAAGACACCGGCCTGCTGCGTGCCGAAGCCCAGATGAAAGGCTATACCGGCGACCAATGCACCGAGTGCCACAACTTCACCATGGTCCGAAACGGCACCTGCCTGAAGTGCGATACGTGTGGGACAACGACTGGGTGCAGTTGAGCCGCCCTAGCCAGCGGTGATGTAAAGACCCACACAAGTTGATCCCGTACATCCGCATCCTGCCTCAATGGACCCAACAGTCCGCCTCAGGCTGAAGCAATCGATCAAAAGGCCCCGAAATCGGGGCCTTTTTCATTTCCGCGGATTTCCTGGATAAGCAGATACCCCTTGCGCCGTCCTCCAGAACTGCGGCCCCCCCATCGGGCTTCCCACCAACCAAAACCGCAATTTCGCGGTCAGCACAGCGGTTCTGCATGGTGGCCAGCACCGAACATGATGTGGCCGATCGCGGACCGTCCCGTTTTGTCGATCTACCAACTAAATTTGACTTTGTGAGTGTCCGCTGGAAATTGGACCAATGACGGCCAGACAGCTTGGGGCGATTAGAGCGCCCCTGGGACAGGCATGACTTCCAGATAGCCATGCGCACCGCACGCCCGGCAATTCGGCGCCGCCATCACACCAAACCCCTGCCCGTAATGCGGAGCACCGCGCCAAAGGAGTGCCCGGCTCGGTCGGGGATGGCGAGGTGCAGGCCGCTATGGTCCTGGCGGAAATCGAGGGCGGCTTCTGACCCCACAACCTCCACCCGCTCCAGCTGCCCTGCCCCGGTTGCCGTCCCGGTGGCAAGCGCGGCCAGACACAGCTCGCCGGTTTTCGGTCCCAGGGTGGTGGCGTAAAGCATGCCACCTCTAGTGGTGTAGCGCACGTCATCGCCGGTGAACGGGCGCGCCGCGGATTCGCCAAACAGCCCTTCGGGCAGCGCGGTGGGACCTTCGCCCGAGATCCGCCAGGGACGCGAGCCAAAAATCGCCTCCCCATGGCGCGCAGTCCAGTCTCCGATCTCTTCGACGATACGCCGTTCTTCGCTATCAATGCTGCCATCGCCCCTGATCGGCACGCTGAGCAGCAGATTGCCGTTTTTCGAGACCACGTCACAGAGCCGATGGATGACCGAAGCGGCCGTCTTGTAGCGCTTGTTCTCGTAGAGATCGCGCCGGTAGTGCCAGTCGCCGATACAGGTGTCGGTCTGCCAGGGCTGCGGGACGATGTCCGAGCGGAAGCCGCGCTCGACATCTTCCACCAGCGCGCCGGCGCGCTCGCTGGGCAGGAGCTTGGTGTTCAGAACCACGTCCATCCGCCCGCCATGCCAGCCCAGCGACGCATTGTAGAAATGGGCGGCCATGTCGAGGCCCGCCTGCCCCAGGGGCAGGTCATGATTGTCGAAATACAGCAGGTCCGGCCGATAGCTGTCCACCAGGTCCTTGCAGCGCCGATACCAGCTGTCGACAAATGCTGGATTGGTCTCGGGCGGCGCTTCGTCCCAGACGCCATCATGGGCCTCGTGCCATTGCTCGGCCGCCTTGGCATCGGTGATGCCGCCGGGCAGCGGCATGATCGGGCCGCCATAGAGATCCTGCGGGTCCAGCCCCTCCCAGAACGTGCCGGCGCCGTCCTGCCGCGTCAGCGTCGAGGCATCATAGCGCTCCCCGGCGCGCTCGCCCTCCGGGTCGTAGCCATAGGCCGTCTGCCACCAGTGCCATACATGGGCGCCGTGATTGGACACGCCGAATTTGAGCCCACGCGCCCGGGCTTTCTCCGCCCAGATGCCGACAATATCGCGCATCGGTCCCATGCGGGTCGCGTTCCAGCCATGCCAGCGCGACGCGTAATTGTCGAAATTGTCGTGGTGATTGGCCATGGCGACGAAATATTTCGCGCCGGCCTTCACATAGAGGTCGAGCAGATCGTCCGGATTCCAGTTCTCGGCCTTCCAGTCGCCGATCACGTCGATAAAGCCGGCATCGGCAGGATGACCATAGGTCTTGCGGTGCACATCGGACTGCCAATGGCCCTGCATGTAAATGTGCCGCGCATACCAGTCCCCAGCCTCCGGCTGGCATTGCGGTCCCCAATGCGCCCATATCCCGAATTTGGCGTCGCGGAACCAGTCCGGCGGGCGGTATTGGCTTTTCAGCGACGCCCAATTGGCCTCGAACGGCCCGGGGGCGATCGGCTCGATGCGGTCCTGCGGCATATCCGGTTCCTCCAGGGTCAGGGCGCGGCGCGCCGGGTGATCGATGGCTCGGCGCTCGCCTGCCCGATGCGCGCCTCTTCCTCGGCCGATCGTGTCCAGTTAAGGCAAAGGTCCGATCGATGCGGCCCACCGAGAACCAGGCGCGTTCCGTCATCCCCCAGATGCAGCCGCATCGCCCCAAGCTGCCTCGTGAACTGATCGAGATCCTGCCCGTCGGCCGTGATCACCGCCCAGCCCTGCTGTCGGCCGATCTGGCGATATTCGAGCCCCGCACCGGGTCCGGTGGTAACAGGCATCAGCGGCGACGTGGCCTTGTAGCCCACCAGCGCCTGCCCGGCCTTGAGGATCAGCGTGTCGCCATCAAGATGATGCTCGAGGCCGCTGCGCGCGGCATAGATATGGGTGAAGTCGAGCCGCGCATCCGCGTCCAGACGATAGAGAACCAGTGCCGTGCCGCCGTCCTGGAGAACCCGCGGCAGATTGCCATTGCCGGCCCAGTAGGATGGCCGCTGATTGCCCCAGGGATCGTCCTCGCCAGGATGGTTGATCCAGCTGCGCGCCATGGGGTGGCTGGCAAAGCGCAGGTCGATGACGTGTTGCTGGTGCCCATAGCCGCCCGCCCGCGCACCGCTATTGGTGGAGAGTTGGATGCCTTCCGTCTTGTGGAGCGTCAGCAGCGCCGCCGGTCCAAATCCCTGGCGGTACTGCGCCGAGATGGTCTCGCCTCGCGCCGGCTGGGCATGGCGCCAGAGGTCGGTGGGCGGCTCGTACCTGCCGGCAGCAAAGAGCGGCAGCGAGGCGACCCCACTATTCAGCCAGCCCTTGCCGAAGGCCACCGCGGCAAACGGGGCAAGCTCGGTCAGCGGGCCGGCGCGCAGCTCCTTGTCATAGGCACGGCCCATCGAGCCGGCGGGAACCGCGTTGAGCGTATGCAGCGCCAGCATGCTAAAGATGCGATCGCAGAGCCCCTTGGCGCGGCCGGAAATGGCTTCGGGCGCCAGTTCGGCAAGCGCCAGCAGGCCGATGAAGTCGACGGGGTAATAGGCCGAGGAATTCCATTCGGCGAGCCCGTCCTCCTCGACGGCATCAAGCCACGATCCCAAGCGCTCGAGGGCGACTTCCGCCTGCTGGCGGCCGCTGCGACCCGAGGCCGAAAATATCGCATCGGGCCAGGCGAGGCCGGCAAGCAGCTGCGAGACGTGGAAGCAGAGCGCATGGTTTTCGCTCCAGAACCACATCACGTCATTGCCCGGCTCATCCACCCAATAGCGAAATCCCTGCAGGACCGTTTCTGTGCGCCGGCGCAAATCCTGCGGAAAATCTGGCGCGTGGCGTTGATAGGCCCACAGCAGAGGCACGGCGACAAAGTCGGCACAATCATGCCGTTCCTCGATCGATTGCAGCGTATCCTCGAGGATCGGCCGGATGCGCGGATCAGCGCCCTGCCCGGTCTCGAGCAGCGCAACAACCGTACCCATGCGATCTTCGCCATGGCGGGCCGCATGCTCGAGCGCCAGCTGCTTGCGTCCAGCAAGATCCCCGGGGATATCGCCCGGCACGAGGGCGTGCAGAACAGCGCAGCCGATCACCCGCTCCACGCGAGACGGACCGATGCTGAACATCAGCGGAACATTGTAATAGCCATCCGGCACCTCGCGGCCATGGCAGACGAAGACCTCGGTCGCCCCGGCCTTGAGCGTTACACGGCGATTGAGCGCGCTGGCATGGCTATGCGACGTGCTGGCAACAGTAACCTCGATCTCGACATCCATGCTGGGCGCCGTATCGAAAATCAGCACAATGTCGTCATCCTCACTCACCACGTCGCCGCGGCAGCGAACCTGGGCGGCCAGCGCCTTGAGCGCCTCTGCCTGTTCGCCGACCTCGGCGCCGGGCAGGAAAATGTCGAGCCGCACCTGGTCTACAAGGCTGAGCTCGAAGAACCAATTGGTGTCGCGCTCGGCCATGTCCTCGCTCAGGACGATGACCTCGCTGCCCGCCGCCTTGATCGGCAGGTGCACCACGGTTTCCTGCGCCTGGTTGCGGGTAAAGGGCTCGAAGCGGGCGGCGAGCAACCCGTCGACCCAGATATGGATAGCCCCGCAGGTGGTCAGGCGGAACGAGCAATAGCGATCTTCAGGCGCTGCAATGCGCGTCCGGCACCAGCGGCTCAGCCGCGTCGGGCGATAGCGGAACTGGGTGAACTCGACCCGGCGATTGCTGCCCGGCAGGTTGAGGCTTTCCACCGGCCAGTCGGTTTGGAGCGCAACAGTGCGCGTGGCGACATCGCGCCAGGTGGCGACGCGGCAGGGCAGATCCCCGACATCAACGAAGCCGTTGATATAGTGATAGTTTTGCGGGTCACGCGCCGGGGCGGGCGTGCCCGGATAATAGATCGCGGTGGTGGGCGAAAGCTCCCAGGCGGTCACGCTGTCGCCGCGGGAAAGAGTAAGCAGGGGCGCGGACATGTTTAGCCTATCGGTCGCATGGCGTTAACGGTGAGCGTAGGGAACGCGGTACTTGATGAGCCCCTCGAGCCTTTCGAGAAGGCCGGGCAGTTCTCCCGGGGTCTCGATGCGGTAGTCGGGCACCTCTGAGGCATTGGCGGGCGCGTGCGTCCGCAGGCTCGACCAGGCCATGAAGATCGAGGTGATCCCCAGGGCATTGGCGCCGCAGATATCGCGCGACAGGTTATTGCCCACCATGACGGTGCGCCAGCCGTCCTCGCGGCTGAGACCGGCCGCCGCCAGTGCAGCATCGAACATGCGCGCATCGGGTTTGTGCACGCCCACATCCTCGGAGATGATATGGGCATCAAAATGATCCCACAGGCCGTGATGGGTCAGCATGTTGACGAAGGTCTGGCGCGGGCCATCCGCGACAAGGATCAGCATGTGACCTTCAGCCTTGAGCGCATCCATCATTTCCCTGGCGCCAGGAATAAGGTCGGCGCGAATGACGACCTCGCTGCCCGGCAGTTTGACCTCGGTACGCTCGTCGATCAGCGTATCGCCGCAATCGAGGAAAATTGCGCCAAAATGCGATTGAGCGGTTTCAAGCCCGACCATGATTTCGGTAATGCGCTGGGGAATGATGCACTCGAGTTCCGCCCATGGGAGCAGAGGCGCCGGTGCTGCCCGTTCCTCATAGCTGTGCCGAGGCACGAAGGCGTCGCCCTGCAGCTTGAGCCGCGCAAGTCGATGGGCCTTGGGAGCCGCGACATAGGCGCCGCGTTCGGCGAAGAAATTGCCGCGATGAACACCCTCGACACCCGCCAGCGCACCGCAAAGCGCGGTGAGCTTTTGGCGGTCCGCCGCGCTCATATGGTGCGGATGCGCCCAATGGGCATGCTTGCCAGCCTCGACATAGAGGACCGCATGGCGGTCAACCATCTCGGGAAGGCCGCTGCCGATATCCATGAACCGCCGACCGCCATGCGCCGAGGCCTCGACACGGATGACCTGTCCGGCGCTATCGACATGCACCCAGACATGCTCGAGATCATAGAGATGGCCGATATCCCAATCGTAATAGACGGCATATTCAAGCGTCAGGGCACCGGCGGGGTCGATTTCGAACCTGCTTGAGGGCGAGCGGCCGGGGCCGCGGAACACCGAATAACCCAATGCATGGGGAAAATACGGTTCGGCGCTGTCGAAGCGGAAATGCGGCGCATAGAGCGCCGCCAGCTCAGCGTCGGCCTGCAACACGATTTCGCTCACGCCACTGCCCCGACCAGCGACAGCTCCTCGGCGAAATGGCAACGCACCTGGCGCCCGCCCTCGACATCACGCAGCGCCGGCACTTCGGCACTGCATTTGGGCTGCGCATAGGGGCAGCGCGGGTGAAAATTGCAGCCCGATGGCGGATTGGCCGCGTTGGCAATCTCGCCCTTGAGTGGCACGCGTTTGCGCGTACGGTTACCGCGCGGATCGGGCTGCGGCACGGCGGCCATAAGGGCTTCGGTATAGGGGTGGAGCGGC
Organism: Devosia equisanguinis; assembly: GCF_900631955.1. Lineage (GTDB taxonomy): Bacteria > Pseudomonadota > Alphaproteobacteria > Rhizobiales > Devosiaceae > Devosia > Devosia equisanguinis. The sequence continues at coordinate 11,914 of NZ_UZWD01000057.1, read as the reverse complement.
CTCGAAAACAGCGACCTGGTCGGCGCAACTTCCATCAACCGCCCCAGATACATCACCCCGACGCGGTCGGAGATGTGCTCCACCATGCCCAGATCGTGGGTAATGAACAGGTAGGTGAGCCCGAACTGCTCCTGCAGGTCCTGCAGCAGATTGATGTTCTGCGCCGCAACCGACACGTCGAGCGCCGACACCGCTTCGTCCGCGGCAATGAAGCTGGGATTGAGTGCCAGAGCGCGGGCAATGCCGATACGCTGGCGCTGGCCACCGGAGAATGCGTGGGGATAGCGATTGATGAATTCGGGGCGCAGCCCCACCACCTTCAACAGCTCGGCGACGCGATCCTTGATTTCGCCCGGCGAGCCGACGCCATGGATGACCATGGGTTCGCCGACCAGTTCGAGCAGGGTCATGCGCGGGTTGAGCGAGGAATAGGGATCCTGGAAGATCATCTGCATCTCGGCGCGCAACGGCCGCATCTCGCGATCGCTGAGTTTTGAGAGATCGACGATCTCATTATTGGCGCGGCGGAACAGAATCTGGCCATCGGTCAGCTCATAGGCACGCAGCATGAGCCGGGCGACGGTGGATTTGCCCGAGCCGCTTTCGCCGACGAGACCAAGCGTTTCACCCTTTCGGATATCGAGGGATACGTCGTCGATCGCCTTGACGTCACCGACATGTTTCTTGAGCCAGCCGGCCTGGATCGGAAAATACTTCTTGAGGTTGCGAACCGAGAAGAGAACGTCATCCGGCAGGCTGGAATGGTCGAGGACCGGAAGCTCAGACATGGGCGGCCTCCCGGGCAGCAAACTGTTCGGCAAAGTGGCAGCGCGACATTTGCGAGCCAAAGATTTTCTCGGGCGGCACCTGCGTGTCGCATATACCCGCCACCGCATGGCTGCAGCGCGGATTGAAGGCGCAGCCGGATGGCACGCTGAACGGATCGGGCACCATGCCCGGAATGGTCGGCAGCCGCCGCCCCTGATCGACGCCGAGCCGCGGAATGGAACGCAGCAGCGCCTGGGTATAGGGGTGCTTGGCGGCGTAGAAGATGTCGTCGACCGTAGCGGTCTCGACGATCTTGCCCAGATACATCACCGAAACCCGGTCGGCGATATCGGCGACAACCCCGAAATTGTGGGTGATGAAGATGATCGCCATGCCCAATTCGGACTGCAGTTCCTTGAGCAGTTCCAGGATCTGCGCTTCCGTCGTCACGTCGAGAGCGGTGGTCGGTTCGTCGGCGATGAGCAGGCTCGGATTGCAGGAAATGGCCAGCGCGATCATCGCCCGCTGCCGCATGCCGCCCGAGAGCTGATGCGGGAAGGCATCGACCAATTCATTGGGCCGCGGCATCTGCACCTTGGCCAGAAGCTCGATGGCACGGGCGCGGGCGGCCTGGCGGCTGAGCCCCATATGCAGCTGGACAGTCCGCATGATCTGGGCGCCGATCGTGTGCACCGGCGACAGCGCGGTCATCGGCTCCTGGAAGATCATGCCGATATGCTGGCCGCGCACCTGGCGCATGGCCCGACTATTGCGGCCGAGCGCGGAAAGTTCATAGCTCTCGCCATTGCGCGGACGGAAGCTGATGCGCCCCTCGGGCGCCTCCGCCCGCTTGGGCAGCAGGCGCATAATGGCACGGGCAGTGATCGACTTGCCCGAGCCGGATTCCCCGACAATGCCGAGAACCTCGCCCTTGTTCACGTGATAGGAGACGCCGTTGACGGCTTTGACGAGCCCCTCGCGCAGCGGGAAATGCACATGCACATTGTCCAACTCGAGCAGGCGTTCCGGAGCACTATTTTGATTGGTCATGGTCTTATTGCCCATAGGGATCGGCCGCATCGCGCAGACCATCGCCAAGGAAATTGAAGGCGAGGACGGTGAGGACCACGGCGCCACCTGGCGCCAGGAGCCAGGGCGCAAGCGAAATCGATCGCAGATTCTGCGCGTCCTGCAGCAGCACGCCCCAGCTGACCACCGGCGGGCGCAGTCCGAGGCCAAGGAAGCTCAGTGCCGTCTCCCCCAGGATCATTTCCGGCACGGCCAGGGTCAGCGCCGCGATGATGTAGGACGTCATCGAGGGCAGCATATGCTTGGTAATGATCCGGTATTCGCTGGCGCCGGAGAGCCGCGCGGCCAACACATAGTCCTCATTGCGGAGCGCCAGGAACTGGCCTCGCACCACACGGGCAAGATAGGTCCAGCCGATCAGCGCCAGAATGAAGGTGATGAGGATATAGACGATGAGCGGGTCCCAGACGACGGGCAGCGCAGCCGCAAGTCCCATCCACAGCGGGATGGTGGGAATGGAGCGGATGAGCTCCATCAGCCGCTGGATCGAGCCATCGATCCAGCCACCGAAATAGCCCGAGATCGACCCCAGGGTCAGGCCGAGGACGAAGGCAAAGGCCACCCCGACCAGACCGGCTGACAACGAAACGCGCGCGCCGTGAATGAGGCGCGAAAACACGTCACGGCCAAGATCGTCGGTGCCCAGGAGGTTGATCTGGTCGCGACGGCCACCCTCGACGCCAAACAGGTGAATATCGGTCTTGAACAGACCGAAGAACGAATAGTCGCTGCCGGCTACGAAGAAACGAAGTGGCAAGGGCTCGGACGTGTCCGGCTGATAGGTGACGCGCGTCGTATCCGGGTCGCGACTGCGCTCCATCGCATAGACGAAGGGGCCGACAAACTGGCCGTCGTGGAAGAGGTGGACGCCTGTCGGTGGCGCCATGGTGCGCAGGCGCTCGACCTTGAATGGATCATAGGGCGCCACGAATTCGGCGAAGATCGCCGAAAGGGCGAGGATCACCAGAAACCACAGCGAGATAACGGCAAGGATATGCTTGGAAAACCTGCGCCATACCAGCTGCCACGGCTTGGCGGAATAGAGGTCTTCTTTCTTGGCATTGATCGGTTCGGCGGCAAGAGTTTGCTCTGTCATGGCCCGCACCTCACGCGTAACGGATGCGCGGGTCGAACCACGCCAGGAGTATGTCTGAGATCAGCGTGCCGATGACGGTGAAGACGCTGAGGATGAGAATGAAGCTGCCGGCCAGATACATGTCCTGCATCTTGAGCGCCTGCAGCAGCAGCGGCCCGGTGGTGGGCAGGTTGAGGACGATGGCGGTGATGACATCGCCCGAAAACAGCGCCGGCAGGGCCCAGCCGACCGTCGAGATGAAGGGGTTGAGCGCGACGCGGACGGGATAACCCCAGACAACCTGCCGCTCGGACAGGCCCTGTGCATAGGCGGTCTCGACATAGGGCTTGCCCAATTCGTCGAGCATATTGGCGCGCATGACGCGGATAAGGCCGGCCGCGCCGCCCGTGCCCAGCACGACGAGCGGTATCCACAGATGCTGCAACAGGTCGATGAACTTGCCCCAGGACCAGGGCGCATTCTGATATTGCGACGAAAACAGGCCCCCGACATCGAGCTGCATATAGACAAAGGCGATCCACATCAGGATCAGCGCCAGGAGGAAGTCCGGCGTGCCCTTGCCGAGGAAGCCGAACACGGTGAACACATAGTCCAGCACCGAATATTGGCGGGTGGCGGAATAGACGCCGACCGGGATGGCGATCAGCCAGGTGATGACGAGGCTGGCGGTCGAGAGCGCCAGCGTAATCGCCAGGCGATCCCAGATCAGGCTCGACACCGGCGCGTTCCAATCGAGCGAATAGCCGAAGTCGCCACGGAACACGATCGCCGTGATCCAGCGCCAATATTGCACGATCATCGGGTCGTTGAGACCCATGCGCTCGCGCATCGCCTCCTGCTGCGCTTGCGAAATGTATTCGCCGCCCTGCGCAAGCTGCGCGACATAGGCAGTGACATAGTCACCCGGCGGCAGCTGGATGATGACGAAGGAGATGAACGAAATGAAGATCAGCATCGGGATCGCCAGAAGCAACCGCCGAACAATAAAGGCGAGCATGACCTGTCTCCGGAGGCACCTGACGATCACGGGGCGCGGATCGGGCGCACATATTGAGCGGTATCATCCGAGGGAAGCGTCCGGCGCTTCGGGATGTCGTCGGTCACCGGCCCCGCAGGGCCGGTGGCGGGCGCGGTGGGAGGACCGCGCCCGAACGGGTGATCAGTTCTGGTCGAGCCAGTACTGCTGCGTGCGGGAGAGCCCCACTTCACGGAAGATATCGTCCATGACCAGGTCTGCCTGCACATTGTGCATGCGGTTGGACACCACATTCACCACAGTGCCTTCACCATGCACGCCGATGACATAGCCGCTTTCCACGAACGTGCGGATCAGCTCGTTCATGGCGGCGTCGGCATCTTCCAGGGTTGCCGCGCTCGATGCTGTATCCCAGAGGTCGTAGATCTTCTGGAAATTGCTGCCTTCCGGCGGCGCGATGCCGCTGGCGCCATCGGTGCTGTACCAGACATAGGACTGGTTGGCGTAGCTTTCCGAACCCATCATGATGCGCGGATCGGCCGGCACATAGGTGAGGCGGTCGAACACCAGGTACTGCATGTCGAAATCGTTGTTCGTGCGGTTGGTATCGAACTGGGTACGATCCATGACGCGCGGCAGGATTTCGATGCCGATCTCGGAATAGCTTTCGGCGATCAGCTCGAGCTGCTTGGCAAGGATCGCGTCGCCGCCCTGCACAACGATGGTGAACCGCTTGCCGTCGGGACGCAAGCGGAAGCCTTCGGCATCGCGTTCGGCCAGGCCCGCTTCGTCGAGCAGTTGATCGGCCAGGTCGGGATCGTATTCGGTCCAGTGGTTCTGCAGGTCTTCCTGGTAATAGGGAGAGCCGCTGACCGGGGCCGCCTGGATCGGCTTGGCCAGCCCGGACTGGGTGAGCTCGATGATCAGTTCACGATCCAGACCAACCGAGAGCGCCTGGCGCACGCGTTCGTCCGCATAAAGCGCATGCAGCACTTCGTCGGTCGTGTTGAGGTTGGGAATGAGCGACCAGACGCCCGACCCCAGCCAGGGCACGATGCGGTAATCGCCGCGCTCTTCATTGTCCTTGTAGAAGTCGAAGGGCTGCGACATGCCGCGGTCCTGGGCGTCGATCTGGCCCTGCGCCACCATCAGCGCCAGGCTCTGCGGATCCTGGTAGAGCCGATGATTGATGCGGTCGATATAGGGCAGCTGATTGCCCTCCTGGTCGACGGCCCAGTAATAGGGGTTGCGCACCATGGTGACGTTCTCTGCCGGTGCCGGGGTCTCGATCTTCCAGGCGGTCAGCACGGGCAGTTCGGGATTGGCCCACCAGGCTGTAACCGCACCCTTGGAGCCCCAGACATCGGTCCAGCTGGCCACGCCGAACTTGGCTGCAGCCGCGGCCAGGTCGGCCTCGCTGGCATATTTGTCGTTGAACTGGCTGAGATAGTGCTTGGGGAAGACGAAGCTGGCGCGGTCCAGACTGGGTTCGCCGGTGGAATCCTTGGCCAGGATCTGCAGGAAATACACATAGGGCTGGGCGAACTTGGCCGTGAAGGTGCGTTCGTCCTTGATCTCGATTTCCATCGGCACGCCACCGGGAGAGAAGGTCGGATCGATCGTGCCGATGATCTTGGGATTGAGGAACACGTCCTCGTACCAGAAGCGCACATCCTCGGTGGTCACCGGGGCGCCATCGGACCATTTGAGGCCATCGAGCAGGGTAAAGGTGAATTCGGTGGAATTGTCGTTGACCGAATAGCTTTCGATATAACCTGGGGTCAGCTCCGCCGTGCCATCGGGACCAGCGGCCCACTTGAGAACGCGCTCTTCCATGAGCTTGGTCGGACCCCAGCGGTCGCCCGGACCGCTATAGGCGCGACGCCAGGTGCCGCCATATTGACCAACTTCGAGCGCATTGATCACCGTCGGGTTGGCCGGAAGCCGTTCTTCGACAGGCGGCAGGCTGCCGGCCTCGACCATCTCGGTCAGCATAGGCGATTCCTGGAACGCCCAGGCCGCGCTCGTCATCGCCGTGGCGGACAATGCCACCATCGCAGCGCGATTGAGCCACTTCTTCAAAGTCATGTTCTTCCCTCCCATTGCTCGGAACCTCCTTCCAAGCGGTCGAATTCACGCCTTACGTTATTAAAATATTTTCACTAACGATGCCGCGCAAACCCCGGATAGCTTTTCCTGCCTGCAGAAACGTCATGTAACCTGCCGTTTATAGCCTGCATGTTCCTACACTATGCATCGCCAACCCGATCAATCAAGATGAAAAAAATTTCACTTTGAGATTGTCTTGCGACGCATTTTGCGGCAAATCGAGAGGGGCCGAACGACCGTTGGGAGGGGATTTGATGGAAAATCAAAATGTTGCGGCGTCGCGCCCTCCGCGCCGACTTCCGCTTTCTGCACGAAAAAATTCACAAGCTGGTTACTTACGCCTACTGTCCGAAGCCCTTTTGGTCGATGGACCAGCCCAGCGCGCACTCCTGGCGCAGCGCGTCGGCCTGTCTCGCCTCGCCGTCTCCGAATTGCTGGCCGAGCTCGAGGAAAACGGCTTCGTTGAGGTCGAAGGCGCCCTGGGTGGCGCACCCGGTCGCTCGGAGAGACGCTACAGCATCCGATCCGACGCGGCGCTCACGGTCGGCCTCGACATTGGCGGCACCAAGATTGCCGGGGCTGTCGCCGATATGCGCGGCACCATCCTGGCCGAGATCAACGAACCGACCTCCCGGGGCGGCCTGGCCGACCTGGTCGATCAGGTATGCCGTCTGATCGATACGCTCTGCGAGAACGCGCAGGTCCCGCGCTATCGCGTGCGTGCGCTGGCGGTTGGTGTGCCGGCTGCGGTCCACCCCACCCATGCAGCGCTGAGCTTTGCCGACAACCTCCCCGGCCTGCAGGAGGGGCACTTTGCCGATGCCCTGAGGGCGGCGCTCGACATCGATGTCCTGATCGACAACGACGTGAACCTGGCCCTTCTGGGTGAGTTGGTGCACAGCGACATCGAACGGCGAGACAATGTCGCTTTCGTCGCGCTGGGCACAGGTATTGGCGGGGCGCTTGTCGTCAATGGCAAACTCCTGCGCGGCGCCCATGGCGGGGCTGGCGAAGTCGGCTACCTGCCGATCTGGACCGCAGACCAGCACGGTTCCATCATGGAAGACCGGGTCGGAGAAGCTGGCATCAGGCGCGCCTATGTCGCCGCCGGTGGCCCGACGGAGCATTCGGTCCGCGAAATCTTCGAGGCCGCCTGCCAGGGCAGCCAGGTGGCAACGGAAACGCTCGACACCACCGCCGACCATGTGGTGCGCGCCATCCTCGCGATCATGGCGCTGATCGATCCGGATCGTGTCGTGCTCGGCGGCAGCGTCGGATCGCGCATCGAGCTGATCGAACGCGTAAGCCGGCGCATTGCCGAGGCCTGGCCCCGGGACATTGCGCTCGAGCGCAGCCATAGCGGCCCGCGTGCCGGCCTCCTGGGTGCCCTGCAGCTGTCGCGCGAGCACATGCTCAAGGCTTTGTTCGGAGCACATCCGGACCGGGGCTAGGCCAAGCTGCGCACGCTCTTGCGCACAATCAGGCGACACCCCAGTTCCAGGCGATGCGCAGGAGGGGACATCATGGCATTGACAATCCGCATCTCCAGCAGGTTGAGCGCCGAAACGCCCATATGGTGGAGCGGTACGGCCACTGTCGTCAGCGGCGGATTGGTGAACTCGCCCAGGGCCACGCCGTCGAAGCCGACCACCGACACATCGCCGGGCATGCTGATTCCCCGACGGGTAAGCGCCTCCATCACCCCCAGCGCCAGATTATCTGCGGCGCAAAAAATCGCCGTCACCCCATCCAGTCCGGAATTCGCGTCGAGCCAGGCCAGCATCGCCTGCTCGCCGAGCTGCGGCAGAAACCCGTCCGACAGGGCGATTCGCGCATGACTGGCGGGGATGCCATTGACGCGGAATGCTTCGAGAAAGCCATCCAGGCGCCGCCTTATGGTCGAGCGCCCTTCCCAGGTCATGTGAAGGATGGTGCGATGCCCCTGCCCGATCAGCCAGTTGGTGGCATGGCGGGCGGCAAAGCGATTGCCCGGCGTCACGCTATCGACCTGCATCTCATGGTCTTCGCCGTTCATCAGCACCGCCGGAATTTTCGAGCGGGCAATCTCGCGCAGAAGCTCCGAGCGATCGTCATTGAGCAGCAAAATGCCATCGGCCTCGGCGGCCTGTGCCGCCTCGACGATGACGCTTCCGCTCAATGTCGGCTTGTCGACCTCGAACGGCACGATGCGGATGGCACGGCGCTCGCACTCACGCGTCAAGGCGCTCAGAAGGCTCCAGGAATAGAGATTGTTGTCGCTGAGCGGCAGCGCGTCGGTTGGCACCGCCAACAGAACCGTGCGCAGCACGCTGATCGCCGCCTTGGTGCGGCGCTGCGCCAGATAGCCCAGGGCATTGGCGGCGTTGAGCACGCGCTCGCGCACCTCTGCCGAAATCGGCGCCGTGCCATTGAGCACGTGAGAGACTGTGGAAACCGAGACATCTGCCGCCCCGGCGACGTCCTTGATTCCGACTTTTCCCAAGCCTCGCGCCATCGATCCTCACATACCAGCTGCTCCGGCACAGCCTCGCCCGATGCGGTTTCGTCCGCATCCGGCCAGTGTCCGGCGCGCCCCTTATACCCTTGCCATGCCGGTTTGGGTCAATCATCGGGCCATCGCTTCTTTTTTGTTCAGCCCAGGCCTTGCCTCGTCCACCAGCTGCATCACTATGGCCTGCCCTCAATCAGCCTCTCACACGCCTCGAAGTGACAAGACATGCCCCGCATTGCCAAGCTCGACCGCCTGCTCTCCGTGCTCCGTGAGCGCATCTTCCTGCGCACCGGCATTGTCGTGCCGCTCAGATACCGGCAGGCCGGAAATGGCGAACGCGATCGCGCTGCGCTCGAAGACCGCAGCGGCTGGATTGATGTCGACCAGAATCTCGTCTGGGGCGAGCCCGACGGCTATTACTGGTTCGGCGGCGCCGTCACCCTGCCGCATGAGCTCGACGGAAAGCCCGTCTTTGGTCGCGTCGAGGCGCAGTTCGGCTCGGTCATGGGCCGCAGCGATCCCCAGCTCCTCGTGCGCCTCAACGGCAAGATCGCCAGCGGCGGCGATGGCAATCACCGCGAATTCCGCATCACCCCCAAAGCCATGGGTGGCGAGAGCATCGACATTCTCATCGAGGCCGGCACCATCGAAAACCGCCGCCAGCTCGGCTTTGCCGTCGAACTGGTCACCCTCGATCGCCTCGCCGAGATCGTCTATTATGACCTCAAAGTCCCGCTCGACGTCGCCCGGCTTCTCAAACCCGACGACGCCCGCCGCGCCCGGCTCCTCCGCCATATCGATGAAGCCATCGACCTCATCGACCTGCGCCCAGGCAATCCCGAGCGCTTTGCCGCCAGCCTCGAAGCCGCCCGCACCCGCGCCGACGCACTCTATGCCGAGGCCGACGCCGATGCCATGCCCGAGATCGTCGCCACCGGCCACACCCATATCGACGTCGCCTGGCTCTGGCGCGTCCGCGAAACCCGCCAGAAAATGGCGCGTTCCATGGCCAATGCCCTGTCGCTGATGGACGAATATGAGGACTACCGCTTCATGTATAATCAGGGCGTGCTGCTCGATTATCTCGAAGAGGATTATCCCGAGCTGTTCACCCGCATCGGCGCCCAGGTTGAAGCCGGCCGGTTCGAAATCGAGGGCGCGCTCTGGCTCGAACCCGACGTCGTCATCGCCTCGGGCGAAAGCCTCGTCCGACACATCACCAAAGGCGTTAGATACCACCAGGAAAAATTCGGCGTGACGCCCAGGATTGTCTGGCTTCCGGACACCTTTGGCTACACCGCCGCCCTGCCCCAGCTCATGGCTCTCTCCGGCCTAGACGTCTTCATCACCCACAAGATGAGCTGGAACGACACCAACCGCATGCCGCACGAAATCTTCTTCTGGCAGGGTTTGGATGGCACCAGGGTCCCGGCCTATTTCCTCACCACCCAGCGCTACGAATATGATGGGATCAACACCACCTATTGCCCCGATCTTGTCCCCAGCCATGTCATGGGCACCTGGAAACGCTTCAGCCAACAGGGCCTCCACGACGAACTTTTCCTCGTCTATGGCCATGGCGATGGCGGCGGCGGCCCGACCCGGGGCATGCTCGAAAATGTTCGCCGCATGGAGCGCGGCATTCCCGGCTGCCCAAAGATCCGCCACGAACCCATGGCGCCCTATTTTCGGCGTCTTGTCACCCGCATGAACCGTGAGCCAGAAGCCTTCCCGAGCTGGGTCGGCGAACTCTATCTCGAATATCACCGCGGCACATTGACCTCGGTGGCCAAGAACAAACGCAACAATCGCCTGGCCGAACAGACCCTCCACGATCTCGAAGTTCTGGCCGTCCTCGCGAGCAGGCACGGTATCGCCTACCCCAAGGCCACGCTTGAGCGCCTCTGGAAGACGGTCCTCCTCAACCAGTTCCACGACATCCTGCCGGGCACGTCCATTGGCTTCGTCTATGAAGACAGCGACCGCGACTACGCCGGCTTCTTCGCCGAAGCGGCAGCCCTTCGCGATCAGCTTGCCGCGCCCCTCGCGACAACCGACAGTTACGCGGTCCTCAATTCGACCAGCCTGACCCGCACCGATCTGTTGACCCTACCTGCGGGCACCACCGCGATCACCGTTTCCGGCCAGACCATTCCGACCCAAACCATCACCCGCGCCGATAGCAGCACTGAAGCGGTCGCGCCTTCCATGGGCTTTGCCCCACTTTCCGCAACAGCCCTGACCTTCGCCGAGGCGACGGCATCCGCGCCTGAGACAACGCTCTCCGTCTCCGCCACCCACTTGGAAAACGCCGCCCTCCGCGCCAGTTTCAACGCGCGCGGCCAGCTGACATCGCTCTTCGACAAGGCGCGCAACCGTGAGGCCCTCGAGCCCGGCAAGCTCGGAAATGCCTTCTTCGCCCATCGCGACATCCCGATCGATTTCGACGCCTGGGACATCGACGATTATGTCGAAGACCAGTCCTGGCCCGTCGACACCCTGGTCTCGGCCGAAGTGGTCGAAACCGGCCCCTGGCGCGCTGCCATCCGCTTCGAATGGACCTATGAGAATTCCCGCATCGTCCAGGTGATCTCCCTCGCCGCCAACGCGCCCCAGCTCGAGTTCGACACCATGATCGATTGGCACGAGCACCAGACGCTCCTCAAGACCGGCTTCCCGCTCGCCATCCGCACCGATGTCAGCCGCGCCGAAACCCAGTTCGGCCACCTGACCCGCCCGACCCACGCCAATACGTCCTGGGACAAGGCGCGCTTCGAAACCTCGATGCACCGCTGGGTCGATCTCAGCGAGGCCGACTTCGGCGTCGCCGCGCTCAACGATTGCAAATATGGCTACGATGCCAAGGGCTCGACCCTGCGCCTGACACTGGTCAAATCCCCTGTCTTCCCCTGGCCCGAAGCCGATCAGGGCGAACATCGCCTGCGCTACGCGCTCCTCGTCCACGCCGGCGACCTGCAAGCCGTCCACAACGCCGCCACCGCCTTCAACCAGCCGCTCCGTCTCCTTTCCGGCTCTGCGACGACCGCGCCAAGCCTCACCGCCCTCGCCACCCTCTCAAGCGACCAGATCGCCATCGAAACCGTCAAGCAAAGCGAAGACGGCAAGCGCACGGTGCTTCGCCTTTGGGAAACCCAGAACCAGGCCGGCGCGGTGACCCTGACCCTGCCCAACGCCACAAGGATCAGCGAAACCGATCTCTACGAGACGGACACGTCCCTTTTGGCCGATAGCGCAAACACCATCGACCTGACCTTCAAACCCTTCGAAATCAAAACCATCGCCTTGGGCTAGACGCCCGCCCAACCTGAGCCCGATCCATCCCTCTCCCTCCCAGGGGAGACTAAGTGGGTCTCTCCCCCAACCC
>NZ_UZWD01000006.1 GCF_900631955.1 Devosia equisanguinis | reverse complement strand
CATTGTAGCGTCCATGGAGAAACTCCCGCACTGACATCAATCAGTGCGCAATCTCATGGCTCACAAACGGGAGGAAGGTGGGGGTAAGACACCGCTTACCGCCGATTTTGGGTAGAAGGCTCAAAAGAGAAATTGATGGCATTCAGGCCGACATTGGTTGGAGTATCGCCTGATGGCAGATCAATTGGAGTTTGAATCTGTGGGCGAAGCGCTGCAATTCGTCCTGGACCAAAATGCCGAGCTGCGAGCGCGATTGGATGCGCAAATGGTCGCTTCACTGGCTTTGATCAAAACGCTTTCCCAGCTGTCCTTAAAAGTTAGCCAAGCTGATCTTCTTGAGATGGCCTTGGAGGTCGCTGCTTCGACGGTGAAGAAACTGCCACCCCATCCCTCTGCCATTGCAGAACTGGAACGATACTGCAGCGAGGTCAAAGGTATCCGTAAGGTTAAGTTCGGGATTATCGACAGGGGAAGAGTTGAGTAGCTACTTATCAACACTCTGTGGATCAGTGACCATTACCGCAATGAACCGGATAGGCGCGTCAGGGTTCCTCAGGTCAGGGGAAAGCTCTCTAAACCCAATGGCCGTTGTCATTGGACGTGCATTGATGGCGTGGATAAGCATCTCCTCCGCGAACGACAAAAGATTATCCAAAGCTACGTCTAGGTCGCGGTACAGGTCTGTCTTGGGCAGAGTGTCGTCGTTCCGAACTCGATACCAAGCAGGCGGGATATATAAGCCTCGGCTTGGGCCTTGAGCGAAGTCCTCGATTTTCAGCACTCCGGAGTTACCGCCCGGATGCTCGACTGCGTTACGCTTTTTTACTAGCTCGGAGATCCAGTTTGCATCCCCGGAGAGGGATGTGGTGAGGTGATGATTTAATCCAAATGTCTTCTCCGCCCATTTTTGGGCAGCACTTTTCTCCCCTCTAGAGTTCCAAAAAACGGCCGCCTCTTCGCTTAAGCGTGCGTTCTCAAACAGTACGTTCATTGTTATCGCGACGTCCCGAAGGAAAAGCTTGATCGCGAAGAGCAGGCCTTCGACCTCGGCCTGAAGGTTCATAATCGCGGGAACTGTATACTCCCCGCGCGCCAGGACTTCGTTCGTTTCTTTGAGAGCTTCGGCGCGGGAAGCTATCAGCCGTGCATGGTATTCATGGCATTGCAGAAGCCGGCGCTGAAGCTCCAAGTAGCGACCGAATATCTCCTCTTTTGTCGCTTTATCAACGTCTAGCCACTGCGCCAACTCAATAGTCTGAAGCGCAAGACGCGCCACGATCGGATTGTCCACTCCGTGATTGGAGACCTTTTGCACAATGAAAGGTGGAATGCCTCTTTCTGCCACTTCGTCTCCCTACCCTACTGCCCGTCGGCACCTGACTTGGGTCGTGAATTGCGATAGTCGAGCAAGGTGCCCGGATCTTCACGAAATCCTTGAATCGCGGCTAGACGGCTTCCGACGTGCAAGATCTCGCCCGTCCAATTGCTGAATGCCAGGAGAAAACCTTCATTAGCGGTATAAACTTCACCAGGCATAAGCTTTGCCGCGGGCGGCGGCGGCGTGGCCGCAGGGGCGTATACTTGGACAACATCAGCTGCGACGGATGGACCAAGCAGACCTAACCTATCGATGTTCGCTTGATAGATAGGAACTGCGAAACGAGGTGGGGTGAAGGGTGCGTCCGCATTCTTGTAATCTCGATCCAGTGAAAGGCGTTTCCAGACGACATTTTGCGCTCGGAGTATAGTTTGTTGTTGGTGGACTGCGCTCAAGAGAGCGATGAGCTCTCCATGCAAAGAGGCCGCTAATACCCTATGCTGATAGGTGCGTTCTGCGGCTACTTTCTGCTGATCTAATCTATAGCTGTGCTCCCGGGCCTGTAGTTCGATCTCTGCGCGGTGTGTTTGTCCCTCAACCAGATTTTTGAAACCTAGGTTTGCCTGCCACGCGACGACGCCAAACCCAGGAATTCCAACCACTATCGTGGCTAGAGGCGCAGAGATCGAGCTGGCTAATGCAGAGATGGACCCTGCCGTTCAAGGCCAGAAGCGCCGCATTTAACGTTAGCATCGCCAAGTGAAAGAGCAGCCGCACCCACTCACTGAAACGCGGTGAGGTGCTGCTAGGGGCTCTACCGGTGACAAGCCGCCAAAGGTGCGATCGCATAGCGGCAAGCTCTCAGAATGGCCCACGGGAGTCGAGTGCCATTTACCTCGAACTTAACAGATTGAGGCGATCGCCAGACGACGTTCGGGAGCTTTTGGTGAGTTGATCTACAAAGCAAATCATCAACGAAGTGCTAACTTATTGATTTTGTTGGCGCACCCGGCGAGATTCGAACTCACGACCTCTGCCTTCGGAGGGCAACTTCGCGTAAATTTCCCGCTTGCACCCGGCCTGCGACTTTACATTCCCAACAATCACCTAAACGCCTGCTAATATAGGCATTATTATGATATTTACGGGCGAAATTTTTCCCGAAAATTCCTTGTGAGTGACCCGGTGCTCCCGCTACGGTGATTGCGCGGTGCTTACTCGAGGTCTGATATGACGCCTAGTCGAATAACGAAATCTGAGGTCGATAAGGCGCAGCCAAGAGCGGCCGACTACATCCTTTGGGACACGGCCCTGAAGGGCTTTGGACTAAAGGTCACCAAGGCCGGAACCAAGACGTACGTTGCTCAGTACAGGACAGCTGGCGGCCGCTCAGGGACAACGAAACGAGTGACGATTGGCAAGCACGGGTCCCCGTGGACCGCTGAAACCGCCAGAGATGAGGCGAAGAGTATCCTAGGGCTTGTTGCCACTGGCTCAGACCCTGCCTCCGACAAGCGAGCAATCCGCGACATGCCAACGGTGAGCGCTCTTTGCGACGCCTATCTAGTCGACGGCGTCGGACTAAAAAAGCAGAGTACCATTGACACCGACAAAGGACGTATCGAGCGGCATATCAAACCTCTGCTTGGAAAGAAGAAAGTCAGCGAGGTTACCGCAGTGGACATTCGCAAATTCTTGAAGAGCGTTGCAGATGGTGAGACTGCGGGGGTCACCAAGACCAAAGCTCGAGGGAAGGCCATCGTAAAGGGCGGACGCGGGACTGCCACGCGCACGGTGGGTCTCCTCGGGGGGATATTCACCTTTGCTATTGGGCAAGGCCTGATCAGCGACAATCCTGTGCGAGGCGTTGAGCGCTATCCTGACCGCAAAAATGAGCGCTTTTTGACTTTAGAGGAGATCGCTGCTCTGGGAGTGACGTTAGATCGTGCAGAGGCCGAGGGAGTGAATAAAACGGCACTCGCGATAATTCGCCTACTGCTTCTCACAGGTGCTCGCCGCGGGGAGATAGAAAAGCTACGGTGGAGCGAGGTCGATTTGCCCGGAAGACGCTTGAAGCTGCTAGACTCAAAAACTGGACAAAAAAACATACCTTTGAGCTCGGTCGCCGTGGATTATCTCACCAGAAGGAAGCTCTCTGTTGAACCCGCAGCTACCTTTGTCTTTCCAGCCTCCTCAGGGGGTAGCTACTTTACTGGGACGCCGCGCATTTGGTCCGTACTTCGAATGTCCGCAGGAATGCCAGATCTGCGAATTCACGATCTCAGGCATTCATTCGCAAGTGTTGGAGCGGCACATGGCACGCCGTTGTTAGTTTTAGGTGAAATATTGGGGCACTCTGACCACAGTACCACACAGCGTTACGCTCACGTGGCCGAAAATCCTGCCAACGCGGCCGCTGATCTGATTGGCAATCTCATTCATTCCGCGCTGACAAGAAAACCTGCTGTGACTGACAATGGCAGGTAAGCTCAAGCCGACGACTCTCGTGGCGGGGACGGTGCCGTTGTGCAAGAAGGAGCTTATTGCAATGCAGCGGGCGCAGGCAATGAATATGGCCGATGAGATGCCATGGGTGGGAAAGAGGAAGGGTGGAAGAAGTTTTGGTAGTGAACTGAAAGATCGCGGCCTCAAATGCTCCCACTGATAGCTTTTGCCAGAGCGCTACCCACTACTGGAGTGAGCTTCAGTAGCCCGCGTATCGCGCTATGCATTTGCAAGTAGTCGTAGAGACCGTCGATTTGATGTTGTCGAGATCTCGTCGTGCGCGTCTCAACGTAACCGGCTATTCTATTAATTAGGTCGGCGCGCTCCCGCTCATCATCAGGAAAAGTAACGCACTTCTGGCACTCGTCATCGCGAAAGCTGTCAAAGACGAGGCAAGGAAGGCTGCTTGTCGGCAGACCGTAGAGATGACGCAATTCTTCGGACACTTCGGAGCTGAAGTTCTCACTCACGATTCGACCTTTTGCTCCCCTAATCGGGTCCTTAGTGGGCACAACCAAGTGCCACTTGTGACCGCTACGGCGATGTATCTCATCCCAGCTATGGCACATCCATTCCACCGTTGAGGCATACATCGTGCTCGACAACAGCACCACAACAACGCGGCGGCTCTGCTCCAAGCTTTCTAGGTCTTTGAGGTCATTTACGCCGAACATGACTGCTCCTTAGCTCATACGGAAGTGTTGGCCGCATCGGGGCTTCTCGACCCACCCCTACCATGCGCAATGACGAAGCTGGCCCTTATCGCCGGTACCGTACCTCAAGCCATTGTGAGCATCAGTTTCGCTGATGTTGGCAACTTTGGGATTAAGCGCCAGCATCCGATGTGCGGCGATGCGGTGTGCACTTGCACCAAGGCTATCCTCGATAGCGACTGCAAGCCGGGTCTTCCCGCCACCATTGGCACCGAGAAAGTACAAAGACGTCCCCACATCAACGGAAACTGATGCTCGCCGCTCGGCGTCGGTACGAGAAAGGTGAATGTGGTCATGGAAACTATCTCGCCGGTGAGAGTAGCGCAGGCAAAAAGCAAAGGGCCCACCAATGGCGAGCCCTTTAAGCTTTTGTTTCTCTTGCGAGAATTTGGAGCGGGCGAAGGGATTCGAACCCTCGACCCTAACCTTGGCAAGGTTATGCTCTACCCCTGAGCTACACCCGCGCTCCCCGTCGTTGCACTCTCGAATGCGCTGACGAAGGGGTATATGCCCAATCACCAGATGGAAAGCAACCCGGTTTCCGACCCGTCTCTGTGGGAAACGGATGATAAACTAATTTTGAGGAAGGGCACCTGGATAATTGAGTGTCACGCTCCGCCAGTCAACACGACTGAAAGCTTAGAACCTGTTTATCAATGAATGCTACCCGTTCATGGAAGCAGAGAGCGCACCGCATCCACAAACTTCAACTCTTCTTCGACAACGTTGGACGTGTCGAGATTCATCATTCCATTGTAAACTTTATAAGATCCGACTTGCCCACACAGTTCCACTGAATTTCGGCCATTGGGTCTTCCAGCATGAAGTAGCATCACCTGACTTGCTTCATATTTTGCGCCATACAGAACTACCTGATTGACGTCGCTGCGCTCTGGTATCTTTGGAGCATCTTTGTACTTCACGTCGATAACCAGTGCCGTCCTACCGTCGACTTCTATGACGATATCTGGCGTAACTTCTGGGTTAACGAAAGGTACAGCAATAGGGTCGAACAGCAGCCTTCTGGCCCCTCCGTCGCCACCCTTGTTTCCATCCTTTACTTGAACGCGGGCACCTTCGCGTAAGCCATCTGCCAGCACACGCCGTACGTAGTCCTCAAAAACAACAGCCATGTTGATAAGGATGGTTGGCAAAATTGCAACGCCACCGGTATTCCGGATAGATAGGCCGACGTCGTAGATGATCAACTGAGCCACCATTAGAGCATCGCCGTAACGCTCATGACCGGACGGCAGTCTGTCTACATATCTAGCGATAGCCTTGGGATTAGCCTCCGATGCTGTGAGAGGCCCTACGTCTCCAAGCCTTTCGAGAGCTCTTCGAAGCCTCTGGGTGCGTTTCCGTTGGCTATCTTCTGCAATGGTGACGTATCGTGCCAGGAGCTTTTCCAGGCTGTGCTTGATAGCACGGTTCGGGCCAAAGTCCGACGACCGATGAAACGCAGACGACACGGCTACAGGGCGACCTGCTCGCGCTGACCGTAGCCCAGTCTGAAAAGGCATAACGCGTCCTACAGGGGACTGACCTGCACGCTTGACCCGTTCGTAGGTCTTTAGCAATCCATTGTCCCAAATATGGTCGAAGGAGTCGAGAAGTTGGTCCGCAAGCATATCAAAAAGCGCCGCGGGACGTTCGTCGGTTTGCCCAAAGGGACGAGTGTATTGGCGCAAGATCTCGGGCGAATAACCAGCAGCCATGCCGACCATGCGTTCGAGGTTGCTAACTGGCACACGAGTGCCGACTTCCAGAGCGTATCGGTCATTCAGCGGGATATACCCGACCCAGCCGGCGCATTGGATAGCAGGGTGGTTTTTCTGGTAGGTGGGCCGGAATAATCGAAGAACATCGTCATAGACGTCAAGGGACCCGTCCGAGTTTATCATGTCCGATGGGAGGTATATAGTTTGTTGCTCAACGGCATTGATCCGCTGCCGGACGATCCTATCCGATGGGGCAAAGCCCAGCGAAGTAACCACCTCACCAAGTGCTACTAAGTTGACCATCAGCCGGGACGTTGTGCATCGCCAATCAAATCGGTGTCAGTTGGATCCGCTGGCTGGGTGGCTGGCCCGGGCGAGGTTGGGAAGGCCTTCAACCACATGCGGGTGATCTCAAGAAGCATAGATTTGTCGAGGCGGCATGCTTTCTTGAAAAATGGCAGCAATCGAAAATTCCATGCGCGACGGGAACTTTCCTCATCTACGCAATTGTTGAAGTAAGCGTGGCCTAGCCTGACCAGCTCGTTATCGAGTTTCTGCACACCCTCGAAGAACTCTGATAGCCGACCGATCAAAGCATTATCGACGCCTCTTCTAGTCAGGATTTGGCGAAGCGCATCTACGCTCGGAGGAACGTCAATCTGTGCGAAGCGGCGTTCTAGAGCGACGTCTAGTTCGTCTACGCCCTTATCCCATGGGTTCATTGTGGCCAGAATAACAAGATTTCTTGGCACCGTCAGCTTGCTGCCAGAAGCTAGCGTGAACTCAAGGTCACGCTTGTCAACCTCCATGTAGGTGAGGGCCTCTCCGAACACACGAGCGACGTCACACCGGCTTATCTCGTCAATCAACAGAACATGGGTCGTACCGGGCAACTCCGCAGCATCCTCACACAGAAGCGGAAAGGTCTTCTTCTGAAGTTCGAAACCACCTCCGTCTTTTGGGGCGAAACCCTCCATAAAGTCCTCATACTGGTAGGATGTATGGAACTGGACGATTTTGATAGCAGCAGGGTCCCCAGCGATTTCCATAGCGATACGCTTGGCATACCAGCTCTTTCCCGTTCCCGGAGGGCCAGAAAGAATTACACCAGCAAACTGCATCGCGAGCGCAGCACGCACCTCGGCCAAAATAGTATCGTTGTCGGGAAGGTACTCCTCAACTTGTGCGTCGAACGGTGACGCCTCAGGTTGGGGTGTCACTATGCCCATGTCACCAAGCGACAAAGGACGTACTCGATGGGTGGAAATTCGGGCCATGCCTACGCTTCCTTACCATCGACGGGTTCAAGGTCATTGTCACTATACTCTGTCATATCATCGGCAAATATCGTGCTGAACACCGCTTGCTCGAAAGGGAGTCTTTGATCGAGGCCGAATTCTTCGCGGAAAAGTGTTACGCAACTGCCGACATCAGGTTTTTCCAGTTCAAAGCCGTAGTCCCTGTACAGAAAGGCGACCAGCGAAACGACAGGGATCTTGACGTTCTTGAGAAGGCGATCAAGTACTAGTGAAGGATGCTCGGGCCTAAGGGAGTACGTCACATCTCTGTTTTCCCCTTTAACCTCGATGACGTCGATCAGCTTCCCACGCGCTCGAAGTGAGCTCGGGGCATAGGAACCCGCGACATTTACGTTGAATGTCTCCAAGCCATGCCCACGGGACTTAAAGGGTCTGACATAGGGTGCCCTATGAGATGCCCCAAGGACGCGCAGATATCGCTCATGAAAATGCGTGATATCTGCCATAGTAACATCGTGTCCTGGGCGAACTGCCCCCAAGATTGCGAGATACCCGGAAAAATGCTCGTGTATTGGCTGCGATTCGAGCCGCTTGATCGCTCTTAGTACGGCACTCTTGGTGAAAACGTAAGTCTTGAGATCTCTATTTTCTTCCACCACTGGATGCAGACCTTCTCGAATCTGGCTTCTTCTCAGCCAGATCTACACCAATGGCGCTGCGTCCAACATCCCTAGCAGCACGAAGTGTGGTACCCGTGCCCATAAACGGGTCGAGGACGATCCCGGGCCGGAATGGGCCGTCGCATCCGCAATCAGTCCAGCCTACGGACTTGCGCTTAGCGAACGTGAATTCCCGAAAGTATCCTCCTAGTGCGGTTTTAGCTTCCGCGGCTAGCGCCTTCACGGAAGCTGAGTTCCTTCCCGTTCCGGTTTGGACCCTGAGCGCCTTGCCTGCGTCGGAAATGCCGGTGGCCTGTATGGCAGCGATATGCGCATCGGTGAGGCCATGCAGTCTCGCCAACTCTAGTGCGCGCCTCGCCTGCGGCCTAGTCTCGTCCAATTCGCCGGTGCGCTCCACGATCCGCCGCCGTGGCTTCCCACAGCACTCACACACCTGTTCTGGGCATGCTAGCGTGATAATTCGGTCGACCAGTTCAAGGGGGTATGGTGCTAGGTGCGCGCTGGTATCCCGTTTGAGACCGATCTGCCAAACATCACTAGGACCGGTGCCGTTGCCATATTTTTCTGAGTAACCGTACTGATCGTAGTAGTAGTCCCTTCGCTGCATTGTGAAGTGAAGAATGTACTCGTGGCGCGATTTTAGCCGATCCTTCGCAGGATCAGGCATACCAGCTTCCTTGACCCAAATAATGCGGTTCCGAACGGTCCATCCATGCGCCACCGCCGCCAACTCTAGGCGGCCGGGCGTGTTGGCAAGAGAACCCTTATGATAGGTGTCGCCGATATTGATGAAAACCGAACCCCACTTTGGCAGTACGGTCTTCCAGTTCTCCATGCAATCGACCAAGCTGCCAACAAAACCCTCGGCCGTTGCTTCCTGGCCGATCTGGCCCTCGACGCCATAGTCGCGCTTTAGCCAGTAGGGAGGCGAAGTGATAACCATATCCGCATCGCCTGCTTTCAGCGGCACATGGCGAGCATCGCCATAGACCTTCGTTATGAAGGGGGCACTAGAGCCACGCTCCTGAGCGCTAGCCTCCTGCGCGTCATCAAGAGGGTGTTCTTGGCTCGTCTCGGACGTGGCGACAAGAAGGTTCATTGGGACCCCAGTAGTTACACCGCAAAAAACACCGGCAGGACAGAGGTGTCTTGCCATTCGCTTCTGGTTAATCGCGCTCGCATAGTCCACAGGTCTCACTGATAAACCAGTGGATACGTCGACATCAGAACGTATAGCGAACATTTAATCGCGTAACTCGACATTTGCAACGTGCACCGAGGATCTCGCCACGATCTCCGGCCTTTGTGCGCCACTCACGAAATCCAAACCAATGCGTGAAAAGGGTGGGCTGTGCTGCGGGCGCATAACATTGGGTTCGCTAAAGTACACCCTTGGCGAACCGACCAGCAATTGGTTCGAAAATGCTCTTTATCCATTCAAATCGAACCGATACTCATCGAACTAGTCAAATCGAACCGATGGGTATTCGGCATGTTGGTAAGGGCTTACCTGCGCGCATCAACCAAGGAGCAGGATGCGGGACGCGCCAAAGCTGACCTCGTAGATTTCTGCCAAGCCCGCGCGCTGACCATCGCGGCCACCTACGAGGAAAACGAAAGCGGCGCATCACTTCACCGCCCGCAGCTCTTTCGGCTCCTAGAAGACAGCCACCCCGGCGACGTGCTGCTGATCGAGCAGGTGGATCGGTTGAGCCGCCTGTCCGAACAAGACTGGGACAAGCTCAAGGCACTAATCAAAGAGAAGGGTGTGAGGGTCGTGGCGCTCGACTTACCCACTTCGCACATGATGATGAAGAGCGATGACGCTTTCACCAGCCGTATGTTCGACGCGATCAACTCGATGTTGCTGGACATGTTGGCCGCGATAGCGCGGAAGGACTACGATGACCGGCGTAGGCGGCAGGCGCAGGGCATTGCAAAGGCCAAGGCTGAAGGTCGGATGAAGGGTCGACCAGAGGACGCCAAGCGAAACGAGGCCATCACCTTGATGCTCCGCAGTGGGCAGAGTTGGAACACGATTGTCCAAGCCACGGGGGCCTCCAGGTCCACGCTCTCGCGGCTTTCACAACGCATGAAGGCGACGGATCTGGCACATGCAGACAACTGCATACCGGATTCTGGCGACTAAAATTTAGGTGATAGGATGTCTGTACTGGGGTGGGAAGGAGACAGGCAGCTCTTATGCCTCGTAGCTTGTGAGCAGACGATGGTCCGCGCACTTCAACACGCGCGCCGACGCCTAACTGGTCATGCAAACCTGATATCGCTGCGCATCCTGACTTGCTTCAATTATAGGGGACGTTTGAAACAAGATGATCTTCTATGATTGGTTTTTCCCCACTGAATCCCGGGGTAGAAGGAAAATCTATGTCAAAAAGGAGATTTTTGC
This sequence comes from Devosia equisanguinis, assembly GCF_900631955.1. GTDB lineage: Bacteria > Pseudomonadota > Alphaproteobacteria > Rhizobiales > Devosiaceae > Devosia > Devosia equisanguinis. The sequence goes on along the minus strand of NZ_UZWD01000006.1, from coordinate 9,464 downwards.
TTGGGATTAGCGCGACCGTGCTTCTGGCGGCGACCGTCACAGCTACACTCGCCAAACCGCTCCGGCTGGCAGCACCTCAAATCTTGGGTCTGTCTTGCCTTGAGCGAACTTGCGTTGAAGATGCAGAGGATCTCCAACGGGCTCAGGACTTGGTGCGCGCCGCAGTCCGAGAGGTAGAAGTGTTAACGGGACAGACAGTACCTCCGCTTACGTTGGTTTTATGCAGCACTTCCGAATGTTATAAGAGCTTCGGCGGTGACCGCGAACGCGCGATTTCCTTTCCTTGGCTGGGAGCGGTGATTTCTGGTCCCGACTGGCAGGACTATATCATTCGCCACGAGCTCATCCATTGGCTGCAGTTTGACAGGTACGGGGCGGTGGAGACCATGTCACATCCAACGTGGTTTCGAGAGGGCATGGCGTATGCTCTTAGCGGCGCTCCCGATTGGGACATTCCCGAGCATTACCAGCCGATGATCTCCCGATATCGTGGCTGGCAGGAGCAAAGGAACCTTGACGGGCTTTGGACAACTCAACCTGAATTCTAGGGCGACATGGTGCGCCGTCTGCTTCCTCGTCCCAAGCTTCTGAAGCGGCCTGTCCGCAATCACACCAGTCTTGTCGGTGGCCAAGGATCAAAGCAACGTCCGCTTTCAGGCTGTTGCGAAGGCTCGTCCTGGGACCGCAATGGGGTCGATATCAACCGATATTGACGAAAACGCCCTCCACATGCTCGGCAACGCTCACCTTGCGCAAAATCAGCGTGTCACATCCTCGCAAGCTGCGTGAGAAAAAGGCGCCCATCCCCCTCAAGCACCTATTTCGGCCAATGCCCGCTGGCGCAGGGCGGCGTGCTCCTCCTCGGTGATGACGCCGGTCTCAAAGAGCTTCTTCAATCGTCCCAACCTCTCTGCAAGGGTGTCGACATCGGAGGCTTTGGATCGAGCAAGATCGGGCTCAATCCTTACTTTGGTAACGTCATCGGCGAAGATGTTCAGTCCGCTTTCACCGCCCCTGCTGCCATATGGCGTCTGGTGAACCGCATGCAGCGCCCATATCAACGCGCCGAACCAGCCGATGACGGTGCCGCCAAAAGCCAGACAAACAACCGCAATTGCCCACCTGTTGGGGTGATGGCGACGAAAAGCGATGTAGGCCGGTATGAAGAGAATGATTAGCCCGGCGACGAGCAGCACGATGGAAACGCCCATCACGGTCAGGAATTGCAGCGCTGGACCGCTATCGGGGTCAGCTTGGGCGAATGCAGTGGCTGTCGGAGCGAGGAAGAGTGGCAAAACGAACTTGCCGATCCGATTTCCCCGCTGCACGCGCGCGGCATTTAGTAGAGGCACCGATGGAAGACTCAATTCGACCGCTCCTGGTAACAGTTCAATTGAAACTTGGACCATTGCCAGCGGCGTTCATCATGACCACCAGGACGGCATAGCGGCCCTGATTGAATGTCTGCACCACCACACTCTCGTTCTTATTGGAAAAGCCTCGCCAACCTTCGGCATTGAAGCTGAAGCCGTCAGGGATCGGGTAGTTGTCGACAATGCCCTTGGCAAAGTCGTACGCAGCCATTCCGGTGGCATCAAAGAACTCGGGCTCGACGGCTATGGCTGCCGCCCTGTCCTCCACAAAAGACACTGCGTTGAACGGCAGCCTCATCTCGAGCCCCAAGACGATAGCGCCCATCAAAATGCCGGTAATTTCGTCTTGAGTGGTGGCGGATGGCGGGACGATCCAGCAAGGCTGCAGCGGCTGATCTGCGATTACCAACCCTCCCCCCAGCCCTCGAGGTAAGGCCGCGAAATCCTCATCCGTCGCACAGCGCCGTCCAATAGACCGAAGCACATCATTGACCTGCTCGCGGGTTTGGCCCAAGGCGATCCCGCGAAAAGGGGTGCCCTGGAAGCCGCTTGGCACAGTCGGCGGGATGAAGGGCACATATCCCTGACCGTGAGCTGGCGCTGAGATAGGCAAAACAGCAATTGTCATCATGGCAAGAAACGAACGCATGAGTACTCCCTCAAGCATCAGGTATATCGGGCGATGAGCTTGGTCTTGGCCGCCGCAAATTCCTCGTCGGTGAGTTCACCAAGCGTTCGCAACCCGGCCAGCCGTTCGAGCTGTGACACGAGGTCATTGTCCGAGGCAGGCGTGGCAGTCGGCGGCCTCGTTGAGGCAGGTGGCATAGGTGTGACAGGGTTGACCTTGGCGGTCGATGGCATTGGATGGGCAGCGGGCGCGACGGCGTAGGGATTTTGCGACATGGCCTGCCCAGCATCGCCAAAACTGTTCCAGCTCGCTCCTGGAGCATTGTTCGGCACGGGCGGCCCGTAGCGATTGGGCCCCGGCGTCGACGGGATCAGTGTGAAAACGATGAAGATCAGCTGTCCGAAAGGCACGCCGTTGACCAGATACCACCAGCCGGATCGATCCGTGTCATGCAAGCGTCGGATGGCGAAGGCGAGGAAGGGTAGGAAATGCACGACACCGACGATGACCGTCAGCCATCGCCGCGGCTGAAAGGGATTGTCGTTGAACATCTCGTCTAGGAACAGCGCCGCTAGAAGCATGATGACCACGACCAGGACGAACTGCCAAAACTGAGCCCGCGTTGCGCGACCCGTGAAGGTCACGAAGTTCCTCATCCCGTAAATGTAGGCGTTCACGTTTCCCCCTCGCTGCCATCGTGTCTTTCCATAAAGCGCACGGGCAAAACATAATTATGTCGAATATATTCGATGGTTTAACTAGCGGCAAGTTGGTCGCGTGCGTCAATGGACGGACGCGCGCGCATCGCATGGAATCTTCGGCGGCTTAGAGCTCTTTCTGGCATCACCCAAGAGGGTTTGGCCGGAGAGGCCGATGTTGATCGAACATACATCAGCGGCATCGAGAACCGCTCCTTCAATGCAACAGTCGACATCCTCGACCGGCTTGCTTCAGCCCTGAAAGTCGATGTTCAGGAACTGCTTACGGTGCCGCCTGCGAACGCCGACCAGCCGCCCAATCAACGCCCCGGACGCAAGCCCAATAGCCGTTAGTCGCACGACACGAGGATTAAGCGCTCAATACTCCTCAGCCAGCATGACGGTGATCACGCGAAACGTCTGATTGGCATCACCGGGGTCGGGGCTGCCGAACACGAAGTCAGTGTCGCAATAGTCGATCTTCCAGAGCACGTTGACGTCACCGACCGGCACGATTGCACAGTCGTGCTCCCCGTATGGGTCATTCCGCTCGTTGAAATCAGAGAACTCTGAAACCGCCCGCAACACGGCATTCCGCTGCTCCGGCGACAGGCCCAGCAAGCCGCTCGAAACGAACCACCTGCCGCCTGTGCCACCCTGCCGAAGCTGGTCATTCAGGGTTCGGATCGCGGCAACCTGGAGTGCGTTTTCCCCGCACATGGTCATAGCGGGGTGCCTCGACGGCACCTCACTCCCCTCAAACACTCTGCACCCGCGAAGGGCGCATCAGCGCAAGGCCAGCGAGGGGGCGCTCGAAATGTGGCTCCGCTGGGTAGTCCCGCCACCGGCAAACAAAGGCAGTGTTGCCCTTAGCCTTGAGGATCACGGTTTCGAACCAACCCTCTGATGCGTCGTCGGCAACTGCCAACACAAGGCAACCCGGCCCGACCTTCGACCAGTCCTGGGGCACCGTCACAGCGCTACCGTCGTTCGATGTACCATTCTCCGGTGGCGTAGGGGCGGCAGCACCATCGCCCTCGGCCTCTGCCCGTACGACACGCAGCGGCCTGACCTGCTCGACGAACGGCACATGAATGATCAGGTCTTCGAACAACGCCTGCTTGACGAAGGGCACAAATGCCTTGCCCGACCCGAATATCTTGCCGTGCGGCAGCCTGCCAGCCAGCGAAACAACCTCGGGGGTGTCAACGGCCAAGGCCATCATGCCCATCGCTTTTGCGGCAGCCCGCGCTGCGTCGATCTCGTCAGCGCCGAACCATGAGGCGTGTGGCTTATTGCTGTCGTCACGGCCCAGCACGATCAGCGCGGGCTGGCTTTCGACATCGAGGGGCAGTTGGGCCTGCATAGCGACGACGGACATTTGTATCTCCTAAATGCAGAAGGCCGCCGGGGGTACCGGCGGCCTTCGATCACGGCATGTTGCCGCTAAGCCATTGTATCAGAGCGATAATATGGATCAATGTCGTTCATTTTCTATGCTTGTGGGCGGCGGCTGCGAAATGGGCGTAGGGCTTCACCGATGATCGCGTCTTTCACTGCGATCCCCGTGCCACCTGCGAACATCATTCGGTCGAGGAACTGGTTAGAAAGAATGCCTGCCATCAGGTCGAGTTCACCCGTGCGAAGGTCATTCTTGTGCTGAGCAAACTTACCAGTTGGCAATTTCAGCTCTTCACCAGTTTCAGGATCCCATGTCGTCGCCTTCTTTGGGTACGGCGCATAGCTGTGGAGCGGAAACTTCAGCGCATAGAGAAGTTGGCTCCCAACGTTAGGAGACGCCAATGAGCTTGCGAACGCACTGTCCCATCCCGGGATCAGCGACATGTGTCGCTGACTGATCACAGAGAGTGACGCTCTCAACTTCTTTTCTGAGGGGCCGCGCACGATGAGATGGGCGTGCGGATGAACCGATGGCACACCATGCGGCCAACGTGGGTAGTAGGAGAACTCCACGTAGCCGACGAAATCGAAGCCTTTGAGGGCCTTCTGGATGAACAGTTGAAGGTGCCTAGGGTCGAAACTGGCGCTGTGCGCCGGATCGACCACATGCCTCCCGATAGCGACTGTTACGAACTTATGTCCTGCTTTGCTGTCCGAGGCTTCCACCCATTCGACAACGTTTCGAAGGGCGATTTCGGCGAAGGCAATCCGAGCATGGATGTCGTCCGCTCGCAATTCAATCGCAGTATCACGGTTGTAGGGCGGAATACTCCTATTAAGCCTGTGTTTCCTTTCGCGATAGAGATTGCGCCTCGTCAGGATTTCAAGGTGTTTGATCCTGAACTCATCCACGTCACGAAGCATCGTTCGATTTTTTACATATTTTGCCATGATGAACCCCGGCGTCAGGGCACATACCGACAAACCTCAGATTGTCGAATATGGCCCTAAACTGCCCAGTTATTGCTGACGATATCGATTAATTGACGATTTTGGGGTCGGTTGGTGAGTGAGGTGTGCCATAAGCTACGGCCCGCCTCTCGCTATCGAGCTCTTCCAAAACGGAGGTAAAGCTGTCGAAGAGGGGATTCGCTCGCGCTCCATCGCGAAGCTCCCTCACCCGATGCGACAGCAGACTTCTCAATCCAGCTCTGAGGCGACCAGCCTGTTCTGCATCGATCCCTTCATAGTCATCGAGAAACGCCTGGATTACAGAAACCTCGAACTCACGAAAGGTCATCATCATCGCTGGTACCCAATCACCGGCAGCATTGCTGGGGAGTGATTTTTTGGTGGATTGGGCCGCGCTCGACGGGCTCCGACCTACTCGCGATCTCTGTGCTTGACGTTTCGATAGCTCTTTCAGTCCGCCTGCCTCTCGGACCCGTTGGGCAACATCCGCAGGATTCAAGTGTTGGTCGAACATGGATTGAAGGGCCAAAGTGTACTCACTGGCCCGCTTAAGCTCTTGCTTATCGCTGAATCCAACAGCCAGCCGCATGACGTAGTGCAAAGCTTCATGAGGTTTGCTCGGGTCCGGCGCTCGTCCCTTGAATTGAGCCCAATCCGGCAGCGAACACACATCCATTGCCCAAGTTTCAGGGTGTTCACGCAGGTAGTGGGCGACCGAATAAGCGGTGACTACGCTTTCCAGCAACTGCTTGCGTGCTCGCGAAAACGCCTTTTTCGCAATGTTGATACCCGCGAGCACACCGCCCGACGCCATTACCTCTTGAACATCCTGTGGTGCCGATATTGCTGCAGCCGGAGCCGCGGCGTTCCCCTTAACGGAACGAACTTTACTGCTTTGCATTTTGTGCCTCCGCAGTACTTTGTGCGGATGCGCGCTCGATGAAATCAAGCAAGTCGCTATGGCGATAGCGGATCTGGCCCATCTTCACGAACCTTGGCCCTCGGCCGGAGCTTCTCAAATTAGCGAGGGTTTTCGGGGACAGCCGCAAATAGCAGCGGCCTCTGCAGGCGTGAGCAGCGTCGAATGTTCTGGCATGTTGCTGTTGACTACCAACATGGCAACTCTCCTTTAAAGGAGAGCGTGTCGTGGAAAAAAACCTCGAACGACAGCGCCCTCAAGTTGAGGTGTGTCGAGCGAACCCAATACTGACCCGAGCTAAGAGAGATGGTGAGTCTCGTCTCGAATGTCAGTAGGACTGATTTTGCAGCCCTAGGTACGGACGTATCCGCAGTTAGTTCCTCTCTGCTCAGCAACACCAATCAGCCGAACAATCGCGAAGAGAAGGCCACAATTGTTGAGGGTCGTCAAGGACTTCGAGTCGACTGGTGATTACTCGGTGCTTATTTTCACCAAAAACCACAACTAAATCGCTGAGCTAAGTTACTGATTTTGTTGGCGCACCCGGCGAGATTCGAACTCACGACCTCTGCCTTCGGAGGGCAGCGCTCTATCCAGCTGAGCTACGGGTGCAGGCCGGAATCGGGAGTTGGCCCGATGGAGTGGGCGCAAACTAGTGCAAGGGCGGGGTTTCTGCAACCGGCGAAATCGCGCGGGTTTGCCACATTTCGGACACAAGCCTGACCGCGATGTGAACGAAATATGAGCGCCGGCGTCCCCGCATGGCAGAGAACTGCTGTCGGGGGAGCGCGATTGCTGCCACGGACTGGCAGGAGGTTGCGGCAAGAGGCGCCGAACGGATATGGCTTGGGGGCAGTGATGACGACGATAGACGGACCGGATGGACGACCGCGCTGCCGCTGGTGTGCCGGCGCGCCCGAATTTGTCCCCTATCACGACAGTGAATGGGGCTTTCCCGTCGACGACGACAGGCGCCTGTTCGAAAAGCTGAGCCTTGAGGCGTTCCAGTCCGGATTGAGCTGGCGCACCATCCTCAATAAGCGCGAAGCCTTCCGCGCCGGCTTCGCCAATTTCGACATTGACACCGTGGCCGGTTTCACCCCGCTCGACATCGACCGCCTCCTGGCCGATGCCGGCATCGTGCGGCACCGCGGCAAGATCGAGGCGGTGATCAATAATGCATGCCGGGCGCAGGAATTGATCGCCGAAACCGGCTCGCTGGCGGCCTATGTCTGGCGCTTCGAGAGCAAAGAGGCGGCGACGCCGCAGACGCGATCCACCTCTCCCGAATCCGAGGCCTTGTCGAAGGCGCTGAAGAAGCGCGGCTGGCGGTTCGTGGGACCGACCACGGTCTATGCCTTTATGCAGGCCATGGGGCTGATCAACGACCATGCCCAAGGCTGCGTGACGCGGGCCGAGGCGGCGCTGGCGCGGCAGCACTTCGTGGTACCACGCTGAAGTCTCGTGCTGTTGGGTTGGGGGGGCGACTGCCTGAAGTAACGACCAAGAGACAGTGGCGGCACAATTGGCCCTCGGATCAAGTCCGAGGGCGGCGCGGTGCGTGTGGAGGCAGCGCGGCGTCTGTGAAAGGCAGCGCTGTGGTTGTGGGGCGCCGCATGGTGCGGCGACGGTTGGCCAGTCCCGCAAAACCTCAGTCCTGGCGCGAGATGCGGATGCGTTTGCGGACGTTTTTTTCCTCGACATCGAGCCATTGCACGGCGCGGTCGGGATTGGTCTCATTGAGCAGGGCATCGATGTCGAGGCCCTGACGCTGAAGCTCCTGGAAGGCCGAGCCGGGCAGGAGGCCGGCGACGAATTGCAGCGGGCCGACGGGAATGCGCAGCTCTTCGACGCAAGCGCCTTCGACATATTTTTCGATCAGAATGGTGGTCATGATAGGGCCTTTCGGGGTTGAGCGGTACGGGCCGGGAGGTGGCCGAAGAAGAAGCTGGGGTCGCGGACCACGATCACCACGGTGAGCACCAGCAAGAGGCCGGTCTGGATGATCTTGCTGTCCGGATGGGTCTGGAACAGTTCGTTGAAGACATTGGCCGCGAGGTGGAAGGCGACCGCCACCCAGATATTGCGACCCGAGCGGTAGTAGAGCCAGTTCATCAGCAGCACGAAGGGAATGAGGCTGACGACGAAGTTGAGGGTGTGCAGCGGGCCGCTATCGGCCAGATTGGCTTGGTAATAGCCCTCGATGAAGCCGAGTGGCAGGTGCCAGAGCGCCCAATAGACGCCGAAGACAATCGAGGTCCAGAACAGGTTCATGCTGCGCCGCAGCGCATCGGTGCCATAGCCGTGCCAGCTGATTTCCTCGGCAATGGGCGCGAACAGCAGCGGCACCCAGCCCACCAGAATGCCGGCACTGAACGAGGCATGATTGGCGAGAAGGAACTGTTCGGGACTGTAGCCGAAGGCTAGCGAAATCAGTTGGGCGAGCAGAATGCTGCCGACCATGATAGCGGCACCCAGCAGCATGTTGCGCCAGGCAAGGCCCTTGACGCTGAGGCGCCGCCAGAGATCGTCGCGCAGCACCGGGTCGCGGCGGATCAGCAACCAGGAGACCAGCATGGGCAGGACCAGGCCCAGTCCGGCAAAAAGGCTGACCATGCTGAGGCTGAGCGTGCCGGGTTCGGGCTGGCGGCTGAACCAGGCGGCGATCAGCCAGGCGGTCCAGGGAAAGATGGTGGCGAGGGCAAAGAAGGTCCAGGGCCGGTTGAAGCGGTGGATGATGGCCTGTTCATTGGGCGGCATGGGTAAGACTATCCGAGAGTGGCAAGGCGGGTGAGCAGCGCGCCCTTGGGCGTGCCGAGCGCGCGCTCGATGATGAAGAGGGTGGCGCGCAGGCGCGCTGCGTGTTCCTCGGCGGTCCAGCCGAAGCGGCCGCCGCCAAGCAGGGCCGCCTGGCCGGCCAGGAGAAATTCGATGGTGGAGCGGCTGTCCTCGACCTCGAAGACGCCTTCGGCTCGGCCGGCATCGACGATTGCGGCCAGCACCGGGGCCAGCCGGCGCACCAGCGCCATATTGACCAGATCGTGCAGGGCGGTGTTTTCGGGGTGGTTGAGGGCTTCGACCAGATAGGTTTCGCCACGATCCACCTGCTGCATGGCCAGCACGGCGGCGGCAAAGCGATCAAGGCTCTTGCCCTGCTGCTGGCCAGCCGCGGCTGCGGCGACCGCCATGTGCTCCACCACGGTTTCGGCGAGGCGCGCCAGCAGGTCGTCCTTGGTCTTGAAATAGAGATAGAACGTGCCCTTGGCGATGCCGGCGCCCTGGACGATTTCGTCCACCGAAACGGCCCTCACGCCTTTCTCGCGGAACAGACGCGCGGCGCTGGCAAGGATTTCGCCGGCCCGCTCGGGGGGATTGGCGCGACGAGGTGACATAAGCGTTTCCATAAATGACTGACGGTCAGTCAGTTATTATGGGGCTATGGTGACGCTGTCAATGGGGGTGTGTTTTGGCGG
>NZ_UZWD01000008.1 GCF_900631955.1 Devosia equisanguinis | reverse complement strand
CCCCTGCCGGGAACCACCCCGCCGCCTCTGCCGGGCGCCGACGCGCCCACTGCACCCTCGGCGCCGGCGAGCCCGGCCCCCAATATCGACTTCGGTGACGATTCCTCGCCCTGGGCCAAGGACGGCGAATGCGATGATCCGCGCTTCACCGGACCCGGCTCGGCCCAGGAGCTGGTCGAGGCCGACCGCATGAAGGATGCCACCGATTGCCGCGCCGCCTTCGAGGCCGGCACCGTGACCCTCAAGGACACCGGGGCCATCCCGCCGGCCACCATCACCCCGCCCGCCGATATCGACTTCGGCGACGATAGTTCCGAATGGGCCAAGGATGGCGAGTGCGACGATCCCCGTTTCACCGGACCCGGCTCGGCCCAGGAACTGGTCGAAGCGGACCGCATGAAGGACGCCACCGATTGCCGCGCCGCCTTCGAGGCCGGCACCGTGACCCTCAAGGACGCCGCCGCTACCCCCGCAGCCACCACGCCCACCGCCGCCGATATCGACTTCGGCGATGACAGCTCCGAATGGGCCAAGGACGGCGAATGCGACGATCCCCGTTTCACCGGAGCCGGCTCGGCCCAGGAACTGGTCGAGGCCGACCGCATGAAGGATGCCACCGATTGTCGCGCCGCCTTCGAGGCCGGCACCGTGACCCTCAAGGAAACCGGCGCGTCCCAGCCGGCTGCCACGCTCACCCCCATCGGCGAGATCGACTTCGGCGATGACAGCTCGAACTGGGCCAAGGATGGCGAATGCGACGACCCGCGCTTTACCGGCCCGGGTTCTGCCACCACGCTGCTCGACGAAGATCGCCTCAAGGACGCCACCGACTGCCGTGCCGCCTATGAAGCGGGCACCGTGACCCTCAAGACCGATGCCGCCGCGACGCCCGCCGTCTCGGTGCCGGTGTCCGAAATCAATTTCGGCAACGACACTTCCGACTGGGCCAATGACGGGGAATGCGACGATCCGCGCTTCACCGGCCCGGGCGTCGCCACCACTGCCATCGATCTCGACATTGCCAAGGACGCCACCGATTGCCGCGCCGCCGTCGAGGCCGGCACCGCCACCTATACCGGCGAGCGCGTCGCCAGCAGCGATGCCTTCGACTATGGTTCGGACAGCTCTAAATGGGCCAATGACGGGGAATGCGACGACCCGCGCTTCACCGGGATCGGCACCAACAAGAAGCTCCTGGGCGAAGACATGTATGCCGACGCCACCGACTGCAAGGCCGCCGTCGAGGCCGGCACCGCTTCGGTAATCGCGGTCTATACGCCCGAATATGCCGCTGCCGCCCCCTATGACAGCACCGGCATCGACTTCGGGGACAATAGCTCCAACTATTCCAACGACGATGAATGCGACGACCCTCGCTTCATCGGTCCGGGCACCGCCACCACCCTGCTCGACAGCGACCGCATGGCCGATGCCAATGATTGCAAGGCCGCCTATGAGGCCGGCACCATCATGCTGCGCGAGGATCTCGAACGCGGCATGTAAATCCGGCCAACCAGCCGCACAGTACAATGAAAACGGCGGGCCCCCGGGGACCCGCCGTTTTCTATGCCAGATCGCCATCCTCGGGCCTGACCCGAAGGGCTCCCAGGGTCACCCTCAGGCGGCCTTGCGCTCCACCATCATCTTCTTGATCTGGGCAATGGCCTTGGCCGGGTTGAGCCCCTTCGGGCACACTTTTGCGCAGTTCATGATGGTGTGGCAGCGATAGAGCTTGAACGGGTCCTCGAGATTGTCGAGGCGCTCCTGCGTCGTCTCATCGCGGCTGTCGATCAGCCAGCGATAGGCCTGCAGCAGCGCCGCCGGGCCGAGATATTTCTCGCCATTCCACCAATAGGACGGGCAGGAGGTCGAGCAGCAGGCGCAGAGGATACATTCATAGAGCCCGTCGAGCTTGGCGCGGTTCTCGATGGACTGCGTCCATTCCTTTTCCGGCGTCGGCGAGGTGGTCTTGAGCCAGGGCTCGATGGCACGGTGCTGGGCGTAGAAATTGGACAGGTCCGGCACCAGATCCTTGACCACCGGCATATGCGGCAGCGGGTAGATCTTGATCGGGCCGGAACTGTCATCCATGCCCTTGGTACAGGCCAGGGTATTGAGCCCGTTGATATTCATCGAGCACGACCCGCAAATCCCCTCGCGGCAGGAGCGGCGCAGCGTCAGGGTCGGGTCGGTATTGTTCTTGATATAGAGCAACGCGTCCAGAATCATCGGCCCGCAATTGTCGAGATCGACGAAATAGGTGTCGATGCGCGGATTGCCGGTCGAGTCAGGATCATAGCGATAGATATGGAATTCCCGCAGGCGCGTGGCGCCGGCCGGCTTGGGCCAGGTCTTGCCCTTTTGCGGCTGATCGGCCTTGCGAAGCGTCAGTTCGGCCATTCTTTCATTCCTTCTCAGCGGACGCTTGGGTCGTCCAGAAACTCATCGTCACACCGGCTGCCATCGCCACTGGTGAGCCATCCCTGCCGCCATCAGTAATTCGGCTTACAGATCTGGTTCGATTTGGCGACATAGGTGTTGTAGGCGTCGTAGTCTGCTGCCGCCGGCGAGCCGCCCTTCATCGAGGAAATCACCACGCCCATGAAGCGCTCGTCGATCAGCGTCATCGCCGCATCGGCCTTGCAGCGACACAGCTCGGCATTCTGGGAAATGCCGACACAGACCTTATAGAATTCATCCTTTTGCGCCGCGCTGGGCGGGGCCGCCGTCACGGTCTGAACGCCCATCGTCAGCACGGCCAGTGCCAGAAGAATGTTCCGCATTATCTGCTCCGCTATTCGGGCCCTTGCCCTGTTCATCGCGATCCAGCCCGGCCGGAGCACAGGGCGCCGACCGGAAATCATCGTAACTGCGCTCTTCGCAGAGATGGCACAAATCAGTACACGCGCGCCTTGGGCGCGATCTTCTTGAGATCGATGCCGCCTTGATCCTGCGGTGTCAGCGGATCGGTGATCACTGGCCGATAGCCCAGAACCACGTCGCCGGTCTCGACATTGACATGGGCCAGCGTGTGCTTGCGCCATTCGACGTCGTCGCGATTGGGGAAATCCTCATGCGCATGCGCGCCGCGGCTTTCGTGGCGGGCTTCGGCCGACACCACCGTGGCGATGGCGCAGGTCATGAGGTTTTCGAGTTCGAGCGTTTCAACGAGATCGGAATTCCAGATCAGCGAGCGATCCGAAACCTTCACATCGGGCAGACGCTTGTAGATTTCGCTCATGGCGGCAACGCCCTGCTTGAGCGACGCATCGGTTCGGAACACCGCTGCGTCCTTCTGCATGGTCTGCTGCATCTCGTCGCGCAGTTTTGCCGTCGGCTGGCTGCCATTGGCATTGCGCAGCCGATCGAAGCGGGCAAGGATCTTGTCGTCCTGCGCCTTGTTGATCCCTGGGATCGGCGCGGCCTTGTCCACGACCTTGCCGGCGCGAATGGCGGCGGCGCGACCGAACACCACGAGGTCGGTCAGCGAGTTCGAGCCAAGACGATTGGCGCCATGCACCGAAGCGCAGGCGGCTTCGCCCACCGCCATCAGGCCCGGCACGATGCGGGTCGGATCCTCGGCGGTCGGGTTCAGCACTTCGCCGTGATAGTTCGCGGGAATGCCGCCCATATTATAGTGCACGGTCGGCAGCACCGGGATCGGCTCGCGCGTCAGGTCGACGCCAGCGAAAATCTTGGCGCTCTCGGTAATGCCCGGCAGGCGCTCATGCAGCACCTTCGGGTCGAGATGATCGAGGTGCAGATAGATATGGTCCTTCTTGGGACCCACGCCCCTGCCCTCGCGGATTTCGAGCGTCATGCAGCGGGAAACGACGTCGCGCGACGCCAGATCCTTGGCATTGGGCGCATAGCGCTCCATGAAGCGCTCGCCCTCCGAATTGGTGAGATAGCCACCCTCGCCGCGCGCGCCCTCGGTGATGAGAACGCCCGCGCCATAGATGCCGGTGGGGTGGAACTGCACGAATTCCATATCCTGCAGCGGCAGGCCGGCGCGGGCCACCATGCCATTGCCGTCGCCGGTACAGGTATGGGCCGATGTGGCCGAGAAATAGGAACGGCCATAGCCGCCGGTCGCCAAAACCACCAGCTTGGCGCGGAAGCGATGCAGCGTGCCATCATCGAGCTTCCAGGCGATCACGCCCTGGCATTCGCCATTTTCGCCCATGATCAGATCGAGCGCGAAATATTCGATGAAGAACTGCGCGTCATTCTTGACCGACTGGCCATAGAGCGTGTGCAGGATGGCGTGGCCGGTGCGGTCGGCCGCGGCACAGGTGCGCTGCACCGGCGGGCCGTCGCCAAACTCGGTCATGTGGCCGCCGAAGGGGCGCTGATAGATCTTGCCTTCCTGCGTACGGCTGAACGGCACACCATAGTGTTCCAGCTCATAAATCGCCGCCGGAGCCTCGCGCGCCAGATATTCCATGGCGTCATTGTCGCCCAGCCAGTCCGACCCCTTGACGGTGTCGTACATATGCCACTGCCAGCTATCCGGCCCCATATTCTGAAGCGAGGCGGCAATACCGCCCTGTGCCGCCACGGTATGCGAGCGCGTCGGAAAAACCTTGGTGATACAGGCAGTATTGAAACCCTGCTCGGCCATGCCGAGCGTCGCACGCAGGCCCGCGCCACCGGCGCCGACCACCACCACGTCGAATTCGTGGTCGATCAGTTCGTAAGTGGTCATGTGGATCAACCCCAGAAGACGAGCTTGAGCACGGCGCCGATGCCGGCGAGTGCGATAACGAGACAGAAGAGCGTGTTGAGCATCATGACGAGGCTATAGACCCGCCCGTGCAGGTAATCCTCGAGCGTGTCGCGCATGCCATTACGCATATGCACGGCCACGATGGCGATCAGCACTGCCAAAGGCAGGCCGATCCAGGCGCTGCCGATGACCGCGACCATATCGGTGCGGTCCTGCCCGGCCAGCCGCACGACCAGATAAAGCAGCAGGCCCAGGAACAGGATATTGATCGCGCCGGTCACCCGCTGGGTGATGAAGTGGCGCGTCGAGGCCTTGGCATTGCCATAATGGGTCTTGGGATTGGCAATTATGTCTTTGGTGATCACGGTATCGCGCATGTCAGGCCGCCCACACAAAGATGGTCCAGATGATAAGGGTGAGCACGACCGAGCCGACGATCGTGGCCCAGGCCATGGTTTCGCGCTGGCCCGGCTCCATCATCGCCGCGGTGTCCCAGACGAAGTGGCGGATGCCGCCCAGCATGTGGTGCACCAGGCTCCAGGTGAAGCCGAACAGCACCAATTGGCCGAACCAGCTGGCAAAGATGTAGTTTAGGCTGGTCAAGGTGTCCTGGCCCATGGCGGCGGCGACCAGCCAGATCACGAACAGCGCCATGCCGGCATAATTGGCAATGCCGGTGGCGCGGTGAAGGATCGACATGGCCATGGTGATGGTCCAGCGGTAGATCTGCAGATGCGGGGAAGTGGGGCGGGCTCTAACCGACATGGTGCTATCCAGGGCCTTCCTGTATGCGGCGCAGTGCCGCGTCCAGTTTGGAATTGTTCGAGGTTTCTAGCGCCCAAATCTTACGAAATCAAAGCCCTCTATGGCCTCAGGCCTGGTACTTTCGGCGCATTCCGCACTTTGTTCGTATAGCGCACAATTCGTTCGATGGGCGGACGAGAGGAAAATCGCGCCCTTCTCTTCCCCCGCGTCCTCTACCCGGCTAAACCGGCACCCAATAAGGATTGGAGCCAATGGACGAGCGTATCCGCAAGATCGATGAACAGCTTCTGGCCCATGATTGGGGCAAGCTCACCAAGGTAACGCTCGACTACCAGCGCAATGACGGGCGCTGGCAGCGCATGAGCCGCGAGGTCTATGACCATGGCAGCGCCGCCGCCATGCTGCTGTTCAATCCGGCCCGCGAAACCGTGCTGCTGGTGCGCCAGTTCCGCTATCCGGTGCTGGAAAACGGCGACAATCCCGATTTCCTCGAAGTCTGCGCCGGTCTGCTCGACGGCGAAGCCCCCGAGATCGCTGCCATGCGCGAGGCGCTTGAGGAAACCGGCCACGCCCCCACCGATATCCGCCATATATGTGACATCTATGCCAGTCCCGGCTCGCTGACCGAAAAATGCCACCTCTTCATCGGCCATTATGACGAAGCGACCCGCCAGACCGCAGGCGGCGGCATCGAGGCCGAGGGCGAGGAGATCGAACTGGTCGAACTGGACCTGGCCGAAGCCCTGACCATGATCGCCGATGGCCGCATTCTCGACGCCAAGACCGTCGTTCTGCTGCAAAACCTGGCCATGACTTGGCGCTGAGCAAATCCCAACCACGACACCGCCCTCAGGTCGAGCCCGCTGACAGGATCCTCCTCGCAAGAGGGAGAGGGAGACAGGCCGTTCTTTGGCTGGCTTTTGCCCAAAACGCCATACGGCCCCTCCCCCTCCTTCAGGGGGAGGCTGGGTGGGGGTGTGCAGCACACTCAAACCAATAGGCGATAACCCTACCCTTGAGGCAGGGCCCGGATGGCAGCCCCTCGATTTGAAATGATCTAAAGCTCGAAGGCGGCGGCGCCGATGATATTGCCGGGCATGCCGCGGCGCTCCTGCTGCACCACCACGGCAAGGCCCGTGCTGGTGCCGCCCAGAAGCTCGCCCAGGGGCAGCTTGAGATAGGCGCCCGAGGCGGCTTCCCACATGCCCATGACCTGCCGACCGGTCACCACCTGGGTATAGACCATGCTCTTACCCGCATTGTCGCCGCGCTCGATGGCGACATCGGCCCGGTCCAGATAGGTCACCAGCGACACGGTGGCATCGCCATAGCTGCTATTGCGCGGCACCGAGACGCGCAGCATATCGCCGTCGCGCTGCAATTCGACGCTCAGCCCCAGGCTGGCCGTCTCCACCGCATCATGCACCTCGTCGCGGCGCGAGCCGACCACCGCCTTGGCGCCATTGACCACCATTTGCGGGGTATAGATGCGCGAAGAGCCCCAGCTCTTGGCATAGGCGCGCTGGCGATCAGAAAAATCCTTGGCGCCGAAGGTGTCTTCCCAGCCGATATAGTCCCAATAGTCCACGTGATAGGCCAGCGCCACCACGTCGTCGCGCTCGGCCAGCGTGGTCAGCAGCGCATCCGCCGGCGGGCATTGCGCACAGCCCTGGCTGGTGAACAGCTCCACCACCGCCTTGATCTTGCCGCCCGACGCCTGGGCACGGGCCTGCCCCGTCAGGGCGAGGCAGAAGGCGGAGCCGGCAAGGGCGTTGAACTGGCGTCTGGAGAGCATGGGCGAAGTTGTAAGCCGCCGCTTTGCCCTCTGCCTAGTCAAAAGAGGGTGAGAGGTGAAACTTCTCACCGATAGAGCATGCCGGCCAGATGCTCTTGATCCAGCGCAAGGCTTGGATCGACCGTAAGACCCATAGTAGTGCTGCCCGGCCCCCGCGCCACGATCCCGGCCGGAAATGGCAAGATTGCCCGATATCGGCCACGGTCAACTCATGGAAACCCGATGCCCAATTGCCTCATCCTCAACGGCCACCCCTTCACCCCCAGCTTCAGCGGCGCCATCGCCGGGCGCTATGCGGAAACGCTCGCCGGCCAAGGCATAAATATCCGCCGTTTCGACCTGGCGGACATGACGCTCCCCGAGCACACCATCCGCAAGGCCGGCGACGAGGTAATGCATGGCGATGTCCTCGCCTTCTGGGAGGCCTTGGTCTGGGCCGACCACGTCATGATCGTCCATCCCCTCTGGTGGGGCAGCATGCCGGCCAAGCTCAAGGCGCTGTTCGATATCGGCCTGCAATCGGGCCGCGCCTATCGCTACCGCGATGGCCGCCCGCTGCCTTTGGGCCTGCTCAAGGGCCGCTCGGCCCGGCTGATCGTCACCTCGGATACCCCGAATTTCTTCATGGCCCTGGCCTATGGCAATGCCCATTTCCGCACCATGAAGAACCAGATCCTCAAATTCGTCGGTCTCAACCCGGTGCGCATCAGCCATTTTTCGACCATGCGCGACTCGACCCCCGAGCGCCGCGAGACCTTTCTCCGCCGCACCGCCGAGGTCGCTGCCGCCGATGCCCAGCGCCTCCTGCGCCATTCCCGCAAGGCCAATCCAGCCTGAAACAAAAATGGCGGCCCCGAAGGACCGCCATTCTCGAACTGTTGTCACGCGCCGGGCTTAGGCGGCGACGAGGCTGCGCAGCACATAGTGCAGGATGCCGCCATTGCGGAAGTAATCCAGCTCATTGGCCGTATCGATGCGGCAGCGCGTCTCGACATTGATCACCTCGCCATTGGCGCGGGTGATCTTGACGGTGACATTGGCGCGCGGGACGATATTTTCGACCCCGGCAATGTCAATGGTCTCGGTGCCGTCGAGGCCCAGCGTCTGCCAGCTCTCGCCATCCTTGAACTGCAGCGGGATGACGCCCATGCCGACCAGGTTCGAGCGGTGGATACGCTCAAAGCTCTGGGCAATGACCGCCTTGACGCCGAGCAGGTTGGTGCCCTTGGCCGCCCAGTCGCGGGAGGAGCCGGTGCCATATTCCTTGCCGGCAAAGATCACCAGCGGCGTATTCTGCTGCTGATAGGCCATGGCCGCGTCATAGATGGCCATCTGGCTGCCATCGGGCCCCTTGGTATAGCCGCCTTCGACGCCGTCCAGCATCATGTTCTTGATGCGGATATTGGCGAAGGTGCCGCGCATCATCACTTCATGATTGCCGCGACGGGCGCCATAGGAGTTGAAATCCTTGGGCGCGACCTGGCGTTCTTCCAGATATTTGCCAGCCGGGGTCGAAGCCTTGAACGAACCGGCCGGGGAGATGTGGTCGGTGGTGATGCTGTCGAGGAACAGCGCCAGGACGCGCGCCGAGACCACGTCGGTCACCGGCTTGGGTTCCATGGTCAGCTCTTCGAAATAGGGCGGGTTCTGCACATAGGTCGAGCTCGAATTCCAGCCATAGGTTTCCCCGCCTTCGACGGCGATGGCCTGCCAGTGCTTGTCGCCCTTGAACACGTCCGAATAGCGCGAGCGGAACATGTCGGCGGTCACATGCTTGCGCACGATCTCGGCGACCTCGTGGTTGGTCGGCCAGATATCCTTGAGATAAACCGGCTTGCCGTCCTTGCCCGTACCCAGCGGCTGGGTGGTGATGTCGATATTGAGCGTGCCGAGCAGCGCATAGGCCACCACCAGCGGCGGGGAGGCCAGATAGTTCGCCCGCACGTCCGGGTTCACGCGGCCTTCGAAATTGCGGTTGCCCGACAGCACCGAGGCAGCGACCAGCTTGTTCTCGTTGATCGTGTCGGAAATGGCCTGCGGCAGCGGGCCGGAATTGCCGATACAGGTGGTGCAGCCATAGCCAACGAGGTTGAAGCCGATGGCGTCGAGATCGTCCTGCAGGCCCGCTGCGGTCAGGTAATCGGTGACCACCTGCGAGCCGGGCGCCAGCGAGGTCTTCACCCAGGGCTTGGAATTGAGGCCCAGGGCCCGCGCCTTGCGGGCGACGAGACCGGCCGCGACCAGCACCGAGGGGTTGGACGTATTGGTGCAGGAGGTGATGGCGGCGATGACGACCGAGCCGTCATTGATCTTGTAGTCGCAACCCTTGACCGGGAAAGCGGCCTCTTCGGGAATGTCGTCGACGCCGGTGGCGCCTTCATCCACGAAGCGGCTTTCCTGCTTGTCGGCGGGCAGCTTGGTGCGCTCGATGCGGCCACCGGACAATTCCGGCAGGGCCTCGGCAAAGGCACGGGTCACATCCTTGAGCGCCACGCGGTCCTGCGGGCGCTTCGGACCCGACAGAGACGGCACGACGGTCGAGAGATCGAGTTCCAGCGTCGAGGTGAAGACCGGGTCCGGTGTCTCGGTGGTGCGGAACATGCCCTGGGCCTTGGAATAGGCTTCCACCAGCGCCACGCGGTCCGCATCGCGGCCGGTGGTGGCGAGGAATTTCAGCGTATCGGCATCGACCGGGAAATAGCCGCAGGTGGCGCCATATTCGGGCGCCATATTGGCAATGGTCGCCTGGTCTTCGAGGCTGAGATAGTCGAGGCCCGGGCCGTAGAATTCGACGAACTTGCCGACCACGCCCTTCTTGCGCAGCATTTCGGTGACGGTCAGCACCAGATCGGTGGCGGTGATGCCTTCATTGATCTTGCCGGTCAGCTTGAAGCCGACGACTTCGGGGATCAGCATGGTGACCGGCTGGCCCAGCATGGCCGCCTCGGCCTCGATGCCCCCCACGCCCCAGCCCAGAACCGCCATGCCATTGACCATGGTGGTGTGCGAATCGGTGCCGACCAGCGTGTCGGGATAGGCGACGGTTTCGCCATTCTCGTCCTTGGTCCACACGGTCTGGGCCAGATATTCGAGGTTCACCTGGTGGCAGATGCCGGTGCCGGGGGGCACGACGCGGAAATTGTCGAATGCCGACTGGCCCCAGCGCAGGAATTCATAACGCTCGCCATTGCGCTCATATTCGAGCTCGACATTCTGCTGGAAGGCCAGCGGCGTGCCGAAGCTGTCCACCATCACCGAATGGTCGATGACCAGATCGACGGGCACCAGCGGATTGATCTTCTGCGGATTGGCGCCGAGCTTGGCGGTGGCATCGCGCATGGCGGCCAGGTCGACCACGGCGGGCACGCCGGTAAAGTCCTGCATCAGGACGCGCGCCGGACGATACTGGATTTCATATTCGGACGTGCGGGTCACCAGCCATTCGGCGATGGCCTGGATGTCTTCCTTCTTCACGGTCCGGTTGTCTTCGAAGCGCAGCAGGTTTTCCAGCACCACCTTCATCGAGCTCGGGAGCTTCGAGACGCCGGTGAGGCCGTTCTTTTCGGCTTCGAGAATTGAGTAATAGGTATAGGTCTTGCCACCGACTGTAAGCGTCGACTTGGATTTGAAGCTGTCGATCTGCGTCATGATGCTCCGCCCTTTGCTGCTGTTACGGGCCTGCCGGACGCTTTGGGGCCGCCGGAAACGCCGTCTTTCTGGAATGACTCCAATTCACTTGGGCTTATAGTCAATCGAATAGGCCCTTGCCAGTACGACCATGGGTTCAATACGAGATGGGGCCATGACGCAAAGGCAAGTCTTCCCGCAACTCCGTCTCAACGTGCACGGCCTCAGCTGCGGTCGCGGCGATGCTGTGCTGCTGGAAGGGCTCGATCTCGCGCTGGATGGCGGGCACGCGCTGTTGCTGCGCGGCCCCAATGGATCAGGCAAATCCACCCTGCTCTTGACCCTTGCCGGTCTCCTCCGGCCCCTCGAGGGCACCATCACCTTTGAAGGCCATGACGAAGAAAACGGCCCAGCGCTGCATTATTGCGGCCATCGCAATGCGGTGCGGGCGCGGCTGGGCGTTCTCGAAACGCTCAACTTCTGGCGCGCCCTCAATGGCGCCGGCACGATGGAGCCAGAGGCCGCGCTGGAGCGGGTTGGGCTGGGGCGCGCTGCCCTGCTCGATGCCGCCTATCTCTCCGCCGGCCAGCAACGCCGCCTGGCCCTGGCCCGGCTCCTTGTCTCGCCCCGCCCGCTTTGGCTGCTCGACGAGCCGACGGCGGCGCTCGACAGCGAGGGCCACGCTTTGGTTGCTGCCCTGGTCATTGAGCACCTGGCCTCAGGTGGCCTCGCCATCATCGCCACCCATGATCCACTTGATATCGCGGCTGCCGAAACGCTGACCCTTGGAGGGCCGGCATGAGCGGCTTCACCGCCATCCTCCGGCGCGAAATCCGCCTCGGCCTTGCCGGTGGCGGCGAGGTTTTGACTCTTCTCCTCTTCTTCATCATCGTCGGCGCCATCGTTCCCTTCGCCGTCGGGCCCGACAAGGTGCTTTTGGCCCGCATTGCCCCGGGGATCGTCTGGATCGCGGCCTTCCTGTCCATGCTGCTCGGGCTCGAGCGGCTGTTCCGCCCCGATCACAATGACGGCACAATGGCGCTTTACCGGCTCGCCGATCTGCCGCTCTCTGCCGTCATGGCGGCCAAGCTCTTGGGCAATTGGCTGACCTCGGCACTGCCGCTGATCCTCGCCTCGCCCTTCCTGGCGCTGATTCTCGCCATGGATATGGACACCTATTGGCGCACGCTCCTGTCCCTGCTGCTCGGCACCCCGGCACTGGCGGCGTTCGGCACTTTCGGGGCCGCCATCACCGTCGCCATTGCCCGCGGCGGCCTGCTCGCCCCCATCCTCATCGCCCCGCTTTGCGTGCCGGTGCTGATCTTCGGGGTCGGCGCCATCGCGCCGCAGGGCGGGCCGGATCAGGCGCAGGCGGCGCTGCTCTTCGTTGCGGCACTCAGTCTCATCTCGGTGAGCCTGTCTCCCTTCGCCGCCGCTCTTGCGATAGGCTGGGGAGAGGAATAAATCGGTTGAAACCTGCCTGGATGCCGTGCCCTTGCGCATCCTCCCCGCTGCGGGGACCATGGAGCCGGATGCAAAGATGACCATCAACGACACCACCCCGAAAATGAGCTGGTGGAACCGCCTGGCCCATCCCGGCCAGTTCGTCATCTGGACAAGGCCGCTGCTCTGGCCGCTGGCGGTGCTGACCGCTCTGCTGTTCGCCGCCGGCCTGTGGTTCGCCTTCTTCAATTCGCCAGCCGACTACCAGATGGGTGACACGGTGCGCATCATGTATGTGCATGTGCCCACCGCCTGGCTGAGCCAGTTCGTCTATGGCGCCATGGCGGTTTCGGCGCTGGGCACGCTGGTCTGGCGCCACCCCATGGCCGATGTGTCGATGAAGGCCGCCGCCCCCATGGGCGCTGTGTTCACCGCCATGGCCCTGTTCACCGGCTCGCTCTGGGGTCGGCCCACCTGGGGCACCTTCTGGGAGTGGGATGGTCGCATGACCTCCACCCTCATCATGCTGTTCATCTATCTCGGCATCGTCGCGCTCTGGCGCGCCTTCGACGATCAGCTGCGCGCCGCCCGCATCGTCGCCATCTTTACCCTTGTCGGTGCGGTCAATGTGCCGATCATCAAATTCTCGGTGGATTGGTGGAGCACGCTGCACCAGCCGGCCAGCGTCTTCCGCGCCGATGGTCCCACCATGCCGGGCTCGATCCTCACCCCCCTCTTCATCATGTTCTTTGCCTTCACCTTCCTCTTCATCACTCTGCAGCTTTTGGCCATGCACACCGAAGTGCGCCGCCGCCGGGTGATGACGCTGGAGCGCAAGGCCGCTCGGGGAGATGCACGATGATCGAACTGGGCCAGCATGCCGGCTTTATCATCACCGCCTATATCGGGGTCTTTGCCGGGCTTTTCGCGCTGATCGGCTGGAGTCTTTATGACAGCCGCCGGGTCAGCCGCCGCCTTGCCCAGCTCGAGGGGCGAAAGGACTGATGCGCGTTCTGTTCTTCGCCCTGCCGCTGGTGCTGCTCGCCGGCCTCGTCGCCATTTTCGCTCTGACCATCGACCGCGATGCGAGTCTGGTGCGCTCGGTGCTGATCGACAAGCCCGCCCCCCAATTCGTCCTGCCGGCAGTCGAAGGGCTTGCTGTGCCCGGCTTTGACACCGCCACTCTCAAGGGCGCGCCGACCCTGGTCAATGTCTTTGCCTCCTGGTGCATCCCCTGCCGCGACGAACACCCGCTGCTCGAAGCCATCAAGGACGATATCGGCATCCGCATTTTCGGCATCAATCATTCCGACGCGCCGGACAATGCCCGCGCCTTTCTGGCCGAGCTGGGCAATCCCTATGATGCCGTCGGCGCCGATCGCGACCGGCGCGTCTCCATCGACTGGGGCGTCTATGGCGTGCCCGAGACCTTCCTCGTCGATGCCAATGGCACCATCGTCTATAAGCATGTCGGCCCGCTGACCCAGAAAGCCATCGACACCGAGCTTAAACCGGCCATTGCCAAGCTGGGTGGCTAAGCCGATCTGGAAGCGTTCATCTTCGGTTCAGACTGCGGTCAGCATTGTGGGGTCACTGGTTCTGCGTATCGAGTGACTGCCTTGCCCCTGATTGCCAAATTCCTCTCTGACCAACGCGGTGTCAGCGCCGTCGAATACGGCCTCATCGCCGCCATCCTCACCGTCGCCACCACCTTCGCCGTCTCGGCCGCCGGCTATAATATCACTGATTTCATTGGCTAATTTGGCCGCCAGGCAAGTGTCTGGGCACGATCGGTCCCTCCCCCTCCTCCAAGGGGAGGCTAGGTGGGGGTACCCTTCCAACCCTCAGAAATCAGCCGTCAGCCCCTTGATCTCCCAATCCCCATAGCGCCCCGGCTCCAGCCCCCCACGCCCACCCTTCTCCTTGGGCGCCATGGCCGTCGCCGCATCGATCGCACTGCGCCGCGCCTCGGCCTCGGCCAGTGCCCGCGCCGCCGCTGGGCTCAGCACCTTCGGCATTTCCTCTGCGATTTCAGGTATTTGTTGCTCGCTCATCGCAAATCCGTTTCCGCTGTGATGGATGCCGCTTGCGCGGAACCCCTTGGCACACAACATAGTTGAGGCAAAGATCCAACCCAAGGGGTTCGACCCATGTTCAACGCCTTCCGCACTTTTGTCCTGCTCGCGGGCATGACCGCGCTCTTCATGGTGGTGGGCTATTTCATCGGCGGCCAGTCCGGCATGCTGATCGCGCTGGCCTTTGCCGGCGTGACCAATCTTTTCGCCTATTGGAACTCCGACAAGATGGTGCTGCGCATGCAGAACGCCGTCCCGGTGGAGCGGTCCCGCGCGCCCGAACTCTATGACATGGTTGATGTGCTGTCCCAGCGCGCCGGCATTCCAACCCCCGCCGTTTACGTGATCGAAACTGACCAGCCCAACGCCTTCGCCACCGGCCGCGATCCGAATAATGCTGCAGTGGCAGTATCTTCGGGCCTGTTGCGCCAGCTCGATACGCGCGAAGTCGCCGGCGTCGTGGCGCATGAACTGGCCCATATCAAGAACCGCGACACCCTGACCATGACCATCACCGCGACCCTTGCCGGTGCGATCTCGGCGCTGGCGCAGTTCGGCCTGTTCTTCGGCGGCGGCAACAGCAATAATCGCGACAATCCGCTGGGCGGCATCGGCACGCTGCTCATGGTTTTCCTCGCCCCCATGGCGGCGATGATGGTGCAGATGGCGGTGAGCCGCACCCGCGAATACGAGGCCGACAAGCACGGCGCGCTGATCTCTGGCGATCCGCTGGCCCTGGCCTCGGCGCTCCACAAGATCGCTACCCTGGCCGGCCGGCAGGTCAATGTCGCCGCCGAGCGCAACCCGGCCATGGCGCATATGTATATCATCAACCCCCTCAACGGGCAGCGGATGGACAATCTCTTCTCCACCCACCCCGATACGGGCAACCGCATTGCGGCGCTGCAAAAGCTTGCAGGCGAGATGAGCGTGGACGATAAGGGGCGCCGGCCCCAGCCCCGCCCCCAGTCCGCGTCGAGCGGTCGTGAAATCGGCGGCGGCTGGCGCGTGCCGACCGTGGGGCGCACCGAAGATGATGGCGGAGCGCGCGGTCCCTGGGGATAGGATAACAAGTGGCCAACAAACCCGAACCGGCGGGGCTTTCCCTCCGCCTTGCCGCCGCCCAACGCCTTCGTGCCGTTTTGGGCGGCGAGCATTTTGCGCCCCTATCAACAAGCGATATCGCCGATGGCCGCGACCGGGCCATGGCCAATCGCCTGATCACCACCGCCCTGCGCCGCCATGGGCAGATCGACGTCATCATTGCGGAACTGCTGGAAAAAGGCCTGCCCGCCCGCTCTGGCACCTTCGAGGCGGTCCTGCGCCTGTCGCTGGCGCAACTGGTCTTCCTGCCCGATCTGGGCGCCCACAGCGCCCTGTTTCTCGCCGTCGAAGCCCTCAAGAAAGACAACAAGGCTCGCCATTTGACCGGCCTGATGAACGCCGTGCTGCGCAAGGCGCAGGCCAATTCGGCGCGCTACGGGCTGATGGACGAACGCCTCCTGCTGCCCGAGGCCGTGCGAAGCCGCTGGACATCGGCCTATGGCGAGACCGCGCTCGACGCTTTTGCCGAAGCCCTGATCGAGGGCGCGCCGCTTGACCTGACCTTGCGCGACGACGACGACGAGCTGGTCGAAGCGCTCGGCGCCGAGCGGCTGATGGCCGATTCGGTCCGCCTTGCCAGCCGCGACCGACCCGTTGAAGCCCTGCCCGGCTATGATGCCGGACGCTGGTGGGTACAGGACGCCGCCTCCGCCATTCCCGCTCGTTTGCTGCGTGCAAGCCCCGGGGCCAGTGTACTCGATCTCTGCGCCGCCCCCGGTGGCAAGACCGCCCAATTGGCCAAAGCCGGCTTCGAGGTCTCCGCGCTCGACAGCGATTCGGCGCGGCTGGAACGGCTATCCGTCAATATGAGCCGGCTGGGTTATGCCCCCGAGATCATCACCGCCGATGCCTCCAGCTACCGCGCGGAAACGCCCTTCGATGCCATCGTGCTCGACGCGCCGTGTTCGGCGACCGGCACCTTCCGCCGCCATCCCGAAATCCTTTGGCACCGCAACGCCGCCGATATCGCCGGCCGCGTGCGCCTGCAGCGGGCGCTGCTTACCAATGCCTTTGCCAATTTGGCGGTGGGCGGGAGCCTCATCTATTGCGTTTGTTCCCTCGAGCCCGAGGAAGGCGAAGCCCAGGCCGATTGGGCGCTGGATGCCCTGTCGAGTCTTGAAGCCGACCCCATCGGCACCGACGAAATGGCGGTGCTCACCGAGGCTGTCACCGACAAGGGCCATGTGCGCACCCATCCGGGCCTGGCGCCGGGTGGACGAAACGGTGGAATGGACGGTTTCTTCGTGGCGCGGTTCCGGCGAACGCGATAGGCCATGGCCAAGCCGCTTCGGCTCAGCGAAAGTGACGTGAATTCAGGCGTGGTGATCAAGGCCACGGCAAGGACAGGACTGGTGACAGAGCGCGGCGGACGGATGCCGGCCCGGGCGAAAACCCGGCAGGAGGCATATCGGTGAGCGTGCGGTTAACCTATACCGCGCGCCGGCTGTCGCGTGGCTTGGCCGATAGCCTCGTCACCCAGCCGCTCTTGCGCTGGACCTGGCAGGGTCAGGGCGAGGTCAATTTCACCGGCGACCTGCCCGATTTCCGTCCCTCCGACCGCGAGACGGTGCGCGAGATGATGGCGGGCCGCTACCTGCTCGCTTCCAAGCTGGTGGAAACCGGCGGCACCTCGCCTTTTTCCATCGATATCGACCACCCGGACTGGTGGAACAATCTGCAGGGCTTTTCCTGGCTGCGTCATTTCCGCGACTGCCGCGACCCCGGCGAGCGGCAGTTCGCCCGCACGCTGGTGCTCGACTGGATCGGGCGCGAGGGCCAGTTTGATCGCGACACCTGGACACTGATGCTGACCGCCCAGCGTGTCCTCAACTGGCTTCGGCACCTGACACTGCTGCTTGACGGCGCCACCCCGGAGCAGATGAAAACCATCCAGCGCAATCTGGGCACACAGGTGCAAAGCCTGCGTGTGCGCGGCGGCCTGGCCGACGAACCGGTGGAAGAGCTTTTTGCTGCCATGGGGCTATTGGGCGCCGCCTTGTGTTCTGCGGCCGAAAACACCGAAATCGAAGACAAGCTCATCCGCCTCAACGGCGTCTTGGCGCGGCAGGTCGATGGCGATGGGCTGCATCTGTCGCGCAATCCGCGCCTGCAGCTCAACCTTCTGGTAGATCTTGCCAGCCTGCGCCGCGCCGCCACCCAATATGGCAGCGCCGCCATGGCCGAATTCGCCAATCGCGTCGACCGCATGCATGAAGCGCTCGACGCCCTGACCCTGTCCACCGGCGAGCCCGTCTATTTCAATGGCTGCGGCCAGGTTCCCCATGATGTGCTGGTGGCCGTGCAGGCCCACGGTCCCTCGGCCTCCCGAAGGTCGCAACTGATCGGCGGCTATGGCATTCTGCGCGACGGTGAAAGCGTTGTGGTGGTGGATTCCGGCCTGCGTCCACCATCGGGGTTTGATGGCGAGGCCCATGCTGGGGCATTGGGGTTCGAGTTCGCGCATGGGCGCGAGCTCATCCTGGGCTCCTGCGGCCCGGCCCCATCCGATCTTCCGGAAAGCCGGGCGCTGTTTCGCCAGGCGATAGCCCATTCGGCGCCGACCATCGATGCAGAGGATGCAATGCCGCTCAAGGGGCGGCTCTTTTCGGGCCCGGCTACAGGCCCCGCCATGGATATCAACACGGCCGAACACATGCTGGGCCTCAAGACCAATGGCTATGCGTCCCGGTTCGGCGTCGAGATCGAGCGACACCTGACGCTGATCTCGGGTGGGACGACGCTGGTGGGGCAGGACCGCGTCGTCGTCGCCGGCGACCATCCCAAGGGTCATCTGGCCATCCGTTTTCATCTGGGTCCCGGGGTCACCCCACGCCGGCCGGCCGGCGAAAGCATTGTGCGGCTGACGCTACCGGACGGCTCGGTCTGGTCCTTCCTTTGGGAGGGCGCCAGCCTGCGCCAGGACGACAGCGTGCGCCAATCGGCCTATCTCGGCTTTCACCGCACCCAGCAATTGGTACTGGAGGCCGACATCTCGGCCGATCACGAAGTGGCCTGGATTTTCACCAAGGAACAGTGATCAACCCCTCTGGGGCGCAATCCGTCATTGGCCTTTTACCCGCTTCGTGCTAGCGAGCCGGCAAATTCCTCCACACTTGATGGCGAGACACATCCCATGGGCAAGACGGTACAGGTCGGGCGGGCACTGCTTTCGGTTTTCGACAAATCGGGCATGACCGAATTTGCGAAGGGGCTCGCCGAAGCCGGGGTGGAGCTGGTGTCCACCGGCGGCACCCACAGTCTGATCTCCGAAGCCGGCCTGCCGGTACGCGAGATTTCCGATCTCACCGGCTTTCCCGAAATGATGGATGGCCGCGTCAAGACCCTCCACCCCAAGGTGCATGGGGGCCTCCTCTCGGTGCGCGATAATCCCGCGCACAAGGCCTCGATGGACGAACACGAGATCGGTCCCATCGATCTCGTCGCCGTCAACCTCTACCCGTTCGAGAAAACCGTTGCCTCGGGCGCCAGCTATGACGAGATCATCGAGAATATCGACATCGGCGGCCCGGCCATGGTCCGCTCCGCGGCCAAGAACCACGCTTTTGTCACCGTAGTCGTTGACCCGGCCGACTATCCGGCCATTCTCGAGGCCATCAAGTCCGGCGGTATTCCCTTCGAACTGCGCCAGCGCCTCGCCGCCAAGGCCTATGCCCGCACCGCTGCCTATGACAGCGCCATTTCCACCTGGTTCGCCAGGGAGATCGACTTCGCCGATGTCACCTATCGCAGCTTTGCCGGCACGCTCAGCGAAGTCATGCGCTATGGCGAGAACCCGCACCAATGGGCCGCCTTCTACAAGACCGGTGAAAACCGCCCCGGCGTCGCCACCGCCACGCAGGTGCAGGGCAAGACGCTGTCCTACAACAATATCAACGATACCGACGCCGCTTTCGAACTGGTCAGCGAATTCGATCCCGCCGAGACCGCCGCCGTCGCCATCATCAAGCACGCCAATCCCTGTGGGGTCGCGGTGGCCGGTGACCTCAAGACCGCTTATTTGAATGCGCTGCGCACCGATCCGGTTTCGGCCTTTGGCGGCATTGTCGCCACCAATCGCGAAATCGACGCCGAGACTGCCACCGAGATCGTGAAGGTCTTCACCGAGGTGATCGTCGCCCCCTCCGCCACCCAGGAAGCCCAGGACATCATTGCGGCCAAGAAAAACCTCCGCCTGCTGCTGACCGGCGGCATGGCCGACGCCAAGGCAGAGGGCCTCTTGGTCAAGTCGGTGGCCGGAGGCCTCCTGGTCCAGGGCCGCGACAACAAGAGTGTCGATGATTGCGACCTCAAGGTCGTCACCAAGCGCCAGCCGACAGAACAGGAGCTGGTCGACCTCAAGCTCGCCGCCAAGGTCGCCAAGCATGTGAAATCCAACGCCATTATCTATGTCAAGGATGGCGCCACCGCCAGCATCGGCGCAGGACAGATGTCCAGGGTGGATTCCGCCCGTGTTGCCCATCGCAAGTCGATCGATGCTGCCCAGGCGGCCGGGATCGAGGGCGCGCTGACCCAGGGGTCGGTCGTGGCCTCCGACGCCTTCTTTCCCTTCGCCGATGGTCTTGAAGCCCTGGTCGCCGCCGGCGCCACTGCAGTGATCCAGCCGGGCGGCTCGATGCGCGACGACGAAGTCATCGCCGCCGCCGATGCCGCCGGCATTGCCATGGTGATGACCGGCATGCGCCACTTCCGCCATTAGGGCGGTCCTGGTGGGGTGGAGCGCGACGGCACCCATCCCACAGTCGTGACGGGCTCAAGCGAGATCTAAAGCGCCGACCAATCGAGAAAGCAGGCATTGGCCGAAAAGCTGATCACCTTCTCGAAGGGAAAGACCGAGTCGAACCTGGTGGAGAGCATCACCTCCACGGCGCCTTCCATGTCCTGACATGTGGTATCGGGCGTAACCACAATGCCGTTGGCCTCGAGGCGCACGCCGCGCGCCGCAGCCTGGGAGCGGGCAAACTCAGCCGCCGCTGCCGCAGACGGTTCATTGGCTGAGAGGCATTCGCGCTGGCCGACGCCAAAGCAGCGCGCAGTAGCCCCAGCCACGTCCTGAATGGCCTGCTTGGTCCACCAGGCGCGGCTGAACTCGATGATTCCGAACAGCAGCAGGATGAAGGGCGCGATCAACAGCGCGAACTCGACCGCCGAAGCAGCCCGGCTATCGCCCAGAAATCGCGGCAACATTCGCCTCACTGCAGCGCCGCCGTTGCGGTGACCACGATTTGTCCGCCATCGGACAGGCCATAGCTGAAAAAGAGCGGCGTATAGGGCGCCATGGCCGTGAGCGTCATATATTTGCCGGCACTTCCGCCGGCGGGACAGGCCGAACCGCAGCTGCGCGCATTGCCCCAGGAGATGGCGCCATTGGCGGGACTGGGGCAATAGCAGAGGCCAGCCAAAGCTGCCGTACCGCTTTGCTGCAGGCCACCCGCGGCGCCGCTGGTGCGCGGCCCCCCATTGATGCTGATATTGACCGAACTGGCGTCTCCGGCCTGGCCGGCCAGGATGCGCGCCACCGACAGCGTGAGGCCTGGCGCCGTCTGCGCCGTCACCTCTTGGCCATGGGCCAGTGCATAGCCGGTCGCCGTCGACATCGCTGTCTCGAGCTGTGAACGCACATAGATGAGTGCCCCGAAATCCACCACCGCTGCCAGCAGCATCAGCAGGATTGGCGCCACCAGTGCAAATTCGATGGCCGAAACGCCATTGTCGCGCCGAAGGAAACGGCGGAGCTGGCAACGGAAGCCTTTCATTGCACCAGCACCACCCGCTTTTTGCGGCCGCTGCCGCCCCCTTCGCCCAGGCAATCGGAGGCCGCTGCTGCGCCGCCGGTCAATTCGATGCGCGATCCGATCATCTGCAGGCAGTCGCCGCCGCCACCCGCCAATCCAGAACCCCCGCCCATGGCGATGGGCCCTGTGGGAAAATAGAAGGCGCCGGAGATGCGCGCATTGCTTGCACCTTCGACCAAGCTGGCCCCGGCCGTGCGGCCATCAACCGGCCCGATCACGGCGAGGCCCGCATAGGCGCCGCTGGTGGGGGCCCGCAACACAATATTGCTGTAGCCCGCGCCGACACAAAAGGCCTTGCCGTTGCAACTGCCGGCAGTGCCGACACTTTTGCCGGAAAGAACGAGGCTTACATTATTGGCCATGAGGCTGATCGACTGGCCATCGCAGGTGGCACCGCCGCCACCACTGCTGCCCAGAAGGAATGCCCCATCTATAGTATAGATACCGGCACCGAGCACGACGGCGCCCGAGCCTATGAAGTTTCCGGCAATATCGTGGTGCGGTGCGGCGCTCACGATGAAGCAAGTGCCCCCTCCCCCGCCATTGATATGGCCATGCACGCGGAAGCTGGCGGGATCGTTGCCCGCATCACCCGGCATGGCATCGGCGAGGATAGTGGTGCTGCCACCCTCGAGATCGATGGCATTGCCGACCCCGCTGGTCAATCGAGCCGCACCGATATCGAAGACATTGGTCTGCCCAGCCCCCAGCACCATGCGGGCACCACCGCCGGTTTTCAGCCCGGCAGTGAGCGAGAAGGCACTGGGACCATCGATCGTCAGCTTGCCGCCGGAAAGGGTGCAGATGCTGTAGCTACAGCCGGAGGTATTGGCACCGACGTGAAACCGCCCCTTGCCGAAAGTGGCGGTGCCTGAGGCCACATAGAGGCCCTTTGCAATCACATATTCTCCGGCCGGAAAGCTCGCCGTGCCTTCGATGCGCAGTCCGCCGCTGAATTCGAATCGCTTGCCGGGCTCGGCATTGAGCTCGAGCTTGACGCCGCCGGGTACGGTGAAGGCACCGAAATTATAGACCTTTGCCTGGCCCCCGCAATTGACGATCCACTGACCGCTATAGTCTGCAGTATTGCCAAGCGAGCAGCCGGCCTGGGCCACCTTGTTCTGCATCGATGCACGGGTGGTATAGCCAAAGCTCAGATCCGGGCCGGTCTTGACGACCGGCGTCGTCGGTGGCGTCATGGTCGCGACGCTGGCCAACCGTGCCGTGGCACTGGCGACGCGCGCATTGCCGGCCAGGGGATCGGGCGTCGTCGTCTTGGTGATTGGCGCGGCACCGCCTTGCGGGTCACGGATACCGTTACAGCCATTGGTTGGCGGATTGGTATCGTAGGTGACGCCCTTGGAGGTAATGCTGGTGCCGCAGGGAACGGCAACGCTGGCATTGGAGGCAATGGTGCAATTGGGCGCTGCGATTTGCGTGCCACCCGACAGGACGATACCGGGAAGGTTGCGATCAAGCGCCACGATGCAGGCAGGCGGCGTATTCTTGCCCCCGATTGACGCATAGGAATTGGTCACGATCGACAGTTCCGGCAACGCCCCCAGCAGCGTTCCCAGGACGATGCTCTGTTCCACCGCGATGGCCACATGCACCACCTCGCCCTCGCCGCGCGGCGAGGGGACGAGGCTCACCGTCAGCCGATCGGCAGCAATGCCGTTGAGTGTTGCGACCTGCGCCGCCACGGCTTTCATGCGCACTTCCGAATTGGTGGAGCCGTAATTCACCGCCCCGGCGAAAGCGGCCATATCGGCGACGCGCTGATTTTTCGCCCGCGTGACCAGGCCCTGCCCATATTCAACGGCCAGCGCAGTGCTACCGATCAGCACCGGCAGCAGCAGGGCCGCCAGAATGGCAAAATTTCCTGCCTCGTCGCTATGAAGGCGTCGCCAGGACGCAGCGGCTCTGGAGCGCAGATTTGCAATGAGTGCTCGTAAACCGGACATCGCGCAGTACGGGGCTCCTTGTGTGCCGGCAGGGGCCTGCTGGCACGCTTAGCTTCATCCAGGACGTTGATTTGAACCTCGTGCGGGACGCCGCCGCCAAAGCGCGCCCGGCGCATAGCTAATGCGTAAAAACACTAATAATTCTTCCTGATTGGCAAGATGTTACAACGAGATCGCAATTTTCCCGGTCACGGTATGCTGAAACACCACGCCACCATCACTCAGCGCCGCAACCAACTTGGACATGGTCGCCGGCCGCCGTGTCGACGGGGTGGGATCAGAGGCCTCCTCGATGCGCATGATGGTGGAGACGGAGACGCCGGCCCGCTGCGACAGGATGGGAATGGTCCAGTCGAGCATGGCTCGGGCAGCGCGGATGGTTGCGCCGGTCATTCCGACTATGGCGCTGTCATCGTCTGATCGGGTCACCGAAACCGATGGCTCGGGCAGGAGCCGGGTCACACCGAACCATTCCACCAGCATACCCGAAGCATCGCGCACCGGCATGCGGGCGCTTTCCGCCCAGGCATATTGACCCGGTGCCACAGCGATCCGGCAGCGCACCAATGCCTTGGACGTATCGCTCGACACGGCCTGCATCGCCTCGCGATCATCTGGGTGGATCAGCTCCAGCCAGTCTTGGGTGAGTGCAGTATCAACCGCCACATCGGTGCGATCGGAGCGGAAGACGAGTTCAATCTGCCGGGCATCGGCGGAACTGAGCCAGGCCAGGTCCGGGTCGAAAAATCCCAGCAGGGCCTGCTGCCGCTGCCGCTCCCTGGTCGCGAAGCGCGCCAGATTATCCGCTTCGGTGACGTCGAGGACGCAGATCAGCCAGCCACAGGGGTAGTGATTGGCATCCACCAGCTGCTGGGGCTGCAGGTCGAGCAGCCGCAGCGTTCGATCTGGTCGAACCAGGCGAAAGCGGCGATGAATCGGCGCCGAACCGCGCATCATCTGATGGAAGGCCTCGAAAAGCCTGGGACGGTCTTCGGCGTGAAACAGGTCGGCCATCGCATCGAGCGGCAGCGGTCGCCCGACACTCTCGGTATCGCAGGCCATCACGTGCAGGCCATCCGACCACCGGACCGTGCCATCATCGGTATTGAAAATACCGAAGCCCACCCCGGCCATGGTCTCGAGCGCACGCAGCAGCTGGCGCGATGTCGGCATTGAAGTGGCGTCCGGTTTGCCCTGGACACTGGACTGCCGCGACATCCCGCTCGCTATTCCCGTAAACGTTTTCCCTCCATTGTGAGTAGCGACATGTCCCAAGCCGGGTCAAGCGCCGCAACGCGTCATGGCGATCACTTCTTGAGAGGGAATGGTGGAGCTGAGCGGGCAAACCACCACACCCTGAAAGGCCCGGAAATCCTGGGGCTCAGGTGGCGCTGGGGAACACGATGTCCCCCTTTAATGCCTCACCCTTATCAATGGCAGGATCGGTAGGCAATGGTTGATAAATGAGCACTCCAGTTGTCGGTTGGTATCTGTCTGACTGCTGGCACTTGGTGAGCAACGAGAAGGTCTTAGCCAGTAGCAGCGACAATTGCAGAATGTGGGTCCCCAACAACGGTAGACCTGAGCGGGGCGTCCACCATCGTCTGAGAAGCCCGGATGGCCTGAGTTCTGTAGGATGGGTGGTGAGACAAGTGTCTCACCTGCTAGGCTCACATATGCGAAGTTGGACGCTTCAATCAAGTGCGCAACTCGTCGTAAGCCGTGCCAACGTTCATTCGAAAGTGGCGTTTCTGGTACGCTCTTCTTCTGCTTCTTGCCGCTCCATTCTTGACGCAAGTTCAGTCAGGCGTGCCCGTTGACTAGCGATCGTCTGCTTTAAGCGTTCGTCAGCGTCAGTGTTTAGGCCGTCCAGAATGGGTATGCGCCCCCTTAGCTTGGCCGCCATTGAGCCTGATCCGCCCATGGGCGGTATCCTACTCACGTAGATGCGTAGTATCTGTGACTTGTCCGGTGCGGCGTTGAAAATCGCTCCCGCGATATCCGACAACTGCTTCGTCTCGTTGGTACTTGGCGTGTAGAGCAGGCAAGTCTCAGCGATGAATGAGTATCGGTCATCGGATTGACCGCACCATTGAAGAGTTATTTCTACAGGAAGAAATGACATCGGACGCTGATCACGGTCACTGTCTCGATTGGCAGCTAGAGCGCGAGCAGTATTATAGCTGCCATTTTTGTCTGGCTGGTAGACAGCATTCAATGTCATTTCTGGACGCAGCTTGAAGAACGGCGTTAAGTATTTGCCGCGACGATATGCATAGACCCGGCTGCTTGATGCCTCCCATGAAAGAAGGTTCTTGAGTACCGCCTCGTCAGTGTGAGACGGCGCATTATTTGAAAGTGCAAATGTCAGCAGTTGATCAAGGTGGTGATCATGCATTGTGTCGTTCGTATCAAGGGTGCCGAAGTCCACATCGGAAAGAAATTCGCCCGTAAGCAGCGCTGAATCGCGAACGAATTGATCGCCTTGTTCGTGAGCTGAGTGCACAACCATGCCAAGCAAGTCGATAGCAACATCAAGTCCGTTTGGACGGCTGGCAATTGCTCTCAACAATTCTGCGATGGCCGCAATATCCAAAGGCTCCGTGGCTCTACCCATAGAAAGATATCTGTACTGAAAGTTTGGCGCCAATCCCGCCACAAGGGACTGCATAACTCTGGCAAGACCCTTGCCCTGTAGACCGACTGCACATTGCAGTTCAGGTAGCCAAGGCCCCCAAACTTCGTCAGTTACCGCTTCATCTAGGAAGGCGTCGGCTGCTGCTGGGTCCTTAGAGTGCCAACCCTGTAACAGTCCCCTGATGGGTATCAGCACCACTCTGCCGCTCCCCACCTCCTCTAATGTCCTCCTCGCTTCAGCTAAGAGTTTCGCTGGTTCGTCCAAGCCTATCCCGAGGCCAACGCCAAAACGATGGGTCTTCTCGCTGGCACGGTCCGTCAGTAATTCGGGCAGGAGTTCGGCCCAGGCAGTCGTATCGCTGGAGGCTATTTTCCCTAGTTGCTCGGCTTGGGCTTGCGCCTTCTTGTACCCGGCCATTGGGTTGCTGCTTGCCGCATCACCATCGTCATCCTCTAGTAAGTCAAGTGTGGCCGCCCCTCGTGACAACACTTGCGCACGAATCTGTCCTATCAAATCCCTTGGGGCGAGCAGTATCTCTAGTGCCTGAAGTCTGGGCATCGTCTTTTGCGACGAACTCTTCTTGCTCCAGTAGATCGTCTCGCGAACACCAACCCAACCATCGGGCCAGCCACCATCTGCCGCCAATTCCCTAGATAACGCCTCCAACTCATCCAACATCCCAGCGTCTCGCCATAAGCCGCGAAATGCTCGGCCAAGTACCTGCTTCACTGCATCAGAAACATCGTTTTTCTGGCGCACAATTTCTGTAGCTATGTCTAAGAACTGTCCGTACCAACGTTTTACGTCACTGTACGTTTGCGGTGCCCAGCCGTAGTCCCGTTTGCGGGAACCAAACTCAAAGCTAAACTGAGAACTGAAGTGATCAGTCTCAAAAGCATGACTAAGCGCTTCTAGACCTAAATCTCTGTCCAGTGCCGCTGGGCTCTTAAGTAAAGACAGGACGGTGCTGGCCCTATGTTCAGGAGAGGCATGCGTCCCAGATAAGTGGCAGGTGAAGAGAGAATAAATCGCTTCGTGCGAAGAGTTGTTACGATCTGAGACGCGATGACGCTCGGCAAACGCCCGAAGCACGGCTAGTGAATCGTCAAATTGCGCCGCATCATATGCTAGTGATCTCGCTAGCTGTACGAAGTCCTGCGCATCATATGCGTCAAGCTTAAGTACTTCGGCGCGACCCACTGCCCTGACAAGACAACTAAGAGTTGCAGCCGGGTCGACGGGCGCAACGTTTTTTAGTATCTCTCGACCTAGATTACTCAGCGTCTCAAGCTCATCAAGCCGACCGTTTGGCTTTAGAAATTCTGCGACGATGGCACGTGCTCGGGCTGAGCTATGCAGATAGCCAAGTCTACGAGAAAATGACTTCGCTACTCTGTCCGATGCCTTGTCCAGCATTGCCTCTATCAATTGGCTAGCGGGATAGTTTGCTAGCGACCTGGCGGCCAAGCGGTTTGCAATGGCGTGGGGAAGCACGGCTCGCCACTTTCCGCGTTGCTGCACCAAACCTCGTCTTTGCAGCTCGGCAACGTGCCGGTACATTGATGCGATGGACAGTCCCGCTACTGATGCAATTCTGACCAGTTCTGATGAGTCATCAGTGGATTCGCCGTCGAACGAGTAGACAAGGCTTGCGGCCTCAGCGGCGCTGAGAAGCTCATCGTTCTCAATATGCTTCTGGTGAAATAGGCGCCTGAACAGATCATCATCTGTGAGTTGAGCTAGCTCATTGCTTCGCTCTGATGCGCTTGCCAGTGCAAACGCTACGCGCGCATTTCCGTCAGAAAATTGCGTTACTCGGTCAACATCATGAGCAGTGAGATGTTTGTATCGTCGTACAAGTAGCTCTTTTATGACCGCATCAGATGACCCTTCCAGACGATAGCAACTAGTACCCTCTGGAAGGTCGTCGCGAATATCATATTCGACCGTTATCAGGCCTAGCCTTGAGCCCGGCTTTGCAACAATCTCGCTGAGCCGCCTGTGTAGTTCTTGACTACAGTTGTCAACAACGACGTACGTTTCATGCCCGTTGTCCTTCAAAGCCTCGACCATCGCAGTAGGCTGAGGGTCCACATCGTCTGACAGATCGGCGTAGACTACAGCATCAGGCGATAGATGCTTTGTTCCGGTTTCAACTCGCTCATCGAACAGTGCCTGGACTAAACGGGTCTTCCCAACACCTGAAAGGCCAACCAAACGCACCGTTGCCCCTGAACGCAGGTCGGCTCTTAGCGAATTAATCGCAACAGTGATGTCACTGCCTTCATCTGCATTAGGTACGAAGACCTTGACCTTCTCATCCATCACGTAGGGAGCTTGCGTGTCCTGTTCATGGTAGGCCCATGGACCATAGGGACGCCACCCAGCACGGGCTGCCCCTAGTACGTTCTTCACCCACACGACAATAGAAGGGTGTTGCTCTGCCCAGTCGGCCATGCGGCGGCTGTCAAAGAAATCCAGGTGCACCTTCCCACTCAGGCCATGCTCATCAAGACACTCTTTCATGGCGGTCAAGCGGTCTGACAATGCACTGTCCGAAACACTGTCTCTGGTGGACACGATTATGTAGCTTCCGCCGGTGGCCGCAAAATCTACAATGGAGCGTCGCAATACCCCCTTTGGGGCCATCTCTGGGTCGATCTTCGATGGTGGAAAGATTTCGGCTTTGACCTGATAGCCGATGCGTCTGCTTGGCAGATGCGTAGTAGGATTCGGTAGGTCGTCAGCCTCGAATCGCACATCTATGCCGCCGTCCTTGGCCCTTTGATCACCGCCCCAGGTTGTGTTTGGTTTAATGGCGCCTACCCTAGTTGCTTCGGCTCGACAAAGCCTTGCAACAAGTTCACGGGCCTGCTCGTCGTTCAGTGACTGAATTTCAGTAGCAGTTACTGCAAATAGCGGATGGGTCATCTGTGGCGCCAACAAGTGAAAACGACGAAAATTTTCGTGGGGGGTATCTAACTATAATTCAGGATGCTGAGTCCCCCATACCCCCTACGTTAGCCCTGACCACTTGTTAGTCCCAAGGTCAGCATTGGGGGACCT
This sequence comes from Devosia equisanguinis, assembly GCF_900631955.1. GTDB lineage: Bacteria > Pseudomonadota > Alphaproteobacteria > Rhizobiales > Devosiaceae > Devosia > Devosia equisanguinis. Next base: position 390 of record NZ_UZWD01000008.1, on the reverse strand, counting down.
ACAGGGAACTCTGCACAATGACATTAGGGGGAGGGGCTGCACCCATGCGTCGGGAAACGATCTTGGCATGGAAAACTGTGCTGAAGGCAATTGGCAAAGCCAGCCTGGACTCGTACTGCCAACCGATGTCTTAGCCGAAGGCTAGCGATCATAAGGGTATACCCTAGAGTACACTCCAGAGAACTATCCTAGGCGTGTCCATAAGGGTTGACTTGATCTAACGTACACATATATCAACGTACATAACCCATATGTACATCTACGGTATATCCTATGCAGACTATCCTCTATGCGTAAGCGCTAAGCTGACCCCGTCTGTTCAGCCGGTTGAGGCGGCGGTATTTGGCACTCTCTGATTGGTGGGGGTGTCATGTTCTATGTCTGCGACTA
>NZ_UZWD01000007.1 GCF_900631955.1 Devosia equisanguinis | reverse complement strand
CTCCCCGGCCCTCCCCTCAAGGGGGAGGGAGAGCAGGAACCGCAGGCCTTGTGCGTCTTGGAAAAACGGAACGGAAAATGGATCAAGCGTCAGCCTTTTCCTTCGATATGAGTTATTGCGGCTCCCCGCCAAGCCCCGCCGAACTGCTGGGGCGGTGGAATTTCGAGCCGGGTCTGATCACCGGTCTGGTGCTCACGGCGCTGGTTGGCGCGGTGCTGCTGCGCTCTGCGGATATCGGCCGCAAGGCGGCTTTTGCCGGAGCCTGGGGACTGGCGGCGGTGCTGTTCGTCTCTCCGCTCTGTGCGCTGACCGTGGCGCTGTTCTCGGCGCGAGTGGGGCACCATGTGCTGCTCGCCATGGTGGTGGCGCCGCTCCTGGCACTGGCACTGCCGCCGCGCTGGGGGCGGGTGCTGCCGCTGCTGCCGCCCCTCGCCCTCTCGACCATCGCGCTCTGGCTCTGGCATGCACCGGATTTCTATACCGCCGCTTTCAGTCATCCCGGCATCTACTGGGCCATGCAATTGAGCCTTTTGGGCACCTTCACCTGGCTCTGGCTCGGGCTCATCCGCAATGGATCGGTGCTGCCGGCGGGGGTGACGGCTCTGTCGAGCGCGATCCAGATGGGGCTGCTCGGGGCGCTGCTGGTCTTTGCACCCACACCGCTCTATGTGCCGCATTTTTCCGGCACGCTGGCCTATGGGTTCTCGCCGCTGGATGACCAGCAATTGGCCGGGCTGATCATGTGGGTGCCGGCGAACCTGCCGCTTATGGTGCTGGCCCTTTGGCGGCTGGTTGCGGCCCTGGATTCCCGGCAGACGGCGGCTTCATGATCGTCACCTGGCTCAAATTCATCCATGTGGGCACCATCGCCTTCTGGGCCGCCGGGCTCATCGCCCTGCCGTTCCTTTATGTGCAGCGCAGGGGGCTCGAGGACGAGGCGCTGCATCGCCTACACGCCTTTGCGCGCTTTCTCTATGTCAACATCGTCTCGCCCGCCGCCTTTATCGCCATAGGCACAGGCACGGCGCTGATCTTTCTGATGGGCACTTATGAGAACTGGTTCTCGGCCAAGCTGCTGGCGGTCGCCGTGCTGACCGGCATCCACATCTTCTCCGGGCTGATGATTTTGAAACTCTTCGAGCCGGGCCGGGCCTATCCGCTGTGGCGGCTGATCGGCGTGGTGACACTGACGGTCGCCGTGGTCACCATCATCCTGGCGCTGGTGCTGGGCAAGCCAAGGCTCGAATGGCCGGCGCTGTTCGCCAACCTCTTCGTGCCGGGCCGGCTGGGGGAGATTGCCGGCCCCTTCATCCCTTGGATGAAATGAGGAGGCCGACGCCATGATCGAAAATCAGCTTGCCGCCATGCCATCCCGCAAAACCCGCCGCCATGCTGGACAGCACCGACAGCATCAATCCGCTGGGCAGAACCGTTTCGGGCCAGAACAGGCGCAGCCCGGCATTGGCGCCGACAATAGCCAGCATGACCATGGCCGCGATAGCGTGGTTCCAGCTGGCGACGCGGACGCGTATGCCGGGTACTGCGAGCAGCTCGGCCGTGCCGACTACCGCCGCCAGCACGCCGAAGACAAAGGCGGCGCCGGCCGACCAGGTGCCGACCGCAAGCCAAAATGCATCACCGGTAAACCAGTAGAACATGTCGATCCCCAGCGTCGAAATGACGAAGGCGATCGGGAAATGCACCAGCATGGCATGGATGGGGTGGCCGGCAACGGCGATGGCCGAGCCGATATCCTGTTCGGCCACTTCGCGAATATGGGGATTGGGATGGGTGGTGCTGGCTTCCTGGCCCTCTTCCAGCGCAATCTCAACCTGTTCGGCTTCGCGCGACGCTTCGCTCATCGTTTCACCCCCTGTTTTAAATTCGTTGCACTGTGTGCAACGCCGCTGGCGCTGGCCGGTTGCACCGGCGAGCTCTCGACGCTCGATCCCGCGGGTCCACGCGCGGCCAATCTTGCGACGCTGTGGTGGATCATGCTGGCCGGCGCGACGGCGCTCTTCACCCTGGTCATGGTGCTGTTCGCTTTGGTCTGGCGCCGCAGCGGCCCGCTCAAGCGCATCACTCCGGCACAGTGGATCATCGGCGGCGGCCTGGTATTGCCCATCCCGGTTCTCGTGCTGCTGACCGGCACGGCCCTGGTGCTGGGCGAGCAATTGCTGCCCCATGGCACGGCGCAATACCGGGTCGAGGCCGAAGGCAGGCAATGGCATTGGCGGTTTTCCTATCCCGACGCGCCGGCCATGGGTGCAAGCACCGTTCTGCATCTGCCGGTGGGCGTGCCCGTGGATATCGCGGTGACCTCGGCCGATGTCATCCATTCCTTCTGGGTGCCCCGACTCGGCGGCAAGATCGACGCCATTCCCGGCCATACCAATGTCATCCGCCTGCAGGTCGACACGGCCGGCACCTATTGGGGACAGAACGCCGAATATAACGGCATCGGACATGACAGCATGATTTTCCGCGTCGAAGCGCATGCGCCCGAGGACTTTGCGGCATTGATGGAGGGAAATGCACCTTGAGTTCTTGTCCCCTCGCCATCCCCTACACAGTGCCGCCCTCGGGCCTGACCCGAGGGCCACTCTGCACTGGGCACATTTTTACCATTCGGGCGCTTCTGCAGTCCCTCGGGTCAAGCCCGAGGGCGGCGCTGTGTTTTTGGCGATTTCATGCGTCACGGGGCATCTGACATGACCACCCCTTCCCCCATCCGACTGCACAAGCAGCTCGAGCGCATCTGGATGACGCCGCCGGGGATTGGCCGGCTCTCCAGCGTCAATCACACCGTGCTGGGCAAGCGCTTCATGGTGGTGGCCCTGGTGTTCTTCACCATCGGGGGCCTGCTCTCCATGCTGATCCGGGCGCAGCTGGCGACGCCCAACAGCGCCTTTATCGGGCCCGAGCTCTACAATCAGATCTTCACCATGCATGGCACGGTGATGATGTTCCTGTTCGCCATTCCCATGTTCGAGGGCTTTGCCATCTACATGCTGCCCAAGATGCTGGGCGCGCGCGACATGGCCTTTCCGCGCCTCACCGCCTACGGCTTCTGGTGCTATCTGTTCGGCGGCTCGATCCTGATCGTGGCCATGCTGGCCGGGGTGGCGCCCAATGGCGGCTGGTTCATGTATTCCCCGCTGTCCTCAAAGCCCTATACGCCGGGGATCAATGCCGATGTGTGGCTCCTGGGCATTACCTTTGTCGAAATCTCGGCCGTCACCGCCGCCATCGAGATTTTCGTCTCCATCCTCAAGATGCGGGCCCCGGGCATGGCGCTCAACCGCATGCCGCTGTTCGGCTGGTATATGCTGGTCACCGCCGGGATGATGATCATCGGCTTTCCGCCGCTGATCCTGGGCTCCATCCTGCTCGAGCTCGAACGCGCCTTCGACCTGCCCTTTTTCGATCCGACGCGCGGCGGCGATCCGCTGCTCTGGCAGCACCTGTTCTGGCTGTTCGGGCACCCGGAGGTCTATATCATCTTCCTGCCCGCCGCCGGGGCGCTCTCGACCATCATCCCAGTCTTTGCGCAGCGGCAGATCCTGGGCTATCGCGCCGTTATCGCTGCCATAGTCGCCATGGGGTTTCTGTCCTTCGGGCTTTGGGTGCACCACATGTTTACGGTGGGCATTCCGCATCTGGCTCTGGCGTTTTTCTCGGCCGCCAGCGCATTGGTGGCTGTGCCCACGGCCGTGCAGATCTTTGTCTGGCTGGGCACGCTGGCCTCGGGAAAACCACGCTGGGACGTGCCGATGCTTTATGTCTTCGGCTTCTTCTTTGTCTTCGTCATTGGCGGGCTGACCGGGGTGATGCTGGCCATGGTGCCGTTCAACACCCAGGCCCATGACAGCTATTTCGTCGTGGCACATCTGCATTATGTGCTGGTGGGCGGCTTCGTCTTTCCCATGCTGGCCGGCATCTATCACTGGATGCCGCACATTTCTGGTCGGCAGAGCCTTTACCGGCTGTCGGTCCCGGCCTTCTGGCTGATCTTTGTCGGCTTCAACATGACCTTCTTCCTCATGCACCTGACCGGGCTCATGGGCATGCCGCGCCGCATTTCGACCTATCCGTCGAACTGGGGCTGGGACTGGCTCAACCTGGTCTCATCTGTGGGTGGGTTCGTGCTGACCATGGGCTTTGCGCTGGTGCTGGCCGATCTCGTGCTGCAATTCCGCTTCGGCCAGCGCTTCCGCCGCGATCCCTGGCGGGCGCAGACGCTGGAATGGGCCACGCCCACCCCGCCGCCAAGCTACAACTTTGCCGCCATTCCCCGCATCGACGAGCGCGCCGATGGGCTGGAGCCGGCCAAGATCGGGCCGGTGCTGGCCGGCGGCTTCGGCTATCTCGGCTTTGCCCGCGAGAACCGGCAGGAGACGCTGGGCGTCGACATGCTGACGGGGGCAGCCGAGCAGGTGATCATCCTGCCGCAACGCACCTTCCTGCCGCTATGGACCGCCTTGGCCACCGGCAGCTTCTTTCTCGCCTTCCTTTTCGGTCAATATTGGCTGGCGCCGTTTGCGGCGCTGGTGACACTCGGACTGTTCCTGCTCTGGCCCGCCACGCTCGGGCAAAAGCGCGATATCGGCCCGATCGAGATCGGCATGGGCGAAACCGCCCCGCTCGACGCCGAAAGCCCGCATAATGTCAGCGTGCTCGCCAATCGCACTGCCCTGGTGATGAATGCGACGCTCTTCTCATCGCTGGTGTTCGGGGGGCTATTTCTGCTCGTCGTCGCGCCCAACTGGCAGGGGGTTGCGCCCTTCGCCGCTCCGCTCGTTGCCATGGGCCTGGCGCTCGTCGCGGCTGTGACGGGTGCGGTCCTGACCGGGCTCGCCCGCCGGGCCACTGCCGGTGGAGCGTCGGCCGCACCGATCACGCTGGCAGCAGGGCTGGCGCAAGTCCTGTCCGGGCTGGCTCTGGTTTACGCCATGACGCAAATCCCGGACCCGACGGGCCATGCGCGGGACGCGGTTATCTTCGTGCTGCTGGTCTATGCGGCGCTTCACATGGGCCTTGCCGCCATTCTCTCGCTGCACGCGCTCTGGCGCACCAGCCAGGGTTTTGTGTCGGCGAGCCGGCAGACGGAATTGATCCTTGCCTGGCTGTGGGGCGGCTATGGGGCTGCCGTGACCACAGCGGCGCTTGGAATGGGATTGGTGCTGAGCGGCGTGGGGAGCGCGGCATGAGACAAGCGCTCGACAATCCGCTGGTGCTGCTGGTGGCGGGCTTTACCGTCTGGTCGCTGGCCTTCGTTGTGCTCTATGCGCTGCAGGCGCTGGGCTGCGCCTATGGCTGGAGCGCCCACCGACCGGTCCTCGTCGCTGGCTTCATCCTCAGCAATCTGCCGCTGGCCTGGCTTGCCTTTCGTCCCCCGCAGCCGCGCGTCAACACCGACCCCAGCCTGCAACGCGCCGCCCTCTGGGCCAACCGCGCCGCCCTCGCCTCCGGCATATTGGTGTTCCTGCCGGTGACGTTTGTGAGTGCGTGTATCTAGGACGGAGCCTCGCCGTGGCGCAAAGCACTATCGGATCGCTGCCTTGAGCCGCGATCGCTCTTGAAGCGCGCCTAGAGAGGTCGCACGCCGCTGGCGCGACGAACTCAGACGTCCAGGTTGGAAACGTTCAGCGCGTTATCCTGGATGAAGTCGCGGCGCGGCTCCACAAGGTCGCCCATGAGGGCGGTAAATATCTGGTCGGCTTCGTCGGTCTGGTCGATTTCGACGCGCAGCAGGGTGCGGGCATTGGGGTCGAGCGTGGTTTCCCAGAGCTGCTCGGCATTCATCTCGCCAAGGCCTTTATAGCGCTGCAGGCTGACGCCCTTGCGGCCGGCATCGGTCACCGCCTTGAACAGCGAGGCGGGGCCGTAGATGGGAATCGTCTCGCCCTTGCGGGTCAGCGTCGGGACGCCGCCAAACAGTTCGTCGAGCCGCTCGGCCAGCTGGCGCAGCTTGCGGGCGTCGGCGCTCTGCAGCAGGGCCCGGTCGATCTGGTGGGTCTCGGTCACGCCGCGCACCGTGCGGGAAAAGGCCAAAGCCTCCTCGTCGGTGATCTCGCCGGTCCAGCCGCGTTCAAGCTCGTCGGATATGCGATCCAGACGCTGGGCAACGCGCTGCAGCGTTTCCCCGCTCTTTTGGGAATCGGACATGCCATCGGGATCGAGCCCACCGACGATCGCGGCCTGTTCGACCAGGTTGCGATTGTAGCGGGTGTTGAGATTGTTGATGGCTTTGACGATGTCTCGAGACTGCTGGAGAATGCCCAGCAGGTCGTGACCGGCATGCTCGGCGCCATCCCGCGTCTTGAATACGGCGTCCTCGAGCCCACCCTGCAGCAGATAATCTTCCAGCGCCACCTCGTCCTTGAGGTAGAGCTCGGACCGGCCGCGCGTGGCTTTGTAGAGCGGCGGCTGGGCGATGTAGATATGGCCCCGCTCGATCAGCTCGCGCGTCTGCCGGTAAAAGAAGGTCAGGAGCAGGGTGCGAATATGAGCGCCGTCCACATCGGCGTCGGTCATGATGATGATCTTGTGGTAGCGCAGTTTGTCGGCATTGAACTCTTCGCGGCCGATGCCGGTCCCCAGCGCGGTGATCAGCGTGCCGACCTGGTCGGAGCTGATCATGCGGTCGAAACGGGCGCGCTCGACGTTCAGGATCTTGCCGCGCAGCGGCAGCACGGCCTGGTTGGAGCGGTCGCGGCCCTGCTTGGCGGAGCCACCAGCCGAGTCACCCTCGACGATGAAGATTTCGCTCTTGGCCGGGTCGCGTTCCTGGCAGTCGGCGAGCTTGCCGGGGAGCGAGGAGATTTCCAGCGCCCCCTTGCGGCGGGTCAGCTCGCGCGCCTTGCGCGCGGCTTCGCGGGCGGCAGCGGCCTCGACCACCTTGCCGACGATGGTCTTGGCCTCGTTGGGGTGCTCTTCGAACCACTGGCCGAGCTTTTCGTTGACGATGTTTTCGACAACGGGACGCACTTCGGAGGAAACCAGCTTGTCCTTGGTCTGGCTCGAAAACTTCGGATCCGGAACCTTGACCGAGAGCACGCAGGTGAGACCCTCGCGGGTATCGTCACCGGAGAGCTCGACCTTCTCCTTCTTGGCAATGCCCGAAGAAGTCGCATAGCCGGTGACCTGCCGCGTCAACGCCCCGCGCAGGCCGGCAAGGTGGGTGCCGCCATCGCGCTGGGGGATGTTGTTGGTGAAGCACAGCACGTTTTCGTGGTAGCTGTCGTTCCACTGCAGCGCCACTTCGACGGTGATGCCGTCCTTTTCCGAGCGCATGACGATCGGGGTATCAATCACCGGCGCCTTGGACTTGTCGAGATAGCGCACAAAGGCTTCGAGCCCGCCTTCGTAGAACAGCTCGACCTCGACCGGCTCGGGATGGCGATGGTCACGCAGGAGGATGCGCACGCCGGAATTGAGGAAGGCCAGTTCGCGCAGGCGGTGCTCGAGCGTCTTGAAGTCGAACTCCACCATGGTGAAGGTATCGGTCGAGGGCAGGAAGGTGATTTCTGAACCCGAACGGCCTTCATAGGTGCCGGGCTGCTTGTTCTCGACATAGGAGCCGACGACCTTGAGCGGCGCATCGGCGACGCCATGGGTAAAGCTCATCTCGTGAACCTGCCCATTGCGGCGGATATTGAGCTTCAGGAACACGGAAAGCGCGTTCACCACCGAAACGCCCACGCCGTGGAGACCGCCGGAAACCTTGTAGGAATTCTGGTCGAACTTACCGCCGGCATGCAGCTGGGTCATGATGACCTCGGCTGCCGAGACGCCCTCTTCCTTGTGAATGTCGGTGGGAATGCCGCGACCATTGTCGTTGACCGAACAGGACCCGTCGGCATTGAGCGTCACGGTGACAAGGTCGGCATGGCCGGCAAGCGCCTCGTCAATGGCGTTGTCGACCACCTCATAGACCATGTGATGCAGGCCCGAGCCGTCATCCGTATCCCCGATATACATGCCCGGGCGCTTGCGCACCGCATCGAGGCCCTTGAGCACCTTGATGCTGTCGGCGCCATACTCGTTCGGGGTCGGGTTTTCGCTGTCGCTCATGAGGTCCGAATCAGTGGTTGAGACGTAAGTTTCGTTCTATCGGAATGGGGCTGAAACCCCAAGAAAATTGGCCGTTTGAAGGGCATTTGCTGGGCATAAGGAAGGTACAAGCGGCCATTCTTCTCCCTCTCGGAGAAAAGGTGACGCGTAGCGCCGGATGAGGGGGCCCACGTTGGTAGAAAAGCCCTCACCCGTCTCGTCCTTCGGCCGATCCGCCCTCTCCCCGAGGGGGGAGGCATAAGGCTCACGCCGCCGCCAAGCGCCCGTCGCGGACACCGATGCTTTGCGCCCGCTCGCCCAAAGCTTCGAACAGTACCGGGTCGGTGCCGGTGAGGAAACACTGGGTTTCGAGTCCATCGAGCGCCTGGAACAAGGCCCTTCTGCGGTCGGCGTCGAGGTGGGCGGCGATTTCGTCGAGCAGCAGGAACGGCACGATGCCGGTGCGCAGCCGCACGAGGCGGGCATGCGCCAGGATCAGCCCGATCAGCAGCGCCTTCTGCTCGCCGGTCGAACCCAACCCTGCCGGCACGCCCTTTTGGGCATAGACGACATCGAGATCGACGCGGTGTGGTCCTAATGTGGTGCGTCCGGCCGCCCGATCAAGCCCGCGCAGCCCCTGCCAGCGGGTCATCAGCAGGGCCTCGAGCGCCGCCGAAGTGGCCGGCTCCTCGCCTTCGGGCAGAAGCGGGCTCAGCGACAGCCGGGCAGCGGGGAAGCTGCCATCCTCGAGGCTTTCGGCGATCAGGCCCTGCAGGTGGTGCAGACTATCGGTGCGATTGAGATGGATGGCAGCCCCCAGTTCGGCCATCTGCGCCTCGATGGCGGTGAGCCAGCGCGGATCGGCATCTTCGTCGAGCAGCTTGTTGCGCTGGCGCATGGCCTTGTCGAAGTCGCCCACCGCGGCCGAATGGGCGGGGATGAGCGTCGTCACCAACCGATCAAGAAACCGCCGGCGATCGCCGGCAGGGCCGGTAAAGAGTCCATCCATGGATGGGGTCAGCCAGAGCACGCGCAGATAATCGCTCATCGCCTCGATAGAGCGGGCATTGGCGCCATTGATGCGCACCCGCCGCCCGCCATCGGGCAGAGCGCCGGTGCCGATATCGGCCGGCCCGGCATCGGTCTCGATCGTCGCCGCCACCGCCCAGGGCAGGTCCGTGCCCAGCCCCTGCAGGGTCTCGAAACTGGCTCCGCGCAGCCCGCGCCCTGGCGACAGGACCGAAATGGCCTCAAGCAGATTGGTCTTGCCCGAGCCATTGGGCCCGGTCAGTACGACATGGCGAGAATCGAGATCGAGCGCGGCCGAAGCGTAATTGCGAAAGGCGGTGAGGCGCAGGCGAGAGATGTGGCGGATCATGGGCATTAGTCCGCAACCTCGTTCAACTCACTGCTCGTCACCCTCGGGCTCGACCGGAGGGGACTGCACTTTGTCGACATCAGCAGGTGAAGAGCCCTGGGGTCAAGCCCGAGGGTGACGATCGCGTTTGGCGCAGGCATCCCGCCCTGCGCGCATAGCTCTGCGGGCCTAGTCCGCTCAAATCGCTCCACCGGAGCGATTTGCCCTGGTGGACGCCGACTAGACACGCATCGGCATCAGGACGTAGAGGGCGTTGGCCTCGCTGCCTTCTTCCTTCACCAGGGTCGGCGAATTGGCGTCGTTGAACAGGAAGACCGCGCTTTCGGTGCGGATCTGGGTGATGATGTCGAGCAGATAGCGGGCGTTGAAACCGATCTCGAAGCCGTCGGTCTCGAAATCCACCGCCACTTCCTCGCTGGCCGTGCCGTGATCTGGATTGGTCACCGACAATTCCAGCAGGCCATTGGAGGCCGACAGCTTGACCGCCTTGCCGCCGCGATCCGAAGCGATGGTGGAGACGCGATCCACGGCGATGGCGAAGCCGGCCTTGTCGACCAGCATCTGCTTGTCGTTGTTCTTGGGCGTCACCCGGTCATAGTCGGGGAAGGTGCCTTCGATGAGTTTGGAGAGCAGCACGACCGGACCCACGGTGACGCGGATCTTGGTGTCGGAGACTTCCACATGCACATCGCCATCGACACCATCGAGGAGCTTTTGCACTTCGCCCACGGTCTTTTTGGGCACGATGATGCCGCCCATGCCCTCGGCGCCGGCCGGCGCGGCGATTTCGGCGCGCGCCATGCGGTGACCGTCGGTGGCGACGGCGCGGAACAGGCTGCCGCTGGCACTGTTCTGAACGGCATGGAAATAGATGCCGTTGAGATAGTAGCGCGTTTCCTCGTTGGAAATGGCGAACTGGGTGCGCTCGATCAGTTCGCGCAGCGAGGCGGCGGCAATGTCGAATTCATGCGCGAAAGCACCCGACTTGAGATCGGGGAAGCTGTCGGGATTGAGGCAGGCGAGGTTGAAGCGCGAGCGGCCGGAGGTGAGAACCATGTTCTCGCCGCCATCGGTTTCGAGCCGCACTTCGGCGCCGTCGGAGAGCTTGCGCACGATTTCATAAAGCGTATGCGCCGGCACCGTGGTGGCGCCCGGGGTCGAGACCATGGCGGGCACGCTTTCGGTCACCTCGATATCGAGGTCGGTGGCGCGCAGCTCCACATGATCGTCGCTGGCCTTGAACAGCACATTGGCCAGGATCGGGTAGGTGTTGCGGCGCTCGACCACCCGGTGCACATGGCTCAGCGACTTGAGCAGATGATTGCGTTCGAGCGTGACTTTCATGTCTCAACCTACCCCTGGCACTCAATTTCCGTCTGACTAGAGACGGCAAACCCCGGCGAACCGGGGTTTTGTAATCGTGCGATACATTTGCAAGTCGGCGGGCAAAAGGCAAGGGCGGGCAGTCTTTTGTCACGGAAAAGACAGCCCTGCCCCGCTCGCCTTATCAGGCCTTGTCGAGCGCCTGGTCGATGTCGGCGATGATATCGTCGACATTCTCAATGCCCACCGAGATGCGCACCAGATCCTCGGATACGCCGGCTTTCTTCAGTTCTTCGGGCGAAAGCTGGCGGTGGGTGGTGGAGGCCGGATGGCAGGCCAACGACTTGGCATCGCCGATATTGACCAGCCGCAGGATCATCTGCAGGCCGTCGATGAAGCGGCCACCGGCGTCCTTGCCGCCCTTGATACCGAAGGAAAGAATGCCCGAGCCGCTGCCCTTGGAGATCTTCCTGGCCACCGCATTATAGGGGCTGTCCTCGAGGCCGGCATAATTGACCCATTCCACCTTGGGATGGCCCTTGAGGTGCTTTGCCACCTTGAGCGCGTTCTCGGCATGGCGCTCGATGCGCAGGCCGAGGGTTTCAAGACCCTGCAGGATGAGGAAGGCATTGAGCGGGGAGATGGCGGCGCCGGTATTGCGCAGCGGCACGACACGGGCACGACCGATATAGGCCGCCGGGCCCAGCGCCTCGGTATAGACCACGCCATGATAGGACGGATCGGGCTCGTTCAGCACCGGGAAGCGCTTGGCATTGGCCTTCCAGTCGAATTTGCCTGAATCCACGATGATGCCGCCGATGGAGGTGCCGTGGCCGCCGATATATTTGGTCAGCGAATGCACCACGATATCGGCGCCGAAATCGAAGGGGCGGGTGAGATAGGGGGTGGCGACGGTGTTGTCGACGATGACAGGCACGCCATGGCGATGGGCGATTTCGGCGATGCGCTCGATATCGACGACATTGCCGGCAGGATTGCCGATGGATTCAAGGAAAATGGCCTTGGTCCGCTCGTCGATGGCCTTTTCGAAGCCTTCATAATCGTCGTGGCTCACGAGGCGGGTTTCGATGCCTTGGCGCGGGAAGGTGTGGACGAACAGATTGTAGGTGCCGCCATAGAGCTGGGAGACCGAGACGATATTGTCGCCGACGCCGGCAATGGTCTGGATGGCATAGGTGATCGCCGCCATGCCCGAGGCCAAAGCCAGGCCGGCAATGCCGCCTTCCATTTCGGCGACGCGCGCTTCGAGCACGGCCGTGGTGGGGTTCATGATGCGGGTATAGATATTGCCCGCGACCTTGAGGTCGAACAGATCAGCGCCGTGCTGGGTGTTGTCGAAGGTATAGGACGTGGTCTGGTAGATCGGCACGGCCGCCGCCTTGGTGGTGGCCTCCGATTCATAGCCGTGATGCAGGGCGATGGATTCAAGCTTCATGAGACGCTCCCTAGGTACTCGCTGGGCGCCACATTCTCCGCTCAACCCGAAAATGACAAGGCGTAGACGAGGCAAGTCGTCCTCTGCCGCGCCCTTGTTTTGGAAGGTTGTTTCCGGGCGTGCCGAAAGCGCGATGGCGCGCTGCACAAATCTGCGCACCGCCAGTCGAGCATAGCTCTCATGGCCTGCGGAGTTGAAATCTCCCCACCGGGGAGATTTTGAGCGGAACGCTTTTTGCCACGCCACCGTAGGTGTCGTGGCCTGCTGACCTAAAATCTCCCCACCGGGGAGATTTTGAGCGGAACGCTTTTTGCCACGCCACCGCAGGTGTCGTGGCCTGCTGACCTAAAATCTCCCCACCGGGGAGATTTTGCCCGCCAAAGCGGGCCGGTCAGCAGATCGCGATGATTTCTTCGTCGCTCATATGGCCGGGCACGATGGTCAGCGGGATCGGCAGGGCATGAGCTCGGTTGGCGAAGTGATTGACCAGGGGGCCCGGCCCTTCGGAGGATTTGGAAGCGGCAAGCACCAGGATGGCGATGTCGTGGTCCTTGCCGATCACTTCCTCGATCTGCTCGGCGCCATTGCCTTCGCGGATGACGGATTCGGAGCGAACCTCGCCGATCTCCTTGATGCGCGCCAGCCGCATGTCGAGATTGCGTTCGGCCTCTTCGACCGCTTCGGCGCGCAGCACGTCTTCGACCCCCAATCCGATGAATTCGGGCGGGGAGACGACGCTCATCAGCACCACGGTTCCGCCGGTGCGCTTGACCCGCCAGGCGGCAAAGGTCAGGGCCCGGTCGCACTCTTCGGTCTCGTCGATGACGACAAGAAACTTGCGCTTGTATTCAACCTGCGAAACCAAGGGCGTCTCCCTGTCTGTTAGCGGACGAAACCGACAATATCGCGCACGCCGGCCATGACCGGCTCGGCAATGGTGCGGGCGCGGGCGGCACCGTCGCGCAGGATATTATCCATTTCACCGCGATCGGACACCAAGCGCTTCATTTCGTCGGCGATGGGGGCCAGGACGGCAACGGAGAGATCGGCCAGCGCCGGCTTGAAGACACCCCAGCCCTGCCCGCCGAACTCGCCCAGCACATCATCGACCGAACGATTGGAGAGCGAGGCGTAGATGCCCACGAGGTTTTCTGCCTCGGCACGACCGGCCAGGCCCGCCGCCTCAGAGGGCAGCGCATCGGCATCGGTGGTGGCGCGCTTGATCTTTTTGGCGATGAGATCAGCATCGTCCATCATGTAGATGGTGGACATGTCCGAGGCGTCGGACTTGCTCATCTTCTTGGAGCCGTCCTTGAGCGATTTGACGCGCATGGCCGGACCGGTCGCCAAGGTCTCGGGGACGGGGAAGAAGTCGCCCTTGCCGCCTAGCGCCTTGATCTGCTTTTTGTAGTCGTGATTGAATTTCTTGGCGATGTCGCGCGTCAGTTCCAGGTGTTGCTTCTGGTCGTCGCCGACCGGCACGGCCGTCGCCTTGTAGAGCAGGATGTCGGCCGCCATCAACGAGGGATAGGCATAGAGCCCGAGCGACACCTGCTCGGAATTCTCGCCACCTTCGCCGCCGGCCTTGTCCTTGAACTGGGTCATGCGGCTCATCCAGCCCACACGCGCCACGCAATTAAAAATCCAGCCGAGCTCGGCGTGTTCCACCACCTGGCTCTGGTTGAAGATGATCGACTTTCTGGGATCGAGACCAGCCGCGATATAGGCGGCGGCGATTTCATAGGTCCAGCGCTTGAGGTCAACCGGGTCCTGCCAGACGGTGATGGCATGCATGTCGACGACACAATAGAGCGTCTCATGCGTGTCCTGTAGCGGCACGAAGCGGCGAATGGCACCGAGATAGTTCCCCAAATGCAGATCGCCCGAGGGTTTGATGCCGGAGAAAACGCGCTGGGTGAAAGTCATGATCGAGCCTAGCAGTTCAAAAATCGCCGTTGGCTGTTACCACGCCGGGCTGGTCGGGAACAATGCGTTTAGCCGCGCCGGCGCAGGCGCCGCAGCAACAGGCCCAGCCTTTGCGTGCCCGAAACATGCACGAGGGTGAAATAGGTGACCACGCCGAAAAGGATGAGCACGCCCAGGACGCTGGCCTGCAGCCAGAACGGGGTGCCACTGGCGAGCAGGTGTTGTCCCCGCGCGGCGAGGAGCCACAGCGCCGCGCCCATGACGAGGCTGATGACGAGGATAGCCAACTGGCCGCGCCACTGCGCCGGGGTCAGCCGGAAATGGCCGCGCAGCGCCAGCATCGCCGCCAGCATGACGACATTGAGCCAGGCCGAGGCCGAGGTGGCGATAGCGATGCCGACATGGACGAGGCTGGGGAACAGCCAGAGCGAAATGGCGATATTGGCGACAACGCTGACCCCGGCAAAGATGGTCGGGGTGATGGTATCTTCGCGGGCGAAAAAGCCCGGCTGCAGCACGCGGATGAGCACGAAAGCCGGCAGGCCGGCGGCAAAGGCGATCAGCGCCTGCGCCGTCTGCAACGTGGCCAGGGCGTTAAAGGCGCCGCGCTCGAACAGCACCCGCACGATGGGCTCGGCCAATGCCGAAAGCGCGAAGGCGGCCGGCATGGTCAGCAGCATGGCGACGAACAGCGCCTGATCCTGGCTCTGGCGCGCCTCGGCCTCGCGACCGCCCTTGAGATGGCGGCTGAGTTCGGGCAGCAGCACCGTGCCGATGGCGATGCCGATGATCCCGAGCGGCAATTGATAGAGCCGGTCGGCATAGGAGAGGACGGAAATGGCATTGTCGGCGCCCGAGGCGATGATGGTGCCGACGAAGATATTGATCTGGGTAATGCCGCCGGCCAGGATTGCCGGAATGGCCAGCACCCAGAAGCGCCGCACCTCGGCATCGAGCCGGGGCAAAGCCAGGCGCGGCCGGAAGCCGGCGCGCTCGATCGCCGCCCAGACCAGCACCAATTGGGCGATGCCGCCGCCCATGGTGGCGATGGCGACCCAGATCGTCGCCTCTTCGGGCGCCTGCAGCCAGAAGGTGGCCAGCGGGATCAGCATGGCGATGTTGACGATGTTGAGCAGCACCGGCGCGAAGGCCGCCGCAAAGAACCGGCCCAGCGTGTTGAGGATGGCGCCATAGGCGGCCATCAGCGACATGCAGGCGAGATAGGGGAACATGATCCGCGTCAGCAGCACGGTCAGTTCGAACTTTTCCGGATCGTCGACAAAGCCCGGCACGAAGGCGACCATGATCTGCGGCATGAAGATTTCGACCAGAATGGTCACGACCACCAGCATGGCGACGAGCCAGCTCATGGTCCGCGCGGCCAACAGCTTTGCGCCCTCCTCACCATCCCGCTCGAGCGCGCCCGAGAACATCGGCACGAAGGCGGTGTTGAAGGCGCCTTCGGCGAAGAGCCGGCGGAAGAGATTGGGAAAGCGGAAGGCAGCAAAGAAGGCGTCGGCGGCCGGGCCAGTGCCCAGAACCGCCGCCATAAGTGCATCGCGCACGAACCCGGCGAGGCGCGAGACAAGGGTCAGCGCGCCCACGGACACGAAATTACGGAAGAGGCTCATGGCAGAACCCCCACCCGCCCTCCCCCTTTCAGGGGGAGGAGAAGAGACGGTGAAAAGCACAAATCGCTGACCAGACCGGGACAGAGCCCCTCCCCCTTCCAGGGGGAGGTGGGGTGGGGGTGTATATGCCCGCTACCCATTGGCCACACGCTTGACCTCGGGGCGCTCGAAGACGCCCATCAAGGCGTCATGGATTTTCTTTTGCCGCGCCTTGACGTGAATTTTCTGACCGGTGAGGTCGGTGACGTAGAAGACGTCGACGGCCTTTTCGCCATAGGTGCCGATATGGGCGGAACCGATGGTGAGGTTGAGATCGGCGATCTCGCGGGTCAGGGCGTAGAGCAGGCCGATGCGGTCGAGGCCGGAGACCTCGATGACGGTGAATTTCTCCGAGATGGCATTGCTGACCGAGACCTGTGCCGGCAGGGCAAAGGGTTTGAGACGCTTGTTGTGGCGGCTTTCCTTGCCCAGATCGATCAACACGGTACGCTTGCCCTGCAGCAATTGCTTGACCGTGTCGATGATGCGGGTGGCGCGGACCTTTTCGTCTTCGTCGCTGGTGAAGGCGCGGCGCAGGCGGAAGGTGTCGATGGCGCGGCCATCGCGGGTGGAAAAAATCTGCGCCCCGATGATGGAGGCGTCCTGCATGGTGCAGGCGCCGGCAATCAGCGACAGCAGGCGAGGGTGGTCGGGGACATAGAAGCTGACCTCGGTAATGCCCTCGAAGGCCTTGATGCGGATCGAGCCGGCAAAGGGCTGCTGGGCCATGTCGGCCTGGCGGATCATGCGGGCGTGCTCGATCTGCAGCTCGGGCTCGGCGCGCAGCCAGTAATGGTCGTAATGGCGGGTCGAATAGGCTTCGATTTCCTCGGGCGGCCAGCTCGAGAGCGCATTGGCCAAAGCGTGCCGGGCCTGGTTGACGCGGTCGGTATGGCTGACCTGGCTGTGGCCGCCCGATAGCAGCGGTTCGGTGGCATAGTAGAGCGCGCGCAGGAGCGAGCCCTTCCAGCCGGTCCAGGTGCCGGGGCCCACGGCGCGGATATCGCAGGCGGTGAGGATCATCAGCAGGGCCAGGCGCTGCGGCGACTGCACCACATCGGCAAAGGCCTTGGCCGTCTCGGGGTCCTGGATATCGCGCGCCTGGGCGATCTCGCTCATCAACAGGTGATATTCGATCAGCCAGGCCACGGTGTCGGTTTCGGCGGGGTTGAGGCCGAAGCGGGGGCAGAGTTTCTTGGCGATGCGGGCGCCGGCAATGGAGTGGTCCTCGGGCCGGCCCTTGGCGATATCGTGGAGGAACAGCGCCACATAGAGCAGGCGCGTATCGTTGAGCTGCGGCAGCAGCTCGTGGGTCAGGGGCAGTTCGGTGCGCAGCCCGCCATTGGCGATCTCGGCCATGACGCCGACGGCGCGGATCAGATGCTCGTCCACCGTGTAGTGGTGGTACATGTTGAACTGCATCAGGGCGACGATCTTGCCGAAATCGGGCACGAACTTGCCCAGCACGCCGCTCTCGTTCATCTGCCGAAGGATGCGCTCGACATAGAGCGGGCTGGTCAGGATGGTGAGGAAATGCGCATTGGCCTTGGGGTCGGTGCGCAGGCGATTGTCGATGAGGCGCAGGCTGTCGCGGATGACCTTGATGGCGTCGGGGTGGAACAAAAGCTCCTCGCGGCCCGCCACCATGAACATCTTGATGAGATTGACCGGCTCTTTTTCGAAAACATCGGGAGCGGCGATATTGAGCCGGCCGGTGTCGACGATGAAATCGGGCTCGCCCTTGATCTTGGATTTGCCGGAGCGGAAGGGCGCGAGCACGCGGCCCACCAGATCCATATCCTTGGCGTGGTGGAATTCGAGGCTGGCGCAGATGATGCGGGTCAGGTCCCCCACATCCTTGGCAACGAGGAAATAGCGCTTCATGAAGCGCTCCACCCCCAGCATGCCCAGGCGCTCGGCATAGCCCATGCGGCGCGCCAGATCGGGCTGCACGTCGAAGGTCAGCTTTTCGTCGGCACGGCCGGTAATGTAATGCAGGTGACAGCGCACCGCCCAGAGAAAGTCCTCGGCGCGCGAGAACAGCCTATATTCGGCCGAGGTCAGCACGCCCTTGCCGACCAGCTCATGGCTGGTCTTGACCTGGTAAAAGTATTTGCCGATCCAGAACAGCGTGTTGAGGTCGCGCAGCCCGCCCTTGCCGTCCTTGATATTGGGCTCCACGACATAGCGTGTATTGCCCATCTGCTTGTGGCGCTCGTCGCGCTCGGCCATTTTGGCGGCGATGAATTCGGGCCCGGTCCTGGGTACGATTTCGGTCTCGAAGCGATGAACGAGATTGTCGAACAGCGCCTTGTCGCCGGTGAGAAATCGCGCCTCGAGCGTGGCGGTGCGGACCGTCATATCGGCGCGGGCCATGCGGATGCATTCGTCCACCGAGCGCACGGCATGGCCGACCTTCTGGCCCAGATCCCAGAGCATATAGAGGATATATTCGGTGACCTGCTCACCCCAGGGGGTCTGCTTGTAGGGCAGGATGAAGAGGAGGTCGATGTCGCTGCCCGGCGCCAGCGTGCCGCGGCCATAGCCGCCGACCGCCGAGAGCGCGATGGCTTCGGCGCCGGAGGGATTGTCGACCGGATAGACGCGGGTGGTGGCAAAGCGATGCACCGCGGTGATGATCTCGTCCTGCGCATTGGACAGGTTCTGCGCGCAGCGCGTGCCCTTATTGGTGGCCAGGAGTTCGGCCTCGGCGCTCTTGCGCGCATCGGCCAGGGTCTGGCGAATATGGGCGAGCACGGCGGCGCGGGCGACAGGAGACTTGGCCGGCTCGGCGCCGACAAGCGCATCGAGCTCGACCAGGATGGTCTCTGCGGTCTTGAGCGCGAACTGCGGCTTTTTGGGCCGGGCCTCAGTTTCGGCGAGCGTCATCGCGGATTTTCTTCAACTCGTAGAGCGCTTCAATGGCTTGCCGCGGCGTCAATTCGTCGGGGCGGACGGTATCGAGCGCTTCGTGAACAGGATCCTTGCCCTTTGGAGCCGGGGCTGGCTGATGTGCAAAGAGCGGCAAATCGTCTAGCACGCTGGCCTTCTGCTTGGAAGACGCCGTGCCGGCCGAGCGCTGTTCGAGAATGTCGAGCACCTGTCGGGCCCGGGCCAGCACCGGATCGGGCAGGCCGGCGAGCCGCGCCACCTGGATGCCATAGGAGCGGTCGGCGGCGCCGGGCCCCACTTCATGCAGGAACACCACCTCGCCCTCCCATTCGCGCACCTTCATGGTGACATTGGCGACCCGGCCCAGCGTCTTGGCCAGACTGGTCAGCTCATGGAAATGGGTGGCGAACAGCGCCCGGCAGCCGGTGCTTTCATGCAGCGCCTCGACGGTGGCCCAGGCGATGGAGAGGCCGTCAAAAGTGGCGGTGCCGCGGCCGATTTCGTCCAGCACTACCAGCGACTGCCGAGTGGCGCGATTGAGGATGGCCGCGGTCTCGACCATTTCGACCATGAAGGTGGAGCGGCCATGGGCGATGTCGTCGCTGGCCCCGACGCGCGAAAACAGGCGATCAACGACGCCGATATGGGCGCTGTCGGCGGGCACATAGCAGCCCATCTGCGCCAGGATGGCGATCAGCGCGTTCTGGCGCAGGAAGGTGGATTTACCACCCATATTCGGACCGGTGACCAGCCACAGCCCGCCGCCGCCGATCTCCTCGCTGCCCGAAAGATCGGCGTCATTGGCGACAAAGCTCTGGCCTTCGGCCTTGACCATCAATTCCACCACCGGATGACGCCCGCCCGAAATGGCGAAAGCAAGGCTGGCATCGACCTGTGGCCGGCAATAGCCGCGCAGGGCGGACACTTCGGCGAGAGCAGCGGTGACGTCGAGCTCGGCAAGGGCGTCGGCCAGGCCCTGC
This sequence comes from Devosia equisanguinis, assembly GCF_900631955.1. GTDB lineage: Bacteria > Pseudomonadota > Alphaproteobacteria > Rhizobiales > Devosiaceae > Devosia > Devosia equisanguinis. The sequence goes on along the minus strand of NZ_UZWD01000007.1, from coordinate 35,343 downwards.
AAGTGCGCGGTATCGGCCAGCACCGCCTCGCGCAGCCGCGCGAAAATGGCGAGCTCGATCTCGAGTGCGGCGCCCTGCGCCTTGGCGATGCGGCCTTCGAGCTCGGCCAGTTCGGTGGTGGTGAACCGCATGACATTGGCAAGGGTCTGGCGGTGGATGAAGGTTTCCCGGTGCGGTGCCTCGAGCAGGCGGGTGCCATGATTGGCCGGCACCTCGACGAAATAGCCCAGCACCCCATTATGCTTGATCTTGAGCGAGCGGACATCGGTTTCGTCCATTAGCCGGGCCTGGAGGGCGGCGACGACGGCCCGTGTCTGGCTGCCCAGCGCCCTCTCTTCATCGAGCTTGTGGTCGAAACCCCCGCGCACGAAACCGCCGTCGCGGCTCAACAAGGGCAGCTCGTCATCGAGGGCGGCGGCCAGTTCTGCGGAAAGATCGCGCGGAGCGGCGCCCAGCGTGGTGGCAAGGCGCGACAGGATGGGCGAGAGATCGGGTTGCGCGGCAAGGTGCTGGGCGAGATTGAGCGCCGCACCGATGGCCTTCCCGATGGCGGCGAGGTCACGCGGGCCGCCGCGTTCGAGCGCGAGGCGCGACAGGGCGCGGGAGAGATCGGGGGCAGCTTTGAGGTCCTGGCGCAGCCGCGCCCGCAACAGCGTATCCTCGACCAGCCGGCTCACTGCATCGAGCCTATTATTGATGGCATCGGCATCGCGCAGCGGCGCGGCGAGCCGCGTGGCCAGGAGTCGCGCGCCGGGCGCGGTGACGGTGAGGTCGATGGACTGGCGCAGCGAGCCCTTGGCCTGGCCGCGCTGGGTCTGGAGAATTTCAAGGCTCTGCCGGGTGGCCGCGTCGATGGCCATCACCTTGTCCGAGGCATCCAGAACTGGCGGTCGCAGCGGCGCGTGGCGCCCCTTCTGGCTTTCCCCCACATATCCCACCAGGGCCCCAAGGGCGGCGCGAGCAGCACGCGACAAAATGGTGGGATCGAAACGCTCGGCCGGAAAACTGCGCCGCAACAGCGGCAGCGCCAGCTCGCTATCGGCCAGTTCCGCGCCGATGGTGGAGGCAATTCCGGCCCAGGCGGGGGCAAACAGGTGCCGCTCGCTTAGGGCCTGCCGGGTCGCATCGGTGAGGATCAATTCGGCCGGCGCGATGCGGGCCATTTCGTCGGCCAGCGCCTCGGCCGCGAGGTCCGCGACAAAGGTTTCGCCGGTCGAGATATCGGCCCAGGCCAGGGCATAATCGGTGTCGCCATGGCGCACCATGGCGAGGGCGGCGAGATAATTGGCCGAGCGGGCGTCGAGATGGTCGTCCTCGGTCAGCGTGCCGGGGGTGACCAGCCGCACCACATCGCGCCGCACCACCGACTTGGACCCGCGCTTCTTGGCTTCGGCCGGGTCTTCCATCTGCTCGCAGATGGCGACGCGATGGCCCAGCCGGATCAGCTTGTTGAGATAGTCATTGGCGGCATGGATGGGCACGCCGCACATGCCGATATCTTCGCCCAGATGCTTGCCGCGCTTGGTCAGCACGATGCCCAAAGCCGCCGAGGCGATTTCGGCGTCCTCGAAGAACAGCTCGTAGAAATCGCCCATGCGGTAGAACAGCAGATAGCCCGGATTGACCGCCTTGATCTCGAAATATTGCGCCATCATCGGCGTGAGGGCGGCAGCAGCCGGGCCAGTCTCGGCCTCGAATGGGGTCTGGTCCATGGTCGGGTCGGTCAGGGGCTCATCCAAAGCCCAGACCTTAGGCAATTCCCCCGGCTATGCCAACCGGGGCGCCAGGCTTTGCACCAAACTATCCCATGGTGGTGCTGGGGCTATCGCATCGGGGGCGGGCGTGGCGACACCCCCACCCGGCCTCCCCCTGAAGGAGGGGGGAGGAGTTGTGTCGCGCTTGGGGATGGGAGGGAGCTGACACTGCCAGTCAGCCCTTCGAGCGCAGCTCTCCGGGCGCAGTCAGCGCAAAAAGGTCCCGCGGGCCGCTTTTAGGGCCGCCGCGGCCGATTTTTACCGCATGCGCGTGAAGAGTTCGATTTCCTGGCCGAGTTCGAGATCGTCCTTGATCATCTGTTCGACCTTGCGCACCGAGTGCAGCACGGTGGTGTGGTCGCGGCCGCCGAAGCGCCGGCCGATTTCGGGCAGGGAGCGGCTGGTCAGCGCCTTGGCCAGATACATGGCGATCTGGCGGGGACGCACCACGTCGCGGCTGCGGCGGGCCGAGAGCAGCTCGTTGCGCGGCACCTTGTAGTGGCGCGAAACGATCTTGAGGATGTCCTCGATGCGCACGCGCTTGGCGTCGCGGGCCCGGATCAGGTCGGCAAGGGTCTTTTCGGCCAGCGGCACGGTGATGAGTTCACCGGTCAGCTGATTGGCGGCCACCAGCCGATTGACGGCGCCATCGAGGTCGCGGCCATGGCTGACCACCGCACGGGCGACATAGTCGAGCACAGCCGGCGGGAAATGCATGCCGAAGCGGGCAGTGGCCTGTTCGGAGCGGCGCTGCACGATGGCGCGGCGCAGATCGATGTCGAAGGTCGAGATCGGCACGACCAGACCACCCGAAAGACGCGACCGCACGCGTTCATCGAGCATTTCGAGATCGCGGGGCGGCGCATCGGCGGCAACCACCACCTGCTTGGCGCCGGTCAGCAGGGTGCCCAGCGTATGGCCGAATTCGGTGGCGGACTTGCCCTGGAGGAATTGCATGTCGTCGATCAGCAAAAGGTCGACGCGACGGAGCCATTCCTTGAAGCCGAGCGCGGACTGGCGCTGCACGGCGGTGATGAAATGGTACATGAAGTGGTCGGCCGTCAGATAGACGATGTTCTTGGTCGGATCGGCTTCGGCGACGGCATGGGCGATGGCGTTGAGCAGGTGCGATTTGCCCAGGCCGACGGTGGAATGCATGTAGACCGGATTGAAGGTCACCGCATTGTTGATGGCGGCGCTGGCAATCTGCTTGGCGACGCCGAAGGCCATTTCATTGGCGGAGCCGGCAACGAAGCTGTCAAAGGTCATGCGCGGGTCGATGGCGCTGCCCGAGAGTGCATCGCCGGCCTTGGCGCTGTCCCGCACGAGGCGCGGCGCGGCCTGAACCATCGCGCTGCTGGCGGGGGAGGCTGCAGCGGGTGTGGCAGCGATTTCGGTGGGCGCGGACGTCTCGCTCGCCGCTTCCGCGGCGGGGGCAAGGCGCGGGCGGGCCTGGCCGTTGACGCGCAGGGTCACCTGCAGACGGGCGGCCTCGGGCACATCGTGGCGGAAGGCCTCGACGATGCGGTCGGCATAATTGGACTGGACCCAGGAACAGAGGAAGCGCGTGGGGGCGGACAGATGCACCATGTCATCGACCAGCTCTTCAAGCTCCAGCCGCGCAAACCAGGAGGCAAATACGTCCTCGCCGACAGCGGTCTTGAGGCGGGCACGAACACGCTTCCACAGTTCGCGCTGCGCTTCGAGAGAACTATCGGGACTTGCCATGACAGGAGTGCCACCTTTGCTGGTGAGTTGGAGGGAGGAAGGATCGGCCGAAGCCCAGTCGTCCCGTCCCGCAATCGCCTGTCGCGTCATTATGTCATGCCCCATTGTCTGCATCGCGCCGCGCGGTCCGCATAACCGCCGGCTGTCTATTATCGTTGTCCGCCCAGGACTGGACCCCAGGCATAGCTTCGCCATTGCGCCCGCAAAAAACGGGCGTGACTATTCATTCGGCGGTTGGCCGCCGTTTTCAGAAATGACCTGTTCGATGAACCCGACCAGACCTGGTCGGCGGTCTACCGCACGTGGCCAGCCCCGACTGGACTGGCAGCAAAAAATGCAGCCAAAACAATCATAACTGGCAGAACTCCATCCGACTGAATGCCGAAAATTTGCCCCAAACCATGAGCGTCCTAAGAAACTCACCGCCCGGTTCCACCCCATTTTTCGGGGCCGTTTTCCGTGCCGGCAGAAGTACATTAGAGGGTGGATTTTGGACCCGCAACACGTGAATCGATGAAATAGGGGCTTGACTCCCGGACCACCAATTCTGAGGTGCAACCCCCTTTAAACCCACCTTCCACAAGAGCCTGTGACTCAACGCAGATTCCAACACTTAGCGGCTGCGGGCATGGTGAAAAAAATATTTCGATCCCGCAGATTCTCTATCGCCACATGGCGGGGGCACAACTGGCCCACCAATGGTTAATCCTTTGATTAAAAAAGAAAAAATCTTGGCGCGACGCCATGTATCAGGCCCGGACCCTACGTCATCGAACCGACATGTGACGTTATGATGGCGAAAAACCTTGCCCGAAGACGGGCAATAAAAATGGGCCCCTTTCGGAGCCCATTTTAGTGTCGTCGCGTCAGCCTCTTGTGGGCGCCGCGACCCCTGCCGATCAGGCCAGCGCCTTGACGCGGCTATTGAGACGGCTGACCTTGCGGGAAGCAAGGTTGGTATGGACAATGCCCTTGCCGGCTGCGCGGTGGATCTCCGGCTCGGCAGCCTTGAGCGCAGCGAAAGCAGCGGCGTGATCGCCGGAGGTGATCGCTTCCTCGACCTTGCGGATAAAGGTGCGCACGCGGCTACGGCGCGACTTGTTGATCGCGGTGCGGGCAGCGATCTTGCGGGTCGCCTTCTTTGCTGACGGCGTATTGGCCATTTCGGTCCTCTTAGCGTCCAGCCGAACGATTGCCCCATCTGGGAGACAGGCGTCCGGGATGAAATGAAATCGGCGGCAAACGACAGCCGCCAAGTTGCGGGGTCTATAGGGGATAGGCGGGGAGGCGTCAACTGGATTCGGGATCGGCCTTGTGGTTAGCGCTCCGACCCGCCGTCCCCATCGCGCGCCACCCTCGGGCTTGACCCGAGGGGCCTTTGTTCAGCGCCGTTGCCGCAAGTGTAACGCCCTCGGGTCAAGCCCGAGGGTGACGATCGAAGCGGAGGATGGCTCAGGGTGCCTTCTGGCAGACCGGGCAGTAAAAGGTGGAACGGCCCGATTGCACGATGCGCTTGACGGTGCCGGTGCAGAGCGGGGTGGGGCAGGGATCGCCCTCACGGTCATAGACGGCGAAATTGTGCTGGAAGTAGCCGGCGCCCTCGACGCTGCGGAAGTCGCGAATGGTCGAGCCGCCCACCTCGATGGCGGCGACAAGCACTTCGCGCACCGCAAAGGCCAGGTCTTCGAGGGCCGCCTTGGGCTTGCCATCGGCCCGCACCAGGGTGCGCGCCTCGATATCGGGACGGATATGGGCCCGGTGCAGCGCCTCGGCCACATAGATATTGCCCAGCCCGGCGACCACGCGCTGGTCGAGCAGCGCTGCCTTGATCGGCGCCTTCTTGCCCCGGAACGCCTCGGCCATGCCTTCGGCGCTGAAGTCATTGCCCAGCGGCTCGGGCCCCAGCCCCTTGAGATAGGGACTGTCGTTCACATCCTCGTAAAGGTCGATGAAGCCGAAGCGGCGGGGATCGGCATAGATCAGGTGGCTCGCCCCATGGCTGGGATGGGACAGAGCCCAGATCATATGGTCGTGCTTGGGCTCGGTGCCGGGCTCGTAATAGCGCGGGGGCTTGTCGATGCCGTGCTCGGCAAAACGCCAGGAGCCGGTCATGCCCAGATGGCTGAGCAGGGTCTTGCCATTCGACAGGCCGAGCAGGAGATATTTGGCGCGTCGCCCCACCTTTTCGACGCGCTGGCCTTCCAGCGCAGTCTTGAGCCCGTCCGGAAAGGGAAAGCGCAAATCCTTGCGGTTGAGGGTGACGCTTTGAATGGTGGCGCCGGTCAGCCAGGGTTCCAAGCCGCGCCGGACAGTTTCGACCTCGGGCAATTCTGGCATGACAAAACTCCTTCACCCTGCGCGCCTTTGCGCATAGGCAATGGGCGAGGGCTTATGTATTGGTCAATACACCGTATCGACACCATTCCATACAGACCGCATCGAGGTCCTTGCCATGACCCAGTCCCAAGACACCACCCATTTCGGCGAGCAGACCGTCGCTCTCGAAGACAAGCAGGGCCTGGTCAACAAGGTGTTCCACGACGTGGCCGACCGCTACGACCTGATGAACGACCTGATGAGCGGGGGCGTGCACCGGCTGTGGAAGGACGCCATGGTGTCCGAGCTGGCCCCGCCGCGCGCCGGCACACGGCCCTATCGGGTGCTCGACATGGCCGGTGGCACCGGCGATATCGGCGAGCGCATCGTCAATGCCTCGATGGGCTATGCGGAAGTGGTTGTTGCCGACATCAATGCCGACATGCTGCGCGTCGGCGCCGAGCGCGCCCGGAGCTGGCGCTATCCCGGCCAGGTCAGCTTTCTCGAGGCCAATGCCGAGGAGCTGCCCTTGGAGAGCAATAGCTTCGACGCCTATACGATCGCCTTCGGCATCCGCAATGTGCCGCGCATCCAGAAGGCGCTGGACGAGGCGCATCGCGTGCTCAAGCGCGGGGGGCGCATCCTGGTGCTTGAATTCTCGCAGGTGGACGTGCCGGGCCTCGAGGCCTTCTACAAGCTCTATTCCGACCGGGTCATTCCGCCTCTGGGGCGGGTGGTGACGGGCGATGCCCAGCCCTATCAATATTTCATCGAATCCATCCGCAAGTTCCCCGATCCGGCGCTGTTCGGCTCCATGCTGGCCAAGGCCGGGTTAAAGCGGGTCAAGCACACCAGCTATACCGGCAATATCGCCACGCTGTTTTCGGGTTGGAAGATTTAGCCCATGGGTCTGGGTTCCACTTTCCGCCTGATCCATGCTGGTTGGGTACTGGCGCGCGAAGGCGCCTTTTCGATCCTTCCCGTCGCCTCGCTGCCGCCGATGATGAAGCTGGGCGTTCGCATGGCGCGGCTGGTCGAACGGCCCGCCGTGCGCAAGACCGGTAGCGTCGAGCGGCTCAATACTGCCCTGCACCGGCTGGGCCCGAGTTTCGTCAAGTTCGGCCAGACGCTGGCCACCCGCCCCGATATTGTCGGCGCCCAGGCGGCGGCGGACCTTTCGGGCCTGCAGGACCGCATGCCGCCCTTCGACGCGGCACTGGTGCCAGCCATTCTGAGCGAAGCGCTGGGCGAGAAGGCCGCGGCGCTGACCGAAATCAGCCCGCCCGTCGCCGCCGCCTCCATCGCCCAGGTGCACAAGGCCAAGCTGCGCCAGCCCGGCGAGGCGCCCAAGGTGGTTGCCGTCAAGATTCTGCGCCCCGGCGTGTCCGAGCGCTTCCACGCCGATACCCAGGCGCTTTATGCTGGGGCGCGGCTGGCCGAAACGTTCTCCTCGGCCAGCCGGCGGCTGCGCCCCACCGAAGTGGTCAAGACGCTGGATCATTCCATGCGGCTCGAGCTCGATCTGCGCCTTGAGGCGGCGGCGATCTCGGAAATGGCCGAAAACATCAAGGATGATGAAGGCTTCGTCATCCCGGCGGTACAGTGGGACCAGGTGGCGCAGAACGTGCTCACCACCACCTGGGTGGACGGCATTCCCATCCGCGACCATGCCGCCATCGATGCGGCGGGGATCGACCGCAAGGCGCTGGCCGCCAAGGTGCTGCAGGGCTTTTTGCGCCATGCCATCCGCGACGGCTTCTTCCATGCCGACATGCATCCGGGCAATCTCTTCGCCGATCCTCGCACCGGCCACGTGGTGGCCGTCGATTTCGGCATTATGGGCCGTATCGCCAAGCCGGAACGGCGTTTCCTCGCCGATATTCTTTATGGCTTCATCACCCGCGACTATCGCCTGGTGGCGCAGCGCCATTTCGATATCGGCTATGTGCCCGCCCATCAGTCGGTCGAAGATTTTGCGCTGGCCATCCGCTCCATCGGCGAACCGCTGCATGGCCGCACCGCCGACAATATCTCCATGGCCAAGGTGCTGGGCCAGCTCTTCACCATTACCGACCTTTTCGACATGCAGACGCGGCCCGAACTGGTGCTGTTGCAGAAATCCATGGTGCTGGTGGAAGGGGTGGCGCGCACGCTCGATCCAGAGCTCGATATCTGGACCGTGGCGGAGCCGGTGGTGGGCGATTGGCTGCGGCGCGAAGAGGGCCCGCTTGGTCGCATCGAGGATTTGGGGCAGCATCTGCGCCGCGCCGGCGAGGCAGCGGGTCGCATTCCCAATCTGATCGCCCAGGCCGAGCTGGCCCTGGCTGAACACCGCGCGGCCTTGCGCCGGCCGCGGGACAGGCTCATGCGCTTTGCCATCCTTGCCACGCTGGGCATGGGCTTTGTCGCCTTTGCCGCCGTCGCATTCATGGCGCTGCGCTTCGCCGGCCAGGCCTGACCCATAATCCCGGCTTGCCCAAGGGGCGCCCGGCTTCATAGAGTGCCGCGGATGCCGGCCCGCAATCGTTTCGAGAAAGTCAGTTCATGAGCCTCAATCTCTTCGGTAAGCTCGCCTCTGTGGCGGCCATTGCGCTTGGAGTCAGCGCCTGCGTCGACGTCAATATCGACGTGGCGGTGACCAGCACCACCACGGCCCGCGCCACCATGACCCAGGTGATGACCGCCGACCTCTACGCCATGGTCAAGATGGGCGAAGAGAGCGGCGAGAGCAGCGAGGCCGGCTTCTGTGACGAGGGCACGCTGACCGAGAATGCCGATGGCACCGCCACCTGCACCATGGTCGAGGAAGGCCCCTTTGCCAGCCTCGATATGGGCTCGGGCGAAGGCGGGATGAGCTTTACCGATATCGGCAATGGCCTCGTGCGCGTTGCCCTGCCGACCGTTGCAATGAAGAAGGAATTGGGCGCCGACGAGGAAATGGACGAAGAGACCAAGCAGATGGTGCTGGCCTTCTTCGAGGGCCATTCGATCACCCTGACGATTTCGGGCGCCGAAGTCACCGATACCAATATGACCCGCGCCGCCGACGGCAAGAGCGCCAGCCAGGTCATTCCCATGCTCGACCTGATCAATGGCACGGTCGACCTGCCCGACGAGCTGTTCGCGGTGGTGCGCGCGCCGTGAGCATTGGCGTCTCCATAAAGCTGCAATGGCAGGCCCATGGCGTGGGCCTGCCTCTTCCGGCACTGCAGTCGGCGCTGGCGGCGGGAGCCGATCTCTGCGCCGCCCTGGCGGCGGATGCACCGCTCGAACTCTTGCCCGGCAAGCGGGCGCTGGTGCCCTGCGGCTTCGCCATGGCGCTGCCGGAGGGGTTCGAGGCACAGGTGCGGCCGCGCTCGGGCCTTGCCGCCAAGCATGGCATCACGGTGCTCAATTCCCCCGGCACCATCGATGCGGACTATCGCGGCGAGGTAAAGGTGATCCTCGTCAATCTGGGGGAAGAGCCCTTCGTCATCAGACGCGGCGAGCGCATTGCGCAAATGGTGGTGGCGCCGGTGGTGCGGCCGGTTTTCGAGGTGAGCGATGAACTGGAAGAGACGCAAAGAGGCGAAGGTGGCTTCGGCTCGACGGGAAAGGCCTGAAACAGCGCTTGCGGCGCTGGCGCTGCTGGCGGCTCTGACGGCGCCAGCCCTGGCCGGCGACCGGGCGCTGATCGACCTGATCGGCTTTTCTCCGGATGCGCGCTATTTTGCCTTCGAGGAATTCGGCGTCCAGGATGGCTCGGGCTTTGCCTATTCGAGCATCTACCTTCTCGACCTCACCAATGACAGCTGGGTGGTCGGTACACCGATTCGGGCCCAGGCGGCCGATGAGGAGCGGGGCCTCGCCGATACCCGCGCCGAGGCTGGTCGGAATGCCGCCGCGCATTTGCGCGATTTCGACATTTCCGTGCCGGTCGATGTCGCCACCATGCTCGGCGATGGGACGCCCGAAATCGATGGCAAGACGCTGCGCTTCGGCGTGCCGGGATATGCGCCTGGCCAGGTGATGGACAAGCATCACCTGCAATTGCGCAGCTTTGAAACCGGCGCCGCCAATCCCTGCAGCGAATGGTTCGACAGCGCCCCGCTCGGCTTCGAGCTGGTGCTGTCCGACGCCGAGACCGACACGGTCATCTATCGCGACGGCACCCTGCCCCGCTCGCGCGCCTGCCCCACCGACTATCGCCTCTATGCCGTCGTGCTGCCATTCATGAGCCAGGACATCTCGAGCGGCGTCGCCATTCTTTCGTACTATCCCCACGGATTCGAAGGGCCGGACCGGCGCTTCCTGGCGGTGCCTCTTGCCCATTGAACCGACGCTTTCACCCGAGGAAACCCGCCGCTATGCCCGCCATCTCGTGCTCAAGGGCATGGGCGGGGCCGGCCAGCAAAAGCTCAAGGCGGCGCGCGTGCTGGTGGTGGGTGCCGGGGGCCTGGGCAGCCCCGCCATCGCCTATCTGGCGGGGGCCGGGGTCGGCAGGCTGGGGGTGGTCGATCACGACACGGTATCGGTGACCAATCTGCAGCGCCAGATCGTCCACACCACGCACAGCATCGGCCGGCTCAAGACCGAAAGCGCCGAGACCTTCGTCGCGGCCCTTAATCCGCATGTGGACCTGGTGCGCATCGATGCGGCTCTGACATCAGACAACGCCGCAGCTGTGCTCGTCGACTACGACGTCGTGCTCGACGGCACCGATAATCTCGTGACCCGGCGGCTGGTGGCAACCGAAGCCGCTGCGCGCCGGATACCGCTGGTTTCGGGAGCCGTGTCGATGTTTTCAGGTCAGGTGACAGTGATCGCGCCCCATCTGGGCGGGCCGGACCATGCCGCGCTCTTTGCCGAGGCGGCAAGCGATGACAACCTGCCCTCCTGCGAAGCCAATGGCATATTGGGGCCAGTCACCGGCATTATCGGCACCTTGATGGCCATGGAGGCCATCAAGCTCATCACCGGCATTGGCCGGCCGCTGCTTGGGCGGCTGCTGGTCTATGACGCCCGCGACGCAAGTTTCACCGAACTGGCATACTGATCGGCCTCACGCGTCCGGGTGCTTGAACACCAGGGCCGCATTTGTGCCGCCGAAGCCGAAGGAGTTGGACAGCACATAGGCCAAATCCACGTCGTCGCGGCGCTGCCTGAGGATCGGCATGTCCTCGAAGGCCGGATCGAGCACCTCGATATTGGCGCTCTCGGCGATGAAGCGGTGCTTCATCATCAGGATCGAGAAGATCGATTCATGCACGCCGGTGGCGCCCTGGCTGTGGCCGGTCAGTGACTTGGTGGCCGAAATGGGCGGGCACTTGTCCTCATTGCCGAAGACGGCGCGCAGGGCCTCGATCTCCTTGAGATCGCCGACCGGGGTCGAGGTGGCGTGCGGGTTGATGTAGTCGACCGGGCCCTTCACATTGGCCAGCGCCATGCGCATGCAGCGTTCCGCGCCTTCGCCCGAGGGAGCCACCATGTCGACGCCGTCGGAGGTGGCGCCATAGCCCACAACCTCGGCCCAGATCTTGGCACCGCGCGCCTTGGCATGCTCGAGCTCTTCGAGCACCAGGACGCCCGCGCCGCCGGCGATGACGAAGCCGTCGCGATTGGCGTCGTAGCAGCGGCTGGCCTTTTCAGGAGTGGCGTTGAAATCCGAGCTCATGGCGCCCATGGCGTCGAACAGGTCCGACAGCGTCCAGTCGAGGTCCTCGTGACCACCGGCAAAGACGATGTTCTGCTTGCCCAGCATGATCTGCTCATAGGCATTGCCGATGCAATGCTTGGAGGTGGCACAGGCAGCGGTGATCGAATAGTTGATGCCCTTGATGCCGAACGAGGTCGCCAGCGTCGCCGAGGCGGTCGAGCCCATCGCCTTGGGCACGGCCAACGGCCCGATACGCTTGGGGCTGGTATTCTTGCGGGTGGTGTCGGCGGCTTCCACAATGGTGCGGGTCGAAGCGCCGCCCGAGCCCATGACGATGCCGGTCATGGGATGGGAAATGAGGCTTTCGTCGAGCCCGGCATCTGAAATCGCCTGCTGCATGGCCAGGTAATTCCAGGCGGCGCCCTTGCCCATGAAGCGGGTCACGCGGCGATCCAGCACTTCGAAAGGGTCCAGCTGCGGATCGCCCTTGACCTGGCTGCGGAAGCCCAGCTCGGCATAGTCCGGCGCGGCGATGATGCCGGGCTTGGCCAGCCGCAGGCTTTCGGTGACCGCATCCAGCGAATTGCCGATCGATGAAATGATGCCCATGCCGGTTACGACAACTCGTCTCATTTCGTCCTCGCCTGATCGATGTGCTTTGGCGTCATGGGGCCGACGCTTACCTTTCTTCTGGTGGCCGTTACGGCCGGGCGCTTGGGCGCCTTCACCCTCATTGGGCTTTAGGTGAACAGCCCGACCCGCAGGTCCTTGGCCTCATATATAGTCTTGCCATCGGCCTTTACCCAGCCATCGGCCAGACCCAAGGTCAGACGCGAGCGCATGACGCGCTTGAGGTCGATGCCATATTCCACGAGCTTGACGTCGTCGGTCACCTGGCCGGTGAACTTGATCTCCCCGCCCAAGGCGCGGCCCTTGCCGGGCTGGCCGATCCAGGAGAGGAAGAAGCCGGTCATCTGCCAGATGGCGTCCAGCCCCAGGCAGCCGGGCATGACCGGGTCGCCGATGAAGTGGCATTTGAAGAACCACAGGTCCGGATTGACGTCGAGTTCGGCACGCACATAGCCCTTGTCGAAGGCACCGCCGGTTTCCTGGATATCGGTGATGCGGTCGAACATCAGCATCGGGGGGGCTGGCAGGCGGGCATCGCCCTGGCCCGGCAACTCGCCGCGGCCATGCGCCAACAGCTCTTCATATCCAAATGCGTTCTGCCGCTCGGCCATGGACAAACCCCGTTTCACCTCAAGCCTCGTCTCGTATAGACCCCTATGGGGAGGGTCAAGCCGGGCGAAAGGCTGAGCCGGGGCCCGGAGGGCGGTGCCGACTTGTTTCATGGGCCCATCGCCCCTATAACAAAGGCTGGAAATCTGGACCTTTATGACGAGTATCTCAGGCCCAATGACTGAACGCCTTGCCGCTGCCCGGCCCCATCCGTCCCGCAAACCCTGCCTGACGGCCGTCTTGCGCATGGCCGGCCTACGCCCGACCCGTCAGCGCGTGGCGCTGGCCGAACTCTTGTTCGGCGGGCCGCATCGCCATGTCAGCGCCGAGCAGCTGCACGGCGAAGCCGGTACGGCCAATGTCAATGTGTCCCTGGCCACCATCTACAATACGCTGCACCAGTTCCACGAAGCTGGGCTGTTGCGCGAAGTCGCCATCGACGCCTCGCGGTCCTATTTCGACACCGATACGTCCGATCACCACCATTTCTACGTGGAAGACGAACAGCGGATGATCGATATTCCCGCCGATGCGGTGGAGTTCAAATCCCTGCCCAAAGCCCCGGCCGGCATGGAAGTTGCCCATGTCGACGTGGTGATCCGGGTGCGCAAGGCGCCGGTCTGAGCCGGCGCTGTCAAGCGTCCCCGACCGGTTTCTGAGCTTGCGGGCGTGGTGACAAAGGTGCCGGGCTTGGCCATAGTGGCCGCCGGTTCAAACAGCAAAAAAGGTGGTGGATGTCCGAAAAGGTCAATCTGAACGCCTATTTCGAGCGAATCGGCTTTGCCGGTTCCATTGCCCCCACTCTGGCGACGTTGGAATTGCTGCACGCGCTGCATCCCGCCGTCATCCCCTTCGAAAACATCAATCCGCTGATCGGCGAGCCGGTGCTGCTCGACCAGCCGAGCCTCGAGCGCAAGCTTTTGGCGGACAAGCGCGGCGGCTATTGTTTCGAGCATAACCTATTGTTCATGCGCATTCTGCGCGATCTCGACTATACCGTGCGCCCGCTCTTGGCACGTGGTCTGTGGACCAATCCCGATAACCAGGAATTGAGCCATCTGGTGCTCCTGGTCGAAATCAATGGGCAGAATTACCTGGCTGATGTCGGCCATGGCGGGCTGACGCTGACCACTCCGCTGCGGCTGCGCGCCGATGTCGAGCAGACCACTCCGCACGAAACCTTCCGCCTGGTGGGTGGCGCGCCCGAATGGACGCTCGAGGTGCGGATCGGCGAGAATTGGCTTCCGGTCTATGCCTTTACGCTCGATGCCGTCGATGACGCTGCCATTTCAGCGCTCAACCAGACCATGGCGACATCCGAGACTTCGCCCATGGTCAACGGGCTCAGGGTGGCGCTGTCGCCGTCCGGCCGCAGGGTCAAGCTGCTCAATACCAGCTTCACCATCCAGCCGGTCGAGGGGGAAAAGGAACAGCGCGAGATCACCAGCATGGAGAGCCTGCGCTCGGTTTTGACCGAGGCGTTCGGGCTGGTCCTGCCGGCCGATGAGCGCCTCGAGCCGGCTCTGGCGCGGCTTTTTCCGCTGCCGCCGGACCTCCCCGACGAGCTGCCGGCCTGATCCATGGCGCCCGTCATCGTCGCGACAGACAAGCTGCATGAATTCGTCGATTTCGATGCCTTTTATGCCTGGCTGGCCGCCAACCATGACAGCGCCGACGAGGTCTGGATCCGCATTTTCAAGAAGAGCGCCGGGCGAGCGACCATCACCCCGGTCGAGGCGATCGACGCCGTGCTCTGCTGGGGCTGGATCGACGCCATCAAGAAGAGCTGGGACGAGGTGTCCTATGTGCAGCGCTATTGTCCGCGTCGGCCGAAATCGGTGTGGAGCCAGGTCAATCGCGACAATGTCGCGCGGCTGGGCGAACAGGGGCTGATGACCGAACATGGCCTGGTCCATGTCGAGACGGCCAAGGCCGATGGCCGCTGGGATGCGGCCTACAAGACCACCCAGGACGCCCCGCCCGACCTGCTCGCGGCCATCGCCGAAAATCCCATGGCGCAGAAGACCTATGAGGGCCTGTCGGCGCAAAACCGTTTCGCGCTGATTTTCCGCACCAACAGCCTCAAGACCGAGGCGGGGCGCAAGAAGAAGATTGCCGGCTTCGTCGAGATGCTGGCGCGGGGCGAAACCATCTATCCGCAAAAGGACAAGGGCTGATGGCGCTGTGGTTCGCCTTCCTGCGCGGCATCAATCTGGGCAAGCGGCAGATGAAGATGGACGAGCTCAAGGCCTGCCTCGAGGGCGCGGGCCTTGGCAGCGTCAAGACGGTGCTGGCCAGCGGCAATGTGGGATTTGAGGCCGAAGGCGACGCCGATGCTATCAGGAGCCAGCTCGAAAGCCTGATCGAGAAGCAGTTCGGCTTTGCAGTGGGCGTTGTCCTCCGTTCGGAGGCAGAGCTGCAGGCCATGCTCGCTGGCCATCCCTTTGGTCGGCTCGATTCCGCGGCCGATGTCACCCGGCATGTTTTGATGTTCGACAGACCCTTGCCGCAGGGGCTGTCCCTGCCCGACCGCCCGGGCCATACCGAGATCCTGCGCATGGATGCGCGCGAGATCTATATCGCCGGTTACCGTCAGCCCGACGGGCGCTATACCGAGGGGGTTGAGGGCGTCCTCAAGCCGCTCTATGACCGGCTCGACAAGAATGCGCTCGACACGATGCGCAACTGGAACACCATGGAAAAGATGCTGAAATGATCACCGTATTCGGCTCCACCAATCTCGATCAGATCGGCACCGTTCCGCGCCTGCCCAAGCCGGGCGAGACCGTTGCCGGCGGCACTTTCTCCATGGCGGCCGGAGGAAAGGGCGCTAACCAGGCTTTGGCCGCGCGCCGCGCCGGCGCCGACGTGCGCCATGTCTCGGCAGTGGGCGAGGATGCCTTCGCGCCGCTGGCACTCGACCTGTTGGAAAAGGGCGGTGTCGATCTCAGCCATCTGCGCAAGGCCGATACGGCCACCGGCATTGCCATGATTTTCGTCGATGCCGAAGGCGAAAACGTCATTGCCATCCTGCCGGGCGCCAATGGCACGGTCAGCGCCGCGGATGCCGAGCGCGGCCTGAGCGATCTCAAGGCCGGCGACGTGGTGCTGGTACAGCAGGAAGTGCCGCAAGCCGCCTCCCGCCGGGCGCTCGAAATCGCCCGCCAGAAAGGCGCGACCAGCCTTTTCAACACTGCGCCGTTCCTGGATGACACGCCGGAGCTGGCAGCGCTCGCTGATATCGTCGTCGCCAATGAAACCGAGTTTGCCTTGCTCTCGGGCCGCCCTATCGAAGAACTCGATGCGGCGATGAGCGAGTGGGTGGAGCGCACCGGCACCACCATCGTGGTGACCCTGGGCCCTGAAGGCGCACGTGCCCGCACGCCCGATGGGGCCATTGCCGTGCCTGCCTACAAGGTGACGCCGGTCGACACGGTTGGCGCCGGCGACACCTTTTGCGGCTATCTGGGGGCAGCGCTCGAAGCCGGGCACGACCTCGAAACTGCGCTGCGCCGTGCCGCCGTGGCGGGGAGCCTCGCCTGTCTCAAATCCGGCGCGCAGCCGGCCATTCCGATGAAGGCCGATGTCGACGCCATCGCTGGCGCCTGAGATTCTTACGGCTGGTTCTCGCGGAACCAGCCGCCTTCGATGACGTGCCGATCGCCATGGCGGGTGATTTTTGCCCGCAGGGTGGCAAGGCTTTCCTCCGTCCATCCCTGAGGCGCGGTGACGGCCACCCAGCCATCGAAATAGTCCTGCGGCGCATAGACATGGCCAAAGCCGATCGGCGCCGTCTGGGCCAAAGCCATGTCGAGCGCCACCTGCAGGAAGGTAACCACGGGATACCAGTTGAGCAGCGGTGACACCGAGGGTGCGCGCACCCCGCTCAGCCATTCCGGCTCACGATAGAGCATGGCCGGTTCGAAGAAGACGATCGGGTCGGACGGATATTGCAAAAAGACGATGCGCATCCGGCCCCAGCTTTCGCCGGTATCGAGGTCTGCGCCGCGATTGGCAAAGCGCAGGGTCGAGCCGTCGCCCAGATGCGGCCGCCAGACCGGCGTGTTCTGGTTGCGGCTGCGCGTCGCCGACTGCCAGGTCTGCGAGGCGAAGGGCGGCCCCACCCACAAAGCGCCGTCGAAAGGATCATCCAAAATGTCGTAAAGCGCCGTCGAGGCCGCCGAGCTATAGGCGCCCAGACTCAGCCCATGAAGATAGAGTTTGGGACGCGTCGCTGCCGGCATGGCGTGCCAGCGCTTGTAGACGGCGTTGAACAGCGCCCGCCCGGTCTCCACCCCGACATCGGGCTCGGACACCAGCGACAGCCAGCTGGTGAGGTAGGAATATTGCACGGCGACGCTCGCCACATCGCCATGATGCAGCATTTCCAGCGTGTCGATGGCGGCCGGCTCCACCCAGCCAGTCCCGACCGGCATGATCAGCACCAGGATCGAGCGATCAAAGGCCCCGACCCGGTCCATTTCCGCCAGCGCCAGGGCGGCGCGTTCTTCGGGCGTTTCTGCGGAGCGCAATCCGACATAGACGCGCAATGGTGTCTCCGCCGGGGCGCCGGTCAGGTCCGCGATCTCGTCGCTGCTGGGCCCGGCTTCGACATAGACCCGCGCATCGATGCCGATCGTCTGCCAATCGACCAGCGAGACGGCACTGCCCGATTTCCAGGACTCTGATGGGGGCGGGTCGGAAATGCCGACCAGGCGATCGAAATTGCCGTAGAATCGGTCGGCGGCGTAAAGCAGGCCGCGCGCGACGACTCCATTGCCGATGCTGGCGGTCACAATGCCAACCAGGATCATGGCGCCCAACAGCGCCACACGCGGGGGAATGGCGCGCGCAAACCAGGCGCTGATGGAGCGGACGCCGCTGACGATGATGGTGCCCAGCCCGATCAGCAACGCCGCCGGGACCACGGCGATGGCCGCCACGAACCAGGGCTGGCGCGCTTCGACCGGCGCTATCCCCATGCCGGCGCGAATGGAATTCTGCCAGCCCGGGGAAAACCACAGAAAGGCCAGCGCCAGAATCAGGCAGCCACAGGCACAGGCACGCCCGACCCAGCGCGCTACCCGCCGATTGGGCCAGCGCAGTTCAAGAAAATTCCACAGCCATTCGAGAAACACGCCGATGCCATAGCCGGCCGCAAAGGTGCAGCCGCAGAGCACGCCCTGCACGGCAAAATGGCGGGGAATCAGCGAGGGGGTCAGCGACAGCGCGAAAAACAGCAGCCCCACCAGCCAGCCACCGGTCGAAATACTATCGAGCCGCCGGCCAAGCCAGCGGCGCATGACGATCGGCAGGGGAACTGGACGCGGCAACACGGGGAGAGGAATGCCTCTCGCTGAGGAAGAACCCGGCCACTATAGCCAGCGGTGCCAAGGGGACAACCGAAAGTCCGGCGCGTCACGCCCAAAGGCTGCGGAGTTTCGCCGCAAGAGAGTATCGAAGGAGGAAAGATTTGGTGGAGCCAAGCGGGATCGAACCGCTGACCTCTTGCATGCCATGCAAGCGCTCTCCCAGCTGAGCTATGGCCCCATCCGGACAAGGCCGGCGGGGTTGAAATCAACCGTGCGCACAACACCTTGCGGTAGTTTGTTTGGGTTCGTCCGGGTCATTCCCGTCCGAAGCGAGGCGGAACCTATTGGATGATTTCGCCTGATGCAAGTGCCTAAATGACACTTTTTTCCTCCGCCGGACATTTTCCACGTCCGGCGGAAAAAGCGCAATGAAATCAGCGGTCTTCGTCGTCGCCGACGTCGAAGCCGATATCGTCGTCTTCATCGTCTTCGTCTTCGAGGAACACGTCTTCCTCGTCGTCGCCCAGGTCTTCGTCGACCTCGACGTCCTCGACTTCGGGGATGTCTTCCTCGCCGCCTTCTTCAGCGTCGGCCTCTTCGAGGCTGACGATTTCGGGGCCTGCGGTTTCCTCGACCTCGTCTTCTTCTTCCAGCTCGTCCTCATCATCCACCTTGCGGGCGGTGACGGGGCTGGCCTTGCCGGTCAGCTGTTCGAAGAAGGACCGCGGATAGCTCTTGCCCGTATAGGGCGAGACGATCGGGTCCATGTTCAGGTCATAGAACTTCTTGCCGGTATCGGGATCGGTCCGCTTGGTCCCGCGCTCGCTATTGGCCATTTCTCATGCCTCGTGGAATGTAAGAAGGTGAGGCGCGCATAAGTGCCGCGTGCGCCTATTTCGGTCAGTCCGGTTAGGAGTAAAGCCGGGCCCTGTCAAACGCAAAATGCGTGCCGATGCGCCTGGGCCTTGCCCCGCCCTGCTGCTGCAGCTATCGCCTTGGGCGTCGAATAGTGACTGCGGAGAACAGGTGCAATGATCATTGCGGTAGACGGACCGGCCGCATCGGGCAAGGGAACCCTGGCCAGCGGGCTGGCCGGGCACTATGGCCTGCCCCATCTCGATACCGGCCTGCTCTATCGTGCGGTGGGACTGGCCGTGGCCGACACGGCCGATCGTCCGGAGTTCGAACAGGCCGCCATCGCGGCCGCCAAGGCGCTTGATACATCGCACCTCGTGGACCGCGAGGCCCTGACCTCGGCCGAAGCCGGGGTGCTGGCCTCCAAGGTCGCCGTCTTTGCCGGGGTTCGGGCGGCGCTGTTCGATTTTCAGCGGGCCTTTGCCACCCAGAAGGGCGGCGCAGTGCTCGATGGGCGCGATATCGGCACCAAGATCTGCCCCGATGCCGATGTAAAACTGTTCATCCAGGCCGACAGCAAGGCGCGCATGGAGCGCCGGGCGCGCCAATTGGAGAAGCGCGGCGTGGTGGTGGATCGCTATGCGCTCTATCACCAGATCGAAGAGCGGGATGCCCGCGACATGCTCAATCCCCATGGCGGCTTTTACAAAGCTGATGACGCGCACTTGCTCGACACCACGCTTATGGGTATAGAGGCCGCACTCCGCGCTGCCATCGAGATCGTCGATCGCACCATGGCGCTCAAGGCAGGGGGGCAAAGCCCCTCCTAATTTCCTCCTTGGGGCCAGTGCCACGCCGCTCAGCCAAACCGATGGCCCGGATATCAGAACACACAGATCGTCCTGTTCGTGAACCGGTGCTCCGTGCGCCGGCTTTGGCATTTCGCTGAAGCGGACCCGGCTTCCGGCAGGATCCAACACCCCAACCACCGGCGCACCGGAGAAAAAATTTGGCACAGCAAACTGTGACGAAAGACGATTTTGAATCGATGCTGCTCGACAGCTTTGTCGACAACGATGCCGCTGAGGGCACTGTCGTCAAGGGCCGCGTCGTCGCGATCGAGAAGGACCTGGCGATCATCGACGTCGGTCTCAAGACTGAAGGCCGCGTGCCGCTGAAGGAATTCGGCCAGGCCGGCCGCGACGGCACCATCGCCGTCGGTTCGGAAGTGGAAGTCTATGTCGACCGCGTCGAGAACGCTGCTGGCGAGGCCGTCCTCTCCCGCGAAAAGGCCCGCCGTGAAGAGAGCTGGGTCAAGCTCGAAGAGAAGTACAACGCCAATGAGCGCGTTGAAGGCACCATCTTCAACCAGGTCAAGGGTGGTTTCACCGTCGATCTGGAAGGCGCCGTGGCCTTCCTGCCGCGTTCGCAGGTCGACATCCGTCCGATCCGCGATATCGCGCCGCTCATGAACGTGCCGCAGCCGTTCCAGATTCTGAAGATGGACAAGCGTCGCGGCAATATCGTCGTATCGCGTCGTGCCATTCTCGAGGAATCGCGCGCCGAACAGCGTTCGGAAATCGTCCAGCAGCTCGAAGAGGGCCAGGTTGTCGACGGCGTGGTCAAGAACATTACCGATTACGGTGCGTTCGTTGACCTCGGCGGCATTGACGGCTTGCTGCACGTCACCGACATCGCATGGCGTCGCGTCAACCACCCGTCCGAAGTGCTCACGATCGGCGAGACCATCAAGGTCCAGATCGTTCGCATCAACCACGAATCGCACCGCATCAGCCTCGGCATGAAGCAGCTGCAGGCCGATCCGTGGGAAGGCATCGAAGCCAAGTACCCGATCGAAGCCAAGTTCACCGGCCGCGTGACCAACATCACCGACTATGGTGCCTTCGTCGAACTGGAGCCGGGCATCGAAGGCCTGATCCACGTTTCGGAGATGAGCTGGACCAAGAAGAACGTTCATCCGGGCAAGATCGTCTCGACCTCCCAGGAAGTCGACGTGGTCGTGCTCGAAGTCGATCCGGACAAGCGCCGCATCTCGCTGGGCCTCAAGCAGACCCTGCAGAACCCGTGGGAAGCCTTTGCCGACAAGCATCCGGTTGGCTCCACCATCGAAGGCGAAGTCAAGAACAAGACCGAATTCGGCCTGTTCATCGGCCTCGAAGGCGATGTGGACGGCATGGTTCACCTGTCCGACCTCGACTGGCAGAAGTCCGGTGAAGTCGCTCTCGACGACTATAACCGTGGCGACATGGTCAAGGCCAAGGTTCTCGATGTCGACGTCGACAAGGAACGCATCAGCCTCGGGATCAAGCAGCTCGCTGCCGATGATCTGGCCGACAACTCCGCCAGCAACGAGCAGGGCGGTCTGCGCAAGAATGCCGTGGTGACCACCGAAGTCATCGAAGTCAACGATGGGGGCATTGAAGTCCGTATCGCCGACTCTGAAGTCACCGCCTTTATCCGTCGCGCCGACCTCAGCCGCGATCGCAACGACCAGCGTCCGGAGCGTTTCTCCAAGGGCGAGAAGGTCGACGCACGCGTCACCCAGTACGACCGCAAGACCGGCCGCATCCAGCTCTCGATCAAGGCGCTCGAAATCGCCGAAGAGAAGGAAGCCGTGGCTGCCTATGGTTCGTCCGATTCGGGCGCTTCGCTCGGCGACATCCTGGGCGCTGCCCTCAAGGGTCGCGACGACAAGTAAGCGTTTTCGCTGATTACCTTTGCGACCCGCGCCAGCTCTGGCGCGGGTCGTTTTGTTGAGAAGGACATGTTCGATGCAGCATCGAGACGTCGCCTGGCGCTCCATGACCGGCTATGATCTGGCCAGCGTCTCCGAGATTGCGGGCAAGGTGCATCCGGGCTTTTTTGAAGCCGACGCGGTGCTGGCCGAAAAATTCGCCCTCTACCGCAACGGCTGTTATCTCTTTGAAATCTCCGAGCGGCCGGCGGGCTATGTGCTGAGCCATCCGTGGAGGCGTGGGTCGCTGCCGGCGCTCAACACGCTGATAGGGCAGTTGCCCGAGCATGCCGACAGTTTCTACATTCACGACCTGGCACTGCTGCCGATGGCGCGCGGCGTCGGGGCGGCGGGTCAGATTGTCGCGGCGCTGGCCAAGCACGCCCAGGCCCAGGGCTTTGCGACCATGAGTCTCGTGGCGGTCAACAATTCCATTCCCTTCTGGCAGCGGCAGGGCTTTGAGGTCGAAGACCGGCCGGAACTGGCCGACAAGCTCGCCGGATATGAGGACACGGCCCGCTACATGATCCGGCCGCTGGACTGAGCGCTTCGCATGAGCGCACGCGCTTGACGGGTCGCCCCGGCTTTGGCAGGTTGACCTAACCCCTGAACAGGGGATCGGCGTGAGGACCGGAGCCTTTCATGATCAAGTCGGAACTTGTCGAGAAGCTCGCCGCGGAGAACCCGCACCTGTTTCAGCGCGACATCGAAAACATCGTCAATGCCATCCTCGATGAGATCGGCGATGCCATGGCGCGCGGCGATCGGGTGGAGTTGCGCGGCTTCGGCGCGTTTTCGGTCAAGAACCGCCCCGCCCGTGTCGGCCGCAATCCCCGCACCGGCGAACAGGTCGATGTGGGCGAAAAATATGTGCCGCAGTTCAAGGCGGGCAAGGAAATCCGCGAGCGGCTGAACAAGTCCTGATACCCTTGGGGGCAGAAAACGTCCCCGGGCACGAGTGGAATACCCAATGGTCAAGAAAATCATCGGCTGGTTGGTCTTGGTGCCGCTTTGTCTGGCACTGATCGCCTTTGCCTTGGCCAATCGACACCTCGTTGCCGTCAATCTCAACCCCTTCGCCGCGCCGGCACAGCTCGACCCGGCCACCGGCTACGGTATCCCGCTCTTCGTCGTGCTCTATATCGTGCTGCTCATTGGCGTGCTGATGGGCGGCATTGCCACCTGGTTCGCCCAGTCCGAGCATCGCCGCCGCGAACGGCACTGGCGCAAGGAAACCCAGATCCTGACCACCGAGGTCGAGACCCTGCGCCGCCGCAGTGGCGAGCGCCCGGCCAGCCCGGCAAACGATCTCGACGACCTTCTGGAGTTGCGGTGATGGACGGCGCCGCAACTTTCACCACCTCCCACACCGATCCCTCGAGTCCGGCGCCCACATGAGCGATCCCTTGATCGTCAAGATCTGCGGCATCAAGACCCTCGACCTGCTCGAAACCACCATTGCGGCCGGCGCCGACATGGTTGGCTTCATGCATTTCCAGCGGTCGCCACGCCACGTTTCCATCGAAGACCTTGCCGGGCTGATCTCAGCCGCGCGCGGCCGCATCGAAAGCTGCGTGGTTCTGGTCAATCCCGACAATAGTTGCGTCGCGGAAGTGGCGGCGCTGGGGCCGGACTGGATTCAACTGCATGGGCCGGAAAGTCCGCACCGCGTCGAGGCCATCCGCGCCGAGGCCGGGGTAGAAATCATCAAGGCCCTGCCCATCGGCTCGGCCGACGACGTAGCCCATGTCGCCGGCTTCCTCGATGTCGCCGATCGCATTCTGCTCGACGCCAAGCCGCCCAAGGGCGCCGACCGGCCGGGGGGGCTGGGGGAAAGCTTTGACTGGCAATTGCTCAAAGCGCTTGACCCCTCCGTGCCCTTCATGCTTTCCGGAGGCCTGACGCCGGATAATGTGGCCCAGGCCGTGCGGGAGGTTCGACCTTTGGGGATCGATGTCTCCTCGGGGGTGGAAACCGCGCCGGGCGTCAAGAACAAGATGTTGATCGAGGCGTTCATCCGCAACGCGCGCTCAGCCGTATAGAGGGCTTTTGCCGGGATCATCTCGGCCAAGCCGAGAGGACGACATGGACGGCACCAACTCCCTGCGCAATGGCCCGGACGAACATGGCCGTTTCGGCATCTATGGCGGGCGCTTCGTCGCCGAGACGCTGATGCCGCTCATTCTCGACCTCGAGAAGGAATATCGCGCCGCCAAGGTCGACGAGGCCTATCTGGCCCAGATCAAGGACCTGGCCACCCATTATGTCGGTCGGCCCAGCCCGCTCTATTTCGCCCAGCGCGTCACCGAGCATCTGGGCGGCGCCAAGGTCTATCTCAAGCGCGAAGAGCTCAACCACACCGGCAGCCACAAGATCAATAATTGCCTGGGCCAGATCCTGCTCGCCAAGCGCATGGGCAAGACAAGGGTCATCGCCGAAACCGGCGCCGGCCAGCATGGTGTCGCCACCGCCACGGTCTGCGCCAAGTTCGACCTGCCCTGCACCATTTTCATGGGCGCCACCGATGTCGAGCGGCAGATGCCCAATGTCTTGCGCATGCGCATGCTGGGCGCCGAAGTCCGTCCGGTCACCGCCGGGGCCGGCACGCTCAAGGACGCCATGAACGAGGCGCTGCGCGACTGGGTGACCAATGTTGAGAGCACCTATTATCTCATCGGCACCGCCGCAGGCCCGCACCCCTATCCGGAAATGGTCCGCGATTTCCAGTCGGTGATCGGCACCGAAATCAAGGAACAGTTCCTCGCGCTCAAGGGCAAGCTGCCCGATGCTGTCGTTGCCTGTGTCGGCGGCGGCTCCAATGCCATCGGCACCTTCCATGCTTTTCTCGATGACGCCGATGTCGCCCTCTATGGCGCCGAAGCCGGTGGCCTTGGCATCGCGGTCGAGAACGGCCATGCCGCCTCGATGACCGGCGGCCGCCCCGGCGTCTTGCACGGCAACCGCACCTATCTGCTCCAGGATGACGACGGGCAGATTTTGGAGGGTCATTCGATCTCGGCCGGGCTCGACTATCCCGGTGTCGGCCCCGAGCACTCCTATCTGCACGATACCAAGCGCGTCACCTATGCGCCCATTACCGACACTGAAGCGCTCGAGGCTTTCCAACTGCTGACCAAGCTCGAAGGCATCATCCCGGCGCTGGAATCGGCACATGGCCTGGCGCAGCTGATGAAGATCGCGCCGACCATGGGCAAGGACCAGTCCATCGTCCTCTGCCTTTCCGGCCGCGGCGACAAGGACGTGGAAAGCGTCGGCAAATATCTGGGGCTTCTCAAGGCATGACCACCCGTATCGTCTTTACCTCGCCCTCTGGAGGAGAGGTCGGCGCAGCGCGCCGGGTGAGGGGGCCTGCTGCCTCTTTCCAGTTTCGGGGCAATCAATCAGGGGCCTTTGCATGACCACCCGTATCGACGCGCGCTTTGCCGCCTGCAAGGCCGAAAACCGCCCCGCACTCGTCACCTATGTAATGGCCGGCGATCCCGATCTCGGCACCGGCCAGGCCATTTTCAACGCCCTGCCGCAGGCGGGTGCCGATGTGATTGAACTGGGCATGCCCTTTTCCGACCCTATGGCGGATGGTGTCGCCATCCAGCTTGCTGCTCAGCGGGCGCTGGCCGCCGGCCAGACCATGCTGGGTGTGCTCGGCATGGTGGAAGAGTTCCGTCGCAAGGACGAGACCACGCCCATCGTGCTCATGGGCTATTACAACCCCATCTATTCCTTCGGTGTCGACCGCTTCATCGCTGCAGCGAAAGAAGCCGGTGTCGATGGCCTCATCGTCGTCGACCTGCCGGCCGAGGAAGATGACGAGCTCTGCATTCCAGCCCTCAAGGCCGGACTCAATTTCATTCGCCTGACCACGCCCACCACCGACGACAAGCGCCTGCCGGTGGTGCTCGCAAATACGTCGGGTTTTGTCTATTACGTCTCGATGAACGGGGTCACCGGCTCGGTGATCAAGTCACGCGGCGCAGTAGGTGAGGCGGTGGATCGCATCAAGGCCCATACCAGCCTGCCCGTGGCCGTTGGCTTCGGCATCAAGACCGCCGAGGACGCCGCCGATATCGGTAAGCATGCCGACGGCATCGTGGTCGGCTCGGTGCTGGTCGATGCGGTGGCAAAATCGCTGGACAATGGCAAGGCCACCGACAAAACCGTCGCCGCCGTTCGCGACATCGTCGCCGACCTGGCGGGCGGTGTGAAACGGGCGCGGGGATAGGCTGCGGCTACGCAGCCGACTCGCCAGATTTGGCAACGAGGGTGAGCCGAAAGCCGAGGGCATCGGCCACCTTCGCGATAGTCTCCAGCTCCGGATTTCCTTCGCCGCTCAGAGCCTTGTAGAGCGTTTGCCGCGTAAAGCCCGTCCGTCGCGAGAGATCGGAAATGCCACGGGCCCGAGCCACCACGCCCAAGGCATGTGCCAATTCCTGCGCATTGCCGCTTTCAGTCGCGTCACTCACATAGGCAGCGATGGCATCCTCGTTGTCGAGGTAACGGGCAGGATCGAATTCACGGGTGCGTATACTCACGGTGCTAATCCCCAAGGGCTTTGGCAAGGCGCTTTGCCTGATCGATGTCGCGGCTCTGCGTGCTCTTGTCACCGCCGCATAGCAGTACAATCACAATGTCGCCGTGGCGGACGAAATAGACCCGGTATCCGGGTCCGTAATCGATCCGCAACTCGCTGATACCACCGCCAACCGGTTTCACATCGCCCGGATTTCCGGATGCCAAACGGGTTATCCGGCGCGCAATGCGGGCCCGGGCCACATTGTCACGCAGATTGAGCAACCAGTCCGAGAATATCTCCGTCTCACGGATTGTCAGCATGGCAAACTGTAAACCATGGTTTACAAACATGCAAGTTGGCTGTGCAGGTCATACCAAACAGCTTTGTCGCGAAGGGTCTTTGCCCTATAGGCTTGCCCTGATAAGAATTGCCACAATTGACGACTACGTGATCGCCAAGCGTTTCAGGAAAATGCTCTCGAGATCACCGCGAAAGGCCGCGCCATGAACTGGATCGACAATTTCGTCCGCCCCAAAATCCGCTCGATCCTCAATCCCAAGCGGGAAACCCCGGAAAATCTCTGGGTCAAGGACCCCGAGTCCGGCGAGATGGTGTTCTATCGCGATCTCGAGGCCAATCAGTGGGTGGTGCCCAATTCGGGCTATCACATGAAGATCAAGCCGGTCGATCGGCTGGCGACCTTCCTCGATGATGGCAAGTATGATGTCGTGCTGGTGCCGTCGGCGCCGCAGGACCCGCTGAAATTCCGCGCCCAGAAGCGCTATGTCGACCAGCTCAAGGAAAACCGCGCCAAGACCGGCTATGACGATGCCGTGCTGGTGGCGACCGGCAAGCTTTATGAGCGCGCCGTGACCGTGGCGGTGCAGGATTTCGACTTCCTCGCCGGCTCGCTCGGCATGGCTGCGGGCCAGGGCATCATTACCGGGCTCGAAACCGCGGTGCGGCTCAAGACCCCGTTCATTCTCTTCGTCGCCTCGGGCGGCGCGCGCATGCAGGAAGGCGTTCTCGGCCTCATGCAGATGCCGCGCACGACCGTCGCCGTGTCGCGCCTGCGCGAAGCGGGCCTGCCCTTCTTCGTGGTGCTGACCAATCCCACAACCGGCGGCGTCACCGCCTCCTATGCCATGCTGGGCGATGTGCATCTGGCCGAGCCCGGCGCCCTGATCGGCTTTGCCGGCCAGCGCGTCATCGAGCAGACCATTCGTGAAAAGCTGCCCAAGGGCTTTCAACGCTCCGAATATCTCTACCAGCACGGCATGGTGGATATGGTGGTGCACCGCCATAACCTGCGCCCCACGATCGGCTCGCTGGCGGGCATCCTGACCAAGGCGCCGGCCAATGACGCGCTGACCGCCGGCACGACAAGGGCCATCACCGCCCAGGCCAGCATGCGCGAAGCTGCTGTTGCCGCCGAAGGCGATGACGACATGACCCCGCCGGCCGGAGCCGCGCACGCCGAATAGGCTGGGCGCGACACCGCGGTCTGCGATCGGGCTGGACAGGTCCAGCCCGGACCGGTTCTATCGCCCCATGGAAAAGCCGGTTCGATTCCCCGATGTCATGTTGCTCGCTGCCGGCCACGGCATGCGGCTGCGGCCCCTGACCGAGACCATCCCCAAGCCGCTGGTGCCCGTCCTCGGCGTGCCGCTGATCGAGCGCGTCATGGCCGCGGCGCGCCATGAGGGCGCGACGCGCTTCGTGGCCAATGCCCATTATCGCGCCGACCAGCTGCTCGCCCATTTCGGCGGCCTGCTCAAGGTCAATCGCGAGCCCGAACTGCTCGAGACCGGCGGCGGCGTCAAGGCGGCGCTGCCCATGCTGGTGTCGGACCCGTTTTTCGTCATGAATACCGACGCCTTCTGGCTGCCGGGAGCGGATCGGCCACTGTCGCGCATGCTGGCGCGGCGCGAGACCGAGGATCAGATCGTGCTGCTCTGCGTGCAGCCGGGTCGCGCCACCGGCTTTGCCCGCAGCCATGATTTCTGCCTCGATCCCCATGGCCGCGTTACCCGCGACTGGGGCGCCCCGGTGATCTATGCCGGGGTGGCGCTTTTGGGCAAAGATCACTTCGCAGAGACGCCGGACGGGCCGTTTTCACTGAACCTGCTGCTCGACAAGGCACTCGAGGATGAAAACCTTGTGGGCATGGTGCTCGATACGCCCTGGTTCCATGTGGGAGATGTGGGGGCATTGGCCGAAACCGAGCGGATCCTTTCGGCATGAGCGTTTTTTCCATCGCCCCGCATGCGCCATTCCTGCCGACGCTGGTCGCGGCGATCATGGATGGGCGGCTCACCGGGGACTGGCCGCGCAGCGACCCGTTCTGGCTCAGCGACATCACCATCATCGTGCCCACCCAGCGCGCCCGGCAGAGCCTTGCGGAGGCCTTTGCCCGCCATCCCCAGCATAGGGGCCTTCTGCCCGATATCCGCACCTTTGGCGGCGACGAAGGCGAGGAGGAACCGTTCCTGCCGCCCTTCGACGTGCCGGCCCTACCCAAGGCGGCAAGCCCATTGCGGCGGCGCCTGGTGTTGTCGCGGCTGGTGGCCGCCTGGGCCCATAGCGATGCCGGGCGGCAGGCCTTTTCCACCCCGCCCAGCGCTGCCGAAATCTTCTCCATGGCAGATTCGCTGGGCACCGTGCTCGACGATCTCAGCATCGAAGAGCGCACGCCCGCCAATATTGCCGCCATTGGCGAGGCGCTCTCGCAGGAGCTGGGCGCCTATTGGCAGCAGACCCTGACCTTTCTCGATATCGCGCTCACGGCCTGGCCGGCCTATCTGGCCGAGGCCGGGCTTGCCGATCCGGCGGCGCTGCGGGGCATCAGGCTCGATCGCCAGGCGGCGGCAGCGCCGCATCTTTTCGGCGAGCGCCCGGTGATCGCGGCGGGGTCCACCGGCTCCATTCCCGCCACGGCGCGGCTTCTGGCCGCCATTGCCCGGCTGCCACGCGGCGCCGTGGTGCTGCCGGGGCTCGACATGGCGCTGACGCCCGAGGCCCTTGCCGATCTGCGCGACCCGACCCGCAATCCCCATGGCCATCCGCACTATGGGCTGGTGCATCTCCTGCCCATTCTGGGCGTCACCCCCGATGGCGTCACTGAACTGGCAGGGGGAGAGCATCCGCGTACCAGGCTGATCAATCTGGCGCTGGCGCCGACCGACCAGACCGCCTTCTGGGCAGCGCACCGTCTTGATGAAGCGGCATTGCAGCAGGCCATTACCGGGCTCGCCGTGATCGAGGCCCGCACCGAGGACGAGGAAGGCCGCGCCATTGCCCTTGCGGCACGGGCGGCGCTGGCCGAGGGCAAGAGCGTGGGGATCGTGACCCCGGACCGGAACCTCGCCCGGCGGATCGCGGCCGAACTGGCGCGTTTCGACATCATCATCGACGATGCCGCAGGCGCGCCATTGTTCCATGCCCCAGCCGGACGGCTGGCGCGGCAGGTGCTGCGGCTGGTGGCCAATCGCTGGGCGCCGGTCGATCTGATGGCGCTGTTGCGCAACCAGGCCTTTGGCCTGGGGCGTGAGCGCAGGACCATTGCCGAGCTGGCCGATGCCATCGAGCTGGCGCTGCTGCGCGGGCAAAGGCCGGGGCAGGGCGTCGACGGCCTGCTCATGGCGCTGGCCGCGCACACCGAGCAGACGTCTTCGCGCCGGGCCCGGCGGCTCAATGATACCGAGCGTGCCGATATCGCCGCCTTGTTCGCCGAGCTTGCACAGGCGCTCGCATCCCTCACCACGCTTTTGGCGACACCGCGCATCGATGCATCGGCGCTGGCTGTGGCATTGTGGTCGGCGGTTGAACAGATTTCGGGGTCCTTGGCGCTCCGCGGCCGCGACGAGATGGCCGCCTGGGCCGAGGAAATGGCGCGCCTGCCGGGACAGGGGCACCATTTTGCACCCATTGGGCTCGACGGCGTGCTCGCGACGCTGATGAGCGGCTATGAGGTGCGCAATCGCGAGCAGCGCCGCCAGGACATTGCCATCTGGGGGCAGCTGGAGGCGCGACTGATGCGCCCCGAGTTGATGATCCTGGCCGGGCTCAACGAGGATGTGTGGCCCGCCGCTGCCGATCCCGGTCCCTGGCTCAGCCGCGGCATGCGCATTGTCGCCGGGCTCGAACCGCCGGAGCGCCAGCAGGGTCTTGCTGCCCACGATTTTGTCGAGGCGCTGGGCGCGCCAGAAGCCATTATCGCCTTTTCCAGCCGCATCGGCACCAGTCCGGCACTGCCGTCTCGCCTCGTACAGCGCGTCGACGCCTTTGCCGGCAGCGCCGTGGCCGAAATCCTGCGTCGGCGCGGGCGGCACTGGCTGCTGGCGGCGCGGCGGCTCGATGCGGTGGACTCTGTCAAACCCGCCTCGCGCCCCGAGCCCAATCCGCCGGTGAACAAACGGCCACGGCAATTGTCGGTGACCGAGATCGAGACGCTGATCCGCTCGCCTTATGACCTCTATGCGCGCCACGTCTTGGGCCTGCGCCCGCTCGATCCCCTGGGTGAAGACCCGGACATGCGCGAGCGCGGCACCATCATCCACACCATCTTCGCCCGCTTCGTCAATGAAGGACATGACCCGCTGGCTGCAGATGCGCTGGAGCGGCTGATGACGATTGCCGGCGAGGAATTTTCCGGGCTCGAACATATCGGGGAACGCCGCGACATCTGGCTCAAACGCTTTGGAGTGGCTGCGGGGCAGTTCCTCGATTTCGAGCGGGACCGCGCGCCCCAGGTACGCCGCCGCCATGCCGAGATCGATGGCGCGCTGACGCTCAAACTGGACAAAGAGATCAAGGTGATCGGCCGCGCTGACCGGGTCGATGAACTGGTCGATGGCAGCCTTGAAATCCTCGATTTCAAGACCGGCTCGCCCCCGACCAAGAGGGCCATGACTGGTTTCGAGGCGCCGCAATTGCCGCTCGAAGCGGCGATAGCGCGGGCGGGGGGCATGGACAAGATCGCGGCCGCCGACACCAGCGCGCTCACCTATGTCAAGATCGGCCTGGGGCCGGAGGCCTTCAAGCCCAGCGCCTTCGCCACCGCGCCTGAGATGGACGTTATGGCGGTGGCCGACGAGATCAGCCGGCGCATGCAACGCCATATCGATCACTTCCTGCTGCGCCAGACGCCGATGCCGGCGCGGCTGCTGCCGCTCAAGACGCAGAGCTTTGCCGGCGCCTATGATCACCTGTCGCGCCTTGCCGAATGGACCGCCGTGGATGGGGAGGACGAGGCATGAGCGATCGTGGCAAGCTGACCGTCCCCTATAACACCAGCGACAGCCAGGCCCGGGCCAGCGATCCCCTACGTTCCATCTGGGTGGAGGCCAATGCCGGCTCGGGCAAGACCTATGTGCTGACGCGGCGGGTGCTGCGCCTGCTGCTGGCCGGGGTAAGGCCGCAATCGATTTTGTGCCTCACCTATACCAAGGCGGCCGCCGCCGAAATGCGCGGGCGCGTCGGGCGTGAACTGGCGCGCTGGGCAGTGGTCGAGCGCCACGAGCTTGCCAGCGAAATCGCCGGACTGACGGGCGCTGCCCCCGATGAAGTCGTGCTGGAAAAAGCCCGGACCCTGTTTGCGCGGGCGCTGGAAACGCCAGGCGGGTTGCGCATTCTCACCATCCACGCCTTTTGCGAAGCGGTGCTGCATCGCTTCCCCATCGAGGCGGGCGTGCCGTTCGACTTCAAGGTGATCGAGGACGACCAGCGCAACGCCATGGTCTTGGCAGCGCGGGAAACGGTGCTGGCCGAGGGGCTGCGCGGTGGCGCCAATGCCGTCGCGGTGGAAACCCTTTTCGCCCTCATGACCGATACGGCCATCAAGGACGCCATCGATGCGGCGTTGGTCGAAGGCGCCAGGCTGAAGCCGGTGCTGGTCGATGTCGCCGCCGCCAGGCGCCGCCTTCAGGCTTTGGTGGGGCCTGTCGGCACGCTCGAGGCCATCACGGCGCGTTTTACCAGCGAAACCCTGCTCGGCCCAGGTGTTTTGGCGCGGCTGGTCGAGTGTCTCAAGGGCAGTCCGGAGGGCAGCCGCCGTTGCGTCGATCTCCTGGCCCGGCTCGATCCGCAGGCGCTTACCCAAGCCGGCCTGCGCGCCGCCTTCTTCACCGCCGAGGACAAGCCGCGCGCCGGCCTGATGACCAAGAAGGAAATCGAGGCTTTTCCGGAACTCTACGAGCTGCTGGTGGCCGAACAGGAACGGCTTCTGGCGCTGCAGACCGAACTGGCCGGCGCCTATCTGCTCGACCGCAGCTTTGCCGTGCTCGACGTGGTGGCGGCGGTCCATGCCCGCTATGAAGCCGAAAAGCGCGGCCATGCGCTGCTCGATTTCGACGATCTCATCGAAAAGCTGGGCGATCTCTTCGACAACCGCGCGATCGCGCCCTGGGTACAATACAAGCTCGATGCCGGCATCGACCATATCCTGGTCGATGAAAGCCAGGACACCAATGCCCAGCAATGGCGCGTGGTTAAGGCGCTGGCCGAGGAATTCTTCACCGGGGCCGGAGCGGTCACGCGGCCCCGATCGATCTTTGCCGTGGGCGACCAGAAGCAGTCGATCTATTCCTTCCAGGGCGCGCAGCCGATCCTGTTCGGCACCGCCGGCCGCGACTTCGCGCAGCGGGCCAGGCAGGCCATGCAGCTGTTCGAACAGGTCAAGCTCCATACCAGTTTTCGGACGCTGAGCGGCATTCTGGCGGCGGTCGACCTGGTCTGCGCCCGCCCCGATATCCAGAAGGCACTGCTGGCCGAGGACAAGGTTGGCCATGAGGCGGCCCGCATCCAGCCCGGTGGGCTGGTGTCGCTCTGGCCGCCTATCGCGCCACTCGACGCGGCGGCAAGCGATGGCGAATGGCCGCGAAAACCCCTCGACGCCGAGCCCAGCGCCCAGCGCCTCGTGGCCCAGCGCATTGCCAGGGAGATCCGCTCCTGGGTGGACACGCAACGCCCGCTGGCGCAGCGCGGACGGGCGGTCAGGGCCGATGACGTGCTCATTCTCGTGCAGAAGCGCGGGCCCTTCTTCCAGGAAATCATCCGCGCGCTGCGGCTCGAAAACCTGCCCACGCCGGGCGCCGACCGGCTGGCGGTGACCGGCCATATCGCGGTGCTCGACCTCTTGGCTCTGATGGATGTGCTGCTCAATCCGGCAGAAAACCTGCAATTGGCGGCGCTGCTGCGCTCGCCGCTGTTCGATGTGTCCGAGGACGATCTCTATCGCTTGTCCGAAGGGCGCGCACCCGGCGAGACCCTGTGGCAGCGGCTGATGGCCTCGGACCTCTCATCGGCGCAGGAGGCGGCCGGACGGTTGCGCGCCTGGCGGGCGGAGCTCGATTTTGAACGGCCCTTCGAATTCCTCGCTTCGGTGCTCTATGCCGGGGGCGGGCTCAGGCGCTTTCATGCCCGGCTGGGCACCGAGGTGGACGAGGTGCTCTCGGAAATCCTGGCGCTGGCCCTGGCCCATGAGCAGACGGAACAGCCGTCGCTGCAAGGGTTTGCGGCCGAACTGCGCCGCCGCTCGGTGACCATCAAGCGCGAGCTGACAGAAGCGGGCAATGGCGTGCGGGTGATGACGGTGCATGGCGCCAAGGGGCTTGAGGCGCCGATCGTCATTCTTGCCGATGCGGTGGCAAAGCCTTCGACGCAGCAGACCGGAAAGCCGGTCTATGTGGTGCCCGACCATCCCGGCCCCTTGCTGATCCATGCCCAGCGCGCTGAACAGCATGTGCCGCAAACCGCTGACATCAAAAACGAAATCGACGGTAATCAGGCCGAGGAATACTGGCGCCGGCTCTATGTGGCCATGACCCGGGCCGAGGACGAACTCTATGTCACCGGCGCCTTTAGCGAGCGCGGCAAGCCGGAAACCCAGCTGGTCGGCAGCTGGTACGAGGCCATCGACATGGCGCTTGCGCCTTCGGGCGAGCGTCTTGATGATGGCACGCTGGTCTATCCGCAGGCGCGGCCGGAACCGCTTGCTATCGAGAAAAATGAAGTTAAAACAATAGCTTATGCGCCTGTCGCCTTACCCGAAGCGGTACCGGCGCCAAAGGAAAAGCCGGTGATCTCGCCGTCACGGGCGGGGATTGCGCGGCCGCAAGTGCTTGAAAGCCTTGCCGAACAGGTGCGCGATGCCGAGGCGGCACGCAAGAGCGGGCTGGCCCTGCATGCGCTGCTGCAGCATCTGGGCCGTATCGATCCCGCCGACTGGGAGCGGGTGGTGCCGCGGGCGCTGGAGACGCTTTTGCCCGACCACGGTCATGAACATGACCGCATTCTGAACAAAGCCTTAACCATTTTACGGCGGCCGGAACTGGGCCGGCTCTTCGGCCCCGGCAGTCGCGCCGAGGTGCCGTTCCTGGTCGAAGCGCGGCGCCGCGGCGAAGCGGTGCGGCTATCGGGTCGGATGGACCGGCTGGTGGTTGACGAAGAGGGGGTGCTGGTGGTCGACTACAAGTCCGACGCCAATGCGCCAAATCGAGTCGCGGACGTGCCGGCGCGCTATTTCACGCAACTGGGCCTATATGCATTGGTTGCAGGTCAGCTTTTCCCGGGGCGCCCCATTTCGGCGGCAATTTTGTGGACCGAGTTGGAATCATTGATGAATCTGCCCGCCACTCTGTTGGCCGAGGCGCGCGCCGACTTTACCCTTCTGTGATAGGTCTTGTTCTTTGACTGGACTCTTCCCAGCTTTAGGCGCAAACACCCCTCCGCTTTCAAACCCAAAAGGCACGAACCATGACCTCACACGTTTCCGACGCCACGTTCGGCGAGGAAGTCCTCAACGCCAAGGAACCCGTATTGGTGGATTTCTGGGCCGAGTGGTGCGGGCCCTGCCGGGCGATCGCCCCGGTGCTGGATGAGCTGTCCAGCGAGCTCGCCGGCAAGGTGAAGATCGTCAAGCTCAATGTCGACGAAAACCCGGGCATCGCCGCCCAGTATGGCGTGCGCTCGATTCCGACCATGATCCTGTTCAAGGGCGGCGAAGCCGCCGACATGAAGATCGGCGCCGGCACCCCCAAGGCGGGCCTGGCCAAATGGCTGGAAAGCCACGCCGCCTAAGCGATCGCATCGCTGACAGATAGAGGCTCTCTCCGCCAGGGGAGGGCCTTTTTGTTTGGGGGCGTGGTCACGTTCGTGAGGGGGGTCTCTGGGGGCCATCGCCTATGGACACATTGGCACCGGGCTCTCAGCCCCGCGCC
>NZ_UZWD01000001.1 GCF_900631955.1 Devosia equisanguinis | reverse complement strand
GTAAGCGGGTAACCGAGGCCGTTATGGCTTGAAGTTCCAAGGCATCAGTTCGGTAATCTGGTTGTTAGGCCAGCCGCCGGCGATGCGCTGTAGGGTCTGGGTCAGCCATGCGTGCGGATCGACGCCGTTCATCTTGGCTGTGGTGAGCAGCGTTGCGATTGTGGCCCAGGCTCGCCCACCACCATCGGAGCCGGCAAAGAGCGCATTCTTGCGCGTAATGGTCTGCGGACGGATTGCGCGTTCGACGATGTTGGAGTCGATCTCGATACGACCATCGGCGAGGAAGCGCTCGAGGGCAGCGCGGCGGCTCAGGGTATAGCGGATGGCCTCGGCCAGTTTGGATTTGCCCGACAGGCGCGGCAGCTCCCGGTCCAGCATGTCGAACAACGAGACTACGATGGGACCGGATCGCTCGGCGCGGATGCTGGCACGCAGGTCGGAACCATGGCCGCGGATATCCTCCTCGATGGCCCAGAGGGGCGCCATCGCCTTGACCACAGCGCTGGCAAAGGGCGAGCCATCGCTGGCATGCAGGTCGAAGAACTTGCGCCGCGCGTGGGCCCAGCACCCGGCTAGGGTCATGGCATCATTGTCGCCACGATCCTTGCCCAGCCGATTATAGGCGGCATAGCCATCGATCTGCAGGATTCCGCGATAACCCTCCAGATGCCGGGCGACGCAATCGCCGGACCGAGAGTCCTCGAACCGATAGGCCACCATCGGCGGTCCTGATCCACCGAACGGTCGATCATCCCGGGCATAAGCCCAGAGCCAGGCGGTCTTCACCTTGCCCGAGCCCGGCGCCAGCGTCGGTAATCGGGTCTCATCGGCAAAGACCCGCTCGCCCTGTTTGATGGTGTGCAGAACATACTGGGCCAGCGGCTCGAGCTCGAAGCCAAGCCGGCCCATCCACTGAGCCATCAGCGAGCGATCCAGTTCCACACCGTCCCGGGCGTAAATCTCTTCCTGCCGATAGAGCGGCAAGCCATCGGCATATTTGCTGACCGCCACCTGGGCCAGCAGCGCCTCGGTCGGGATGCCTCCGGCAATCAGGTGATCGGGTGCGGCCGCCTGCACGATGCGGTCTTCGCCATCGGCCAGGCGGTATGCGTATTTGGGCCGGCGGGTGACAATGACGCGGAACTTGGCGGGAGTGACGTCGAGGCGCTCGGAGACGTCCTCGCCGATGCGGATAGCTTCAAGACCAACGCAATCGAGCGGCATCTCTGGCTCGATGACCTGTTCGATACGCTCCAGGTGTGGCGCGAAGCCCTTGCGAGGACGTGAAGCCCGTGGCGTCGCAGCTTGTTTGTCGCGCGCGGCCAGCCCGGCCTCGATCTCGCCAATGCCGGTCTCGATCTCGTCGAACACGAAGGCCATTTGCTCGTCATCGAGCGGGTCGTGCCGCAGCCGTTCAGAGCGTGTGCCGTATTGGGCACGCTGCAGCATGGCGATGATCGAGGTCAGTCGCGCAATCCGCTCGTCGGCCGTGGCGTTGATGAGCTTGAGTTCGGCAATTTCGGCTTCCAGTGCCAGACGCTCCTGATCGGCCGACGCCTTTTCGGCATGGGCAGCAGCGATCATCGCCTTGAGGGCGTCGACATCATCAGGAAGCTGCTGCGGATCGGCCGGAACCATGGCCGCATCATGGCACAAAACGCCCCGTATTGCCTCAGCTTTCGTGCCAGTGAGTCAGTCTGCCGCAGGGTTTTACCCAGCCGATTGCGGGGTGCTCTCAGGCACCGCGTGCACCCGTTTCCAGTCCATTCCTTCTACCAATGCCAGCAGTTGTGCAGTGCTCAACTGCACCCGGCTATGGCCAATCCGCGGCCAGCAGAATGCCGCCTTCTCCAGACGCTTGGCGTAGAGACAAAGGCCTGTTCCATCCCACCAAACGATCTTGATCCGATCCGCCCGCTTTGCTCGGAACACATAGAGCGAGCCGTTGAAGGGATCCGCACCGGCATCGCGCACCAGGCCGATCAGGCCATCTGGTCCTTTCCTAAAATCCACCGGCTGGCTGGCCAGGAAGACCTTTACGCCCGAGGGGATCATGCGGACCGGACGGCGCGAAGCACACGGCGCAGGTGATCCTCATCAACATCAGCGCCGACACGGACCAGCATGCCATCCAAGAAAAGCTCAATGGCCGTGCCGTCCGCCGTTCCGGTCCCCGTCGCGCTCGTGCTTACCCGTTTTACTTTGCCCTTGCCGGCCGCCTCGGACCGCCAGCCGAACAGCTGCGATGGCAATATCCCAATCTCGCGTGCGAGCGCCGACACGTTCGCGCCCGGCTCCAGGCTCCGAGCGACCATCGCCGCCTTAAACTCGTCCGACCAGCGACGCCGGCGTGCTACCGGAGCACCTTCCAGACGATCCGGAACAGCCTCAATCAGATGGAAACTTCTATCCGCACGCATAGTCGCAGACATAGAACATGACACCCCCACCAATCAGAGAGTGCCAAATACCGCCGCCTCAACCGGCTGAACAGACGGGGTCAGCTTAGCGCTTAC
>NZ_UZWD01000002.1 GCF_900631955.1 Devosia equisanguinis | reverse complement strand
GTAAGCGGTGTCTTACCCCCACCTTCCTCCCGTTTGTGAGCCATGAGATTGCGCACTGATTGATGTCAGTGCGGGAGTTTCTCCATGGACGCTACAATGGAGCTTCTCACAACTAGCGGTAGAAGGCGCCGCAATCGGCAGTGGCCCGATGCGGTTAAGGCGCGGATTGTCGCCGAGACGTTGCGGCCCGGAGCGACCATTGGTGAAGTTGCCGAGCGGCATGGGCTGAAGCCCAACCATATTTCCTCTTGGCGAACCCTTGCGCGGAGGGGGAGGCTTGTGCTGCCGGCACCAGAGGATGCGGTGGAGTTTGCGACGCTGATGGTCGCTCCGGTTGATGAGGCACTGGCGGCCGCGGAGCGGACGGCATCGGCTGGGCCCGAGGTCGTGGTGGGTTCGGTGACCATCCGGCTGGAGCCAGGCGCTTCGGCGGCCCGGATAGCCTCGGTGGTCCATGCGCTGACGGCGATCCCATGATCTTCCCCTCGAACCGGGTGCGGATCATGGTGGCGACCAAGCCGATCGACTTCCGCAAAGGCCACGACAGCTTGGCTGCGATGGTGAAGAACGCATTGCACGAGGACCCGTTCACCGGCACGGTCTTCGTGTTCCGGGCCAGGAAGACTGATCGGCTGAAGTTGCTCTACTGGGACGGCACCGGATTGGTCATGACCTACAAGCGATTGGAAGAGCACAGCTTCAGTTGGCCTGCGGTGACAGACGGCCTGATGACGTTGAGCCACGCGCAGTTCGAGGCGCTGTTCTCTGGGCTCGATTGGCGGCGGGTTCGGGCGGTGGAAGCGAAGGCGCCAGAAGCGGTGGAATGACTGCGTCAGGATGACTCAGGGCTTGTCTTTTTGCGGGATCGGCGGGGCCTGATCTGGTAGATTCCGGACATGCTCGATGCCGCCGAACTTCCTGACGATATTGCTGCCCTCAAGGCGATGCTTGTCGCTGCGGCGTTGCGCGATCAGCGCAAGGACGAGCGGATCGCGTACCTCGAAAAGCTGGTCGCCGCGTTCAAGCAGGCAGCCTTCGGACGCCGGTCGGAAAAGAGCGATCCTGACCAGTTCGAACTGGCGCTGGAAGATCTGGAAACGGCAATCGCGGTTATCCATGCCGAAGAGGACGCCGAGGATCGCGTCGCTCGACGGCCGGCCAAACCGCGCAACGCCAACCGTGGTTCGCTGCCCAAGCACTTGCCGCGGATTGAGGAGATCATCGAACCCGAAAGCCTGGTCTGTGGCTGTGGCGGCGGGCTGCACTGCATTGGCGAGGACGTATCCGAGCGGCTCGACGTGATCCCGGCCCAGTTCCGCGTGATTGTGACCCGTCGTCCCAAATATGCCTGCAGGTCCTGCACGGACGGCGTGGTGCAGGCGCCAGCGCCCACCCGGCTGATCCAGGGTGGGCTGCCGACCGAGGCCACCGTTGCCCATGTTCTGGTCAGCAAATATGCCGATCACCTGCCGCTCTATCGCCAGGCGCAGATCTTTAGCCGACAGGGTGTTGATCTGGACCGCTCAACCCTTGCCGACTGGGTCGGTCGGGCCGCCTTCGAGCTGCGTCCGGTTTACGATGCGCTCATGGCAGATTTGAAACGGTCTTCGAAGCTCTTCATGGACGAAACCCGCGCGCCGGTGCTCGATCCTGGGGCCAGAAAAACCAAGACCGGATACTTTTGGGCTTTGGCCCGCGATGATCGGCCCTGGAGTGGCACCGCGCCACCCGGTGTGGCCTTCACCTATGCCCCGGGCCGGGGTGGCCTTCATGCCGAACGGATCTTGCAGGGCTTTGGCGGCATCCTGC
Organism: Devosia equisanguinis; assembly: GCF_900631955.1. Lineage (GTDB taxonomy): Bacteria > Pseudomonadota > Alphaproteobacteria > Rhizobiales > Devosiaceae > Devosia > Devosia equisanguinis. Next base: position 643 of record NZ_UZWD01000002.1, on the reverse strand, counting down.
AGGTGGATGGCTATGCCGGCTACAGTCGGCTGATTGCGCCTGGTCGCGTCGGCGCCGGTATCCAGCTCGCCTATTGTTGGGCCCATGCCCGTCGCAAGCTGGTTGAGATCACGCGCGCCGGTACCGCCCCGATTGCCGAAGAGGGTGTACGGCTCATCGGCGAGGTCTATGCCATCGAAGCCGATATCCGAGGCCTCGGGCCGGATGCCCGCATTGCCGCTCGCCAGCAGCGATCAGCACCGGCCGTCGTAATGATACGGGAATGGCTGGATCATCATCGTGCCCGCGTCTCCGCGAAAACGCCCCTTGGGGAGGCCTTGAGCTACATTGCCAAATACTGGACCGGGCTTGCGCTGTTCCTGGCCGATGGCCACATCGATCTCGACAACAATGCCGTTGAGCGGACCATCCGCCCGATTGCGCTGAATCGGAAGAACGCACTCTTTGCCGGCCATGATGCTGGAGCAGAAAACTGGGCCGTCATCGCTTCGCTAATCGAAACCTGCAAGCTCAACGGCGTCGATCCCTACGCCTGGCTGAGCGCCACGCTCCACGCCATCGTCGCCAACCACAAGCAGAACCGCATCAACGAATTGCTCCCTTGGAACTTTGCGGCCAAGGTGTGACCGGCACATCGCCTACA
>NZ_UZWD01000003.1:0-2500 GCF_900631955.1 Devosia equisanguinis | reverse complement strand
TATAATGGGTCATCGACTTAGTCTGTCTAGCAAGCTTAAGCCGTTAGGTGTAGGCGCAGCGAAAGCGAGTCTGAATAGGGCGTTAAGTTAGACGGATTAGACCCGAAACCAAGTGATCTAGGTATGAGCAGGCTGAAGGTAAGGTAACACTTACTGGAGGGCCGAACCCACGTCTGTTGAAAAAGACGGGGATGACTTGTTCCTAGGGGTGAAAGGCCAATCAAACTTGGAAATAGCTGGTTCTCCGCGAAAGATATTTAGGTATCGCCTCAGACGAATACCTCGGGGGGTAGAGCACTGGATGGGCTAGGGGGTCTCACCGACTTACCAAACCTAACCAAACTCCGAATACCCGAGAGTACTATCTGGGAGACAGACGGTGGGTGCTAACGTCCATCGTCAAAAGGGAAACAACCCTAACCTACAGCTAAGGTCCCCAAGTCATAGTTAAGTGGGAAAGCATGTGGGACTACTCAGACAACCAGGAGGTTGGCTTAGAAGCAGCCATCCTTTAAAGATAGCGTAACAGCTCACTGGTCAAGTGGTCCTGCGGCGAAGATGTACCGGGTCTAAAACTATGCACCGAAGCTTAGGGTTTGCAGTTTACTGCAAGCGGTAGCGGAGCGTTCCGTAAGCCTGCGAAGGGATACCTGTGAGGGGTCCTGGAGGTATCGGAAGTGCGAATGATGACATGAGTAGCGACAAAAAGTGTGAGAGACACTTTCGCCGAAAGTCCAAGGGTTCCTGCGCAATGCTAATCAGCGCAGGGTTAGCCGGCCCCTAAGTCGAGGCAGAAATGCGTAGACGATGGGAACCACGTTAATATTCGTGGGCCAGGTGGTAGTGACGGATCGCGCGGGTCTGTATCCCCTTATCGGATTGGGGGTGCAGTGAGCCGGTTCCAGGAAATAGCTCCACCAATATTGACCGTACCCGAAACCGACACAGGTGGACTGGTAGAGTATACCAAGGCGCTTGAGAGAACTATACTGAAGGAACTCGGCAAATTGCACGCGTAACTTCGGGATAAGCGTGACCTTCTATCGGGCAACCGGTATGGAGGTGTCACAAAAGAGGGGGTGGCGACTGTTTATCAAAAACACAGGGCTCTGCGAAGTAGCAATACGACGTATAGGGTCTGACGCCTGCCCGGTGCCGGAAGGTTAAAAGGAGAGGTTAACGCCTTGAATTGAAGCCCCGGTAAACGGCGGCCGTAACTATAACGGTCCTAAGGTAGCGAAATTCCTTGTCGGGTAAGTTCCGACCTGCACGAATGGCGTAACGACTTCCCCACTGTCTCCAGTATAGACTCAGCGAAATTGAATTCCCCGTGAAGATGCGGGGTTCCTGCGGTCAGACGGAAAGACCCCATGAACCTTTACTATAGCTTTGCGCTGGCACTTGTGTCGGCATGTGCAGGATAGGTGGTAGGCTTTGAAGCCAGGGCGCCAGCCTTGGTGGAGCCACAAGATGAGATACCACCCTTATCGTCATAGGTGTCTAACCGCGGCATAACAGTGTCCGGGACAGCGCATGGTGGGTAGTTTGACTGGGGCGGTCGCCTCCCAAAAAGTAACGGAGGCGCGCGATGGTGGGCTCAGACCGGTCGGAAATCGGTCGTCGAGTGCAATGGCATAAGCCTGCCTGACTGCGAGACTGACAAGTCGAGCAGAGACGAAAGTCGGTCATAGTGATCCGGTGGTCCCGTGTGGAAGGGCCATCGCTCAACGAATAAAAGGTACTCTGGGGATAACAGGCTGATACTGCCCAAGCGTCCATAGCGACGGCAGTGTTTGGCACCTCGATGTCGGCTCATCACATCCTGGGGCTGGAGCAGGTCCCAAGGGTATGGCTGTTCGCCATTTAAAGTGGTACGTGAGCTGGGTTCAGAACGTCGTGAGACAGTTCGGTCCCTATCTGCCGTGGGTGTTGGAATATTGAGAGGAGCTGTCCCTAGTACGAGAGGACCGGGATGGACGAACCTCTGGTGGACCTGTTGTGGCGCCAGCCGCATTGCAGGGTAGCTAAGTTCGGACGGGATAACTGCTGAAAGCATCTAAGCAGGAAGCCTCCCTCAAAACGAGTATTCCCTATCAGAGCCGTGGAAGACCACCACGTTGATAGGCCGGGTGTGGAAGAGCAGCAATGCTTGAAGCTTACCGGTACTAATAGCTCGATCGGCTTGATCGTTCTCATTAATCAATGTCCGCATGGCCCAAAAGCCCATGCAACATTCTTCAGTTCATCAAAACCAGAATTCATAAAACGTGTGTTTCGCTGACCTTGTGGTTCTTGCGAGGAGCCCAAGACCCGATCCCATCCCGAACTCGACCGTCAAATTCCTCCGCGCCAATGGTACTAAGTCTCAAGACTTGGGAGAGTAGGTCACTGCAAGGTCTGCCAAACACACGTACCATCTCTTTACCGTCTCAAAACCAATCCAAAAGCCCCGGCCTCAAAACCGGGGCTTTTCTGCATCAAAATTACCAAATCCCGGGAT
>NZ_UZWD01000021.1 GCF_900631955.1 Devosia equisanguinis | reverse complement strand
CCACCCGGCCTCCCCCTATAGGAGGGGGAGGAGCAGATTTGTGATCTTGACCACATCTCGCCACACCCACCGCCCGGTCCCTCCCCCTTCTTGAGGGGGAGGTTAAGTGGGGGTGAACCGAGCAGGCTCTTACTTCTTGAACGGCTCGTACCAGGCAGCCAGGCCGGTGGTCAGGGCCTCGCCGATGGCTTCCGGAGTGGTTTCGCCGGCGAACAGCTTCTGCATTTCGCCCTGGATCAGCACCGAGCCGGAGGGCTCGCCAAAGCGGAAATGGGCAAGCATCAGGTAGGGGATCGAGTGCTGGTTGAGCTCGTTGACTTCAGCCAGCAGCGGGTTGTTGAAGCTGACACCCGGCACGGTGGAGATATTGCTCAGCGTGTCGGCGAAGGCCTGGCCGAATTCCTTGCTGGCCAGGTAGTTCAGGAACTTGATCGAGGCTTCCTTGTTGGCGCCGGCCGCATTGGCGGCATAGCCACCGTCGAAATAGAGGCCAACCAACTTCTCGTCTTCTGCACTCTTGCCGGGGGCGGCAAACACGCCAAGCTCGATATCCGGATTCTGACCCTTGAAGTTGGCGAGCTCATAGGAGCCGCCGATGAACATGCCGGCCATGCCCGAAGCGAACAGCTGCTGGGCGGACGGGTAGTCGAGGCCGATGAAACCATCGGGGAAGTACTTGGCGGCGACATCGGCCACGGCAGCCAGGGCACCGGTAAAGCGCTCGTCGGTGAAGTCGGTCTCACCCGACATCAGGCCGTTGTAGAAATCCTTGCCCATCAGCGAGGAGCCGAGGCCGAAGGTCACGGTCTCGTTCTGCCAGGCGGTCGCGGTGCCATTGGCGAACGGGAACACGCCGGCATCCTTGAGCTTCTGGCTCAGGGCCACCAGTTCGTCCCAGCTCTTGGGCTCTTCGAGGCCATTGGCGTCGAAGATGGCCTTGTTATAGATGACCAGCTGCGTCTGGCTGGCGAAGGGCACGGCATAGACCACGCCATCGGCGCGCACGCTTTCAGCGGCGAGCGCTGCAGGGGCGAAATCGGCCAGCGCCGGGACGGTTTCGAAGCTCAGCGGCTCGAGATAGCCGGCAGCGGCGACGTTTTCGAGGCCACCATAGGCGCGCACCATCATCACATCCGGGCCGGTGCCGCCAGCCAGGGCGGTGGAAAGGATGGTGTTGTAGTTTGCAGCTTCAAAGGTCTCGAACTTGACCGTGATGCCGGGATTGGCGGCTTCGAACGTATCGATGAACTGCTCATAGGCAGCCTTGTCTTCCTGGCGCCAGCTCCAGAACGTCAGGTCCTGTGCGAAGGCCGGGGCAGCCACGAGCAGCGCGCTCATCGCGGCGCCGATGCGGATCAGATTGGTTTTCATCATTCCCTCTCCTGTTAAGTCGTTTGGTATGGACTAAGGTCCCCGGCGCCTCAGGGCGCCAGCCGCCGTCCATCCTCGGCGGAAAAGAAATGCACCGCGCTGGGGTCGACCGTCACGATCACCGCCTCGTCGGGTGCATAAAGATCATTGGGGCCGGTGCGCGCCGACAGCAGAGTCTGGTCGGCCAGCCGGACATAGACATAGGCATTGTCGCCCAGATATTCGGTATAGACCACGGTCGCGGCAAAGCCCTCGCCGGCCTGGCCGCGCGTCAGCCGTACCGCGTCCGAACGCAGCCCCAGCTTGACCTTGGCATCCTGCGGCGCCGCGATCGCCACGCCACCACCATTGTCGATGACCAGCCGGTCACCCTCACGCTTCACATCCACCAGCGTCATGCGCGGCGAGCCGATAAAGGTGGCCACGAAGGTATTGGCCGGGGTCTCGTAGAGTTCACGCGGCGAGCCGACCTGCTCGATCCGGCCGGCATTCATCACCACGATCTTGTCGGCCAGCGTCATCGCCTCGACCTGGTCATGGGTCACATAAATCATGGTGCCGCCGATATCGTGGTGCAGGCGGGCGATTTCGAGCCGCACATCCGACCGCAGCGCCGCATCGAGATTGCTCAGCGGTTCGTCGAGCAGGAACACCGCCGGCTTGCGCACCAGGGCCCGGCCGATTGCCACGCGCTGGCGCTGCCCACCGGACAGTTCGCGTGGCTTGCGCTGCAACAGCGGCTCCAGCCGCAGCATGCGCGCCGCCTCGGCAATGCGCTTTTCCACTTCCGGCTTGTCGAGCCCCATCAGCCGCGCGCCGAACGCCATGTTCTCATAGACGTCCATATGCGGATAAAGCGCATAGGACTGGAACACCATGGCGATGCCGCGCCGCGAGGGCGGCACGTCGTTCATCTTCTGCCCATTGAGGAAGAAGTCGCCGTCGCTGATCGGATCGAGCCCGGCAATGAGCCGCAACAGGGTGGATTTTCCGCAGCCCGAGGGACCGACAAAGACGACGAATTCACGGTCGCCGATTTCCAGATCGATACCGTGCAGCACATCAGTGTTTTTGAAGCGCTTCTTGATGCCGCGGAGCGAAAGCTGAGCCAAGATAGAGTTCCCCGATCCGAGTGAAAGCCCCTCGCCCGCAATCACAGGCAATGCGCATTCATAATTCGTTCATAGTGCGGTCATGAACAGGCAATATCAGGAATACTAAATTCCAAAAAATCTCACTGTCAAGAATATAAAATTACCGCCGACCCGCGCGACAGCGATAATTGCGCACTAGGCCTTGAGCACTGTCACAGCCATTTCGCTGCGATGGATGAAGTCATAGGCATCCGATTGCCGCCGCAGCAACAGGATGAACAGCATGTCGGTCAACATCAGCTGCGCATCGCGCGAAGTGATGGCCGACGAGCGCACCCGCTCCTCGTCCGCCACCGTGTAAAGGCGAATATCAGCCAGCTCCGCCAAGGGATTGGAGTGCAGCCCGGTGATCGACAACAGGGTCGCCCCGCGCGCCTTGGCCAGCTCGGCAATGCGCAGCGTCTCGACGCTCCGCCCCGAATGCGACAGCGCGATGATCAGGTCTTCGCTGTTGAGCACCGAGGCATTGGAGATCTGGATATGGCTGTCGCTATCCACCAGAACGGTGCGCCCCAGCTTCAGCAACTTATAGGAAAAGTCCCGCGCCACCAGCGATGACGCCCCCACCCCGGCCAGCTGAATCCGCCGCGCCTTGACCAGAACATCGATAGCGGAATCGATCGTCGCCTCGGTATTGACCGCCGAGGTCTCACGCATCGACAACAGCTTGGAGCCAATCAGCTTCTGCAGAATGGTGAGGTAGCTGTCGCTGGCATCGATCGAGCCATGGATCACCCCGGCCGGCGCGTGAAACTCCTGCGCCTTGGCTTTGTTCACATCCAGCTTGAGCTGCTGATAACCGGCATAGCCCAATTTCTGGCTGAACTTGACCACGCTCGACTGACTACGCCCCGTCGCCTCGGCCAGCGCGGCGGAGGACAGCGACAGCATGCGCTCGGGATCATCGAGGATGAACTGGGCGATCTGCCGATCTGCCCGGGTCATCGATTCCAGCTGTGCATCCAGTATCTTGAGTATGGACATGGCCGTTTCCGTGCGCTGATCCGGAATATTCTATTCCACACTTTATTGACATATGGAATAGTCACTTCTAGCATCCGCTCCCAACCGTGAGGAAACCACCATGCCGAAACACGCCCTGATCGCGGAACTGGGACACCTCGTGTCGGAGGCGCGCAATCCCGAGACCATGCAGATCGACTTGATGTCGACGCAGCAGATTCTGGCGGCGATGAACACCGAAGATCGTCGGGTTCCCCAGGCCGTGGAACTGGTTTTACCGCAGATTGCGGCAGCCGTGGATAAGATTGTCGAGGCCTTCAAGGCCGGTGGACGCCTCATCTATATGGGCGCCGGCACCAGCGGGCGCCTGGGCGTGCTCGATGCCTCCGAATGTCCCCCCACTTTCGGCGTGTCCGAGGGCATGGTGATCGGCCTTATCGCCGGTGGCGATCACGCCCTGCGCCACCCCGTGGAAGGCGCCGAGGATGACCGCGACGAAGGCCGCGTCGATCTCGAAAAGATTGCGCTCGAGGCACGCGACGTCGTCGTCGGCATCGCCGTCAGCGGTCGCACCCCCTATGTCATCGGCGGGCTGGATTACGCAAAATCCATAGGCGCCACCACCGTCGCCCTCTCCTGCAACCCGGATTCCACCATCGCTCGCCAGGCCGAAATCGCCATTTCGCCCATCGTCGGACCCGAGGCGCTGACCGGTTCTACCCGGCTAAAATCCGGCACGGCGCAGAAGCTGGTGCTCAACATGCTGACCACTGCCAGCATGATCCGCATCGGCAAGTCCTTCCAGAACCTAATGGTCGACCTGTCGGTCAGCAATGAAAAGCTGGCGGCCCGCGCCACCCGCATCGTCGTCGAAGCCACCGGTTGCACCGCCGAACAGGCGGATCACTATCTCGATCTGGCCGACTACAACGTCAAGCTCGCGATCCTCATTGCGCTGACCGGCCTCGACAAGGAAGCCGCCCTCTCAGCCCTCGACAAGGCCGATGGTTTCCTCCGCCGCGCCGCCGGAGACCACCAGCCACGCATCGCCGGCTGATCACAAGTGAGCAGCCGACGGCATTAGCCGGTGTTCCCGTCTCAGTTTATTGTCCACTATTGCTGTGATGACGGCTCGCGAGTCGCCGTCACAACTATAGGACTGGACTACCCATGAAATTGTCGGCGTGTATCGAGTGGCTTTTTTCAGACGCGAGCGATGATTTCGTCCAGCGCATTCACCTGGCTAAGCAAGCCGGCCTGGATGCAGTGGAATTCTGGCGCTGGTCCAACAAGGATATAGCTGCCATCGAGGCGGCACTGCGCGAAACCGGCATGCCGCTGAGCGGCTTCCTGGCTGAGCCGATGATTTCCATTACCGACCCAGCCAATCACGCTGCCTTCCTCGACGGCCTCAAGCAATCCGCTGCACTGGCACAAAGACTGGGCGCCACGGTGCTGATCGCTCAGGCCGGCAACGACCAGCCTGGCGTGTCGCGCGAGGACCAACACCGCGCTCTGGTCTCGGGCCTGGAGGCGAGCGCCGACATCCTTGCCGGCACCGGTGTGCGCCTCGGCCTTGAACCGCTCAATACTGTTATCGACCACCCCGGCTATTACCTTTCCTCTACCCGCGAGGCACTCAACATCGTCGACGAAGTGGGTCGTCCCGAGATCGGCATTGTCTTCGATCTCTATCATTCTCATCTGATGGGCGAGGCCATCGACGATGTTCTTGCTGGGCGGGTGTCGCGCGTGGTCCACGCCCATGTCGCCGACCATCCCGGCCGCAACGACCCGGGCTCCGGCGAGATCGACCTCGGCCGGCGCCTCGCCTGGCTCTACGACAATGGCTATGAAGGCGCCGTCGGTCTTGAATACCGGCCGCTGAACGGCACTGCGAACGGCCTGGAAAAGGTAAGGGCCGCCCTGTCCGTAGACAGCGCGGCCTCATAACTCACTTCCAGTCTCACTACTGCCGATATTGCACTTCGATCTTGGCTGCGCCTTCGAGGCGCGGCACTTTGAATCGCAGGCGCTGGTCAACGACATCGAAGTCGATGGCCTCGCCCGAGGGAACAACGCGCACCGTCTCGACTTCACGGTTACCAATGGCAAGATCGACGGCAACGTCTGACAGCGTCACAAAATCCTGGATCGGCTGCACATTGTCGCCGCGCAATTCGCCGCGCAATGCCGGTTGGGCGAACAGCAGATGCACCACGTCGCGGCCCTCTACCGGCTGATGACGGACGGTGACGCGACCGGCACGCGGTAGGCCGACACGCACATTGGGTGCGCCGTCGAGGCAAGACAGAATGGTCTTTTCCAGCAATTCGAGGATGGCGACAGCACCGGACTGGCGATAGGCCGAGAACGCCTTGTGCGCCAGATAGGTGATGTTGCCCTTGCGAACACCGGCGGCATAGCCCGACGGATCGGAACGGCGCGGGGTGTGCACATGGCCCGAGAAATGCTTGGGGCTGCGCTCGAAATAGGGATCGTAGACGACGCCGAGGCTCTGCCCATCGGTCACCGAAATCCGTTCGGAGCCGACATACATATAGATAGGATCGGCGACGAAATCGGCCCGGATCGCGGCGTCGTGCAAGGCATAGTCGCCCGAATAGGGATTGGCGCCGTGCCACTCGGCGCCGATATCGAACAGCAGGCCCTTATCCGCATCTAGCCCGCTCTGCCCGGTGAGCAACAGCTTGCCGCCCTGAGCCACATAGGTATCGAGCGCGAGCTTGAGCGCATTATCAACAATCACCTCGTCCGGCAGGATCAGCAGCCGATAGGGCGAGAAATCCATGTCGGTGTCGAGCACGTCGAAGGTGAACTTGCCTTCGAGCAAAACCCGTGCGGCGCCTTCATCGGCAGCATTCGAGGTGCCGGGCGTTCCGACAAAGCCCGGGCGGCGCGAACCTTCGACGCTGACCAGGCCGATATCGGCGCGGTTGCGGCTGCCAATCGTCCAGGGCTCGGCAGCCTTGGCCTCGGCATAGGCGGCGCCAATGGCCTTGTAGCTGGTGGCATCCACCGCGCCATTGGGGTGCAGGTGATCGCCGATGGAAGCGCCGGCGCCATAGGCTTGCATGGCGGCCACTTCATAGGCCAGCGCCTGGGGCGCTTTGTAGCTGCCGATCTCGCCCCAGAGATGGTGGAACTTGCCGGTCATGCCGATGAACGGCTCGCCGAACACATCGACATAACGCGCCGAGAGCGGAAAATGGTCATAACCCCATTTTGCCGTCGGCAGCGATTCCAGCTCCAGATGGCTGAAATAGCGCTTGTAGACGTCGCGCCGGCCGCGCCGCACATGGCCGAGATTGAAGAAGAGCGGCTTGTTCGGATCGTGCTTGTGCACCGCCTGCTGCACGCCCTCGAACAGCTCGTAATTGACCTGCTCGGCAAATTTGGCGCGGTCTTCGGCGCTTTCCCAATCGAGGCCTGCCGCATCCATGCGCTGCTGCGTCCAGGGACCGGCCGAAAGCTGCTGATAGGTGATGTCGATGAAGATGCCGTCGCCATCGGGATAGTTGACCATCACCTCCTTCACCTGCTGGCAGAGATAGTCGAGATAGGGCGAGGCGAAATCGAGATAGGCCCAGCCATCGCCGAGCGGATCGCCGCCGACCCTTTTGGGCAGGCCGTTTTCATCCATCAGCCGCCAGCCGGGCTGCTGGTTGGCCGCTAGTTCGTCCCAGCCGCCGGAGAGATAGAGCGGCGCCTTGATATTGTGGGCATGCAGCGCATCGATCTGCGCCCGCATCAGGTCGAACTTGAGATGCGGATGCATTCGACCGATGGCGGTGGGGTGGTAGGAATGACCGTGGTGACATTTGGAAAAGATGGTGACCGAATCCACGTCGGCATCCTTGAAGGCCTGTCCAAACGCCTTGGCGTCGAAACGCGATCCGATATCCTCGATGAGGTCGGAGGTGTGAAAGTCGAGATGTACCTGGCGCAGCCGCATGATGGATTTTCTACGAGATGGAATGAGGGATCAGGCGGCCCGGCGGGCGAAGCGCCGCGTCTTGCCGGACGTGTCGAAGAGATAAAGTGCGTCCGCCGGCACCCCGATGGTGAACGGCGCGTCATAGGCAAACTGCAATTGCTGCGACTGGTGCACGGCAAAGAAGCCGTCCTGCGACTCAGAGTCGATGGACCGCACCACGCCAGCATCGGCATAGACCAGTGTCTCGCGGCCAAGGCTCTCCACCACCCGCACATTGGCAGGCAGCACCAGACCGTCCGTGCCATCGGCCAGCGCAGCCTCCGGACGGAACCCGATCCGCACCCTGTCGCCGATCTTGAGCCCAGCACCGGCCTCGTCGAGCGGCAGCACCAGTGTCTGTTTCAGACCGGCAATCGCCAAGGTCACCGCGCCATCGGCAATGGCCTCAATGGACGCAGCGAGGAAATTCATGCGCGGCGAGCCGAGGAAGCCGGCGACGAACTGATTGGCCGGGCGGTTATAGAGATCGAGCGGCGAGCCCACCTGCTCGATGATGCCGTCTCGCATGACCACGATACGGTCGGCCATGGTCATGGCCTCGACCTGATCGTGGGTGACATAGATCATCGTCGTGCCCAGTTCCTTGTGCAGCCGGCCAAGCTCGACGCGCATCTGCGTACGCAGTGCCGCATCGAGGTTGGACAGCGGCTCATCGAACAGGAAGACATCGGGCGAGCGGGTAATGGCCCGGCCGATGGCGACACGCTGCTTCTGCCCACCGGACAAAGCCTTGGGGAATTTATTGAGATGGTCGGTGATGCGCAGGATCTTGGCGGCGCGATCCACCGCCGCAACGATTTCGGCCTTGGGACGCCCCGCGATCTGCAGGTTGAAGCCCATATTCTGCGCCACCGTCATATGGGGATAGAGCGCATAGTTCTGGAACACCATGGCCACGCCGCGATCGGAGGGCTCGAGATGGGTCACATCTCGGTCCTTGATCGTAATCGTGCCGCTATCGACGGTTTCGAGCCCGGCAATCGAGCGCAGCAGCGTGGACTTGCCGCAGCCGGAGGGCCCCACCATCACCACGAACTCGCCATCCTCGATATCGAGCGAGATCGACTTGAGCGCGTGGAAACTCTGGTAGTGCTTTTCGAGATTGGTAATTTTCAGACTGGGCATGGGTTTTCCCTATTTGCCGAGGCCGGCCAGGCTGCGCACGAAGTAGCGCTGGGCCAGGATGAACAGGAGGAGCATGGGCAGGGTGACGATGGTGACGCCGGCCATCACCGCCGGCCAGTCGGAGCTGAACTGGCCGCGCAGATTGAGCATGCCGAGCGGCAGCGTCTTGATGCTGGTGTCCGTGAGCAGCAGCAGCGCCAGCAGGAATTCGTTCCAGACGAACACCGCCTGGAAGATCGCCGCACTGGCAATGGCTGACCCCGAGAGCGGCAGCACGATGCGTGTGATGACCTGCAGCCGCGAACAGCCATCGAGCCGCGCCGCCTCTTCAAGCTCCCGGGGAAACTCGAGGAAAAAGGCGTAGAACAATACGGTCGTGAACGGGATGCCATAGGCCGCATAAGGCAAGACAATGGCAAAGAGTGAATTGAGCAGCCCTGCCCCGGATATGATCTGGTAAAGGGGCACCAGCACCGACTGGCTGGGCACGGCGAAGCTCGCCACGATCAGCACATAGATCCATTTAAGGACCTTGCTTTCGGACCGCGCCAGCACATAGGCGGCGATGCCGCTGGTCACGATGATCAGCGTCACCGAAATGATGGTGACAAAGACCGAGTTGAGAATGAACCCGGCAATACCCGTGTTCCAAGCGCGCTCGAAGGCGGCGAAATCCAAGGACTTCGGCAGCCCCAGCGGCTGGGTGAAGATTTCGGCACGCGTTCGGAAGCCAGCCAAGACCATCCACACTACTGGCGCCAGCACGAACAGTGCCCAGATCGAGACGAAGAGATGCAAGCCGATGGAGACGGCACGAAAACGCTTCATGGCCTTACCCCCGACGCGACAGTTTGAGCTGAGCGACGCCAAGCAAGAGCGCGATCAGCAGCAGGATGATGGAGAGGGCATTGGCATAGCCCATATTTCCGAGGTTGAAGGCCTGCAGATAAATATAGGTGCCCATAACCTGGGTAGCGTTGGCCGGTCCGCCGCCGGTCATCACGAAGATCAGGTCGAACACTTTCAACCCGCCGATCGTGGTGATCAGTACGCCCACGATCAGGATATTGCGGATGCCCGGCAGGGTGATGTGCCAGAAGGCCTTGAGCCCACGCGCGCCATCAAGCGAAGCGGCTTCATAGAGTTCTTTGGGAATGGCCTGCAGCCCGGCCAGAATGAGCACCATCTGGAAGCCGACATTGGCCCAGGCGGCCGTCAGCAGCACCATCCAGATCGAAATGCCCGGGTCGCCGAGCCAGCCCAGCTTGGGCGGCGTCAGACCGACCGCTTTCACCAGCGCATTGAGCGAGCCGACATTGGGATCGTAAATCATCATCCAGATCAGCGACACGGCGACCGAGGAGATGACCACCGGCATGAAGATGATGGTGCGATAGGCGGTCGAGCCGCGCCTGATGCCGCGATCGAGCACGGCGGCGAGGATTGCCCCCAGCCCCACCTGGCTCAGGATCGAGCCGAAGATGATAATGAAATTGTTCTTGAGGGCGATCCAGAACACTGGATCGGAAAAGGCGCGCAGATAGTTGTCGAGCCCGGCCCAGCTCCAGCTGCTCGAGGTGATGCCGAACGCATAAAACGACCCCACGAGTGTCATGACCGATGGTAGCAGCACGAAAATACCGACAAGGCCGAGCGCCGGCGCCAGCATGGCGCCATTTAGGCCGGCAATGCGCATGGCCCTGGCGGCAGCGCCGGGCGGTGACGAGGATGCGCTCATAAGTAACAGGCTCCTGACTTCCGCCACCCACCCCGAGACTTCCGCATCGGAAGCCGATCAGGGCGCGCTGGCAGTTCGACAGACACGATGTAATCCGGCTGGGCTGAGCGCCGTCCGGCTATCGCGCTGCAAGGCAAACAAAAATCCCGCCGGCCGGGGGAGGAACCGGCCGACGGGAAGGATACGGCCTAGAGGCCGGATGCGGCCTTGGCCTTCACCGCAGCGTCGCGGATCTGGGCGACGGCTTCGGCGGGGGTCAGGGTGCGGTTCAGCACTTCGACCGTAGCGTTCATATAGGCCTCGGCGACGCTGGCTTCGAGCAGCACGTCGAGAACATTGACGCCGGCCGTATAGGTTGCCATGTCGGCGGCAGCCCACTTGAAGTGCTCGGTGGCACCGTCGACCTGGTCGATGGTATTGGCGTTCGAGGGCAGGAACTTGAGGATCTCGGCAAACTTCTCAGCCTGCGCGTCGGACACGAGGAAGCTCACCCAGGCAGCGGCCAGTTCGGGATTGGCCGTCTTGGCGGAGACTTGGTAGCCCTCGGGCACCATGAAATAGGCGCCGGGCTCGCCCTTGCCATCTTCCATGATCGGGAAGCGCGTCATGTTATAGGCAAGGCCTCCGGCATCGAAGTCACCCATGCACCAGGTGCCGCACCAGGCCATCGGCGAGGCGCCCGAAGAGAACATCACGTCAGCCAGCTCGGAATCGGTGGCGTTCGGCGCGTCTTCAAAGCAGCCGGCATCCTGCATTTCGATGAGCTTGTCATAAGCGGTGACATAGCCCGGATCGGTGAACAGGGCATCGGCATCGCGGCTCAGCGCATAGTCGGCCTCGGTGGCATCCTGACCCAGCACCCGCTCATTGAGCATGGTCATCAGGTGGATGGCCTTCCAGCGGCCTGCATTGCCCAGCGGCAGCGGCACGGTGTCCGGATTGATTTCGCGCACCGCCTTGCAGAGCCCGGTGAGCTCGGTGAAGGTCTTGGGCGGGGTCAGGTTGTGCTCGGCGAAGTAGTCGACATTGTTGTAGAGATAGACCGACACGGCATCGACAGGCACACCATAGATCTTGCCGTCATAGGTGAAGGTATCCTGCCAACCCTGCGACAGGGTCCGCCGGAAGCCACCCTCGGCATTGCCCAGATCGGTGAGATCGAGCACCAGGCCATCGGCCACCAGGCGCTTGGCATCTTCGCCGGCCCAGTTGAAGAACACGTCAGGCGGCGCCGAACCAACCAGGGCCACCTGGATGCCGGTCTTGTACTGGTCGCCCGGGAAGATCTCGTGAACGATGTTCACGTTGGGGTGGAGCTTTTTGAACTCTTCGGCGGCCTGGGCGATGAACTCCTGGTAACCGGTATTGTTGAGCGTCCACATCTTGAGCGTCACGTCCTGCGCCGCCGCGGGAGCGGCGATGCCGGCCAGCATGACGGCGGCAGCAGAGATGCCGGCCAGCCCATTGAGACGATTGCGTATCATGTCTTTCCCTTTCTGAACCGGGCGCCGATCCGAGGACCACGCCTGACCAACGGCCCCCTCCTTGGGTCGAACCGTTTCAATGACCAAACCAGCGAGAACCCCGTGTGACAAGCATCGAACATAAATCGAACACCACAAAACTGACAGAAACAGCTTGTCACTGTGTCGGCCTACCGGCATTTTCGTGGCGGTTAGAGGCCGATTATGGCGTCGGCAAAAAATCGTTTCGTGAGGATAAGCATGGCAACCATCCGCGATGTCGCCAAACGCGCCGGGGTCGCCATATCGACGGTTTCTCTGGCGCTCAACGGCAAGGGCCCGATCAGCCAGGAGACGCGCGAACGCATCGAGCAGGCCGCAGAGGACCTGGGTTACAGCCCCTCCGCCATGGCGCAAAGCCTGCGGCGCGGCCATAACAAGCTGATCGGCCTGGTGCTCGGCGATATCGGCAACCCGTTCTTCGGGCGCCTGCTGCGCAATGTTGATGCCGTGGTGTCGCAGACCGACCACATGCTGATCGTGGCTGATACCGCCTCCCATGCGGATCGCGAAATCCTCACGCTGTCGCAGCTGCGGCGCCACCGGGTGGGCGGCATTATCATGGCACCGATCAGCAACGACCCCGCCTTTGCCGCCTTCCTACGCCAGATCGATGTACCCGTGGTCTTGATCGACCAGTATGTCGACGGCGTAAAACTCGATTTCGTCTGCTCTGACAACGAATTGACCACCACCATGCTGACCGAATATCTCATCCGCCTCGGCCATCGGCGCATCTGCTATTTGGGCGGACAGCCGCATTGGTGGACTGCGCGCCTGCGCCTTGCCGACTTCCGCACCGCCATGGCGGCGTCGGGCATTGATGTCGATCCGGAACTTGAGATCGCTGCCGATTTCAGTGGCGAACGCGCTTATGACCACGTCACACGGCTGATGTCGCGCTCCAACCGCCCGACCGCAATCGTCGCTGCCAACAACCTCATGGCGCTGGGCGCATTGCAGGCGATCAACGATCTCGGTTTCAGCTGCCCCGAGGACATTTCGCTCACCGGCGTCGATGACGTGCCTTGGGGCAGCGTCATCAAGCCTCGCATCACCACCGTGGTGCAGCCTGTCGAAGAACTGGCAGAGGTCGCGGCCCGCTGGATACTCGAGCGCATTACCACTCGCGGCGGCGCTGCAATGCCGCCACGCACCCATGTCGCCATGCCGCGCCTGGTCATCGGCCAGTCCTGCGCCAGGATTTAGCTCCCTCAGGAAGCTGCGCGCATCGCGGCCTTCATTGCGGCCACCTTCTCGGCGCTCGTCGCCTTGCGCAAGGGGCTATCGAAGCCCAGCCGCGCCGCCGCAGCACTATCGGCCTGGGCAGGCGCAGAGCAGGAGCCATGCAGAGCCCCCAGCCGCACACGGTCTAAGATTGTGGCCGCGTTGTCGGCATTGACTCCGGCCCCAGCCATGATGGTGATCCGCCCGCTCGCAACTGCATGCGCCAATGCAATCTCGTCCAGTCCAGCCATGGCAGTATCGGCACGGCCCGAGGTCAGAATGGTGTCAAAGCCCAGGGCCACCGCCTGCTCCACCGCCTCTGCCATGTCGGGCACGAGATCGATTGCCCGGTGCAAGGTCTTGTGCAACGGTCCCGCAGCCTCGACCAGACGCGCTAGATTTATGACATCCAGCCTCCCATCGGGCAGGCTGGCACCCAACACCACGCCGGAAAGCCCGGCCGCGCGAATGGCTGATATATCGCCCAGCATGATCGCCATGTCCTGGTTCGACACCACGAAATCCCCCGGGCGCGGCCGCACCATGGCGCGCACCGGAATGGGCGCCTGCGCCGCCTCGGCGATCAAACCCGGCCCCGGCGTCAGCCCACCCATCTCCAGCGCCGAGCACAATTCGATCCGATCGGCACCGCCGGCAATGGCAGAAGCGAGGCCCGCGCCATCATCAACGCAAACTTCCAGCAATGTCATGCCGTCATCTCCGAAAATCCCAGATTAGCGGCGCCCAGCAGCCCTGCATCGACGCTGAACTGCGCCGGAACCACCAGCGACCGGCCAAGCTTGCGCAGGATGCGCTGGCGCACCGCCACGTCCAGCCGCTCCACCAGCGCCGCGCTATTGCCCAGCCCACCGCCCACCGGGACAATATCGGGACCGACGACATTGACCACCAATGCCAGGGGTTGGGCCAAGAGCTCGACATAGAGATCGATGGTTTGGGCGGCCGTCGCCTCGCATGCCATCCAGGCCTCGACAATGGCAAGGCTCGGCAGATCCACGCCATGCAGATGCGTGTGCAGCCGCTCCATGCCGCGCGCGCCACCAATGGTGTCGGCACAGCCTTTCTGCCCACAGCCGCAGGGGAAGTGCGGGAGATGGAAGGGTTTGACGCTGACATCGGTGGCCACGATCGTGCCGTGCCCCCATTCGCCGGCAATGCCGCCCGCCCCGCGCAAGACGCGTCCATCGACCACAATGCCGCCACCTACGCCCGTACCCAGAATGGCGCCGAACACCACGTCATGCCCCTTGCCCGCCCCGGCATGCGCCTCGGCCAGGGCAAAGCAATCGGCGTCATTGGCGACGAAAACCGGACGCCCAAGGCGCGCCGACAGGTCTCCGGCCAGATTACGCCCATCGATGCACGGAATATTGGCGACAGTGGCGATGCCGGTTTGCGGATCGACCACGCCGGTGATGGAAATGGCCACCGGCGCGCCATCGGCCGCCCGCCCCGCAGCCACAAAATCAGCGATCACGCCAGCAAAGGCATCGAAATCCAGCAGTGGCGTCGCTGCCCGTCCCAGATTATGCAGTGTCTCCGGGCCTGTGGCGGTCGCAGCCTTGATATTGCTGCCGCCGATATCGAAACAGGTCATCATCATCTGGCTGTCCGCCTGAAATCTAGAGTGGGGATACATGCCGCGAGCCGGCCGAGACAACAAGCCCGCGCCCACCATTGCCGATGTCGCCGCCCTGGCCGGCGTGTCGCGCGCCGTGGCATCGCGCGCCCTTTCCACCGACAAGCGCCCGGTTTCGCCGGAGAAAAAGGCGCGGGTGGAGGCGGCGGCGGCTCAATTGCGCTACAGCCCCAATGCTCTGGCGCGCGGCATGTCGCGCCAGTCGTTGGATCTCGTGGCGGTGGTGGTCAACCACATTCACGACCTCTCCGATATCGACCTCTTCGACCGTCTGCTCGAGGCCATTCAGCAGTTGGGCAAGCAGATGATCCTCATCCGCATGGACAGCGAGGACCACGCCGCCGAAGTGATCCAGAAAGGCATCGCCTACCACGTCGATGCAGCATTGGTCTTTTCCGACTTCGCCGACGCCCCGCGTATTCGCGACCTGTTTCGCTCCGAAACCGTCATAATGCTCAACGGCCGGCACGACGACATCTCGCCCGCCGTCATCGCCGACGAGGCGCCGGGAATTGCAGCGGCAGTCGCCGATGCTGCCGCCAAGGGCGTGCGCACCGCAGCCCTCGTGACCGGCCGCGCCACCTCCCCCACCGAGAAAAAGCGCATAGACCATTACCTGACCGCCTTGGCGGACGCGGGCATCGCGCTCGAACGGATGGTCCAGGGCGACTATTCCTATGCCAGCGGCCGCGCTGCGGCCTCCATGCTGGCTGGCGACATCTGGCCCGAGGCGGTGTTCTGCACCTCGGACGCCATGGCCATGGGCTTGCTCGATATGCGCCGCGACGACTTTCTGGGCAATCGCCCCGGCCGTTTCCGCCTTTACGGCTTCGACAACCTCTCGCTGATCGGTATGGCGGCCTATCCCATTGCTTCCATCGGTTTCAACAAGGCCGACTACGTGGCCCGCATCGCTCAATTGCTGACCAACCCCGCCGCGCCGGGCGAGCGGCTGGTGACTGTGCCAACCCATTTCGTCCCCGGCGCCACCGCCTGACGGACACCCGGATGGATTGACGATCACGGTCGAATGTGAAATCGGTTTCATAGTCAATTCTTAGCGGGTTTATCATGCTGCTGCTAGCCAATGCCGAAGCCTGGCCGGGCTTTTCTCACACCGTCGAGCGCCTGCGCGCCGGCGACGAGGGGCTCCCCGCCATGGTCAGCGGCATTTCCCGCGTCGAGGCCGAGCCCAAGGTGCGCAGCGTCGGCTATGGCGGCTGGCCAAACATGCTGGGGGTCATGGAGTGCGACGGGGCGGTGATGAACGGCACCACCCGCACTGTGGGCTCTGTGGGCGCCGTTCCCGACACCATCCCGGTCTGCGCCCTCGCCTATGAGGTGATGCAGCGCCTGCCCCATGTGACGCTGACCGGCGCCGGCGCCCGCCGCTTTGCCGACGAGATCGGCTTCACCCGCGACGACCCCCTGTTTCCCGACAGCAAGAGGGTGTGGTGGGAACGGCTGGAAAAGGAAATGAGCCCCGAGCAGCGCGCCAATTTCCCAGACATCCCCTTGGCCCCGCTCAGCACCGCCATTACCGATCCGGAACGCGTACGCGACACCACGGTTTTCCTCTGCCAGGACACCAAGAAGGGCATTCACGCGGCCACATCCACCTCTGGATGGGCTTGGAAATATCCCGGAAGGCTGGGCGACAGCCCCATTCCCGGCGCCGGCTTTTACGCCGATAGCCGCTACGGCGCTGCCGCCTGCACCCATACCGGTGAGATGACCATGCGCGCCGGCACAGCCCGCGCCATCGTCATGGCCCTGCGGCTAGGCTATAGCCTCTCCGAAGCCATCGAGTTCGCCATCGAGGACCTGCAGGACCTCTCCGGCGGGTTTCTGGGTGGCGTCGTCATTCACGCCATGGACGCCGAGGGCAGTCACGACGTGGTCAATTTCCGCTGCGACGGTGATATTCGCTATTGGTTCTGGCAAGACGGCATGGATGCGCCGGAACTGCGCGCCGCCCGCACCGCCTGACAGGTTGGTTGCGACACGGCGTCACTGAATATGATATTTGAGATCAGCTTTATTGACATCACATAAAGCTGATCGTAGCAGTCCGAATTAGGAGCCAGCGGCTCCGAAAACCAACAGGACTGGATCCACCACCATGCACCGAACCAAGGTTCGTGCCGCGTGCGCCTTGTTGCGCGCTCCAAGCCTCGCCGCTCCAACCCGGCCATTCAGGCAGCCTCAGCCATGAGCCGCACTAACGACAAGAGCGGGCGCTTGCTGCTCGTTCACTCCCACTTCGGCCCGGCGCCCGACCTCTTCGCACTGGCCATGGAGCGAAACGATGCACTCCTCGTGCGCGAGCGCGACCTGTCGCCCCATCTCTTCGCCACGGCGCGCGGTCTGATCACCACCAGCCATCTCGACCAGGTCGGCTTCATGCAGTTTTCAGATGCGCTTGCCACTTTCATGGCTCGCGGCGGCCGCTGGTTCTTCAACGGCCACATCATGCGCCCCTTCCTGGCCGGCCTCGAGCCCTTCCTGCCGATCCCCCGGGCCCGTCGCACCGATCTGACGCTGACCCGCCTTGCCGAGCACCCGATCTTTTCCGGCATCGAGCAATCCGACTTAGAGGAAAATAATGGCGTCGCCGGATTTTACGGCCGGGGCCACAATCCCATGCCGCAAGGCGCCCGCGCCATCAACGGCATTGGACCCGACAGACACCCCATCGACTGGGAATGGACGCTCCCCGCAGGTGGCAAGATGTTCAGCCATGCCGGCAATGACATCGGTGGCATGAAAGGCCCAAATCCCAACCACGCCATTGTCGGGCCGCGCATCATCGCCTGGACCAGGGGAGAACTCTGATGGCCATCCTCGCCATTCATCCGGGCACATATTACCACATCGAGAGCCTGGAGAGCCCGCGTTATGCCGGCTATTTCGATCGGCTGGTGCGCCCCGAAGACCTCGGCACCATCCGGCTCGCAGACTTTGCAGTCGTCCTCATCCCCTGTCGCACACCCGCCGATCGCATGATGCCGCATCGCGAGGCGTTGCGAACCTATCTCGACCAAGGCGGTACCATCATCGCCACCGGCGAAAGCGACAGCCAGCTTTTCCTGCCCGGCATAGAATTCACGCCGCAGCCCACCAATTTCTGGTGGTGGCTGACGCCCGGCGCCGATTTGGGCGTGCGCATCGCCAGCCCTGGCCACAGCCTGTTTTCGCGATTGGGTGAAAAGGACATCACCTGGCATCTTCATGGCTGGTTCGAGGTGCCGGCGGGCGCCGAAGTCCTGGCGATCAACGAGAGCGGCAAGCCTATTCTCTATGTAGACGAGGTAACGACTTCTGGGCGCATGATCATCACCAGCCTCGACCCCTTCTATCACCACGGCAGCCATTTCATGCCGGCGACGACTCGTTTCCTCGATGGCTTCCTGCCCTGGATGCGCGATCAACTCGACAAGGAGACCCAGCCATGAGCACCACAACCCTTACCGTCCTCGAAAACGGCAAACCGCTGCTTTTCAGCTTCGACGACCTCATGAGCTATCATGGCTTCGGCTTTCCCGGCGGCGTCGCCCATGGCTTCAAGGTGATGCAGCGTGCTTTGCCGCTGCTTGCCGATGGCGAGGTCCCCGAACGCCGGGAGATCGCAATTTGCACCGCCTTTAAGGGCCCCGGCGCCCGCGACGCCTTCGAAATGGTGACGCGCAGCCTGACCGAAGGTCGCTACAAAGTCGATGCCGATCTGGCGCAGCCCGAGCGCGGCACGACGCTACAAGCCTATGTGTTCATCCTCAGCTATCGCGGCACCGAGATCCGGCTGCGCATCCGTGACGGCATCGTGCGCGATGAATTCATCGCCCTGGGCCGCAGACCCGATCGCACTCCAGAAGAAGACGAGCGGCACGAATGGCTGAAGCTGAACATGCGCGACCGGCTTCTCGCTTTGCCTGCCGACCAGGCCTATGACCTGTTCTAGCGCCCGCAGCGTGTTACACGCCGCAGCATCAAAACAAAAAGGGGCGCTCGAAGCGCCCCTTTTCAGATGATCAGAACCGATCAGAACGGGCTGTCGGGGAAGTAGAACTGGGCAGCATTGTCCTTGGTTACCAGCGGGGCGCCCAGGATATATTCGCCCTGCACCGGACCGTTGGAGGTGAAGTTGGCCACGGTCACATCGATGGCGGTCGCGATCATCGCCGGCGGATAGAGCACGTCGACCGGGATCAGCTCGTCGCCATCCATGATGCCCTTGATCACGTCCTTCATGCCGGCGCCGCCGACGATGAACATCTCGCCTTCGCGGCCCGCCTGACGCACGGCCTCGACCACGCCCATGGCAATGTCGTCGTCCTGCGCCCAGACGCCGTCAATATCGGGGAAGCGGCTGAGGAAGTCCTGCATCACTTCGAAGCCATCATCACGGTTCCAGTTGGCAAACTGGTTGTCGAGCACATTGATGCCCGAGCCCTCGATCCCGGCCATGAAGGCGTCGAAACGCTCGGTGTCGATCACGGTTGGAATACCGCGCAGAATGACGATATTGTCGCCTTCGCCCAGACGGGTCTTGAAGTATTCGGCCGAAACGGCGCCCAGCTCGGTATTGTTGCCGGCGACATAGACGTCTTGAATGGTGGAATCGGGCAGGCCGCGATCCACCACGGTGATGAAGGCACCTGCGGCCTTGGCCTGGCGGACCGGCTCGACCAGCGGCTCGGATTCGAACGGCAGCACCACGAGGGCGTCGATCTGCTGTACCGAGATCAGGTCTTCGATGTCGCCAGCCTGGTCGGCGGGGCTATCGGCGGTGACGATGATCACATCGATATTGGAATGCAGGGCTTCGATGCGCTTTTCAGCTTCCCCGGCATGCCAGTTGAGCCCGCCTGCCCAACCATGGGTCGCTGCCGGAATGGAAACACCGATCTTGATCTGGTCCTGAGCGAAGGCCGGAAGCGCCAGAGCGGTGGTCGCGGCCAGAGCCAGGGTCAATGCCTTGATAGACATGGGTAGTCCTCCCTTGAGTGGCGCGTTGTGCGCCGGTTTTGCCCGCCCTTGCGAAGCGGGAATGCTTGCTATTCGGCCTTCTTGCGTATGGCGCGCTTGAAGCTGCCACGCTGCAGATAGACCGCCGCCACGATGATCACGCCCTGCACTGCCCCATTGAGGTAGTTGGAGATGATATCGGTGAGATTGAGAATATTGCCGATGGCGGTGAGGATCAGCGCGCCGATCACCGTGCCGCCGATGCGGCCATAGCCGCCCTTAAGCATGGTGCCACCAATGATCACTGCGGCGATGGCCTCCAGCTCCCAGAGCACGCCGGTGGCCGAGGAGGCCGAGCCCAGGCGCGGCACATAGATGATGGTCGCGAGCGAGACGCATAGACCCTGAAGGATATAGGTCCAGGTGCGAACGCGATCGACCTTGATGGCCGAATAACGCGCCACCTGCTCGTTGGAACCGATAGCCATGCAATAGCGGCCGAAGGCGGTGCGGTTCATCAGGATCCAGCCGATGACGGCGACGATAATGAACACCCAGACCGGATAGGGAACGCGCAGGAAGTTGTCGTAGTAGACTGGGCGGTAGATTTCGCGGGCCCCGCTATTGAGCGAGAGCGTGCCGCCATCGGCAAAATAGGTCACCAGCGAGCGATAAATGCCCATCGTGCCCAACGTCACGATAAAGGCTTCGATTTTCGCCTTGGTGGTCAGGAAGCCATTGATGAAGCCGGCACCGGTTCCAAGGATCAGCGAACAGCCGATGCCCAGCAGCACGGTCCAGATCGATGCCCCCATGCTCTCGACTGCCGAGTTCATGATGATGATCATCATGCCGGCAATGAAGGCAGCCATGGAGCCCACCGAAAGATCGATGCCCCCGGCGGTGATGACGAATGTGGCGCCCACCGCGATGATGCCGATAAAGGCCGAGCGGGTCAGCAGGTTGGTGACATTGCCCTCGTTGAGAAAGGCAGGGTTCAGGCTATAGCCAAGAATGACCAGCAGGATCAGCGCCAGCAATGGCCCAGCGGTCTTCAGATCGAGCTTGAAGCCCTTCTGGGGCCTGCTCGCGGTTTCAGGCGCTGACACGGTCATTTTCTCCACCCTGCTTGATGCCGGCCGCGTAACGCATGATCTCGGCTTCGGTAATTTCTGCGCCCTCCAGCACGCCGGCCATGCGTCCATTGCGCATGACCACGACACGGTGGGAAAGGCCGATGACTTCCTGCATTTCCGAGGAGATGACGATGATCGCCTTGCCCTCGGCGGCCAGCGCCGCGATGATGTGATAAATCTGCTGTTTGGTGCCGACATCGATGCCGCGCGTCGGCTCATCCATGATGACGATGTCCGGCTCGCTCTCCATGGTCTTGCCCAGCATCAGCTTTTGCTGGTTACCACCCGAGAGCTTTCCCACCGGCACTGACGGATCGCGGGCCCGCACGTCGAAGCGGCGCACCGCGCGCTCCAGCGCCTGCTCTTCGCTGCGCCCGTCCAGGAACCCGTTGCGCAAATGCTTTTTGAGCGTCAGCAGCGTAAGGTTGGGTTGGAGGCCTGCATTGAGCAGCAGCCCCCGCCCCTTCCGGTCCTTGGTCATATAGGCTAGGCCCGCCGCAAGTGATTTCGAAACATCGGAGAACTCGGAAACAGCGTCATTGACCACCACTGTGCCGGCGCTCTTCTTGGTCAAGCCGACAATGGCCTCCGCCACCGCCGTGCGACCGGAACCGATCAGCCCGGCAAAGCCGAGGATTTCCCCGCGCTTGAGATCGAAGGCAATATCCGAGATACCGGTGGCCGCCAGCTCACGCACCGACAGCACCACCGGCGCATCGACATCGGGCTCATGCTTGGGCGGATAGAGGTTGGACAGTTCGCGCCCCACCATCATCTGCGCGATGGAGTCCGGTGTCAGGTTCTCGGTGCCGACCGTGGCGATCAACTGCCCGTCGCGCAACACGGTCACCCGGTGGGCCAGTTCCATGATTTCGTCCAGCTTGTGCGAAATGAAGATCACGGCGACGCCCTTGGCAGTGAGCCGGCGGATCTGCTCGAAGAAGGTCTGCGTTTCGGCCACCGACAACACGGCCGTCGGCTCGTCCATGATGATGACGCGTGCGTCGCGGCTGATCGCCTTGGCGATCTCAACCATCTGCTTGTCGGCCACCGAGAGCGTATTGATGCGCGCATCAGGGTCGATATTGACGTGCAGTGTTTCGAGAATGCGGCGGGTCTGTTCGCGCATATCCCGAAGTTGCAGGAACGGCCCTGAGCGCAATTCTCGCCCCAGGAAAATCGAGTCCGAAACGCTCAAATGCTCAGCCAGCAACAATTCCTGGTGGATGACCACAATGCCCATGGATGCGGCCTGCCCATTGGGCGGCAGCACCACGGTTTCGCCGTCATAGATAATACTGCCCGATGTCGGCTGTTCGATGCCCGAGAGGATCTTGATCAGCGTGGATTTGCCAGCGCCATTCTCGCCGATAATGGCGTGAACCTCGCCCGGTTTGATGTCGAAATCGATGCTGAACAACACCGGGATTTCGCCGAATGACTTGGAGATGCGATGCGCCGATAAAATCGGCGCAAGTGTCCTGTCCTGCGCATCGCTCATGCTTGGCAGCCCCTCCCCTGAGCACGGCGCCCTTGCTGTGCGGCTCTTTGCTCAAGCCATGATGTAAAGGTTTTCATGATTGATGTAAAGGTTTACACAAGGGCATAAGTGAGAGGCTTTGTGGAGAATGCCGTGGCGGAGGAAACGGCATCTGCTAAAGGCAGTGGCGCATTGGCACGAAGTGGCCGGGCGTCGAGGGCGGAGCGGTCCAAGTGCAGCACCATAAGCTGGCAACCATAGAAGATGTCGCGGCCCTGGCCGGGGTATCCATTGCCACCGTCAGTCGGGCGATCAACGAGCCGACCAAGGTCGCCGACGCCACGCGCCGCAAGGTCGCGGAAGCCGTTGCCCGCACCGGTTACACCACCAATGCCATGGCCCGTTCGCTGCGCATGCGGCGCTCCAACATGATTCTGATCCTTGCCCCCGATGTCGGCGATCCCAATTTCTCCAACATCCTGGTCGGCCTCGAAACCGAGGCCAGCAAGCGCGGCTATGGCCTGCTGATCGGCAATACCCAGAATGATCCCAGCCGGGAAACCGACTATCTGCGCTTCATCAGCTCCAACCAGGCGGACGGGTTGATTCTCTTCACCGGCCATTTGCCCTATGGCTTTGGCCAGAACGCCGAAGAAACCCGATTGCCGCCTATGGTGGCAGTGAACGAG
Organism: Devosia equisanguinis; assembly: GCF_900631955.1. Taxonomy (GTDB): domain Bacteria; phylum Pseudomonadota; class Alphaproteobacteria; order Rhizobiales; family Devosiaceae; genus Devosia; species Devosia equisanguinis. The sequence continues at coordinate 43,960 of NZ_UZWD01000021.1, read as the reverse complement.
CCGGTGGTCGACCAACCCGTGCCTTTCGTGGGCGTCGACAATTTCGAAGGCGCGCGTGTCGCCACCGAACACCTGATTTCCCAAGGCCACCGTCGCATCGCCTTCATCGGCCATTCGCCTGGCCGCGAGATCAATCGCGTGCGCGAATCCGGCTATCGGCTCGCGCTCGAGAGCGCGGGCATAGCCATCGACCCTCGCCTCATCCTCGATGGCGAGGGCACCACCGAAAGCGGTCGCGCCGCCGCCGAACTGATGTTCGTTCGCGATGCCCTGCCCACGGCCTTCTTCTGCGTCAACGACGCCACGGCGCTGGGCGTGATCATCGCCCTCAACGCCCGGCGCTACGAATTGCCCCGCCAGTTTTCGGTCATGGGGTTCGACGACATTTCCTTTGCCAGCTTCGTCAGCCCCTCGCTGACTACCATGAAACAGCCCCGCCACCGCATGGGCGAGGCGGCCATGGAATTGCTGCTGGCCATGCTGGCGGGCGAACAGCCCAAATCGCAGAAAGTGCTGCTGCGGGCCGAACTGATCGTGCGCAACTCGGTCAGCCGGCCCAACAGCTGAGCGCACCGAGGCCACCACTTCGAAACCGGTGCATCGCGAACCTGCCGGCTCTGGCCTCCATCCCGATATGCTCATAGAACCATAGCCACCACTTGGCGGCAGGAACAGCACTTCATGACCACGGCAATTATCGGCGGCAGCGGCTTCCTCGGACGCAATGTGGCGCTGCGCCTGCTGGCGCATGGCGAAAAACCTGTCGTCGTGCATCGCGGGCACGAACCGGCCAATCTGCCCGAGCGCGTTGCAATCGAACACGCCGACCGCACCGACGAAACGGCGCTCGACACCATCTTCCGGCGCCATGAGGTGACGGCGGTCGTTGATATCTTCGCGCTGAGCCTCGGTAATACCCAGCCGGTGATCAATGCCGCCCAGCGCGCCCGCGCGCGCTATGTGCTCACCAGTTCAGTGGATGTTTACGCCAATTATGAGGGCCTGCTGCGCAAGGGGGATGCCGCGCCACGCATGGAGCCGGCCGACGAAGACGCACCGCTCCGCACCATGCGCTACCCCTATCGCGGCAACCCTCGCCGTCCGCAGGGCGTCAGCGACGACCTTTTCGAAAACTACGACAAGATCGTGCTCGAAGAGGCCGCCCGGGCCGCCGATCTCGATGCCATCATCCTGCGACCGCCGATGATCTTCGGGGTCGCCGACAAACAGCGCCGCTTCGGCTGGGTCACCGACAATGCCAAACCCGGTGAGCCCTTCGCCATCGATGAGCGCGCCTATGGCTGGCTCAACTCCTATGGCTATGTCGAGGACATCGCTGAAGCCTTCGCCCTTGCCGCGCTCCATCCCAAGGCCGCCGGGCGCACCTATAATGTGGGACAGAATTTCGTGCGCAGTGCCGCGGATTGGGCCCGCACCCTCCTGCCCTATATCGGCTCGACCGCCGAGGTGATTGCTGCACCTGCCGGTCAAGGCGTGTGGGCCGATCGCGCCGATGCCTCCGACCTGCGCTACCCGCTCACCCTCGACACCACCCGCATCCGCAACGAACTCGGATTTTCCGAAGTGCAGCCGGAAAGTGCGGCGATCAAAAAGACGATTGCGTCCTACAGCCTTCCAGCACATTGACCGCACCCCGGCGATCTGTTTAGTCTCGCTAAACAAAGCATTGGCAGGAGCGTCTGTTGGAGACATCCACCACGCCGACGCTCGGCACACGCATCCGGGCGCGGCGCAGGGAACTTGGTCTGACGGTTTATGACCTCGCTAAGGCGAGTGGTCGCACTGTCGGCTTCATCTCCCAGATCGAGCGCGACATTTCCCGCCCCTCGCTTGCCTCGCTTTACGCCGTTGCCCGTGCACTCGACACCAATGTGGACCGGTTCCTCTCCGAAGCGCCACAGCGCCAGCACCAGATGGTCACCCATTCAAGTGAGCGCGCCAAGTTCTCGCTCGGGGCGACCGAACCGCTCTACGAATTCCTCGAACCCGGCTTTGCCGATGCCGCGCTCAATGCCTGCATCACCCACATCCCGCCGGGTTTTGCCTCCGAAGTCATGCGCCACGAAGGCGAGGACTTCGTCTACCTCATCAGCGGCACCATGCTCTACGTGGTCGACGGGGTGGAATACCCCCTCGAGGCCGGCGGAACGCTGCACTTTTCCTCAAGCCTACCGCACATGTCTCGCAATCCGGGGCAAGAGGTGGCCATCGAACTTTGGGTCGGCACCATGAGGGTGTTTTCGGACAATGCCCGCCCCAATGCCCCTTCAATATCGCTGCCGGGAACGCAGCAGCTTCAACCAGGAGAAACATCATGAAACTGACCAGGACGCTGACCGCAGCGCTGTTGAGCATGACCATGCTCACCGGCGCCACCTTTGCGGCGACCCCGGCCAATACGCTCGTCATCGCCGATGCGCTCGACGACATCATCACGCTCGACCCCGGTGAAGTTGGCGAAGTCGGTGGCATCATGGCCGCCAAGCAGATTTACCAGACACTGATCGCCCCCGATGTGGCCGACCCGACCAAGATCTACGGCGTCCTGGCCGAAAGCTGGACCGTCTCGGAAGACGGCAAGACCTTCACCTTCAAGATGAACCCGGCCGCCAAGTTTGCCTCGGGCAACCCGGTCACCGCCCATGACGCCGAATTCTCGCTGCGTCGCGTGGTCAAGATGGCCTCGCGTTCCGCCTTCCTGCTCACACAGCTGGGCCTCAACGCCGAGAATGTCGAAGAGCGCATCAAGGCCACCGATGACGCCACGCTGGTGTTCGAAATCGGCGAACCCTATGCCGAGTCTTTCGTGCTCTATGCCCTCTCCTCGCACAGCGGCGGCATCGTCGACAGCAAGCTGGTGATGGAACACGAAGTCGATGGCGACATGGGCAATGCCTGGCTCAAGCAGGCCAATTCCGCCGGTTCGGGCCCGTTCGTTTTGACCACCTGGACGCCCAAGCAGTCGATCCTGCTCACCCGCAACGAGAACTTCTGGCAGGAAAAGCCGGCCATGGAGCGGCTGTTCTTCCAGCACGTGCCGGAAAGCGCCGCCCAGCGCCTGCTGCTCGAAAAGGGTGACATCGACATCGCCAACAAGCTTGGCGCCGACGACTACACTTCGATCGCCGAAAACGCCGATATCAAGACCCTCGATGGCAGCTCCGGCGTTATCTATTACATGGGCCTCAACGTCCGCAACGAAGCCCTTTCGCACCCCGACTTCGTCAAGGCCATGAAATATCTGGTCGACTATGAAGGCATCGCCCAGACCATCGGCCAGGGCACCATCAAGGTTCACCAGACCCTGGTTCCCGAAGGGTTCTTGGGCAGCCTCGACTACAATCCTTATTCGCTCGACATCGAGAAGGCCAAGGAACTGATCGCCTCGAGCGGCGTCACCACCCCGGTCAAGCTCGACACCGTGGTCTGGAACGTGCCGCCCTATACCGACTTCGCCCAGGCCGCCCAGGCGACCATGGCCCAGGCCGGTATCGATCTCAATCTCCTGGTGGTCGATGGCCAACAGTGGCTCGAACGCTACCGCTCCTCCGATCTCGATATCTGGGTGGGCCTCTGGGGTCCGGACTATCCCGATCCGCACTCCAACGCCAAGGCTTTCGCGGTCAATTCCGACGACACGCCCGATGGCTCGCAGAGCCTGGCCGACCGCTTCGGCTGGGATGCCGGCGACCTCTCGCCCAAGGCCATGGCAGCTCTGCGCGAGAACGACAACGAAGTGCGCAAGTCCATGTATGAGGAAATCCAGGTCGAGCACACCGACACCTCGCCCTTCCTCTACATGTTCCAGGAAGTACGCCGCGTCGCCATCCGCGCCAATGTGCAGGATCTCGAACTGGGCTTGACCCTGTCCGACGACCGCTATTGGAAGGCGCACAAGGACTGATTCCACTTTTCGGCGCGGCGGCCATGCTGCCGCGCCCCCTCTCCCGACAGGACTGATCTGTGGCCGCTACTGCTTCCCCGACCTTGCTGCGCCTCAGGCGTTTCGCCAATGGCCTCGTCACCACCATCGTGACGCTTCTCGGCCTGGTGGCGCTGACCTTCTTCATCGGGCGTGTCATTCCCATCGACCCGGTGCTGTCCATCGTCGGCGAAAAGGCCACCCAGGAAGCATATGACAAGGTCTTCTTTGAGCTCGGCCTCGACAAACCGGTCTGGGAACAGTTCACCTCCTACACGCTCAAGCTGATCCAAGGCGATTTCGGTACCTCCTTCACCACCACCCGCCCGGTACTGACCGATCTCCTGAGCTTCTTTCCCGCCACGCTGGAGCTGGCAACCCTGGGACTTCTGATAGGCGTGCTGCTTGGCATTCCCGCGGGCGTCGCCTCGGCCTACTGGCACGACAAGTGGCCCGATCACCTGATCCGCATGGTCGGCCTGGTCGGCTATTCGGTGCCGATCTTCTGGCTCGGCCTCGTGGGCCTTTACGTGTTCTACTACAAGCTCAGTTGGGTCGCCGGACCCGGCCAACTCGACGTCTTCTATGTCGGCATCGTGCAGCCGATCACCAATTCCATTCTCATCGACAGCCTGTTGCGAGGCCAGTGGGAGGTGTTCTGGAATGCGGTGAGCCACATCATCCTGCCAGTCTGCCTCATCGGCTATTTCTCCATGGCCTATCTCTCGCGCATGACCCGCTCGCTGATGCTCGACCAACTGACCCAGGAATATGTGCTGACTGCCCGGCTCAAGGGCGCCACCGAGCTGGAAGTCGTGGTCGGCCATGCCCTGCGCAATGCCGCCATTCCGCTCGTCACCATCATCGCCCTCTCCTATGGCGGCCTGCTTGAGGGGTCGGTGCTGATCGAGACCGTGTTCGGCTGGCCCGGGATCGGCAACTACATCGCCTCCTCGCTGTTCCGCGGCGACATCAACGCCGTGCTTGGCGGCACTTTCCTTGTCGGAGTGATCTTCATTCTCCTCAATCAATTGTCCGACGTGCTCTATGCCACGCTCGACCCCCGCACGCGGGAGGTGCGCAAATGACCACTCTGGACCAAGTCGATAGCGCCGGTCGTGCCCGCTGGAAGCAGATCGTCAGCTTCTGCCGCCGCTTTTCGCGCAATCCCCTGGGCATGTTCGGCCTCTTCATCCTCTTGGTGCTGCTTTTCTGCGCCGCCTTTGCCGAGTTCATCGCGCCATACGATCCCTATCTGCCGAACCTCGCCGCGCGCCTCACCGGCCCAGGCGCCGAATTCTGGCTCGGCTCGGATGAGCTCGGTCGCGACATCCTCAGCCGCGTCATCTATGGCTCCCGACTGACGCTACTGATCGTCGGCCTCGTCATCGTCACCGCCGCGCCCATAGGCCTCATCATCGGCGTTGTCGCCGGCACCTATGGCGGCTGGCTCGATGCGCTGTTCATGCGCATCACCGACGTTTTCCTCGCCGTGCCTAAGCTGCTCCTGGCCCTGGCCTTCGTCGCCGCTCTCGGCCCCGGCATCGTCAACGCCGCCATCGCCATCACCCTTACCGCCTGGCCCCCCTATGCCCGAATGGCACGCGCCGAGGCCCTGGCGGTGCGCAACAGCGACTATGTCAATGCGGTGCGCCTTGCCGGTGCCTCCGAGTTCCACATCATCCTCTTCCACATCATCCCCATGTGCATGTCCTCGGTGATCGTGCGCATGACCCTGGATATGGCCGGCATCATTCTCACCGCCGCCGGCCTCGGCTTCATCGGGCTCGGCGCCCAGCCACCGCTGCCGGAATGGGGCGCCATGATCTCCACGGGCCGCAAGTTCATCTTCGATCAGTGGTGGGTTGCGACCGTTCCCGGCTTTGCCATCTTTATCGTCTCGCTGGGCTTCAACCTGCTGGGCGACGCTATCCGTGATCTGCTCGATCCGCATCTCAAGGCAAGATCATGACCGGCATGCTCGCTGAAATCGAAAACCTGCGCATCTCCTTCCCCACCGAGGATGGCGGCTGGCACCAGGCCGTGCGCGGCGTCAGCTTCAGCCTTGGCCGCGAGAAGCTCGGCATCGTGGGCGAAAGCGGCTCTGGTAAAAGCCTCTCGGGCCGGGCGCTGCTCGGCGTGCTGCCTGACTATGCGCGCGTGGAGGCCGACAAACTCGCTTTCGACGGTTTCGATCTGCTCACCGCTTCGCGCCGCCAGCGCCGCCACCTCCGCGGCGGGCGGTTGGGCATGGTGCTGCAGGACCCCAAATTCTCGCTCAATCCGGTCATGACCGCCGGTGCCCAGATCGTCGAGGCCATCCGCATCGGCAATCGCAGGATCAGCAAGGCAGAGGCGCGCAAGGCGGCGCTCGAAATCCTCGAAAGCCTCCACATCCGTTCACCCGAACTGGTCTTCGACCGCTATCCGCACGAGCTTTCCGGCGGCATGGGCCAGCGCGTCATGATCGCCATGATGGTAGTACGCGAGCCCGACCTACTCGTCGCCGACGAGCCGACGTCGGCGCTCGACGTCACCGTGCAAATTCAGGTTCTGGCCATTCTCGACCAGCTGATCGAGCGTCGCCGCATGGGCCTCATCTTCATCAGCCACGACCTGCAACTCGTCAGCCGCTTTTGCGATCGGGTTATCGTCATGTATGCCGGCCGTATCGTCGAAACCCTCGACGCCAAGCGCCTGCATGAAGCCACCCATCCCTATACCAAGGGACTTCTCGCCTGCCTGCCTGTGATCGACGGGCCGCTGACACCCCTGCCGACGCTCGACCGGCAGGCCGCCTGGAGCCAGCCGTCATGAGCCAATCCATTGTTTCGGTCGATCACCTGTCCGTCCGTTTCGGGACCAGCACCGTCGTTGACGATGTGAGCTTTGCTGTGGCGCGCGGCGAAAGCTTCGGCCTGGTGGGAGAAAGCGGATCAGGCAAGTCCACCATTCTGCGCACCATTATGGGCCTCAACCACGATTGGTCCGGCGATATCCTGGTCAATGGCGTACCGGCGCGCGGCACCGGCCGGCGTGAATTCGCCACCCAGGTGCAGATGGTATTTCAGGACCCCTATGCTTCGCTGCATCCTCGGCACCTGATCGGCGCCGCCATCGCCGAGCCCATGCACATTCACGGCATTGCCAATGCCAAGAGCCGCACCTTAGAACTGCTGCGCCTCATCGGCCTCGGCGAGGAATTTGCCTATCGCTATCCGCATGAGCTTTCCGGCGGCCAGCGTCAGCGCGTCGCCATCGCCCGCGCGCTCGCCCTGTCACCAAAGCTGCTGCTGCTCGACGAACCGACCTCAGCCCTCGATGTGTCGATCCAGGCTGAAATCCTCAACCTGCTCAATCAGCTGCGCGCAGAGATGGGGCTGACCTATGTGATCGTCAGCCACAATCTGGCTGTCATTTCCTATTGCTGCGACCGGCTGATGCTGATGCAGAATGCCCGGCAGATCGAAACGCTGACCCGCCAGCAACTGGTCGATCGTGACCTGACCCAGCCCTATAGCCAAGAATTCCTCGCCGCCAGCACGCAATAGGGGAGGACCTAGCCCCTATCCAACCACGTTGACCGGTTTTCCGGCGATGAAGGCGTCGATATTGGCGAAGACCTGGTCGGCCACCGCCTGCGTCGCCTGACGGCTGGCCCAGGCCACATGGGGGGTCAGGATGAAATCAGGCCGACCCAACAGCGCCTGGAATGGATGGTCGGCCGGCATCGGCTCGACCGAGGTCACGTCGAAGCCGGCCCCGGCGATCTTTCCTGCCACCAGGGCCTCGGCCAGCGCCGCCTCATTGACCAGCCCGCCGCGCCCGGCATTGATGATCAGCGGCCGGCGCTGCATCAGAGCGAACTCGGCAGCGCCGATCATGTCGCGGGTTTCGGGCCGCAGCGGCACGTGGAAGGTCAGCACGTCAGCCTCTTCCAGCACTGTCTCGAACCGTGCATAGGGCGGCGTCGCCTCGGACGCACCGCGCCGCGCCGCGAACAGCACCCGCATGCCAAACGCCTCGGCAATCTTGGCGACGGCCTGCCCCAAGGTACCCCCGCCGATAATGCCCAGCGTCGAGCCCGCCAGATCGCTGATCGGATAATCGAAATAGCAGAACTGCCCACTCTCCAGCCAGCGACCCGCCGCAACCGAGCGTTCATAGGCAATAAGGCTTCGTCGCAGCGCCAGCATGAGTGCAAAGCAATGCTCCGGGACCGTGTTGCGGGCGTAGTCACGCACATTGGAAACCACGATCCCGCGCGCCTTGCAGGCGGCGACATCGATGACGTCATAGCCGGTTGCCGCCACCGCCACCATCTTGAGGTTTGGCGCCGCATCGAGCACCGCCTTCGTGATCGGCACCTTGTTGGTGATGACGATCTCGGCTTCACCGATCCGCGCCGCTGTCTCTCCCGCCGCAGTCCGCTCATGCAGGACGAGACTGTGGCGCGCCTTGGGCCCATCAAGCCGGGTATCGGGCGGAAAGGTGCCGCGGTCGAGCATGACGATGCGGTGGGAGACTGACGCTGACATGTTGGCCAAACCGTTTGTGCGCTGAACGAAACGCCGACCCGCACAATGTCAGATCGGCGTCCGGTCTTACTTCACATACGGCGCCCCGGCCAAGTGCAGATCCCTGAGATCAGCCCTTCACTGCCCCACCGGTGAGCCCCGAAATCACGTAGCGTTGCGCCAGAAGGAAAAAGGCGATGGCCGGCATGATCGAAAGGGTGAGGAAGGCCAGAATACGCGGCCAGTCCGAGCCGAACTGACCCTGGAACTGCATGATGCCCAACGGCCAGGTATATTTGGCCTCGGAATTGAGCACGATGAGCGGCAAGAGGAAGCTGTTCCAGCTCCCAACGAAGTTGAACACGCCAACGGTGGCGATAATCGGCAGGCAGAGTGGCAGCGTCACATACCAGTAGATCCGGATATAGCCGCAATTATCCATGCGGGCCGCGTCAACCAGCTCCTTGGGCAGCTCCTTGAAGAAATTGTGGAACAGCAGCACCGAGAAGGACACGCTGAACGCGACTTGCACGATGATGATGCCCCAGTGGCTGTCGAGCATGCCTAGATCGCGCATCTTGATGAACAGCGGCAGAATGCCCGTCGCTGCCGGAAACAGCAGGCCCAGCATCAGATAGCCCAGGATGAACTTGGAGCCAAAGAACTTGATATGGGCCAAAGCAAAGGCGGTCATTGACGCCACCAGCGTCGACAGCGCCACCGTACCGGCTGCAATCAGCAGCGAATTGCCGAGCGACGAGAAGTAGCGCGGCCCGCCCAGGATCTCGACAAAACGTACCGGATCCCAGCTCGCGGGGAGGCCGAACGGATTGACCCGCAGCTCGCCGATCTCCTTAAAGCCCCCCAGAGCCGTGGTGTAAAACGGCACGATCACGAAGGCGGCGACCATGATGAGCGTAATCCACTGTACGCCGGAAATCGCGGAACGGCGGCGCTTTTTGGTGCGTGTGGTCATCAGTTTTGCTCCGCCTTGAAGAGAACGCGGCGATAGGCCAGCGCTACCGCCACGCAGGCGATGAACAACAGCACGCTGACCGCACCACCAAAGCCCAGATTCATGCGCGTGATGCCGAACTGGTAGAGGAAGGTCACGATGGTGTGGCTGGAATGGGAGGGACCGCCATTGCTGAGCGGGATGATCAGGTCGAACAGCTGCAAGGCGCCGGTAATGGCGAAAAACACCGAGATGACGATGGCCGAGCGGATCATCGGGATCTGGATATGGCACACGATCTGCCAGCGTTTGACCCCGTCGAGCCGAGCCGCCTCGATCACCTCGCCGGGGATGGACTGCAACCCGGCGATATAGATCATCATGTGAAAGCCGAAATATTTCCAGGTGATCACCAGCATGATGGCCGGCATGACCCAGAATTTGTCGCCCAGAACAAAGGGCATATCGACCCCGATGGCGCCGCCTATGGCCGGCAACAGGCCGTAATTGCCGTCATAGACGAACTTCCAGATCAGCCCCGCAGCGACCTCGGCCAACATATAGGGCAGGAAGAACAATACGCGGATGAGATTGATATGGGCGCCGCGCTCTGACAGCGCCACCGCGCACCACATGGCCAAAGGCAACTGGATCGCCAGCGACACCGCCACCACGATCAGGCTGTTGCGCACCGCCGTGCCGAAATTGCGATGGGTGAGCACATCCTCGTAATTCTTGAAGCCGACGAAATCGGTGATGGGCCCATAGCCGTTCCACTTGAAGAACGAGAACGTGGCTGCATCGATCATCGGCAGGACGACGAAGACGGTGAAAAGAATGATCGACGGCGGCAGGAACAACAGCAGCGGCACGAGGCTTTTGCGGTCCATATAGCGGCGGCGCCGCGGCGCGCCTGCCATTGCCGGGTTCGATGCGGTAGCGATGCTGGTCATCGGCGTCCTCGACCCTGCCGCCCTGTCCCCGAACATCGCGGCGGCGCATGAAGCGCGGCAACGGGCGATGCATGGGCACGAAAAACCGGCATGGAAAAATCTGGTGTGCGGCACAAGAACCGGCGGGCAGAAAGGGTACTGCCCGCCGGCGGAACCGTTCGACTACAGGGTGTCGTCGACCGCTTCCTTGATCAGCTCGGCAGCTTCCTGGGCGCTGATGGAATTGCCGGCCAGTTCGGCGGACACATCGTTGACCACGCCACCGACATTGGGGCCCAGCGCCTGGTCGAAGAACAGGGCATGCCAGTGGGCATTGCCGATATTCTTGGCGATCTGCACCTTGAAGGGGTTGGTCATCACATCGGCCGCACCCTTAGAAATCGGGATGTAGTAGGCCTCTGCGGCGTACTTGGCCTGGTTCTCGGCATTGTTGAAGAACTCGACCCACTTCACGGCAGCATCGGAGGCGTTCTTGGAGAACAGCACGCCGCCCAGACCGCCCAGTGTATCGGTGGGATCGCCCTTGCCGCCTTCGATGGTCGGGAACGGCAGGATGCCCAGTTGGTCATCCGGAATGCCTTCCTTATTGGCCGAATTGTCCTTCATGGCGCCGTAGTCCCAGTCGCCCATCAGATGCATTGCGGCCTTGCCGTCACCGAAGAAGCCGGAGGCGTCGCCATAGGACGCGGCCAGGAAACCCTGCTGCCACGGCTCCATCTCAGCCAGCTGCAGGAAATATTCGCCCGCCTTGACGAAGTCTTCGCCGGCAAAGCCGTCGCCTTCACCGCGCTGGGCGGCCTGGAAGCCATCCTTGCCGGCCAGCCGGACAACCAGCTTGGACCACCAGAAGTGCGCCGGCCACTTGTCCTTGGCGCCGATGGCGATCGGGGTGATCCCCGCATCCTTGAATTTCTGCACGCCGGCCAGGAACCCGTCCCAGGTTTCCATGCTGGCCGGATCAACGCCAGCCTGCTCGAACAGGGCCTTGTTGTACCACAACACCACTTCGCCAACGTCGCGGGCGACGCCATAGAGGTGGCCATCGGGTGCGGTGAAGGCGGAAACGCCCGCCGTGCCCATGGCCTCCTTGGCTTCGTCGCTCAAGACATCCTCTACCGGACGCAGGAAGCCGGCCTTGGCCTGCTCGTAGAACACGCCGCCACCCCAGGTGTGAAACACGTCGGGCGCATCGGCCGACTGCAACAGCGTCGTGAGCTTGGCCTTGAAAGCCTCGTTCTCGAGGAACGGCAGTTCGATCTTGATATCCGGGTTCTGCGCCATGAAGTCGGCGGCGATGGAATTCATCAGCTCCACTTCCGCCGGGATCGACGTGATGTGCAGATGCTTGACTACGGTTTGAGCCTGAGCCGGCATGATGACGGCCAGTCCCAGCATTGCGGCAAGCGCAATATGCTTCATGTTTTCCTCCTGTCGCATGCGACCGCCGAAACCGGAACTCGGTCTCCTCCCTGGCCGCGGCACTGAACCAGTCCCCACTGAACTCAGCACTTGCTACTTTTTACGCATCCCGTATTAAAGACGCAAGAGGGACGTACCTCAGCTTGTCCACAGCATGCATGGGGCGCCATGAAACCCCTATCCACATTGAATTTAAATCGATAATCCCTGGATTTTCGCCAGAGTACGCACCGCGACCTCGCCATCCGCCGGAATAATTTGATACAGAGGACAAACTAATTTGTCTGACAACTGCAGGAAACAGGAGAAGCCTTTTTGGGCGTGAAGATCGCAGATCCGCTGCTGATGCGCGAAATCAACAAATACCATGTGCTCGAGACCATCCGGCACCATGGACAGATTTCGCGCGTCGAGATTTCCGAGCGGACCCTGTTGAGCGGCACCACGGTTTCGGCCATTACCGGCGCGCTGATCGAAGAAGGGCTGATCCAAGCCACCCATACCCAGGTTAACGGCGAGAGCCAGCGCGGACGGCCACGCGTTCTGCTCGGTCTCGTCCCCGATGCCGCCTATGTACTGGGGATCAAGATTTCCGAGGCCATGACCACGGTGACGCTGGTGGATTTCCGTGGTGAATCGGTATCCTCGGTGCAATTGCCGGTGCGTCTCGCCCGCCAGCCCGCCGAAGTCATCGCCGACCTCATCGAAGACGCCATGGACGATTGCGTCAACAAGGCCGATATCGACCGCAAGCGCATTCGTGGCATCGGCATTGGCGTTCCCGGCCTAGTCGATCCGCGCTCGGGCAAAAGCTATTCCAGCTCGGTGTTCGGCGAGCGGGAAGTGCCGATAACTTCGCTGCTCGAGGGCCGGACCGGCCTGCCGGTCAAACTGGAAAAGCCGGCCAACCTCATGGCCCTGGCCGAAAGCTGGTTCGGCTACGCCCAGAGCGAGCGCAGCTTTGCCGTTGTCGCCCTGGACCAGACGGCCAGCCTGGGGCTCTGGGTCGAGGCCGATCTGCATCGCGGCGCCAGCACGCTCGGCCCCACCTTCGGCCATATCAAGGTCGGCGGCGCAGGTGTGGTCTGTGAATGCGGGCAAAGAGATTGCCTCAATGCCTATGTCAGCGAAGCAGTCATTCGCCGAAAGGCCGCAGACGCCATGGGGCCTGATTTCCTGGGCAGCGCTGCCGCCCGTGCCGACCTCAAGCAGGCGCTGGCCGATGCCGCCGTCACTGGAAATCCCGCTGCCTCCGCGCTGCTCGCCGAGCTGGGTGAGAAGTTGGGAGTCGGCATTTCGCACATCATCAATCTCATCAACCCGGAAAAGATCATCATCGCGCTGGAATCGGCACAATTGGGCGAGGCCATGGCCCCTGCCCTGCGCGCCGCCGCCGAGGCCAATTCCTTCCGGGCCCATTTCGCCACCACCGAGCTGATTTTCCATACTCTGGACGACCAGCTCTGGGCGCGCGGCGCGGCTGCATTGATGCTGCGCGACATTTATAGCGCCCCCTGGACACCCGCATATTAGGAGGAAATACCATGAGCAAATCAGCCCTGATCGTCTGGGGAGGCTGGGATGGCCACACCCCCGAGCAAAGCGCCCGCATCGTCGGCGACATTCTCGAGCAGCATGGTTTTTCCGTCGATATCGAGCCGACCACCGAAGCCTTCGCCGATGAAGGGCTGGCCAATTATGATCTCATCGTGCCCGCCGTCACCATGTCCCGCATTGAACGCGAGGAGCTGACCAATCTGCTGGCCGCCGTGCGGGCCGGGACCGGCATTGCCGGCTTTCATGGCCTGATGTGCGACAGCTTCCGCAATGAGCCGGACTATCAGTTCATGACCGGCGGGCAGTGGGTTGCTCATCCCGGCAACATCATCGACTACACCGTCAATATCACCAAATCGGACGATCCCGTCATGGCCGGCATCGGTGATTTTCCCTATCGCTCCGAGCAGTACTACATGCATTTCGACCCCAGCGTCGAAGTGCTGGCGACCACCACCTTCTCGGGCGACATCTTCGACGAGATCGATGGCGTGGTGATGCCCGTGGTCTGGAAACGACGCTTCGGCAAGGGACGGGTTTTCTACTCCGCGCTCGGGCATATCGCTGACGAGTTCAAGGTGCCGCAAATGCGTACCATTTTCGAACGTGGCGCCCTGTGGGCGGCACGCTGATCGTCTCTAACCATCGGCGAGGAGGATACGATGGCGGACTTGCAACTGCGCGGGATCAACAAGAGCTTTGGTTCGGTGAAGATCATTCATGACATCGATCTCGATGTCGGTGACGGAGAATTCGTGGTGTTTGTCGGCCCCTCGGGCTGCGGCAAGTCCACCCTGTTGCGCACCATTTCGGGGCTGGAGGAGCCCACCTCCGGCCAGGTGCTGATCGGCGGCGAGGACGTCACCGATTTTGACCCTTCCGAGCGTGGCGTCGCCATGGTGTTCCAATCCTATGCACTCTACCCGCATATGAGCGTCGAGCAGAATCTCGGCTTCGGCCTGCGCATGGGCGGCATGCCACGCGACCAGGTGGCCCAGCGTGTGTCCGAGGCGGCCCGCATCCTCGAACTCACCGAACTGCTCGACCGCAAGCCACGCCAACTCTCGGGCGGCCAGCGCCAGCGCGTCGCCATCGGCCGCGCCATCGTGCGTCAGCCCAAGGCCTTCCTGTTCGACGAACCGCTCTCCAATCTAGACGCCGAACTGCGCGTGCAGATGCGCATCGAAATCGCCAAGCTGCACAACCAGCTGGGCGCCACCATGATCTATGTGACCCACGACCAGGTCGAGGCCATGACCCTGGCCGACCGGATCGTGGTGCTGCGTGCCGGCCGCATCGAACAACAGGGCAGCCCGGTCGAGCTCTACGACAATCCCGACAATATCTTCGTTGCCGGCTTCATCGGCTCGCCGCGAATGAACTTCCTCGAAGGCACCATCACTGCCATCGATGGTCAGGACCTCACCGTCTCGCTCTCCGCTTTCGACGCGCCGGCGCTCGAGGTCAGGCGCCGTGGCAGCGGCGGCGTAGTGGGCGACACCATCAATGTCGGCATTCGCCCCGAGCACTTTGCCGACGCTGCACTTGGCGGCCCCACCCTCTCGGCCAGCGCGCAGGTGATCGAGCAACTGGGCGGCGTCTCCTATGTCTATGCCTTGGGCACGGACAGTGAGACCAAGGTGACCATCCAGCAAAAGGGCCACTCACGCATCACCGTCGGCGCCCCCATCACAGTTGGCATAGAGCCGGGCGCGATGCTCGCCTTCGGCCAGAATGGCCTGCGGCTATAGAAGGCACGCGCACGACTAAGCGGTGCGGCGGAACACGCCGCCGTGCCGCGCGTTGCGAGTGGGAAGGAGTTTCCCATGGAAGCGGCGCAGGAAGGGGCACTGGGTAAGCTGGTGCGCAAGGTGGAGGAGCGGCTCGACGCCGGCGAAGCCGTGTCCATTGGCACCATCCAGCGCGTCGCCGGCCAGCGCGCTGCCGGTCCCATGCTGCTTTTGCCGGCGCTGATCGTGGTCTCGCCCCTCAGCATAATTCCCGGCCTGCCGGCCATGGTGGGCATCAATACCATTCTTGTCGCCGGGCAACTGGCGCTGGGACGGGAGCAGGTTTGGCTGCCCAAATGGCTGACCGAACGCTGCGTCCCCGCAAAATACGCCAAAAAGCTGATGACCTTCCTGCGCCCGGTCAGCCGCGCAGCCGATCATGTGGTCAAGCCGCGTGCCCATGCGCTCACCGGGGCAGCCATGCGCCGGGCCGGCGCTGTAATCTGTGTTTTGGTTGGCTGCATCATGCCGGTGCTGGAGGTAATCCCCTTCACCTCGACATGGGCAGCCAGCATTGTCGCTGTCTACGCCCTGGCCATCACCGCGCGCGATGGCTGGCTGGCGCTGGCCTGGATGGGGCTCGTCTCCGGAGCCATTGCCCTGGCCTGCATGCTGCTCGCCTGAGAAGGTCTCAGGCGGCGTTAATCAGCGCCAAGGCGCGCTCCAAAAGCTCGGGCGTGGCGGCAGCGACGACATTGCCACCACCGGTCGGCTCCGACCCGTCCCAACAGGCAATGGCGCCGCCCGCCTCCCGGATGATCGGCACCAGCGCCGCGATATCATAGGTATTGAGATAAGGCTCGATGACGAGATCGGCATGTCCGGCCGCCAGCAGCGCATAGCCATAGCAGTCCATACCAAAGCGTTGCAGCCGCGTCGCCCCTTCGACAGCCGCCCAAAGCGCCTGCATTTGCGGGGTATCGAACAGTTTCGGGGTCGTGGTGAACACCCGCGCCGAGCCCAACTCGGTCAGCCCACTGGTGCGGTTGGCCTGATCAACGGCGGCGCGGCGATAGCGCGACCGCCCCGGCACTGCCACGAAACTCTCGCCGATAAAAGGCTGACTCATCAGTCCCGCCACGGCCACGCCATCCACGGCAAAGCCGATCAGCGTGCCCCAGACCGGGGCGCCCGAAATGAAGGCGCGGGTGCCGTCCACCGGATCGATGATCCAGCTGAACCGCCCTTCGCCGCTGCTGCCCCATTCCTCACCGATCACTGCATGATCAGGGAAGGTCTCGGCAATCACCGCCCGAATGACGGTTTCGGCGCCCTTGTCGGCCTCGGTGACCGGATCAAAACCGGCAGCCAGCTTGTTGTCCACGGCCAGCGGTGTGCGGAACAGCGCCAGCGTATGCGCAGCGGCGGCGTCGGCCGCAGCCAGCAGCGTAGCCTCGACGCGGGCAAAATCGATCGGATCGGCAGCCGTCATCGCGGGCACTCCAATTGGACGGGCGGAACGCCAAGCTGACTGCCACAGCGCGACCCATTCGTCCACCGGAACGCTCCGGCAACAGGATGACGCTGATTCCTTTTTGCAACAAGCCGGCAGCAATGCGCAGCGCACAGCCGATCCTGGCTTGAGGGGACGCGCAAATCGGCGCACCGATTATGGGCATGATGCGTTTCGAGACCGTCCGGCAGATTTGCGCCGAAGTCCCGCACATCGTTCCTCCCTTACTGGGGCCGTCACTCGAGGCGGCCCCTTTTGTTTGGGATTTGAGCCTATTCGGCGGCGGCCTTCTCAGGCATGGCAGGCCCGCCGGCCAGCGCCACCAGGTCGAGGCCCAGCAGCGTCAGCATCAGCCGCTCCATCAGCCCGCGCACGATCTCGAAGCCGGCATTCTTCTCCAGCGTCGCCTCGTTAATATAGAGGTGCCGGCTGATTTCGATCTGCAAGGCATGCACGCCATGCTGGGGGCGCCCATAGGTGCGGGTGCAGAAGCCGCCGGCATAGGGCCGGTTGCGCGCCACCCGCAGACCGGCGGCGGTGAATACCGTTTCCACCAGATCGACAAGTCCGGGCGCGCAGGTGGTGCCATAGCGATCGCCGAGCACGATATCGGGCGCCGCCCGCTCCCCATGCCGACCAATGCGCGGCATGGAATGACAATCGATGAGAACGGCCAGTCCGAATCCGGTCATTGCCTCGCTCAACAGCTTCTGCAAGGCGGCATGATAGGGATGGTAGATGCCGTCGATCCGCATGCGCGCATCCTCAAGCGTCAGGCGCTCGCGATAGATCGGCTTGTTCTCGGCCACGACGCGCGCCAGCGTTCCGAGCCCGGCGGCGACGCGCGGCGAATTGGTGTTGAACCGGTCCGAAAGCGGCTCGACGAACATGGTGGGATCGAGCTCCCATGGCTCGCGATTGACGTCGAGATAGGCGCGCGGAAAATGCGCCCTGAGCAGGGGGGCGCCCAGATGCGGCGCGCGCGCAAACAGCTCATCGACAAAGGCGTCTTCCGACTGACGGATAGAGAGATGATCCAGCCGCGTCATCGCCAGAAAGCGCGGCGGATAGACCCGACCGGAATGGGGCGAATTGAACACGATAGGCGCCACCAGACGCCGTGGCCTGACCGTTTCGAATGCCGGTTGATCCCAATAGTCGGATCGCACGCCGCCTCCCCTGCGGCCCTGTTCGCCAGGGCCCTCGTGGTGATTTGTGTCAATCAAGTGTCGCCTGCAAAGCCCGTCTTGTCCAGCGATCGCCGCCACGACGCACCGCAAAGCCACAATTTCCGCGCCCTCGGCCGGGAAAAGCAGCGTTCGAGCTTGAGGCATACGCCTCAGCGGTTGCGAAAGCGGCAAACTGCACTAAACATCGGGAAAGACGCGACTCACCTGCCGAACCGGCCCAAAGGGTTTTTTGATGAAGCGAATTCTGCTCGCCGAAGATGATAACGACATGCGCCAGTTCCTCACCCGGGCGCTTAAGACCGCCGGCTACGAGGTGGTGTCCTTCGATAACGGCCTTTCCGCCTATGAGCGCCTGCGCGAAGAACCCTTCTCGCTGCTGCTCAGCGATATTGTCATGCCCGAAATGGACGGCATCGAGTTGGCGCGCCGCGCCACCGAGCTCGATCCCGACCTCAAGGTCATGTTCATCACCGGTTTTGCCGCCGTGGCGCTCAATCCTGATAGCGACGCCCCCAAGGATGCATCGGTGTTGTCCAAGCCGTTCCACCTCAAGGATCTGGTGTCCGAAGTGGAGCGCTTGCTGGCCGCCTGAGAAAAATCGTGGCAACAATCCACAGGCCCGATTTTGCCCTCTTGACCAGGCACCGGGAATTGTGGTCTATCCGCGCCATCGGAACGCCACAGGCGCTTCGACCCGGAGAGATGGGCGTATAGCTCAGCGGGAGAGCACTACGTTGACATCGTAGGGGTCACAAGTTCGATCCTTGTTACGCCCACCATCTCTTCTTTCTTCCCTGCCTGAGGCAGCGGGTGCGTAGCTCAGCGGGAGAGCACTGCCTTCACACGGCAGGGGTCACAGGTTCAATCCCTGTCGCACCCACCATTGTTCCGGATCAGATATAAATCTTGGTTTGGAGCGAGCGCTTCTGCGCCTGTCTCGTCGGCATCCGTATCACGCATCAGCCACCGCTACGCCTCGCCTCTAGCAACCCAACGAGGTCGCCCACCAAAGTGCGCAGATCGAACGGCTTGAGGTAAACGCGTTCGGCATGCCATTTGCGGGCGATGGCCTCCGGATCGGCAAGACCCGATCCACCGCCGGTAACCACCAGCACCAAGATATCTGGGTTTTGCGCCTGCAGCGCACGGACCAGGGAATGTCCATCGGTACCCGGCATCCACATATCGCTGATGACGGCATCGTAACTGCGCGCCGTCAAAGCCAGCTGTGCCGAAGCACCATCCCAGACCTCGGTGACGACAAGGCCGCGATCTTCGAGCTCCAACCGCAGTGACAGTCGATTGGCGACGCCGTCATCGGCGATCAACACGCTGGCCGGCGCGGCACTCATGGTTCGCCGACAAGCTGCGGCGGCACCGTGATGACGACCCGCGTGCCAGCGCCGGGCGCAGAATCGATGTCGAAATGCCCCTGCCAGTTGCGCACGATATTGGCCACCACAGCCAGGCCCAGGCCGGTGCCCTCCGCACGCCCGGACACGAAGGGTTCGGTGGCCCGACGCCGCAGATCTTCGGGCATGCCGGGGCCGTCATCGGCAAACACCAGCCGGCTCAGGCCCTGCTCATTGGCGAGGGTCACCTGGATGGTGCCGCTGCCCTCCATGGCGCGGACGGCATTGGCAATAATATTCGAAACGATCTGCAGCATTTCCCCCGGCGGCACAGCAGCCTGGGCGCTCTCATCAATGCTTTCTGCCAGGATGATCGTGGCCGGCAAGGTGGAGCGCACCGTCGCCAAAGCATCCATGAGGGCGCCGGCCACTGCCATTTTCTCCCCAGGAATCCGGCCCGGATTGAAGGCATTGAGCACTCCAGCCACGATTTCGCCCGCGCGCTTTCCTGAGGCAACCACAAGGTCCAGCAGCTTGCGCGCTTCTGGGTCCTCAGTGTGCTTGTCGCGCACGCGCTGCGCCAGATTGACCATGGGGTGGAGGAGATTGTTGACCTCATGGGCCACCCCGCTCGCCAGTTGGCCCAGGGCCGAAAGCGTATTCTGCCGGCTTTCGCGCAGCCGCCGCTCCACCCGGTCGGTTACATCGGTGAGCGTGCCGCGCAGCCCCATGGCGCCGTCTTCGCCCGGCCAGGGTTCGAGATTGAACGATACCCAGTTGGGCGCGTCCGCAGAGCCGGCAATCGCGATTTCTATATCGCGGGCCGGACGCCCCTGTTTCTGCACTGCCACCAGTTGCCGACGCAACGTGTCGAAGCCCAATGGCACCTGATGGACGAGCACGCCGGAAAAGTCGCCGCCCTCTTCCAGCCCCAGCCGTCGTGCCATCGTGCCAGCGGCGCTGACAATGCGCCCCTGTCCGTCGAGTTCAAAGAAAGAGTCCGAGGCAATCTCGGCAAACTGGCGGAACCGCCGCTCATTGCGCAGCGCCTGTTTGCGCAGTCCTTGCTCGCGGATTTGCAGGTCGAGCACGATGAGGATAGCCAGAAGTCCCATGGTGAGCACGAGGTCGAGATAGCCCTCCAGCACAGCGACCACAGCCGGATTGGGGGATGGCGTGAGATAGAGCAGCGCCCGTACGACGCTGAAAATCACCACCGGCGCAAAGCAGACCAGCAGCCGCAGCGCCCGCCGGTCACCGCGAATGGCATAGTAAGCCAGCGTCAAAACGCCGGCACCGATGCCCATCAATACAGGTGTGGCATTGTCGGTGAGAATGGGGACCGGATAGCCTAGCGCGGCGAACAGCACGAAGATGCCCTGCAGCGGCAAAACCAGCGCAAGGGTGACCAGGAGAGCTCCCAGCACCGGGTTGCGCTGGCGCAGGTCGAGATAGCTGACCACCAGCAGCACCCAGAAGGTCATCATCACCGGCTGCGAGCCATAGAGCAGCACATCGGCCAGGTTTGGCCAATTGGGCAGCAGCAGCGCGTGGATGTATCCACCCGCGCCGAAAATGAAGGTGCCGGCAAAAAAGGACAGCCCGCCTGCATAAAGCATGGCCGGCTCGCCGAGCCGTGAGCCGATCACCAGCAGATAGATCGCCAGGGCCAGCAGAATGCCCCAGAGCGTACTATAGGCCACCGCCTGACGCACTTCGCCGGCGACAAAGCCCCGCTCGGTTTCGAGCAGAACCGAGCCGCGCATGGCACCGCGCGCGGTAAAGCCGATCACACCCACTGCGCCTTCGATGTCCTCGCGATCAAAGAAAAACACCGGCTGTCGATTGGACAGCCCGGCCCTGCGGGTAGGATCGTCATAGGACCAGTCATATTCGCGAAACGCCCCGTCGCGGATGATGATCAGCCGCAAATCCTCGACGCGGGTATTGGCCAGTCGCAACACCCAGCGCGACTGGTCGGTGTCCATGCTGGGGATATTGAATCGTAGCCATAGGGCATCGCCCTGATAGTAGCGCCAGCCCACACCAGGAACCTTGCCTTCATTGGGGGTAAAGCGGGCGGCGATCTCGGGCCAGGTCGTGGCGTCGATGGTGATGATGGTCTTGCGGTCGAGCAGGAAATCGGCGGTCGCGCCGACCAGGATCGCGGGATCGGGCGGCGCAGCCGGCGCCAATTGCCCGTCGCGGTTCAGCCCGGAAACAATCAGGTATCCCATCGCCAGCGCGAGCAGGATGACCATGCCGGCCGGAAACACCCGCATCCACAGCCTTGCCAGGCGCATGACCGTCCCCTCCAGCCCCCTGCATAAAGGATATTCGCCATCGCCGAACTTTTGGCAAGTCCCATGGAAACGGGCGCTTCTAGCGTTTGCCTCTCGCCCCGGGAGTGGCGATGCGCTCGAGGTCAGCGGCCGCCTCGGGCGCGATCTGCTTGAGAACTGTTCGATCAAAGACGCTGGCACCATAGAGCGGCAGCCGATAGCATTTGTGCTGAACGAAAATATCGATCCAGAAACCGTCGCGACCGGCGCCGGCCCCATTCTTTTGCCGCCGCAGCGCGATGCGCGACACCTCGTGGAGCGGCACCGTCACGGTCCGCCCACGCCCCAGAATATGCACCATCTCTATAGACAGCCTGCCGTCGCGCAGGCGTACCTCGGCGGCATTGCTGCGGCCCATCCAGGCGATCAAGCCCCAGATGAAGGCAAAGGCCGCCAGCATCAGCAACCCCACATAAAGCGCCACCTCCAGGAGGGGGATGCCCTGATAGACCAGCACAACCGCAGCGACCAGAAAGCCTAGTCCCGCCCAAAGCAGATTGAGGCCGCCCATGCGATTGCGAAACAGCACTACGTCCATGGCTGCACCCATTAATAGCTCAGTGAGCTATAACAAGATTTCCCGCGAAGTACAATATTGCGCCGCTGCTCCACTCATTCGAGTGAACGATGCGCAGACCAAGTCGCACCTCTAGCCTATACCCTTTAGAGAAGGGGATAGCGGAATGATCCGACCGATTTTTGCCGCCATCGGATTGGGCCTGTGCCTCACCGGTACTGCACCCGCATTTGCCGAGGCACCCAAGATTTGCACGACCAAGGTCTGTGCCAGCTGGGCCTGGATTGGATATAACGGCCAGAAAACCTACAAGTGCGAACGCTATGAGACGCGCATCATGTCGAAATGCGGGCCCGCCGTACCCAATTCCGATTTCGACTGGGGACCGCGGCGCAGCGATGATCCGGCCAGCGGTGACAAAAGCTAGCCTCGCTTACCACATTGTCTGCTTCGCCCGTTCCGGCCAGGCCGTGTCATAGGCATCGCCGCCCACGGCATTTTCCGTGAGCGTGGCAAGAATTCGCCCCGGGGTTGGCAGGCTCGCGGGATCGACATGCCGCTCCGGATTCCACAATTCGGAGCGGATGATGGCGCGCGCGCACTGGAAGTAGATTTCGTCAATGTCGAGGACCAGCACCGAACGCGGCGCCTTCTCCTCGACGGCAAAGCTTTCGAGCAGCGCCGGATCGATGGACAATTGCGCCCGGCCATTGACCCTGAGCGTGGTGCCCGAACCCGGAATGAGAAACAGAAAGGCACAGCGCGGATCGCGCACGATATTCCTGAGGCTGTCGATGCGGTTATTGCCGCGCCGATCCGGCAGCATCAGCGTCTTCTCGTCGTGAATGCGCACGAAGCCCGGCCTGTCACCACGTGGCGAGCAATCAATCCCCTCCGGTCCAATGGTGGCCAGCGCCAGGAACGGACTGGCCTCGATGAGGCTGCGATAATCAGGCGTGACGACTGAGGCGACCTTGGTCATGGCCGCCGGCGCCGGAGCAGGTTGATAGAGCGCCTCGAGGTGCTCGAGGCTGGAAACGATGGTCATGGACTGGGCATCCTCGGAGCATGTGCCGGGCCTTGTGATGAGGCCAACGCTGGGAAATCGCCGCGACTATGCCTATATCTAGGGCCAAAGACCAGTCCGCCAAAGGAGTGATGCCGATGGACGCTCATGCCTTCCCCGTGACCCGCACCGACGCCGAATGGCGTACGCGGCTGACCGAAGAACAATATTACATCATGCGCCAGCATGGCACCGAGCGCCCCGGCTCCTGCGCCCTGCTCTACGAAAAGCGCCAGGGCACCTTTGCCTGTGCCGGCTGTGACACCCCGCTCTTCGCCTCGACGCTGAAATTCGAAAGTGGCACCGGCTGGCCCAGTTTCAACGATCCGCTCCCCGGCTCGGTGGAAACCACCACCGATCGCAGCCATGGCATGGTGCGCACAGAAGTCCATTGCGCCACCTGCGGCAGCCATCTCGGCCACGTCTTTCCCGACGGTCCCCCGCCCACCGGCCTGCGCTATTGCATCAACGGGGTCGCCCTCAACTTCACCCCTGCTGCCTGAATCAAAAGCCCCGGACGTGCGTCCGGGGCTTTTTGTTCACATGGCTCACCAATGCGAGCTGGAGCTACCCCTTCTTGGCCGCGTTCAGCTTGCGCCAGGCCTGATATTCTTCTTCCGCATCCGGATGGAGTGGATAATACCGCTGCAGCGACTCGCCCTGCATCAACTTCAGGCGGGAGAATTCCTCCCATTCTGCATGCTTCTTGCCGTCTTCGATCACCCGTTCGGCCATCGATACCGGCACCACGACAGCGCCGTCGTCATCGGCAACAATGATGTCGCCCGGCACCACGGTCACACCGCCACAGGCAATGGTGACATTGACCGCATTCGGGAAGATATCCGTCTGCACATGGTAATTGGGCGACCAGCCCTTGAGCCACAGCGAGAGGTCGAGCTTTTCCACATTCGGCCGGTCACGCATCACGCCATCGATAATGATGCCGGCGCCGCCGCGGCCCTTAAAATAGGTGGACATCATGTCCCCGAAAATGCCCGAGCGCATGTCACCGCGTGCATCGACGACGACGACGTCGCCCTCCTGCACGTGATAGAGCACATGCCGGTGCAACTGCGTTTCGGGATCGGCATATTCGCCTTCGCTGAACAGGTCTGGCCGCTGTGGCAGGCACTGCAGCGTCAGCGCCGGCCCGCAGATCGACTTTCCCTTGGTCTGGGGCAGGATGCCTGTCATGTGCGGGTTCTTGAACCCCATATGGCCCAGCGTCCCGGCAATGGTCGCTGCGCCCAGATCCTTTAATCCTTCAATCAAATGCTTTGGCGGCCGCGTGATGTCTGCGGTCTTGATCATACTCTAGTCCTCCAATGCGGCAGTGACCTACCAATTGGTCACCGAACCGTCATTGCGCCGCAAGTGCGGCGCTTCCCAAAATTGGAAACTCTGCCTGGCCAGCAGATCTTCGTTCACCTCGACCCCCAGCCCCGGCAGGTCGCTGACCGGATAGGCGGCGCCGTCCAGCCGCGGCTGCACCGGAAAGAAGTCGCTGTTGTCGAAGCCCAGAGCCTGCTCTGGCGCCCGGGTTTCCAGCCAGGCGAAATTGGGCACTGCCGCCGCCATATGCACCGTCGCGGCCGTACAGACCGGCCCCAGCGGATTGTGCGGCATCAGATCGACATAGTGCGCCTCGCTCCACCCCGCCACCTTCATCGCCTCGGTCAGCCCGCCGACATTGCACACATCGAGCCGGTTGAACTGGTGGATGCCGCGCTCGATATAGGGCACGAACTGCCACTTGCTGGCGAATTCCTCGCCGATGGCGAAGGGAATATCGGTCATGGTCCGCAGCGATTCATAGGCTTCCGGCGTCTCGTCGCGGATCGGCTCCTCTAGGAAATCGAGCACGCCCTTGTCGAGCCGTGCACAAAAGCTCGCGGCCTCTGCAACCGATAACCGATGATGGTAGTCGATACCCAGAACCACCGCATCGCCCAGTTCGGCGCGCGCACGATTGAGCAATCGCGCCGTTCGCGCAATGGAATCGCGCGGCTCGAAAACCTCGCGATTATCCTGCCCAATGGGAAAGAAGCGAATGGCGTCGAACCCCATTTCCATCAGCTCGCGAGCGCGATCGATCGCCCCTTCGCCGGCGGCGTCGCCCGTGGAGGCGAAGGCCGGAACCCGGTGACGCTGCCTGCCACCCAGCAGGTCATAGACCGGCACGCCCAGGGCCTTGCCCTTGATATCGTGCAGCGCAATGTCGATGGCGGAAATGGCCGCCTGCAACACGCGCCCACCTTCGAAATACTGGCTGCGATACATTTCCTGCCAGATGCGGCCGATCTGCATCGCGTCCTGGCCGATGAGGAATTCGCGGTAGTGCTCGATGGCACCGGCAACCGCCTTTTCGCGGCCTGAAAGCCCACTCTCGCCCCAGCCGAAAATCCCCTGATCGGTTTCGATCTTGAGCAGGAACTGGTTCCTGATCCCCACCCAGACGGGATAGGGCTTTACGGCGGTAATCTTGAGCTTGATCGACATTTTGGTCTCGGGGAGAAGAACAGGCGGCGTCAACTGGCGCGCAGCGCCATTTCGGTTTCACCATCGAACAGGTGGATTCTGTCCTGGTCGAATTCGAGCCACACCATCTCATCGGGCGCGACCTGTACCGAGGGCGGCAGACTGATATTGACGATGGAGCTGGACAGGAAAGCCTGGACAAAGGTGATGTCGCCGGTGGGCTCCACCGTATAGACCTTGGCCGGCACCGCGCCCTCCACCTGGCCCTTGTGCAGTTTGATGGTCGAATGCCGCGCCCCCAGAACCACCTTGCGCGAGGTCAAGGTGGCAGCCTTGCGGGCATTGGCATCGGAGAGCGGCAGGCTCCACCCTTCGGGGCTTTTGAGCACCGTGCGTCCATCCTGGTTCGCAACCTCCAGCGGCACCAGGCTCATGGCCGGACTGCCGACGAAGCTGGCCACGAACATGTTGACGGGATTGGCGAAGACATTGGCCGGCGAGTCATATTGCTGCAGCAGCCCGCCATTCATCACCGCCATCTTGTCGGCCATGGTCACGGCTTCAAGCTGGTCATGAGTCACATAGATGATGGTGGCGTTGAGATCCTGGTGGAAGCGCTTGATCTCCGAGCGCATCTGCACGCGCAGCTTGGCATCGAGATTGGACAGCGGCTCGTCCATCAGGAACACTGCCGGATCGCGCACCAGCGCCCGGCCCAGTGCCACGCGCTGCTGCTGTCCGCCCGATAGCTCGCGCGGCTTGCGCTCCAACAGGTGGGTGATATCGAGCACCTTGGCGGCATCCAGCACCTTGCGCTCGATCTCTTCCTTGGCGAGCTTGCGCATCTGCAAGGGAAAAGCCAGGTTCTGGAACACGCTCTTTTGCGGATAGAGCGCATAGTTCTGGAACACCATGGCGATGTCCCGGTCCTTGGGATCGAGATCGTTGACGATCCGGTCGCCGATGACGATGTCACCCGAGGTGATCGGGATCAGCCCCGCGACCAGGTTGAGCGTCGTGGTCTTGCCACAGCCGGACGGGCCGACCAGCGCCACGAACTCCCCGTCATTGACCGTCAACGACACGTCCTTGGCCGCGTAGACGGAGCCATAGGTCTTGACGAGATCCTTGAGTACAACCTGAGCCATAAAAGACCGCCTTTAGTGCTTGACCGCGCCTTCGGTGAGGGCACGCACGAAGTATTTCTGGAGAACGAGGAACAGCACGACCACCGGCACGCTCATCATGAAGCTGGCCGCCATCAGGCCAGGAAAATCCGTGGTGTTCTCGGAGAAGAACCGCTGGATGCCAACGGGCAGGGTCAACTGCTCGTTCTTGGTGAGGAAGGTCGCGGCATAGATGTATTCGTTCCACGCCCCGATGAAGGAATAGATAGCCGTGGCGATGATCCCCGGCACCGAAAGCGGCGTGACGATCAGGAGGAACGCCTGGAAGCGAGTTGCGCCATCGATGCGCGCCGCTTGTTCGAGCTGGATCGGGATATTGTCGTAAAACCCCTTGAGCAGCCAGATCGCCAGCGGCAGGCCGAAGGTCAGATAGGTCAGCACCAGCGAGCCATGGGTGTTCACCAGCCCCAGCCAACGCATCAGGATGAACAGCGGCACCAGGAAAATGACCGCCGGGAACATGTTGCGCAGCAGCACCGAGAAGAACAGGAATTTCCGACCCGGAAAACGGAAGCGCGAGAAGGCATAGGCCGCCGGCACCGCCACCACCACCGCCAGGATCGTGGTCAGCACCGAGACGATGAGGCTGTTCAGGAAAAACCGCAGGAAGTCCTGCCCAACGCTGTTGGCCGGGTCGAGCAGCTTCTGATAGCTCGCCAATGTCGGTTCGCTCGGCCACCATTGCGGCGGAAACTGCATGGCGGCGAAGCCGGACTTGATCGAGGTCAGCAGCATCCAAACCATCGGCACGGCCGTATAGAGCAGCATCAGGAACAGGAAGAAGCGCCCGCCCCAGCGCCAGCCATCGATCTTCTTGCGGCTGCGCGGGCGAATGGGTTCGGAAGAAGTGCTCATGCGCCCTGCTCCTTTTCATTGCCGTTGAGGGCGCGGACATAGAAGTAGCCCAGCACCATCAGGATGATGAACAGCAGCACCGAATAGGCCGCCGCCACGCCCCAGCGCTGCCGGCCGAAAGCCAGCTCATAGATGTGCGTGATCCAGATGTGCGAAGCGTTGGACGGCCCGCCGCCGGTCATGATCCAGGGCACGATGAAAGAATTGAAATTGGCCACCGCCAAGAGCAGAATCGTCACGGTCGAGACGCCGCGCAGATGCGGGAAGGTCACGTGCCAGAACCGCTGCCAGGCGCTGGCGCCATCGACCTTCGCCGCGCGCAGCAATTGCTCGGGCACGGTCTGCAAGCCGGCCATGATCATGATCATGGCGAAGGGAAACTCGCGCCAGATATTGACCACGATCAGCGAGGGCAGGACCGTATTGACGTTGTCAATAAAGTTGGGCTGCCGGTCGACGATGCCCAGTTGTACCATGACGGCGCCGATAATGCCGAAATCGGAGTGGTAGATCCACTTCCAGATATAGGAGGCGGCCACCGCGCTGATCACCCATGGAATGATCAGGATGGCACGCAATATGGCGCGGCCAAAAAAGTCGCGATGCAGGGCCAGCGCACAGCCATAGCCGAGCACGAAGGCGACCAACGTCGAAGCGATGGTCCAGACGAAGGTATTGATCGTCACCTTCCAGAACACGTCGCTGGAGAGGATCGCCGAGTAGTTTTCCGTGCCGACAAAAATCTTGTCGCGCAACTGCAGGCCCGGCGGCGTTTTGAAGAAGGACAGTTCGATCGTGTAGTAGATCGGATAGGCGATCACGATCAGCATGACGATGATGGCCGGCAGCACGTAGAGATAGTCCGCTCGGTTGGTCCACATCTGCTGGAACACGCTGGGCCGCGCCGTCGCGTCTTTACGCGTGGCGCCCACCCCGGCTGAAGCAATGGTCATCGAAATGAGCCCTTGTCCTGATCAGGAAGGCAAGACCGGCAGCGCTTTGCACCGCCGGCCGTTTTGATCCGCAGGTTATTAGAGGCCGCCGCCGTCGGTGACTTCGCTCACCTTGCGCGCCGCATCGGCCGCTGCCTCCTCGACCGTCATCGCACCGGTCAGAGCGTTTTGCAGCATGTCCGGGATGATGATGTTCATGATCTCGGGCGTTTCCGGCAGGGTCGGGAACGGAATGCCATAGGGCAGCATCGAGGTCGTCACATCGAGGAACTTGATGCTGTCGAGTCGCTCCTTCATCCACTCGGTCTTGAAACCGTTGAGATTGCCGGGATTGGAGCCGGCATAGGCCATCTTCAGGCTCCATTCCGGGCTGGTCCAGAAGCAGACCATGGCCTTTGCCGCGGCCTCGTCCACTTCGCCGCCCTCGACATATTCGGGGTTGAGAATGTGGATATTTGAGCCGCCGAACACCACGGCGCGCTTGCCGTCGGGGCCGGTGGGGATGAGGCCATAGCGCATATTGTCGATGACGGTCTGGGCCTTTTCGGCATCGCTGCCGGTCGCCTTCTTCTGCAGGTCCAGCATCACATTGTAGTCGGACGGATGGCTGATCATCATCGCCACCTGGCCGGCCAGGAACAGCGGCTGATTGTCGGCCTGCTGGTTGGTCAGCGCCGAAACCGGGACCGATTGGTCGCGAACATACATGTCATAGGACGCCTGCAGCGCGCGGATGCTTTCCGGACTATCGAGCCGGATTTCACCATAATTCGGGTTGGGGTCGGCTTCGTCGAAGACGCCACCGCCATAGGCCCAGAGTTGCGGCATGAAGCGATAGGGTGTGTTGCCGGCATTCTTGCGGGCGACCAGGCCATAACCGGCAATGCCGAGCTTGTCGTGAATCTGCTTGGAATAGGCGACGACATCATCCCAGGTCTCCGGCGCCTTTTCCGGGTCGAGCCCGGCGCGTTCGAAGACATCGGCGTTCCAGATGAAGGCCATGGTCTCGTTATTGGTCGGAATGCCATAGGCCTTGCCCTCCCACATCACCGACTTCATGGCGCCTGGCCAGAAATCCTCGCTCTTCCAACCCACATCTTCCGGCTTGAGCTCTTGCAGGTACCCCTTGGAAGCGAATTCCACGCCGCCCAGGATCTGCAGGCGCACCACCATCGGGCCGGCATTGCCGAGCAGCGCAGTGCGGAACTTGTCCAGCAGGTCGTTATAGGTCAGCGCCTGTTCCTGCAGCTCGATATTGGGATAAGTGGCGCGGAAGGCTTCGAAGAAGTCCTTGTAATACTGGCGCAGCAGGTCCGGGTCGCCCTCGAACACGCCCTGGTACCAGAAGCTCAGCTTGCCCTTGTAGTCGAGTGGCGTCACGGCGCCGCATTGCTCGGCAGTATTGTAGGTTTCTGTGCCGGCGATCGAGCGCACATATTCCGGCGACCATTTGCTGAGGTCGACGCTCTGCGCCATGACCGAACTGGCCAACAGCGACGCCGACATGGCAGACACGATCGCGCCGTGCGCCAGCGCACGGCCGAGATGAAATCGTCCCATAAAATCCTCCTGTCACCCTGCCCACGCCTCTCCGCGGCAGGCTCCCATCCGACAGCAGACATCGGGCTCTGGCCTCTTATGTACATCTGTCGTTGAAACCAACGTTGCAGAAGCCATATTGCGTGTCAACCGGATCAGATTATACATTATCCAAGAATTTTCACGTGCATTTCGACCAGGGCCCTAGAGAAGTCCCACCACCACAAGGCTACAAAGCCGGCTCAGGACACCAGGGACAACGGAGCTACAGATGAGCGAATTCAAGGCGCAGCCACCCGAAGGCATGGAGCCCAGCGGCGCCTCACTGGCCGGCGACTCGGTCTACCAGAAGATTCGCGACGACATCATTTCCGGCCGCCTCAAGGCCAATGAACGGCTGATCGTGGCCGACCTCGCCCGCCAGCACGACACCTCCACCAATCCGGTGCGCGAGGCGCTGCAATTGCTGCGCGGCGAAGGCTTCGTCGTCATCTCGCCAAATCGCGGCGCGCGGGTGCGGCCGATCGACCAGAACTTCGTGCGCGATATCTACGAGATCGGCGTACTGATCGAACCAGCGCTCACCCGCTGGTTCGTGGGCATGGCCACCCACGCCGATATCGCGCGGCTGGAAGAGATCCAGACCCAGATCGAGGAGAACAATTTCCTCGATCCCACACGCCATAGCGAGCTCGACACCCGCTTCCACACCATCATGTACGAGCGCCACTACAACCGGCACGCTGCCGAACTGTGGTGGAAGCATCGTGAAGTGCTGCGTGCCGTCAGCCGCCGCTTCAATTTCACCCTGGCCCGTCGGGCCCAGGTGCTGCGCGAACATCGCCAACTCATCCAGTTGATCAAGGACGGCGAGGCCGACAAGGCCGCCGCCCTCGTGGCCCAGCACGTGGAGGGCTCGGGCCGCCATATTCTCGAACATATGCGCGCCGCGGAGGCCGCACGCGCCGGATAACTATAATTCGGCGCCAGCCGAACGGGGGGAGCTCAGCATGAAGATCACTGGCGTCAGGCCGTGGCTTATTCGGTCCACGGCATCCTATTGGGGGGAGTTTCTCTTCATCGAGGTAACCACCGATGAGGGTGTGTCCGGCTGGGGCGAAATCACCACCACCACTTTCGTGGGCAATCGCGCGCTCACCGTCATGCTGCGCCAGATCAGCAAGATCATCGAGGGCGACGACCCCGCCCATATCGAGCGCATCTGGCACAAGATCTTCCGCAACTTCACCTATGTCGGCAGCCGCGGCGCCGCCGTCGAATGCGTCAGCGCCATCGACATCGCCCTCTGGGACATCCGGGGAAAGGTGCTGAACCAGCCTATATACGAGCTGCTCGGCGGACCAGTGCGCGAAGAGGTGCTGCTCTATACCCATCCCGATCAGCGCAAATTCACCAGCAAGGAAGGCGTGGTTCAGGAAATCCGCGACATCATCGCCTCCGGCCACACGGCGCTGAAATTCGACCCCTACCCGCAGCAGGGCAAGCTGGACCGGCACGGCATCGCCCGCGAACAGGGCGATGGCTATCTCGATGGCTCGATGGACCGCCGCCACGCCCGCGAAGCCGCCGAACTCACCGCCCTCATCCGCGAAACCGCCGGCCCGGATATCGACATCCTCATCGACGCCCATGGCCGCTTCGACGTGCCCACCGCCATCCGCTGCTGCCGCGATCTCGAAGAAGCCGGAGATATCGATTGGTTCGAAGAGCCCGTTCCACCCGAAAGCGTCAATGCCCTCAAGCAGGTCCGCGACAAGGTCAATGCCGCCATTTCCTGGGGCGAGCGCGGCCACACCAAATGGGACTTCGTGCCCGTCCTCGAAAACAAGCTCGCCGACTACATCATGCCGGACGTCACCTGGACCGGCGGCATTACCGAGCTCAAGAAAATCGCGGCACTGTGTGAGGCCTACTACATCCCGGTCTCGCCCCATGACGCGGCCGGCCCGATCAATGTCGTGGCCGGCGCGCAGGTGATGATGACGGTGCCCAATTTCTATCGTCTCGAGACCTCGGAGTGGAACCTCTCCAAATACGATCACCTGATCGACAAGCCGCTCGATAATTCCAATGGCGCCTTAAAGCTCAACAAGGCGCCTGGGCTCGGCATCGAGATGAACCGGGCCTATCTCGAAGCCAACGCCATAGAAGTCGACTGAAGACCGGCGTGAACTGAACTCGTTTAGGAGGAATGACCATGGATGCGCACAAGGCCGCAGAAAGTATCGAAAACAATGTGCGGACGGCTTCTCGGCCAAGCGAGTTGCGCATAACCGACATGCGGGTCGCCGAAATCACCGGCGCCCCGTTCCAGACCGCTCTGCTCAAGATCTACACCAATCAAGGCCTTGTCGGTTTCGGCGAAATCCGCGACGGCGCCAGCGCCACCTATGCCTTGATGCTCAAATCCCGCCTCCTTGGCGAAAACCCCTGCGACATCGACCGCCTCTTCCGCCGCATCAAGCAGTTCGGTGGCCATGGCCGCCAGGGCGGCGGCGTCTCGGCGGTCGAGATTGCGCTCTGGGATCTGGCAGGCAAGGCCTATGGCGTACCGATCTACCAGATGCTGGGCGGCAAGTTCCGCGACAAGGTCCGCATGTATTCCGACACCGACGCCGAAAAGCCCAGCGGCACCGAGACGGGCAAGCGCCTCAAGGAGCGCATGGACCTTGGCTACACCTTCCTCAAGATGGATCTGGGTCTCATGCAGATCGCCGACGTCCCCGGCGCCGTCGTTGCCCCGGTCGGCTCGCTCGAAGGCTATCGCATCCACCCCTCGCGCGGTTCCGGCAAGACCATGGACGACCGCCGTGCTCGCAATGCCGTCTACGACACGCATAATGTGCGCCACCCCTTCACGGGCCTGCATTTTTCCGACAAGGGTCTGGACCTGCTCGAGCAGTATATCGCCGAGGTGCGCGAGGTGATCGGCATGGAAGTGCCGCTGGCCATCGACCATGTCGGCCATATCTCCCTGCAGAATGGCATCCGCCTTGCCCGCCGCATCGAGAAATACGTCCCGGCCTGGCTCGAAGACGTAATCCCCTGGCAATATACCGACCAGTATCGCCAGCTCCAGCAAGCCACCACCGTCCCGATCTGCACCGGCGAGGATATCTACCTCAAGGAAGGCTTCGAGCCGCTGCTCAAGAGCGGCATCTCGGTCATTCATCCGGACCTGCTGACCTCGGGCGGTATTCTCGAAACCAAGAAGATCGGCGATGCGGCGCAGGAACACGGCATAGCCATGGCCATCCATATGGCCGAAAGCCCCATCGCCTGCATGGCCGCCGCCCATGTCGCCGTGGCCACCGAGAACTTCATGGCGCTCGAATATCACACGGTCGACGTGCCCTGGTGGGACGACATCGTCACCGGGCTGCCCAAGCCGCTGGTCAAGGACGGTTTCATCACCGTTTCCGACAAGCCGGGTCTCGGCATTGACGACATCGTCGACGAGGTCCTCCTGCAACACCTCCAGGACCACACCACCGGCATCTGGCAGCCCACTGACCAGTGGGACGAGGAATATTCCTGGGACCGCACCTGGAGTTGATTTCTGACCTCTCCCTCTGGGGAGAGGTCGGCGGC
This sequence comes from Devosia equisanguinis, assembly GCF_900631955.1. GTDB lineage: Bacteria > Pseudomonadota > Alphaproteobacteria > Rhizobiales > Devosiaceae > Devosia > Devosia equisanguinis. The sequence continues at coordinate 10,279 of NZ_UZWD01000021.1, read as the reverse complement.
GCAGCCGACGGGTCGGGGGGCCTTCCCCTCGCCCACGACAAGGCCCCCTCACCCGACCTTCGGTCGACCTCTCCCCCTGAGGGAGAGGTGAAGAAAGGCAGATCACCATGAAAATCACCGACCTGCGCTGCGCCGTCATCGGCCGCCACCCCATCGTCCGCATCGTCACCGATGAAGGCCTTTATGGCTTGGGAGAGGTGGAGTTCACCAAGCCCTACCTCAAACCCTTCGTGCTCCATTTCAAGGAAGCCCTCATCGGCGAGGACCCCACCGATGTCGAGCGCTGCATGCTCAAAATCCGCCAGCGCGGCAGTTTCAAGCCCTATGGCGCCGCCGTCTCGGCCATCGAGCACGCGCTTTGGGACATTGCCGGCAAGGCGGCCAATGTGCCGGTCTACAAGCTTCTCGGCGGCAAAGTGCGGGACAAGGTCCGCGTCTACAACGGCTCCATCCGCCAGAAGCGGAACGGTGAGCGGCCGGAGGATTACGCCGCCGACGTCAAATGGATGATGGAGCGGCCCGAAAACTTCTTCATGGTCAAGCAGGGAATCTCCTTTCATTCCAACATGAAGGACACCATTCCCGACTTCCATTACGGCATCACCCAGACCAAGTCCGGTTATCACGGCGCCATGGACCAGGGGCAGATTTCCGAGCGTGGCTTCAACCACATGCTTGATTGCGTCGCCGCCATGAAGGAAGTGCTTGGCGACAAGGTCTCTCTGGCGCTCGATTGCGGCCCCGGCTGGTTCCTCAACGACGCCATCCGCTTTGCCCGCGCCGTCGAAAAATACGACCTCATGTGGCTCGAAGACATGCTGACCGGCGACTATGTCCCCTGGGTCAATCCGCAGGCCTATCGCGAACTGACCACCTCCACCTCGACGCCGATCCATACCGGCGAGCAGATCTATTCCCGGCACAATTTCAAGGAACTGATCGAGACCCAGTCCGTGCGCGTCGTCGGTCCCGACCCCGCGGACATTGGCGGCATTGCCGAACTCAAATGGGTGGCCGAACACGCCTATATGCATTCGATCATGATGGCGCCGCATGGCACAGCCAATGGCCTCCTGGGCCTCGGCGCGCTGATCAATGTCTGCGCCACCCTGCCCGCCAACTATATCGCCTTCGAATATCCCAGCGCGTCCGATCCCTGGTGGACCGACATCGTCATCGGCCTGCCCGACGGCCCCATCGTCAGGGATAGCCATGTCGGCCTGCTTGAGGCACCTGGCCTCGGCCTCGATATCGACGCCGAAGGCGCACAAAAATATCTGGCCGAGGAGGATCGGGACTTCTTCGCGCCCTGACATCGCAATCAGCTGAAAATGCAAGGCAAGGGCCGCGTATTTTTATCCCATTGGGTGCTAAATTCGTTCCTTCGTCATCTTGCTGACAACAAGACATTTGACGAGCATGCCATTGCGGCCCAATAACCGCACCCGACCCTTGCACAACCAGAGGCCAGCATGACGCAATCCGACCCATCGGGTGACAAGCGCCGCCCCCGACTTCTCGGCCTTGCCGCCCCGGCCCGCATTGCGCTGATCCCGCCTCTGTCTGCCGCGCGCTGGATCATCCTCCTGATCGTGCTGATCAGCGTCTATTTCTTCCATGGCTTTCTAGTGCCGGTGCTGGCGGCACTGATCATCGGCTTTGCCAGCTGGCCGCTCTACCGCCACGTGATCCGCTGGGCCGGTGGCAACAGGACGCTCGCGGCATCGATGATGATCGCCGCCATCGTCTTGTTCCTGGTGGTCCCGGCGCTGTTCATCGGTGCCTTTGCGGTGCAAGAAGTGCGGGCGCTTTACCAGTGGGCCATGGCCACCAACAGCGCCGGCGCGCCGCCACCGGATTGGTTAGCCACGCTGCCCCTTGGCGGCGATTGGCTGAGCGAGCTCTGGGCTGAGCGCATCGGCCGCCCCGGCGCAGTGGCGCTCCTGGTGGAAGGCACTGTTGGCGCCAATATTCTAAATATCTACCACAGCATACTCAGCATCACCGGCGGCACCCTCAACTTCCTGCTGAACCTGCTCTTTGCCATCGTCGCCCTGCTCTTTGTCTATCGCGACGGCGAGAAGCTGGCGGCTCAACTCGACAAGATCGGCAATCGGATCTTCCCGCTGCGCTGGGATCGCCTGTCGCGCATCGTGCCCGCAACAATAAGCTCCACCGTTACTGGCATGACCATCATCGCCATCGGCGAAGGCATCGTGCTGGGCATTGCCTATTGGCTGGCCGGCGCCCCGTCACCGGTCTTGCTGGGCATCATCACCGGCGTCGCCGCCATGATCCCGGGCGGTGCGCCGCTTTCCTTTACCCTGGTCTCGGCATATCTGGTCGCCTCGGGCTCCCCATTCCATGGACTGGCCTTGTTGGCCTGGGGTTCGGTGGAGCTCTTCATCGTCGACAAGACCTTGCGGCCCAAGCTGGTGGGTGGCCCCATCAAGCTGCCCTTCCTGCCGACCTTTTTCGGCCTGATCGGCGGCGTCAAGACCATGGGCTTTGTCGGCTTGTTCATCGGCCCGGTGCTGATGGCGCTGCTGGTGTCGATGTGGCGTGAATGGATGCTCGATCTCGACGAGCCGGCACCCGTGACACAGACAGCCGAGGTGGTGATCACCCAGGACGTGACCTAACGGCCAAGGGTGGACGCGACGGCCGAAACGACGGCCCAGAGCCCAAAACCGATCATCACCAGCCCCGAAAGGCGGGAGATGACGGCGGCAAAACCGGTGGGCAGGCGCTGCCGCAACAGCGCCACCCCGCCGATTAGCAGGCACCACCAGAGCATCGAGCCGGCAAAGACCCCTCCGACCACCATTGCGACCGACCCCAGCCCGTCGGCCGACGCCAATCCCAGCCCGGCGAACAAAGCTGCAAACGACACTATGGTCATCGGATTGGCGATGGTCAGAACAAAGGTGGCAACGGTAACGCCGACGAGGTCGCGCGCCGGCACGTCTGCAGCCGCGCGCATCGGTTTTGGCCTCAGGCTCGTCCAGCCCAGCCACAGCATGAAAGCGCCGCCCAGAAGACGCAGCGGCAGATCGACCATACCCAGCGCCCCGGAGAAGGCCGCAAAGCCGAGCGCCGCCAGTAGCGCATAGGTGCCGTCAGCCAGAGCGGTGCCCAGGCCCCCCGCCAAACCGGCGGCAAAGCCGCGCTCGAGCGTTCGATTGATGCAGAGCGCACCAATGGGCCCAAGCGGCGCCGCAATGGCAATGCCAAGCGCCACGCTCTTGACCAGCAACATCCAGTCCATGTTCAGCCCCCCGGCACGAAGGCGCCACCCACGGTGGAAGACAGGGCGATCACCGTTTCGCTGCGACCAAGGAAACGCTGGGCCTTGAGCTCGGCCAGTACGCCCTCGATGTCAGCCACGCTCGCCACGCGCAGCTTCACCAGATACGACCAGGCGCCGGTGACATGATGGCATTCAAAGATATTGGGATGCGCCGACGCAAAGCGGCGGAATGCCTCTTCGTCGGCATCCTGGCGCAGCGCCACCCAGAGAAATACCAAAGTAGCGAGCCCCAACGCCTCGGGGGCAGCATCGACGGTGAACCGCCGGATTGCACCCGACGCCACCAATCGCTTGATGCGCTCGTTCACGCTCGAGGGCGACAAGCCCACCACCTGGCCAATATCCGCCAGCGCCCGACGCGCATCCTGAGCCAGCAGCGCAACAATTTTGAGGTCAATTTCATCCATAGAAGCAAAATATGCGATTATTATCCAATATCAACATATATTTTGCTGTAAAGGCGCGCTCAAACCATCAATTTTTCGGACAAACTCGCATTCGCCGATATCGGCTGCGGCGACAGACTTCCGCAACCATATCGCGCAAAATCCGCCCTATCGCGCACCAACCGTCATAATCGGCCAGCAGGATAGGTGTTTCGCCCTAGGCCGTATCGAGTTTGGAAACGTTTTCAGTGCAGCAATTCACTGGAGCGACAGGACCAGAACAGTCCGCGCCGAAATGGGGGCTTTAATGCTTGATGTTGTGCGGTCCTGGTTTTCCGTGCCCCGAGACAATCCGGAGCTGCTGCGTGCGCAATATGCAGCATTCTCCAAGCAGGTGCCCCTGCTCTACACCATCCTCGTCATCAATACCTGGGGGCTGGCGACGACCCATATCGGTCTGGCGCCGGATTGGCTTGCCATTCTGCTGCCCACTGCGCTGACCCTGGTCTGCATCATCCGCTGCATCAGCTGGTGGCGTAGCCGCAGCTATGTCCCCAGCAGCGGCGAAGCCTACCAGGCCCTGACGCGCACCAATCGGCTGACGGCTATTCTCGGCGTCATGTTCGTTGCCTGGAGCTTGTCGCTCTATTCCTATGGCAATGCCTATACGCAGAGCCACATCGCCTTCTTCATGGGCATCACCGTGGTCAGCTGCATCTTCTGCCTCATGCATCTGCGCGCCGCGGCGCTGTCATTGATGGTGCTGGTGAATGTGCCCTTCGTGCTGTTCTTCAGCGCCACGGGCAACCCGACCTTCATCGCCACCTCCATCAACGTTGCCCTCGTATCGGTAGCGATGCTGATTATCCTCAACATCTCCTATCGCGACTTCACGCACCTCATCGCCTCACGCAAGGCGCTGCTGCAAAAGCAGGGCGAACTCGAGCAGAAGCAGGTCGAGACCCAGGCGCTCAGCGACGAGAATTTCCGTCTCGCCAATCTCGATGCGCTGACCGACCTGCCCAACCGCCGGAGCTTCTTCTTCAATCTCGAGCAGAGCTTTGCGAAGGCGCGCGAGACCGATACCCCGCTGGTGCTAGGCATTCTGGACCTCGACGGCTTCAAGCCCGTCAACGACGCTTATGGCCATGGCGTGGGCGATCTAGTGCTGGTGGAAGTCGCGCAGCGCCTGCGCGATGTCTGCGGCTCCGACATCACCCCCTACCGGCTGGCCGGCGACGAATTCGCCCTGATGGTGGGCACACATCTCACCGAGGATGTCATTCTCGAAAAAGCCGATCGCATCTGTGCGCTGTTGCGCATGCCCTATCCGGTGACCAATGGCACGGCACAGATTTCGGCCAGCATCGGCTTCAGCGCCCTGAGCCCCCAATGTCGCACCGCCCACGATCTATTCGAACAGGCCGACTATGCGCTTTACGACGCCAAGCGCGGCAGCGGGCGCGGCAAGGCACATTTCTTCTCGGCCGCGCATCAGTCGGCGATCCTGCAGAACATCGCCATCGAGCATGCGCTGATCAACGGAAATCTCGAGGACGAGCTCTATCTCGAATTCCAGCCCATCGTTGAAGCCGGCAACGGCCTGCCCATGGGATTTGAGGCGCTGGCCCGCTGGCGCAGCCCGACCCTGGGACAGATCTCGCCCGGCCTATTCATTCCCGTGGCCGAACGCGCCGGGCTCATCTCGAAGCTGACCCGCCTGCTGCTGACAAAGGCGCTTCACCAGGCCGGTGCCTGGCCTGCGCCGCTCCGGCTCTCCTTCAATCTTTCGGTGCATGATCTCAGCATCGCCGATGGGCTGCTGCCGCTCATCAGCATCATCACTGCCAGCGGCTTCGATCCACGCCGGCTCGATCTCGAGATCACCGAAACAGCAATGATGCGCGACTTTGCCCAGGTCACCCAGGCCATCGACACGCTGAAATCGCTCGGCGTCGGCATTTCGCTCGACGATTTCGGCACCGGCTATTCCAGCCTGACCCAGGTGCATCGGCTGCCGCTCGACAAGATCAAGATCGACCGCAGCTTCGTCGTCGATATCGACAAGAATCCAGCCAGCCACAAGATCGTCAAATCCCTCGTGGCACTGTGCCGCGACATGGACCTGTCCTGCGTGGTCGAAGGCGTCGAGACCGAGGAAGAGCTCAAGGTCCTGCGCGAATTGGGCTGCGACCTGATTCAGGGCTTCTACTTTGCCCGCCCGCTTTCGGTCGACAGCATTGCCGGCTTTCTCGCAGGGCCCGAGCGTATTCGCGCCTAGCGGGCAAGCAGCCGCTCGCGGTCCAATAGCATGGCGGCCTCGAGCGCGACGCGCGCCGCCTCGACATCACCCTTCTCAACGGCCAGAACCATCACCTCCAGCCGAACAGAGGCTTGGTGCATGTAGTCGCTCAACCCCGACCTATCACGTGTCAGCGCCAGGGCGAGCAGCAGTTCGACGACCCCCACCACCGACCGCAGCAGGGTGTTGTGCGCACTCTCGGCAATGATGGAATGAATTTCGAGCGTCGCGAGGCCGAATTGCTCGACCCCGTCTCCTGAGGTTGCTGCCTGATGCAGCCAATATTTCATCAGTCGCACATGCTCTGCCGTGCGATGGCGGGCAGCCCCTTCGATGGCCGGCACCTCCAGGGCCGCGCGCACCTCAAACAGATTTTCAAAGAAATGGGGGTCGTCAGGCGCGTGAAAATGCCAGGCCAGCACCTGTGAATCGAAGAAATTCCAGCGGCTGCGCGGCGACACCCTGGTGCCGACCTTGGGCCGCGCCTCAACCAGTCCCTTGGCCTCGAGCGTCTTGACGGCCTCGCGCAGCACGGTGCGCGACACACCATACTGCTCCATCATCACCGCGTCGCTCGCCAGCACCGAACCAACGGGAAACGCGCCTGAGACAATGGCGCGCCCAATCTCGTTGATGACGAAGGTGTGGAAATTGCGCGCAGCGTGCCGCCCCGAAAGGGACCGGATGAGGCTGCCTGCTTCGATCATGTCAGGCTTTCTGTGAGGCTTTGTCTCCGGGAGCCGCGGCCGCGAAAATGATGCGCTGCAGCAGAATGAACAGGAACAGCAGTATGCCGATCACGATCTTGGTCCACCAGCTCGACAGCGTGCCGTCGAAGATGATGTAGGTCTGCACCAGGCCCAGCAGCATGACACCGATAAAGGTGCCGAGAACGAAGCCATAACCGCCGGTGAGCAGCGTGCCCCCGATCACCACCGCGCTGATGGCATCGAGCTCCACGCCAACTGCCGCCAACGGATAGCCCGCCGAGGTATAAAGGGAAAACACGATTCCGGCCAAGGCCGCCAGCACCGAAGACAGCATATAAATGGCGACTGTCGTGCGCGCCACCGGCACACCCATCAGCGAGGCCGAAACCGGGTTGCCGCCCAAGGCATAGACGTAGGAGCCGAATTTGGTCCGGTGCGCTACCAGCGCGCCGATGATGAACACTGCCACCATCGACAGGCCGATAAAGCTCAGTCGTCCTCCGCCCGGCATGCGGATCATCAGGCTCGAAATCCAAGAATAGAATTCGTGGCTGATCGGCACCGAATCCTGGGTTATCACCGAAGCGGCGCCGCGCGCCAGAAACATGCCAGCCAGCGTCACGATAAAAGATGGCACTGCAAGGAAGTGGATAGCCAGACCCATCGTGCCGCCGAACGCGGCCGCGACCAGAATGGCGATGGCGAAGGCCAGCAGCGGATGCAGGCCCGCCCAGGAGATCAGCACCGCCACCAGAACCCCGGTGAAGCCGATCACAGCACCCACCGACAGGTCGATGCCGCCCGACAGGATGACGAAGGTCATGCCCACCGCTGCAATACCGAGAAAGGCATTGTCGGTGAGGAAATTGCCCAGCACCCGGGTGGAGAACATATTTGGGAACTGCATGACCGCCACGGCATAGGCGATCGCGAAGATCAGCGCGGTGGCGACGAGCGGACGAAGGCTGCGGCTCATTTCTGCGCTCCCTTGGCAACGGGCCGGAGTCGGACGGGGGCCAGGCGCGAGGCCAGTGGCGACTGGATCAACAGCACGATGAAGATCAGCCCAGCCTTGACGATGAGATTGAACTCGGGCGGGAAGCCGGAGACCAGGATGCCTGTATTCATCGCCTGGATGATCAGCGCGCCGACCACGGCCAGGGGCACCGAGAAGCGCCCGCCAAGAAGCGAGGTGCCGCCGATCACCACGGCAAGGATGGCGTCGAGCTCTAGCCACAGCCCGGCATTATTGGCGTCGGCGCCGCGGATATCGCCGGCCACGATGATGCCGGCAATGGCGGCACACAGGCCGGACAGCGAATAGACCAGCATCAGCAGCATGCGGCTGCGAATGCCGGCGAGACTGGCGGCAGCGCGATTGACGCCCACTGCCTCGATGAAGAGGCCGATGGCCGTGCGACGCACCAGCAAGGTGACGAGCACCATAAGCACCAGGGCGATGACCGTGGCCATGGGCAGGCCGAGGAAAGAGCCAGTGCCGATAAAGATCAGTACCGGGTCGTTGAAGGTGACGATGAAGCCCTGAGTGATGAGCTGGGCGATACCACGCCCGGCCACCATCAGCACCAGCGTGGCGACGATAGGCTGGATGTCGAGCACCGCCACCAAAAAGCCGTTCCAGAGTCCGCATAAGAGGCCGACAACCAGCGCGGCGGTGACGGCGACAGGCGCCGGATAGCCCGCCACCACCAGCGTCGCCGCGACCGCACCGGCAACCGCCATCACAGCGCCCACCGAGAGGTCGACGCCCTTGGTGGCGATGACGCCGGCCATGCCGATGGCGAGGATCGCCACAGGCGCCCCACGGTTGAGCACGTCGATCAGGCTGCCGAACAGGCGCCCGTCCTGCCAGGTGATACGGAAGAAATTGGGAAACAGCAGCCAGTTGATCAGCAGCACGCCGGCAAGGGCGATGAGCTGCGGGTTAGCCAGCTTGCTGACATAGCGCCGGATCATGCGGGCGCTCCTTCACGGTGATTGGCGATGGCCTGCACGATCACGCCGGGATTGATGTTTTCTCCGTTGAGCTCGGCGACCATTTCGCGATCGCGCATCACCACGATGCGCGAGGAATAGGCCACGACCTCGTCGAGTTCGGAGGAAATGACGACCAGCGCCAGTCCCTCGTCGCGCAGGCGATTGATGGTGCGGACGATTTCGGCATGGGCGCCGACATCGATGCCGCGGGTGGGCTCATCAAGGATGAGGAAAGACGGGTCTGTGGCCAGCCAGCGCGAAAGGATCACCTTCTGCTGGTTGCCGCCGGACAAGAGCTTGATCGGCATGTCGAGCGAAGCCGCTCGGATATCCATGGACTCCCCGAACTTGCCGGCGATTTCCATCTGCTCGTCGCGATTAAGCGCCGAGAACCAGCCCAGCTTGCCTTGCAACGCGATGATGATGTTTTCGCGCACGGAAAGGTCGCCGAAAATGCCCTCGGCCTTGCGATCCTCCGGACAAAAGCCGAAGCCGAGCGCGATGGCGTCGGTTGGCCGGGCGATGCTGGCCGGCTTGCCCTCGAAGCTGACCGTGCCTTCATCGGCGCTGTCTGCCCCGAACATGATGCGCGCCATTTCGGTGCGCCCGGAGCCCAGGAGCCCGGCAACGCCGATCACTTCGCCCTTGTGAATGGTGAGATTGAACGGCAGCACCGAGCGCTTGCGCCCATAGTTCTGGAAGTCGAGCAGCACGTCGCCCAGCGGCCGGTTTTCCTCGAGCTTGGTAGCGCCCGAAAAAGCGACATCCTTGCCCAACATCAGGCGCACCACGTCGGTGCGGCTGAGATCGTCCAGCGCCCGGGTTTCGATCAGCTTGCCATTGCGCAGAATGGTGACCCGATCGGCAATGGCGAAGACCTGGTCGAGGAAATGGGTGATGAAAACGATGGCCAGGCCCGAGGACTTCAGGCCCGCAATGATCTCGAACAGCCGCTCGACCTCATTGCGGTCGAGGCTTGCCGTAGGTTCGTCGAGGATCAGCACCTTGCCCGACAGCTCGACGGCGCGGGCGATGGCGACGATCTGCTGCACCGCCACCGAATGGCTGCCCAATTCACTTGCCGGATCGAGATCGAGGCCATAGCGCGCCAGCACGGTGCGGGTATCCGCCTCCATCTTGCGGCGATTGACGAAACCGAACCGCGTCGGCTGATGCCCTAGATAGAGGTTTTCGGCCACCGAGCGGTTGGGCAGGAGATTGACCTCCTGGTAGACCGTGCCGATGCCGTATTTCTGCGCCTGCTGCGGATTATCGAGCACGACCGGCTCGCCATCGGCCAGGACCTGCCCGGTGGTCGGCTGGTAGGCGCCGGTCAGGATCTTGATCAGCGTCGACTTGCCGGCGCCGTTTTCGCCCAGCAGCGCATGCACTTCCCCAGCTTTTAGGCCGAAATTGACATTGTCGAGGGCGACATGGTTGCCGAAGACTTTTATTATTCCGCGCGCTTCGAGCGCGAATTGCTCACCAGCCATATGCCCCTCCCCCAAGAAAGCCCCACCCTTGATCGCTCCCCGCAAGGGAGAAGGAGACGATGAACACGAGCGTCGTGGCC
>NZ_UZWD01000063.1 GCF_900631955.1 Devosia equisanguinis | reverse complement strand
CCTTCGTCCCCCCGCCGCGCTAATCGGTGCGCACGGCATCGCGCCACCGGCGCGGGTATAGCTCAATGGTAGAGCAGCAGCCTTCCAAGCTGAATACGCGGGTTCGATTCCCGCTACCCGCTCCAAAAATTCCTGAAAATCCTAGTCAGAACAAAGCCTTGACTTGGGCTCTCACGCAGCCATGCTGTGTCCTGGCCATGGCCGGGACACCCGCAATCGCCTTACTGTGCGGGCGCGGCGGCGCTTTTGGGCCGTATTGGCGGTCCGCAAGCCGACATTTTTAAACGATCGAGGATTTCATGCAGACACACATCATCGTCGCCGCCTGCGTTTTGAGCGTCCTGGCCTCCACGCCGTCTGTTGGCAAAACGAAGGATGCCGATGCCGTCTTCGAACGCGAGGAGCCAGCAGCGGCGACGCTGGCCCTCACCCGCGAGGGCGATGAATGGCGGATTGCTTTGCGCGCCGGCGGCCTGCCCAATGGCGACGCGACGGCCGCGGACTGCGAACTCGAGGCGGTTGGACCGCAGGACGCCGATGACGTGATCGCGGCACGGATCGTGCCATTCGTGGGTGAATTGAACGAACTGACCGAAGCTGACATCGGCGCTGATGCGCCTGTCATCGAAGTGCGCGTCGGGCCGGAGGGGGCGTTCGTGAGCGACAGCGACGCGGCGGCGCGCTATTGCGGCCTGGGATCAGATATCGACGGCTTTTACCGGCGCACCGACACCGCTGGGTGAGACCAGGGGATTCGCCTGGTGCTATGGAAAACAAAAAAGGCCGCCCTTGGGCGGCCTTCAACACGTGGTCTCGGGAGAAAGATTACTTCTCGAGAACCAGATTGACAGCGGACTCGCGACCGTCACGGCCGGTTTCGACTTCGTACGAGATCTTGTCGTTCTCGTAGAGACCGTCGATGCCGGAGCGCTGGACAGCGGAGATGTGGACGAAGTGGTCCTTGCCGCCATTGTCAGGGGTGACGAAACCGAAACCCTTGGTGGTGTTGAAGAACTTTACGGTGCCCTTGTGAGTGGCCATTTTCATATTCCTTGAAGCTCGGAGCCAGAGGCAGAACGAGCGGTGACCCTCCGCAACATGCAAGAGGGCATAACACGTTCGCAAGACAGACGAGTGAGCTAAGGACCGGGGGTACCGGCAACAGCGAGCCGACTTAGGCTGAAAACGTATGCCCCTTATATGGACTGTAACGGTGTCCGCAACAAGGCATTATCTGCGAACTCTTGCGCCGCTTGTAAAAAATCTTGCCCATTCCCCCGGCGAGGCACCCTAGACAGGCCCGTTCACAGGCGTTTTTCGCCGCTTTTGCGCGCGTAAACCATTTGTTCACTCTGGCTTGGACGCGGCGGATACGAACGATTAAGGTTTCGCTAACCATAGCGAGGCCGGAATGCGCGTACCCTCTGTCGGAATGCCCCTGTTCGAACGCCGCATCGTGCGCGAGGCGCGGATGATGGCCGAGCGCATGCTGGCAGGCCACAGCGTCAACCGGCAGGGACTTTTGGTGCGCGATGGCGGGAACCGCGGATTGGACCGGTCGTTGCGGGCACAGATCGCAGCAATGGCCGCCGCAGGGCGCGCGGCGATCCAGGGCAATTTCGGCAACGGCTCGCGCTGAACCGCAGTCCGAATTACTGCATCATCTCGGCCGTAATGACGCTGCGACCGAAGACGCCACTGTTCTTGGGGACGAGGCGAACCACCGAATAGCCGCGCGCGTCCAGCTCCGCCAGGAAGGCCGGCAGCATATCGACGGTGCGCTGGTGAATGTCGTGAAACAGAATCACGCCGCTGCCACGAGCATCAAGCCGGGCAAGTGTGCGGGCCGCAACGGCCTCGGGCGTATCGCGAAAATAGTCCTTGCTGTCGATATCGACGTCCAGCACCACCATGTCGCCCTGCAGCAGGCTGGTGCGCAGGAAACCGGTCTGGGCCAGATAGGGGAAGCGGAAGAAGGGTGAAAGGCCCTTGCCGGCCCCACCGAGGGCTTCGGCAATTGCGGCTTCGCCCCGCACAATCTCGTCCAGCGCCGCCTGGCGGCTGAGTTTGGAGAGATCGACATGGCCATAGGTATGGCTGCCAACGGTATGACCGCGCTGGGCCACCTGCCTTGCCAGCTCGGGATATGCCTTGGCGGAGGAGCCCAGCATCAGGAAGGTCGCCTTGACACCCCTAGCATCAAGCGCGTCGAGAATGGCATTGGTTTTTCCCGGGCGCGGACCATCGTCGAAAGTCAGAACCACTTCGCCGGGACGCAGGATGATGTCTGCAGTGGTGCCGACCTGCAGCGTCCGCCCGGACAGCTTGCCGGTGGTGAAAATGCGCTCCGGCATAGGCTGTTCGACACGGGTCACGGCGGCCTTGAACGTGCTGTTGGTGACGAGCCGTTCCTGCGTCGCGACCGGACCGCCGGACAGCTCCTTCTGGCTCACCGGCTTGGCGCAAGCGCCCAGGGACGCACCGAGCAGACCAATGACGAACAGCGCACGCAACACCCGCACAGCGACACCCACACAAGCAAATCAAGTGCGGACGACAATTTGCGATTATGGTTAATAATCCCCTCGCAAAAACTTAAGAACTACTTACCGGACAAGGATTTAGCCTTGCGTCCCAGCGTATCGAGGGCGCTGAGAAAGGCGGAGCGGTCGGCAGGCCGGAAGCCTGGATTGTAGCCCTGGATTTCGCCAGTCTCGCGCAGGTGCTGCTTGAGATCGCGCATGGCCAAAGCCATGCCGATCGAGGCCGGCGTGAAGGGTTTGCCAGTAAATCCCAGCACGTGACAGCCGCCGTCGATGGCGCGGCTTGCGAGCGGGATATCGGCGGTGAGCACAATGTCGTTGGGCTTTGCGTGGTCGACGATCCAGTCATCGGCAGCATCGGCGCCGGCGGGCACCACGACCACCTGAACCATGGGGTCGCGGGAAGGACGAATGCCGCCATTGCTGACAAAGGTAATGACGAGACCCAGCCGCTCGGCGACCTTCTTCGCCTCGTCCTTGACGGGGCACGCATCGGCGTCGACGTAGATGGTGGGTGGCTTAGAGATGTCCATGCTCAGTCCTGAAAAGACCCCCACCCAACCTCCCCCTGAAACAGGGGGAGGAGTTGCGTCGGTGGTTCTGGCAGTGCTCTGGTGCTCTTTCGCCTCCCTCCCCCTTGAGGGGAGGGAATGAGGGAGGGGGTCCATCAGTGGATCACTGAAC
>NZ_UZWD01000009.1 GCF_900631955.1 Devosia equisanguinis | reverse complement strand
CACGCTCCACGCCATCGTCGCCAACCACAAGCAGAACCGCATCAACGAATTGCTCCCTTGGAACTTTGCGGCCAAGGTGTGACCGGCACATCGCCTACATAGAATTGAGCCGGGGGACAGGTTTGAGCTTTTTCACAGATGCCGAGCTAGGCGCTTTATCGATCAAGCGGACGATACTGCATGTCGTCAGTGCCAAAGATAAGTTCCAACCACAGAGAGAGCTGACTGGTGGGGAGCATCTGGAGTTCTTCCTGGACAGGATTATCGGCTCCGCGATCAGCAGCGTGCACCGGTTCGAAGAGAACTCTGGCATCAAGGCGATCATAGCCAGGATGGCGAAGGATGAGGTGAGCTTTGAAAAGGGCGCCCAGGAATTGTCGCGTCAGTTTTCCAAGGATCACGTGAGAAGCGCAAACAACGGCGCTTTCTTCGTGTTCGAACTGAGCGGCGGCGATCCAAATGTCCGGCTCTATAGCCTCATCAAATACGACTACCGGCCGGTTATTGAGTTATATGCCGATAAAGGTCGAAACGCGCTGCGCCAGATCGTTCAGGCCTTCATCAAGGAGAAACGCGCAATTCAAAAATCGTGCCTGGTTCGAGCGATAGGCGGGGAAGTCGACGCGGAAGTTTCGACGTTCGATCGCATGGGCGACGCTCCAGATCTCACCGACTACTTCGCAGCCTATCTGGATGTTGTACGCGACCGAGACGATGCGGAACTCAGTACGCGGCTCAACGAGGTCATACGAAAAACACTGCAGACCTGCCGGGACCTGTTGCCGAACGCAGACGTCCCCAAGGCCGTGGCTGCTACCAAGGACTCTCTTCGCGGGCGAGACACAGTTGATGAAGATGCCATTCGTGAGGCGATCTTCGTCGCGTCGGGCACGACAGACGAGCCGGCGAGAGCTGAACTCGAGAAGGTTTTGAACCGGCAATTGAAGGATAGAAAGCTGGTCGGCGTCAGCTTTAAACCTACCACCGCCTCGTTGAGAAGGGCGCCGCGACAATTGATCAAAACGGCTGAGGATGTGGTGCTCGAGTATCCCGGAGAGCAGGAAAACCGAGCAGTGACACGTGTACAGAACGGGGATGGCGGATGGACGATAACGATCAAAACGAGCACCAAGCTTGTTGAAGATGTCACTATTGCTGACAAAACTCGCTGAGACCCTTGACGGATGGTCAGACGACGGACGGGCGCTCATCACGGAAACCGAGACCGTCCTGGTAGCTGCGCGGCTGAGCGCCGTCGATACCCATGCCCTGGTCGAACTCGCTGCTACGTTGACTTGGGCTGTAACGATCGAGGATCGCTCGGGCGATTATGTCCAGCAGGATTACATTGACGACGACTTTGGGCCTTTCAAGGTATTGGTCTCCAAGCCACCTACCAGTGACCGCGTCAATTCAATTGTGACCAACGCAGGATTCGCAGACTGGCTGTCCCGTGCTCCCGCAACCCCTGCGGTCCAGGTCGTTAGACTGACGGGCGTCATTGAGACGCTTGCGGTGAGGATGGCACCTTGGGGTGACGACGATACTTCGTTTGTGCCGACGCGCTTTCCCGCGAACCCTCGCAAGGTTGTCAGAGAATTCGGCGGTCACCGCGTTGTACCCGAATATCTTGGACCATGGGTAATGGCCGACACCTCAGATCTACTTCCAGATGATAAAGCAGCCACGGTCTGGATAAATTCGGCGGCCACGATGCTGATGATGGCGTTGGCAAATGAACTGGAAGACGAGCGAACCCTGGTTTTCAGGGGGCCGCCCCTGGCGAAATACTTGCTGCCGGCTCCCGGATCTCAGACGTTCGATCACAATGTTTTTCGTCATCTGCAGGACGCCGGACGTTGGGTTTTCGAGTTCGAGCAAGAGATGGAAACCAGGCATGCCCTAATGGCCTCGGAGTTGGCGCGCACCAATGTCGGTAGCGGCGACGCGGCGGCACTCTTTTCTGGTGGGACAAAATCCGGTCTGGAAGGCGCCAAGATCGCTCACCAGCTAGGTTTACACAAGATTAGCATGGATTCCCTCAAAGCCATGGCCGACTTGCGCAAAGCTGTCGCCGATGAAGCTACCAAATTGGCAGATGCGACTCGTCAACTCGCGGCTGCAGTTGCTACCGCATTGTTCGCGGGTGTGGGGGTTATTACTGCTCGCCTTACCGTACCTATGAACGGCCCGATCGTTACCACCGCTGTAGTAGTTCTTGCCGTAGTTTTATGCCTGTATGTAGGCGCAGTGATACTTAGTGGCTGGCAATTCGTGCGCATCCAGTCCGATTTGCGGCTGCTATGGCGCAGTAAGCTATATCGCTTCCTGCCGAAAGATGACTATGAGGCACTGGTCTCTGGTCCGGCCGGCCGGGCGGAGCGTGGCTTTAAGACGGCTGCCTGGATCGGAGGCGGACTAGCTGCTACTTTACTGGCATCCGTACTCGTCGTCGCATTCTTCGGTCCGGCGGCGATTCCTCTGGGTGTGAATACGTCAAGCAATCCTGCTGAGCCGGTGTCCGACATTGATGGAGCGACACCGCCTGAGATCGATTCGCGTACAGAAGGCTCACCAACTCGCAGCACAGGTGAAGAGGGTAGTCCGAAATTTATCGGACCGCCATTCCTTGTAAATCGGTAATGGCCTCAGCGATGAGGCGAGCCAGAGCGTTTGATCCAGCAGCCCGCATGAGAACATCCCCAACTCCGAGGTCACATTTTTGGGCTGGAGCTATGAGCCCCATCGGACCGCAAAATGTGCGCGCATTCTG
This sequence comes from Devosia equisanguinis, assembly GCF_900631955.1. Lineage (GTDB taxonomy): Bacteria > Pseudomonadota > Alphaproteobacteria > Rhizobiales > Devosiaceae > Devosia > Devosia equisanguinis. Next base: position 173,749 of record NZ_UZWD01000009.1, on the reverse strand, counting down.
TTCGGGTTATACCGCGCAAGTTGGGAGTGGCTATTTGGCACCTTGATAGGAGCGTTGAGCCTGTAGGTAGCTGTTCTGGCCCTGCGATGAGTTTCGGGGCAGCTAAGGCTGCGGAGGTCGACCCGTCAGAAAGCAGGAGCGTGGAACATTTCATGTTACATACACGGCTAGTGTTGTGCCCGCCGTCCCGCGAGGTAAGAGGTTGCGTCAGAAGCCTCCCTCAAGCCGCTGCGCCACATCATCCGGCACTACGTCCGAATAGTACATCTCGATCATTTTTACCGAGGTTCGCATGTTGATGGCGAGCGTGTAGATGTCAGTGCCTTTGCGGAGCTGGTTTGTCGCATAGGTATGCCGGAAGCTGTAGGCGGAACGGGGACGACCGAACGCGTTAGTTTTCAACCCTGTGGCTTCCAGCAGGTTGTTTAGGCTCTTCTTGTAGCTCTGAGCGCGTCCGCCATCGATGTTGGTGAACACAGCGTCGGTCGGTTCCGGTGCACGACCAAACTGCGTCTTGAACGCATCCCAAAGCGCCACGAACGCGCCGAGCGCTTCCACGTTTGGAACAAGACGTTGCGGGGATTTGCCCTTGCCATAGGCAACGATGCGAATGCGGGCCTCTTTAATGGCGGTCTTGCGGGCTACGTCTAATCCCTCGACGTTCGCCCAACTGAGGTTATGCAGTTCGGTAGGACGCATGCCTGTATGAACAGCGACCTGGATGAAGCCCCAGAGCATCAGGCGCTCAAACCGGGTCTTGGCATCCACCATTCGCTGTGGTTCGTCGGGTTTCCCGACAAAGGCAATGCGGCTCATCGCTTCGGTCAACAGCGTCGCCATTTCGGCGTCGGTGAATGACGGTCGCTTGTTTCTGGGCGCGGTGGCCAATTCCGGTGCAGGGATATCAGCCGCTTTAATGTAGCCAAGCGTGACCGCCTGCTTGAACACGTTGCGAAGAGTTACGGCCTCGCGCCGGAGTGTGGATAGTGCCGGCTCGATATGCTGAACCGGCCGAGAAAACTGCTTCCCATCTCGCTCGTATTTGATCGCGTATTCGTCCTTACCCGGCCCGGTGGTCCAGTACTGACGACGCCACTTTAGGTACTCCTGCACCTTGGCGTGGGTGATCGAAGTTATCGTCTTCTTCCCGAAATATGGAACCAGATAACGGTCGATGATGCCCTTGTCGTGAAAGTACTTGGTGTCATGCTTCGGGTCAGTAGCCCTGAGCCTGTCAAGCCGATCAAGGTATTGCTGGGCCAATTTGCTGAAGGAGGTTTTCCCCTGTAAAACTCCTGCCTCTGCCGACCAAACTGCTCTTTGGTACTCTCGTTCGGCTAGCGCGCGAGCTAGCTCGAAATCTGGCGTTTTCAGGCCGATCCGCTTTTGGCCGTGGCCGATGATAGAAAACCGCATCCACCAGTTTGGGCTGTCCTTGCGCTGGAACAGCTCATAGGGGCGTTTGTCGATAGCATTCATGCTGGCACCCTTCGACTTTATGCGGTGTGTCGATGTGCTAGGGCCGTGCTAACACGGGCACAATCTACCCGCTAAGTCCTTGAAATTTATGAACGGGCAAAAGACGTGCTACCCGCGTGCTAGCGGTAAAGCCGATGACGTGCAGTCGCAACCGAAGGGATAACTAATTGAATTTTTTGGGAAAACTGGTGCTGCCGGACAGGATTGAACTGTCGGCCTCTCCCTTACCAAGGGAGTGCTCTACCACTGAGCTACGGCAGCATCTTTTGGGTCGGCGCTGGTGGTTCTTTGCGGCGACGGGGGCTCCTTTGCCATAGCGTTTCTCTCGACGCAAGGCCAAAAAGCGCCTATCACCGCCTTCGTTGACTCGAAGGCCAGGAAGGTTGATGGGCAAATCGGACGAAGCACAGCTGCGTGAGCAAAGATTGGCCGCAAAGCTGCGTGAAAACCTGAAGCGTCGCAAGGAACAGGCTCGGGCTCGCTCGGCTCGAGAGACTGACCCGGCCCCCGGAACGGACACGGACAAGAAACCGTAAACCATTTTCGGGCGATTCTAGCGTCGTCACACTTTCGCAGAGAGCGGCTGGTCTAGCTTACGTGGCAACGAAGACCTCGCCTACCTCCCACAAAAGGTAGAAGGCCCCGCGGGGCCGTTATTGAGGAACCATTTTATGGATCGTATTCGTTTGGTCGGCGGCAATGAACTGCGCGGAGAGATTGCCATCTCCGGGGCCAAGAACGCCGCCCTCCCCCTGATGATCGCCTCGCTGCTCAGCGATGAGCCGCTGGTGCTCACCAATGTGCCGCGCTTGGCCGACGTCAAGCAGCTGGAACGGATCCTGGAGAATCACGGCGTCGATATCGCCGTGCATGGCCGCCGTCGCGGCGAGGACGAGGGCGTCGGCCAGCGCATGACCTTTCATGCCGCCGATATCGTCGACACCACCGCGCCCTATGACCTCGTCTCCAAGATGCGCGCCAGCTTCTGGGTGATCGGACCACTGCTGGCCCGCTGCCACGAAGCCCGTGTGTCGCTGCCGGGCGGCTGTGCCATCGGCACGCGGCCGGTGGATCTGTTCCTGCACGGCCTCAAGGCGCTGGGTGCCGAAATCGACATCGATGACGGCTATGTGGTGGCCAAGGCGCCCAAGGGTGGCCTGGTCGGCGCCACGGTCAATTTCCCCAAGGTTTCCGTAGGCGCCACCCACACCATCCTGATGGCAGCGACGCTGGCGCGCGGCACCACGGTGATCGAGAATGCGGCGCAGGAGCCGGAGATCACCAATGTCGCCGAATGCCTCGTGGCCATGGGCGCCAAGATTTCGGGCATCGGCACGCGTACCTTGACCATCGAGGGTGTGGAAAAACTCCACGGCGCCACCGTTGCGGTGATTCCCGACCGGATCGAGACCGGCACTTTCGCCATGGCGGCCGCAATGACCGGCGGCGATGTGCTGCTCAAGGGCGCCGAGCCCGCCCATCTGCAGGCAGCGCTCGATATCCTGGCCGGCACCGGCGTCGAATTGTCGGTGGAGCCCGGCGGACTGCGCGTGCGTCGCAACGGCAATGGCATCATGGCGGTGGATGTGGAAACCGATCCCTTCCCCGGCTTCCCCACCGATCTGCAGGCGCAGTTCATGGCCTTGATGACCATGAGCAGCGGCGTCAGCCAGATTCGCGAGACCATTTTCGAGAATCGCTACATGCATGTGGCCGAGCTCGCACGCTTCGGCGCCGATATTTCGGTCAATGGCCAGGTGGCAACCGTCACCGGCCGGCCGCAGCTCAAGGGCGCCCAGGTGATGGCAACCGATCTGCGTGCCTCGGTATCGCTCGTCATTGCGGGTCTCGCCGCCAAGGGCGAGACGGTGGTCAACCGCATCTATCACCTTGATCGCGGCTTCGAGCGCCTCGAAGACAAGCTCTCCAATTGCGGCGCCGTGATCGAACGCGTCGCCGGCTAAGGCTTATTGTCCCTTGAAACATTAGGCCCTGCACCGGAAACGGTGCGGGGCGTTTTTCATCGCGATCAGATCGACTGGCCGTAGCGGAACAGATTGGTCGGATCGTACTTTGCCTTGACTGCCTCGAGGCGGGGAAGATTGGCGCCATAATAGCGCTGGCGCCAATCGACCAGCGAAGCGTCCGGAAAATTCTGAAAGGCGCCGACCCCACCCCCGCCATTGACCTCGCCATAAAGCGCGTCCTGCCAATCCATGGCGTGGCGCACCACGTGGGGACGCGAGAGATCATCCTCGCTCCAGCTGAGATTGACCACGTTGAGCCAGTGACTGTCGCGATGCACGAAGGCGGTGGCGTCGGCTGCGATCTCGTTGATCCGGCCACCGGTCTGAAAGAAAACGAGATTGGCCGCGGCGCCGGTGCCGGGCCAGCTGGCCATGGCGTCGATGCCGGCGGCGAGAAAATCGCGGCTGGGCGCAGTGCCGAGAAAGGCCGAGCGCTCCCGGAACCAGGCCGGCTCGCCTGCATCGGCCAGGAACGCCTGGCCATCCCAATAGGAACGCTCCTGAATATCGCTGAAATCGGGCGCGCCAACTGCCAGCACCGGAGCGATCAGGGCCAGAAATTCATCCTTGCTGCCGGCATATTGCCCGAGCAGGGTGAGCGGCACCTGGCGTCCGCGCGCGCCTGTCGTCGGCGTAACACCGCCCAGCGAAATACGGGTACCCAGACCATGCGGCGCCGTGTCGGCGACTTCAAACAGGGCCGTGGCAATGCCGAGCACATTGCGGCGCCAGACGATGCGGAACACCGTCATCGCGGCGTCGGCGGGATGGGTGTTGAGCGTAAAGGCGGTGCTGACGCCGAAATTGCCGCCGGCGCCGCCGCGAATGGCCCAGAACAGATCAGGGTCCTGTTCATCCGAAAGCTGGCGGATTTCGCCATCGGCGGTGACGATCTCGGCGCTGAGCACGGCGTCGCACCCCATGCCCAGCCGCCGCATGTTGAAGCCGATGCCGCCGCCCAGCAAAAAGCCACCGGCGCCGACAGTGGGGCAACGACCATGGGTGATCATCCGGCCATTAGCGTCGAGCGCTTCATAGAGATTGCCATTGATGACGCCCGCTCCGATGGTCACCCGGCCCGTCGCCGCGTCGGCGGTGATGGTGTCCATGTCGCGCATGTCGATGATGAGATCGTGCGAGGTGGAAAAACCCGAATAGGAGTGGCCGCCGCCACGGATGGCGAAGGGCATGTCGTAGTCGCGGCACCATTTTACGGTGTCGGCGACCATTTCCGGCGTGCGGCAATAGGCGATGCCGGCGGGTCGCACCTCGGCGAAGCGCAGATTGTTCGGCATGGCGGCGCCGTCATAGTCGCTATCGGTCGGCCGGGTCAGGCCATCGCCCAGAATGCGCGCCAGCACCTGCCAGCGGTCCGGTCCCGTGGCGGCGGCAAGCGGAGTCGCTTGTTCGGCCAGCGCAGGCGGCAGGGCCAAAGCCCCCAGAGCCGCCGAACCGGTGGCCAGAAACTGCCGCCGCGAAACCGTCCCACCAAAGACCATTGCCCTGCCCTCCTCGGCTTTCGGCCTCTGCATGGCACAGGTGCCGTTAAATCCAGGTGCATTTTGTCCCTCGGAATGATGCCAAGTCCTTGCCATGCGCATTGCTCCCCTTGGCGCAAACTTGTAGATCGGCAATAACGTGACCAGATAGGGTGACTTCACCCTGACAAAGGCCATTACCGCGCATGACCGACCTGAAACTTCTCGCGCTCGATTCGGAAGATCTCGAAGTCGTCTCCGCCCATGTTCAGGATGCGGTGATCCGCGTATCCGACATGGGCTATGCCAAGGGCGATAGACGCTTCGCGCTGTTGATGAACCGCTTCGACTGGAGCACCGGACAACCCCGCGGCAAAGGCGTTCGCAAGCGTGCGGGCATGCATTTCAACGCCGTCAACCACGTCGCCTATGCTGGGTTCGATCCGGCGGCGCCCGAAGGCGTGCTCGAGCTGCTCGCCATCCATTTCACGCCCAGTGATGCGCCAGCCGGCACCATCGAGCTCAGCTTTTCCGGCGGCGGCACGGTACGGCTCGGGGTCGACTATATCGAAGCGCGCCTTGCCGATCTGGGCGCAGCCTGGGCCGCTTCGGCCAAGCCCGCCCACTCTCTCGACTGACGAAAGTCCGCTTATGCCTCTTCGCCTCGACAGCGCCGACACCGATTTCGAACAGCGCTTTTCTGACCTTCTTGCCGGCAAACGCGAGGCCAGCCAGGAAGTCGGCGATGTGGTGGCCGGCATCATCGCCGATGTGCGCAAGCGCGGCGACGAAGCGGTGGTGGAACTGACCAACCGCTTCGACAAGGCGGATGTATCGGCCCAAACCCTGCGCTTCACGCCCGAGGAAATTGCAGCGGCCTCCGCAAGGGTGACGCCGGAGGTGCGGGCGGCACTGCAGACCGCCCATGACCGCATCAAGGCGCATCACGAAAAGCAGAAGCCGGTCGACCACGTCTACACCGACGATATCGGGGTGACGCTGGGCTCGCGCTGGACTGCGGTCGACGCCGTCGGCATCTATGTGCCCGGTGGCCTGGCCTCCTATCCTTCATCCGTGCTGATGAATGCGGTGCCTGCCCATGTGGCGGGGGTCAAGCGCATTGCCATGGTGGTCCCCACCCCGAACGGCCATTATTCGCCCGCCATCCTCGCGGCAGCCGAGATTGCCGGCGTTACCGAGATTTACCGCATCGGCGGCGCGCAGGCGGTGGCCGCCCTTGCTTACGGCACCGCGACCATTCCACGTGTCGACAAGGTGGTGGGCCCGGGCAATGCCTATGTCGCCGCCGCCAAGCGGCAGGTGTTCGGGCAGGTGGGCATCGACATGATTGCCGGCCCCTCCGAAGTTCTCGTCATTGCCGATGGCTCGGCCAACCCGGCATGGGTCGCGGCCGACCTTATTGCCCAGGCCGAACATGGCGGCGGTGCGCAGTCGATCCTCGTCACGACGGACCCGGGCCTAGCCGATGCCGTGGCGGCCGAAGTCGACCGCCAATTGAGTCTGTTGCCAAAACAGTCGATTGCCCGGGAAGGTTGGGAAGAGTTCGGTGCCATCATCACCGTTGACTCGCTCGACATCGCGACCGAATTGGCCAATCGCATTGCCTCTGAGCATGTGGAACTGGCGGTGGACGATCCGCAATCGCTGGTGCCTGCCATACGCCATGCGGGCGCGATCTTTCTGGGCCATCATACGCCAGAGGCCATTGGCGACTATGTCGGCGGCTCCAACCATGTGTTGCCCACGGCACGGTCGGCGCGCTTCGCCTCGGGGCTGGGCGTGCTCGACTTCGTCAAGCGCACCTCAATTCTGGGGTGCACGCCGTCTTCGCTGTCGGCACTGGCCGATGCCGCGGTAACCATCGCCGAGGTGGAGGCGCTCGACGGCCATGGCCGCTCCATTTCCATTCGTCTCAATCGGTGAGCGTATCCATGGGTACAGAGCAGAAGGTGACCGACAAGGACAGGCTCGTCACCGTCACGCTCGACCCCAATACCATTACCTCGATCAATCCCGACGAAGTGCATGAATGGCGGATCGCCATTTATGACCTGCTCGAGGACAACAGCTTCCGCCCGGCTCGCGTCGCGGCGGAAGGTCCGTTCGCCCTTCACGTCTCCATTGTCGGCAATTTCATTGTGCTCGACGTGCGTGATCCTGAAACCTTCAAGCCGATCGCCGCGCACTATCTCTCGCTCACCCCGTTCCGACGCTTGATTCGCGACTATTTCCGCATTCGCGACGCCTATTACGAGGCCATCCGCTCGGCCCAGCCGTTCCAGATCGAGACCGTCGACATGGCCCGGCGGGGCATGCATAACGAGGCCGCCGAGCTGTTGCGGACGCGGCTGACCAACAAGCTGATCATCGATCTCAACACGGCGCGTCGCCTGTTCACGCTCATCTGCGCGGTGCAGCCCTATGCCAGCCGCATCGACGAGGCGACCAGCGAACTGCCCACTGTGCTGTTCGTTTGCTCGATGAACTCGGTGCGCTCCCCCATTGCCGCAGCGCTGGCGCGCCAGGCTTTCCCGGGCCGCGTCATTGCCCGCTCGGTGGGCGTAAATGGCGGCAAGGCCGATGGTTTCGTGCATGAGGTGATGGAAGAGATCGGCATTGATATGTCGATCCACACGCCCCATATCCTCGACGAACTGGTTGCCAACCATTTCGATCTCGTCATCACCCTTTCCGACGACGCCCCCGAGGCCGTCGAACGCAAGGGGCTCGAGGCCGGCGCCATCGAGCATTGGAAGGTCGAAGATCCGTCCCTTGTCGAGGGCAGTCGCGAGCTGGTTCTCAACGCTTATCGCGAGCTTCGAGACGGTTTGAGACGGCGTGTGCGCGAGCGTTTGGAACCCTTGGTTTCCGGTGGTTCACAAACCGGTTGATTTGCAGTAGGTTCCGCCCAAATTTACGGCCCTGCCCGCCCTTTCTGCGCGGCTCGGGGCCTTCCCAGGAGAAAGTATGGCCAAGGAAGAAGTGCTCGAATTTCCGGGCGTGGTCACCGAATTGCTTCCCAACGCGACCTTTCGGGTCAAGCTGGAAAACGATCACGAGATTATCGCCCACACTGCCGGTCGCATGCGCAAGAACCGCATCCGCGTTCTCGCCGGCGACAAGGTGCTGTGCGAAATGACCCCTTACGACCTCACCAAGGGTCGCATTACCTATCGCTTCAAGTGATCTGAGCGCATGTCCAGCCGTCCCGACCTGATCCTGGCATCCGCCTCGCCGCGCCGGCTGGCCCTGCTGAACCAGGTGGGCGTGGAGCCGGAGCATCTGGTGCCAGCCCATGTGGACGAGACGCCGGAAAAGGGCGAGCTGCCCCGCAAATTGGCGCAGCGCCTCGCCGACCTCAAAGCCCTCACCGCACAGCACAAGGCGCGCATTGCCGGCTTCGGCTCCAATGCGCTGGTTCTTGGTGCGGACACGGTGGTGGCCGTGGGTCGGCGCATCCTGCCCAAGGCCGAGACAATGGAGGAGGCGACCGATTGCCTGCGCCTGCTCTCTGGGCGTTCACATCGCGTTTATACTGGGGTCACACTCATTACCCCTTCGGGCGCAAAGCGTCAGCGCTTGGTCGAGACCCGCATCCGTTTCAAGCGCCTCTCCAATCGCGAGATGGAGGCCTATCTGGCCAGCGCCGAATGGCGCGACAAGGCCGGTGGCTACGCCATCCAGGGCATTGCCGGGGCATTTGTTGTAAAGATGTCAGGATCTTACACCGGTGTCGTCGGCTTGCCGCTCAACGAAGTCACCCAGCTTCTGGCCGGTGAAGGCTATCCCGTCCATTTCAACTGGCTCAACCAATCGAGCCATTCAGGCGTGTGATGAACACCCCTGCCGCCAAGAAATGTCCCATTTGCGGCAAGTCCGCAGTGGAGAAATTCAAGCCATTCTGCTCAAAACGCTGCGCCGACGTCGACCTCAACCGCTGGCTCAGCGGCAGCTACGCCATTCCCGCACGCGATGATGAGCCACAGGCAGACGGCGACGAGGAGATCTAGTCTCGCCAATTACGGCACAGTAATTATGCCACCGAAACGGGGCAGGTAAAAACCGGATCGGTAGAGATTGACCGGCTGGTCGAAGACGATCCCGTAGAGCGGAGTGTAGGAATAGGTCGCCTCCGCAGCAATCACCATATGCCCCTTGGCAATATCGATCATCGCTTGCGGCAGCGGATAGGCGCTGTCGCGCGGATATTGAGTGCCAACGGTATAATCGCTTGCCCCTCCCACATATTCGCGCGACCAAGCGACCTTGGCCTCGCCGGAGCTGGAGACGGAGATGGCTGTTACGACCTGACGCACCTTGCTGGCGTCATAAGGGGTCATGATGCCGCTGGCGGCGCTGAAGAAATCGCGCATCTGGGCGCGAGTCAGACTGGTATTGGTACGTGAGACAAGGTCTCCCATCGACGAAGCGACGGATTGCACCTTGCGATCCATTGAGATCAGCGCACTCGCCTCCATGGTGCCGATATAGACCAGCAGCATGACCGGCAGGATCAGGGCAAATTCGACGGCAGCAGAGCCTTTTCTGGCACGCAGGAAGCGGGTGAACATGGCGGGCTTCTTGACAAACGGACGCATCAGAACGGCTCGTTCTGGAATACGGTCGCGGTCCCGATCAGGCGCCGGCCATCGCCAAGGTTGGACATGCCAAGCGGGCCAGCCTGCAGATAGACCGGATAGCGATAATGCACCTGCACCAGGACGACACTGCGCGAGCCGCCGGGTTGCCATACCTCCGGCACGAGCCAGTCGCAGTTCTCCGCGCAAGTGGGATCGACGGGTGGCACGACCGTGGCGGATTGGAAATTCACCACTTCGGCCACACGTACATGCAGACCCGAGCAATCGGCATAGAGATTGTAAAGCCGATCGCAGACAGCGGCACGGAATGTGTCGATCGACGTTGTCGGATTGAACTGGCCGGTACGAATACTGCGCGCAGCGTCGTTGACGGCGCTTTCTAGCACCTGGCTGGCCAAAAAAATCACCGATGTCTGGAGGATGCCCGCGACAATCAGAAAGAAGGGAAAGGACAATAGAGCGAACTCAATTGCCGTCGCGCCATCCTCATTGCGCATGAAGCGGCGACGCCAGGCCCTGCCCGATCTTGCGGATTTGTTTAACAACCCTGTCGCCATGCCCCACGCGCCTCGTCTGCCACAAACCTAGGTGGGCAGAGCTAATCATTGGTTAGAACGCGCCGAATTGGGGCAGTTTCGGCAGAGACAGTTGCCAGCCGGTTAAGTCATGCCCGAAGGTCTTGGTCAGTTGGCTGTCGATTGCACGAGCTGCGAGGAGGCCAGCGCGGTGCTGGAAAAGCCATTGTCGTCACCCATCATCACCAAGGGCTGGCAAACCGGCGCGCAGGCGATACTGGTGCGGCGCTGCCCCTGGTAAACGGTCGTCACTCCCGCCTGCATCTGCGCGACTTCAACCAGGGTGTCGGCAATCGGCTGGCCAGAGCTGTCGAGGATGATGAGATTGGTCTGGCCGTAACTCTTGCCGGTCAGGATCAGTGTCAGTGGATCCTGAATGGTGACGTCGGCAATGCCAGGGTTGCCGACGATAACAGTTGCCGCCGGCGCGCTGATGCGCAGCACGCGCGCCATATTGACGTTCACATTGATGGGGGCGCCATCCTGGGCAATGGCCGGCGCCGGTGACAGCGAGCCAGCCATGGCAAGACCGATAAGGGCGGCTATAAATCGAGACATGGCGACATTCCGGCAACTGATACGCAGGCCCTACGATCTGACAGAATGGTAAATACTTCGAAAACGAGTAATCCAAGTCCTCGGCACCGCCAAACCGGCAGGCACAGGTCCATATGAGTATCGCACCGGAGGCGCCAGCACAGTGGAAGCGCCCTATACTATATATGGACAAACTAAAGCTGCAAATGTTGCGGATAGCAATTGATAAAAGACAAATCTTCTCATTAACCTATTGTCGACTATGAATAATGGGAGGCTCCATCGCGACCGGATCGGTGCGCCGATTAACGCTCTTTCAATAGGTCAGGGCTAGGGTTTGCTCATGTTCGTTGTGTGACGTGTCCGACATAGCCGTCACCCGAGAACGTGTAAAAAGGAGCCTGGGAATGAACATTTTCGCACGTTTCGCGCAGGACGAGTCGGGCGCGACCGCAATCGAATACGGCCTGATCGCCGCACTTATCTCCGTTGGTATCATCGTCGCCGCGCAGGCGCTGGGTGGTAACCTCGGCAGCCTGTTCAACGGCATTTCTGATGTGCTGGGTGACAGCGTAAACAACATGAATACGCCAGCCGCACCGGCCGCTGGTGGCGGCAGCTAATAGTTGCCGGCAACAAGCCGCTAGATTTGAGGGAGGCCACGAGGCCTCCCTTTTTATTTTGAGCTTTGTTAACCGCGCTTTGGCAGGGTGAGTAGACGCCTGATTGTTACGAGTCCACCGCCATGTCCACGATCGCCCTGTTGATCTTTCCGCTGCTGATGGCTTTTGCCGCATCGTCCGATCTATTGACCATGCGGATCTCCAACAAACTGGTGCTGTTGCTGGTCGCCAGCTTCTTCGTCGTTGCCATCGCCATCAACCTGCCGCTGCAGCAATTTGCCATGCATGTGCTGTGTGCGCTGGCGGTGCTGGCTGTGGCGTTCGGGCTTTTTGCTCTGGGCTGGATCGGCGGCGGTGACGCCAAACTCGCGGCGGCGACCACCCTCTGGCTCGGCTTTGGGTTGGCCCTGCCCTATCTCGTCTACACAGCCCTGTTCGGCGGCGTCCTGACGCTGCTGATCCTGGTTTTGCGCCGCGTGCCACTCACCCCGTTTCTGGCGCGCTATCGCTGGCTCGAGCGGCTGCATGACAGCAAGCAGGGCATCCCCTATGGTATCGCCATGGCGGTCGCCGGGCTGATGACCTATTCGCATTCGGCCATCTTCCTCCACCTCACTGCCTGATCTTCGCAGCTCTTTCAGCGGGCTTTCAAGGGTCGTGCCATGCACGACCCTTTTGCATTTTGGCGTCACCTCATCAGTAAAACGACGAACAGCGGGCGTCTTCATTCGCAAAACGCAAGCATTCACAGTTCATTAACCTATCCTGAAAAGGAGCGATTAACTAAACTTTGACCCTTTCACTCCATAGTCGATCCGGTGGAACTGGGGCTGCATGGCCCGCGGACAACCGGAGTGTGGTCATGAAGCCGGCGCGTATTATCCTGTTGGTAATTGCCCTCGTGGCTGGCGGCCTTGCCGCTTTCCTCGTCACACGCGGCAATCGCGCACCGGCACCACAGCAGGTCGTTACCCAGGTCGTTCCCGAAGCCAGGACCCAGGTGCTGGTGGCCAAGGGGCCAATCGGCATTGGTGAGCGTCTCACCACCAATTCGGTCGAATGGCAGGACTGGCCGGAAGGCGCCCTGCGTCCCGAATATGTCACCATTGCCGCCATGCCCGAAGCGCCATCTGAGCTGACCGGTTCGGTGGTGCGCTTCGAATTTTTCCCAGGCGAGCCGATCCGTGCCGCCAAGCTGGTCAATGCAGACCAAGGCTATCTCTCGGCCGTCCTATCGTCTGGCATGCGCGGCGTCTCGGTGGGCGTGACGGCAGTGTCCAGCGCCGGCGGCTTCGTGGTACCGAACGACCATGTGGACGTGGTTCTTACCACCTCGACCAATATGGGGCAGCGCTCCGAAGTCATCCTGTCCAATGTGCGCGTTCTCGCCATCGGCAAGCGCCTGGGCGAAATGGGCGCCAGCGGCGGGAGCGAGCAATCGGAGAATGGCGCCCCGGTGCCGGTAACCTTCGACAAGAACACCATTGCCACTCTCGAGCTCGATCCGGCCCAGGCCGAGACCTTGATCAACGCCTCGATGCGTGGCCAGCTCAGCCTGACGCTGCGCGCGGTAACCGACTTCAACCGCCCTGATATGGGGCGCCCCACAACGGCCAACCAGGCCGTGCGCCTCATCCGCTTCGGCAAGGAACAGTCAGTGATGGCCGGCGTCGGAGCTGGCGGCACCATGCCCGACCAGCAGCAGTTTGCGGCCGACTATTCGTCCGATAGCGACTACGTGTCGTCGGATCCCGAGATTCAGATGGCGCCCGAGGCGCCCCAGGTCCTCCCGCAGTAGGGGGCGGAGATGCAGATGCGCAAGTCCATGACCATGCCGAAATCCTTTTTCCGCCGCACCCTTGGTGCCACGCTGGCGGGCGCGCTGCTGGCCACTGCAGCGCCGGGCCTGCCGCTTGTGGCGCAGGATGCGCAGATCGCCATCGCGGCTGGCGCTTATGGCGCGACCCGCAAGGTGGAGGTGCAGCTCAACAAGTCGATGATCGTCGACCTGCCCGCAGGGGTGGCCGAAGTGATCGTGTCGCAGCCCGACCTTGCGGCTGCGATCATGCGGACCAGGACGCGTGCCATCATCCAGGGCGTGCGCGGGGGCGACACCAATATCTTGTTCATCGACGATGCCGGCCGCACCATCCAGGTGCTGGACGTGCGGGTGATGGAAGAACCCTCCCAGGTCGGTAGCGCACTCGAAGCAGCCTTGGCCCGGGTCATTCCCGGATCGCACATCAAGGTGGAGTCCGTCACCTTGGGCGGATCGACCAATCGTGTCGTACTGACCGGTTCTGTGCTCTCCACCGAGGACAAGGACCGCGCCGTAGCGGTGGCGGTGCAGTTCGCAGGCTCTGCAGAGAACGTCGCCAGCATTATCGATGTGTCAGGGCCGCAGCAGGTGATGCTGCAAGTCACCGTCTCGGAAATCCGCCGCGACGTGGCCAAGCAGTTGGGTATAAATCTGTCCGGCACGGCAACTATCGGCAATGTAAGCCTCGGTTTCAATAGCCCGCAGGCGACCGGCACCGGCTGGGGCGTCGACAATGCCACCGGTGGATTCCCGATCGGCAACGTTCAGCTCAACGCCGCCATCAAGGCGCTTGAGACGCGGGGCGCCGTGCATGTGCTAGCGCAGCCGACGCTTACCGCGATGTCTGGAAATAAGGCAGACTTTATGGTGGGCGGCGAGATTAGCTACGCAAGCGGCATCGACCCCACAACAGGAATCCCAATATACACCCTCAGAGACTACGGAATTAAGCTCAATTTCACACCAACTGTGAAGAGCAACGGCTCCATCGGCCTTACCATGGAGACAGAGGTTTCCGAACCTATTGCCAACGCCACACTATCAACGAGAAAAGCTTCAACAACAATTGAGCTCTCTCCTGGAACAACTCTAGCAATTGGCGGACTCCTTGACAGCAGAACAAGCCGATCGATTGATCAGCTTCCCGCCCTAGGCAATATCCCAATTCTCGGAGCCCTATTCCGGTCCAATGAATATAAGAGCCAAGAAACGGAATTAGTGATCATTGTGACTCCATATTTGGCATCGCCTACCCCTGCCAACACCGTCGCCGTTCCGACCGATTTCAGCGTGCCAGCCACGGATGCGGAAGGCGTTTTTCTTGGTGCTCTCGAGCGGCGCTATGGCGTCGTCGGCGGCGGCGAGATGCGTGGCGGCTTCAACGGTTCAGTCGGCTTCGTGCTCGACTAAGCCCTGACCCGCACCACGCCAGGAGTTCAGACCAATGAGTTTCCTCACCCCATCCGTCACCCCCAAGGCAGAAGAGCCGGCAGCAGAGATTGCCGCCGGCGCCCGACTGGTGCCGCGCATCACCATCCAGGCATTCTGCGAACATTCCCAGACCGCCCAGATGGTGGAAAGCGCACTGCACGACCGGCGCATGTCCAAGGTGGCGCTCACCACCCATAATGGCGGGATTGAAGGGGCGGTGGAGACTTACAAGTCCAACCCCACCCCCAATCTGATCATCGTCGAAACCTCGCTGCCGCCCGAAGCCATTCCGCAGGCGCTGCAAAGCCTCGCCGAGGTCTGCGACGCCTCGACCAGCGTGATCGTGCTCGGCCACTTCAACGACGTGATGCTCTATCGCGAGCTGATCCGCTCGGGCATTTCCGAATATATCGTGCTGCCGGCCTCACCGCAGCTGATCGTCACGGCCATCACCGAGCTCTATGCGGCCGAAGGCGCTGCCCCCATCGGGCGGACCATCGGCTTCATCTCGGCCAAGGGTGGTGCCGGAGGCTCCACAATCACGCACAATGTAGCCTGGTCCATTGCAACGACATTGCGCCAGGACTGCTTGATCCTCGACATGGACCTGCCTTTCGGCACGGCCGGCCTCAACTTCAACCAGGACCCGCCGCACGGACTGGCCGATGCACTGCTGGCCAACCAGAAGGTGGACCAGACCATGCTGGACCGCCTGATGAGCAAGGCGGCCAACCACATCAACCTGCTGACCGCGCCCGCAACGCTTGATCGATCCTGGGATTTCGAAGAGCGCTCCTTCGAGCAGATCATCGAGATCTGCCAGAAATCGGTGCCCGTGATTCTGCTGGACATCCCACATGTGTGGAGTGGCTGGACGCGGCACACGCTCGCCGCCATCGATGAGGTGGTGATCGTGGCCGAACCCGACCTGGCCAATCTGCGCAATGCCAAAAACCTCGCCGACACCATCAAGGCGCTGCGTCCCACCGAAAAAGCCGTGAGTCTGGTGATCAACAAGCATGGCGTGCCCCGCCGGCCCGAGATCAATCCGAGCGAGTTTGCCAGCTCGGTGGAATGCGCGCTGATCGGCCAGATCGGCTTCGATGCAGCCTTGTTCGGCACTGCCGCCAATAATGGCCAGATGATCGCCGAGGTCTCGGCAAACAACAAGGCCAACGAGATCTACCGCGCCATCGGCATGCATGTCACCGGGCGGCAGGCCTCACACAGCGCCAGCAAAGCGACAAGCCTGCTGACCACCCTGCCCGCTTTGTTCAAGAAGCGGGCCTGAGACGCCACCGCCACTGACGACCAAGGACGGAACCATGTTTGGCAAGCGCACAACATTCGGGGGCAATACCCCTGGGGTCGGAGAAGTCCCCAGGCCCATCGCCAGCCCTCCGCCTTCGACGACCGCTGCCGCCGCTTCTGCCCCTATCCGCAGGGCGAGCGACACCGATGGCATCGGTGCGCGTGGCCGTACCACCGACGAGGTGCTCGACGTCCGCGCACCGGTGGACGCCGCACGTGACCAGAACTATTTCCAGACCAAGTCGGCCATTTTCAACGCGCTGATCGATTCCATCGATCTCAGCCAATTGGCCACGATGGAAAGCCAGGCGGCGCGCGAGGAAATCCGCGACATCGTCGCGGAGATCATCGCGCTCAAGTCCATCGTCATGTCGATCTCCGAGCAGGAAGACCTGCTCGAGGACATCTGTAACGACGTGCTCGGCTATGGTCCGCTGGAACCGCTGCTGGCGCGCGACGACATCGCCGACATCATGGTGAACGGGTCGCAGAAGTGCTATATCGAAGTGGCCGGCAAGGTGCGCCTCACCAATGTGCGCTTCCGCGACGACGCCCATTTGATGAATGTGTGCCAGCGCATCGTGAGCCAGGTCGGCCGTCGCGTCGATGAAGGTTCGCCCATCTGTGACGCCCGCCTGCCTGACGGCTCCCGCGTCAACGTCATCGCGCCGCCGCTCGCCATCGACGGCGCCGCACTCACCATCCGTAAATTCAAAAAAGACAAGCTGACCCTGGGCCAGCTGGTCAAATACAATTCCATCTCGCCTGAAGGCGCCGAAGTGCTGCGCATCCTTGGCCGCGTCCGCGCCAATGTGCTGATTTCGGGCGGCACCGGCTCGGGCAAGACGACGCTGCTCAATTGCCTCACAGCCTTCATCGAGAAGGACGAGCGGGTCATCACTTGCGAAGACTCCGCCGAACTTCAGTTGCAGCAGCCGCATGTGGTGCGCCTCGAAACCCGCCCGCCGAACCTTGAGGGCGAGGGCGAGATCACCATGCGCGATCTTATCAAGAACTGTCTGCGTATGCGGCCCGAACGCATCATTGTCGGCGAAGTGCGCGGCCCGGAGGCCTTCGACCTTCTGCAGGCCATGAATACCGGCCATGACGGATCGATGGGCACGCTGCACGCCAACTCGCCGCGCGAGGCGCTGTCGCGTCTGGAGTCGATGATCACCATGGGCGGCTATGCCCTGCCCAGCCGCACGATCCGCGAAATGGTCGTGTCGTCCATCGACGTCATCGTGCAGGCGGCGCGCCTGCGCGACGGCTCCCGCCGCATCACCCACATCACCGAAGTGCTGGGCATGGAAGGCGATGTGATCGTGACCCAGGACGTGTTCGTCTACGACATCATGGGCGAGGATGCAGGTGGAATGCTGCTGGGCAAGCACCGCTCAACCGGTATCACCAAGCCGCAATTTACCGAGCGCGCCCGCTATTTCAACGAAGAGGCCAATCTGGTCGAGGCGCTGGAGAAAGCCAATACCGAACAGCACGAGCTTTTGGGGCGTTGAGCATGCAAACTCTCCTGCTGGCCCTGCTGTTCGCAGTCTTCATCGGCGCCCTGGGCTTTGCCCTGGTGCCATCGGCCCTCGGAAATAGCCGTGCCGATACACGGCGCAAGCTCTATCAGGGCGATATCAGTGCCGCCCGCCGCGGCCAGAACGCCGACCGCACCCGCGACCAGCGCCGCAAGACCGTGCAATTGGCGCTCAAGGCGCAGTCCGACGAACTCAATACCAAGAAGCGGCTGACGCTAACCGACCTGCTGTTCCAGGCCGGAATGACCATCACGCCTGCAACGTTCATCCGCAACAGCATAATCTTCGGCGGCGGCCTGTTCTTGATCCTGCTGGTTGTGCAGATACCCTATTATTTCGCCGCCATTTTCGCTGTTGCCGGCGCCTATCTGCTGCCGCGGCTCTATGTGAAACATAAGCGCAAGCGCTATCAGGACCGGTTTCTCGATGAACTGCCCAACGCCATCGAGGCGATCGTGCGCGGCATCAAGACCGGCCTGCCGCTCAACGATTCCATGCGCGTGGTGGCCAAGGACACCAAGGAACCGGTAAAATCCGAATTCGGCCGCGTGCTGGACCAGCAGAGCTTCGGCTTCTCGATGACCGAGGCGGTGCAGGTGCTGCTCGACCGCGTGCCGCTGCCGGAGGTCAATTTCTTCGTGGTGGTGATTTCGGTGCAGCAACAGGCCGGTGGCAATCTGTCCGAAGCACTGGGAAATCTGGCGCATGTGCTGCGCAATCGCAAGAAGATGAAGCAGAAGGTCAAGGCGATGTCGTCCGAGGCCAAGGCTTCGGCCGGTATCATTGGATCGCTGCCGATCGTAGTGGCCATCCTCGTTTCCGTCTTCTCGCCGGGCTACCTGCAGCCGTTGTTCACCACCCCCATCGGCATGCTCTGTCTGGGGATCGGAGGCATCATGCTCTCGCTTGGCATTTTCATCATGTATCGCATGGTCCAGTTCGAGATCTGATCGGTGTACGGGACCCAGGAGACGTTCACGTGAGCATTATCGATATGATCACCCAGCGCGATTTCCTGATCGCGATGCTGGCCGCCATTTCGGCGGGTGCGGTGGTTTTCACCTTCGGAACCTCGTTCATCGGCAAGCGAGAGGTGAAGGGCCGCATCAAGCGTGTGGCACTGGAACGGGACAAGATGCGCGCCGAGGAAATGGCGCGCCTGCGAGGTGGCACAGTTTCGGATTCGCGCAGTTCCATTCGCCGCGGCTCTGAGGCCAAGAGCTATATGAAGAACGCGGTCGAGCGGTTCGACCTCAAAAAGGCGTTTCAGGACGACACCACCATCGACAAGCTGGCCACGGCCGGCTTTCGTGGCCAGGGGCACCTGACGAGTTTCCTGTTCCAGCGCTTCGCCACGCCGCTGGCCATCTTCGCCGCCGTCGCCTTCTATCTGCTGTTCGTCTCGTCCGGCGATCGGCCGGTCTATCTCAACATCGTCTATGCCATTGGTGCGGGCCTGATCGGATCATACCTGCCGATCCTGATGTTGAAGAACTCCACACAGAAGCGGCAGGCCTCTATCCGGCGCTCCTGGCCGGATTGCCTCGACTTGCTGCTGCTTTGTGTCGAAGCCGGCATGTCGATGGAACACGCCTTCAAGCGGGTAGCCAAGGAAATCGGGACGCAAAGCGTTGAACTTGCCGAGGAACTGACGCTGACCACAGCCGAGTTGTCCTTTCTCGAAGACCGCACCCGCGCCTATGAAAATCTCGGTCGCCGCACCGGGCTCGACGGCGTCAGGGCGGTGATGACAGCGCTGATCCAGGCGGACCGCTACGGCACATCCGTGGGCCAGGCGCTGCGCGTCATGGCCGAAGAAGGTCGCGAAGCCCGCATGATGGAAGCCGAGAAGAAGGCAGCGGCCCTACCGCCCAAGCTGACGGTACCGTTGATCATTTTCTTCCTGCCGGTGCTGTTCATCGTCATCCTGTCGCCCGCCATGATCAAGGTGTTCGCAGGCAGCGTCGCCTCGACCATCAGCGGTGGCTGATGTAAAAATTGACACTCAACCTCAAGTTTTGCTAGTCAACGGATCGGTCGCCGATCGGTGAAGGCGAGACGTGTTGTCTCCCTGTCCAGACAGGCCAGCAGAAGAGCGTCCGGCCATAGGAGGCAGGCGCTCCGGAGGAAGTTTGCGATGCGCCGTTTTCACCTTGTTTCGTCCCTTCTCGCTCTCACCCTGATGGGGAGCCAGGGCGCCTATGCCGCAGACGAGGCGGGAATTCTCGAGACTTATGCCGACATCGCGCATGCCGGTTACGAGGACAGCCTGATCTCGGCCAGGGCGTTGCGAGAGTCCATCGACGCGCTTGCGGCCAAGCCCAGCGACGACACCCTTGCCGCTGCGCGCGCGGCCTGGCTCGCGGCCCGCGTGCCCTATCAGCAGACCGAAGCCTTCCGCTTCGGCAATCCGTTGGTCGACGCCTGGGAGGGTAAGGTGAATGCCTGGCCGCTGGACGAAGGGCTGATCGATTATGTCGACGCACGCTATGGCAGCGAGTCCGATGAGAATGCCTTCTACACCGTCAACGTCATCGCCAATTCCGATATCTCGGTCGATGGGCAGAGCGTCGATGCCACCACCATCACCCCTGAAGTGCTGGGCGCATTGCATGAGATTGGCGGTGTCGAGGCCAATGTCGCCACCGGCTACCACGCCATCGAATTCCTGCTCTGGGGGCAGGATCTCAATGGGACTGGCCCGGGCGCCGGCAATCGCCCGGCCAGCGATTTCGATACCGCCAATTGCACCGGCGGGCATTGCGACCGACGCATCCAATACCTCGAAGCCGCAGCCGATTTGCTGATCTCAGATCTTGAAGACATGACCGGCCAGTGGGCCGAAGACGGAGAAGCGCGCCTTGCCATCATCGATGGCGACCCGACCTCCGGTCTCACCGCGATCATGACCGGCCTGGGCTCGCTGTCCTATGGCGAGATGGCCGGGGAGCGGATGAAGCTGGGGCTCCTGCTCAACGACCCAGAGGAGGAACATGATTGCTTCTCCGACAACACGCACAACTCGCACTATTATGACGTGCTGGGCATGCAGAATGTCTGGAATGGACGCTATCAGCGCATCGATGGTTCGGTGATAGAGGGTCCATCCATGGCCGACCTGATGACGGAGCGCGATGCAGCACTGGCCGACGAGGTCAGCCAAAAGCTCAGCGACACGGTGGCAGCCGCCAAGGCGCTCGTGGCGCGTGCCGAGGCAGGCGAGGCCTATGATCAGATGATCGGTGAAGGCAATGTGGAGGGCAATGCGGCAGTGCAGGCGGTGATCGATGGGCTCATCGCCCAGACGCGCAGCTTCGAGCGGGTCATTGCCGATCTCAACCTGGCTGATGTGACTATCGAGGGCTCGGACAGCCTCGACAATCCCAACGCCGTGTTCCAGTAGTCGCAGGCAAATTTTCCAGCAAACGTGAGGCCCGGCGGCTCCCCTGCCGGGCAAACCCCTGTCGGACGTTTTCCGATGCGCCTGCGCCCCAGCCTGTTCGCCCTGCTTTCCGTGATGCTCGCCGCAGCCACGGCCACAGCGCTCGACAACCAAAACCGCACCGATCTCGACGCCGCCGATCTGGCACGGGTGACGCGCGTAACGGCGCCGACCGTGGCCTTTGACAAGCCCGAAGCGTTCGAGGCAAAGCAGGCGGGCGCCGCGACTGTCGATGTCAGGCTGGACAGCAATGCGTTCTCCCTGCCCTCGGCCAATCTCGATTTCGAGGGGCAGCAGCAGTTCCTCCTGGGCAATGGCATTTTCCGCAAGGATTGGGTTTCGGCACCTTCCTCCACCCAGGCCTCCGACGGGCTCGGGCCATTGTTCAATGCCCGCGCTTGCCAGTCCTGCCACATCAAGGACGGCCGTGGACATGCGCCGATGGGGCCCGACGATAGCGCCACCTCGCTTCTGGTGCGCATTTCGGTCGAGCCAACCCCCGAACAGGCCGAGGCGATTTCCGAGGGCCGCCTCACGGCTGCGCCCGACACCATCTATGGCGGCCAGATCCAGGATGGTGCCGTTGCCGGCCTGCCGCCCGAGGCGCGCATAAGGTTCACATACGAACCTGTGATCCTCGCCCTTGCCGGGGATGAGAGCATCGAATTGCGCCGGCCGAAACTGGAATTGGTCGACCCCGGCTATGGGCCTTTTGCCGACACGCTGCGGTTCTCGGCCCGCGTATCGCCACCGATGATTGGGCTCGGTCTGGTCGAAGCCATCGCCCGCGAGGATATTCTGGCCAAGGCAGATCCCGACGATGCTGATGGCGACGGCATTTCTGGCCGAGCCAATTGGAGCTTGGACGCCGATGGCGAGAGGCGGCTTGGCCTTTTCGGGTGGAAGGCCGCTCAACCCAGCATTATCCAGCAGACGGCCCACGCCTTTGCCGGTGACATGGGGTTGAGCACGCCGATTTTGCCCGACCACTATGGCGACTGCACCGCAGCACAAACGGCGTGTCGCGCGCTGCCGCATGGGGCGCAGCCCCAATTTGGTGCCGAAGAAGTGCCCGGCGACCTGCTTGATCTTGTGGCGTTCTATTCGCGCAACCTCGCCGTTCCGGCGCGACGCGATATCGATGACCGCGATGTTCTGGCCGGCAAGGCGCTGTTTTACGCCAGCGGCTGCACGAGCTGCCATACGCCCAAATATGTCACCCGGCGCGACGCCGGCCATCCGGCGCAACAATTCCAGCTGATCTGGCCCTATTCGGATTTTCTGCTGCACGACATGGGACCCGACCTGGCCGACGCACACACCGAGGGTCTGGCCGCAGGCAGTGAATGGCGCACGCCGCCGCTTTGGGGCATCGGGCTCAGCCAGTTGGTCGATCCGCAAGCCAGCTTCCTGCACGATGGCCGCGCCCGCACCCTGCTGGAGGCCGTGCTTTGGCATGGCGGCGAAGCCCAAGCGGCGCGCGACGCCGTGATTGGCATGTCGCCGGCCGAGCGGGCACAATTGGTCCGTTTTCTGGAGTCGCTCTAATGCGCAAGGCACTGGTGCTGATTGCATTTCTGCTCACCCCGCCGGCCATGGCCGACGAAACGCTGCTACCCGCCGATCTGGGTGAACGTGTCGTGGAGCGCTTCGTGGCGCCGACCGTTACGGGATTCAGCGCCGCAACCGAGGCGTTGGTCACGACGAGCGACGCGCTTTGCGCAGCCCCATCGGTGGCGCATCTGGCAACCACGCGAGCGGCATTTGGCGAGGTGGTCGAAAGCTGGGGGCGGCTGTCAGTTTTGAGGTTCGGGCCACTGGTGTCGGACAACCGCTTCGAAACCGTGTTCTTCTGGCCCGACCCGCGCGGGGTGACACTCAAACAGGTGCAAGCCGCCCTCTTGGAGCAGGACCCGAACGTTACCGATCCCGAAACCCTGGCCGGCAAGTCAGTGGCGCTGCAAAACCTGTTCGCACTCGACTATCTGCTCGCTGGCACCGATGCTGAGATGCTGGCGACGGGCGATGCGCACCGCTGTGCCTATGCTCGGGCCGTTGCGGTCATGCTGTCCCGCCACGCGCATGCTATCGCCGCCGGATGGTCGGAGGACGCGCCAATCGGCGGGAGTTTCCGCGATCCTGGCGAGGACGGATATTTCCGCAGCCAGACCGAAGTCATGGGAGAGCTGGTCAAGGCGCTGCTGACGGGTGTCGATTTCGTCCGCTCTGCCGAACTTCTGCCTCCGCTGGGCGAAACGATTGCTGACGCCCGCGGCAAGCGGGCGCCACTCTGGCGCAGCGATCTGACCGTCGCACTGGTGCGGGCGCAGCTCACCGGCCTTCATGACCTGCTCGAGGCGACCGGGCTCAATGAGAGCCTGCCTGACGCCAATGTGTCGCCGGTGCGCAATGTGCTGTTCAACCTCGAGCAGGCGGCAAAGGCCATGGATGGCATTACCCAACCGGCAGAGGCAGCCTTTGGCGAGGTGGAGAGCCGCAAGCGGCTCGATTTCGTGGCGCTGCAGCTGGGCTATTCCAGCACAGCTATCGGCGAAGACATGACGGCATCTCTCGGTCTGGCGATGGGCTTCAATGCGCTTGACGGGGATTGATCGCCGCACCTTCCTGGCACTGGCCGGGGCAAGCCTGATCGCGCCCGGTCTGAGAGCCGGTGAAGACGAACCGCTATTCCTCGGCGCGCGCGGGCAAGACGGGCGCTTCGAGGCCGCAGTAATCGATGAGCGCGGGCGTGACCGGCTGGTGCTGCCGCTCGAAGCGCGCGGGCATTCGTTCGCGCTCGATCCCACCGCGCGCCGCGCCGTGGCCTTCGCGCGCGCGCCCGGCCGCTTCGCCATGGCCTTCGATGTCGATGGCAAGACAGCGCCGGTAGCCATAGCCGCCAGCCCTGACCGGCACTTTTTCGGCCATGGCATTTATGCCGATGGCGGCCGATTGCTCTTGGCCACCGAGAACGACTATGAGGGCGAACGCGGCGTCACCGGACTATACGACGCCAGCGACAGCTATCGCCGCATTGGGGAACTGCCGACCGGCGGCATCGGCCCGCACGAAATCCTGATGGCCGCCGACGGGCGGACTGCCATCATCGCCAATGGCGGCATTCTGACCCATCCCGATTATGACCGCATCAAGCTCAATCTCGGTACGATGGCACCCTCCATCGTCTATCTCGACATTGCCTCGGGCGAACTGATCGAGGAAGCGAGCCTGCCGCAGGCGCTGCATCAGCTCTCCATTCGTCACATGGTGCTGGATGCGCGCGGCGATGTCTGGTTCGGCTGCCAGTTTGAAGGCGACCCGGCTGTGGCTCCGCCCCTGGTCGGGCGGCATCGACGTGGCAACGCCATTGAGCTTTTCACCGCGCCCAGCACTATCCACCGCGCCATGCGCAATTATGTGGGCTCCGTCGCCATCGACCCGGCAGGCGATATCGTTGCGACCTCGGCGCCGCATGGCGGCATAGTGGTGTTCTGGGACAGCGCCACCGGACGGTGCATGGGCACGCTGGATTTGCCCGATGGCTGCGGGGTGGCTCCCTATTCTGCAGGAGAATTGCTGGTGTCGAGCGGGCGGGGCGAGCTCGTCGTCGCTACGCCGGACGATCAACGTGCACTGGTGCCGGGCGGCGCGGCTTGGGACAACCACCTGCGCCGTATCTGAGCGCCATGCTTGCTCCATGGGACTTGGCATGGCACAAGCCGATCATCCTTCCTCCGGCGTGATAGAGACCATGCACGATACCATCATCCCAGTCTTCGACCTTGGCGGCGTCTTCGTCGATTGGAACCCGCTCTATCTGTTCCGCAAGCTATTCGAGACCGAGGAAGAGGCGCTCTGGTTCCACCAGAACATCTGCACCGGCGACTGGAACCTTGAATTCGACGCCGGCGAGATCTATGCCGAAGGCGTTGCCAAGCTCGTTACCCGCTTTCCCAAATACTGGCGCGAAATCAAGGCGTTCGATGAGCGCTGGACCGAGACATTCGGCCCGTTCATCCAGGGCACGATCGACATCCACAACGAACTGATCGAGCAGGACATCCCCACCTTCGCCATCACCAATTTCTCCTGGGAGAAGTGGATGACGCGGCTGGGCGAATGGCCGTTCCTGGAAAAGTTCGATGGCGTCATCGTCTCCGGCCTTGAAGGCCTAGTGAAACCCGATCCGCGCATCTATCGCGTCTTCTGCGAGCGTTATGGCATGGCGCCGGAGAGCTGCGTCTTCATCGACGACAGCGAACCCAATATCGTGGCAGCCCGCAAGTTCGGCATGCATGGCATCCACTTCAAGGACCCGGTGCATCTTCGCGCCGACCTCATCGCGCTGGGCCTGCCGCTCAAGGCGAAGTAAGACCGCTCGGGCGCCCTGTGGCCTTTGCCACACATCGTCACACTCGGGTTTGACCCGAGGGCGCTTCAACCAGCACTTACCGGAACCGGCCACCCTTCTGGATCACTTCGATCTTGTAGCCATCTGGATCGGTGGCGAAGAAAAATCTGGCCACCGACACCTCGCCATTCTTGAAATCCACCAGCTTGCCGGCGGTCAGGCCTTCGGCGGTGAAGCGGGCATGTTCCGCCTCGATATCGTCGACCACTACGGCCAGATGGCCATAGCCGTCGCCCAGCTCATAGGGGGCGGCGCGGCCCTTGTTGATGGTCAGCTCCAGTTCGAACCCAACCTCTTCGCCGGCCATGTAGATCAAGGTGAAGGTCTCGAAATCCAGGCGATCTTTGACCGTGAGGCCGAAGGCCCTTTCGTAGAAGCGAACCGAACGCGCCTCGTCGAGGACACGGATCATGCTGTGGACGAGCTTGGCCATGGGCTTTCCCTGCACCTGGACGGCTACTTGGTGCCGTACATGCGGTCGCCGGCATCGCCGAGACCAGGAATGATGTAGCCGCTTTCGTTGAGATGGCTATCGATGGCCGCAGTGAAGACAGGCACATCAGGGTGCACTTCGGTGAAGTGTTTCACCCCTTCCGGAGCGGCCAGAAGGCAGAGGAAGCGTATATCGGTGGCCCCGACCTGCTTGAGCTTTTCCACCGCGACAGTGGCAGAATTGGCTGTAGCCAGCATGGGGTCGACGACGATGATCAGGCGATCCTCGAGGCTCGACGGCGCCTTGAAGTAATATTCCACCGGCTCCAGTGTTTCGTGGTCGCGATACATGCCGATATGGGCGACACGGGCGGCGGGAACGAGATCGAGCATGCCATCAAGCAGGCCGTTACCGGCGCGCAGGATCGAGGCGAAGACCAGTTTCTTGCCCTTGATCGCCGGCGACTTCATCGGCGCCATCGGAGTTTCGATGTCGATCAGCTCCAGCTTGAGGTCGCGCGTCACCTCATAACACATCAGGTGCGCAATCTCGCGCAACAGACGCCGGAACCCCGCAATCGAGGTCTCCTTGTTGCGCATGATGGTCAGCTTGTGCTGGATCAGCGGATGATCGAGAACCGTGACATTACCCGCAATTTCGCTCATCTCGATCACCTCGGCACAGGAGTTTTCAAAGGAAGGACTTGCCGTGGCGGCCGGGGGCCAGGCCCAGCCAGGCGGCAATGCTTTCGCCAATATCTGCGAAGGTTGAGCGAATGCCAATCTCTCCCTGCGCGAGGGCTGGGGAAAAGACCAGGATCGGCACTTGTTCGCGTGTGTGATCGGTGCCCGGCCAGGTCGGATCGTTGCCATGGTCGGCCGTCAGCACCAAAAGATCGTCGTGGCGCATTTTGGCGATGAGTTCGGGCAGGCGAGAATCGAAGAGCTCCAGCGCCGCCGCGTAGCCGGGCACATCGCGGCGATGGCCGTATTCGCTGTCGAAATCGACGAAATTGGTCATGATGAAGGCGCGGTCGCCGGCCATTTCCATGGCCTCGAGAGTCTTGTCGAACAGCTGCGGAATGCCCGTGCCCTTGATCTTGTGGGTGACGCCGGAGCCAGCATAGATGTCGGAAATCTTGCCGATGGCGAAGACGGAATTGCCCGCTGCCGCATTGCGATCGAGCAGGGTCGGCTCCGGCGGGGCAATGGCGAAGTCGCGGCGATTTCCCGTGCGCTTGAAGGTCTCAGGCGTCTCGCCGACAAAGGGCCGGGCGATGACGCGACCGATATTCAGCGGCGCAGTCAGCTCGAAGGCGACCTTGCAGATCTCATACAGCCGGTCGAGCCCAAAATGGGTCTCGTGCGCGGCGATCTGGAACACGGAATCCACCGAGGTGTAGCAGATGGGCTTGCCGGTGCGGATATGCTCCTGGCCCAGCTCAGCGATGATGTCGGTGCCTGAAGCGTGCTTGTCACCGAGAATGCCGGGGAGATCGGCGCGGCGGATGAATTCCTCGACCAGTTCGGCCGGGAAGGATGGCACGGTCTGGGGAAAATAGCCCCATTCGAACGGCACCGGCACTCCAGCGATTTCCCAGTGGCCTGATGGCGTGTCCTTTCCCTTGCTGACCTCGCGCCCGACGCCGAAGCGGCCGCCTTTCGGCGCGTCCGAGAGGCCTGGTGGCAATAGGCCGGTGGAGAGCTTTATGGCGGCGCCCAGGCCCAGGGCATCCAGATTGGGCACATGCAGGGCACCGGCGCGCAAGCCGGCGCGGTCAGCCTTGCCTGCTGCGGCCCATTCGGCGATATGGCCGACAGTGTTGGAGCCCACATCGCCATAGCTCTCGGCATCGGGCGCGCCGCCGATACCAACGCTATCGAGCAGGCAGACTATGGCGCGAGGCATGATTTCACTCCTTGAGCGGGGGACAGCTTAGCGCGTCCTCTGATATTCGGCGAAGCCGTCTCCGCACAGCGCGGGAGCGGCACCAATTCGGGTTCAGCGCTTGGGCTCTACCCGCCCGGCGATCAGCGGATGGGCTGGCAGATCGCCACCCAAGACATAAGCAGCCTGAAGCCGTTTTTCAGCGTCGGCGGCGCTGCTTTCGTCAGCGGCGTGGATGCGCGCTATTGGCGTCCTCGGGTCGACCATGGCGCCCAGGCCGGCCAGCCGGTCGAAACCGACGCGATGATCGATGCTGTCGGTCGGCGTGGCGCGGCCGCCG
This sequence comes from Devosia equisanguinis, assembly GCF_900631955.1. Taxonomy (GTDB): domain Bacteria; phylum Pseudomonadota; class Alphaproteobacteria; order Rhizobiales; family Devosiaceae; genus Devosia; species Devosia equisanguinis. The sequence continues at coordinate 145,790 of NZ_UZWD01000009.1, read as the reverse complement.
CCCAGCGCCACCACAGCCATGCCCACGCCACGCGTGTCGATGGCGGAAATCCTGCCCTGCCCCTTGGCGAAGACATCGCGGACAATGGGTGCCGGGGCGAGATAATCGTTCATGCGCTCGACGAAATCGGCCGGTCCGCCCAGGGCATGAACCATGATGGAGAAACGCTGCGTCGCCCGGCCACTGTCCAGTGCCGAGACGGCCAGCAGTTTGCCGGCATCCTGCGTGAGTGCCTTGCCGGTCATGACCGCCAGTTCGGCGCAAAGCGCCAGGACGACTTCGCGCACGCGAAAATCCTGATGCGCGCCAGTGAGGAAATCCACTGCATTGCGCACTTCAAGCCCATTGCCGGCGGCACTGGCAAGCGGTTCGTTCATGTCGGTGATGAGGGCGCCAGTGTTGAGGCCGGCGCCATTGGCCACCGTTACCAGGCTCTCGGCGAGGTTTTGGGACTTTTCCAGCGTCGGCATGAAGGCGCCTGAGCCGGTTTTCACATCGAGGATGAGCGCATCGAGACCGGCGGCCAGCTTCTTGGACAGGATAGAAGCAGTAATGAGCGAGATGGATTCGACCGTGCCCGTCACGTCGCGGATGGCGTAGAGCGTCTTGTCGGCGGGTGCGAGGTCGGCGGTCTGGCCGATAATGGCGCAGCCGGCACTGCGGACCACCTGGCGGAACAGATCATTGTCCGGGCTGGTCTGGTAACCGGGAATAGCGTCGAACTTGTCGAGCGTGCCCCCGGTATGCCCGAGACCGCGACCGGAGATCATCGGCACGTAAATGCCCATGGCGGCCAGGATTGGCGCCAGCATCAGGCTGACATTGTCGCCGACGCCGCCCGTCGAATGCTTGTCAGCCACCGGCCCGTCGAGATCGGACCAGTCGAGCACTGTACCGCTATCGCGCATCGCCTTGGTCAGTGCCACGCGCTCATCCATGCTCATGTCGTTGAAATAGACCGCCATGGCAAAGGCGGCGGCCTGGGCGGGGGACACGGTGCCCGCGGCGAAGCCGGCGATGAACTGGGCAATATCGGCATCAGCGAGAGCCTTGCCGTCGCGCTTCTTGATGATGACTTCTTGGGGGAGGAAGACCATGAGATCTCGCTGGTTGCGGCCCCCTCACCCGCTCTTCGGGCACCCTCTCCCCGAGGGGAGAGGAATGGCTCGAATGCGTGGTCAGGGTGGAGCCTTTTCTTCCCCCTCTCGGGGAGAAGGTGGGGCGGCGCCGGTTGAAGGGGCCTAAGCCCCGTAGGGAATCCAGACGTTCTTGACCTGTGTCGCCCTGCCCAGGAGATAGTCGCCGGCAAAGCGCGGATCGGCGAGATCGTAGGCAAGGCCGCGAGTGGTCCAGGTCTGCTTGAGATTGCCGGTGGATGCCTTCTCGACCATTGCTGAGGCTTCGGCCGAGCCCATGAACCACATGCCGTCAACGCCATCATGCTCGGCCATAGTCTTGGCAAGTGTCAGGCTGTCGCCGGTGACGATATTGACGACGCCCGAGGGCATGTCAGAGGTTTCCAGCACCTGATAGAAATCGGTCATGGAGAGCGGGCTGCGCTCAGAGGGGACAAGCACCACGGTATTGCCCATGGCGATGGCTGGAGCAATCAGCGCCACAGAGCCGAGCAGCGGCTTTGCGACCGGTGCGACGATGCCGAGCACGCCGAGCGGCTCGACCATGGCAGCGGCCACCATACGCTGGGGTGGGTTATGGATGGCGCCATCATATTTGTCGGCCCAGCCGGCAAAGCCGAACAGGCGCTCGACGGCGAGATCGACTTCTTTGCCACCATCCTCGCCGGTCTGTGACTTGATGCGGGCCGCGAACTCGTCGCGGCGATAGTCGAGGTTCTCCGCGAGAAAATAGAGGATCTGCGCGCGAGAATGCGCCGCGGTGGTGCCCCAAGCCAAGGCCGCGCGGGCGGCCTCGACGGCATTGCGAATATCCTTGCGATTGCCTTCGCCGACTTCGCCAATCAGCGCGCCGCTGGGCCCCAGGACCGGGCGATTGTAGGCACTGTCGGGGCGGGCCTGCTTGCCGCCGATATACATCTTGGCCGTCTGGTCGAGATGACCAGCGTCCAACGGGTTGGCCGCTCTCGCCGACGCAGGCTTGGCTGCAGGGGTCGGTTTGAGGTCTTTTTCCCAGACGGGCTTGAGGTAGGACGCCATGCCTTCGCGGCCGCCCTCGCGACCAAAGCCGCTTTCCTTGTAGCCCCCGAAGCCGACAGCGGCGTCGAAATTATTGGTGCCGTTGATCCAGACCACGCCAGCCTTGATCTTGGGCGCGATATCGAGCGCCAGATTGATATTCTCGCTCCAGATGGTGGCGGCGAGGCCATAGCGGGTATTGTTGGCGAGGGCCACCGCCTCTTCGGGCGTGCGAAAGCTCATGGCGACCAGCACCGGCCCGAAGATTTCCTCTTCCACCAGCGTATTGGCGGGGGAGACATTGGTGACGAGCGCCGGCTTGAGGAAGCAACCCTTGACCGGCAACGCCCCATCGGGCTCATAAACAACCGCGCCCTCGGCGACGCCGCGCTTCATCAGGTCCCTGATGCGCTCGACCTGGACCGGAGCGACCAGCGCGCCGATATCGACGGATTTGTCGAGCGGATCGCCGACGCGCAGATTGGCCATGCGCTTCTTGACCTTGGCGATGAAGCGCTCCTCGATGCTCTCCTGCACCAGAAGGCGCGATCCGGCGCAACACACCTGCCCCTGGTTGAACCAGATGGCTTCCACCAGGCCTTCGACGGCGCTGTCGAGGTCGGCGTCCTCGAAGACGATATAGGGCGACTTGCCGCCCAGCTCGAGCGACAGGCCTTTTCCGGAGCCTGCAGTGGCATCGCGAATAATCTTGCCGACTTCGGTCGAGCCGGTGAAGGCGATCTTGTCGATGCCGGGATGATTGACGATGGCCGCGCCGGTATCACCCTCGCCGGTGACGATGTTGACCACGCCCTTGGGCAGGCCGACCCGTTCGCAGATCTCAGCGAACAGCAAGGCGGTGAGCGAGGTAAATTCGGCGGGCTTGAGCACCACGGTATTGCCGGCAGCCAAGGCAGGGGCAATTTTCCACGCCAGCATCAAGAGCGGGAAATTCCACGGAATGATCTGCCCGCAGACGCCATAGGGCACCATGCCGGGGAATTCGGAGGCGAGATGGGTAGCCCAGCCGGCGTGATGGTAGAAATGGCGGGCGGCGAGCGGGATATCAGCGTCCCGGCTTTCCCGGATCGGCTTGCCATTGTCCATGGTCTCGAGCACGGCAAAGAGCCGGGCATGCTTCTGGATCATGCGGGCGATGGCATAGAGATATTTGCCGCGCTCATAACCGGACAGCGCACTCCAGCCCTTGAACGCGGCGCGAGCCGCCTTGACCGCTGCGTCCACATCCTCGGCGGTGCCATCGGTAATTTCAGCAAGCGAGGCGCCGGTGGCCGGATTGTCGGCGGCAAAAGTCTTGCCGGGCCTGGTCCACTGGCCATCGATGAAATGGCCGAACTTGCGAGCCTTGCTGTCCAGCCAGGCAATGGCCTGATCTGGCGCCTCGGGCGCCGGGCCATAATCGAGGCTGTCGAAGATTTGCGCGATCTTGTTCATGTTTGAAGGCTCCTCGGTCCTTCTCCGACCCTTCTCCCGCCGTCATTGCCCGGCTCGACCGGGCAATCCAACTAGCGGAGGCAGGGTCTGGATTGCCGGGTCGAGCCCGGCAATGACGACTTAAAGGGAAGTGCAATTCCCTTCGAACTCAGTTCATCACACCATCGGCTGGCGATAATCTGCCGCGTAATGGCCGGTCAGGCCATGCTCAAGCTGCCGCTCGATATCGGTGAGCAGGCTCGATGCGCCGAAGCGGAAAAGATGCGGCTGCAGCCACTGGTTGCCCAGTTCTTCCTTCATCAGCGCCATATATTTGAGCGCGTCGCCCGCCGTCGCGATACCGCCGGCTGGCTTGTACCCGATCTCGATGCCGGTCTCTTCGGCGAACCAGCGGATCATGCGGATCATAGTCAGCGAGGTGACGAGATTGGCGTTGACCTTTTCCTTGCCGGTCGAGGTCTTGATGAAATCGGCGCCGGCCAGCATGCAGACCAGGCTCGCCTTGGCGATGTTGGTCTGGGTGGCGAGTTCGCCAGTACCCAAAATGGTCTTGATGTGCGCCTCGCCGCACGCCTTGCGGAAGGATTTGACCTGGTCGTAAAGCGCCTGCCAGTCGCCGCGCAGCACCATGCCGCGCTCGATGACGATATCGATTTCCTTGGCACCGTCTTTCACCGAGGCCTCGATCTCGGCGATCTTGGTTTCGACCGGAGCCAGGCCATGGGGGAAGGCGGTCGACACGGCGGCAACTGGAATGCCGGTGCCCTCAAGCGCATCCACCGCCGTCTTGACGAAGGTGTGGTAGACGCAGACCGCGCCTGGCAGGACACGCAGATCGCCAATGCCCAGCTTCTCCCGGATTTCGGCGCGTAATGGATTGCGTGCCTTGGCGCAAAGACGTTCGACGCGGGCCGGCGTGTCGTCGGCATTGAGCGTCGTCAGGTCGATCATGGTGATCGCCTTGAGCAGCCAGGCCAACTGATAGTCCTTCTTGACCGTGCGGCGCGCACCGATGGAGCCGGCGCGGCGTTCCAGCGCCGAGCGGTTCATGCGGATACGTTCGACCCAGTCGAGATCGAGCGGATAACCGGGATTGCGCTTATGGACCGGTTCGGAAGATTTGGTATCGACGACCTTGAGACTCATAGCTCCTCCACCAGGGCGGGAATGAGCCGCTTGAGCTTTTCCGCCCCCTGTACCGCCATGGTTTTAGTGTGTTCATGGCTGATTTTTTCGTTCGACAGGCCCGCACCCATATTGGTGATCGAGGAACAGGCCCAGACCTTCATGCCCAGAAAACGCCCGAGGATGACTTCGGGTGCCGTGGACATGCCCACGGCATTGGCGCCAAGGCGAATGGCCATCTGGATTTCGGCGATGGTCTCGAAGCTCGGGCCGGAATACCACAGGTAAATCCCCTCCCCGACCGCAAAACCGAGACGTTCGCCAATGGCCTTGGCCTTGTCGCGCAGGTCGGGGTTGTAGCAATCGACCATGTTCACAAAACGGCGGTCGGTGGGTTCACCGATCAGCGGGTTCATGCCGGCGTAGTTGATGTGGTCGGAGATCAGCATCAGGTCGCCGGGCCGGTAGCGCTCGTCAAGCGAGCCCGCCGAATTGGTCAGCAGCAGGGTTTCGGCCCCCAATTCGGCCATGGCCTCGAGCGCCGGGCGCATTGCGGCGGCGTTGCCGTGTTCGTAATAGTGCTCGCGGCCGGTGAGGATGGCGATGCGCTTGCCCCCCATCTGCCCGATCAGGAGATCACGGCCGTGGCCGGACACGCCACCGCCAGGAAAACCCTTGAGCTCGGAATAGGGTATGGTGACCTTGTCTTCGAGCAGGTCGCCGACGGCCGAAAGTCCCGAGCCGAGCACGATTGCGGCTGAGATGGGGTCCTTGCCGGCGATCTTCTGAATAGTCTTGGCTGCCTTGGTCATTTCCCCAAAAACTCCGGTCCGAAAGAATGGGGCAGCAACTGCCCGAGTGTCTGCACCAGTGGCGTGCCGTCTACGCCGTGCGAGATGATTTCGACGTCAAGGTCGGCAAATTCGCGGATGCGCTGCCGACAGCCGCCACAGGGGGTCACCGGCGTGCTGCCGGGTCCAGTGACGTAGACACGCTTGATGCGCTTGCCACCACCGGCCAGCATGGCGGCGATTGCGCTGGGCTCGGCGCAGTTGCCGACGGGATAGGCAGCGTTCTCGACATTGCAGCCGGCATAGATCTTGCCGTCATCGGCAAGAATGGCGGCGCCCACCTGAAAGTTCGAATAGGGCGCATAGGCGTTGGCACGAACGGTTTCGGCGGCCTCAAACAGGGCCTTGTCCAATTCTATATTGCTCATTGCTCTGGCGGCGACGTTGCCGTCACCGCTCCTTGGTATAGGGCACGCCGCCGGCCTTGGGCCCGACGGCCTTGCCGATGAAGCCGGCGAGCAGCACCACGGTCAGCACATAGGGCAGCGCCTGGATGGCCTGCACCGGAATTTCTATGCCACCAAAAGATGCACCCTGGAGACGGATCTGCAGCGCATCGAGAAAGCCGAACAGCAGGCAGGTGAACATGGCCGGAACCGGCTTCCACTTAGCAAAAATCAGCGCTGCCAGGGCGATGAAACCCTTGCCGGCGGTCATGTTGTTGCCGAAGCCAGAACCCTGGGCGATGGAGAAATAGGCCCCAGCAAAGCCGCAGAGCAGGCCGGTGATCAGCACAGCCTGATAGCGCAGCTTCACCACCGAAATGCCGGCTGTGTCGACGGCCTTGGGGTTTTCACCCACGGCGCGCAGGCGCAGCCCGAACCGCGTGCGATAGAGGACATAGGCGGTGATCGGCACGGCGAGGAAGGCCACATAGACCAGGATATAGTGCCCGGAGATCAGCTCGGAATAGATGGGGCCGATAATGGGCACGCCCGCGGCTTCCTGCGCGAAAGGCAGGTTGATGGTGCCGAAACGGCCATCACCGGACAATTGCGGCGTACGGCCGCCCTGGCGGAACCATTGCTGGCCGAGGAAGGTGGTGAGCCCCGCCGCCAGCATATTGATGGCGACGCCGGCGATCAGTTGGTTGCCCTTGAGTGAGATGGCGGCAGCGCCCTGCAGCAGGGCCGTCATGATCGAAACCGCGAGCGCAGCGAGCAGGCCGAGCCAGGCCGAACCGGTGACAGCGGCAATGGCGCCCGCAGCGAAAGCCGCCGCCAGCATCTTGCCCTCCAGGCCGATATCGAACACGCCGGAGCGTTCCGAATACATGCCGGCGAGACATGCCAGCAGCAGCGGCGTCGACAGACGAATGGTGGCATCGAGCAAAGAGAGGAGCATCTGCATGTCCATGGCTCAGCTCTCCGACTTCACGGTTTCGCGGGCAACGGCTTCAGCCTTTTGCTCGGGCGAAAACAGCATCAGGGTGCGTTGCAGGCCGGGGCGGAACAACCCCTCCATGGCGCCTGTAAACAGGATCACCAGAGCCTGGATGACCACCACCATTTCGCGAGTCAGCCCCGGCACCACATATTGCAGCTCGTTACCGCCCTGATAGAGCGCGCCGAACAGCAGGGCCGCCAGTGCAATGCCAATGGGGTGATTGCGGCCCATCAGGGCCACGGCGATACCAACGAAACCGGCATCGGCGACGAAGTCGAGCACCAAACGGTTCTGCACCCCCATCACTTCGTTGAACGCCACCATGCCGGCCAGCGCGCCGGAAAGGGTCATGACGATCATGATGATGCGGCTATTGGACATGCCGGCATAGCGCGAGGCCGTGGGATTGTACCCCAGCGTGCGCAGCGCATAGCCGAACTTGGTGTGCCAGATGAGGATATAGACCGCCACCAGCGCCACCAGCGCCACCACGATCGAAAGATTGACCGGGGTATGCTGGAAAGCAGGAATGAACTCGCCCAGCTTGGGCAGGCGTCCGCCTTCGGCAAAAGTGCGCGATTCCGGGCCCATCACATTGGCCGGCTTGAACACGCGATTGAGCATGTAGACCATCACCGCCGAGGCGATGAAATTGAACATGATGGTGGTGATGACCACATGGCTGCCGCGCTTGGCCTGCAACCAGCCGGGGATGAAGGCCCAGAGGCCGCCCATGAAGGCTGCGGCGAGGAAGGCCAGCGGCGCGACGATCAGCCAATGGGTCTGATCGAGTGCCAGGGCAACCGTGGCGACCCCGAGGCCGGCGATATAGGCTTGGCCATTGCCACCGATATTGAACAGCCCGGCATGGGCTGCAAGCGCCACCGCCAGACCGGTAAAAACGAAATTGGTGGCGTAATAAAGCGTATAACCGATGTTGAAGCCGCTGCCGAAGGCACCGACGACAATGGCTTCCATGGCCACCAGCGGATTCTGGCCGATCATCAGCACGACAAGGCCGGACACCAGGAAGGCCAACGCCAGATTGAGCAGCGGCAGCAGGACCACATCGGCCCAGCGCGGCAGCGGTTTCAGCGCGCTCATTCTGCCGCCTCCTTGTTGCCGATACCGGCCATCATCAGTCCGAGCTCGCCTTCTGTGGCGGTGGCCGGATCGGCCTCGCCGACGATGACGCCGTCGAACATGACGAGGATGCGGTCCGAGAGCGAGCGGACTTCGTCCAGCTCGACGGAAACGAGAAGAATGGCCTTGCCCGCATCGCGCATCTTGATGATCTGATTATGGATGAACTCGATAGCGCCGATATCGACGCCGCGTGTCGGCTGGCCGACGACGAGCACGTCGGGATTGCGCTCCATTTCGCGGGCCAAGACGATCTTCTGCTGGTTGCCGCCGGAGAACAGCGAGGATTTGAGATTGATATTGGCGGGACGCACGTCGAAGGTCTTGATCCGCTCGGCCGCTTCCTGCTTCACCGCGGCAATATCGAGGAACATGCCGGCACCATATTCGGGCTGGTCCTGATAGCCGAGAATGGAGTTTTCCCATTCGGCGAATTGGGTGACGAGCCCCATGCGCTGGCGATCCTCGGGCACATGCGCCAGGCCTGCAGCACGAGCCCGCGCGGCGCCGTCATCACCTTTCAACTGCATTTCAGCGCCGTTGAGCAGCACCACGCCCGACTTCTGGTCGCGCATGCCGGTAATGGCCTCGAGCAGTTCGGACTGGCCGTTGCCGGACACGCCGGCGATGCCGACGATTTCGCCGGCACGGACTGAGAAGCTCACATCCTTGACGCGCACCACGCCCATGTCGTCGGCGACGGTGAGGTTCTTGACCTCGAGCATGGTCTTGCCCGGCTTGGCCTCGCCCTTTTCGACGCGCAACAGCACCCGGCGGCCCACCATCAATTCGGCGAGCTGTTCGGGATTGGTTTCAGCGGTCTTGACCGTCGCCACCATTTCGCCCTGACGCATCACCGACACGCTGTCGGTAATGGCCATGATCTCGCGTAGCTTGTGCGTGATGAGGATGACGGTCTTGCCTTGTTCGCGCAACGTCTCGAGCACGCGAAACAGGTCGTCCGCTTCCTTGGGCGTCAAGACGCCGGTGGGTTCGTCCAGAATCAGGGTTTCGGCGCCGCGATATAGCGCCTTTAGGATTTCGACGCGCTGCTGCTGGCCCACAGAGATATCCTCGATGGTGGCGTCCGGGTCCACTTCCAACTGATATTCGTGCTCGAGCCGGTCGAGTTCCCGGCGAGCGCGATCGAGACTGGGCTTGATGAAGCCGGAATCCTCGGCGCCGAGCACGACGTTTTCGAGGACGGAAAAATTGTCGACCAGCATGAAGTGCTGGTGCACCATGCCGATACCCAGCGCCAAAGCCTGGCGGCTGTCGGTGATATTGGCCTCGCGCCCATTGACGCGGATAGTGCCGCTGTCGGCGGTATAAAATCCATAGAGAATGGACATCAGCGTCGACTTGCCGGCGCCGTTTTCCCCCACGATGCCGTGGATGGTGCCACGCGCGACCTTGAGATCGATGTCCTTGTTGGCATGTACGGCACCAAAGCGCTTGTTGATCTTCTCAAGCTCGATGGCCCAGCCGTTTGCCGGTGCGGATACAGCGGCCGTTTCCGGCCGCTGCAGATTGCTGTTATCGCTGCCGCTCATGGGCTGAGTGCTTTAGAGCGGGCAGTTCGAGTCGGTGGTATAGTCGTGGACCGAGATCTCGCCGGCGATGATCTTGGCCTTGTAGTCGTCTGCAGAGGCCTGCATTTCGGCGGTGATCAGGTCCTTGTTGTTGTCGTCAAGCGCATAGCCAACGCCGTCCTGGGCCAGACCCAGCACGGTGAGACCCGGCTTGAAGGTGGCGTCGTCGGCAGCTTCGGTCATGGCGTTCTGAACGGCGACGTCGACGCGCTTGAGCATCGAGGTCAGCACCGAACCCGGATGCAGGTAGTTCTGGTTGCTATCGACGCCGATCGAGTACTTGCCGGCATCGGCCATCGCCTGCAGCACGCCGAGGCCCGAACCACCGGCAGCGGCAAAGACCACGTCAGCCCCCTGATCCATGGCGGCCTTTGCGAGTTCACCGGCGGTGACCGGGTCATTCCAGGCGGCAGGCGTGGTGCCGGTATAGCTTTCGATCAGCTTGATGTCGGGATTGACGGCCTTGGCGCCCTGAGCGTAGCCGCAATAGAACTTGTGGATCAGCGGCACGTCCATGCCACCAACGAAGCCGACGGTGCCGGTCGCGGACTTTTCAGCAGCGAGAACGCCGACCAGATAGGAGCCGGTATGCTCGTCGAACAGGATCGACTGCACGTTCGGCTGGTCGACGACGGTGTCGATCACGACGAAATTGGTATCGGGGAATTCCTTGGCAACGTTATCGAGGGCGGCGGTCCACATGAAACCGGCCATCACGATCGGGTTCGCACCCTGACCGGCGAAGCGGCGCAGGGCCTGCTCGCGCTGGGCATCGTTCTGCAGCTCGAGATCCATGAAATTGCCGCCGGTCGCGGCCTTCCAGGCCTCGGCACCATTAAAGGCCGCCTCGTTGAACGACTTGTCGAACTTGCCGCCCAGGTCATAGATGACCGCCGGATCGGCCAGAGCCGCACCGGTCAACACCGCGCTGAGAGCAACGCCGCCGGCAATGGCCTTGGTGAAGGTCGAGATTTTCATTGTTGTCAGTCTCCCTGTCTCGCACCGAGCGCCTGGACCACGTTCCGGCCGACAAGCTCGCTGCGCTAACAGAGGATAAAATCGTGCAATGATCGCGCCCGCAAGAGGGAAAGCAGGAAATTTTTCCGAATGGTCAAAATTCGAACGCCCCGCATGCAACTAAGGCATGCCTTTGCCCAAGTCTTGCGCAATGAAGGATTTACCAGCGCGCCAGAAGCGCAAAGAACAATTCGCCGAGATCAGCATCGGCATAGAGCGTAACCATCACAGCCAGGGCGGCGATGACATAAAGGGCGAGGCTGTCGCGAGTACGGGTGGTCATGATGGCATTTGAAACAAATTGGACGGAACACGCCCTGTCTCTACCGCATGGCCCGCGGCCAGATTGTGGCCATGCCGAGACCATGCAAGCCATGGTAAACAAAGGCTAAATTCAGCCTCAGCCCACAGGCTCGACACCAGGGTCCAGCGGGGTCACCACAGCGCCGATGGCATCACCGAACCGCTCGAAAAAGCCATCGATGATCTTCTGCGCCGAATTGCCGATAACGGCCCTGCCCAGCTTCATCAGCTGACCGGAGCCACCGCCATTGGCAACGAACTCGAGCAGCGTGTTCTCACCCTCATCGGCGAGGCTGATATCGGCCGATCCTTCGGCAAGCCCCAGCAGTCCACCCTTGCCGCGCCCGGCGAGCGTATAGCTGCGCGCTGCATCGATGTTGGAGAGCTCCAATTCCCCCTTGAAGGTGGGATGCATGACGCCGAGATTGACCTTGATTTCGAGATCAAGTGTGCGCTCGCCCGACCAGGCGATCATGCTGCATCCGGGGATGGTGGCCTTGAGCACATTGGGGTCGTTGAGGGCGAGCCAGACTTGCTGTCGCGAGGCGGCGATGATGTAGCGTCCACCGAACTCCATCAGCGATTGTTTCCGTGGTGTGGGCACAGAGAATTCGCAACCGCATTCCAGTGGCGTAGCGACAATTTCATTCCGATCCGTCCGCTCTTTACGTGAGGCTTTTTCGCACCAATATGAAGTAAATAGTGGCCGGGTCTGCATGTTGCAATTGTCAGCGGGGCCCGCGCACGCAATCTAGGGCGCGAGGGCGTCCTGCGCCCATAAGGCCTATGATCGGGGAGCCAAGATGACCGACCAAGTGAATACCGCGACACCTGCCACCGCAACGGCCATGCCGGCCATTGCCGAAAAGCCGCTGCAGTATCTCGACAAGGCCGTCAACGCCATCCGCGACCTGGGCATCTGGCCCGAACAGCAGGGCGAACAGCCCATCACCGGTCTCCTCAGCCAGATCACCGAGCTGGACGAAACCCGCGTCATCCTGATTGGCCGCACGCTCAGCCAGGCGAGCGCTTTCAACGAGGTGGTCCGCGAGCAGGTCGCCGCCATGAAGATCGGCGAGCGCTACGAAGACATCACCAAGGGCTTCGACAGCATTCGCGACGACGCCAAGATGATGGTCGACCAGTTGCAGAACAACAAGATCGACCTGGTCGAGCGCGTCCAGAACGTCTGGATGAAGGTGAGCCGCGGCGATATCGCCACGCGTTTCAACAAGATCCGTGACACCTATCTCGACGTCACCAAGGACACCAAGGACCAGATCGACCGCGAGCAGATCATTCTCGAGGCCTATCGCGACTTCCGCGGTGCGCTCAAGCAGGCCGAAGTGATGGCACTCGAAGTGCTTCACACCGCCGAGCAGCGGTTGGGCGAGAAGAAGAACGTCCTGCAGAAATCCGCCGATGAACTGGCGGCCTATGCCGGCGACGTGCCGGCCGACAAAGCCCGTCTCGAAATGGCGCGCGACGAGCGTCTGCGTGAAATGCAGAACGAGGAAAAGCGCTACCAGATCGCCAAGGACCTCTCGGACAATCTGACCATTTCCTACAATACGTCGGAAGTGGTGATGGCACGTCTGATGCAGACGACCAACGCCAAGGAGCGTGTCTATCAGCAGTCGATCTCGTTCTTCTCGACCAACGAAACGGTGCTGACTGCTCTTTCCGCCTCGTTCACCGGCATGTTCGGTCTGCATGAATCGACTGAAACGCTGAACGCGATGAAGGAAGGCATGTCCAAGTCGCTCGAGACGCTCAGCGAAATCGGCGACAAGGTGCAGGAAGAAGCCATCAAGGCCGGTTATGGTCCGACGGTTCGCGCCGATGCGGTCAAGAAGCTCGTCGACTCGGTGGTCAACTTCCAGGAGAAGAGCCGCACCATCATCAACGAGATGCGCGTCGCCTCCACCAAGAACTCCGCTGAAATCCGAGACGCCGTGGAAGATGGCAAGCGCCGGCTGGCCACTCTGGCCGCCGAAGGCAATGCACTGCTTCTGGAAACACGGAACTGAGGCCAAGGTTAGGACAGGTTACGGCATCGCATGAGTGAGGCCACAGCCAAGACGGCTGCCCCCCTGGATGAAGTCATGCTGGCGATGGACGTGGTCGACACGCTCCGTCACCGGCAGGACCTGGTAACCCGCGAACTCAGCGGCGCCTCCCGAGAGGCGCAACTGATCGAGCGCCTGCGCGCAATCTATCAGCAGCAGGGCATCGATGTGCCTGACCACATTCTGAAGGAAGGTGTGTCGGCACTGGCGGAGAGCCGTTTCGTCTACGAGCCTCCAGCCCCAGGCCTGGGCACGACATTGGCGCGGCTCTATGTGGGCCGCAAGACATGGGGCAAGCCGGTTATCGCCGGGTTCCTGGCACTCGTCGTGCTGGGGATCGGCTATTTCGGCGTTTGGCAGCCCTATCAGAACGGGCAGGCCGAACAGGCCCGCATCGAGCTGAGCCAGGGACTGCCGGCGCAGATGGATGCGCTCTACCAGACCATCTATGAAGAAACCAAGGTGCAGCAGGCCGTGGTGCAGGCCGATGCATTGATGGCGCGCGGCAAGGCCTATGCCGCCGAGGGTAACCGCACCGGCGCCGAAGATATCGTGGCGCGTCTCACCGGGCTGCGTGACCAGTTGCGTCAGGACTATACCTTGCGCGTCGTCAACCGCTCGGACGTGCAGTCGGCCTTCTGGACCTTCCCGGAAATCAACACCGACGCCACCAACTACTATCTCGTGGTCGAGGCCATAGATGCCGATGGCCACACGCTATCGCTACCAATTCTCAACGAGGAAAACGGGGAAACCGAGACGGTGTCCATGTGGGGCGTGCGCGTGCCCGAGAGTGTCTATAACGCCGTGGCTGCCGACAAGCGCGACGACGGCATCATTCAGGCCAATGAAGTGGGCCGGAAATCGGATGGGTTCCTGGAAGTCGAATATCTCATGCCCGTGCTTGGCGGCGCAATGACGCGGTGGTGAGGACATGAGCATCCGTGGACCCGAAGCCCTGGCGAGCCTGGAAGAGGCGATGCGCGACATCCGGCGCGAGGAGGACGAAATCTCCCGCCGCCTGGCGCGCACGGCCGAGAAGATCGGCAAGATCAAGGAAAGCGAAGCCGAGCTCTTTCGTCAGCTGGCGCAATTGCGACTCGATCCTGCGATCCAGGGCGAGCTGGATGGCCGCATTTCGACGGCCGAAACCAAGGCGCGCGCCATGCTCAAGAGCCATGCGCGCGACGTGGAGACCGCCGAGCAGACGATCAAGGATGTCGATGTGGCGCGCGCTGCGCTGGTCGAACAGCGCAAGGCGGCCAATGAGCGCTTCGAGGATCTGCAGGGTCAACTGAAGGCTCTCAATGACCGGCAGGTTGCCGCATTGGCCGATGACGCCGCTTTCCAGGCCAAGCGTAGCGAGGCCGAGGAACTCGATCGCGTCGCCGAACAGTCGATGCGCAAGACCGAACAGGCCGAGACCGACCGCGAGGAGAAGGGGCGGCCTTATCGCGACGATCCGCTGTTCATGTATTTGTGGGAAGCTGGCTACGGCACCTCCAATTACCGCGCCAACAATCTGATTCGCTATTTTGATGGCATGGTGGCCAGTCTGGTCGGTTTCCAGAAAGCGCGGCCGAACTTCGCCATGCTCAATGAAATTCCGATGCGGCTGCGCGAGCACGCCGAGCGGCAAGAGGCGAATGCCCAGGCGGCCGAAGCCGAACTCGAGGCCCTGCAATTGGCGGCCGTCGATGCGGCCGGCGGCAAGCCCATCCGCGCGGCGCTCGCTGCCGCCCAGGCCGAAATCGAAAAAATCGACGCACAGATCGTCGAATGCGAGGACAAGCGCGACACAGCGGCCAAGACCCTTCAGGACCTGGCCGAGGGGCGCGATCCTGCCTTTGAAAATGCGGCCAGTACTTTGGCCGAAGCGCTTGGCCGCGAGGATATCCAGACGCTTCTGGCCCAGGCACGCCTCACCCGCACCGGCCAGGACGACACTATTGTCGCCCAGATCGATGAGGCGCGCGCCCGCATCCGCGAAGAAGACGAAGAGAGCCGCGAACAGCGCGAGCGCCTCAAGACGCTGGCGGCGCGCCGGCGTGAGCTCGAAGACATTCAGTGGGAATTCAAGAAGCAGCGGTTCGACGATCCCCGTTCGAGCTTCCGCGAGGACAAGCTGGTGGGTGACCTGCTCAACGACTTCCTGCGCGGCGGCATCACCGCGGCCACCTACTGGGACCATTGGCGCAAAAGCCAGAACTGGGCCCAGGGCAGCGAATGGGGTGCCGGTTACAAGCCCACCCGTCAACAGCGCGACAATTCCCCTTGGCCGCAGGGCGGTGGCAGCACCTTCCAATGGCCCGACAGCAGCTTTGGCAGCGGCCCCTCGGGTGGCAAGAACAAGCCCAAGGGGGGCGGTTTCGGCGGTGGCTGGGGCGGTGGCAGTTCAGGCAGCAGCAGTGGTGGTGGCGGCTTTTCGCGTCCCCGCACCGGCTCGAGCGGTACGCGCAAGCATTCCGGCTTCAAGACCGGCGGCGGCTTTTAGGCTGTTGTGAACGCGCGCAGGTGCCTTGGCGGCAGCGCCGGGTTGGCTGTTGCTGGACGATGAGGACTGATCAGTTGACCGGCGGCGTTGCCATCAGCTCCCAGACATTGCCTTCGCTGTCCTCGAAATAGGCAGAATATCCCCATTCGGACTGCGTGCCGGGGGTCAGGACGGCGCCACCAGCCAGCAGAACGCGATCCAGGATGGCATCAACAGCCTCGGCACTTTCGGCGCGATGGCTCAAGACGAAACCCGGCGTGCCGGCAATGGCTTCCGGCTTTCCCGCAGTCTGGGCGATCTGCTCGCGCGGGAACAGCACGAAGGAGAATTTGTCGTCGAAGAAGAAGGCGACATGGTCCTCCCCCGCCCCGATCTGGTCGTCACCGATATCGAACAGCGTGCGGTAGAAGCCGAAGGCGCGTTCGAGATCGTCCACACCGATGGTGATGATGGAAATTTCCGGCTTCATGTCCGCGTCTCCTGAAATCCTGAAAAGACGCTAGCACAGCCAAGGCAGGCACTGCCCCGACCCGAAGGCGTTTTCAACGGCAATCGGGGCTTGCGTCAGCTCTTGTCGCCGCTGGTCGAGAACAGCGCCTCGAACTGGCCTTCCTCGATGCGGGCGGCGGCGATCACCGCCTGGGTGCGACTGTCGACATCGAGCTTTTGCAGGATGGCGGAGACGTGGGCCTTCACCGTCGCCTCGGAAATGGTGAGCTCATAGGCGATCTGCTTGTTCATGAGGCCATCGCTCAACATCATCAGGACGCGCACCTGTTGTGGCGTCAGCGTCGCCAGCCGCTTCATCAGCGCCGTGTGATCGTCCTCGCCACCCAGCGTGGTCCCCGCCGGAACGAAAACCTCACCGGAGAGCACAGTCTCGATGGCGCGACGGATTTCGGTGGGGCCTTCGGATTTGTGCAGATAGCCGGCAGCGCCCAGCTCGAAGGCGCGGCGCACCACGGTGGAGTCCTCCACCGCCGAGATGATCATCACCGGAATATCGGGATATTGCGCACGCAGCAGCAGCAGGCCCGAAAAGCCGCGCACGCCCGGCATATTGAGATCGAGCAGCACCAGGTCGCAATCGCGGTCGGCATCGAGCGCGGCGCTCAGGCTGTTGAGATCGCCAGCTTCCTCGACACTGACCGTGGCATCACCGCCCGCAAGCGTCTGCCGCAGCGCGGCCCGAAACAGCGGATGATCGTCGACAATGATGATACGGCGGCGCGTCATATAGGCCCCAACTCCCCTGCGATATTCTATTAAACCGGAAAATTAACGAATCCAGCCCGTGGCTCTTGCATATTGCAGCAATGCTTAACGGCTTCTTTACCATGTTTTCTCAAGAGTAGCCGTTAGACCTTCGTGTTGAATCGCGGGGGAACCGTCTTTTGCTGACAGGGACTTACCATGGCCCGCGCCTATCCGAATCCGGACTATGCCGACACGGCCCACGACCCCAGCGCCGGGGAGTGGCATGCGCTGCGTGGTGAACTGGTCGCGCTGCTCGACCAGGTCGAGAGCCGATATGGCCAGGTTGAGGCCCCTGAACCGGCGATGAGCGGCCTGGCGCAGCGGGTACGACATCTGCGCGATCAGGTCGGCGGCAGTCCCGAATCCAGCTCGCGGCGACGCGATGCGCTTCGGTCGGTCAAGCGCGCGGTGGACCGGTTCAACGAACGCGATGCCGGCCCCCTGGCTGAGCCGCAGGACGACCTGACCGCTGCCATCGCCGAAATCCGCAGCCGCCAAGGGCCGATGACCCTTGCCGCCAACGGAAGGCGTGCTTCCGATATCGTGCCCGATTTCCGCGAACTGGGCGGCCTTATCGGCGGCATGAGCCAAAGGCTCGAGCGCCTCGAGGGGGAACTCAAGACACAACGCTCCAATGGTGGCCATGTGCGCGAGGTGGCAAGCCAGGTCGAACAGTTGACCCATGTAGTGGAGCTTTTGGCCGGCGCCGTCGGCGAAACCGGCCAGGTCAAGCGCCTCGAGACCCAGATCGCGGCGCTCGGCGCCATGATCGAAGATGCCCCCAAGGTCGATCTCGGCGCGGTCAATGCCCGTCTCGACGACGTTTCGGCCACCGTTGCCAAGCTGGCCGAACTGCAGGCCCAGCAGATGGAACGCGAGATCGATCGCGAGACGCTGCGCGCCAGCCAGCCCAGGACGGACGCGGCCGACAAGCTGGCCCCGGCCATGCATTCGATCGAAGAAAGCGTCCGCAACGTCTATGATCGCATCGACGCCATCGAGCGCAACGTGGCGCTGTCGAGCGGCGACTTCGAGCGGCTGACCAGCGAAATGGCTGCCTTTACTCAGGCGATGAAAGACAATGGTGCGGCGCCCTCGACGCTGATGAACCGCATCGAATCGCTGGCCGAGCGGCTGGAGGGGATCGACAGTTCCGATGGCGAAGTGCACGCCCTCAAGGGCGACATCGCCGCGCTGCGCGGCGCCATCATGCAGACCATGGAGCCGCGTTTCCTGCGGCTCGAGAGCCAGATCGAGGCGCTGAGCGACAAGCTCTCACCTGTTGACACCAGCATGGTCGAGAACCAACTGAAGTCGCTGATGACGCGCATGGATGATGCTGGCGCCCAGTTGGACGGGCTCGCGCGGCTCTACTCCGCGGTCGAGGACCGCCCCGACTTTGAATCGCTGGCCTCCCTGGTCGCCGAGCGCACCAGCGAAGCCATGGCCCGCAAGGTTCCGGCTCCGGTCGCCATGTTCGGCCCCGAAAGCCTCAAGAGCATTGAGGACCGATTGAGCGGCTTGATCCGCTCGGCCGGCAAGACGCCCGACTACGAAGCGCTTGCCGATCTCGTGGCCACCAGAACCTCCGAGGCCGTGGCGCGCTCGGCCCCGCTGACACAGCGCCAGGGCAGTGACACCCAGATCGATGCGCTCGAACAGCGCATGACCGCCTTGCTTAACACCACCGGCAAGGACACCTCTGAACGCCTGGCACGTCTGGAAGCGGTGCTCAGCGGCCGGATCGAGGGCACAGCCACACCACCGCGTCCGGCCAAGCAACAGCCCGCCCGGGTCGCTGCCTTCGAGACCGACGAGGCGCTCGATAGCGAGTTGCGTGCCGAAGAGCAGAAAAATGCCCTCGACAGCATGCTGGCCAACCTGTCGCGCGACCGCAGCGACTCCATGCCGAACAATCCTGCAGACGACAAACCGCTGGTCGATCCCGGCTTCAAGGATACGGCGCCAGTGCGTTCGGCTCTTGCCGCCAAGGCCGCTGCCCGGCCGCGTCCGGCCGCTGAAGTGCCCGCTTCCGTTTCGCAACCGGCTGCGCCGCGCTTTGATCCAAACCAGGTTGAACGCCCGCCCCGTCCGCAGTCGAGCTTTGCCTCGACCGAACGCGACCCATTTGCGCCTCCGGCCTCTTCAGCCGCTCCGCTCATGGGCAATGCCGAGCCCGTCGTGCCAGCGTCGAGCACCAGCACGTTCGTCGCAGCCGCGCGCCGCGCCCAGCGCGCCCGGCAGGAGCAGACCGCCGCCCCGGTCGAGACGAATTCCCTGTTCGGCCGTGCCCTTGCCCGCGTGATGCCGAAAAAGGATGCCGGGGCCGAGACGGATGCCGCAGTCGCAATGTCCGCGGCGGCCGCACCTCCGGTTGAGGCTGTTACCGCACCCGTTGCCAAGCCCAGGCGCGAACCCAAGCCGCCCAAACCCCCGAAGGAGCCAAAGGCGCCCAAGGTCAAGCAGGCGCCAATCGATGCAGACAGTGGTGAGGCAAGCGAGAGCTTCCTGACGCGCCATCGCCGCCCGCTGCTGCTGGCCGCGACGCTGGTCGCTGTCTCAATGCTCGCCCTCAACTTGGTCATGCAGCGCATGAGCACCAATTCGGCACCCGCCGCCCTGGCCAGCCAGAGCAGCACGGCTCCCGAGGCCTCGAGCAATCCGCCCGCGTCAGACGATCAGTCGTCCGTGCCGCCGCGGGTGATCGACATGATCGACACGACCGCTGTCGGATCGATCAATCCCGGCGCGCCGATGACCTTCTCGCGCGCTGCGACCACCCCGCCAATGCCACCTTCCCTGCTGATTGATGCATCGTCTGCGGCCGAGAGCAGTGACCCCACGGTTCCGCCTGGCGCCGCTGCCAACACGGCGCCCGAAACCTTCGAGCTGCCGCCGGAGGCGCTTGGACCCGAACCGCTGCGCCAGGCCGCTGCTGATGGCGACGCCCGCGCCCAGTTCGAGATCGCTGCCATCTACACGGAGGGCCGCGCGGTCGAGCAGAATTATGGCGAGGCCGCCAAATGGTATGAGCGCTCCGCCGCGCAGGGTTTCGTGCCCGCGCAATATCGGCTGGGCAATCTTTACGAGGCCGGTACGGGCGTCGAGAAGGATGTCGAGCAGGCCCGTCTCTGGTACCAGCGTGCGGCGGAAGCGGGCAACCGCATGGCCATGCACAATCTGGCGGCGCTCTATGCCGGCGGGCAACTGGGTGACCAGCAGTTCGAGTCCGCCGCCGAGTGGTTTACCCAGGCCGCAAACCGGGGCATGACCGACAGCCAGTTCAACCTGGGCATGCTCTATGCGCGCGGTTTGGGCGTGGAGCAGGATTTCGAGCAGTCCTACAAGTGGTTCTCGCTGGCCGCCCGCAGCGGCGACAAGGATGCCGCGCAGGCCCGCGACGATATCGCCAAGTCACTGACCGCCGAGGCCGTCGGCCGGGTCAACGACACGGTCAAGGCCTGGAGTCCGCAATCCATCGAGCTGGCGGCCAACTTTGCACCCATCGGCACCTGGATGAGCACGTTTGATCCGGGCGAAGCCATTGCCAACAAGGACGTGGTACTGCGCGTTCAGCAGGCGCTGAACCGCCTCGGTTTTGATGTTGGCTCGCCCGATGGACTTCCAGGCCCCAAGACGATGCAGGCCATCCGCGACTTCGAGCGCGGTACCGGCATGAGCGAAAGCGGCAAGGTCAATCCGCGCCTTCTGGCCGTTCTCGGCAGCCAGCCGGTGTAAGCGGGAAAGGCGCTTTCCTGTCGTCGGCAATGGCGACAGGAATACGTTAAATCCTTGTTTCGACGCGTTTTAAGCGCCCGGACGGTTGCGGTGTCCATACGAACCGATCTAACATGAGCCGACCGTGACCCGAACCTCGGTTCGGGTCATTTTTCTTATATTCGCCGGGGCCTTGACCTCTTGTTGACGGACCATCTCCTAAGATGGCCGCCGTAACGCATTTTGACGGGACCCAAGGGTTTGCAGATCTATCTGCCAATCGCCGAGCTTTCCGTGAACCTCTTCTTTCTCGTGGGGATTGGAGGGGCGGTCGGCTTCCTGTCGGGCCTGTTTGGCGTCGGTGGCGGATTCCTGTTGACCCCACTGCTGATCTTTTCGGGTGTGCCGACTTCGGTGGCCGTCGCCTCGGTGACCGGCCAGGTGGTGGCGGCCTCCTCCTCGGGTGCGCTGAGCCATTATCGACGCGGCGGCATCGACCTGCATCTGGCAATGTATCTGATCCTGTCCAGTATTCTGGGAGCCTTCGGGGGCGTAGCCGCCTTCTCGCTCTTGAGCAGTGCCGGCCAGCTCGACCTGTTCATTTCTCTGGGCTTCCTCATCCTGCTCGGCTTCGTCGGCGTGCTGATGCTGCAGGAATCGGTGCGCTCGCTGATCAAGCAGCGCAAGGGCATTGTGGTGCGCGAGCGCCTGCCCAACCAGCACAGCTGGATCCATGGCCTGCCATGGCGCGTGCGTTTCAAGAAGAGCCGGCTCTATATCAGCGTGCTGCCGGTATTGGTTATCGGCGTCTTCATCGGCTTTGTCGGCGCATTGCTGGGGATTGGCGGCGGCTTCATCATGGTGCCGGCACTGGTCTATCTGCTGCGCGTACCGGGCAATGTGGTGATTGGCACCTCGCTGGCCCAAGTCGTGGCGATGATGGCGGTAACCACCGTGCTCCATGCCGTGCAGAGCCAGAGCGTCGATATTCTGCTCGCCTTCTGCCTGATGGTGGGGGGCACGGCCGGCGCGCAGTTCGGCGCCGCTGCCGGCAAGCATCTGCGCGGCGAGCAATTGCGCGGACTCTTGGCGCTGCTGGTTCTGGCCGTCGCTATTCGCTTCGGCCTGTCGCTGACGCTGACGCCAAGCGATGTGTTCAGCATGGCGGTGATCGGAGGGGCGCGATGAGAGCGCTGCTGGTCCTGCTTTTCGGCCTTTGTCTCAGCTTGCCCGCCACCGCGGCGCGGCTCGTCTCGACGCTGTCCAACGAAACCGTCGAAATCACCTCCAGCTTCGATGGCGAGCGCATGACGTTTTTCGGCAATATCGCGCCCGACGCGGGAGCCGAACAGCGTTACGTCGAAGGCCCGTTTCATGTGGTCGTGGTCATTCTCGGACCGACGCAGGACAGGGTGGCGCGCGAAAAGACCCACAATTTTGGCATCTGGCTCAACACCGACCAGGTGACGTTCCGCCGGTTTCCAAGCTATTTCCACGTTCTGTCCAGCACCCGCCTGGGCGATATCACGACGCTCACCACGCTGACTGACAATCTGATCCTGCCCGAATCCTACGCCATGGCGCCGAACGCATCCGGACTGGTCAAAACCCTGACCTTCGGTCGCGAGCTCATTCGCCTGATGACGCAGGAACAGCTCTTCGGCGTGCAGGAAAGCGGCGTGAACTTTCTGTCCGACACCTTCTATTCCGCCCAGCTGACCCTGCCCAGCAATGCGCCGCCCGGGCCCTATATCGCCCAGACCTATGTGTTCAAGAATGGCGAGATCATTGCCCGCAAGTCGGAGGGCTTTGCCGTGCGCAAGATCGGCTTCGAGCGTTTCCTCGCGCAATCGGCGACGCAGTTTCCGTTGCTTTACGGCCTCGCCTGCGTGGCGCTGGCGCTGTTTACCGGCTGGCTAGGCGGCGTGATCTTCAGGCGCTGAGACCTGCGCTTATCCCCGTACCAGGCGCTTGATCGGCACCGGATAGGTGCGGTCTCGACCCAGCATGGTCACTTCCAGCGCCGGCCAGTGAAAAAGCCCGACAAAGGGCGGCGACATGATGTTGATTGCCCCGGTCGAAGCGCCGTAAGCGGGCAGGATCATCAGCCTGTTGTCATGTACGAAGCATGGCTTTCGCGTCGAGCGTCCCTCAACGGCGATACGCGCGGCGGGGTGCAGATGGCCTGAAATGACTCCCGTCTGGCCCTTGCGCGGCTCGTGCACGAAGGTGAGGCCGGAGAGCGTCAGCTCCGGCAGGCAGGTGCCGCCGATGGCGTGCGGCGCCGGATCATGATTGCCCGACAGCCAGATGCACTCGGCGGTCTCTACCAGCGTATCAAGCCGCAGCCGGTCGGCCTGGGTCAACAAGGCGCTGGAATCGGCGCGATGGAACGTGTCGCCCAGCGACACCAGGCGTCGGGCGCCGGTGCGCCGCATGTCGGCTTCCAGCCGACTGAGCGTCATGCCGGTATCATAGGGCGGCAGCATCTGCCCGCGGCGGGCAAAGCTGGCCATTTTCTCGAAATGAAGGTCGGCGACAAGGAGAGTGGATTGGGCGTGCCAGAACAGCCCGCCCGAGGGCAGCGGCTCAAAGTTCTGCCCGGCAAAGCGCAGCAAGGCGGTCTCCGTCTGTTCGGCTATGGAATAGGAGTAGTTCAACCGCGCCTGCGCAAATCACTGTGGCCCCGAGCCTTTCCCGCATCTAGCAGATTCGCCTTATGTTCTCAAACGAGGTGTGCATTGCCGCAATCATCTTTACCAATTCGAGGCGGGCAAGCGCATAGCCTTGGCCAAAAGGGAGACGACAGCATGATACGCTATCATCGCGCCGGCAGCCTCACGCGGCGGCAAGTTCTGGCCTGGGGCAGTGGCACCGCCCTCGGTCTCGTCCTGGCACAGGGCGGGTTCGCTGCCGAAGAGGTGAGCCTGGATGAATTCATGGCCTTGTCCGAGCGCCTGTTGGGCGGCGGCGCAAGCCCATCGGATCAGTATGGTGCCGATTATCTCCAACACCTGCTGGACGAGGGACTTGGGGCCGACCTCGCCGCACTCGCGAAAGGCGGCAGCGACAGCACACTCGAAAGCCGCATCATTGGCCAGTGGTACACCGGCCTTGCCGCCGACGACACCGTCGTCACCTATACCGATGCGCTGATGTGGGAGGCACTCGACTATACCAAGCCCATGGGCTGGTGCGGCGGGGAAACGGGCTATTGGGCCGATGCGCCCGAAGGGGAGGCTTGAGCCATGGCCGACATTATGGCGGATGTTATCATCGTAGGGTCCGGTGTCGCCGGCGCCTTGATTGCCCACCAGCTGGCCGCAGCAGGCGTCAGCGTTGCAATTCTGGAAGCGGGTGATCCGGTCGACCGGGCGGAAGCGGTGGACACATTCCACGCCGCCGCCATCAAGACCCCTGAATCTGCCTATCCTGTGGGGCCGGATGTCGACCATCCTCTGGCCTGGAACCCCGACTATTACTATCGCCAGACCGGTCCGGATAAATTCAAGAGCACCTATGTGAAGGTGGTGGGCGGCACGACCTGGCATTGGCTGGGTACCGCCATCCGCATGTCGCCCGAGGATTTTGAACTCAAGAGCCTGCATGGCCGGGGTGAGGACTGGCCCTTGAGTTACGACGATCTCGAACCCTACTATGTCCGCGCCGAGGAAGAGCTTGGCGTTTCGGGCGCTGAGGGCTCGCCGCCGACCGCCCATCGGTCGGCCGGTTTTCCAATGCCTCCCATTCCGCAGACCTATCTCGACAAGGTGTTTGCCGAAAGGCTGGCGGGAACCGAGTATATCGTCACCCCCACGCCCCAGGCGCGCAACTCCATCGACCGTGACGATCGACCCGGCTGCTGTGGCAGCGGCAGCTGCATTCCCGTCTGCCCGGTGCAGGCCAAATATGATGCCACCGTGCATGTCGACCGCGCCGTGAGCAAGGGCGCCGAACTGCACGCGGCGATCACGGTGACCCGCGTGGAGATCGGCGCCGATGGTCGGGTCGGTGGCATCCAGTTTAGCCGCCGCGATGGCACGACCGGCACGGCCGCGGGCAGGCTCTATGTGCTGGCCGCCCATGCCATGGAGACACCGCGCCTGTTGCTGGCCTCGGCTGGTGAGCATGCCCCGCAGGGTGTGGCCAACAGCTCGGACCAGGTCGGACGCAATCTGATGGATCACCCCAGCCAGCTCAGCTGGGCAGTGACCACCGACCCGGTCTGGCCCTATCGCGGCCCGCTGTCGACCTCGGGCATTGAGAACCTCGGCACCGGAGCCTTCCGTGCCGACCGGGGAGCGTTTCGCATCGAGATTGGCAATGACGGGCACAGCTGGCCCACCGGAGCGCCGCTCAGCACAGCGGCCAAACTCGCTACCGAGGGATTGCGCGGCAGCGAACTCGATGCGCGCCTGCGTCACGATACGTCGCGCCATGTCCGCCTGGCGGCGTTGGTGGAGCAATTGCCCGACCCGGAAAATCGCATCACCCTGCATCCAAGCGAGACGGACCGATACGGCGTCCCGCTGCCGCAGATCCACTATTCCGTCGACACCTATGTGCAGGCAGGCCTCGAGGCTGCGGCTGCCGCACATGACGACATCTTCGCCGCGCTTGGCACCAGCGAAGTGCACCACGCCGAGGCATTCAACGGCTCAGGGCACATTATCGGCACCTGCCGCATGGGCAATGACCCGGCCAAGTCGGTTGTCGACGCTGAACTGCGTGCCCACGATCACGACAATCTGTTCATCGCCGGCTCGTCCGTGTTTCCGACATCGGCCACCGCCAACCCCACTCTCACCATCGCTGCACTCAGCCTGCGGGCGGCTGAGGCGATCAGGAAGCAGTTGGGCGCTTAGGACGGGACTATCTCACGCACGCGTGCCGAGGGATTCGCGCAGCAATTCCTCGGCGGCGTCTTCCATGGCGGATTCTCGACCCTCTCCGAAAATCGGTTCCTTGCCGATATCGAGCATTACCGGCACGGCCAGCGGTGAAATCTGCGCCAGGGGTTTATGGACGATATGTGAGCGCACGCGCGCCAGCATCTGGCCTAGTCGCTCGATATCGAGCAGACCACGCGCAGCGTCGCGCCTCGTGGCCTGGATCAGGATATGGTCAGGCTCGTGCTGGTAGAGCACGTCATAGATCAGGTCCGAACTCATGGTGATCTGCCGCCCGGTCTTCTCCTTGCCGGGGTGACGCCGTTCAATGAGGCCGGCAATAATGGCGCAGTTGCGGAAGGTGCGTTTCATCAGCGCCGATTCATCGAGCCAGGCCTCGAGGTCATCGCCCAGCATATCCTCGGAAAACAGCTCATCGAGCGAAAGCCGACCGGTGCGGATCAGAGCCGATAGATCGCCCAGCCCCCAGACCGCCAAGGCATATTCGGAGGCGACGAACCCCAGCGGCCGCGCTCGCATGCGCTCGAGGCGTCGGGTCAGCAGCATGCCCAGCGTCTGATGCGCCAACCGACCCTCGAAGGGATAGCAAACGAGATAGTTCTGCGTGCCACGCGGGAAGGTTTCGACCAGGAGGCTGTCGCGTTTGGGCAGCACGGAAATCTGCTGCTGCAGGCGCAGCCAGTCGGAGACCTGATCGGGCAGTTTGGGCCATTCGCCGGGGCTGTCCATGATGCGGCGCACCCGCTCGGCCAGATAGGTGGAGAGCGGGAATTTGCCGCCCATATAGGACGGAATCTTGGGGTCTTTCGAAAAGGCCCGCGACACGAAGGCCTCGTTATCCTTCATGCCTTCGAAAGCGACGATCTCGCCGCCGAACATGAAGGTATCACCCAAGGACAGCGTGCCGAAGAAATACTCTTCCATTTCCCCAAGCACGCGCCCCCCTGCCCCGATAGGACCGGTGGTGCGTCCTGTCTTCTGCTCCTTGCTGCGCACCAGGCGTACCCGCACCATCGGCTCTTCGATGATGGTGCCGATATTGAGCCGGTATTGCTGGGCCACCTGCGGATTGGCGATACGCCAGGTGCCGTCCGGCGTCTGCTTGAGCCGTGCATAACGCTCGTAGGCGCGCAAGGCATAGCCACCAGTGGCGACGAAATCGAGGACCCGGTCGAACTGGCTGCGCGGCAGGTCACGATAGGGCCAGGCACGGGTGACTTCAGCAAAGAGGTCATCGGCGGAAAAAGCATCGGCGCAAGCCATGCCGAGCACGTGCTGGGCCAGGACGTCATAGCCGCCGGGCAGAGGGTCTTCGCTATCCTGGTGGCCTTCGGCCACCGCCTCCACAGCGGCCTCGCATTCCAGCACCTCGAAGCGGTTGGACGGCACCAACAGCGCTTGGGATGGATCATCGAGCCTATGATTGGCGCGGCCGATGCGCTGCAACATGCGCGAGGAGCCCTTGGGCGCCCCCACCTGCACCACGAGATCGACATCGCCCCAGTCGATGCCCAGATCGAGCGTCGAGGTGCAGACCACGGCCTTGAGTCTACCGGCCGCCATGGCCGCCTCTACCTTTCGCCGCTGTTCGACCGAAAGCGAGCCATGATGGAGGGCAATGGGCAGCATGTCCTCATTGATGTCCCAAAGGCCCTGGAACAGCATTTCCGCCTGGCTGCGGGTATTGACGAAAAGCAGTGTCGTCTTGTGCCGCTTGATCACCTCGTAGAGTTCGCGATGCGCGTAATTGGCCGAATGCCCGGCCCAGGGCAGCCGCTCCTCGGTTTGGAGAATGGCCAATTCCGGCGGGGCGCCGCCGATCATGCGCAGCAATTCTGTCTGCCGCTGCGGCAGGGGCTGAGCGATCCAGTCGCGCAGGAGATCGGGGCGGGCAACGGTGGCGGAAAGCGCGGTGATGCGCATATCCGGCGCCAGCTTGGCCAGCCGCGCTAACCCCAGCGCCAGAAGGTCGCCACGCTTGCTGGTCACCAGGGCATGGAGCTCGTCCAGCACGACACGGCGCAGCGTCCCGAACATCAGTTCCGCATGCGGATGGGAAATGAGCAGCGCCAGTTGCTCGGGCGTGGTTAGCAGAATCTGCGGTGGCTTGACGCGCTGGCGCGCCCGCTTGGCGGCAGAGGTATCACCGGTGCGCGCCTCGACCCGGATCGGCAGGCCCATTTCGGCGATGGGGGTCGAGAGATTGCGCTGCACGTCAACCGCCAGCGCCTTGAGCGGCGAAATGTAGAGCGTGTGCAGGCCCTCGAAGTCGCCATCAACGAGATCGGCCAGTGTGGGCAGGAAGCCGGCCAGGGTTTTTCCGGCGCCGGTGGGGGCGATGAGAAGCTGACTGGCGCCGGATTGATAAGAGCTGAGCACGGCCAATTGGTGTTCGCGCGGCGCCCAGCTTCGAGAGTCAAACCATTCGGCGATGATGGGCGGGAGGGTTGGCGCCTGAGACATGCTTGCCCTTACCCGTCTCGGCCGACAACAGGTGACGCCATGCCGGGCACTTCCCGATGCGCCTTGGTCTCGTCCAGACGGTGGCCTGCGGCACACCGAAAGCGCGCTTGCGCACTCGGTCGGGCTGAAAGGGATGGCGATAAACTTGCCAAGGAGCACCTAATACAAATCACCAACAAACCTATATGATGGGCTTGCGCCTGCCAAATGGAGTGGACCGATGACAGAAGACTATCGCCCCGAACAGCGTTCCCCGCTGGTGCGCTTTATGGGCGGCAGCCCGGTGGCCGTGATCATCAGGCTGCTCCTGCTTTCCCTTGTCGTCGGCTTCATCATGTCGTTCTTCGACCTCAATGTCGGCGATCTGGTTCGCACCGGCATGAGAGTGTTCCGCGACGCTTTGCGCGACGGGTTCGGCATGTTCCGCGGCATGGGCGGCTATATCCTGACCGGCGCTGCCGTCGTCGTTCCGATCTGGCTGATCATGCGTCTGACAAGGGCACGCTGAAAATGACCGCACAGACCATTCACCTGACGCCGCAGACCGCTTTGGCGCGACTTGTGCCGCATATTCTCGAAATGGAAAGTCAGGCTGATGGGCGCCGCATCGCTATTGGCATGGCAGGCGGCCCGGGCACTGGCAAGTCGACGCTGGCGGCGGAGCTGGTGACCATGCTCAATGCCGTGCGCCCCGGCAGCGCGGCACTGGTGCCCATGGACGGCTTCCACATGAAGCATGCCAAGATCGAGGCCATGGGCGCTACGGACCGCAAGGGCGCGCCGCACACCTTCGAGGGGGCGGCCTTTGTCAGCTTCCTGCATCAGCTCAAGCATGCCAATGGCCCGGTCAGCGGCCCGGGTTATAGCCGCAAGATCGAAGATACGGTCGATGATGCCTTTACCGTGCCGGCTGATGTGCGAGTACTGGTGGTCGAAGGCAATTACCTGTTGCTGACCGAAGGGCCCTGGGCCGGCGTCAAGGCTCTGCTCGACTATGCGGTGTTCGTGCATGTGCCGCGGGACATCGTTCAGGCGCGGCTGCTGAAGCGCCACGGCGAGGAAGGGCTTTTCACCGAGGAACGTAACCGCGCCCATATCGAGCGCAATGATTTGCCCAATTACGATCTGGTTGAAACCTCACGCGACCGGGCCGACGTGATCTTCGAAATGGACGTCGAGCGCTAAGCGCCGCATCGAAGCCGTACTGTCACACGAATGGCACGTGCTGCATGACATGAGGAGATTGAGACTTGCCGCGTGACAGGGCAAAGCTGTCTCCGATTGTCCGTCCGAGTCTCCCGATGTCCTCCCGTCCACAGCATCCCTTTGATGTCCGCTCCGCTGACATCTGGAAAATCGCCCTCCCCGCCTCCATCGCCTTCATCACCGAACCCATGGTGGGGCTGGTCGATATTACCGTCATCGGCAGATTGGGCGATGCCGGCATGCTCGGCGGGCTGGTGCTGGGCGCTTTGGTATTCGACGTCTTGTTTTCGCTGGCGTTTTTCCTGCGTATCGGCACTGCCGGCCTCGTGGCGCAGTCCGTGGGCGCCCGTGACCCGCGCGACGGGCTCCTGCATCTCAGCCGTGCGTTGATCCTTGGGGTCGGCATCGGGCTGCTGATGATCGCCCTGGCAATCCCCACCCTATGGCTGGCGGTGCATTTGCTCGCGCCTGAGGCCCGCGTCGAAACCGCGCTATCCGACTATTTCTACTGGCGCATCTGGTCGGCGCCATTTTCGCTGATCAACTATGCCCTGCTCGGCTGGTTCTATGGCCGGGCGGCCGCCAAAACCGGCATGATGCTGCAATTGCTGCTGCATCTGTTCGACATCACGCTCTCCATCTGGTTCGTGCACGGTCTGGGCTGGGGCGTACCGGGTGCAGCCTTTGGCACGGTGATCGGTCAAGCGGTGGCGGCTGGGGTCGGCCTCTCGCTCGTAGCACGCCATTATGGTGGCGTTGGCGCCATCATGGCCCGGATCGCGCCGGGCGAATTGCGCGATGCCACAGCGATCCGCCGCATGTTCGGGCTCAGCCGCGACTTGATGATCCGCTCCATGGCGCTGATGGGCGCCTATGCCTGGTTCGCCGCCCAGGGCTCGCGCATGGGCGAGGTGCCATTGGCAGCCAATGCAGTGCTGCTCAACCTGTTGATGGTCGTAGGCTATTTCCTCGACGGCATTGCCCAGGCGGCCGAGCAGCTGACGGGGAAGGCCGTCGGGGCAAATTGGCGCTCCGCATTCGATCGGGCCTATCGGCTCTCCATGCTGTGGGGCCTGGTGATTGCGCTGGGTCTAGGCCTGGTCTGGTACGTGTCCGGACCGTGGATCATCGGCTTCATGACCACCAATGAGGAGGTGCGCAGCTACGCCTTGGCCTATCTGCCCATCGCGGCGCTCTGCGCCTTCACCTTCATGCCGGCGTTTGTCTATGACGGCATCCTCATCGGCACGACGCAGAACGTCGTCATGCGCAATGGCATGATCGCCTCGCTGGTGGTGTTCCTCGCTGTCGCTGCGGTGCTACAACCCGCTTTCGGCAATTGGGGATTGTGGGGCGCGCTCCATTGCTGGTTCGTGGCGCGCGGCCTCATCTATTTCTGGGCGCTGGAGCGCAAGACGGCCGGTTTATTCGACCCGGCCTGATGCCCACTCTTCGACCTTGGTGCCGACCAATTCGGAAATATTGGTCTTGCCGGCGGCACGCACGCCCGATACCAGGCCCCGTTTGATCCGATCCAGCAGGTCGAGCCCACCGAACACCAGGGCCGAATAGAGCTGGATGGCGTTGGCGCCGGCCTCGAATTTGGCCAGCGCGGTCTGCGGTGAGTGGATGCCCCCAACCCCGATCAGCGGTAGGGCACCGACGCGCTGACGCATCTGCGCCAGGCGCTGGGTTGAGAGTGTAAAAAGCGGCTTGCCCGAGAGCCCGCCAGTTTCTCCGGCATTCTCCATTCCAGCCACCGCATCGCGGCCGATGGTGGTGTTGGAGACGATAAGTCCATCGAGGTCGGTAGCAAGGATCACGCGGGCGATGGTGTCCATGCCGGCTTCGTCGAGATCAGGCGCGATCTTGAGCAGGACGGGAACGCGGGTTTTCGCCTTGGCGCGGGCCGAAAGGACTTCGCCCAGCAGTCGGCGCAGCGCTTCATCGGCCTGAAGGTTTCTCAGGCCTGGCGTATTGGGCGAGGAGATGTTGACGGTGAGATAGTCGGCGAGATCGGCAAAGCGGCTGACCCCAAGCACATAGTCGGCGACGAAGTCATCGCTGTCCTTGTTGGCTCCGATATTGACACCAAGGGCCGCAGGAACGCGCAGCCCCTTGAGCCGCTCGAAAGCGGCATCATGGCCCTCATTGTTAAAGCCCATGCGATTGATGACGCCTTCGGCCGCAGGAATGCGGAACAGGCGCGGCTTGTCATTGCCCGATTGCGGGCGCGGCGTCACCGTGCCGATTTCGGTCATGCCGAAACCCATCAAGGCCAGTTGGCGGGGGACTTCGGCATTCTTGTCGAAGCCGGCTGCCATACCCACGGGGTTGGCCAGGTCGAGGCCGCAAAGCTGGGTTGCCAGCTCAGGCGGATCCTGGTGCTCCTGCTGGGGCGCCAGCCCCAGGCGCAGCGCAGCGATGGTCGCGCCATGGGCGGTTTCGGCATCCATGCGCAGCAGTGTATCGCGGGTCAGGGTCTGCAGGCCCGGTAGACGCAGCAGCGGAGAGAAGGCCGAAAAGATCACTTTACGTCCTCCGGCAGTACACAATCCCCGTCCGCCGAGACGCTGATGGGTCGCTCCCAGGCAATGCTGCTCAGCTTGAGCGGACCACCATAGAGATGGGGAAACATCTGCCCGCCGCGCGATGGCTCCCAGACCAGACCAGTGCCCAGATCAGCGATACGCACCGCCAGAAGCACCAGGTCCGACTGACCCTTGAAATGCAGGCGCAGTGTCTCCGCCAGTTGTGCCGCCGTCGAAAAGTGCATGTAGCCATCCGTCGCATCGATGGGCATGCCGGAGAAACTGCCGGACTGGCGCGCCGGCGCATAAGCGCTGGCAGTGGCGATCTTGTAGATGAATTCCGGCTGGGTGGAGGCTGTCGACATCGGGCGGCCCTGCGGGTGAACGGGAATACGCGCAGCGGTTTTGATCGGCTTTGCCCGGAAAGACAACCGGATAAGCGCAGAGCCAAAGGTAAAGGATAGCTTTACAAGACCCATGGGGATGAATACGGTAGGACATCATTCCTTGTTCGAGACTCATTTCCTTTCGGGGATCCTTTCATGTTGTCACATAGGGCCATTTGGGACGGCATCGACGCCATGGCGCGTCGGCACGGCCATTCGGTTTCGGCGTTAGCGCGGCTGGCTGGCCTCGACGCTACGGCGTTTAACGTGTCCAAACGCGTCAGCAAGGACGGTCGGGAGCGCTGGCCGTCCACCGAAAGCATCGCCAAGATTTTGGAAGCGACCGGGGAAGGTTTTGACACCTTTCTGTCCGGCACCGGCGCCTATATGCAAACCTCGGGCTTTGCCGAGCCGGCGCAGCGGACGGTGCCGCTTTTGGGGCTTGCCCAGGCCGGGGCCGGTGGTTTCTTCGACAGCGCCGGTTTTCCGGTCGGTCAGGGCTGGGACGAAATCGTGCTGCCGACGCCGGCGGATAATGGCATCTATGCGCTTGAGGTGACCGGCGACAGCATGGAGCCGCTCTATCGTGAGGGTGACCGCATCGTCGTCTCCCCCACCGAGCAGGTGCGTCGCGGCGACCGCGTCGTGGTCAGAACGCGAGAGGGTGAAGTGATGGCGAAAATCCTCCACCGCCAGACCGCCCGGCAGATGGAACTGCATTCGATCAACCCCGCCTATGAACCGCGCGTGCTCGATCTGGCCGACGTGGAATGGGTGGCGCGCATCATCTGGGCCAGCCAGTGAGGATAGCGCCCGCCCGGAAAGAGGACGAAGCGGACTGGTGTGCCATGCGCTCCGCGCTGTGGCCGAGCAGTGCCAATGGCGAGCACGCCGCCGAAATCGCAGAGCTTCTGGTCGATGCTGGCACTACCATCAACCTGATCGCGCGCGACCAGGACGGGCGAGCCCTTGGTTTTGCAGAGGCGGCGCTGCGGCACGACTATGTCAATGGCTGCAAGACCTCGCCGGTGCTTTTCCTCGAAGGCATTTTCGTCCATCCGGACGCACGCGGCCAAGGCGTAGCGCGACGGCTGGTCGACGCGGTGGCGGCCTGGGGGCGCGACCAGGGATGCACCGAATTCGCTTCCGACGCAGGCATTGCCAACACGTCCAGCCACGCCATGCACACAGCGCTCGGTTTTGCCGAAACGCAACGCGTGGTGTTTTTCAGGAAGACGCTGGCCTAGCCTCGCGGTGGCACCGATGCGCCACCGCAAGGCTACTATGGAGCTAGTTGCACCCCGCGCGGGCGAACAGATCGGCCAGGATTAGCGGCGTCGCAGGGGTTTCGTTCCAGTTGGCGCCATCCGGCGCTCCCGCCTTGAGTGCGGCCACCGCCACATCTTCCGAGAGATTGAAGCTTTTGGTGCAGTTGACGGGCCGGGCGCCACGCGCCACCGCCTCAGACACCATCATTCCCGCGGTTTCGCCAATGCCGGCGAGATAGGCGATGATGGTGTTGCGGGCCTTGGCGTCGGTGCGGGCCAGGTCGACCATTTCCATGACCTGGGTCACCGAAATGCGTCCGGTGCTGGTGGTCGGCGCCGCATGAACGGGCAAGACCATCAGGGCGGAAAGGGCTAGAGCAGTTCCGATACGCATTGAACATTCCTTATTGTTTTGCGATAATTTCTACACCTCATTCAAAATTTTCTTATTGTCAAACGATAATTTTTGCACCACTATAAGTGCAGCATCGATGAAGGCGAGACGCAGCAGATGACATATCCGGCATTTCAGGAAACCGGCCAGGTGCCAGTGGAACCGCGCATGGCGCTGCTGTTCAATGGACTGGGTGTGGCGGGCGTAGCGCTGGCGGCTCTGCTGCCGATCACCACAGTTTGCTACTGGCTGCTGATTGATCCGGATTCGGTGCGCAAGATGACGGCGCTAGGACCGGAATTGCTGCCTGATATCACCCTGCCGCAAAGACTGGCGGCGGCGCTGGTGGCCTTGTTGTCGGTTCTTCCGCTGGCTTGGGGCATGGCGCGGCTACGGACTTGCCTTGTGAGCTTTGCTGCCGGACGCCCATTTGCTTCCGAAGGGATTGCCGGCCTGCGCGATTTCGCCCTGGGCGGCCTTATCGCTGCGCTTGCTCAGGCAATCGGCCAGACGGCGATGAGCCTGGTCCTTACCTGGACAGCCGCACCCGGCCACAAGCAGGTATCCATACAATTGGACAGCAACACCATGTTATTGGCTTTGTTCGCCGGCACCATAGCTGCGCTCGCCTGGGCCCTGGAAAAGGCTGCTGCCATCGCCGAAGAAAATCGGCAGTTCATCTAAAGATGGGGATCAAGGTAAACTTGGCCGTGGTCCTGGCGCAGCAGAATGTGAAGTCGAAAGACCTCGCCGAATATATCGGTATCACTGAAGCCAATCTCAGTCTGCTCAAGCAGGGCAAGGTGAAGGGTATCCGCTTCGACACGCTCGAGGCGGTGTGTCGCTACCTCAACTGCCAACCTGGCGACATCCTCGTATTCGAGGACGAGCGCTAATCCGCACCGGGCACAGTCCGGTATTGCGGCAGACCGTCGGCGATCTCGTAATAGTCGCCTTTGTCGCCGACGAAAATATGCTGGGCGAGACGGGTACCGGTGGGCGTGTCGAAGGCGCCGAGATTGATGCCAATCCAGTCGGCACCGTCACGATCGAAGAACAGCGGCGATCCGCAGGTGGCGCAGAAGCCGCGGCGAACCTCGGGCGAGGAGCGATACCAGCGCACCGCCTCTTCGCCGCTGATCGTCAGCTGGTCCCTGCCGACATCGACGCCGGCTTCGTAGTGCCCGGTCGTGCGCCGGCAGATCGAACAATGGCAGGCGGATGCCTCCGGCATGGTACCGGAGACTTCGAAGCGTACTGCGCCGCAGAGGCAGTGACCGCGATGCGCTTCTTCACTCATTTGGCCAGCATCTTGCCCGCCAGGGCATCGGCGATCAGGCGGCGGGTATTGTCGATGCCGTAAAGCGCGGCGAAGGAGCCGAAGCGCGGACCGCGTTCCTGGCCGATCAGGACCTGATAAAGCATCTGGAAGAAATCGCCGGAGACGCCAGGGCCGCCCGTCGGGCTCTTCTTGGTGTGGTCCTGATAACGCTCGATCTCACGCGCCACATCCAGCGCAGCAGCTTGGATGGTTTCGTTATCGGCATCGGCAGGCAGTCTGGCGAAGGCGGCCGACAGCCCCTCGAGCGCAGCGCGCTCGACCTCGTCGGGCGCCCGATAGCTCTTCTTCACGAAGTCGCGGAAGTAGCGCATGGCGTAGCCGACCAGCGCATCGAGATGCGGATGGGTCCTGGCCGAAATGCCAGGCGCATAGGCCGAGATATAGCCCCACATGACCTCTGGCGTTTCCGGGTTGGATGCTGTGGCCAGATTGAGCAGCAGCGCGAAGGTGACCGGCATGTCCACCTTGGGCACATTGCCGTAGTGAACGTGGAAAGCCGGGTTCTCGAGGCGCGCGGCCACATCCTGCTTTTCATAGGCAGCCACATGCGCGAAATACTCGTCCACCGCGCGCGGGATGACATCGAAATGCAGGCGCTTGGCGACGCGCGGCTTCTGGAACATGTAGAGCCCCAGGCTTTCGGTCGGCGCATAGGTCAGCCATTCATCGATCGTCAGGCCATTGCCCTTGGACTTCGAAATCTTCTGGCCTTCGCTGTCGAGGAACAGCTCATAGACGTAATGCTCGGGCGGGGTGCCGCCGAGGATGGCGCAAATGCGGTCGTAAATATTCTGGTTGGTCTGGTGGTCCTTGCCGAACATTTCGAAATCGACGCCGAGTGCAGCCCACCGCATGCCGAAATCCGGCTTCCACTGCAGCTTCACATGGCCGCCAGTGACCGGAACGGTGGTATCGCGGCCATCTTCGTCGGTGAAGGTCACCGTGCCGTCCTTGGCGTTGACTTCCTTCATCGGCACGTAGAGGACCCGGCCCGAAATCGGAGAAATCGGCAGGAAGGGCGAATAGGTAGCCTGACGCTCGGCGCCCAGCGTGGGGAGCATGACGCCCATGATGTCGTCATAGCGCTCGGCGGCGCGGCGGAGCACGGTGTCGAACTTGCCGGAGCGATAATAGTCGGTGGCGCTGGCGAATTCGTAGTCAAACCCGAACGTATCGAGGAAGCGGCGGAGCATGGCATTGTTGTGGGCGCCGAAGCTCGGATATTCATTGGTCCAGGGGTCCGGCACCGCGGTCAGCGGCTTTTGCAGATGCGGCTCCATCGCCTCCTTGGAGGGAACGGTGTCGGGGATCTTGCGCATGCCGTCGAGATCGTCGGAAAAGCACAGAAGCCGGGTCGGGATCTGGTCGCGTGTCAGCAGGCGAAAGGCCGTGCGCACCATGGTGGTGCGGGCGACTTCGCCAAAGGTGCCGATATGGGGCAGGCCCGATGGGCCATAGCCGGTTTCGAACAGGGCCTCACCCTTGCCCGATTTTTCTAGCCGTTTGACGATCTTGCGCGCTTCCTCGAATGGCCAGGCGCGCGCGGTCTGCGCGGGCTCGAAAAACGACGGATCAAGGGCGGGCAAAGCGGCAGAAGACACTGGCAGAGCAGCCTTTCGGGACGGAAGGGAAAGATGAGCACGGGTAAGTGCACGTTCTGATGTGCGGCGTCAATGTCGCAGGTGGTTGCGCCAGCGGCGGTCAGAGCCTAGTTCTCATAGATAGCGCTCGCAAACCGGACCGACCGATGACCTCTGCCGCACAAGACGCCCTGATCGACATCATGATCGTTGCCGCCACATCCGACAGCGCCATCACCGAGAAGGAATTGACCCGCATCGAAGCCCTGATCGGCCGGTTGCCGGTGTTCGAAGGCTTTGACAAGAGCCGGCTGGAAGAGGTCGCCAATCGCTGCGCCGACAAGCTCAATGGTCTGGACGGGCTGGACCTGGTGCTGGACGACGCCGTCGCCGCAATTCCCGTCAAGCTGCAGGACACCGCCTATGCCCTCGCTGTTGAGGTCACGGCGGTCGATCTCTTCCTCGAGCAGGAAGAACTGCGTTTCCTCGAAATGCTGCGCGATCGGCTGAGCCTAGACCGCCTCACCACCGCCGCCATCGAAGTGGCTGCCCGCGCCCGGCATCGCAAGCTGCCGGCCTAGTAGAACCCCACCGGGAACCACCGCAGGTAGAGTTCGTCGAGCGTGCCATTGCTCTTGAGGCGCACCAGCGCCCAATCGATGGCATGACGGATGGCGTCATTCCCCGCCGGCACGGCGATGGTCAGCCCCTCGCCGAACAGGTCGGGCCGGAAATAGGGGTCTCCAGCAAAACCGCAGCAGGCGACATTGTCGTTGAGCCAGAAAGCCGCCCGCATGGCATCGCCGAAAAAGGCATCGACGCGGCCGGTGCGCACCGCATCCAGAGCCTCGATTTCACTGGCAAATGTCGTCACTTCCGCCTGTGGCAGATATTTCGCCATGAACTGGGCGTGGGCACTGCCGGCGCGCACCGCCACGGTCTTGTTGGCCAGAGCGGTGGCCGAAAAACTCGGAATATCCACCGCCCGCGTAACGAAACGCCCCGGCAGCGCCAGATAGGTGGATGAGAAGTCGAACAGCGCACCATTGTCCGGGGTAATCGCGAGCCCCGCAATCAACGCATCGCCCTGCCGGTCGGACAAAGCGTTGGCGGCCTGGTCCCAGGGCCAGGCCTGGAGCGTACAGGCCACATTGACTTCGACACAGATGCGCCGCGCCAGATCGACATTGAAGCCGACAAGCTCTCCGCTGGCATCGCGGAAGTTGAAGGGGGGGAAATCCGTGGTGGTCAGGAAGCGGATCGCGGGAACCGGCTGCAGGTTGGGCAGGATTTCCCGCGCATCGGGATCGGCATGATAGGGAATGGGCTGCGCGAAGGCGGGCGCGGCGAGGAGGAGTGCCGTGGCCGTAGCTGCAAGCGCTCGCCACCACTTGGCAAAACGCTTGACGCTTTCGCCGCGCGTCACCCTCGGGCCTGACCCGAGCGGACTGTTCTTAGCGAGAGCAAGCAAAGTGAAAGGCCCTCGGGTCAGGCCCGAGGGTGACGGCCAGCGCATTGCATGCACCTTGGTGGCCACGCCTTTCATCAGACCTGATCCAGCCCATACATCAGATCGGCGATCAGATCGTCCGGATCTTCGAGGCCCACCGAGAGCCGCAACAGGCCCGGGGTGACGCCGGTTTCCAAACGCACCTCCTCGCTGAGCCGCGCGTGGGTGGTGGTGCGCGGATGGGTGATCAGCGATTTGGCATCGCCCAGATTGTTGGAAATCAGGATCACCGCCAGGTTGTCGGAGAGCGCAAAAGCGCCCTGCTGCCCGTTCTTGACGTCAATGGCGAGCAGGGTCGACCCCCGCTTCATCTGCCGCTTGGCCAATTCATATTGCGGATGGGAGGGGTGGTGCGGATAGATGACCCGCTCCACCTTGGGATGGCCGGCCAGCGCCGCCGCCACCTTTTCCGCGCTGTCGGTCATGCGTTCGACGCGCAGGGCATAGCTTTCCAGCCCCTTGAGCAGCACCCAGGCGTTGAAGGCACTGAGCGTCGCGCCCGTCTGACGCAGGAACATGTGCACATCGCCTTCGATCAGTTCCTTGGACCCCAGAACGATGCCGCCAAGCACCCTGCCCTGCCCGTCGATATGCTTGGTCGCCGAATAGGTGACGAGATCCGCGCCCAGTTCCAGTGGCTTCTGGTAAAGTGCGGTAGAAAAAACATTGTCGACGATGAGCTTGGCGCCATGCGCATGGGCGATCTCGGCAACCGCCCTGATATCGACCAGCTCCAGCGTCGGATTGGTCGGCGTCTCGATGAAGACTACCTTGGTGTTGGGGCGCATGGCGCGGGCGAAGTTCTCGGGGTCCCGGCCATCGGCCAGCGTCGACTGGACGCCGAAACGGGGTGCGTAATCTTCCACCACATAACGACAGCCTCCAAACAGCGCCTGGGCCGCGACGATGTGGTCTCCTGCCCGCAGCTGGCTCATGACCGCATTGGTTACCGCCGCCATGCCGGAGGCAAAGGCCTTTCCGGCCTCGGCGCCTTCGAGCAGCGCCATGCGATCCTCGAACATGTCGACGGTGGGATTGGCAAAGCGCGAATAATTGTGACCGCCCGGGATCTTGTTCTGGAACAGGAGTTCGGCATGTTCGGAACTGGGATAGGTATAGCCGGAATTGAGGAACAGCGCTTCGCTGGTTTCGTTGAAGGGTGTCCGCATGCCGCCGCCATGGACCATCTGCGTTGCCGGAGAGAGCTTTTGCGGGTCGTGCAGGGGATTGTTGGTCTTGGACATGGATCACGCTTTCAAAACAAAAAACCGGCACGCGAAAGGCGGCCGGTTCCCAAACGGTCTTTAGCTATTTCTTTTAAGTGGCTGCAAGCGACCGGCCAAATCACCACTGGACGAGCGGATTTAACGACATAGGGGCCATGGCGTCAATCGTGATGGTTTGCTAGGGAAAGCCGACGAGCATCGTGAGTAAGTTGCATGAGCCAGGCTTGGCCCAAGGGCGTCTTTCCGGCGCGAATGATCGAACAGCTGCATCAGGAGGGCGCCATAAGCTCGGTGCGCCCGTTCGACCACGACCAGGTGCAACCCGCCAGCCTTGACCTTCGACTGGGCAAGACCGCCTTCCGCGTGCGCTCGAGCTTTTTGCCCGGCCCCTCCCATTCGGTGGCCGAACGCATCGAAGCGCTCAAGCTGCATGAGATCGACCTCTCCAGGGGCGCCGTGCTGGAGCGCGGCTGCGTCTATCTCGTTCCCCTAGAGGAAAGCCTCGCCCTGCCAGCGGGCGTCAGCGCCTCGGCCAATCCCAAGAGCTCCACCGGTCGCCTCGACGTCTTTACCCGCGTCATCGGCGATCGGGCGCGGGGCTTCGATCAATTGCCCCATGGCTACAATGGCCCGCTCTATCTCGAAATCAGCCCGCGCACCTTCCCGATCCTGGTCCGTACCGGCTCGCGTCTCAGCCAGATGCGATTCCGGGCCGGCGATAGTCGCCTGTCGGTCGACGAACACCAGGCGCTGCATGCCAGCGACACCCTGGTGATCGGTGGCGACCAGCCGGTCGATCACGGCGTGGCGCTGTCCATCGACCTCCTGGGCCAGGGCCGCGATGGGCTCATCGGCTTCCGCTCAAAGCGCCACACCGCCGTCATCGATGTCGACAAGAAGGCGGCGCTGGACGTGCTCGATTTCTGGGAGCCACTTTATGCGCGCGGCCGCAGCGAGCTGATCCTCGACCCCGATGAATTCTATATCCTCGTCAGCCTCGAGGCCGTGCACGTTCCGCCCACCCATGCCGCCGAAATGGTGCCTTTCGACCCGCTGGTCGGCGAGTTCCGCGTGCATTATGCGGGCTTTTTCGACCCCGGCTTTGGTCATTCCGCCGCCGGTGGTACCGGCAGCCGCGCCGTACTTGAGGTGCGCAGCCGCGAAGTGCCGTTCCTGCTCGGGCATGGGCAGATCATTGGCCGGTTGATCTATGAAGAGCTCGCCGAAAAACCGGACCGCCTCTATGGCACCGATCTCGGCTCCAACTATCAGGCGCAGACACTCAAGCTCTCGAAGCACTTCAAGCCCTTCGGCTGAGGCGTCATCACAACGGCTTGACGCCCCGCCCGATTTGCCGCATCTATCGCGCCGTTGCGGGTGTATCTCAATGGTAGAGAAGCAGCTTCCCAAGCTGATGACGAGGGTTCGATTCCCTTCACCCGCTCCATTTCTCTATTTCTAGAGCTTTGCAGCTGGGATGGCGCCGAAGATTGGGGCCAGTGACTGGGGGCCTGCGCCGAGTTCCCATCTGACACTGTGCAATCGGCCCCGCTCGGTGCGCTCGATGGCGCAGTACGGTGCCGGCACCTCTGAGGTTGGCATGGCGTCGAGCTTGGCTTCGTCCAGCAGGCGATGCCATTGGGACACCGTTCTGCGGCTATGGACACTGCGTATGATTATCGGTTCCGCACGCGGCTGCCAGACATAGATATTGGTGGCGCCATCCTGGCTGGCAGCAACGCCAGTACGGGTGCCGTCTGCAGTGACGCAATAGGCATCGAGCTCGCGCGCAAACGGCTCGTCGGCAAAAGCCGGCATTGCTATCGCGCCGAGAAGTGCGATCATGACGCGCGGCGTTGCGAGCTTATTCCTACGTCCTGGGTTTCGTGTGCAAGTTGACCCGAACATGGTCCCACCTCTTCATCTATCCTCGATGATGGGACGCCTCATCTCGCTGAAATCTTGGTCCATGGCAGCCATGACTGTGCGTTGCCGAAAAAGTCTCGCTTGCGACCAAGGTCGGGGGGCCCGGCATCGTCTCATCAACAGCAAGGCCTTTTGCCTGACGCAGGAGTTGACCCATGTTTCGCCAAACCATCGCCGCTACCGCATTGCTGGGGCTGATGTCCATCGCGCCGGCCCATGCCCAGCCTGTAACGGACTATCTCGGCATTCCCGGCCCGATCACAGTCGGCGAAACGCGCTATGAGCTGGCCTGGTCGTCCAATCCGCAGCCAGGCTATTTCAAGCAGGAATACCTGCCAGAGGGCAGTGCGCCCGAAAGTTACAAAAGCATGGTCATCGTCGAATTCCTGAGCACCGACATGCCGCTGACCGATGTCGTCTCGGCCCAGGCGTCGATGATCGAGCAGCGCAAGGCGACCGATCCGGTTGCCAACATGGCCATCTTCAACAATCCGGACAGTGACGAAATCCTGCTGGATTTCCTGCTCTCCGCCAAGGACGAGAAGGGCGAATTCATTCTCGAATGGAACGGCTATCGCTATGCCGCAGGTGAGTTCGAGGGGCAGCAAGGTGCGTTGCTGTTTGCGGTCAGCGAACGTGCTTATGGCAATGCTGCCTCCGAAGAATTCCTCAAAAATCTGCGTGATTTCAAGGCGCAGCGGCTGGTGGATCTGACCAGTGCCGACCTCCCCGAGCTGAAATGACGTTTCAGCACCTGGAGATGACGATGACACCGGCCATTCGCCCCGCACTCGCTTTGGTATTCCTCGCGGCCTCCGTCGTTTCGACCCACGCGGATTGGGAAGGCACACAATGGGGCATGTCGCCTGAGGCTGCGCTGTCCGTTATGGAGGGTGCGCAGGCGCATCAACCGGCTGCATCTGAAATATTCGAGTTTGACGGCGCCAAATACGATCCGCTGGTCATAACGGAGCACAGCATCGGCGGCATTGCCGGCGAAGCCGCATTGCTTTTCGACAGCGACAAGGCATTGCAGTTTGTGGCGTTCAGCCCGACGGACCTCACCCAATGCGATGCTCTGGCTCAAGAGCTTGCTGCCATCCACGGATCGACCGAGCCGAGCGGGTTCGGCTCGACGGCCATTTATAATTGGGACGATGGTGTCAACGTCGTCCGGCTGACCAATTCGGTCGATATCGGCATCTGCAATCTCACCTGGGGATCTCACTAAAGCAAGGCTCCGGGGTGTTCAGCGCCCCGGAGCCAAAGTCGCCTAGCTGGCTCCGATCTGCAGGACGCCGGCCTGGCCGCGGAACATCGGCTCGATCAGAGCGCGATAGGCGGGGTTTTGGTCGACACCGTCGCTATTGATGGTGACGGAAAATGTCGCGGCGCAAAGCCCGTCCACGCCTTCAACCGTTGTCGTAGAAACATTGCCCTGCGCCGTGTCACCGGCCATATCAGCCCACCGCGCTGCGATCTTGCCGACGGCATCCTCGGCACTGCCGCAGTCGGGATAGGTCAGGGCGATATCGACGCCTGGCTGTTCGCCCTGCACATCGGCAGCGATGCCGCCGAGATAAGGCGGAATGCCTTTGTCCAGCGCCGCCATCTGCTCCTCGATACGTTTTTTGGTCGCCTCGATATCTGGAGAACCGGACAGCAGGGCCCCATGATCAATCCCCGCCATGCCGAAGAGCGGGGAAATCACCAGAGCCTGAACCACAGTGTTGTCACCGACCGACTGGTCGAGCCCGGCCAGAGCCGTTTCGATGATTGCGTTCTCACTTAGTCCGGGCTGCTGCGCAGCGGCGAGCATGGCCGTTTGCGGCGTGCCGGTCTGGACGATGTTGCTCCCCTTGGCCGCGGCGAACTGCGCCGCACCGATCCCGGTACGCCAGGGATCGGCAGGGTTGCGCTTCGCCGGGTCCA
Organism: Devosia equisanguinis; assembly: GCF_900631955.1. Lineage (GTDB taxonomy): Bacteria > Pseudomonadota > Alphaproteobacteria > Rhizobiales > Devosiaceae > Devosia > Devosia equisanguinis. The sequence continues at coordinate 102,554 of NZ_UZWD01000009.1, read as the reverse complement.
TTCGCAATGGCTCACCATTGCCGACAACGCCCGCGGCCGCGCTCTCGAAGCCGAGCCCCTCTAGCGCCACGATCATTTCGGTTGCAGCCGCTTCGTCAGCGAGCCCCCAGAAGCTATAGACTTCGGGTGGGCGGCCATAGCCGGTGAAATAGCGCACTTGGTCCAGCGTCGTGCCAGCCTTGGCTTCCCATTCGGCCGGGGCGGAGTATTGCAGGCTCTCCAGTGCCGGAATCTGAGCGCCATGCATGAGACGCATGTACGGCTGTGCCTCGCCCTCGCCTGGCGACAGCGCCAAAACCGCCCGAATATCGATGAAATAGGCGAGATCGCCTCTATCCTCGAACATCAGCGTAGCCGGCAGGTGGTCGAGACTGTCGCGCAAGGCATCAAGGCTGCCTGCGAGTGCGGGGATCGAGGTTGCGAGCAACAGGCTGGCGGCGATGGCGCTCCGGCGCATGGATGTCTCCTTCATACATTGGTTCTGTAGGTCAGACGCGCCAGCGACGGCTCACCTTGGTCCGGGTTCGCGCTTTTTGCAGGTTTTTCACCAGCGGCACCAAGGTCGGATCGACACCACACGTCCTATCAGCAACAAAGGAAGGACCTGGATCATGAAACGCGTGCTGCTTTCTCTCCTCATGGCGACCGCCCTGTCCGTCGCCGCTCCCGCGCAAGAAGCGCCGAATCCCGAACAGCTCAGCAATGCGGAAATCGTTGCGCAAGCCGCCGATCTGCATCCCTCCGCCCTCTATATACTGTCGGCTCGCCTCTTGTCGGCCGGCGAAGGCCAGGACGCGGCCAATTGGATGTATGCCGGCCAACTGCGCTATCGCTTCCTGATCACGGCCGGCGGCGAGGCCGCGCGCAAGGAGGAGGTGCTGTTTAGCGCGCTCAGCGAACAGGTGGGCCGACCCGTCAACGAGTATATTGCCGGCGATGTCGACGAGTGGCTCGCCGCCATGCAATGGGCACTCGATTGGGATGCGACCAACGACAACACTATCACCTCCAAGACCGATCATGCCGACGCGCTCACCCAAGTTCGCGACGGGCTCAAACGCTTGATGGCCGATGTGGAAAGCAATCGCGACAGCATTCCCAAGGAACGCGAGGCAAACGGCCTCGAAAATCGGTGAGGCTGGTCCCATGCGCCTTCACGCACTTGCGCTGGTAACCGCGATGCTGGCCCTTGCCGCACCCATAGAGGCCGCAGAAATCCAACGCCTCAGCGTCGGCAAGACCAATATATTCTGCGTCAAGGCGCCTTGTCCCTGGCGCGGCATCGCGCCTGCAGATGCCGACAGACACGGGCCAGCAGACCTGATGTGGTCGCGACAACAGCTGCCACCGTTGATCGCGCGCGCCGACGATGCCGATGCGATCAGGACGGCCTGGGACGCCGACGGGTGCCTGTTGGTTGACGGCGCGCTGATCGATAGCCAATTGCGGATCGACGCGATCGTGGGTGAGTGCCCATGACCCAGCGACTCGCCCTCGCTCTCGCCCTCTGTGCAGTGCTGGCCCCATCGGCACTTGCCGACGACATCTCCGATTTCACCGATGCGTTGGGCCAGGCGGCGACGGGGGCCATCGTTGCCCGGGCCTATATCGAGGCCTGCGACAAGCACGCCCCAGATGGTCAACAGGGGCGCCGGGACGCCCTTGCCGGTTGGAGCCACCGGGTAAACCTGGCGGGCTATGAGCGGTTTCTCGACGCCGCCTATGCGGTGATAAATACGCTCGAAGCGGAGCTCGAGGACAATCGCGCCCGAGCTCAGGCGCTGGTCGATGCCGATGTCGCGGAAAACGCCGCCGTGTGCAGCGATCTGCGCGCCACGCTCGAGGGCAATGCCATGTTCGATATCGCTCCTCCAATCCGTTATTTGCTGCGCAATGCCGAAGACTTCGGCGTCGTGGTTCCTGAAGCCCCTACTGCGTCGGCGAACCAGGACGAGGCGGTGGTCCCGCTGATCGCCCTCTCTGCCCAACTTGAGGACAAGATGGACGAGATCGGGTCCAAATCCGGGGCCCAGGAGGATCGCAATCTGCGCAGCGCGCGCGAAGAGCATGCCGAGGCGTGGCTCAAGCAACGCCCAACCCTGGCGGTCCTTGGTCGCATCGTTACAGACAATGGCTTGCGCGAATGGCGAGGCGACCAGCAGTCGTCGTTCCTCCTCACCTGCCGGTCATTTGCCAGTGACGATCAGGAGTCCGCAATGGCGCGCGATCTCGGTGAGAACCGCGTTGTTGTCGGCGATATCCGCTGGGTCCGCGACCTGCGGCAAGGTGGCGAACTCAGCCTGGACGATTGCCGGGTCCTTGCGGATGCCGGCGACAGCTTGGCATTGTTGGGCCCGGCAGACGATAGTGCCGGTTTGATGCTGCGGCCACTGGACTATGACGAGGCGTTTGCCGGACCTGGGCAAGGCATTGCGCCTGATGCAGTGGACCGGGTGCTTTATGACGCTGATTTCACCAATCGTCTCGATGGCTTCGGCAATGGCTACACGCAGCGTGACGAGGACATCTATGTGCTGTTGCGCGATGGGACTGCCTATCGCCACAAGTGGAACTTTGCCTTCACCGATCTCAATCTCGACCTGTCCCGTCTGCGCGAGCCCGAACGCTGGTTCACCTGGCAGGATCGTCGTGGCGAGGTCACGCTGATCCAGAGCGGCGGGCCGGACCAGGGCACCGAGATCGATGTGTCTGACGCCCGGCGGCTGACGCCGGCTCCCAAAGGACTGAGGCTCGACGAAACCTATTACTATCTCAACATTGGCATGGGTGGCGGCCGCAGCGATCGCGAATATGTCTTCGCAGCAGACGGCCAGGTGCAGTATTCACGCAGCGGCTTCGTGGCCGGCGCCTTTGGAACGTCCTACATCATCGTGGTCGGAGGAGATGAGGACATTTCCACCGCAGCCTATGATTTTGATGGATTCACCTTGCTGGTCGACGGACCCGAAGGGCAGGAACGGCACTTCTTTGCGTTGATCGATGGACAGGAGGCCGGCCGCCCCGACGAAATCCTCATCAATGGCCAGGTGCACTGGCTGAAGCAGGACGAGTAATGACCCTGCTCGCAGGCGCGCTATCCCAAAGTTCTTCGGACCCCATGCGCCCCGCCATGAGGGCTAAATGGCTGGGCAGAACGACAAAAAACTCACTTTCGCCACAACCATTTTGCTTCACTGGCATTATCGCTATGGGCCAGCGGGGAGTTTTGGGCAGGGTGCGACTTGTTGACGGGGACAATTCCGAACCGTCCGACACGACCGAACAGCTTATCGAACGGGTCAAGGCGGGCGACACTAGGGCATTCGAGCGGTTGGTCTCGGAGCACTATCGCTTCATCTACAAGACGGCATTTCGCTGGCTGGGCCATAAGAGTGATGCCGAAGACGTCACGCAGTCGGTTTGCCTCCGACTTGCCGACGCCATGCACCGGTTTGACGGGCGCTCGAAATTCACCAGCTGGCTTTATAGTGTCACCCTCAACGCCGTCCGCGACCTGCAACGCAGCCACCAGCGACAGGGCAAGCAGATCGCCGCTGTGTCGGTCGTGACCCGCGAGGAAATCGACGCTAACCAGGAAGACCGACTGCGCGTCAACGATATCTGGCGTATAGTGCGGCAATTGCCGGAGAAACAGCGGGACGCCGTCCTGCTGGTCTATGGCGAACAACTCTCGCAGGCGGAAGCAGCCGTGATCATGGGATGCAAGGAAGTGACAGTTTCCTGGCACATCCACAATGCACGCAAGTCGCTGAAGGACTTGCTATGAGCACAGATCGTGACCCCCTGGAACTGCTCCCCGGCTTTATCGATCCGGAACCCGATCCAGTGGTGATGCATGCCGTTATCGCCCAGAGCCGGGAGGCTTTTGCCAATCGGCATGGCCGCGCCCGGGCCGTTGATGGATTTTCGCTGTCGCGCTGGCTCAGGCGCTCGACCACCTGGGTGATTGCTGCGGGGGCCTTGGCGGCTTCGATTGCCGCGGTCATCGTGGTGGCACCCAATTTCAGCCGCACTGCCACCGAAGGCCACGATATGGTGGCCGATGTTTCGCAGGAGCCCCAGCCCAGCGCGCCAACCCTATCGCGCGGACGAGACCCGGTTACCGAGACCGTACCGCAAGACGGCGGCACCCGCATGGGCGCACAGCCGACGCCCTGGGCCATGCCGACGCCCGGAGCGCCGTCGCCGCAAGTGGTGTCATCTTTCCAGGGCGATGGCATCGTCATCGGCACGCGGCTCGATGCCACTGCCCTCGAAATCTACCTGCCTGAAATCTCAGGCGAGCGGACCATCGACGTCCAGAGTGTGATGCCGGGCGAAACCGTAGAAATCCTGTCGGCCTTCGCCACGCCGGATGGCGCTCTCATCGCTGTGCAGTTCCGGGTCAACGATGTGCGCTTCTGGCGTCTATACAGCAAGCTCGACGGGACATTCGCGCGCGACCCGGAGCGTTCAAAGCTGGTTTCGGACGCGCCCGACAAAGCCGAGGTGAACAGGCGCCTCGCGGCGCCCTGACCCCGCTGGCTTGCCGCTAGCGCAGCGGACCATCGCGCTCGCCCATAAGCGCCTCGATAAGCCGGTGCGGCACGGTGAGATCCCACCACAGAGCATCGGCATCCTCGGCCATTTCGGTTAGCGGGCGCAGAAGGCTCGCCCTCGCAAAGACCAGGTGCGGAATGGGCAGGCGCAGGCTGAACCAGCCATGCTCGAAACGCGCCGTCAGATAGAGGCCGGGATGGCGAGCGGCCAGGGTCAGCATGGCCTGTCGAAATGCGGGCGTCAGCAGGGTTTCGGCGGAAGCCGACTGGTTGGCAATGGTGTCGAAGACGCGGTCAAAGACAGGATCGACCTCAAGGCGCTGCGCGGTGGTGCCCGAGACCTGTCGTATCAGATCGTCAATTCTGCCGGCAAAACCTGAACGTGGCACCAGGTCCACACGACCAGAAAAGGCCTGTGGCACTGCCACCTCTACCGACATCACGTAGTCGAGCTGGCGCGGCCGGTTGCTCACACGCTTGCGCCAGATTGTCATCTCACTCAGCCGATAGTCGACGTCGTGGTAGCGTCCTTGGCTGCGCCAGGCGGTGAAGCGGGCCCCTTCAGGGCTGAACAGATCTGCGAACCACCGCTCGACGTCCACCGCGCCCCAGCCCGCGGAAAAATCGGCCTGGCCCCAGCGCCCTCCAATTGCAGGTGCAAGTACCGCAATGGCGAGATCGCGCCAGAGCCTTTGCGAAAGCTGCCAGAGCGCAACAGCCACCATGGCTGCCGCGATGGGCCAGACCAGGCTGCCATCAAGCGCCGGGCCCGCTCCCAGGGTCAAAAACGTAGCCAGGGACAGGTTGAGGGCGGATGAAAGAGTGTGCAGGCGGCGAGGCTCGGCTGCGGTCAAAATGGCGTCGACCGTACCGCGCTCGACGCCGCTGGCCAGTGGTGCCGCTGTTGGCTGGCTCACTTCGCGTGTTCCCTGAGATAACGGTCCAGAAGTCCGGTGAGGGGCGAATGTAGCAGATTGCCGCCGAGACGCGGTGACGGATCATAGCTGAAGGCGAAATCATACCGTCCGCTACGTTCAACCGTCAGGTCCAGTACTGTCCAGGTTCGACCATCTGTCGCGGCCATGGCATCCCGCAGGGCAAGCAGATGGGACTTACTGCTCATGCTGAGGCGAAAGTCGAGATCTTCCAGGGGAGCGCCTTGCTTGCGCGCGAGGACCGAAGCCTGGGTGCTGGAGCGGCGTCCGTCCTCGACCAGCACCTCGTGATTGACCGCAAGATAGACCCAGTCGCGATCCTCCCAAGTGCCATCCTGCAGATCGGTGACGTCGGCAGCGACGGCTTTTACGGCCGCAGCTTGCAGGGCAATGAGGTCAGGCACAGATTCGGCCTTGCCGACGCCTGGGAAAAGTCGCTTAAACATGGCCGTATCTTCCTTGGTCATGGCTGGCGTGGTCAAAAGTGCTGGCGAGATCACGAACGCCAATGCAATGCCGCGCAACGCGTTGCGGTTAGATAGAGGGATCATGGCGTGGTTCCGGTGGGGCGTGACTCAGTGCCCCGGCCGAGAGGTCGGCTGCCTGGCGATAGGCCTTCATCACCGCATCGTTCGGCGCTGTCGAGAAGCTGTAAAGTGGCACGGTCGCCATCAGCCCGTGTGCATAGCGGGAACGACCCGGCATCAACACCCCGAGCACCGCCTGCATGGGCGCCAGCCACCACGAATAGCGCGGTTCGCAATCGCTGACAGAGAGCACCACCTTGCCACCGCTTTGCCGCTCGGTCACCTTCTGCATGGGCGCGACAATGTCATAGCCTACGGACCGGAAATGCATATGCCCCTGACTGAAACCTATGGCGGCATTCCAGTAGTCGCTGCAGATGATGAGGGACAGCAGAGCCGGCAGCGCGAAGATGAATAGCGGCCACAAAGGCAGACCGGCTTCGACAAATCCCGGCGTCGAGGCGCCAGCCATGATCACCACCAGCAGGGGAAAGACGAAAGCGACCAACCGGCGGTGCAAGGGCATAAAATGCATGGTCATCAAGAATTCCTCTGCATCACATCAAACCGATCGGTTTCAGATGAGACGCATCGGGTAAGCCAAACCTTGGTGCAAAAACCGACCAAGGTTTTGAGGATGCCAGGCGTCCTATCTCGGCAGACCGCGACTTGGCCGCGAGGGCCAGGCGGCGAAACGACAGTAAAGGATGAGCTTCATGGGGCGCGGCGCCATCGTTCACGGCATTCCGCTTATTGTCGCCATCGGCGCCGGGTTGCTGCTGGCGCCTTGGATCATGGGGGCTTCGGCGATCCAGGGTGACGCCGGCGCGCGGGGCTATAATGTTGGCGTGGTGGCGCTGTTTCTCTATCCGGCCAGCTATCAGTTGCTCATCATCGCCTGGGGCATTTGCCGCTGGCAACGCTGGCCGCTGCAAGGCTTGCTCCTGCAACTCATCTGGCTGAGCCTGATGCTCTTTATCGCCGCCATGAGCTATGCGCTCGTCGATCTGCAGGAATATTTGAGAAGCAGCGAACCCTAGGCGAGACTATCGCAACGGGCCCTGCGCGGTGGTGATCTGCCACTGGGTCTGACCGCCGAAATAGCCCCCGGCGATGCGCGTCCAATATTCCTCGCTGTCGAGGCCCATTTTGCCGACACCAAGCGCTGCGTCGGTCATGATATCCTGACCGAGATTGCGATCGATCAGCAGCGCGATGAGCGGCGTCTCGTTCTCGCCACCCTGGCGCTCGGGCATGTTCCACACAATGCCTTCGGCGTCTTGGCTGGCTAGGCCCGCGGCCAGGGCAACTTGCAGCGCCAGAACCGCCGGGCGCAACTCCTCTTCGCCTTCCGAGAAGGTCGACGGTGTCAGCGGCGGATAAGCGACCTCAGGCAGTGCGGCGTCGAGCGGCTGCCATTCACGCCAGTCGGCAAGCGCGTCGATCGTATCGAGCGAAAGGCAGGCGCGGATCAGACAATTGCGCCGCGTCGCCGACTTCTCGGTCAGCTCCCGCCGGCTCGCCGCCAGCAACAATGCCGCGGACTTGGCGGTCGGCTGGGTGACGAAACGCCAGATGACGCTGGGGCCCACACCAAAGGCCTCGGGGGGCGCGGTGTTCTCCTCGCCATAGGCCAAGGCCGTTTCCACGCGAATGGCCGGGCCGAGATTGAAGCGTTCGACGCTGATCAGCGAGAGCACGACGCCATCGACGGTCTGCTGATTGTAGCGCAGCAGGTAGCGCAGACGCGGCAGCGGTTCTTCCTGCAGATCGGTCAGCAACAGGGCCTTCTCAAGCGGCGAAATATCGGCATCGAGCGGCACCATCGCATTGGGATCGCCACCGAGCAGATCGCCCAGCGCGCCCTCGATATGCTCCAGGGGCATCACCTCGAAACCCTCGGCCGCGACGAATGCCTCAGCCGCCTCCACAATGCGGTCCTGCGCCCAAGCGGGAAGCGCCATCATGCTGCCGATCAGCAGCATGATGGCCGTGACCATGGAGACAAAATGCTTGTTCATCAAAATCTCCGCCGTCCGGACCACAGGCTGGCAGCCCACTGCGCGCGCGCACCACTATTGGCACGAAAGACGCGCGAGCGCCTGGTCGAACATCGCCGCGGCGTGATGCTAGACCGATTTTTGGCCTGTCGCCTCATTCAACTGGATGAGGCGATGACCATGGTCAGGGCGCCCCAACCGCCTCATCAGACGCGATCGAAGTTGCTCGGCAGGATAATCATGTCCCGGATCGTCACGGCGCGCCTGCGGCTCAGCATGAAGACGATGGCTTCGGCAACATCCTCTGGTTCGATGAGACCACCCGCTTCTCGGGCCTTGCGCAGGTTTTCGGCGGGCCAATCGGCAAGCAGAGCCGAGACCACCGGACCAGGCGAGATTTGGGCAACCCTGATGCCATGCGGCAGCAATTGTCGGCGCATACCCTGGACGAAGCTGGTAATGGCCCACTTTGATCCCGAATAGACTGGCTCCCAATAGGTCGGGAAATGGCCAGCGACCGAACAGGTGACCACGATGTCGCCGGCGCCGCGTTCGATCATGTGTGGAACGGCCGCATGCACGTTCTTCATCACCGCATTGACGTTGAGATTGAGCATGCGGTCGATGGCTTCAGGTGTCGTCTCGGACAGATCGCCGCCGATATAGGTGCCGGCATTGCAGTGCAAGATATCGATCTGGCCAACCGCGGCAAGGATCTCGGGCACCATGCGCGCACAGCTTGCCGGATCGAGCAGATCCGTGACCTGAAAAAGGCAGTTGGGACCGAGTTCGGCGGCGAGATCGCGCATGGCGCCCTCGTTGCGATCGACGATCACGACCCGGGCGCCCTCGGCCAACAGAGCCTTGCTGGTGGCAAGACCAATCCCGGATGCCGCGCCGGTGACGACGGCGGTCTTGGCTTCAAACAGATGGCCCATATGCGTCTCCGAGTGCAGGCCGCGGCGCCGCCTGGCCGATGCCAAGGTCGATGATGGCGATATTGAGCAGCCGAGCCATGGAATTATAGGCACCCTCGCTGTCGCGCATGCGGATACGGTCGATGACCTCGCCATGATTGGGCAGCGAGGCGCCTGGCTCGCGCGCCCGCGAAATGGTCAGGCGGAAGGAATAGGCCAGCGCCGCACCGATAGTATTGGACAATTGCTGGAAGACGATGTTGCCGCTGGCGCGCAGCAGCGCCGTGTGAAAATCGATATCGGCCTTGTTGAACGCCTCGAAATCCTGGTTCGCCTTGAACCGGCTCATGCGGGCGAAAGCATCTTCTAGGGGTGCAATATCGGTCGCCGTGGCCCTCAGGGCAGCGAAGCGCGCGGCGGCGGGTTCGATCACCTGCCGGGCTTCGATGAGGCTGAGTACGAGCTCGGCGCTGGGCTGCAGCTCCATCGACCAGGCAAGGAGATCGGGATCGAGCAGATTCCAGGCCTCGCGTGGCTGCACCACCGTGCCGACTCGCGGGCGCGTGGTCACCAGGCCCTTGGAGCCCAGCACCTTGATGGCCTCGCGCACGGCACTGCGGCTGATATTGAAATCGAGGCAGAGATCGGGCTCGGGCGGCATGACTGCTCCGGGCGCGATCTCATTGCCCAGGATCCGTTGCGCCAGCGTCTTGACCACGTGTCGATGCACGCGTGGCTTCAGCAATGGCTTGACGGTTTCCTCGATCATCAGGCGACCTTTCTCGGCACGCAGGGCGACACAGCTATTCGTGGTAGAGAACAGAGCGGCCGCCGTCGATGGCAATCGATGTGGCATTGATGAACGGCGCCTCGTCACTGGCGAGAAATACCGCCGTCATCGCCACTTCCATCGGCTTGCCGATGCGCTTGGGCGGATGCAGATCATAGGTGCGCTGCCGCTCCGCCGCCGGATTGGCAAAGGTGTTCCAGTAATCCACCGCAAGATCGGTTTCGATATAGCCCGGCGCAATGGCGTTCACCCGAATATTGGCGCCAGCATATTCAATCCCGAGCGCCCGCGTCAGCCCCAGAAGCCCATGCTTGGCGACCGGATAGGGGAAGGTATGGGGGATGATTGTGCTGCTGTGGGAGGACGCGATATTGACGATGCTGCCGGCTTGCTGCGCCACCATGCCAGGTAGCACTGCCCGACACATGCGCCAGACGCCTTCAAGGTCGACGGCCATGCAGCGCTGCCATTCTGCATCTGAGGTTTCCAAGGGCTCGTGGAAGACATTGATCCCGGCATTGTTGACCAGAATATCGATGCGGCCATACCGCTCGAGCACCTGGCTCACACAATCGGATACCGACTGATTGAGAGTGACATCGGTGCGGATGAACCAGGCAGCGCCCCCAAGCCGCGCCGCAGTCGCCTTGCCGCTTGTCTCATCCAGTTCGGCAATGACGACCGCGGCACCTTCGCGCATGAAGGCCTCGGCTATGGCGGCGCCGATACCCCTGCCCGCTCCGGTGATGATGGCGATCTTGCCGCTGAGACGCATGTTACCAATCCACGATGGTGCCGTCGGGCATGACGGCGTTCTGGGTGTGCAGGACTTCCTGGGCGAAAGGGTGCTTGGCACATTCGGTCTCGTCAACAACGATGCCGAGACCGGGCGCATCCGGCACCTGCCAGAAGCCGTCGACCATGCGGATCGGGCCCTGGACGACATCGAAATACCACGGCACTGCCCCCACCATTTCTTCTTGGATGACATGGTTCGGGGTCGAAACGGCAAAGTGCAGCGCGGCGACGCCGGCAATGGGACCGAGCGGGTTATGCGGCGCCACACCGATGCCCAGCGTTTCGGCACGGGCGGCGACTTTCTTGGCCTCGAGCAGACCGCCACAATGGCAGATATCGGGCTGCACGATATCGATGGCTCCCGTCGCGAACAGCACTTCGAAATCGGTACGGTCGATCAGTCGCTCACCGGTTGCCAGCGGCACGCTGGTCTGCCCGGCGAGGCGCTTGAGGCTTTCGAAATCGGCGGGTGGGACCGGTTCTTCGACGAACATCGGACGCGCTGGCGCCAAGGCCTCGATATAGGCCAGTGCGGCTCCGGCAGAGGCCGGGCGACCATGGAAATCCACCATGATCTCGATCTCATCGCCCACGGCCGCGCGCATTGCTTCCATCATGCGGGCGACCTTGTCCACCTGCGGCAGCGGTGCGTGATAGTGGGTATAGGGGACAAACACCGCCTTGAAGGCGCGATAGCCGTTTTCAACCACTTCGCGAGCGCGCTCAACGATCGGGTCGATGGAATCGGTCTCGTAGACGGCCCGCATATCGCCCATGCCGAGATGGGTGTAGACGCCCACCTTGTCGCGGACTTTGCCACCGAGCAGTCGCCAGACCGGGACATCAAGGTGCTTGCCCAGGATATCCCACAGCGCCAGCTCAATGCCTGACACCGCGCTCATGCCCACTGCACCGAGACGCCAGAAGCTTTGCTTGGTCATGACGCGCACCGCCTGCTCGATGTCGCGCGGGTCCCGGCCCAGCAGAAGCGGCGTAAGGTCGTCGACTGCGCCGACAACGGCGCGCGTCTTCCATTCGAGCGTTGCCTCGCCCCAGCCGAAAAGACCGGGCTCGTCGGTTTCAACCTTGACGAAAACCCAGTTCCGCATTTCGGCATTGACCACGCGGGTCGTGATGGCTGTGATTTTCACGCGTCACCCATAAATCAGATTATTAAATGCTAGATGCACCAGCCGAAACGGTCAAGTCGCCGAATTTATCTTGACAGCGCCATTAAACATCAGATTATTAAATTCATAAAACGGAGGATAAGCATGGCCACTGGCCGCGCTGGCAAGACCCTGCATCGTATGCGCCGCGACACCGCCTTCTACTGGTCGGTGGCGCCGTTCCTTTTGATCTTCCTGGTCTTTTCCGTTTTTCCGGTGCTGTTCTCGCTCTATCTCGGCTTCAATCGCTGGGACGGCTTCACCGATCCGCAATGGGTCGGGCTCGAGAATTATGGCCGGGCGCTGCGCGATCCGGTGTTCCAGAAGGCCATCGGCAACACAATCTATCTGTGGTTCTGGTCCAGCGTGGTCACCATCGGCCTGGCGCTGGGCATTTCGGTGCTGATCAACGACTATGTCGCCTTCGGCAAAAGCTACTTCCGCATGGTGTTCCTGCTGCCGCTGCTTGTGGCGCCGGCGATCGCAGCCATCGTGCTGAGGGTGTTCTTTTCGGCCAATGGCGGCATCGTCAACCTGCTCTCGGGGGCGATGACTGGCACGCCGAGCTATTTCGACTGGCTCGGCTCCGAGGCCTTCATCAAGCCGCTGGTCGTTCTGCTTGTCGTGTGGCGCTGGACCGGCTGGTACATCATCATCTTCATGGCTGCGCTGCAGTCCATCCCCCGCGACATCTATGAGGCTGCCCGAATGGATGGCGTTGGCCGCTGGGCCATTTTCAGCCGCATTACCCTGCCGCTGCTGCTGCCCTCCGTCGCCTTTGCGGCAATTACCGCGACGCTGGGCGGATTGCAGATGTTCGACGAGCCCTATGTGCTGACGCAGGGGCTGGGTGGCACCAACAATTCGGCAACGACCTTGGGCATGTATCTCTTCGCCACCGCGTTCACCCGCCTCAATTTCGGCGTCGGCTCCGCTGTTTCCTGGTACATTTTTGCTGCGGTTGTCATTCTCACCCTGCTTTACCAGGCTGGCCTGAAACGCCTGCGGGGAGCCTCGGCATGATCCGCTCCCTCATCAATCGCGAAAAGCGGTTCAATCTTGTCGTCACCCTGGCGCTCGTCTTGCTCAGCATCGTGTTCATCCTGCCGATCTATTGGACTGCTGTTTTTGCGACCCGCACCATCGGCGAGGTGTTCCAGTTCCCGCCACCGCTGTGGTTCGGCGATAATCTGGTGCAGAACTACAAGAATATCGAGGCGGTGTTTCCCCCTTTCCGTCCGATCATCAATTCGCTGATCGTTGCCATTCCCAAGACTGTGGGCCTGGTACTGGTCAGCGCCCTCGCCGGCTACGGGCTCTCCCGCTATACCCGCGCGCCGGGGCACAAAACCGTGCTGGTCGTCACCTTCGCGACGCTGTTCTTCCCGCCATCTCTGGCGCTGATCCCGTTCTTCCTGCAGATGAACGCCATCGGCTGGCTCAATACCTATTGGCCGTTGATCCTGCCCGCCCTGGCATCGGGCTTCGGCGTGGTCTGGATGTACACCTATATCGGCTCCACGGTGCCCAGGGAGCTGTACGAGGCCTCGGAAATGGACGGTGCCAAGGGCCTGGCGACCTTCGTCTTCGTGGTTCTACCCATCATCCGCCCGGGCCTTGCCGCACTCGCGGTCTGGACGCTGATCAGCACCTGGAACGACTTCCAGATCCCGCTCGTCGTCATCAGCGACGGCACCAAATTCACCGTTCCGCTGGCACTGACCACGCTCTCCACCACCCACTATTCCGACATGCCGGCGGTGATGTTGGCAACGCTGATGGGTCTCGTCCCCGTCTTTATCCTGTTCGCGCTGCTAAGCCGCCAGTTCATCGCCGGCCTGACCGCCGGTTCCGTCAAATGACGCCTATGCAAATGGAGGATTTGCTATGAAGACCGTTCTCAAGGGGCTCGCTGCCATGGCGCTCGCCGGCGCTATCAGCCTGCCCGCTCTGGCCCAGGACGCGCCAGACACATCGATTTCCGGCACGATCAACGTGCTGACCTGGCCCAACAACGATCGCACGTTCCAGGCCCTGCTGCCCGCTTTCAACGCGGCCTATCCCAATATCACCGTCAACATCCAGGGCATTCCCCAGGCCAACAATGCCTATCTCAACGCCGTTCAGCGCGCCATGCTCGCGGGCGGCGGCACCGATGTCGCCATGATCGAGATCGGCATGATGGCACTGCTGCGCGACAAGCCGCAATGGGTCGACCTGGCCCAGGCGCCGTATAATGCGGGTGAGTTCATCAACGACTTCGCTGGCTTTACGGTCGCCAATGTCACGCTGCCCGATGGCAAGATTTCGGCCCTCCCTAAGCATACCGGTCCGGGTGGCATGTTCTATCGCTCCGATATCTTCGGCGAAGCGGGGCTGCCGACCGATCCGACCGAAGTCAGCGCGCTGTTTGCCGACTGGAATACGTTCCTCGAGGAAGGCAATAAGCTGGCTGTGCCCAATGAGCGCTGGCTCATCGGCAATGGCGAAGAAATCGTGCGTGCCTATATCGCGCAGAAGGGCGTGTCCTATTTCAACGCCGATGGCCAGTTGCAACTCGACGATCCCGCCTTCCGCGAAGCGCTCGAACTGGTCAAGACCGCCGGCGAAGCTGGTCTGATTTCGCCCTTCACCGCCTGGAGTCCGGAATGGCAGGGTGCCTTCCAGCGCGGCCAGCTGGCCACCGTGCTCTATGGCAACTGGTTTGGCGGCCTGCTCAAGCGCGCCTATGCCACCGACCAGTCCGGCAAATGGGCCGTGACCCAGGCCCCTGGCGTCGATGGCAAGCGCTCGTTCAACTCGGGCGGCGATTATATCGGCATCCTGGAAGGCTCGCAGAACAAGGAAGCGGCCTGGGCCTTTGTGAAATGGCTCGTCACCAACGACGAAAGCCTCAAGCAGCAGTACCAGAACGACGACCTCTACCCGGCCTATACGCCTGCCGGCACCGCCGACTGGATCAACTTCGAAGATCCCTATTATGCCGGCGAAAACGTCAACACCATTTTCGCCCCGGTGCAGGCCGAGATGACGCCCTTCACGCTCAACGCCCTGGACAACAACGTCTATACGGCACTCGGCACGGCCATCAACAATGTGGCACGCGGCGTTCAGTCGGTTGATGATGCCCTGGCCGCCATCAAGGCCGAAGTCGAAGCCCAGATGTAAGGCGACGGGGGCGGGCTACGGCCCGCTCCACCCCGCCCTATCCACCACCGGACCAGCCCCGAGATCGACCATGCTTACTTCCATCCCGCTTGAAGGCGAATGGGCCTTTGCCTTGGACCCCGACAATCGGGGCGAAGCCGAGCAATGGTTCCAGCGTGACCTCGTGGACACCATTTCCCTGCCCGGCAGCGTCGACGAGGCGAAAAAGACGCCACTTTCGCGCTTCCGGACCATGGCCCATCTCAGCCGGCGCCACCCCTATATTGGCAAAGCCTGGTATGCGCGCCGGTTCGACGTGCCGGAGGGGCTGGAAGACCATTTCTTCCACATCGCTCTCGAGCGTCCGCATGGCGAGGTCAATATCTGGCTCGATGGCTATAAGCTCGGCCGCGACGAGAGCCTGTCGACCGCTGTGCGCATGCTCGCCGGCAAGCTCTCCGCCGGGTCACATTCGCTGGTGATGATGATCGACAATTCCCGCTTCGAGGCAGTTGGCGAAGCCATCATTCGCGACCATGCCCTGATGGGCGACGTCGCCCATTCCAAGACCGATCACACCCAGACCAATTGGAACGGTGTTGTCGGCTATTTGCGTGTCGAGGCGGCAAGGCAGCAGATCGCCCGCGTCGATGTCGATGCCCGCAGCCATAAGGCGAAAATCGATATCGAACTCGACGTCTTCGACGCCGACAATCGCTGGCCCACCTGGTGGCAGGGCGAGCACGACAATGAACTGGTGCTGACCTTCACTTTCGCGGGTGAGGACACGCCGCTGGAAGTCCGTCAGCCGATCGCCGTCGATAGCGGTTTCACCAAGCTCTCGCTCGAGGTCAACCTTCCCGAACGCGCGCGGCTATGGGACGAATTCGATCCGGTCGTGCACGCGCTGCGCGTCGAATGGTATCGTGACGGACAATTGCAGGATCGGTACGAGACCGCCTTCGGCATCCGCGATTTTACGAGGGACGGTCGGCACCTCGTGCTCAATGGACGACGCGTGTTTCTGCGCGGCACGCTCGACTGCGCCATTTTTCCGCTCACCGGCTACCCACCAACCGATCACGCAGGCTGGGAGAAGGTGTTCGGCACGGCCAGGGCCTATGGGCTCAACCACATTCGCTACCACTCCTGGTGTCCGCCAAAGGCGGCCTTCGAGGTGGCAGACAGAATGGGGATCTTGCTGCATGTCGAAACCCCCGTCTGGCCGGTTCTCGGCGCCGATCCCGCGCTTGATCGCTACATCCATGCCGAGGCCGAGCGCATCGTGCGAGACTATGGAAACCACCCCAGCTTCGTCATGCTCTGCGTTGGCAATGAAGTGAACGGCTCAGGGACCCACAGCTTTCTCGAACGCTTTATCGACAAGTGGCAGGCCCAGGATCCGCGACGCCTCTATACCGGCGGGTCGGGCTGGCCCACGGTCAAGCGCGCCGACTACATTTCCAAACCCGAGCCGCGTAATCAGCGCTGGGGCGAGGGCCTCGATGGCCGGCTGAATGCCCGGCCGCTGGAAACCATGACCGACTGGAGTGAGTGGGTGGATGCCGTGCCCATGCCGCTGGTCAGCCATGAAATCGGCCAGTGGTGCGTCTATCCCGATCTTGAAGAAATCGCCAAATATACGGGCGTGCTCGAAGCCCGCAATTTCGAGATGGTGAAGGCCGATCTCGAGGCCAAGGGGCTGGCAAATCTCGCGCACGCCTTGATGATGGCAAGCGGCGCGCTGCAAAGCCAACTCTACAAGGAAGAGATGGAGGCGGCGCTGCGCACACCGGACATGGCCGGAGTTCAGCTTCTCGGCCTGCAGGATTTCCCTGGCCAGGGCACGGCGCTGGTGGGCGTGGTCGACGCCTTCTGGGACGAAAAACCCTATGTGACGCCGGACCAGTTCCGCGAATTCTGCGCGCCGATCGTGCCCCTTCTCCGCGCCGAGCGCTTCGTGCTCAGTGAGGGTCAGTGTTTTGCCGCAAAGGTACAACTCGCCCAATTCCATGCGGTCCCGTTGCCGGCTGGACAGCTGCGCTGGCGCCTCATTGATGCGGATGGCGTTGCTGCACGTGAAGGCACCCTTGCTCATCATGGTCTCGCCAGCGGTGCCCTGCACGATCTCGGAACCATCGAGATTGACACCGCCGGATTGCATGCCCCGGCGCGATATGAGGTGGTGATCGACTTGCCGGGCACCGACTACCGCAATCGCTGGGCACTCTGGACCATGCCTGCGCCCGGAGAGGCTCTCCCCCTGCCGATCATTTCGGCGCTGGACGCTGACGCTCTCGCCAGGCTTGCTGCGGGCGAAACCCTGGTGTTGACGCCTCCTCCCGAGGCGCTAAAACCCAATGCCATTCTCGGCCATACCGCCGCCTTCTGGAATACGCTCTGGACCGATGGGCAGGCACCGCACACGCTGGGGCTGCTGAACGATACCAGCCATCCGCTGTTCCGGAATTTCCCCTCGGCGACCCACACCGACTGGCACTGGTTTGAGCTCAGCTTCCGCCGCCGGGCACTCGATATCGCCGGCACGGCCTTCCGCGCCATCGTTCGCGTCGTCGACGACTGGAACGAGAACCGCGACCTGCTGCTGCTCGGCGAGGCGCAGGTCGGCAGAGGCCGGCTGATCATCTCGGCTATCGACCTTTCAGGTGCGCTCGAGAGCCGACCGGTGGCGCGGGCCATGCGCACAGCGCTCGCAACCTATCTGCAGTACCCCGCTGCCGCCCCGCAGCTTACCCCAGACGCCGTTCAAACCTGGTTCGAAAGGATCACCCAATGACCGCTATCGAGCTGCGCGATGTCCGAAAAAACTTTGGTGGTGTCGCCATCATCCACGGTGTCGACCTTGCGATCGAAAACGGGGAGTTCGTGGTGTTTGTCGGCCCCTCGGGCTGCGGCAAGTCCACCTTGCTGCGCATGATCGCCGGGCTTGAAGACGTCTCGGCCGGTGACGTCTTGATCGATGGCAGCGTGGTCAACGATATCGAACCTGCATCACGCAAGCTGGCCATGGTGTTTCAATCCTACGCGCTCTACCCACATATGAGTGTCGAGCAGAATATGAGCTTCGGCCTGCGCATGACCGGCACGTCGAAGGACGAAACCAAAAAGCGCGTTGCCGAGGCCGCCCGCATCCTGCAACTCGACCAGTTGATGCGCCGCAAGCCGGCGCAGTTGTCAGGCGGCCAGCGCCAGCGCGTCGCCATCGGCCGCGCCATCGTCCGCCAGCCGCGCGCCTTCCTGTTCGATGAGCCGCTCAGCAATCTCGACGCCGAATTGCGGGTGCAGATGCGGGTCGAGATTGCCAAGCTGCATCAGGATCTTGGCGCCACCATGATCTATGTCACCCACGACCAGGTCGAGGCCATGACTCTGGCCGACAAGATCGTGGTGCTGCGTTCAGGGCGCATCGAGCAGATCGGCAGCCCGGCGCAGCTTTATGCCGACCCCGACAACATCTTCGTTGCCGGCTTCATTGGCTCGCCCAAGATGAACCTCATCAATGCCACCAGCGATGGCAGAATTGTTTCGGCTGGCGGCATCACCCTCGACTTTGCCGGCCTGGCGCTTCCATCCGGCAGTGTCACCGTCGGCATCCGACCTGAACAGTTCGATGCGCCTGTTACCGCGCCCCATGGTTTTGCCGTGACAGCGCAGGTGGTCGAGAATCTCGGCGGGACGTCCATTGTCCACTGCGCCCTGCCCGACGGCCAGATCATATTGGTCGAACAGCGCGGCGCAGTCCGGACCAAAGCGGGCGAGGCGCTGCGATGCGCCTTCGACCCCGCCAATGTCCTGCTTTTCGACGCAGAGGGCCGGCGCCTACGCTCCCATTAAATGGCTTCCCACACTGCAGGCAGCGCCGCTTGACATTTAACTAAACGCGTATATTAAACGCGTTTAGTTAAACAAGAGGCGGATGAATGGCCAGGCCAGCACTGACCGATGCGGAAGAGCGCGCGATGCGCAGCACTATCCTGCTGCAAGCCGCGCGCATTATCGCGGCCCGCGGCTATAGCGCTCTATCGATGCGCACGCTGGCGCTGGAAGTCGGGCTGTCGCCTGGCGCCCTCTATCGTTATTTCGCCAGCAAGCAGGAGGTTCTGGCTGCCCATGCTTCCGAAGCGGTCGAGGACATGACTGCGCGGCTGCAATCAATTGCCAGCGCATCCCTGCCACCCGTGCAAACCGCACGCGCCATGCTGCTCGAATATTGCCGCTTCTGTGCCGAGGACCCCGATCGGTTCCGCGTGCTGTTTTCCCACGAAGCAGAAGAAGCGGCGCGCTGCAGCACGCGCTCTCCCGCACCCAGCGTGGAAGAGGCTTTTGCACTGGCAGAGCGGCAGGTGCAGCTCTGCCTGGACAGCGGCGACTTTGAGGCGCCGTCGGCGCGCGCGGCGACCCTGGTCTTGTGGGCCTGTGCGCATGGTCTGGTGAGCCTGTGGAGCACGATCACCGAGATCGAGATCGGCGACAGCCAGGCCTTCTTTGAAATGGGCATTTCGACGGTCCTGCGCGGACTGCGTTCTGAGAGCATCAACACATGAAGAAGATCGGTTTTGTATGCCTTGCCGCGCTGAGCCTGGCGCTGGCGGGGTGTTCCGCGCAGTCCGATGAGCATAGCGATGCAGTGGCCGAGCACGTGCGGCCGGTGCGCATAGTGGTTGCAACGCGCTCAGCGGCTACCGCAAACCTCGTCTATACCGGCGAAGTTCTGCCACGCACGCAAACCGGCTTCGGCTTCAAGATGGGCGGCAGGCTGATCGAGCGGCTGGTGGATGTCGGCAGCACAGTGGCGCCCGGCGATGTGCTCGCCCGACTCGACCCGATCGATATCGAAAACCAGTTGCGCAGCAGCGAGGCCGATTTGGCCAGCGCCGAGGCGGGCCGCGACACTGCCCAGGCCGCCTTCAACCGCCAGCAGACCCTGTTCGGCAATGGCGTGATCACCCGGGCGCAGTTCGAGGCTGTTGAGCTCGAATTCAACGCCGCAAAGGCGCGCGTCACCAATGCCGAAGCGGCGCTGGACATCGTGCGGGAAAATCTCAAGCAGACCGAACTCAAGGCCACCGCCGCCGGTGTGGTGACCCAGATTGACGGCAATGTCGGGCAGGTTGTTGCGGCCGGCCAGCCGGTGGTGATGATTGCCTCGAACGACCAGCGTGACGCTGCCTTCGATATACCCGAGCAATTGCTCGAGCCCAAATTCTCCGCGGCCGCCGTGGAGGTGGCGTTGTTGTCATATCCCGACATTCGCTTCTCCTCCCATATCCGCGAAGTGAGCCCGATTGCCGACCCGACCACCCGAACCTACCGAGTGCTGGTGGAGCTGACGGGCGCACCGGAGCAGATGTTCCTGGGCGCCGCCGTGACTGGCACCATCGACCTCGGCGGTGGCGATGTTTTCCGCCTGCCGTCCAGCGCCATCACCAGCCAGGACGGCAGACCGGCAGTGTTCGTGGTCGACCCCGAGACGCTGACGCTCGAGCGCAAGCCTGTGGCGCTGGCGCAGCAGACCAGCGCGCAAATCATTGTCGGAGATGGCCTCAACCAAGGAGACCTGGTGGTCACTGCCGGGGTCAGCAAATTGCGGCCCGGCCAAAGCGTGCGGCTCGAGGACGGCCAGAAGTGATGAGCCAGCCACAAAAGCCCAAGCAGGGCTTCAATCTTTCAAGCTGGGCGCTCAACAACCAGTCCTTCGTTGTCTTCCTCATGCTGCTGACGGTGCTGGCTGGCACCTTCAGCTTCCTCAACCTGTCCCGCGGTGAAGATCCGCCCTTCACCATCAAGACCATGGTGGTTTCGGCAGCCTGGCCGGGCGCGACCATGCAGGATACTGCGAGTCTCCTCACCAATCTCATCGAGAAAAAGCTGGAGGAGACCCCGAACCTCGATCACGTACAAAGCTATTCGCGGCCGGGAGAAGCTGTGGTGTTCGTCTATCTGCGCGACGACACCAAGCCGGCCCAGGTGACGGATGCCTGGTATCAGGTGCGCAAGAAGATGGACGATCTCGTGCCGCGCCTGCCCGAGGGCGTGCGCGGCCCGTTCCTCAATGATGAGTTCGCCGACACTTTTGGCATCATTTACGGTTTCCAGTACGAAGGGTTCAGCGCCGGAGACATCCGCCAGCGCGTCGATAACGTGCGGACACGCCTGATGGCGGTGCCCGATGTCGGCAAGATCGAACTGATCGGCGTGCAGCCCGAACAGATCACCATTGCCTTCCAGACCCGCAAGCTCGCCGCGCTCAACCTCAATATCGATGCAGTGATCGCCAGCCTGCAGGAACAGAATGCTGTGGCGCCGGCCGGCACCATCGAAACCGCATCGGAAAAAATCGCTGTCACAGTCGATGGGGCCTTCACCAGCGAAGACAGCATCCGCAAGGTGGTGCTGCGTGTCGACAACCGCTTCGTGCCGCTCACCGACATTGCCGAGGTTTCTCGTGGGCCAATCGATCCACCATCGCCCGGCTATCGCGTCAACGGCAAGCCGGCCATCGGGCTCGCCATCTCGGTGGCCGAGGGCGCAGACGTGCTCAAATTCGGCAAGGAGATCGACGCGGTGATGGCCGAAGTAACTCCCGACCTGCCTTACGGCATCGATGTGGTGAAGGTGGCCGACCAGACCGAAGTGGTGGACCACGCCATCGAGCACTTCATCAAAGTGCTGCTGGAAGCCATCGCCATCGTGCTGGCCGTGTCATTCCTCTCCCTCGGCACGCGCGCGGGCCTGGTAGTCACCGTGTCGATTCCTTTGGTTCTGGCCATGACCTTCATCGGCATGGAACTGGCCGGCATCGGGCTCCAGCGCATTTCGCTGGGGGCACTGATCATCGCACTGGGGCTTCTGGTCGATGACGCCATGATCACGGTCGAGGCAATGGTTGGCAGGCTCGAGCATGGCTGGGAAAAGTCCCGCGCCGCAACCTATGCCTATGAAACCACCGCCTTTCCGATGCTCACCGGCACGCTGGTGATGATCGCCGGCTTCGTTCCGGTGGGCTTTGCCGCCTCCAGCGCGGGGGAATATTGCTATTCCCTCTTCATGGTGGTGCTGATTGCCCTCAGCACCTCATGGATCGTCGCAGTGGTGTTCGCACCGCTTCTGGGCGTTTGGATCCTGCCCAAGACCGTCAAGCCACACAAGGAAGGCGGCGGCAGGATCATGCGCGGCTATGCGCGTATACTGGACCTCGCTCTCAAGCACAGGCTGGCGACCCTGTCGCTTGCCGTACTGGCCTTCGGCGCCTCGCTGGTCGGCTTTACCCAGATCGAGGAGCAGTTTTTCCCAACAGCCGACCGCCCGGAGCTGATGGTGAGCCTGACCTTGCCGCAGAACGCCTCCTATGCGGCCACCGACGCGGATGCCCAAAAGCTCGAAGCATTCCTTTTGGACGACGCCGATGTGGACCATTTCTCCACCTATATCGGTTCTGGCGCCATCCGCTTCTATCTACCGATGGACCTCCTGCTCACCAATGACAACGTCACCGAATTTGTCGTCGTCGCCAAAGGCCTGGAGGCGCGAGACCGGCTGCAGGCGCGGCTCGCGAACTATCTCGAGAGCGAATTTCCCGAAGCGATTTCGCGCGCATCGCCACTCGAACTCGGACCGCCGGTGGGCTGGCCGCTGAAGTTCCGCATCACCGGGCCCGACCATGCCATGGTGCGTGACCTATCGATGCAGTTCGCCAATCTGCTGGCAGAAAACCCCTCGACGCGCGGCATCAACCTGACCGCCGGCGAACCCCAGCGCAGCGTGGACATCGAGATCGACCAGGTTCGCGCCCGCGCCTTGGGCATCTCCTCCAAGGACATCGCCTCGCTGACCGCCACCGTCTATACCGGCGCGCCTCTCACCCAGTTGCGCGAAGGCGACCAGCAGATCGAAGTGATCGTGCGCGGCGACACCACCGACCGTTCGGACCTCGCCACCATCGACAATCTCCAGATCTCCGCTCCCAACAACCGCTCGGTGCCGCTCCGCTCCATTGCCACGGTGAGTCACGGCGTCGAAGACCCCATTATCTGGCGTCGCAACCGCCAGGCGATGATCGTTGTCCAGGCCGATGTGGCGCCGGACATGAAGGCGGCCACGGTCGTCGAGCAGATGCGGCCCGCCATCGCCGACTTCCAGGCCGGACTGCCCGCCGGCTATGCTGTGGACATTGGCGGGGTGGTGGAGGAATCCGCCAAGGGCAGCGAGTCAGTCTTCGCCATGCTGCCCGCGACCCTGCTGATCATGATGACGCTGCTGATGATCCAACTGCGCAGTCTGGCGCGCATGGCCCTCGCCATCTTCATGGCGCCTTTCGGGCTGATCGGCGTGGTCATTGCCTTGCTGGCCACCGGGGTGGCCATGGGTTTCGTCGCCCAGCTCGGCATTATCGCGCTGGCCGGGATGATCATCCGCAATGCTGTGATCCTCATCGAGGAGGTCGACACCAATATTGCCAACGGAATGGAGCCTGATGCGGCGATCCGGGCGGCGTCGCTGCATCGGGCACGCCCGATCGTGCTGACTGCCTGCGCAGCGGTGTTGGGTATGATCCCAATCGCCACCAGCGTGTTTTTCGGACCCATGGCCTTCGCCATCATCGGCGGGCTGGCGATAGCCACCTTCCTGACGCTGACCCTGCTGCCGGCGGCATTCTCCATGCTGCTGCAGTGGGAACGTCGCAAGGTTATGGCAACTGCGGCATCAGCGGAGATTGAGGCGAGCGCATCATGAAGGCGACACGGCGGGGACGATCGTATTCCCCGCCGATCATCGATCTGGCTGGGGCGATTGCTGGTCCTTGCCGAACGTGTGGTCCAGGAAAATGGCTTCGATGTCATCCAGCTGAGACTGCCAGTCCAGATTGCTTTCGACGCCCCAGATGCGCAAGGCAAAGAGGCCCTCGACCGCGAGGAAAGCCGCCTTGGCGGTTCGGGCCTCCTGCGTGTCCCCCATCTTTTCGAGGATCGCACTGTACCATTGCACCGTGGACAAGCGGTTCTTGGGGTTCTGCATGTAAGCGATCATCAGGCCCGCCATCTTTGCGCCAATGACAGCCTGCGAAGAGCGCATTGCGGCAATGTAGGCGCGTACGAACCCGATCGGCCCGACCGTCTGAACGTCTGGAATCAGTGCGTCAAATTGCGTGGTCCACCGATCGACAAGCGCCCGGATCAGATCATCCTTCGAGGCGAAGGCGTACTGAACCCCACCCTTGGAGATGCCCGCTGCCTTGGCCAGAGCGTCGATCGTCAGTGTTTGAGGCCCGTCCGCATTGACGATTTCCTCGGCAATAGTCAGCAGGCCGTCCCGGCTGATTGTCGGTTTTCTGCCCATGCATTTTTCCCTTGAGAGCGTCGTTCGGCACGATTGCATTCCATACGTATGTATTTATATGGAGCGCTCTGGTTTTTTCAATCTGGTGATTCAATGTCTGCCCATTACCGCGACCCCAAGCGCTGGCTGGTCCTCATCGCTGTCATGTTGGCGTTTCTTCCGGTCGTCATCGATATGACCGTCCTTCATGTTGCCGTGCCCACTCTGACACAGTCATTGGGCGCATCCAGCACGGAAGTGCTCTGGATCATCGACATTTATCCGCTGCTGATGGCGGGCCTGCTGGTTCCGATGGGAACGCTCGCCGATCGGATCGGCAACCGCAAGGTGTTGCTGACCGGTCTCACCATCTTTGGCACGGCCTCGGTTATCGCTGCATTTTCACAAAGCGCTTCGATGCTGATCGCGGCGCGTGTGCTGCTGGCGCTCGGCGGCTCCATGATCGT
Organism: Devosia equisanguinis; assembly: GCF_900631955.1. GTDB lineage: Bacteria > Pseudomonadota > Alphaproteobacteria > Rhizobiales > Devosiaceae > Devosia > Devosia equisanguinis. The sequence goes on along the minus strand of NZ_UZWD01000009.1, from coordinate 77,909 downwards.
GCCCTGTGTACTGGGGACCATCAGGCGCACCTTCGAGGATGATAGCGAGCGCGCAATCGCATTGGGCATGTGGGGCACGGTCGGCTCGGCAGGAGCCGCCGTAGGCCCGTTGGTCGGTGGCGGCCTCCTCGAGCACTTCTGGTGGGGCTCGGTCTTCCTCATCAATGTCCCGGTCATGCTGCTGGTCGCCCCCACATGCTACATGCTGCTGTCGCGCCATGAGCCGACATCGAGCGGGAAGTGGGCGCTTGGCCAGGCTCTGCTGCTCATCGCCGGAATGATCTCGCTCGTCTATGCCGTGAAAGCAGGTTTTAGCGGTAGCCAGCCTATGGTCATCCTGCTGCCGATCGTGGCGTTCGGCCTGGCCATGCTCTGGCTCTTCGCCAGAAAGCAGCTTCGTTCGGACAATCCGATGCTCGATCTCTCCCTGTTCTCCCATCCGGCAATCGTCGCCGGCATGGTCATGGCCCTGGTGGCCACCGGCGCCCTTGCCGGTGTGGAACTGACCCTGGCTCAGGAACTGCAATATGTCATCGGCAAGACGCCGCTCGATGCCGGCCTGTTCATGATCCCGATCATGGTCGCCGCGGGTATCGGGGGGCCGATCGCGGGCTTCCTCTCCAACATGTTCGGCCTGCGCCTGGTGGCCACCGCTTCGCTGTTGGTTGGGGCAGCGGCGCTGGCATTTCTCGGCAGGGCGGATTTTCATGACCCAGGCCTGTTGGTTCCGCTCGCTCTGGCTGTTGTCGGCCTAACGCTCAGCATCGGCCTGACCGCGTCGTCCATTGCCATTATGGGCTCGGTTGAGCCCGAAAAGGGCAGTGCCGCAGGGGCGCTGGAAGGCACGGGCTACGAACTTGGCACCGGCCTCGGCATCACGCTTTTCGGCGTGTTCATGGCGAGCGTCTTCAGCCAGGCATTGCAGGTGCCACCGGACCTGACGCAGCACTTGGCGCAACAGGCGAGCCGCTCGATCGGCGATACCTATCTGGTGGCGAGCCAACTCCCTGCCGAACAGGCGGCGGCCCTGATTGCTGCAGGGAAGGCGGCCTTCAGCGCCGCTCACGTCACCTTACTGAGCGTTGCAGCGAGCGTGATTGCCGTGCTTGCGATCGCCGTCTATTTCCTTTTGGCGAGCTATCGCAAACCGGCGTGATTGGTGGGCAAGCGAAGGCGTCAGCCGCATCACGGCTGACGCCCAGACCTATCCAGTATTGGCGGGCGCTGCGGGCTCGCCACCTCTAAATATGGGTGCGCATCTATATTCTTTGCCGCTCACTCCAGCTTGGTGGCGCCGTCCTGCGCCGCGAAGTCAAAAATCTGCCTGGTAGCCAGAGCCGCGGCGCCCTGCGCCCAGGAATTGTCGACCCAGTCCGGCATGATCGGCGGCGGCGTCCACAGCATGCCTTCGGCCAGCGCTTGGCGCATCGGGTCGAACAGGAAGTCTCCGAAGGCCACGGCCTCGCCACCGACCACGATGATTTCCGGATCGATCACATGGCAATAGACAGCGAGCACACGACCAATGCCGCGACCCGCCTCGGCCAAAATGTCCTTGGCCAGAGTGTCGCCGGCCTGAGCCGCTGCAACCATGTCGAACCGCGTCACGCCAGGTGACTGGCCGGAGGCCTTCTGCCAGCGCGCAACTATGGCCGGCTCGGCAAAATGGGCCTGCAGACAGCCCCGACGGCCGCACTCACATGTGAGGCCAGATGGATCGTGATTGGTATGGCCAATCTTGCCTGCGGAACCGGTGAAGCCATGATGCACCGCCCCTTCGATGATTACCGCGCAACCGATGCCGGCCACGATCGCCAGAGCGCCGACCGTCTTGTGATGAAGTCCAAGGCGAAACAATTGCTGCGCCAGGGCAAAGGCGTTGGTGTCATCCTCCGCCCAGACGGGCACATGCACGCGCTCCGCAAGCATGCTGGCAATGGGGACATTGCGCCAGCCAAAGCGATGGCTTTCCCGACAGATCCCATCCTGCACCGACCCCGGCACCGCGATGCCGATGCCGATCAACCGCGATGCTTCAGAACCGCCTTCGGCGAGCAGGGCCTGCACAGCCCGGGCACAGATATCCGCAACCGTCTCCGGCGCCTGGTCGGGAAGAGAAAAGGTCCGGGTCAGAAGCGGGGTGGTCGAGAGGTCGGTCAGGACGCATTCCACGCTACCGACCATGACCTTGAGGCCCACCGCAAGCAGGCCGGAATAGTTGATCTCGACCGGAATCGGTCGGCGACCGGTGGCGCCCTTGCTGGGTGGCCCTTCGACCAGCAGGCCCTCTTCGATGAGATCGCCCACCGCGAAGGTCACGGTCGCTCCGCTCAACCCTACCGCCGCAGCGATTTCGGCGCGACTGAGAGCCCCGCGCTCCCGCAGCAGGTTCAGGATCAGGCGCCGGTTCAAGGCGCGGGCGGTCCCCTGATCAATCTTCATCGCCAAAGCCTCGTTTATTAGTTTTGTAAATGTCATCTGGCTGATCGTCTTCATGCTGGCGCCGCCTGCCGGGCTGGCAATCGCCTTGCTGGTGAACCAGCAGATCCGAGGCATGCGCATCGTCAAGTCGCTGTTCTTCGTCCCCCTGGTACTGGCCTCGGTGGCGGTCGGCGTTGTGTTGACCTGGGTCTACACCCCCGAGCTCGGTCTCCTGGCAATCGTCTTCAAGGCGTTCGGCGCCACGGCACCAGCTTTGCTTTCAGACGAAAACCTCGTCACCTTTGCGGTGGTTTTCGCTGCGCTCTGGCCGCAGATCGCCTTCTGCATGGTGCTCTATCTGGCCGGCCTCAACAGCCTGTCCGATGATCTCATCGGTGCTGGTCGCGTCGATGGTGCCAAGGGCTGGGACATGCTGCGCCATGTCGTCTTGCCGCAGCTCACCCAGGTAACCTTCATCGCCATCGCCATCACGGCCATTGGCGCCTTGCGATCGTTCGACATGGTGTCAGTGATGACCCAGGGCGGCCCGTTCGGCTCCTCGCAGGTGCTCGCCTATCAGATGTACGAGCAATCCATCTTTTCCTATCGCTTCGGTTATGGCGCGGCCATCGCCACGGTTCTGTTCGCCATCATGCTGGTGTTCATCCTGTGGTATCTGGGCCGGATCATGCAGGCCGAAGATCGGAGCGCATGATGTATCCACGTCCCATTCCCAAGACCGCACGTGGCCTGCGCGCCGCCTATATGACGCTGGTGGTTGCCATCCTGCTGCTTTGGCTGGCGCCCCTGTTTGCCATCATGCTGACCTCGGTGCGTGCCGCCAGCGATATCGCCACCGGCAATCTGTGGGGTTGGCCCACGGCATTCGGCCTCGTCGACAATTATGTCGGCGTGTTCACCCAGACACCGATGGCGCGGTTCTTCGTCAACTCCCTGCTGATCACCGTACCATCCGTGGTATTCGTGCTGGCGCTCTCGACCCTTGCCGGGTTTGTGCTGTCGAAATTCACCTTCCGCGGCAGCATGGTGCTTTTCGCCATCTTCATCGGCGGTAACTTCCTGCCGGCGCAGATCATGATGATCCCGGTGCGCGACCTGATGGTGAAGCTGGGGCTCTACGACACCACCTGGGCGCTGATCATCTTCCACACCGCGTTTCAGACCGGGTTCGCCACCCTGTTCATGCGCAACTTCATCGCGGCGCGGCCCAAGGAACTCTTTGATGCGGCACGTGCGGAAGGCGCCTCACCGGCACAGATCCTGATGCATGTGGTGGTGCCCCTGGTCCGGCCCGCACTGGCGGCGCTGGCCATCCTGCTCTTCACCTTCATCTGGAACGACTATTTCTGGGCGGTGGTGCTGACCATCAGCGACAGCGTCAAGCCGGTGACGGCGGACCTGGCCAATCTGCGCGGGCAGTATGTGTCCGCCTGGAACACCATTTCGGCAGCCACGGTGATCGTCGCGGTACCGCCGGTCATCATGTTCTTCCTCATGCAACGTCACTTCATCGCCGGCCTCACCATGGGCGCGGTGAAGGGCTAAGGCGAGAAAGCGAGCAATCATGTCCAGTCTCGAACTCCGCAACATAGAAAAGCGCTATGGCGCCTACCATGCTTTGCGCGGCATCAACCTGACCGTGGAACCCGGCGAGTTTATCGTCATGGTCGGGCCCTCCGGTTGCGGCAAGTCCACCCTCCTCAAATCCATCGCCGGTCTCGAGTCGATCGACGGCGGACAGATGATCATCAATGGCCGGGACGTGACCCACGCCGACCCGGGTGACCGTGGCATTGCAATGATTTCCAGCCCTATGCGCTCTATCCGCATATGACGGTCGCCGAAAATATGGGCTTTGGCCTGCGCATGGCACGCCGTCCGAAGGCGGAGATCGAGGCCGGCGTGCAGCGCGCCGCCAAAATCCTGCGGCTGACCGATCAGCTCGACAAGCTGCCAAAGCAGCTTTCCGGCGGCCAGCGCCAGCGCGTTGCCATCGGTCGGGCCATCACCCGCTCGCCGGAAGTATTTCTCTTCGACGAACCGCTTTCCAATCTCGATGCGGCGCTGCGCACGCAGATGCGGGTGGAGCTCTCCACTCTGCATGCCCAGCTCGGCGCCACCATGGTTTATGTCACCCATGATCAGGTGGAGGCCATGACCATGGCCAGCCGCATCGTGGTGCTCAATCTCTCGCACGAGGCACGCAGCGTTGCCAATCTGCCCGCGGGTGAGGCCCTGGTCGGGGCAGCGTTCCGCACCGGCGAAGTGGCCACCCTGCCCGGCCATGAATGCCTGATCCTGGCTCTGGCCTAGCAAACGCCATCGCCCGCCTGGTGCCTTGGCGTCAGGCGGGCGATGATTTCAGCGCCGGCTCTCCTGCGGCGTCAGGCCGAAGCGGCGCTTGTAGCAGGTGGCGAAATACTGGCTGGACGTGAAGCCCGCCTCCAAAGCAATTTCGGTCACCGAGACATTGGCGCGTTCGCTCAGCCAGCGCTTGGCCGCTTCGAGGCGGATCATCTGCAGATAGCGCACCGGCGTCATATTGGTGATCGCCTGGCAATGCTGGGAAAACTGGGTGCGTGACAGGCTACATTCAGCCGCCATGTTTTCCAGTGTCCAATCCTCGTCCAAGGCATGCGACAGGCGATCGAGGAATATCTGTACCGTACGCTTGGAGCTGGCGAGATCGGCATCGAGCTGGGGCGACTGGCTTTCCAGCTGTTCCATGAACTGCAACAACAGTGTCGAGATCGAAAGCCGCATCCGGGTTTCGCTGCCCACCACATCGTTGCCAGCAACAATCTGGGCGATGTCGTGGAAGGTGCGCGCGACCTCGCGGCTGGCCGTCAATACATGCTGCTCGTTGCGCGACAGCAGCGTGGTGAGCCGGTCGATGTCGCGCTCCGACCAGGCCATCCAGTCGGGCCACAGCCAGTTTTCGTGCGGGCGGCGCACGCCGACGTCGAACAGCACCCAAACGATCTGGCTGGCACCGACATGCGGATCGCCGAACTGGTGCAATTGCCAGGGGCGGACCACGAACATCTGGCCTTCGCTGACCTCGTGGCGCTGGCCGTCGATTTTGAGGATCATGCTGCCGCGCGCCATATAGGCGATCTTGACCCCCTCATTGCAGTGCTCCTTGAGGCCCCAGTCCTGCATGCGCGCCGCGTCCCAGCCGCCGACGGAAAGCACCTGCGGCAGTGCATCACCCAGGGGCCGTCCGGGATATTTGCGCCGCGTCCAGGCGCTGAGCATCACCTTGCCAGCCAGCGAGGCCTCATACAGATCCGAACAATTGCCCGCATACATGAGCGCACCCGGCTCGGTGAACACCGCCGGCCGCAAGAGGGCTCGCGCCTTCGCCTCTGCATTCATGCCTGATCTCCCCCGTATAATTTTTACCAGTGTGCGTTTTCGAACGCATCGCCATTTTGCTTGCGCCATGATGCACATGTTCCGCAGCCAACCGCAAGGTGGGTTTGGAACCGCCAGACGCCCGAAAATGCGGCAGATCAAGCTGCGCCATGGGTGATGGCTATTGGAGGACATGAGCGCAACGCCGCACAAGGCGACGTTCGTTTTTTGCCAAAGCGACATGCGACCCATGATGTTGCACGCACTGGCAATGACGACAGGCGCGAGGGGGAAGCATGAAGCTCGGCATCAATCTGCTGTGCTTGACCGATCTGGTGACGGAAGCGCACCTGCCGATGATCGAAAAGATCAAGGCGGAAGGCTATGACGGCGTGGAAGTGCCGGTGCTGTCAGGCGATCCGGATCACTATGCCTGGCTCGGACGCGCGCTCGACGCCATGGGGCTCGAGCGTTGCACGACCTCCATTATCCCCAGCCCCGATGTCAGCCCGATTTCGAACGATGCGGAGACGCGTGAACGGGGCCGCCACCATCTCGACTGGGCGCTCGATTGCGCCATCGCCCTCGGGGCGCAGAGCGTCGGCGGGCCCATCCATGCCCCGATCGGCCATTTCTCCGGTGCCGGTCCGACCGAGGACGAGCTCGCCTTTGGCGCCGAGGCTCACCGCGCTCTTGCCGAGCGGGCACAGGCCAATGGCATCTATCTCAGCCTCGAACACCTCAACCGTTTCGAGACCTATTTTCTCAACACCACCACGCAGTGTCGTGACTATGCGCGCCGCGTTGATCACCCGGCCTGCCGGATCATGTACGACACCTTCCACGCCAATATCGAAGACCGCGACCAGGTCCAGGCCTATGAGACCGTGGCGCCGCATGTGGGCATCGTGCATGTGTCGGAAAATGATCGCGGCATTCCCGGGCGTGGCCATATCGATTTTCCCGCCATCCTCGGAGCGGTCCGCCGCTCCGGCTATGATGGCTGGGTGACGCTGGAGGCCTTTGGCGCTGGCCTGCCCGCGATTGCCGCGGCCACCCGCGTCTGGCGCCCCCTGTTCCCCGATTACGAAACCCTGTTTGCCGAAAGCGCGGCCTATATCCGCCGCACCTGGGACGAAGCCGGGGCGGAGCGTGCGGCATGAGCGGAGCGCCCGTCATCGAGATGCGCGATATCTCGAAGTCCTTCCCCGCCGTCAAGGCACTGAGCGGGGTCTCGTTCAGCTGTCGGCGCGGCGAGGTGCATGCGCTCTGCGGGGAAAACGGCGCCGGCAAGTCGACGCTGATCAAGATCCTGTCGGGCGTCTATCGACCTGATGAGGGTGAGGTGCTGATCGAGGGCCAGCCGCAACAGTTCCGCCATCCACTGGCCGCACTCGAGGCGGGCATATCGGTCATCTATCAGGAGTTCTCGCTGCTGCGCGAACGCACGGTGGCGCAGAACCTGTTTTTGGGGCGTGAGCCCCGGCGTCACGGGCTGATCGATGCGCGGGCAATGGATGCAGAGACGCGCCGTGTGCTTGGCCTTTTCGGCATTCGTCATGGCATTACCCCTGATACGCTGGTGGCCGATCTCGACGTCGCCAGCCAGCAGATGGTCGAGATCGCCAAGGCGCTTTCGCTCAATGCCAAGGTCATCGTCATGGACGAGCCAACCGCCGCCTTGAACGAGGCGGAATGCGAGGTGCTGTTCGCTCTGGTGGAGCGGCTGCGCGCCTCCGGCACGGCCGTCATCTACATCACCCACCGCATGCGCGAAGTGACGCGACTGGCTGACCGCGTCACCGTCATCAAGGACGGCACCGTCGCGGCCAGTTTCGACCACATGCCCACTCCCGACGCCATCGTACGCGCCATGGTAGGCCGCGACATCGCCGCCTATTATCCGGAACCAGCTGCCGCAGCGGACATTGGCGAGACTGTGCTCAGCGTCAGCAATGGCGGCAATTCTGCGCTGCACAACATCGACCTGCAGTTGCGCGCAGGCGAAATCGTCGGCTTTGCCGGCCTGCAAGGCGCCGGGCGCAGTGCCCTGGCCATGGCGCTGTTCGGAGCCAACCCGCTCACCACCGGCAGCATCAGCCTCCACGGCCAAGAGGTGCGCTTCGGCTCGCCGCGCGACGCCATACGCGCCGGGATCGGTCTGTTGCCCGGCGACCGCAAGGGCGAGGCGCTGGTGCTGATGCAATCGGTGCGCGACAACGCCATGCTCAGCGCCCGCAGCTTTGCTGCACTGCTGGGCAGACGCGATGCCAATCGCTTCACCGATCTTAAGGGTATGGATGCGCTGCTCGACAGCATGAAGGTGCGCGCGCCTTCCTATGAGCAGGAAATGCGCTTTCTCTCCGGCGGCAACCAACAAAAGGCGCTTGTGGCCCGCTGGCTGGCGCTCAAGCCCAAGGTGCTGATCTTCATCGAGCCGACGCGTGGCATCGATGTCGACGCCAAGGCCAGTATTTATCACCTGATGCGCGAGCTGGCGCGAGCCGGCACGGCCATCATGATGGTGTCGTCCGACCTGCCGGAAATTCTGGGCGCCTCGGATCGCATTGTGGTCATGCGTGAAGGCCGCATCGCCGGCACCTTTGACCGCACCGCCACCGAGGCCGAGTTGATGCTGGCCGCCACCGGCCAGGCCCAAGGGGTTGCTGCATGAGCGAGATCAGCCAGTCTTCCAGCAGGCCACGCCGCCTGCGTTTCGACCGCCACGCCTCGGCCATTCTGCTGGTGGCCGCGAGCCTGCTCTATATCGTGCTGATCGTCGCCCTGGGACAGACCCGGTTCCTGACGCTCGACAATCTCGTGGCCATCCTCGGACGCTCGATCACCCTGGGCATTACCGCGATCGGGCAGACTTTTGCCATTCTCGTTGCCTCCATCGACCTCTCCGTCGCCAGCCTGATCTCGGCGTCGGCCGTGGTGACATCAGTGGTGATGAATGGCGATCCGGCCATGATGTTCCCGGCCATATCAGCAGTTTTGGCGCTGGGGGCGATTGTGGGGCTCATCAACGGGCTGGTCATCAGCAAGCTCGAGGTCAATCCGCTGATCGCGACGCTCGGCATGTCGCTGATCATCCAGGGCGTGCTCTCCTATTATTACAACAATTTCGCCGGCAATGTGCCCGCCGAGTTCCAGATCTTCGCCTACGGCGCGGTGGGGATCGTGCCCTATTCGCTTATCTTCATGTTCGTGCTCGCCGGCCTCGCCTGGTTCGTACTGCGCTTCACCCGCTTCGGTTCCAATATCTATGCCGTGGGCGGCAATCAGGACGCCGCCCGCCTGGCCGGCATCAACACGGCGCGCGTCGTCATCGGCGCCCATATGCTGTGCTCGCTCTGCGCCGCGATTGCCGGCATCTACCTGGCATCGCGCCTGCGCTCCGGCGCACCCTGGATCGGTGCAGAGGGGGTTTACGACCTCGAATCCATCGCTGTCGTCGTCATTGGCGGCACCGTGCTGGCCGGTGGACGCGGCGGCATCTGGGGCACCATGGCCGGCGTCATCATTTTCTCGCTGATCGACTCCATCTTCAACGTCCTCGGTGTCGATGCCTTCGTCAAACAGGTGCTGCGCGGCATCATCATCGTGGTGGCCGTTGCCTTCTATGCCGCCCGTTCCAGGAGGCCGGTGGCATGACCCAGGACGTTCTTTCCCAGGGCGCCGAGCCGCGCCGTCGCCTGCCGCAGATCAACCCGGTCTACATACTCGTCGTGGTGCTTATCCTGGCCATCGTGGTGATGAACCCGGCCTTTGGCGAGCCCACCGGTTACATGAATTATCTCAAGCGCGTGGCTGCGCTCGCCATTCTCTCGGGTGGCGCGCTCTATGTCATCATCTCGGGTGGCTTTGATCTCAGCGTCGGCTCGACCATGACGCTGACTGTCATCGGCTCCTCCATGCTCGCCAGCAACGATCCCAATTCCACCTATTGGATCATTCCGCTGATGCTGGGCATTGGCGTGGTGATCGGGGTCATCAACGGCCTGGTGGTCAGCTATTTGAAAGTGCCCTCGCTGATCGCGACGCTGGGCATGATGATCTCGCTCAATGGCGTTGCCTTCATGTGGTCCGGCGGCGCACCACGCGGCTATCTGCCCGACACCTTCCGCTTCTTCGGCCGCTACAACATTGCCGACCTGCCGGTTATCAGCATCCTGCCCATCGCAGTCATCTGCCTCGTGGTCTTCGGCGCCATCCTGTGGTGGGGCCTGCATCGCACCAATTTCGGGCGCCTGCTGCATGCGGTGGGCGACAACCAGCAGGCGGCGCGCCTTGCCGGCGTTCCGGTGGAACGCATTCGCATCTCCGCCTTCGTCGTCTCTTCGCTCACCGCAGTTTTGGCGGGTGTGATCCTCGGCGGCCGGGCCGGCGTTTCGGTCAATATCGGCTCGGGTTTCGAATTGCAGGCCATCACGGCCGCGGTGATCGGGGGCGCACAATTGCTCGGTGGGCGCGGCTCGGTGCCCGCCACCATCGCTGGCGCCCTGGCGCTCGAAGCCATCTTCACCCTGCTCAACCTCCTGGGACTGGCGCAGCCGGTCCGGTTGGTGGTGCAGGGACTCATTCTCATCGGTGCCGTGGCTTTCGCCACCTATCAGCGGCGACGCGGCGGCCGATGAGCGCAGGCGCGCGGCCCCCGGGCTGCCCGTCACCACAAGGTCTGACAATCTCACGAGGGAGGATACCGTGAAGAAAACCATCCTGGCAGCTGCCGTTCTGGGCATGCTGACCGGCGCCAGCTTTGCCCAGGCGCCGAATTTCGATGACCCGGCCGAGTTCGCCAAGCAGCGCGAACAGCTGACGGGCGCCTTCAACGGCCCGGCCGACAAGCCCTACCTGCAATATGCGGGCGAGGCGATGGTCGACACCTCCGGCTTCAAGAAGGATGCGCCCTGGACCGTCTGCTTCTCCAATGCAGGGGTCAACAATCCCTGGCGCGTGGTCGGCTATACCGACATGACCGAGGAAGTGAAGCTGCATCCCGAGATCGGCACCTTCACCCATGTCGACGCCGAAGGTTCCGACGACAAGCAGATCGCCGATATCGACGACCTCTTGGCGGGCGGCAATTGCGATGTGCTGATCGTCTCGCCGAACTCCACTGCAGCGCTGACTCCCGCGGTCGAAAAGGCCTGTGCGGCCGGCCTGCCTGTTATCGTCTTCGACCGCGGTGTCACCACCAATTGCCCGGTGACCTTCGTGCATCCGGTGGGCGGCTACGGCTTCGGCATCCAGGCAGCCGATCACGTCATCGCCAATGTCGCCTCGGGCGGCAAGGTGTTGATGCTGCGCATCTCGCCCGGCGTTGACGTGCTGGAGACCCGCGCTTCGGGCGCCCGCAACATGTTCAAGGAAGCCGGCCTCACCATTCTGGGCGAAGAGTTCACCGGCGGCGACAACGCCAAGACCAAATCGATCGTGGAAGACTATCTGCAGCGCGGCGCCATCGACGCGGTGTGGATGGATGCCGGCGCCACCGCCGTTGCCGCTGTCGAGGCTTTCGAAGACCAGGGCTTCGATGTCCCGGTGGTCACCGGCGAAGACCAGCAGGATTACCTGCAGAAGTGGCGCGATATCGGCTTCAAGGGCGTCGCCCCGACCTACCCGACCTATCAGTGGCGCACGGCCATCATCGCTGCTGTGAACACGCTCAAGGGCGAACAGGTCCCCGGTCCGGAATGGGTCCTGCCCCAGCCGGTGATCACCCAGGACGTGCTGGACCAGTACATCAACGAAAAAATGCCGCCCCTGCACTATGCCATGTGCGGCTGCGAAGACATGCCGAACTACCCCCAGGCCTGGGGCGGCAGCCAGTAAGTCCTTCCCAACGAGGACCAAGGGGCGCCTTCGGGTGCCCCTTTTTTGTTTTTGCACCACACGCCACGCACTGAGACGTCGCCTACGGTCAATTAGTCCAACTAATTTGACACCGTTGGAGATCACATCGGCACTCATCGGCTAATTAGTCTGCTTTTTTGGCTTGCGCGTGTCAAAAAATTGTAATTAGTTTGCTCCCGGCGGTTTCGCCAAGGGAGGAAATCATGAAATTTGGTCGCTGGGCGCTGTCCGCCCTGATTGCATCCGCATGCCTGTGCGGCACGAGCTTGGCGCAGGATCAGCTGAGCATTGGCTTTGCCAATCCCCTGCCCGCCTATCCGGTCTGGGCCGAGGCGGACAAATGCTTCAACGACGCCATTGCCGCTGCCGGCATCAAGGGGCAAACTTCGGGCCCGACCGGCCTGCAGGTCGACAACCAGTTCGTGCTCGACCGCATCTCGCAATATATCGCCACCGGCTCCAACGCCTTGATCGTCGTGCCGATCGACGGGCCGATGTATGAGCCGCTGATGAAGGAAGCCAAGGAAAAGGGCATGTGGGTGGTCACCCTGAACACGGGCGACACCACCTCTACCCAGGATGTGCAACTGGGCACCGACTACGCCAATCAGGGTGCACTGGTCGCCGAGAACCTGGCCAAGCGCGAGGGCGAGCAGAACGTCATCATCGTGGGCAATCAGCCCACCGGCGTGCACCGCGTTTTCGTGGACGGCTTCCTCAAGGGCGCCGAGGCCTATCCGAACGTCAAGCTCGTGGTCGAGGCCTATGACCAGGGCGATCCGGCCCAGACCGTCGACGTGGTTTCCCGCGCTCTGACCGCCCATCCGGAAGCCAATGTCGTGCTGTCCTGGGAAGGCAATATCGTCTCCGGCATCACCACGGCCATCAAGGAAAAGGACCTGGTCGGCAAGGTCGTCGCCGTGGTCAACGACATCACCCCCGAAGTCGTGGCCGGCATCAAGGAAGGCACGATCTACGGCACCAGCAAGCAGAATTTCTGCGGCATGGCCTCCGGTGCGGTCGACGCCATCGTCAAGCTGTCCAAGGGCGAGAGCGTGCCGAAGAACATCGACACCGGCATCACCTTCGTCACCTCCGAAAACCTCGAGGCAGAACAGTGATCGCTGAAGCGGTCCCCCACCATCAGGCCACCGGCAGCAATGCCGGGGGCCTTTCGCTCGCGGGTATTTCCAAGTCCTTCGGTCAGGTCCAGGCCCTGACCGATGTCGACCTCGAAGTGGCCCCGGGCGAAATCCTGGCGGTGGTCGGCGACAATGGCGCCGGCAAGTCGACGCTGATCAAGACCATCAGCGGCGTGCACCGTCCCGATACCGGAACCATCGTGGTCAATGGCGAAGCCCGCCAGTTTCGTTCGCCCGCCGATGCCCGCCAGGCCGGTATCGCCACCGTGTTCCAGGACCTCGCTCTGGTCGAGGTTCTGGATGTTGCCACCAATATGTATATCGGCCAATTGCCGCGTCGCGGCTGGTTCGTCGACCGCGGCCGCATGGAGCGCGAGACGCGTTCTTTCCTCAACGAGCTCAAGGTCACCGTAAAGTCGGTTCGCACGCCGATCGGCATGCTGTCGGGCGGACAACGCCAGATCGTTGCCATTGCGCGCGCCATGCGTACCGGCGCCAATGTCATCCTGCTCGATGAGCCCACGGCAGCTCTCGGCGTCAGGGAAACCGCCCACGCCGCCAATCTCATTCGCTCGCTGCGGGACCGGGGCTGCGCCGTCATCTGCATCAGCCACGATATGGGCTTTGTGTTCGATGTGGCCGACCGCGTTCAGGTCATGCGTCTTGGCCGCGTGGCTGGTGTGCGCAGCATCAGCCAGACCGATCGCAACGAAGTCATTTCTCTCATCACCGGAGCTTCCGATGGCAAGTAATGCCGACGCTGTCGCAGCGACCGCTTCGCTGGATTCGGAAACCACTGCGCGTGGCCGTCTCACCGGGCTGATGCAGAATGGCGGCCTCTTTGCCGTCATCATCCTCATCGCCATCATCTTTCAGATTCTCAACCCGGTGTTCCTGAGCCAGGGCAATATCATCGAGATTTTCCGCTCGGGCGCGCTCTATTTCATCGTTGCCTGTGGCGCCACCCTGGTTCTGGTCGGCGGCGGGCTCGACTTTTCCGCGGGCGCCGCCTTTCCGCTCGGGGGCATTGTTGCCGGCGGGCTGATGCTGGCCGGGCTCCCCTGGCCGCTGGCTCTGCTGCTCGGGGTCGGAGCGGGGGCGCTTGCCGGCGCCATCAATGCGCTGGTGATTACCCGATTCGAAGTGCCACCGCTGATTGCCACCTTGGGCTCGTTCTTTGCCATTGGCGGCGCCATCACCGTCTATACCGGTGGCACCAATCTTTTCGGCTTTCCGGACGCTTTCAACGTGCTGGGCCAGGGTCGCCTCTTCGGCATTCCCTTCCTCGTCTACTATGCCGTCATCTTCGGCATCGTGTTCCACGTCCTGCTGGAACACACCGTGTTCGGCTACGAAACCCGGATTACCGGCGGCAACCGGCTGGCCGCATCGGCCAATGGCGTGCGGGTGAAACTGCTCGATCTGCAGCTTTATGCGCTTTCGGGCGCCACCGCGGCTCTGGCTGGCATCATGTTCATGGCGCGCACCAGTACAGCCTCGCCGGCAGCTGGCGGTTCGGCCCTCACCTTCCAGGTGATCACCGCCATCATCATCGGCGGTACCAGCCTCTTCGGCGGCACCGGTTCTATTATCGGAACGGCGCTTGGCACGCTTCTGTTTGCCGTGCTCAACAACGGCCTGGCTGTGGTCAACGTCAATCCGCTCTACCAGAACATCTTCATCGGGGTCATCCTGGTGGTCGCGGTGGCCTTTGACCAGGTGCAGCGCAAGCGCCGATTCGCGCGGCGTTAGAAGGGGGACCGGGCCTGCCATGGCATTGTTAATCAGCAGGACCAGCCTGGGCGGCACCGACGCCCGGGTGACCAACGACCTCGCCGCGGCGCTGGACCGCGTCAACCTGGCGGTCACGCATGTCATTGACGACACCGTGATGAGCGTGCCGGACTATCGCGCCTGGTTCGATGAGTATGCTGCGCTCATCGTTCCAGCTTCGGCCCGGCCCGCGATGCGGACCGAAGACCGGGAAGCCGGCAGTGCCAAAGCGCGGGTCGCCGTTCGCGTCTACGAGCCGGCTTCGGTTGGGGCGATCATGGTCTTTGCCCATGGCGGGGCCTGGTTGATGGGCAATGTGGAAACCCACGACCATATCTGCCGCTGGCTGGCCCAGCATTGCGGCATCAGGGTGATATCGGTGGACTATGCCCTCGCTCCCGAGAGGCCGGCACCCTATGCGATAGAACAGGTGGCAGGGGTCATCGAAGAGTTGCTCGCAGACACCGGCCTGCCCGTATTCACCGCCGGTGACAGCGCCGGCGCGCAGATCATGAGCCTGGCCCTTTTGCGTCTCGACCCTGCCCTGCGGGCGCGGATTGCCGGTTTCATTTCCATTTACGGTGCCTATTCGCCGCGCATGAACCTGTCGTCGCACATCTTGTTCGGCGATGGACGCTTCGGGCTGTCGAGAAAGCAGATGTCCTGGGCCTGGAACCTCTACGCCCCGCATCTGTCGGTCGAAGAGCGCGACAGCCTCACCCCGCTGGCGCTGGATCTCGCCGACTTCCCGCCGACCCTCTGCATCGGCGCCGAATGCGACCCACTGCTCGACGATACGCTGGCTCTTTACTCAGGCCTCGCCCGCGCCGGTCGCGACGTCACCCTGTCGCTATGGGCCGGCATCAACCATGGTGCACTGCATTTCGTCGGCTTTGTCGACAGCGTCACTGCGGCCGCGCAGTCAATCGTCCAATATATCCGCTCGCGCATTCCGGGCAGTTTCGAGCATATGGGCGGCGGCCGAGACATCGAAGCCATTGCCGTGGACGAGTTGGTGCAATTGCCCATGCTCATGGGCAATTTTCACGGCCATCACCGCATCGAAACCCCACACCTGACCTCGCGCACCAGACGGCACGGCACCCTTGCCCATAGCATCGGACGCGATATCGTCGCCGGCAAATACCCGCCGGGCACCTTGCTCGATCCGGAGCAAGGCGATGGTGAGGACCTTTCGGTGTCACGCGGCTCATATCGTGAAGCCATGCGAACCCTTGCGGCCAAGGGATTGATCACCGCCGCGCCGCGTGCGGGCACCCGCGTGGCCCCGCGTGCGTCTTGGCGCCTGCTCGACCCCGATGTCTTGGCCTGGCTGTTCGAAGGCGGCCTCGACGAGCACGTATTGCGCGAGGCCTTCGAGTTCCGCAAGGTCGTCGAACCCAGCGCCGCAGCCCTGACCGCCACCCGTTCCACGGCTGCGCTGCGCGCGGCACTTGCCGAGGCCGTGCTGGCCATCACCGAAGGCACGCCCGACGACAGCGCCTGGGGCGAGGCGGTGGTGCGCTTCCACGAACTGATGCTGCAGGGCAGCGACAACGAAATTCTCGCTGCTACCTGGCCGGCCATCCAGGTGGTCGTCAGCTGGAGCGTCGCCCTCGCCACAGCCGCGGGTCGGCACAGCATGGCGCGTGACCGGGCCGGCGACTATGCCAGCCTGCTCGACAAGATCACCCTGCGCGATGCCTCCGGCGCCATGATCGCCATGGCCCGCCTCATTGATGGCGCCATGTCCGATGTGCTGGTCCTGCTCGGCTCCCAACAGCGTCGCGAGGGTTAGACCCTGCAGCCAAGCGTGAAAGCCCAAACGCAAGCGGCCGGCTCCACTTAGAGCCGGCCGCTTTCACAATGTTGCTCTGCTCGATCAAGCAGCTTTTTCGTTGACGTCGCCGCTGTGGCGGATTTCGGTGCCCAGCACCTTAAGGCATTCGCGGATGAAGGCGGCCAGCGCCGTCCAGCCCTTGGCCGAGACCATGGTGCCGTCGACATAGGCATCGGTGGGCGAGAGGTCGATATAGGTGCCGCCGGCCAGGGTCACTTCCGGCTCGCAGGCGCCAAGTGCCGCGACCTTCTTGCCGCGCACCACGCCATCGACGGCGACGAGGATCTGTACGCCGTGGCAGATGGTGAAGATGGGCTTTTTGGTCTCGTGGAAGTGACGGACCATGGCCTGCACGCGCTTGTCGGTGCGGATATATTCGGGGCCGCGGCCGCCGGCGGCGTAAACCGCGTCATACTCTTCCAGGCGCACTTCGCTGAAGGTTTTGTTGATCAGGGCGTAGTGGCCCATCTTTTCGGTATAGGTCTGGTGACCTTCGAAATCGTGCAGCGAGGTGGCGATCAGATCGCCCGCCTTCTTGTCCGGGCAGACGACGTGGACCGTGTGGCCCACCGCTTCCATGGCCTGCTGATAGACGTAGATTTCGTATTCCTCGGTGAACTCACCGCACAGCATGAGGATTTTTTTGCCACGCATTTTCGGGTCTCCAAACGACAGATGAGGGTTGGACCGCGCCGGGGCGCGGTCCATTGTGCAATCAGAACGGGGAATCGGGGAAGTAATACTCTTCCGCATTGTCCTTGGTGATCAGCGGTGCGTCGAGCTTGACGTTACCGCGGACCGGGGCCTGCCCATTGAACTGAGCGGCGGTCATGTAGATGGCCGTCTTGATCATGGACGGCGGATAAGGCGTCTCGATCGGGGTCATGGGGTCGCCCGCCATCACCTTCTCGATGATTTCCTTCATGCCATTGCCGCCGAGCGCATATTTGATCTCGGTACGGCCGGACTGCTGGATGGCTTCGAGCACGCCGAGCAGCATGTCGTCGTCATTGGCCCAGACCGCGTCGATATGCGGGTACTTGGCCAGATAGTCCTGCATCAGGCTGAAGGCTTCGTCGCTGTTCCAGTTGGCATACTGGATGTCGAGAATCTTGATGTCGCTGCCTTCCAGACCTTCCTGGAAACCCTGGATACGCTCGTCGTCGATGACGGTGGGGATGCCGCGAAGCACCACCACGTCACCCTTGCCGCCGAGAGCATCGACGAGGAACTTCGCCGTGGTCGAACCCACTGCGATATTATCGCCGGCGACATAGAGATCCTGAATTTCAGGATCGGTCAGGCCACGGTCGACGACGGTGATGAACGTACCTCTATCCGCAACTGCCTGAACCGGACCAGTCAGTTCGTCGGAGGAGAATGGCAGGATGACAAGTGCATCGAGATCGCCGGTAGCGGTCAGGTCCTCGAGCGCGCTGACCTGGGCCGCAGCCGAAGGCGAAGTCTTGACGACGACCTGGATGTTGGGGAAGGCAGCCTGGATTTCTTCAGCGGCCTTCTGGGCATGATAGACGACGCCGCCGGTCCAGCCATGGGTGGCTGCGGGAACCGAGACGGCAATCGTCCGGGTTTCCTGAGCGAGAGCGGGAACGGCCAGAAGCAGGCCCGCCAGTGCGGTCGCGGCAAACAGATGATGTTTCAATGTGGTTTCCTCCCAGAAATATATGGACCTAAGGCATTGTGCAGACGTGGGGTCCGGTCACGGCTGCTTTGAGAACCTCTGTACGAGCATGGCGATGATGATGATGACGCCCTGCACCGCAGCGACGAGGTATTCGGAGATGAAATTGGAGAGCACCATGAGGTTGGCGATCATCTCGAGGATGACGGCGCCGGCAACGGTGCCCCAGATGCGGCCCTTGCCACCGCGCAGGGCGGTGCCACCGATAACTACCGCCGTGATCACCTGCAGCTCCCAGAGCTGACCGGTGGTCGGCGTGGCGGCGCCGAGACGCGGCACGTAGCAGATAGCGGCGATGGCGACGCATATGCCCTGGATGACGAAGGCCATGGTGCGGATGCGACCAACCGAGATGCCGGAGAACCGCGCCACTTCCTCATTGGCGCCCACCGCGGCGCAGCGGCGGCCGAACTTGGTCTTGTAGAGAATGAAGGCACCGACCAAAGCCACGGCAATGGAGACGAGGATCGGGATCGGGATGCCGACGAAACTGCCATAATAGACCGGGCGGAAGGGCTCGCGCAGACTGCGGTCGAGAGGAATGTTGCCGCCATCGGACATGAAGGTGATCAGCGCGCGAAAGATGCCCATCGTGCCCAGGGTGACGATGAACGGCTCGATCTTGCCGATGGTGACGATGAGCCCGTTGAACAGGCCGCACAGCGCCCCCACGCAAAGCACCAGCGCCATGCCGGCGATGATCGCATTGCCGCCCAGGCTGGGCACCATGGCATTCATGAACATGATCATGATGCCGGTGACGAAGGCAGTCATCGAGCCGACCGACAGGTCGAGTCCCCCCGAGGAAATGACGAAGGTTGCCCCCA
This sequence comes from Devosia equisanguinis, assembly GCF_900631955.1. Taxonomy (GTDB): domain Bacteria; phylum Pseudomonadota; class Alphaproteobacteria; order Rhizobiales; family Devosiaceae; genus Devosia; species Devosia equisanguinis. The sequence goes on along the minus strand of NZ_UZWD01000009.1, from coordinate 58,967 downwards.
CGGCGATGATGGCGATGAAGGCCGAGCGCGTGACCACATTGGTGACATTGGTCGCCGACAGGAAGTCGGGATTGATCAGCACACCCACGATGGCCAGGATGGCGAGGGCGATGAAGGGGCCGATATCGACCCAGTTGATGCGAGCCAGCAAGGACTCGCGCGTCGGCGTCGCCGTGATATCGCTCATTGGGGATGTCCTCCTGGCGCGGCGTGAGTTCCGCCGCTTGTGGCCGCCAACACGACGGCTTCTTCAGTGATCGCATCATCGGCAAATTCGGCGACGATCCGTCCGGCCCGCATCACCAGGATGCGGTCGCACAGGCCCACCAGTTCCTGCAGTTCGGAGGAGATGACGATGCAGGCCTTGCCGGCACGGATCAGTGCGTCGATGAATGCGTAGATCTGGCTCTTGTTGCCGATATCGATGCCACGGGTCGGCTCGTCGATAATGACGACCTTGGGGTTGAGCATCATGATCTTGGCGAGCAGCAGCTTTTGCTGATTACCGCCGGACAATTGCCCGGCCTCGAGGCGCTTGGAGCGAACGCGAATATCGTATTCGTCCACCGCGCGGTCGAGTTCGCGCTGTTCCAGCGACTGCTCGATATAGGGCTTGCGATAGAGGCGGGAGAGCGCCGTCAACACCAGGTTGGGCGCAAGGCGTTCGCGCAACAGCAGACCCTTGCCCTTGCGATCCTCTGTCAGGTAGCCGATCCCGGCATCGACGCCATCGGCGACCGAGCCGATCTTGACCGACTTGCCCTCGACCCGTACCTGCCCCACCTTTGCGGGACGGAGGCCCAAAAGACCCTCGAACAATTCAGTGCGCCCCGCCCCGATCATGCCGCCCAGGCCCAGCACTTCGCCGGGACGCGCGACCAGCGAGGCATCTTCGACGAATCCGGGCACGTTGAGATGGTCGATCTCGAGCACCGGCTGTTGAGAGGAGGTGCCACGCTTGGCGGGATAGAGCATGGAGAGCTCACGCCCCACCATCAGGCGGGCCATGTCCTCCTGGCTCACCCGATCGGCATCGAAGGTGCCGATCATGTTGCCGTCGCGCAGGACGGTGACGCGGTCGGCCAATGCCTCCACCTCGTTGAGGCGGTGTGAGATATAGAGAACCGCCACGCCCTTGTCGCGCAAACCGCGGACGATGCCGAGGAGGGTGTCGACCTCGGTAGTGGTCAGAACGGCAGTGGGCTCGTCGAAAATTACCAACCGATGCTCTTCGAGCAAAGCGCGGGCGATCTGCACCAATTGCCGCTGAGCGATGGGCAGGCTGCGCACCAGGGCGCGCGGCGAAGCGGTGCATCCCAGATCGGCCAGCCGCTCGGCCGCGATCCGCTCCATGGCCCGATCATCGACAATACCGTTGCGGGTCATTTCCCGGCCGAGAAACAGGTTCTCGACCACGGTCAGCCCATCGGCCAGCAGGATTTCCTGGTGCACCAAGGCAATGCCGGCATGCTCGGCGGCGGCGGGATTGGGAAACTCTATCGGCGCGCCGGCAAACTGCATGGCGCCTTCGGTGGGCTTCACATGGCCGGAGATCAGGCGCATCAGCGTCGATTTTCCGGCCCCGTTTTCGCCGATAATGGCGTGGATTTCGCCCGGCCGGATATCGAGATTGACGTCGGAGAGCACGCGCACCGGACCATAGGCCTTGCCTAGCCCGGACAGCTGCATCAAGGGCGCAGCAAGCGGCGGCACGTCAGTCTCGACAATCATCTCCGCCGCGCTCATTCGTCGAATACCGGCAGCAGGCGGTCGCGGGACCGCTCGATATGGGCGCGCATCGCTTTTTCGGCGCCGTCGGCATCGCGGGCTTCGAAGGCTGCGATGATCGCCTCGTGCTCGGCCAGCGCCTCCTCGGTCACCCGCGAGTGGAACATCAGGCGGAAGATGTGGAAGTGCACATGCTGGTGGTTGAGTGTGTCGCGCACCAGTTCATTGCCCGCCACCTGCATGATCATGTCGTGGAAGACAGCGTCCTGGCGGGCGAACTGGGAATAGCGAGCGCGCTCGTCACCGCTTTTGGCGCGGCGTCCCATGACGCCCGCAGCCTCGGTGAGCTCGGCAACAGATTCAGCGGTCAGCCTGGCCACCGCACGCCGCGCCGCGTCCGGCTCGAGCAGAAGACGCAATTCATAGAGATCGGCAAACTGCTTGGCCGTGATCTGCGGGGACGCACTATAGCCCACCAGATGGGTCTTGTTGACCAGCCCCTCCGCCTCAAGACGACTCAGAGCCTCGCGAATAGGAGTCTGGGAGACCCGCAATTCCCGCGCCAAGTTATCGACGGTGATGCGCGAGCCCGGCGCGATCTTGAGCGCCATGAGCTGCGAGAACACGGTCTCATAAACCTCGGTGGCGAGGCTATGGCGCTGGATGGCGGACGCCGGTGCGGCGCTGGCGCTTTGGGCTGCCGGAAGCTCTTTGGCCATCTTTCCCCCTTGACAATGACCAATCGCTAACACGATGTTGCGACAGATGCAATACGATATCCTATAGGATTTCTGATGAGGGTTTTGCTCAAGGAGGCGATGGAGATTGCGCAGGCGCTGCTTCTGGCGACGGGCGCTCCCTTGCCCAATGCCAGGACCCAGGCCACGCACCTGCTGGACGCAGAACTGCGCGGTCACCCTTCGCATGGCCTGTTGCGCCTGCCGCGCTTGCTCGATCGCATAGCGCGCGGCCTCGTCGATCCGCGCTCGCAGGGTCAGAGCTTCTGGAACCGGTCGGGCGAATTGCGCGTCGATGGACAGCGTGGCCTCGGGCCAGTGGTGGCTTTTGCCGCCATAGATGCCCTGCTCGAGCGCGTCGGCGACACAGGAATTGCCTTCGCTGCAATCCGCAATACCAATCATCTGGGCATGCTGGCAGGCTATGTCGATGCAATCGCCCGGGCCGGAAAGATCGGCATTGCCCTTTCCACCAGCGAGGCGCTGGTCCATCCCTTTGGCGGCACCAAAGCAATGCTGGGTACCAATCCCATTGCCATCGGCCTGCCCACGGGCAGGGAGCCTTTCGTCCTCGATCTGGCAACGAGCCTCGTCTCCATGGGCAAAATTCACGACCACGCCTTGCGCGGCGCGCCGCTGCAACCAGGTTGGGCCCTGGACGCGGACGGACTGCCCACGCTCGACGCCGAGCGCGCCAAGTCTGGATCGATCGCTCCTTTCGGCGAGGCCAAAGGCTATGGGCTGGGTCTGGCCTTCGAATTGCTGGTCGCGAGCCTCGTCGGTTCTGCCCTTGCGCCCCAAGTGCGCGGCACGCTGGACGCCGAGCATGTTGCCAATAAGGGCGACCTCTTTATCGTCATTGATCCCTCACAAACACCCAGCACCGCCTCCGGCATCACGCCCTATCTCGACAGCCTCAGATCCAGCCCGCCGGCCGACCCGGCGCATCCGGTTTCGATTCCGGGTGACAGGGGGCGGGCCCGCGCGCGAGCTGCGGAGCGCGACGGCTTTGACATCAATCCCGGCTTGTGGTCCGCCCTTAACGACCGGCTGGCCACGTCTTCAAAAACAGCGACGTCCATTCAGGAACTTCAAACATGAGCCTATTCGCCGCCCTCAGATTGCCGCGCGAGGTGCTCTTCGGCGCAGGACAACGACATGCTCTGGGCAAGGTCGCTGCCGGCCTCGGCAGTCGCGCCCTGGTCTGCACCGATGCCCGACTGGCGGGCGAACCCGTCTTCGCCGACATGATGACCCTGCTCAGGGATGCGGGACTGACGATTCTGATCGATGCCAGCGTCGAGCCCGATGTGCCTCGCGCCTCCTGCAACCGCGTCGCCTTGGCCGCGAGCGATTTTACGCCGGACCTGGTCATCGGCATTGGCGGCGGGTCTTGCCTCGATCTGGCTAAGACCGTGTCATTGCTCCTTTCTCATGGTGGCTCGCCAGAGCACTATTATGGGGAGGGCAAGGTGCCTGGCCCGATCCTCCCCGTGATCGCGGTACCGACCACCGCCGGGACCGGTTCGGAGGTGACGCCGGTGGCCGTTCTGTCGGACCCCGATCGCGCCATGAAGGTGGGAATTTCGAGCGCTCACCTCATTCCCGCGGCCGCCATCTGCGATCCCGAGCTCACGCTAACCTGCCCCGCGAGCCTCACCGCCATTGCCGGGGCCGATGCACTCACCCATGCCATCGAGGCGTTTACGGCCACTCGTCGTCAACCTGCCCCGATGCTGGCGCAGGAACGGGTCTTTGTCGGCAAGAGCGCCCTGACCGATCATTTTGCCCTGCTCGCCATCGAAATGCTTGGGCGCAGTCTCGAACGCGCCTACCGAAACGGCAGCGATCTCAAGGCGCGCGCCGATGTTATGATGGGGGCGCTCAGTGCCGGCATGGCTTTTGGCACCGCCGGTACCGCCGCCGCCCATGCCATTCAATACCCCATCGGCACGCTGACCCATACCGCCCATGGTTTGGGGGTTGCCTGCATGTTGCCCTATGTGATGACCTATAATCGCTCCCATGCCATGGCCGAATTTGCCGCTATCGGTCGGGCCATGGGCGCCGAGGCAGCCGATGACGCCGCGCTTGCCGATGCAGCGATTGCCAAGGTGCAGGCGTTGTTCAAAACGATAGGCATTCCCGTCACGCTCGACGCGCTCGGGCTGGAGGCGGACAAGCTGGACTGGACCTGCGAGCAGGCCATGACCATTGCCCGCCTCATCGACAACAATCCGCGTCCGCTCGACGCCGCCGCCATGAAACGCCTGGTCAGCGCCGCCCATAGCGGCAATCTGCAGAACGCGTCCTGAGCGAGAAGGAACCGAAAATGAGCCAAGCCACCATCCTGCCCCTCGAACAGTCCGGTCTTGATTGCAGCCGCTATGCCAAGGGGCTCTTTATCGGTGGCAAATGGGTTCCGGGCGCCGGCATTGCCGTGATCGACCCCTCCACCGAGGCTGTGCTCGCCGAAGTCGCCGATGCCGATGAGGCCGCTGCCCGCGCCGCAGTGGACGCCGCCGACGCCGCTGCACCCGGCTGGCGCAGCACGCCGCCGCGTCAGCGCGCCGAAATCCTGCTGCGCTGCCACACACTGATGCTCGAGCGGCTCGATGAGCTCGCGACCCTCATTTCGCTCGAAAATGGCAAGGCGCTCACTGACGCGCGGGGCGAGATCACTTATGCGGCCGAGTTTTTCCGCTGGTATGCCGAAGAGGCGGTCCGGATTGCCGGCGAGTACCGGATGGCGCCCTCGGGCAGCAATCGCATCCTGGTCGACATGCAGCCGATCGGCATTGCCGTGCTGATCACGCCGTGGAATTTCCCCGCCGCCATGGCCACCCGCAAGATTGCCCCCGCCCTCGCCGCAGGCTGCACCGTGGTGTTGAAACCCGCCAGCGAAACTCCGCTTACCGCCTATGCGCTCGCCGATCTCTATGCCGAAGCCGGTGTGCCGGCAGGCGTCGTCAACGTCATCACCACCACGCGCCCCGGTCCGGTCACCGCGGCCATGCTCAACGATGCGCGGGTGCGAAAGCTCTCCTTCACCGGTTCGACCGGGGTCGGTCGAACCTTGCTTGCCGAGGCAGCAAAAACCGTCCTCAGCTGCTCCATGGAACTGGGCGGCAACGCCCCGTTCATCGTCTTCGACGATGCCGATATCGACGCTGCGCTCGACGGCGCCATGGTCGCCAAGATGCGCAATGCCGGGGAGGCCTGCACCGCGGCCAACCGCTTCCTGGTCCAGGATGGTGTTTACGAGCGATTTGCCGAGGCTCTGGGCAAACGCATGGCGGCGCTGCGCGTCGGCCCCGGCACAGATCCAGCCACGGCCTGCGGGCCCATGATCACGAGAAAAGCTGTCGACAAGATCGAAACCCTCGTGACCGACGCCACGAAGAGGGGCGCCAGGGTTCTGGTGGGTGGCACGCGGCTGGAGGGCAAGGGCTTTTTCTATCCACCCACCGTCCTCGCCGACGTTTCTCCCGATGCCGCCATGGCCAAGGACGAAATTTTCGGTCCCGTCGCGCCGCTCTACCGGTTCAGCACCGAGGACGAGGCGGTGCGTCTCGCCAATAACACCGAATATGGCCTGGCCGCCTATGTCTTCACCACCGACCTCAAGCGCGGCCTTGCGGTGGCTGGTCGTCTGGAAGCCGGAATGGTGGCGCTCAATCGGGGGCTGGTGTCCGATCCCGCAGCGCCCTTCGGCGGCGTCAAACAGAGCGGCCTCGGCCGCGAGGGGGGCGTGCATGGCATCGCCGAGTTCATGGAACCCAAATATATCGCGGCCAGCTTCTGATGGACGATCCCTTCCGCACCCGCGATCACGTAGCTGATTTTGATCGCTATGTAGCGCTCTATGCCGAGCGCAGCACCGCCTCACGCGCACGGCTGCGTTCACAGCTGGACCTTGCCTACGGGCCGGGCGCAGATGAAAAGCTCGACTTGTTCTTCCCCGATGCGCCGTCGGGCGCGGTGCACCTGTTCATTCATGGCGGCTACTGGCGCATGTTCGCGAAATCGGATTTTTCCTTCATCGCCGACACGGTTACGGCTGCGGGCGCTATCGCAGCGGTGACGGACTATTCGCTGATGCCGGCCGTGCGGATGGAGACAATTGTCGACCAGGTCGAGAGCGCGGCATTATGGCTTTCCAGCAATGCCAGAGAGTTCGGTGGGGATCGCCTGCGCCTCTCGGTCTCGGGACATTCGGCCGGTGCCCATCTTGGCGCCCTGCTGCTTGCCCGCCAGCCGGGTCTGTTCAGCGACAGTTTGCTCCTCAGCGGCATCTACGACCTCGCTCCGCTGCAGACCTCGTTCCTACAGTCCCAGATCGGTCTTACCGACGCGGAAGTGCAGCATTTTTCGCCGCTGACCCATCCACCTGCGCCCTCCGGCACCATCCGAATTCTGGTTGGTGAGCACGAAACTGCCCCGTTCCGGGAGCAGGCGGCCCGCCTCGCGCAACGGGTGGACAGCAGCGTCACCAGCATTGCTGACGGCAATCATATGAGCGTGGCGCTCGATCTGGGCGACCCCGCTTCCGACACCGGCAAAGCGCTGTTCGGCATCTGTGCCAAAACGCCCGCATTGGGGCCTACCCAACGAGCGGCCCAGCAACAACAGCAGCAATAGGCGCGTTTGGGCGGCGGACCGCTAGGCTACCTTGCGGGCGCGACTTCGTGCTGCCAGCACATCCGGCAATGCCGGGCGTTCCACGATGCTGTGCGGGGTCTTGAACCAGTAATATGGCCATATTGCCAGCTCGAACAGCGCGCGCAACGTCGCCCAGGCGATCAGCAACCAGTAGATCGGCACGCTCAGCTGGGTGACCCAGAGCGACTTCTGGCCGATACGGTGCAGGCCGACAATATTGGTAGCAATAGCAGCGGTTTGCCCGATCAGCAGCGTGGTGATGCAGAGGATCGCCCAGGCATCCATGCGTGGCCAGTCGAGCAGGCCGGTGCCGTAGAGCAGGGCCAGCCCAAGCAGAAAACCGCCATGCAGCAGGGGCGCCAGGATCATGCCCAGCAGGATCACCTGAAACATTAGGGTTTGCCGCCAGCCCAGATCCGCCAGCAGGTGCCGCGGCCTTCGGTTATGCACCAGATAGGTCTGCATCCAGCCCTTCATCCAGCGCGTGCGCTGCCCCATCCACGATTTCAGCGCCACCGGCGCGTCCTCGAGCGTGAAGCTGGTATTGACGGCGCTGCGCAGCCCGCGCCGTGCCAGGCGCGCGCCGAGATCGGCATCTTCAGTCACGTTGAACGCATCCCAGCCGCCGAGCTGTCGCAGGGTGGACAGGCGAAAATGGTTGGAGGTGCCTCCCAAGGGCATGAACAGCCCCCAGCGCGCCAGGGCGGGCAGGATGACGGCAAACAGCCCGGCATATTCGCCCGCAAACACCGCCGGAAGCCAGCCGCGCCGGCCATTGGCGATGACCAGCCGGGCCTGTATGCATTCGACCATCGGCTCGCGGCGGAATTGGGCGACGATATCCTTGAGTTGGCGGGGATGAGGCCGGTCCTCGGCATCGTAGACGACGACAAATTCGCCGCGGCAAAGCGGCAGCGCAAAATCCAGCGCCTTGGGCTTGGTGCGTGGCAAGGCGTCGGGGACGACCAGAAGGCCAAAGCGCGGATCGCCAAGTCGCCGCTCCACCGCGGCGACAGTTTCGGGCGAAGCGGCCTCAACTACAAAAAGGATATCGAGCTTTTCAGCCGGATAGTCGAGCCGGGACAGGGCGTTGGCCAGTTGATCGACCATATTGGCCTCGTCGCGCAGCGGCAAAAGGATCGAATAGGTCGGTAGCGCGGCCTCTTCGACGGCCGCTTGGGCGGAAGGCGGTCGCTCCGGCATTGCCAGGGCAAAGACCCGCAGCGCGGCGGGCGCAAGCACAAGCACGGCCCAGAGCGGGAAAAGCCAGGCCTGGCCCAGTATGGGCGCTATCAGCAACAGGGCCAGCAGCGCCAGGACGCCAAATGCAAAGGCCCAGCGCACAAGCGCCGTCAGCTCCAGTTGCGCCACCGCATAGGGCCAGCGCCGCGACAATTCCTGGCGCGCATGGGCGATAAGATTGGGCGCCGCGACGCTGGCCAGAAAACTGCGCAAGGCACTATAGGGCACAAGGCAGAGTTTTCGGCTGAGCCCATCCGGCCCCATTCTCGCCCGGCGGAGGCGAAGCACGCCGAAAAAATCAGGAGCGGCGAAGGCGACGCGAATATCGAGCACACCGAGCGTGATCACCTGCACGCTGCCTAGCCGCGCAACCTGGATGGAAGCAGCATCGAGACGTGAGTTGCGCGGTACCACATCGAGATAGGCCAGTTCCGCCCAATCGGCGGCGCGCTGCATTATTTCGACTTCCGACAGAGCCAGATGCACTGCGCACCAGCGCATGGGATCCACATTGGCGTCCAGCGCTTGCGCCAGCATTGCTGCCACCTCGGCGCGATCGGGTCCCTGCCCCACCAGAGCCTGCATTAACGCCAAGGCATCGGACATATCGACCTCGTCAGCTTATTGCACGGGCAGGCGGTCTCCCTGGCGCAACTGGCGATGGCAAATGTCCGGGGCGAGCACGAGGCTCACCCCGGCGGCCCGCCGCGATGTTGGCCGAACTGTTCTGACGGAGGACGACTGGAGAGCGCCACGGCGTGCAAGCCGCAGCGCGCCGGCGCCCCTGCCCGAGAAGAAAAAGGCTGCAGACACGGCTGTGCTCCGCTGGCAGTCGCGTCGATTGGTCCACGCATAAAAGCGTATCCGATCGGCCCCAAGCGAGTTGCCAGTGGGGATTGCTCCATGCACGGAGCCGTCATGTTTTGTCTGCAGCAAGTTCCGGAAAGCCAGGCCCTGGCCACGCAAAGCGGCATGCCCGGTGAATTTGCTGGAGTTACCGAAGCCAAAAGGCGATGACGACCCAAAGGCTGCCCTGCCCGCGGTAAGGCGGACGATGTCGAACATCATCGTATTGCCTCCCCACAGGCGTCGGTATTCATGCCGCATTAGGCATAAGCCTATGGTGTAAGGGAATTCGTAAAATTCACAATAGCCAAGCGAAAGCTCGGCCCGATGATGTTGGAAATCAAGAAAAATTCGGCGACCTGACTTGGCCGCGAAGCGCCCCGGCCGAGGCTAAATCGGCCGGGGCAAAGTGACTATTGGTGAAAGTGGTTGGGGTTGAAACGGTAGGCGGTCGAGCAGAATTCGCAGACGACCTCGATTTCACCATTCACTGCCATTTCCTGGCGCTCTTCATCGGAGAAGCTGTTGGCCAGCATGTCCTCGATGCGCTCGGCCGAACAGGTGCAACGCTCCACCAGGGCCTTGGGCGGGAAAACGCGGACGCCTGTCTCGTGGAACAGGCGGAACAGCAGGCGTTCCGGCGAGACATCGGGATCAACCAGTTCGAGATCTTCCACCGTGCCCAGCATGACCTTGGCCTCGGTCCAGCCATCGGCCTCCACGAAGTCGGGATCGCTCATGCGCGGATCGTCGAAATCGCCATTGCCCGGCAGGTCAGCCATAGCCGCACCGCCATGGGCAGGCAGATGCTGGATCAGCATGCCGCCGGCGCGCCAACGCGGGCGATGGTCACCCTTGGTGCTCATCTGCGCCACCGCCAGGCGAACCTGGGTGGGAATCTGCTCGGACTGCTGGAAATAGGTGAGGGCCACCATTTCCAGCGACTTGCCGTCCAGTGCCACAATGCCCTGATAGCGTTCGGTATGCGGCCCCTGGTCAATGGTCATGGCCAGATGGCCATTGCCAAGCAGATCAGCCGAGCTGGTCTTGCCGGCCTCGGCCGCCTTGACCAGGGCATCCTGGTCGAAACGAGCATAGCCGCGCATGCCATCGGGCGCGTCGAAGTCGACGACGATCAGGTTCACCGGCCCGTCGGTCTGGGTCTGCAGAATGAAGCGGCCATCGAATTTGAGCGAGGACCCGATCAGGGCAGCCAGCACCACGGCCTCGCCCAAGAGCCGCGCCACCGGCACGGGGTAATCGTGGCGGCTGAGAATGGTGTCGAGCGCATGGCCCAGCCGGACGACCCGCCCGCGGCTGTCCAGCTTTTCGAGCGTGAACGGCACCACGGCGTCATCACCGGTCTCGGGGCGATCAAGGCCCATGGAGGAGAGCAGGTTCTCGGTCATTGTCGGTTCCGTGGTCATATCTTGGTCTTTCCTTAGGCTAAACCCTCGGAATGAAACGCGCCACAGCCCGGCCCATCCACGGCGTCATTCCCGCAGCAACCAGATCCTCGCCTGGGCGAGGAAACTGATGTTGCGGGCATGACCCGATCGCGATGGAACAGGCTCTTAGTTCGTATCGACCCCAAAGGCCCAGCACAGAACGGCTTTCTGGGCGTGGAGGCGGTTTTCGGCCTCGTCGAACACCACCGACTGGGGACCGTCGATCACCTCGTCGGTCACCTCGTCGCCGCGATGGGCGGGCAGGCAGTGCATGAACAGGGCGTCTTTGTTCGCCAAGGCCATTAGATTGTTGTTCACTTGGTAGGGTTTCAAGACCCGGCGGCGCTCGGCGGCATCGACGTCGCCCATCGACACCCAGGTGTCGGTAATGACGAGATCGGCACCCTCGACGGCTTCGCGCGGGTCCTCGATCAGCTTGGCGTACTTCCCGGCGCGGGTGATGTCCTGCATCAGGTCCTTTTCCGGGCTATATTCGTCCGGCACCGCAATGGTCAGTTCGCATTCGAACAGCTCGGCGGCGTTGACCCAGGAATGCAGCACATTGTTGCTATCGCCCACCCAGGCGACCTTGGCGCCGCGGATGTCACCCCGATGCTCTTCAAAAGTCATGAGGTCGGCCATGATCTGGCACGGATGGGCGCGACGGGTCAGCCCGTTGATCACCGGCACCGTCGCATTTTCCGCCAGGTCGAGCAGGTCGGCATGGCTGAGAATGCGGATCATGATGGCGTCGACATAACGGCTCATCACCTGGGCCGTGTCGGCCAGGGTCTCTTCGCGCGACAGCTGCATTTCCTGGCCGGATAGCATGATGGTCTCGCCGCCAAGCTGGCGCATGCCGACATCGAAGGAAACACGGGTGCGGGTGGACTGGCGCTCGAAGATCATCGCCAGGACCTTGTCCTTGAGCAGTTGCGGGCGATCGCCGTCCTTCAGGCGCTGCTTGAGCGCACCTGCCTGATTGAGCATGCCACGCAGTTCGGCGTAGGAGAAATCATCGATGGAAAGAAAATGCCTTGCGGTGCCGGTCGTCATTGGCCGGACTCCTTTTATTGACGCTGCATTGAATGGAGAACGCGCCGTCACCATGACTGATGACGGCTAACAAACCATGTCAGCGTCCTCGCCGCCGGCCGAAGTGATAAAAAGTCAGATACATCAGGACCCCGCAGCCGGCGTTGCCGCCTCGGCATCGATAGCGTCGAAAGCGGCGGCAATCTTGGCCATGGCCTCTTCGATATCGGCTTCCGACACGATCAGCGGCGGCAACAGGCGCAAGACGTTGTCGCCGGCGCTCATGGTGAGGATCTGATGATCGTCACGCAGCCGCGTGACCATGTCGCGCACCGGCGTCGCGATCTTGATGCCGGAGAGCAGGCCCTTGCCGCGCAGTTCGAGCACGTGGTCGGGATATTTCTGCGCCAGCTGCTGCAGGTTCCAGGCCAGCTTCTGGCCCATGGCATTGACCTGATCGAGGAAGCCGGGTGCCAGGACGCGGTCGAGCACGGCATTGCCGACGGCCGTTGCCAGCGGATTGCCGCCATAGGTCGAGCCGTGGGTGCCAGGCACCATCGAGGCCGCGACATCGCCCTTGGCCAGGCAAGCGCCCAGCGGGAAACCGCCACCGATGGCCTTGGCCACCGCGACGATATCGGGCGTGATCCCCGACCACTCATAAGCGAAAAAGCGCCCGGTCCGGCCGAAACCGCACTGCACTTCGTCGAGAATGAGCAGCATGTCATGCTCGTCACAGAGCGCGCGCAGCCCCTGCATGAACTCGTTGCTCATGGCCGTTACCCCGCCCTCGCCCTGCACCGGCTCGATGAGGATGGCGCAGGTCTGCGGGGAGATCAGCGCCTTGACGCTGTCGAGGTCGCCGGGCTTGGCATGCTTGAAACCGGGCGTCGCGGGCCCAAAACCCTGCAGATAATCGGGATTGCCGCCAGCGGCGATCGTCCCAAGCGTGCGGCCGTGGAAAGAACCGGTGAAGGCAATCACCTCATAGCGGTCCTGCTGGCCCTTGGCCCAGAAATAGTGCCGCGCCGTCTTGATGGCGCATTCAAGCGCCTCGGCGCCCGAATTGGTGAAGAAGACGCTGTCGGCAAAAGTGGCGTCGACAAGCCGCTGGCCCAGCCGTTCCTGCTCGGGAATGGTGAAGGTATTGGCCGTGTGCCAGACCTTGTCGGCGGCGGCCTTGAGGGCACCAACCAGATGCGGATCGCCATGACCCAGCGCATTCACCGCAACGCCGGAATGGAAGTCGAGATAATCTCGGCCATGCTGGTCGTATAGGCGCATGCCCTCACCCCGCTCGAAAGCGAGATCAGACCGGGCATAGGTGCCATAGAGCGCAGACATGGTGGACATCCTTCTGGTGTCGGGGTCAAAAATTCAATGTGACGGCGGGGCGTGGCAAAGCTGCCACAAAAACCAAAAACGCGCCGGGTCGGCAGCGCGTTTGGCCACGAGAATTAGTCGAAAAATGCGCGCCAAGTCAATGTTCTCCGGCCAAGCCCCTGATTTGACTCAAGGTTTGTTAGGACAATCTTAACCAATGAATAAACGGGGAAAATCCCGACCGACTCTTGATCCCGATTCCCGCGATGGCATAATCTGCGAGGCGTTGGGGACACGATATCTCGTGCGGCGGACCCGCTCAACATACGAGCTGTAGAGTCGAAAGGCTGCCAGGCCATTTTGGCGGCGCAATGAAGGATTCTGTTTTGACGATGGTTTCAGGAGCACAACCGGCGGGCTGGACTGACGAGCGCGTCGACCTTCTAAAGAAGCTTTGGATGGAAGGCCTGAGCGCCAGCCAGATCGCGGGCGAGCTCGGCGAAGGGGTGACCCGTAACGCGGTGATCGGCAAGGTGCATCGGCTCAAGCTGTCTGCCCGCGCCAAGCCGACCAACACCACGCCGCGCGCCCGACCGGCAGCGCCGCGTCCCGCGGCCCCGCGCCGTGTCGCCGGCCCTGCGCCCAGCATGAGCGCCAGCGCCTCCATCAACAAGCCACGGCCGTCCATGCCGCGGCCGCAGGTGATGGGCGCAACGGCGCTCGCCATGACCCCGGACATGCAGGCCGAGCTTTACGTGGCGCCCGCGACCTCCGAGCTGTTCATTCCCGAGGACAAGCGCCTCAGCCTCCTGCAGCTCAACGAACATACCTGCAAGTGGCCGATCGGCGACCCGCTGACCAAGGATTTTTATTTCTGCGGCCAGCACAGCCTGGAATCCGGTCCCTATTGCGAATTCCATTCGCGTAAGGCCTATCACCAGCTCGACAAAAAGCGCCGCTAGGGGTTGGCGACTTTGATGTAAAGAGGGCGTCCACGGCGCCCTTTTTCGTTTTTGACCTTGAGCCCGGACCAGGCGATGTCGGCACGCGATGGCAGACCATCCAGATTGAGACGCCTGACGGCCCTGGCCGAACAGGCGGCCTCGCGCGAACATATTCTCGAGCGTCTCAAGTCGGGCAGCATGCATGCCCTGCTCAGCGTTACTGCGGCGGTCGTCGCCTATATTCCGCCGAGTTCGCTGGGGCTACAGGAAGGTTTCTGGGCCGCCATCACCGCCCTTGCGGTCACCCAGGCGGAGTTGTCGGCAACCCATTCGACCGCGCGTGACCAGTTTCTGGGTGCTGCCATTGGCGGCGCAGTGGGCGCTGGATTCGCCTATATGCTCGGCCATAGCCTGCCGGTCTTTGCGCTGGCTGCCTTTATTGCGCTGGTGCTGGCCTGGCTTACAAATGTCCCTTCGGCAGCGCGGCTGGCCGGCATCACCGTCACCATCATCATGCTGGTGCCGCACAAGACAAGTGACCTGACGATGCTGGCCTCCCGCTTCGGCGAGGTCACCTGGGGGATCGTGGCGGCATTGATCGTCGCCACCCCGGTCAGCATGCTGCGCGCCCACCTCGAAGCCCGGCACCGTGAGGCCAGCGAGCGGCAGGCGGATTGACGCGCTTGCCCAAACCTTATGGCAGCAGCACTTCCACCCGCAGCCCTTCGCCGGCCCGGGCCCGCGACTTGATGACGATCTGGCCGCGATGGCGCTGGACGATGTGCTTGACAATGGCCAGGCCCAGGCCCGTGCCCTTCTTCTTGCGGCTGGTCTCCGCATCGATGCGATAAAAGCGCTCGGTCATGCGCGGCACGTGTTCGGGCTCGACGCCGGGCCCGTGATCGACGACGCTCAACTGATAGTGCAGTCCGGAGCGGTCGATCTCCACCAGGCTCACATCGACGCTTTTGCCGGTGGCGCCATATTTTATGGCGTTTTCGATAAGGTTTTCGGCCACCTCGTAAAGCTGCCCTCGATCGCCTGTCACCACCGCCGGCTTGGCCGGCAGGTCGAGAACGATCTCGAACTCGGCCGCCTTGGCCAGGCTCTGCAGGCTTTCCCGCACTTCCCGCAGGAGCCCCGAAAGATCCACGGAGCCGGTGGGCCGGACATGCTGGTGCATTTCGATCCGCGATAGGCTCAACATGTCGTCGATCAGCCGGCTCATGCGCTCGGCCTGGCCCCGCATGATGCCGAGGAATTTTTCGCGCGCCGCCGCGTCCTTGGCCGCCGGGCCCAGCAAGGTATCGATAAAGCCCATGAGCGAAGCCAGGGGTGTGCGCAGCTCATGGCTGGCATTGGCGATGAAATCGGATCGCAGCGCATCGACGCGCTTGAGCTCGGTGAGGCTCTGGACGGTCACCAGCAGGTTGCGATCCTCGTCATCGGCCCAGTCGCGGCACGAGCGACGCAAAGGAGACACCGCCACCCGGTTCCAGGTTTCCGAGGGCAGCGTTTCGTGCAACTCGAAGCTGCGCCCTTCGCCGGTACGCAGGGCCGTTTCCACCGAAGCAATCAGTTCCGGGTTACGCAGCGCCATGGTCAGCACCTTGCCCACCGCCAGATTGGGGAAATCCCGAAGCGCAGCAGCATTGCGATAGATCACCACGCCGCGCCGATCGAGAACCAGGCTAGGGTCGGCCAGGGCCTCGACGAAAGTGCCGATATCGTCATCCGAAGTCGCTTGCGGCGCAATGGGCAGGGGCGCGGGCGGCGGAGCCGCGATCGTCACCGTCGGCAGCGGCAAAGCGAGCACGAAGCCGCAAATGAGGATGAAGCCGAGAATGGCCAGATCCAAGCGCAAACCGCCCAGCAGCACGAAGCCGATGACAACCCCGACAAGCCCGGCCAAAAGCGGGGCATAGGCAACCAGCCGCCCCAATATTGCCTGAGAGCGCGTCAATGCAGGGTGGGCGTGTGCATCGTCCATTTCTGGCTGCCGACTCAACCGGTTACCCCGCCTCTTGCGCGGGAGGCGACTTCATAGCACGCTCATTATGACAGCGGAGAGACAGCGTGACCGACCCCATTGATGGCTTCGACATAGACAATCCGGACCTGCCCAAAGCCATCCGCAAGGCGGCGCTGGGTTCGGGTGAGTTCCCCTATGCGGAAAAGCTCGACGACGACGATTATGACACGCAGATGTATGGCTTGCAAAAGCAGCTTGTCGCCCACCAGGCCCATATGGCCAAGGCGGGCACGCGCGTTGTCATCATCTTCGAAGGCCGCGACGCCGCCGGCAAGGGCGGCACCATCAAGCGCTTCCTCGAAAATCTCAACCCGCGCTACAACATGATCGCGGCGCTGCCAAAGCCCAATGATCGCGAGCGCACCCAATGGTATTTCCAGCGCTATATCGACTGGCTGCCGGCCGCCGGCGAAATGGTGCTGTTCGACCGCTCCTGGTACAATCGCGCCGGCGTCGAACCGGTCATGGGGTTTTGCACGCCGGAGCAGACCGAACTGTTCCTCGATGAGGCGCCGGAATTCGAAAAGCGCCTGACCAATGACGGTATTCAGATCTTCAAGCTGTGGCTATCGATTGGTCGCGAAATGCAGCTCAAGCGCTTTCACGACCGTCGGCACGATCCGCTCAAGACCTGGAAACTCTCACCCATCGACCTGCAGGCGCTCGACAAATGGGATGCCTATTCTGAAGCGCGAGACCGCATGCTGGAGCGGACCGACAAAAAACATGCCCCCTGGACCGTGCTGCGCGCCAATGACAAGAACCGCCTGCGCCTCAACGCCATTCGCACCGTGCTGCACGCCCTGGACTATGAAGGCAAGAACGCCGACGAACTGGGCCAGATCGACCACAAGATCGTCCTCAGCGCCGACGAATTCATGAAGATCGACGGGGAGTAGAGGCGGCTAGCTCTGGCGCCGCACCTGCCTCCACCTGCCCGTCACCACCCGGCTTGACCGGGTGGTCCATTGATGCCGTCACGAATGGATTGCCCGGTCAAGCCGGGCAATGACGATCATAAGGGGCCAGCTGCGCGTGTTCCCTCATAATGAGCATCAAAACGCCCATTCGCCCCGGCGCATGACCGGCTCGGTCGTGCCGTCGGCGTGGATGCCGTCGATGTCGACCTGGTCGGAGCCGATCATCCAGTCGATATGGATGAGGCTCTTATTGCCGCCCTGGGCAAAAATCTGGTCGGGGGTCAGCGTCTTGCCGTTCTCGAAACAGTCGGCATAGCACTGGCCCATGGCGATGTGGCAGGAAGCGTTCTCGTCGTAGAGCGTATTGTAGAACAGGATGCCCGAGGCCGAAATCGGCGAGGAGTGCGGCACCAGTGCCACTTCACCCAGACGGCGGGCGCCTTCATCGGTGTCGAGCACCTTGTTGAAGACGTTCTCGCCCTTGGTGGCCTTGAGCTCGACCAGCCGGCCCTCCTCGAAGCGCGCCTGGATGTTCTCGATCAGCGTGCCGTTGTGGCTGAGCGGCTTGGTGGCGGCCACGGTGCCTTCGACGCGCAGGCGGTGCGGGGTGGTGAACACTTCCTCGGTGGGAATATTGGGATTGCAGGTGATGCCGTTCTTGGCCTCGGACGCGCCACCCTTCCAGCGGTGGCCATCAGCCAGACCGATGGTGAGGTCGGTGCCGGGCCCCTTATATTTGAGCGCGGCGAATTTCTTGCCGTTGAGCCAGGTCCAGCGGGCCTTGAGATTGGCATTGTGCGCCTTCCAGGCGGCGATCGGATCGTCCTGATCGACGCGCGAGGCCTTGAAGATGGCGTCGGCCAGCTTGGCGATGGCGACATCTTCGGGATCGTTGGGGAAGACCAGCTTGGCCCAGTTCGGGGTCGGATAGGAGACGATGTTCCAGTTGATATCGAAACCGGTGATCAGCTCCAGCGCCGGACGATAGGCGGCGGAATTGGCGCGGTTGGCGCGCGAGACCTTGTCCGGATCTTCATTGGCCAGCATCATCGGGTTGTCGCCGGAGATGGCCAGGCGAGCGGCATTATTCTTGAAGGCCTCGGCCATGCCGGCATGGAGCCAGCCGGCAGCCCGGTCAAAACTGGCATCCTTGGCATAGCGGAAGCGCGCGAGGGTGGCTTCCTCATCCGAGTAAATCGTGCTGACGAGACCCGCGCCGGCCTTATAGGCATGCTCGGTGATACGGCGCACCAGCGGTGCCGCGGTCATCGGCGCGGTGATGATCAGGTCCTGGCCCTCGGCCAGCTGCAGGCCGACCTTGATGGCGACTTCGCCGAGTTTATCGAGCTTGACCGGATCGATGGGGGAATTGCTCATGGGGCAATGCCTTCTTGTTCTTGAATCGCTGCGGCGGAGCCTATCGCTCCCGTTCGCACTATGCCACCCGGCCAATTCGCAAAAACGGTTGACCTAGGTCAAAGCTTCCCGACGCGGCAGGTGGGACAGAAAAGCCAGCAATTCTGGAGGCTTTCATGTCCACGACATTCATCCTTGCCCTCATCCTCTTCATCTTCGGCACCTTCGGCGCCGCCCTCGCCTATGCGCAGATCGTCGCGCATGGGATTGTGGCGCCGGGCGGCCGCAAGCCAGACTGATGGCGTGAGACGCACCGGGCATTCTGTGTCCGGGCGCCTGTGACCCAACTGCATCATTGACCGCCATCGGCGCATTTCCGCCATTGGCAAAGACGGACGGTTTGGCTACAAACCGTCCGTCGCTTCATTTTCGAGACACAGGGAGGCGTTGCATGACAGCATTTATAGACGTCCCCCACATGGACAAGCCGCGACCTTAACGCGCTTGCCCCCGTGGCCCTCCCGGGCAGGACCCGTGGACCCGCCACCAGCGGTTTTCCGTTTCCCAGGCAGTTACGCTTTCGTCGAGGGCCCCGTTGTCCTCCCGTGCTGCCTCCCCTTTAGTCCTTTTCAAGGAACCGGACGCCGGAGAACGGCGCCGGCCAGTCTTATGAGTCGCAAAAAGCTCGATTTTCGTGCCGATGCCTTCCGCAATGTGCTCGGCTTCACCTTCCGCCACTGGCAGAAGCAACCCGTCCGCATCGTCGCCATCGCTCTGCTGGTGCTCGGCGCTACCCTCGCCGAAGCCGCCAGTCCTATTTTCGCCGGCCGGCTGGTTGACGCGGTGGCCACCGGCACCACCAGCTGGGACGCTGCCATTGCCGCCTTCTGGCTGATGTCGGCACTCTATCTGGCTTCGGTGACCTTGCGGCAGCTGGTGTTTCTCAACATCATTCCGCTGACCCTCAAGATGATGAGCGATATCGCGGCAGACGGTTTCCACCGCGTGCAACGCTTTTCCACCGACTGGCATGCCAATAGCTTCGCCGGCTCTACCGTGCGCAAGATCACGCGCGGTATGTGGGCGCTCGACCTGCTCAACGACACGCTGCTATTGGCACTGTTCCCCTCGGTGGTGATGCTGCTCGGCGCCACGCTGATCCTGGGTTCGTCCTGGCCGGTGATGGGACTGGTGGTGGGCCTGGGCTCGCTCATCTATATCTCCGTTACCGTCTGGCTGTCGGTCGGCTTCGTGGCGCCGGCCGCAACGCTCTCCAATGCCTGGGACACCAAGGTGGGCGGGGCACTGGCCGATGCGGTGAGCTGCAACAGCGTGGTCAAGGCCTTTGGCGCCGAAACGCGCGAAGACGGGCTGATCGCCAAGGTGGTGGGCAAGTGGCGCAAGCGCACGCGTCGGACCTGGCGGCGCGGTACCTTCAATGGTGGCGTGCAGGGCGTGATGATGGTGGCCATGCAGACCGCCATTCTGGGCACGGCATTGCTGCTGTGGCAGAGCGGGGCGGCCACGGCCGGCGACATCACTTTCGTGCTCACCATGTTCTTCCTGCTGCAGGGGCACCTGCGCGACGTGGGTCAACACATCCGCAACCTGCAGAAGTCGGTCAACGACATGGAAGAGCTGGTGGGTCTGCATGCCCAGCCCCTCGGCATCGAGGACAAGAAGGGGGCTCAGCCGATCGCGATCAGCGATGGCGGCATCCGGTTCGACAATGTGACCTTCCAGTACGGATCACACCTGACCCCGCTCTATCGGGATTTCTCCGTGACCATCAAGCCGGGTGAACGCATTGGCCTTGTAGGGCACTCCGGCTCAGGCAAGACCACCTTCGTCAAGCTGATCCAGCGCCTCTATGACATCAATGGCGGAGCGATCACCATTGATGGGCAGAACATTGCCGATGTGCAGCAATCCTCGCTGCGCAACCAGCTCGCCATCGTGCAGCAGGAGCCCATTCTGTTCCACCGTACGCTGGCGGAGAACATCGCCTATGCAAGGCCCGGCGCCAGCCGTGCCGAAATCATCGAGGCGGCCAAACAGGCCAATGCGCATGATTTCATCGTCGCTCTGCCCAAGGGCTACGAAACGCTGGTGGGCGAACGCGGCGTCAAGCTTTCGGGTGGTGAACGCCAGCGCGTGGCCATCGCCCGGGCCTTCCTGGCCGACGCACCAATCCTCATTCTCGACGAGGCAACCTCGAGCCTCGACAGCGAGAGCGAGGTGATGATCCAGGAAGCCATGGAGCGGCTGATGGAAGGGCGCACCACGCTGGTCATCGCCCATCGTCTTTCCACCGTGCGGGCGCTTGATCGGCTCCTGGTGTTCGACAAGGGCAAGATCGTCGAGGAAGGCGATCACGACGCCCTGATCCGGCTCAGCGGCGGCATCTACCGGCGCCTGTTCGAACGCCAGGCGCTCGAACTGACCAAGGGGCTGGTGGCCTAAAAAGCAAAAACCTCCGGACGCGAGTCCGGAGGTTTTTCTTAGATACAGTTCTTCTCAGGTACTCGACGCCTTGGCATTGGCCTGGGCGACCAGCTCGTCGGGAATGTCGTCGAAGCTGGCATAGTTCATGTTGTAGAGCTTGGAATAGAGCCCGCCCAGCGCCATCAACTGGTCATGGTTGCCCTCTTCGATCTTCTCGCCGTTCTGCAGAACGATGATGCGGTCGGCCCCGCGAATGGTGGCGAGCCGGTGGGCAATGACCAGACCGGTGCGGCCGTCGAGCAGGATTTCGAGCGCCTTCTGGATCTGCCGTTCGGTATAGCTGTCGATATTGGCCGTGGCCTCGTCCAGCACCAGAATCTTGGCGTCGGCCACTAGCGCCCGGGCGAAGCTCAGCAATTGCCGCTGGCCCAGCGACAGGTTCGAACCGCGCTGTTCGAGCTGGCTGTCATAACCCTGCGGCAGCCGCTCGATGAATTCATGCGCGCCCACCGCCTTGGCAGCGGCGATGACATCCTCGCGGGTGGCGGACGCCTTGTTGTAGCGGATATTGTCGAACACCGAGCCGGTGAACAGGAACGGTTCCTGCAGCACCATGGCCACCTGTTCACCCAGGCTCTCCTGGGTGACGTTGCGCACATCGTGCCCACCCACCAAAACGGCGCCGCCCTGCACTTCGTAAAAGCGATGCACCAGGGCCATGGCGCTGGTCTTGCCCGAACCGGTGGGACCGACCAGAGCCACGGTCTCGCCCGGATTGACGCGGAACGAGACATTCTTGAGCACCGGCCGGTTCGGATCATAGCCGAAGACCACGTCGTGAAAGGCCACCGAGCCGTCCATGTCGCTGGTCAGCGTCACGGCATTGGGCTTGTCGGTAATGGTCACCGGCAGGTCCAGCACCTCGGTGATGCGGCGGCCCGAGGTCATGGCCCGCTGCATGATCGAATATTGCATGGTCAGCGAGCGGATGGGGTCGAAGAAGCGCTGGATGTAGAACAGGAAGGCGACGATGACACCCACCTGCAGCGAACCATTGAGCACCAGCGAGCCACCGACCAGAACCACCGTGGCCATGGCAATACCGGTCAGGGTGTCGACGATCGGGACCATGACCTGGGCATATTTCGAGCCGGTGAGCTGGGTACGCAGATTGTGGTAGGCCTTGTCGTCGTAGAGGTCGAAATTGACCTTTTGGCGATCGAGATTCTGCACCGTGCGCACGCCATTGATACCTTCGGCCATGGCGCCATTGGTCACCGAATTGCTTTCATGCGCCGCCCAGAAGGCCCGCTTGGCCGGGGGCAGCCAGAAAATGCGGACGATGAACAGCACCGGCATGGTCAATAGCGTCAGCACGCCCAGCCATGGGTCGAGCGTCAGCAAGACGATGACGATGCCGAACAGCAGCACGATATCGCCCACCGAGATCACCGAGGTCTCGAGGAATTCCTGCATGGAATTGACGTCGCCTTGCAGCCGGCTCATCAGCCGGCCGACTTCGGTCTTGTCCATGAAACTCAGCGAGACGCGCTGCAATTGCGCGAACATGGCGCGCCGCATGTCGAACAGCACATTTTCGGCCACCTCGCCCACTTGTGTTTCCTGCACATAGGAGGCGCCGAAATTAAACAGCACCGCCACCGCAAAGGCGAATATCGCCCAGGTGAGATTGGTCAGATTGCCGCCGGCAGCCATGCCTTGGTCGATGGCCCAGCCGATGATCAGCGGAATGGCCAGCTGAGTGGCGGTGAACACCAGAACGGCGACCACCGAGAGATAGATTTTGTGCCGATAGGGGTGCACATAGGCCCAGATGCGCCGCACGGTCTGCGGGTCATAGGCCTTGCCGAACACCTCTTCCTCGACCCTGTGGCTTCCCACCGAGGCGCGTGGCGGACGCTGTCCCGGAAAGGCGGCGCTGTCGCGTTCCTCGTCGTCCATGACGCTCATTGCGCGGCCCTTTCGATATCGGTTTCGTCAGTCGGCCGGGTCTGGAGATGATAGAGCGCGGCATAGCGCCCACCCAGCGCCAGCAGCTCCTCATGGCTGCCGCTTTCCACGATATGCCCATCCTCGAGGAACAGGATCTTGTCGGCATCCATCAGCGAAGACAGCCTATGGGCGATGACGATGGTCACCCGATCCTTGGCGTAGCGGCGGATGGCACTGCGGATGCGGTGCTCGGTGCCGGCATCGATGGCGGCCGTCGAGTCGTCGAACACCATGACCGCCGGCTTCAGTACCAGGCTGCGAGCGATGGAGAGGCGCTGGCGCTGCCCGCCGGACAGCGACACGCCGCGTTCACCCACAACCGTGTCGTAATCTGAGGGCAGGCCCATGATGTAATTGTGCAATTGGGCGCTTTCTGCGGCCTTCTCGATCTTGGTTTCCTTGGCCCATGGATCGCCATAGGCGATGTTGTTCTCGATGGTAGTGGTGAAGAGAAACCCGTCCTGCTGCACCACGGCCACCGCCCGCCGCAGCGATTGCAGCGTCACATCGCGAATATCCTGTCCATCGAGCGTGATCCGCCCGGATGTCACGTCGTAAAAGCGCGGGAGCAAATGGGCGATGGTCGACTTGCCGCTGCCGGGGGCGCCGACAATGCCGATGGTTTCGCCCGCCCGACCTTCGAAGCTGATGCCATCAAGGGTGGGATGGGTGGCGCCGGGATAGGTGAAGCCGACATTTTCAAAGCGCATCACGCCATCGGTCAGCTTGAGCGGTACCGCGCCGGGCTTGTCCTCGATCTCGACGGGTTCGTCGATAAAGGCATAGAAGCGTTCCCCGCAGGTGGAGGCACGCGCGAAGGAATTGACCATCAGGCCGAGCTGGCGCACCGGCATCTGCAGGATGGTCATAAAGGTGAGGAAAGAGGCGAGCGTGCCAACGCTCATTTCCCCGGCGATCACCTTATTGCCCCCGACCCAGAGCACCAGCCCCATGGCGGCGAAGAACGAGAAGGTCATCATCGAGGTGGCGCGCACGCGAATGCCGACGCGCTCATGGGCGAGTTTCAGCGCATCCTGGGAGGCGCCTTCGAACTTGCCGAGCTCGAACTTCTGGCCCGAAAAGGCGCGCACCACGCGAATACCGCCGAGATTTTCCTCCATCACCCGGGTGAGAATGGAGAGCTTGTTCTGCAAAACCAGCCAGGTAGCCCGCAGCGCCAGTTGCGCGGTGGAGGAGCGCCAGGCGACGAAGGGCACGAAGCTCAAGGCCAGAAATGCCAGCAGGGCATCGGTGGTGAACAGCAAATAGGCGCCGACGCCGATCAGCACCGACAGCAGCACCACACGGATCAAGCCGGTGGCAAAGAACATGCGGACGCCATCGAGATCGAGCAGGCCGACAGTGATCAGATCGCCCGAATGCACGCGGTCATGATAGGAATAGGAGAGGCGCTGCACCTTGTCGTAGAAGGCCAGCCGCAGCTCGTAGCCCACATGATGGCCCACCGATTCCGAAAAGTAGTTCTGCACCAGCGTGAAGAAGCCGCGCGCCACCGACACGGCGAGCAGCGTCATCGCGGTCCAGAACAGCGCCTGCTCGGCCCCCTCGGCTGCGACGCTGAGCACATTCTGCGCCTGGTCCACTGCATGACCCAATAGGCGCGGGATCGACAATTGCAGCACCGAGGCGATGATGGTCGCGCCTATGGCGAAACCGGCCTGCCAGGAATGGCGGAGGGAATAAAGCGTGATGCGCATGATCGGGCCGAGACCTTTGCCCGCATGCGCGGCGGCCACGTGAGCCCGAGCATCGCCGCGTGCACGATCGCGGCCAGCCTTGAGGGAAACCAAGGGAGTATCCAGACGTCAATAAGTGGGACCCGAAGGGGCGCGGAAACCGGCGACCGGGAATCGGGCAAATTAAACCTACGCCGCCTATAAAATGCGCATTTCACCTACCATTCAAGACGCAATCTGTAGAAAAACGCAGATATGACGCCCAGCCTCCAGGCATGGGCCCATGCCGAAGCGGCGCTGGCTCGGAGACGCCGTTTGGCCCATCCAGAGACATGGAGGCATCGCCATGACAAGTCTTGGACTGGGCATCACAGTTGCTATAGCCGTCCTGCTGACATCGACCCTTTCGGGCATATTCGGCATGGCGGGCGGCCTGGTGCTGCTGGCGGTATTGCTGACCCTGCTTCCGGTGGCAACAGCCATCGCGGTGCAGGGCGCGATCCAGATCGTCGCCAACGGCTCGCGGGCCTGGTTCTCGCGCGAATTCATCGATTGGCGCATTCTCGGCATGATCTGCATCGGCCTTTTGGGCGCAGCCGTCCTTCTCTATCTCGTGCGCTACATTCCCGACCTGGCCACGGTGTGCATCGCCATTGGCCTCATGCCGATCCTGGTGTGGATTCCCAAGCATTGGCTGGCGCTCGATGCCAGCAAGCCGCTGCATGCCCTGCTCTGCGGCTTCTTCGGCGGCGGACTCAACCTCGCGGTCGGCGTCTCCGGCCCCACCGTCGACATCTTCTTCATCCGCACCCAGATGGACCGCCGCAAGTGATCGCCACCAAGGCCGCCACCCAGGTGGTCTCGCACGCGTCCAAGGTGGTGTTTTACGGCTCCACCGCCTCGGCCATGGTCGCGGGCGACTGGATGCTGGTGCTGATCGCCGCGCCCTTCGCCATCGCCGGCACCAATCTGGGCTACCATATTCTCCAGCGTATGACCGACGACAATTTCCGCCGCTGGACGCGCTGGGTGGTCACCGCCATCGGCATTTTTTATCTCCTGCGCGGCTTGTCCTTGCTCCTGGGCTGGTGATCGCTATGGTGCCGGTGGGAGACGACATGGCACCTTTCGACAGCGTAACTGCACGCCTCATTCTGCTTTTGGCCGAGACCGGCTCGATCGGCCGCGCCGCCGAGCGCGAAGGCATTGCTTCATCGGCCGTCAGCCGGCGGGTATCCGATCTCGAGGCCCGGCTGGGCGTGGTCCTGTTCGACCGCTCCGCCCATGGCGTCAAGCTGACACCAGCCGGCGAAGCCTATGCCGAAGGTTGCCGCACCGTGCTGCGCGCCATTGCCGATCTCGATGCCGTCATGGCCGATTTCGGCTCGGGCCATCGCGGCAGCCTGCGCCTGGCCTGCACCAGTTCGGCTCTCACCGGCCGCCTGCCGGAGCTGCTGGCCCGCTATGCCGGCAAGTATCCGGGCATCGATATCGCCATTGCCGAAATGGGCGCGGCCAAGGCATTGCTGGCGCTCGACGAAGGCCGTGCCGATGTCGCTATCGTCTCGGATAATTACGACTTCACCCGCTTCGACATCCGCCCCTTCGAAGACGAGCGAATCTGGGTGCTGGCCCCACCGGATCATCCGCTCTCCGCCCAGATCGAACCGCGCAAATCGCTGTCGTTTGATGCGGTCACGCCCCATGCCATAGTCGGCGTGCATCACAGCGGCTCGCTCGATCGGCTGCTGGCGGAAGCGGCAGCCAAGGCGGGGCGCCCGCTCGACGAAGCCCTGCGGGTCGAGAGTTTTCCGGCGCTGGTGCGCATGGTTGAGGCCGGCTTCGGCATCGGCTTCCTGCGCTCGACGAGCCTCCATCTCCTCGCCGGCACCGACCTTGTCTGCGCACCCCTGGCCGAGACTTGGGCCATGCGCCAGCTTCTGGTGGCCCGACGCAAGTCGAGCCCCCTGTCGGCGGCGATGAAGAGCTTTATCCAGCTCTGCGACGAGACCTATCTGCCCTCCGCCTGAGCGCAGGCAACCTGGGATCAGGCGATCCGCGTCTCGATGAGTTCGCGCTCGAGTTCGAGACCGGTCCATTCATGCGGATGCTCGGCGTCGAAGATCAGCGTGTAGGGGCCCTTGTAGCCGGCCTCTTCGGCCGCCTGCACGCAGAGGCCATAGTCGAGCTCATCGAGCTGGCCATCGACGAAATTGGCCTTGGCATGGCAGAGCGAGGCCCGCGGGAAGATCGAGCGCAGCGCCTCATATTTGTCTTCGCCGGACCAGTTGCCGAAATCGGCCAGTAGCCCGATCTGACCCTCGGTCTGGTCGAGCAGGGCATGCACCGCCTCGGGATTGATCAAGAGCTTACCCCAGTTCTCGGTGACGAGACGCACCGAAGAGCCGGCATTCCCAGCCGCAAGCTGACGGAGCGCCGTGGCGGAACGGGCAATGGTCTCCGGGGTCGGCGCCTGCTGGCCGGCGATGATGCGGGCATTCTCGGCGCCCAGCTGATTTGCCACCTCGATCCAGCCGGCAATCCAGCGCGTGTCGCGCGCGCCGTTGACGGGATCGGTGATGTCGCCGGCATCGATCAGTAGCGTCTGCAGGTTCACCCCCGCGACGTCGAGCTGGTTGCGCAATTCGCCCAGATAGATCGGGTCGCGACTGCGCAGGTGGAAGGAGACGATTTCGAGCCGCTTATAGCCGTGATTGGCCAGCACCGAAGGCAGGCCGAGCAGCGATTCGCTGCCTTCGCCATAGGTCTCGACCATCTCGCCCACCGCATCGGTGGTGAGATCGTGCGGATAGGTCGAGCCCAGCAGGCGGTGCAACGACCAGGTGGATACGGCGATGCGTTCTTCAGACTCGGCCATGCTAAACTCCTCTAGAAACTAAGATTTTCACTGCGGATTTGGGGTGTCAAGCTCGGGATAGATCAGCGCCGAGCATTGACGATTATTGGCTTCGAGCTTGGCCTGGTCGCCGGCGGAGATGAGGCCGGTAAAGACCGGCTCCCACAGATCGTCGCGCTTGATCCCCTCTAGCCCGCACTGGCAATAGTTGGCGCAGAGCGCTGCGGTGGTGTCGGTGGCTTCGCAGGTGGCCTGGCAGGAGGAGAGGAATTGTACCTCCTGGCTTTGCTGCTGCACCCCGGTCACCCCGGCAAGCGGGGCGATGATCCCGAGCAAAATCGGCTGATGCACCAGATAGATAACCAGGCTCCAACGGCCCATGAAGCCGAGGATTCTGGCCGGCAGATTGTGCGGCTGTATGGTGGCGAGGCGCTCGAACAGGCCCATTTTCCTGGCCAGACGAGCGGCCAGAATCCCCAGCAGCGCCACGCCGAACCAGGGAAAGACCGGCACCAGATCATTGGCCGGCGGCGGCACGTCCCAGAAGCCGAGCCAGGACAGTGCCTTCTGGTTGAACGCACTATGAACGAAAAATAACGGCGGCAGGATCAGCGCCAGTGCAGCGAGCCCCGTCGCCCAGAGCGGCGTGAACAGAAAGGGCAGGCCGAACAGGCTGAACAGCGCGATGGCATGCAGCACGCCGAAATAGACGAAGCTGTCCGGGAAAGTGACATAGGTGCCGATGGAAATCAGCACCGCCCCGCCCGCGACCAGCAACCAGCGTCGCCAGAAGGGCCGCCAGCGTATGCCTTCGCCATGGCCGAGCACGAGCCCGACGCCGGCAAGGAAGATGAAGGCGAAGAGGATGGAGCGGGCGAAGAACACCCAGCGCGGATCAAAGCCCACATCGGCAGTGATGAAGCCGAAATACCAGAGGTCCCAGCACAGGTGATAGGCCATCATGGCGATAATGGCGACGCCCCGGACGATATCGATCACCGGCATGCGCGGGCGCCTGGCCCGCTGTTCTGTCATTTCAGGGGCCATGCCGGACATGTTCAGCCTTCGAAATTGCGCACGACGGTGAGGAAATCGTCGCCATAGCGGTCGAGCTTGCCCTGCCCCACGCCCGGCAGGTTCAGCATGTCGTGCGGATGGGTGGGCCGGGCCAGCGCCATGGCCTTGAGCGTATTGTCATGAAAGATGACATAGGGCGGCACGCCCTGCGCCTTGGCCAGACGCGTGCGCTCGACACGCAAAGCCTCGAACAGTGGCCGTGCATGCTCGGGCACATCGACCGAGCGCGCCAGGGCCCGCCTGATCTCGATGGACTTCTTCGGCCGATCCTTGCGCAGGGTCACCCGGCGCTCATGCTTGAACACCGCGCGGGCGCCTTCGCCGAGCGTGAGCGCGCCATGATTGGCGTGATCGACCACGATCAGCCCCATGGCCGTCAATTGCCGGACCACCGACTGCCAGGCCTTGGCATCGAGATCGCGACCTTCGCCAAAGACCTTCTGGTGCTGATGGCCAAAGCGCAGCACCTTTTCTGTTTCCTTGCCCACCAGCACGTCGATGACATGGGCCGCGCCGAAGCGCATGCCGGTGCGGTAGATCGCGGCCAATGCCTTGATTGCCGCCTCGGTGCCGTCCCAGCTTTCCACCGGCGAGCGGCAGGTGTCGCAATTGCCGCAAGGCTGGGGATAGACCTCGCCGAAATGAGCCAGGATAGCCTGGCGACGGCAGGAGGCCGTCTCGCAGACGCCCAGCAGCGCATTGAGCTTGCCGTGTTCGAGCCGCTTGATCTCGTCGGGGGCATTGCCCTCGTCGATCATGCGGCGGCGCTGCACCACATCGGCCATGCCATAGCTCATCCAGGCATCGGCGGGCTGGCCATCGCGCCCGGCGCGACCGGTTTCCTGGTAATAGGCCTCGATCGAGGAGGGCAGGTCCATATGGGCGACATAGCGCACATCGGGCTTGTCGATGCCCATGCCGAAGGCCACGGTCGCGACGAGGCAAAGCCCTTCTTCCTTGAGAAAGGCATCCTGGTTGGCGCTGCGCAATTCGGCCGACATGCCCGCATGGTAAGGCAGCGCGCGAATACCCTTGCCACTCAGCCAGTCGGCGATGTCCTCGACCTTGGCGCGGGAAAGGCAATAGACGATGCCGCTATCGCCCTTGTGGCCGGCCAGGAAATCCAGCAATTGCTCGCGCGGCTTGTCGCGCTCGACGATGGAATAGGAAATATTGGGGCGGTCGAAGCTGGTGGTGAAGACCCGCGCCTGTTCCAGCCCCAGGCGTTCGATAATGTCTTCGCGCGTCGTGGGATCGGCAGTAGCGGTGAGGGCGACACGCGGCACGCCGGGATAGAGCTCAACCAGATGGATGAGCTCGCGATATTCGGGGCGGAAATCATGGCCCCACTGGCTCACGCAATGGGCCTCGTCGATGGCAAAGAGCGCGATCTCGATGCCGGAAAGCATATTGGCAAAGCCGGGGGTCGCCACCCGTTCCGGCGCCACATAGAGCAGGTCGAGTTCGCCATTGCGCAATTGCCGGCGCACCTCGGCCGATTCCTGCGGCGAGAGCGAGGAATTGAGCGCAGCGGCCGCCACGCCCGCCTGTTTCAGCGCCTCGACCTGGTCGCGCATCAGCGCAATCAGCGGCGACACCACGATACCAACGCCAGGCCGACAGATGGCCGGTATCTGGAAGCACATGGACTTGCCCGCGCCGGTGGGAAACAGCACGACCGCATCCCCGCCGCCGACCAGGTGATCGACGACATCGGCCTGCTGGCCGCGAAAGCTGCGATGACCAAAGATATCGCGCAGCACCATGAGCGGCGAGGGCCGTTCGTGGCGATGGGGCGAGAACAGATCTAGAGACTCAATGGCTTCCACGCGCCTGTTGAATCATGGCGGGGCGAGTGTGGCAACCGGGCGCCCCTGTGACGATTGTTACAATTTGCATCAAATCGCTTTGGTATCGGCACTTTTCAGCTAACCGATCCGGCCTATTTCTTGAGCCATGGAACGCCGTCGTCAAAACCGCGAAATCGTCCGCATCGCCGCCACCGCTGTCTCGGATAGTGGGCTGGAGCGCATGCCGCTCACCATTACCAATCTGACCCGTTCGGGCGCGATGGTGGAATGGAATGGCGGCCATCTGCCCAGCCAGTTCTATGTGCTGTTCGGCCACTCGATGGAGCCCTGCCGCGTCGTGTGGCAGCAGGGACAGCGCGCCGGTCTGGCCTTCGCCTGATCTTAATTTCCAGCGCCTTCAACGCAAGGGGCGACTGAGGAACGGCGATCCCTGAAGCACGAAGCGCCAGGGCGTCTCGGCGCCCTTGGTGATGCCGATGCGCGCGCCCACCCCGATAGCGTGTTCCTGCTCCGCTGCCCGGATTTCGAAGGGAAAGGCGTCGAGCGGCATTCCGTTATGACCGAGACCGATGCCCAGCGCCTGCGCGAGCTTTCCGGGGCCGGAGCAAAGTTGCTTCTCGCCCATCAGCCCGCGCCGCTCCACCATCGTCCCGACACCCTCGCTGGGCTCGAGGGCGCGGATCAACACAGCGCTGCCCTTTTGGCAAACGATGTTGAGACAGAAATGGATACCGTAGATCTTGTAGACATAGGCATGCCCCGCCGGACCGAACATGGCGGCATTGCGCGGGGTGGGGCCGCGAAAACTGTGCGACGCAGGATCGGTGGCGTCATAGGCCTCGACCTCTACGATCCGCCCGCCCACGCCGGCGACGAAAAGACCGGCGCCGATCAGTTCGCGCGCGATATCGGTCACCGGCCGATCGAAATAGGAACGGGGCAAGGACACTACGATATCGGCTCCAATGGGTCGGGCGGCATCATAAAGGCGGGCGGCACGCTCATGCATTATCACATTCGGCCCAGCTTGCGCGGCGGCGTTGGATCGATAGTAATTGGCGCATCAGGGAGTTCTGCATGTCCGATAGCGTCGAGATCATTTCCCCCGTCGATGGCCGGGTCTATGCCACGCGCCAGCTGGCTAGCCCACCCGAAATCGACAGCGCCATGACCCGCGCCCGCTCGGCACAACGTGCCTGGCGCGCCGTGCCTGTCGCCGAGCGCGTCGCCGCCGTCGGCCGCATGGTCGATGCGCTTTTGGCCATGAATGACGAGATCGTGCCCGAACTGGCCTGGCAGATGGGTCGCCCGGTGCGCTTCGGCGGCGAAAAGCGCGGGGTGGAAGAACGCTCGCGCCACATGCTGGCTATCGCCGAGGCCTCGCTGGCGCCTTCGATGCGCCCCGACAAGCCGGGCTTTACGCGCTATATCAGCCGCGAGCCGATGGGCGTCGTCATGGTAATCGCGCCCTGGAACTACCCGTTCCTCACCGCCGCCAATTCCATCGTGCCGGGGTTGGTCGCCGGCAATGCGGTGGTGCTGAAACATGCCAGCCAGACCCTGCTCGCCGGGGAGCGCTTTGCCCAGGCCGCCGCGGCCGCGGGGCTACCTGCAGGCCTCTTCCAGAACCTGGTGCTCGGCCATGCCGATACCGAAAAGCTGATTGGCTCGGGCCAGATCGACCACATCAACTTCACCGGTTCGGTGGAAGGCGGGCGGCGCATCGAAAAGGCCGCCGCCGGCACCTTTGCCACGCTGGGGCTGGAACTGGGCGGCAAGGACCCCGCCTATGTGCGCGCCGATGCCGATCTTGATTATGCGGCGGAAAACCTCGTCGATGGCAGCTTCTTCAATTCCGGGCAGTCCTGCTGCGGGGTCGAGCGCATCTATGTGCATGAGGACGCCTATGACGGCTTCGTCGAGCGCTTCATTGCCCAGGCCAAAGGCTGGACGCTGGGCGATCCGCTCGATCCCGACACCATTGTCGGGCCAATGGCGCGCGGCAATTTCGCCGATCTGGTGCGCCAGCAGACCGAGGAGGCCGTGCGCGGCGGCGCCACACGGCACCTCAACACGCGGCACGCCAAAGACCAGGCCGGCTCGCCCTGGCTGGCGCCGGAAGTGCTGACCGGGGTCAACCACCAGATGAGCGTCATGCGCGAGGAGAGTTTCGGACCGGTGGTCGGCATCATGAAGGTGGCCGACGACGCCGAGGCCGTGACCTTGATGAATGACAGCCCCTATGGCCTCACCGCCTCGGTCTGGACCGCCGATCTCGATGCTGCGGCCCGCCTCTGCACCGAAATCGAGACCGGCACGGTCTTTGCCAATCGTTGCGATTACCTCGATCCGGCGCTGGTCTGGACCGGGGTCAAGGACACCGGCAAGGGCGGGGCGCTGAGCGAAATCGGCTATGCCAATTTGACCCAGCCCAAAAGCTTTCACCTCAAGGCTCAATGAGAGACGGCACAAAATGACAAAAGCCAACTGGAATTACCCAACCGCCGTCAAATTCGGCCCCGGCCGCATCGCCGAATTGCCCGAGGCGCTGAAGTCTGCCGGGATCAGCAAGCCGCTCCTGGTCACCGATGCGGGGCTGGCCAATCTGCCGGTGACGCAGAACACGCTGGCACTGCTGCGCAATGCCGGCGTCGATGTCGGGCTGTTTGCCGAGGTCAAGCCGAACCCGATTTCGGCCAATGTCGAAGCCGGCATCAAGGTATTGCGCGAGGGCGGCTATGACGGGGTCATCGCCTTTGGCGGCGGGTCCGGTCTCGACACCGCCAAGGTCATCGCCTTCATGGCCGGGCAGACGCGGCCAATGTGGGATTTCGAGGATATCGGGGACTGGTGGACCCGCGCCGATCCCAAGGGCATCCTACCCATCATTGCCGTACCCACGACCGCCGGCACCGGCTCCGAAGTGGGCCGCGCCGGGGTGATCACCGACGAGACCACCCATACCAAGAAGGTCATCTTTCATCCGCTGATGATGCCCAAGATCGTCATCGCCGATCCTGAACTGACCGTGGGCATGCCGCGCTTCATCACCGTGGGCACCGGCATGGATGCCCTGGCTCATTGCCTCGAGGCCTATTGCGCGCCCGGCTATCACCCGATGGCCGATGGCATCGCAGTCGAAGGCATTCGCCTCGTTTTTGAGAACCTGCCCAAGGTGGCGGCTAATCCCAATGACGTGGAGGCGCGCGGCCATATGATGAGCGCGGCGGCCATGGGCGCGACAGCGTTCCAGAAGGGGCTCGGGGCCATTCACGCCCTGAGCCATCCGGTGGGCGCGCTCTACGACACCCATCACGGCATGACCAATGCGGTGTTCATGCCCTATGTTCTGGTGGTCAACCAGTCTGCCATCGAAGGGCGGATCGCCCGGCTTGCGGCCTATCTTGGCCTCGCCCCCAATTTCGACGCTTTCCTGCACGCTGTGATCGGGCTGCGTTTGCGGCTCGAGGTTCCGCATACTTTGCGGGACTTCAAGGTGGACGACAGCAAGCGCGACAAGATCGGCGACATGGCCATTGTCGATCCGACGGCGGGCGGCAATCCCATCGAGCTGACCAAGGCGCGCGCACTCGACATCTTCGACCGGGCGCTGGAGGGGCGCGTCTAGCCCATGGTCTTGCCGAAACTGACGACTGTCGTGGCCGCGCTCATCCTGGCGGTGGGCGCGGGACCGGCGCTGGCGCGCGATATCTGCACGCTGGTGGCCGATCCGGTCAGCCGCACCGTGCTCTTGGCGGATGGCGATTGCGAGAGCCGGGTCACGCCGGCCTCGACCTTCAAGATTCCGCTGGCGGTGATAGGGTTCGACGCAGGCCTGCTGCTCTCTCGCAGCGAACCGGTGATGACCTTCAAGCCCGGCGAGCCCGATTGGGGCGGCGCGCCCTGGAAGGGCGATGTCGATCCTGCAGGCTGGATGCGCCATTCGGTGGTCTGGTATTCGCAGCGGCTGACGCGGCAGCTCGGTGCGGAACGGCTCAGCGACTATTTGAGCAAGCTGGGTTTCGGCAATGCCGATTTCTCCGGCGATCCCGGCTTCGACAATGGCCTCGAACGCGCCTGGATTTCCTCCTCGCTCAAGATTTCACCGCTGGAACAGGCGGGGTTCACCGCCGCGCTGATCGAGGGGCAATTGCCGGTATCAGCGGCAGCGATGAGCGGTGCGATCAGTCTGGTTGAAAGCGCTGGCACGGAGGCGGACTGGACGCTGTGGGGCAAGACCGGCTCGGCCTATCCGCGCCGCGCCGACCGCAGTTTCGATTATGCCAAGGGCTGGGGCTGGTATGTCGGCTGGGCAGAAAAGGACGGCAAGCGCCTGGTCTTTGCGCGGCTGGCCCAGGACGAGGCCCGGCACGAAAAAAGCGGAGGCCTTCGCGCCCGCGACGCTCTCCTAGCCCAATGGCCTGCTCTCGTGGCGCGGCTGGGGCTCTAGTTGCAGCCGCGCGACTTTTCGACCTCGGCAATAGTGGCCACGTTCTTGCGCTCATAGACATTGAGCTTGACCGCACCCTGATCGTTGATCCAGCAGCCGGCATTGCTGAACACCTTGCGGGCACGATCGCTTTGGAAGCAATAGCCGTTCTGCTGGTAGATCATGTTGCGCACTTCCCACAGCGACTGGCAGGACAACTGGCGCAGCTGCGGCTTGGAGAAATAGGCGCTGTCGTCGCAGCCCAGGCCCTCATAGCAATTGGCCATGGCAGCGCCGGTACCGGCGAGCAGTGCCAGCGTCAGAACAAAACCCCTGAGCATCACAGAGTCTCCTCGTTTGCAGGCGCCAGCAAATCACGAAATCGCTGCGCCGGATAGGGGCGTCCTTCCGCCGCGCGCAAGCGGGAAGACGGGGAACAAAGGCCGTCCCCGGCGCTTTACAGCTTGGGCTGCCGCCTCCAAGGTGGCGCCGATTTTACTGTCAGCGGAGAGCGTCATGCAGGGACCGGAAAACTTCATCGCATTCTGGTTTGTCGATCACGGCTACGAAGACTGGTTCGGCGGCGAGCCCGCCTTCGACGCCAAATGTGCCGAGCGCTTCGGCGAACTGCATGGCCAGGTGGCGCGCGGCGAAGCCTGGGAATGGCGCGCCACGCCCGAAGGTCGCCTCGCCGAAATCGTCGTGCTCGACCAGCTGTCGCGGCAATTGCATCGCAACAGCCCCGTCGCCTTCGCCCAGGACAAGATGGCGCTGGCACTGGCGCAGGAAGCGGTGGCGATGGGCGCCGATGACGCGGTGGAGCGCGATTGGGCGACCTTCTTCTACATGCCCTACATGCATGCGGAATCGCTGGTGGTCCAGAACGAGGGCGTACGGCTGTTCGAGTTGCACGGCGACGAGAAATCGCTGGAGTTCATGATCGCCCATCGCGACACCATTGCCCGCTTCGGCCGCTTCCCCTTCCGCAATGCCGCTTTGGGTCGCGACAGTACGTCCGAAGAAATCGCCTATATGCAGGAACAGGAAGGCCGCGTGTTCTGAGGCCTAGAGATCTTCCACCGCGCGCATGCGTTTGCTCGCGGTGGACCAGGACTGTTCCGTCACCCGCGCGATCAGCGCCTCGACCACGCCGAACAAAGCCCCATTGGCATCCCAGGCGCGACCGGTCTGGGTGTGGCAGGGCAGCACATAGCGCGCATGGCGGGCCGCCGGGCTCAGCCATTCATCGGTGATCAGCACGATATCGACGCGGTGGCGCGCCAGCACCGCCGCCACATCGGCTACCGCCGGATCATAGCGGCGGACGTCGAACAGTATCGCCATATCCCCGGCGCGCACATCGAGTAATTGATCGGCGCGGGTGGCGGGGCGGCCATCGAAACGGCGCAGGCCGGGGCGGATGACCCGCATATGGGCCTCGAAATAGCCGGCGAGAAAATCGGTAAACCGCCCACCCATCATGTAGCAGGCACCCTTGCCGCTCGCTAGACGCATGGCCACCGCCTCGAATTCGGATTCGGGAATATGGCGGAGCGTATCGGCCAGCCGGGTCTGCGCCTGATGCAGATAGCGCGCAAGGAATGCCCCATCGCTAGGCTCGCCCTCGGGCGCCGCGCCGCGCTGAAGCGGTGATTTCGAGCGCTGCTCCAATTCGTCGCGCAGGGCGCGCTGGAATTCGGGATAAGACCTGAACCCCAGTTGCGCCACGAAGCGCACAATGCTGGCGGCGCTCACGCCTGCCGCCTCGGCGAACTCGGCGACCGGCGCCAGCCCGAGCAGCGGATAGTTCCCCAACAGCCCCCGCGCCGCCTTGCGGCCTGATGCCGTCAACTGGTCATTGAGATCGTGAATGCGGCCTGCAACGCTCTTGCCGTCCATCGCGGCTCCTGAATGTTTCGTTTCAGCATTGACAGATTTCGCGCTTATGCAACTACTGTTACAGAAGTTAACGCTTGGGGGCCATCGGCAAATGGACGCGGCAGGGGAGCCGGCAGTGATCGTCAGCAACAGGGAGGGCATCTCGCCCTTCGTGCTGGTCTGCGATCACGCCTCCAACCGCATCCCGCCCCAATATGGCGATCTCGGCCTCACCGATGCCGAACGGGCGAGCCACATCGCCTGGGACCCCGGTGCCCTGCCGCTCAGCCAAGCATTGCGCGATCTACTCGATGCGCCCCTGGTGGAATCGACGGTGTCGCGCCTGATCATCGACGCCAATCGCGATCACGACGCGCCCGACCTGATCTGGACGCTATCGGAAGCCACCCGCATCGCCGCCAATGAAAATCTCTCTGCATCCGAGCGGCAGTTTCGAATTGCGAACTACCACCAGCCCTATCACGCCGCCATCGACGCGGTGCTGACCGAACGCCAACAGGCTGGTCGCGAGACGATCCTGGTCTGCGTTCATTCCTTCACCCCGGTCTATCTCGGCAAGGCCCGCCCCTGGCCGATCGGGCTGATCCACGGCACCGATCAGCGCTTCACCCGCGCCCTGTTCGAGGCGCTCAAAGGCGAAGCGCCGGAGATGAATGTGGGCTGGAACGAGCCCTATGCGGCACTCAACGGGGTGACGCTCACCCTTGAAAAACACGGTGATATCAGGGGGCTCGACGCCACCATGATCGAGCTGCGCAATGACGAAATCCAGACCCCCGATGGGGTGGCGCAATGGGCCGAACGGCTCGGCCGCTGCCTCGCTCGGGCCCGGCAGGCCCTCAGGCAGGGATAGAGGCGCAATGACCATAAGCCCGCGACAAGGACGTAGCCCATGCCGAAAGTGATCCGGCTCTATGTGCACTTGGTCGATCGGGTGAACCGGGCCATCGGCCGCGTCGCCATGTATCTGCTGTTCGTCATGGGCGGCATCCAGCTCTATTCCACCTTTTCGCGCCTGCTGACCGGCATGCCGGTCAATTGGGCACTGGAGATGACTCAGTTCCTCCTGGCCACCTATTTCCTCATCGGCGCCGCCTATTCCATGCAGGAAAACGCCCATGTGCGCATGGACCTGCTCTATGGCCAGCTGCGGCCGCAGCGGCAGGCCATGGTGGATGTCATCACCATCCTGTTCGTCATCTTCTATCTCGTGGTGATGGTGCGCGGCGGCTGGTCGAGCACCGAATACGCCATCACCTATAACCAGAAGAACTATTCGTCCTGGTCGCCGCCCATGTGGCCGGTGAAGCTGTTGATGACCATCGGCATCTTCCTGATGCTGCTGCAGGCTATCTCCAATCTCTTCAAAGACATCGCTATCGCCCGCGGGAAGCCGATCGCATGAGCTCGGAACTGATCACGTTCTTCATGTTCGCCTCGATGCTGCTGCTGATGATGACGGGGCAGCGGGTGTTCGGGGTCATCGGCTTTGTCGGCTCTGCCGCGGCGCTCTGGCTCTGGGGCAATGGCGCAGCGGAAATGCCATTCAACGCCGCCATCCAGGTGATGAACTGGTTCCCGCTGATCACCGTGCCCTTCTTCGTCTTCATGGGCTATATGCTGTCGGAAACCGGCATCGCTTCCAATCTCTACCGCATGTTCCACGTCTGGTTCGGGCCGATGCGGGGCGGTCTCGCCATCGGCACGGTGGGGCTGATGGTGATGATTTCCTGCATGAACGGGCTTTCGGTCGCCGGCATGGCCATCGGTGCCACCGTCGCCCTGCCCGAGCTCTTGCGCCGCGGCTATGACAAGGTGATGGTGACAGGCGTCATCCAGGCCGGCTCGTCGCTCGGCATTCTTATTCCGCCCAGCGTGGTGCTGGTGCTCTATGCGATGATCGCGCGCCAGCCGGTGATGCAGCTCTGGCTGGCCGGCATTCTGCCCGGCCTGATGATGGCGGCGCTGTTCGCGCTTTACATCTATATTCGGTGCCGCATTCAGCCCGAGCTCGCCCCTGCTTTGCCCGAAGAAGAACGCCGGGCCCTGTCGACGTCGGAAAAGCTGGTGCTATTGCGCGAGGGCCTGCTGCCGGTCGGCATTTTCGGCGCCATGATGGGCCTGTTTCTCACCGGCATTACCAGCCTGGTCGAAAGCTCGGCGGTTGGCGCCTTGCTCGCGACGCTGGCGGCGCTGTTCACCCGTAGGCTCAACTGGAAAATCCTGGAATCGGCGACGCGCAACACGCTTCTGGTGTCGTGCATGTTCCTCTGGATCATCATGGCGGCGCTGTGCTTTTCCTCGGTCTATGACGGGCTGGGAGCGATCAAGGCGATCAGCAATCTCCTGCTCAACACCTGGGAGCTCGATCCCTGGGGCATCCTGATCGTCATGCTTTTGAGCTTCGTCGTGCTGGGCATTTTTCTCGACGATACCGCCATGCTGGTGATCGTCGCGCCGCTCTATATTCCGCTGGTCATCTCGCTGGGCTTCAACCCGATCTGGTTCGGCATCCTCTACACGATCACCTGCCAGATCGCCTATATCACCCCGCCCTTCGGCTATAACCTGTTCCTGATGCGCGCCATGGCGCCGCCCGAGATCAGCCTGATGGATATCTATCGCTCGATCTGGCCCTTCTTTCTTCTGATGGTGCTCTCGATGATCATCGTCATGATCTTCCCCGAAATCGCGCTCTGGTTGCCCCGCTTGGTGACGGGCCGCTGAGACAGACAGCAAAGGAGCTGACCACCTATTGCGAGTGGGTACACCGCCGGGAGGGACACGGTCGCTGAGGGGCGCCGTCCGGCACATTTCAATGAAAGGGAACGACTGAAATGAGCGATACCACCAAGATCAACAAACGCGAATTCTTCAAGCGGGCGGGCCTTGCCACCGCCGGCGCCGTCGGCGCCACTACCCTGGCCATGCCGCATGTGCGGGCCCAGGCGCCCATTCGCTGGCGCCTGCAGACCTATGCCGGACCGGCGCTGGCCGAGCATGTGGTGGCCAATGCCATCGAATGGTTCAACACCGCCGCCAATGGCGAGATGGAAATCGAACTCTATACCGCCGACCAGCTGGTGCCGCATGGCGAGCTGTTCCGCGCCGTCCAGCAGGGCACCATCGACGCCGCCCAGTCGGACGACGACTCAGCCGCTGCCCCGGTGGACGTAAAAGTATTCGGTGCCTATTTCCCGCTCGCCTCGCGCTACTCGCTCGACGTGCCGGCGCTCTGGCATTGGCGCGGCCTCAAGGAAATCTGGGAAGAAGCCTATGCCGAAATCCCCGGCGTCACCTGGCTGTCGACCGGCGCCTGGGACCCATGCAATTTCGGCACCACCAAGCCCATCAATTCGCTGGCGGATCTGCGCGGCTTGCGCGTCTATACCTTCCCCACCGCCGGGCAGTTCCTGTCGCGCTACGGCGTCATTCCGGTGTCGCTGCCCTATGAAGACGTGGAGCCGGCGCTGCAGACCGGTGAACTCGACGGTATTTGCTGGTGCGGCATTACCGAATTGCACACGGTGGGCTGGGCCAATGTGCTGAAATACTACCTGACCAATCCGCTCTCGGGCGCCTGGGCCGGGTCCTATTTCGTCAATTCCGACAAGTGGAATGCGCTGCCGCCGCATCTGCAGCAGCTCTACCGCATGATGATCGACAGCTCCCACTATTACCGCCAGCACTGGTACTGGGCCGGTGAAGCCAGCTACCGCATCAACGGCAATCTCGAATTGACCACCATCCCGGCAGCGGAGTGGAAGCAGGTCGAAACCGACGCCGTCGCCTTCTGGGACGAAATCGCCGCCCAGTCCGAGCGCAGCGCGCGCGTGGTCGAAATCATCAAGCAATATAATGCCGACATGGAAAAGGCCGGCGCGCCCTATCGCTACTGATCCTCCTCCCCGAGCCGCCCGGCCGCGTCCGCGCGACCGGGCACAGCAGGACCAAAAAACACAAGAAGAAGTGGACTGACCGATGGGCGCCTATTCGCTGGAAAAATTGCGGGAGGATGTTGAGGCCGGGCGGATCGACACCGTTCTGGTGGCGTTCCCCGACATGCAGGGGCGCCTGATCGGCAAACGGTTCCTGGCGCAATTCTTCCTCGAGGGCGCGCTGGAAGAAACCCATGGCTGCAACTACCTGCTCGCCGACGATATCGACATGGAGCCGGTGCCCGGTTACGAGGCCGCCAATTGGGGCAAGGGCTATGGCGATTTCGTCATGAAGCCAGACCTCTCCACGCTGATGCAATGCACCTGGCTCGAGGGCACGGCGCTGGTCATCGCCGATCTGCTCGACCATCACGACCACACCCCCATTCCGCATGCCCCGCGCAATGTGCTGAAAAAACAGCTGGCCCGGCTCGAGGCCATGGGGCTCAGCGCCAATATGGCGAGCGAGCTCGAATTCTATCTGTTCGACGACAGCTTCCGCACCGCCTTCGACAAAGGCTATCGCGACCTCAAGACCGCTGGCTACTATATCGAGGATTACCACATCTTCCAGACCACCAAGGAAGAGGATGTGATGCGCGACCTGCGCAACAAGCTGCACACCTCCGGCATTCCGATCGAGAATTCCAAGGGGGAATGGGGTCCGGGCCAGGAAGAGATCAATGTGCGCTATGCCGAGAGCCTGGTCATGGCCGACCGGCATGTGGTGCTGAAGAACGCCACCAAGGAAATCGCCTTCGCCCATGGCAAGGCGGTGACCTTCATGTCCAAATGGGCCTATGACCTGGCCGGTTCATCGAGCCATATCCATATGTCGCTGGCCAGGGACGGCAAGAACCAGTTCATCGACGAGAGCGACGAATTCGGCATGTCCGAGCTGATGAAACAGTTCATGGCGGGCCTGCTGACCTATGCCGGCGACATCACCTATTTCCTCGCGCCCTACATCAATTCCTACAAACGCTTCCAGGTCGGGACTTTCGCGCCGACCAAGGCGATCTGGAGCCGCGACAACCGCACGGCCGGCTTCCGCCTTTGCGGAGAAAACACCAAGGGCATCCGCGTCGAATGCCGTATCGGCGGCGCCGACCTCAATCCCTATCTCGCCTTTGCCGCGCTGCTTGCCGCCGGGATCAAGGGCATCGAGGACAAGCTGACGCTCGAACCGGCCTTTGCCGGCGATGCCTATTCGGGCGAAAAACTTCGCGAAGTGCACAAGACCCTGCGCGATGCCACCGCGGCGCTCAAATCCAGCACCATGCTGGCCGAAGCCTTTGGGCAGGACGTAGTCAACCACTACGCCCACACCGCCGACTGGGAACAATTCGAATATGACCGCCGCGTCACCGACTGGGAACTCAAACGCGGCTTCGAGCGGAGCTAATCCACCCGTCCCCGCGCCGCCACCGGCACGGTCTCGACCAGTTCCGTGCCGCGCACCAGATTGACGACATCGAAGAGATTGCTGACCGGGCAGCAATGGTTGGGGATGATGCGGATTGTGTCGCCGATATTGGGCTTGCTCGCCGAGGCCGAGAAATCGAGCGTGCCGTGTTCCTCGCTGAGGTCGACAATGCGCGCCTCGGGATAGCCGAGCACATAGCCGTGGCCGGTCAGCCCCAGCAGGTCGCTGGTCAGCGTCTTGGAGCCGGCATCGATGATGATGCGGTTTTCCGTGGGGCGGGAAACAACGGTCGCCAGCACGGTGAGGGCGCAATCATCATAGCTGGCGGCCCCGGCGGCGACCTGCGAGCGGTCCATATAGATATAGGTACCGGGCCGATATTCGGTCGCGACCCCGGCTTCGTCTGCGTGCCAGATATCGGGCGTGCCGCCGGTGGTGATCTCGGGCAGAACGATGCCCTCGCGGTCGAACAGCGCCTTGGCGTCGGCCAGCCATTGCGCGGATTCGCGATATTTTCCAGCAGCCGGATAGGTCATCAGCCCGGCCAGCTTCAGGCCCGGCGCGGCCAGCACCCGGCGTGCCAGGTCCAGCGCACCCTCGGGCGATTGCACGCCACAGCGCCCCATGCCGGTGTCGCATTCGATGAACACGCCGAGCGGATGGGATGGGTCGGTGAAAGCAGCGGCAAGCCCATCGACGGAAGCAGCACTATCGGCCACGACGCGGATGGTCACCCGCTGATGCAACGCCTTGAGGCGCGCCAGCTTTGCAGCGCCGATAATGTTGAAGGTGAGGAGAATATCGTCAATGCCGGCATCGGCCATCACCTCGGCCTCGCCCAGCTTCTGCACGGTGATCCCCACAGCGCCCAGCTCCAGCTGCCGCTTGGCGAAGCGCGGCAGCTTGTGGGTCTTGATATGGGGCCGCAGTTTCAGCCCGGCAGCGTCGGCAAAGGCCTGCGCCTTTTTGAGATTGGCCTCGACCCGGTCGAGATCGATGAGCACGCAGGGCGTTTCGAGATCGGCGATAG
This sequence comes from Devosia equisanguinis, assembly GCF_900631955.1. Lineage (GTDB taxonomy): Bacteria > Pseudomonadota > Alphaproteobacteria > Rhizobiales > Devosiaceae > Devosia > Devosia equisanguinis. The sequence goes on along the minus strand of NZ_UZWD01000009.1, from coordinate 16,072 downwards.
CGGTCATTTTCCCCTCAGGACGTCATCGACAAAGCGCAGATTGCCGGCGGTCAGGCCGGCATCGACCGGCAGTACCGTGCCGGTAATACCAGAGGCGGCGTCCGAGCACAGGAACAGAGCCGCATTGGCCACCTCGACAGGCGTCACCATGCGCCCCAGCGGATAATGCGGCAGCACGTTGTCGAGAAGGCTCGGATCGGCCGCCAGGCGATGATCCCAGGCCGGAGTGCGCACCGAACCGGGCGCCACCACATTGGCACGCACGCCCTCGCCGCCCCGCTCGACCGCGATCGCCTTGGCATAGGCGACGAGCCCGGCCTTTGCCGCCGCATAGGCGGGATTGCCGAAATGCTGCAGCGCATTGACCGAGGAAATGAACACCACGCTGCCCCGCCCGCGCGCCGCCATGGCGTTGACGATCGGGTCGGTCAGCGCATAGGCGCCGTTGAGATTGATGGCCATTTCCGATGCCCAGACCGCATCATCGACCTGGCCGAAATGCTCGGCGCGGGTGAAGCCGGCATTGGAGACCACCGCATCGACCACGCCATGGGCGGCGATATCGGCGGCAATGGCAGCGCGTGTCGCCGCGCTATCGGCCTGATCGAACAGGACCTGCCGGACCAGCGACAATCCCTCGAGCATGGACGCTTTCCGGTCGGCACCAACCACAGCCGCGCCGGCGGCCTGGAAGGCGGCGACCAGTGAGCGGCCGATGCCACCCCCGGCGCCAGTGATCAGCACGGTCTTGCCATCGAGGCGAAAAGGGGAGTTCTGGCTCATTGCGCGGTCTCGCTGCTTGTCTCGGCCTTACGGCCCCTTATAGGCCACAAGGTCGATCTCGACCTTGCAATCGACCATCATGCGGCTCTGTACGCAGGCGCGGGCCGGCGGATGTTCGCCAAAATAGCTCTTGTAGATGCCGTTAAAGCTCCAGAAATCGCGGGGATCGTCGAGCCAGACGCCGACACGCACCACATGTTCGAGCCCGTAATCAGCCTCTTCGAGAATGGCGAGCACGTTCTTAATCGTCAGATGCGTCTCATCAACGATGCTGCCCTTGACGATCTCGCCATCCTTCATCGCCACCTGGCCGGAAACATAGAGCCAGCCACCGGCTTCCACGGCGCGGGCGAAAGGCAGGTTCTGGCCACCGGCTCCCGACTTTTCGGCTCCGTAACGCTTGATCGGCATGGGCTCACTCCTGATATTTTGAAAGTCAGTTTCTTAAATCACCGCAAGAATAGCTTATTTCAGGGTGAATTGGGCGAAATCTGCGCGGCACAATGTAAATTTCTTACGTGAATGCGCCATGGAGTTTTGCTAGCGTGGTGTCGGCGCCCCGCTTGGCGTCCGCCCTTGCCTTGAGCTCCGGAAATCCTGCCGTGCGCATCTTCACTGCCGCCCTCGCCACCGAAACCAACACCTTTTCGCCCATTGCCATCGACAGGCAGGCATTTGAGGCCTCCCTCTATGCGCGCCCCGGCGAACACCCGGCGACCCCGACGCTGTGCACGGCGCCGATCACGGTGGGACGCACAGTGTGCGCGCGCGAAGGCTGGACGCTGATCGAGGGCAGCGCCAGTTGGGCCGATCCGGCGGGCCTTGTTGCCAAGGCGACCTATGAAGAGCTGCGCGATGAAATTCTCGGCCAGTTGCGCCAGGCGCTGCCCGTGGATGCGGTGGTGATGGGGCTGCATGGGGCCATGGTGGCGCAGGGTTATGACGATCCCGAGGGGGACCTGCTGACCCGGATACGCGATATTGTTGGACCAGACATCCTGGTCTGCGCCGAGCTCGACCCCCACAGCCATCTGACCGCCAAGCGCGCTGCGGCGGCCAATTTCTTCGTCTATTTCAAGGAATTCCCACATACCGATTTCGTTGATCGGGCATACGATCTCTGGGATATTGCGGTGCGCACGCTCAAGGGCGAGGTCAAGCCGGTCATGAGCATTTTCGATTGCCGCATGATCGACGTGTTTCCCACCTCCAAGCAGCCGATGCGCGGTTTCGTCGATCAGTTGATGGCGCTTGAGGCCAGCGAGCCCGACGTCTTGTCGCTGTCGGTAGTGCACGGCTTCATGGCTGGCGACGTGCCCGAAATGGGCACCAAGCTGGTCGCCGTCACCAATGACCGCGCCGCCAAGGGTGCTGCCCTGGCCGAGCGGCTGGGCCGTGAACTCTATGCCATGCGCGGCACCTTCATGGTCAGCCAGGTGGACGAAAGAACCGCCGTCGATGTCGCCCTAGCCGCGACCAAAGGCCCGGTCGTCATCGCCGATGTCTGGGACAATCCCGGCGGCGGCACGGCGGGCGACGCCACCGTCATTCTCGCCGAACTGATCGCGCGCGGTGCCACCGACGTGGCAGTCGGCACCATCTGGGACCCCATCGCGGTACAGATCTGTTTCGCCGCCGGCGTCGGCGCACAGATCCCGCTGCGCTTCGGTGCCAAGTCGGCACCTGACACCGGCAACCCAATCGACAAGATCGTCACCATCAAGGCGCTGAAAAAGAACGCCGAGATGAAATTCGGCGCCAGCTTCGCCCCGTTCGGCGATGCGGCCTGGATTTATTTCGACGGCATCGACGTCATCCTCAACTCCACCCGGGCGCAGAGTTTCGACCCCAGCCTGTTCTCGGCCCTGGGCATTGATCCGACCAGCCGCAAGGTGCTGCTGATCAAGTCGACCAACCATTTCTACGATTCGTTCTCCAAGATCGCCTCGGAAATCGTCTATTGCTCGGCGGGAAAGCCCTATCCCAACCGCCCGGCGGAAACCAATTACCGCAAGGCCCGCAAGGACATCTGGCCGATGGTGGAAAATCCCTGGTTTTGAGCCAGATCGAAGTCACCCCACCCGGCCTCCCCCTGAAAAAGGGGGAGGAGTAGAAGGGTATCGCTGAGGGCTTTGGTGCGCTGGATCGGCCCCTCCCCCTTTTTCAGGGGGAGGTTAGGTGGGGGTGCCTCAGTTGCCCTCAGATAGCCTGCTCGACGTTTCCATACATGATCGGCATGAGCCCAACGAGCGCCTTGAAGCGCTCCCAGCTCTTGCGCTCGGGCAGGGTCCAGCCGGCTTCGGCCACGGCCGAGAGACGCGGGAAGACCAGACGGTCGAAGATGGCGCGATCGGTCATGCTTTCGGACCAGATACAGGACTGGACGCCGATCAGGTGCTTCAGCCCCGCTTCCGAGAAACCCGCCCTCGCCTCGAACTCATAGGTTTCCTGCGGGCCCGACCAGCCGGCCCAGCCAGCGCCCGGCTCGGCCCAGGAGACCGAATTGGCCATGTCGAGATAATAGCGCTGGCCCGGCGACACCACGATGTCGAAGCCGCGTTCGGCCAGGGCGGCATTGATCTCCACATTGCGCCAGCCGATGACATAGGACTTGTCCTTATCAACGGCATCGCCATGCGCCGCCTCTTCCCAGCCGCCGGTAATGGCGCCCTTGGAGGTGATATAGGCATGCACGCGCTTGATGAACTCGGCCTGCAGGATCGCGGTGGGCGAGCCTTCGATTTCATCGGCGCCGTGGTGATTGCCGAGCTGGTTATACTGCGCCTCGTGCTTCTTACGCATCGCCGGACCGGCCATGGTCTCGATCATGTCGAGCGCCAGCGGCGACCCGGACCAGGCGGCCAGCGGCACTTCGTCGGCACCCAGGTGGAAAATGCCGGCGGGGAACAGTTCCAGCGTCTCGTCGATTACCGTCTCGACGAATTTGTAGACCGGCTCATGCGCGGGATTGAGGCTGTTATTGGGAAAGCCCTGCACCGACTGATATTCGCCAGTCTCATTGGGATCGCGCAGTTCCGGCAGCGCCTGCAGCGCCGCGTAGAAGTGGCCGGGCATGTCGATTTCGGGGATGACGGCAATGGCCAGGTCATCGGCCAGCGCCACGATGTCGCGCACCACGGCCTTGGAATAATAGCCGCCGGCCGGCTGCGGGCCCGAGCCGAGCAGCGGCGGCAGCGCCTTGCCGTGGCCGCGCCAGGCGGCGATTTCGGTGAGCGCAGGATAGGCGTCGATCTCGAGCCGCCAGGCCTCGTCCTCGGTGAGATGCCAGTGGAACTTGTTGAGCTTGTTCCAGGCCATGATGCGGATCAGGCGGCTGACTTCCGCTCCGGTATAGAACTGGCGCGCCACGTCGAGATGGGTGCCGCGAAAGGCAAAGCCGGGTTCATCATTGATGGTGCCGCCGGTCGGCCAGGTGAAGGTCGCCGGATAGTGCCGTGCGCCGCGCAGCATGTGGCCGAGGGTCACTAGGCCATAAAACAGCCCGGCATGGGTGGAGGCGGAGACCCCGGCGCTATTGTCGCTGAAGGCGATTTCGTAGGCCTCGCCGCCCAGCCCGGCCTTTTCGGTGACATAGACGGTCATGCCGCCCTCGGCGGCCGGGCGGACAATGGCTTCGACCGGGAACAATTCGGCGGTGAGGTCGGCAAAGGCGTCGGCGGCGCGGATCGCCAGATCGCCTTCCGGCTGGAGGTCGAAACCCACCGGGGCAATGCGATTACCGCTGGTGTCGACATGTTTGGGCCAGGGGATGATCGAATGGCTGACCGGCGCTTTGGCGGGAACCGGGAAGCGCGCCGCGCCCTTGAGCAGCGGAGCATTATGCCCCTTGCCCTTGGTCGGGGCCGTCGGAATGGCAACCAGGCTACCATCATCGAGCACAACATAAGCCGAATTGGCGCCGTCGCTCCAATGGCGCAGGCCATAGGAGAGGCCGCGCGCCGTCGCCGTCCAGGTCTGGCCGGGTTCGAGCACAAAGCCCTCGGGCGGCGCGATCAGCGTGTGGTTGGAGAGGCGCTTCAGCAGTCTGCCGTTTTCGAGCGTTGCATGCGGATCGATACGCGCCGGCCCCGAAAAGCCCAGCTGGAAATTGCTGACCGGCTTGTCGCCGGTATTGGTCAGCTCGATGCCATAACCGAGCGGTTCGCCGTCCGTTGCGGGCGTCCAGGTGGTGACGAGGGTAAAAGACATTACAGGGGTCCTAACAGTGCGAATTTTTGCCCCCACCTAACCTCCCCCTACAGGAGGGGGAGGAACCGATCGCGTGCATTGCAAAATCGGCGTCAGGCACAATGCCGTCCCTCCCCCTTCTTCAGGGGGAGGCTAGGTGGGGGTGATGGATGTTTATGACTGGCATCAATCCCCCAGCGGCTGGCCGTCTTCGCCGTCGCGATTGACGACAAGCTGGTGCTTGATGCGCCGCATGCTGGTGATGGCGCTGGCGCCAAGGCGGGTGGCGATGGTTTGCGAGAGAATGTCGAGGGTGGCGAGAAAGGCGTAGCGGCCCGGCGTGGGCCGAAGGATGTCCTGGTTTTCGCGCCAGTGGATAGGCAAAAGAATATCGGCCTGTTCGGCCAGCAGCGAGCCGGGACGGGTGACGACGATACGGGTAATGCCATATTCGCCCGCCACATCCAGCGCCTTGGCCATGGGCAGATTATTGCCCGAGAGCGAAAAGGCCATGACCACGCTGCCGACGGGGGCGGCGGCGGCGCGCATCATCTGCACCTGATGATCGGTGGAGGAAGAGACCTTGAGGCCGAGCCGGAACAGGCGCGCTTCGGCTTCGGTCGCCATCATCGACGACGACCCGCCCGAACCGAAGGTCAGCACGAAACTGGCATGGCCCAATGCATCGGCGGCGCGCTCGATGGCGTCGAGATCCAGCCGTTCGAAGGTCTCGTAAATGGTGGACTGGATGCCGTTGACCACGCCCTGGGCAATCTCGCGCACGCTGGAAGGGCCAGTGGTAGGCGCCAGATAACGCTGGCCGACAAAACGCGACTGGGCCAGGCGCACCTTGAAATCGGCGTAACTGTCGCAGCCAAGGCGCCGACAGAACCGCGTGACCGTGGGCGGCGACACATCGGCCTGCGAGGCGAGGTCGACGATCGACATTTTCAGCACGCTGTCCACGTCGGCCAGCACGATCTCCGTCAAGGCCCGCTCGGAGCGGGTGAACGCCTCTTTTTCAGATTGCAGCAGTCCAACCAGATCGAGCATTGCGTGTCCCCTCGCGCGCCAATGGCGCGTTAATACACGGCGAGACCCTTGGCGTCGAACAGGTGCACCCGGCTCTTGGCAAAGCTCATGCGCACCGGCTTGCCTTCCACCAAGTCGGGATTGCCCTCGAACAGCGCGGTAAAATGCTCGCCGCCCGGCAGCGTGGAATAGGTGATGGTGTGGATGCCCAGCTGTTCGACAATGTTGGGCGTGGTTTCGAGCGCGAAATCACCCTCACCGAGCGTCAGATGCTCGGGACGAATACCCAGCGTCACGTCCTGACCGGCAATGGCGGTGCTGCTGCGCGGCAATTCGATGGTGCCGAGCGAGCCCAGATCGACCACCGCCCGCGTCCCGTCGGCACTGCGCACCTTGCCGGAGATGAAATTCATCTTGGGCGAGCCGATAAAGCCGGCGACGAAGAGATTGTCGGGCTTGTGATAGAGGTCGAGGGGCGAGCCCACCTGGGCGATGGTGCCGGCATCGAGCACCACGATCTTGTCGGCCATGGTCATGGCTTCGACCTGGTCGTGGGTCACATAGATCATGGTCGAGCCGAGCCGCTTGTGCAGCTCCATCAGCTCGATGCGCATTTCCGAGCGCAGGGCGGCGTCGAGGTTCGACAAGGGTTCATCGAACAAAAAGATCTTGGGCTGGCGCACGATGGCGCGGCCAATGGCGACACGCTGGCGCTGGCCGCCGGACAATTGGCCGGGGCGGTGCTGCAAACGGCTTTCCAGCTGGAGCACCTTGGCGGCGGCGGAAACGCGCTTGTCGACCTCGGCCTGGGGCAGTTTTTCGACGCGCAGCGGGAAGGCGATGTTCTCGTAGACGCTCATATGCGGGTAGAGCGCATAGGACTGGAACACCATGGCAATGCCGCGCTGCACCGGGGGCAGGTCGTTGACAGCCTTGCCGCCGATTTCGATCTGGCCGGACGAGACATCCTCGAGCCCGGCGATCATGCGCAACAGGGTGGACTTGCCGCAGCCGGAGGGTCCGACAAAGACAACGAATTCGCCTTCGGACACTTCAAGGTCGATGCCTTTGATGATGCGCGCTTCGTTGAAAGACTTTTCGAGGCGCTTGAGGCTCAATTGCGACATGGTTCGCGTCTCCGGCGAGATGGGGTCGGGGTGGTTGCCGCCTCCCGAAGGAGACGGCAACCCGGTCAGGGGAGGACCTTACTTGTACTGCTCGAGTTCGGCGGCAGCCTTTTCGAGGGCAGCCTGAGGCTCGGCAGCGCCGGTCACGACCGACTGAACCATTTCGATCATGGTGTTCTGCAGACCGATATAGTCGTTGAACAGCGGCTCGGGGCCACCGAATTCGATACCGTCGAGGAAGGGCTTCCAATAGGGCTTCTCAGCCAGAAGTTCACCAGTCTGCGGCTCAAGCGGACGCAGCGGGGTGAGGCCCTGGGCCATTTCGGCATCCCACTGGCGCTGGCCGTCGGTGAGGAACTTGGCAAGGCTGATGGCCTGGTCTTCGACGCCGGTGCCCTTGAAGACAGCGAGCGCGTCGGTGATCAGCAGTGTGCCGGGACCCTTGGCATCGGGGCCGAGCGGCAGGTTGGCAACGCCCCAGTTCATGCCGGCTTCTTCGGCGCGGATGGCAGCACCCGGAGAGGCTTCGATCATGGCAACGCCGCCATCGAGCCAGATGGCGCGCACTTCGTTCTGTTCGTAGGCGGTCGGGCCTTCTTCGGAATAGGGCACGATGTCCTTGAGCGCGGTCAGAGCGGCCAGGACCTGCGGCGAATTCAGGGTGATGTTGCCATCGGCATCGATGACCAGACCGTCATTGGTGTAAACCCAATGCAGGAACTGGTGCATGGTGTTGTCGAAGGTCTTGGCGACGAGGCCATAGCCGGCGGCATCGGTCTTTTCGGTGATCTGCTTGGCAAAAGCGATCTTTTCTTCCCAGGTCTTGGGCGGGGTTTCCGGATCGAGGCCAGCGGCTTCGAACAGGTCCTTGTTCCAGAACAGGGCCTTGGTGGAGAAAGCCACCGGAACGCCCCACTGGGTGCCGTCGAAGGTGACGGTTTCGGGCACGTAGTTATAATAGGCGGCCTTTTCCTCGTCGGTCATCGGCACCGGAACGATCAGGTCGTTCTGAGCAAACTGCTTGAGGGTGCGCGAACCGACATAGGCCAGGGCAACCGGGGTGCCGGCGGCAGCGAGCGTGGTCACCTTATCCTGACACTGGCCCCAGCCGACGATCTCGGGAACCACCTTGAAGCCGGGATTGGCCGCTTCCCACTCGGCGAAGCTCTCGGCATAGCCTTCGGTCAGGCTGTCGCCGCAATTGATGAAGCTGATTTCCTTGTCCTGCGCGAACGCCGCCGGGGTCGCGATGGCGAGTGTCAGCATGGACACGGCAACCAGACCAATAGTCTTTTGCATGGTAGTCTCCCTTGATGCGGGCCCCCTCGGGCCCTTTCCGGTGCCGTTCCGCCTTGCGAACCGAACGGCTCCAAACCTTGTTTTCAGCGCCGTCGCCCTGGGCACGAGGCCTGGGGCGGCCGCGCTTGCCTACTGCTTCACGGCGCCTGCGGTCAGACCGGCGACGAGATAGCGCTGCAGGAACACGATCACGATCATGACCGGCAGGATTCCGACGAAAGACGCCGCCATCAGCTCGTTCCAGATCACCTCCTGCTTGCCGAAGAAGGCGAAGAGCCCGATCGGCAGCGGCATGAATTCGGTCTTGGAGTTGAAGGTCAGCGCGAAGATGAACTGCTGGGCATAGGCGCCGATGAAGGTCATGATGGCGACCACGACGATACCCGGCATGGCCAGCGGCAGGATGACCCGGCGCAGGGTATAGAGGCGGCTGGCGCCGTCGACCCAGGCGGCTTCGTCCAGCTCGCGGGGAATGCGCAGCATATAGGTGCGCAAGAGCCAGATGGACGATGGGATGAGGAAGGCGGCGCCCGGCACGATCATGGCCCAATAGGTGTTGAGCAGGCCCATCGACCGCATCAGGCGGAACAGCGGGATGAGCAGCACGGCGCCCGAAAACATGTTGACCGCCAGGAACCCGGCCAGCATCAGTCCCGACCCACTGAAGTTGAAGCGGGCAAAGGCATAGGCGGCCGGCACGACGATGACGACGACGATCAGCGTCACCACGCTCGAGATGAAGAACGAGTTGAAGATATGCAGGCCCAGCGCGGGAACCGACTGCCACATGGTGAAATAGGCGTCGAACGACCAGACCTTGGGGATGAAGTTGTAAGGGCGCGAGAACAGCTGCGACAGCGGCTTGAGCGACACCAGGAACCCCTCGATGAAGGGGGCCAGCACGAAGAACAGGAATACCGCGATGCCGGCATAGATGGCCGCGACTTCGTACCACTTGTAGCGATCGATCATCGGCTTGGCACTGGCGACGCGGATCTTTGCCTTGGGGGCGGTGGCCGTGGCTTCGGCGGCGGGAAGGCTGGCCTTGGAGGTTTCGACGCTCATTTGGCTTCTCCCTGCTGCAGCTTACGGACGGCGCGGAAATAGGTGATGCAGAAGATGGTGACGAAGATGGAGATCACCACGGCGCGGGCGGCGCCTTCGCCATATTTGCGCGAGCCCATGGCGGTCTTGTAGGTGTCGATGATCATCGTGGTGGTCGAGCCGGACGGACCGCCCTGGGTCAGGATCCAGATGATGTCGAAGGAATTGAAGGTGGCGATGAGCGAGAGCAGGCTCATGGTGACGATGGCCGGGATCATCAGCGGCACGGTGATGCGGCGGAAGCGGTAGAGACGCCCTGCCCCATCGGTCCAGGCAGCCTCGTAGAGATCCTTGGGGATCGACTGCATGGCGGCCAGGAAATAGATGGTGACCATGGGCACGCCGATCCACACATCGGTGACGATGGTGGCCCAGAAGGCCGTATTGCCATAGGCGAGGAAGGCGATCGGACCCTTGGTCAGCCCGACATTTTCGAGCAGGCCCGAGATCATGCCGAACTGGCCGTTATACATCCAGCCCCACATGAAGATGCCGATGGCCATGGGGACGATCCAGGGCGGCATGGTGAGGATGCGGAACAGCACCTGGCCGGGCACGGCGGCATTGAGCAGCACGGCGCCGCACATGCCGATGATCATCTTGAGGCTGACCGAGAAGAAGGTCCACACGAAGGTGCGGATGATCACCTCGGTGAAATTGCCGGCAGTGAAGATGCGCTGATAATTGGCCCAGCCGACGAAATCATAGTCGGCCCGCAGCGAGGCATTGGTGAAGGACAGGATGATCGTGTCCACCAGCGGGTAGGCCACGATGGTCAGGATATAGATCAGAGCCGGGGCGAGCAAAGCGAGAGCAAAAAGGGTGGCGCTTCTGGTGCTGGTCATCGGCTCGTCTCCCTTACTTGCCTCGGCCAAGGGCAGCGTCAAAGCGCTGCCAGATCGGGGCCATGTCGACCACGGACTTATTGTGCATGGCCTCGTCCATGGAGAGCGCCAACAGGCCCGCCTCCAGCGCGTCGGTTACCGAAACCGGCAGCGGCGCGCCTTCGGTCAGGTGCTTGAGGATATCGGCAGCCATCTGCTCATCGGCGCCGTAATGGTCGGACAGGGGACTGGCCTGGTAGCTCTTGTCCTCGATGCGCTCGGAGGTGCGGCTGTCGGTGACCTTGAAGTAGTTGCGGACGAAATCGCCTTCCGCCATGCCCTTGGCGCCGATGACGGCGAAGCGACGGAAGTCGTCGGGCACATTGATATTGGTGTGGAAGGTCAGCGCTGCGCCGTTCTCGTACTGCACGATAGCGGTTTGAAAATCGATGATGTCGCCGTCGCTGTCGAAGACCTTTTCCGAGCCCTGCCAGCCCGAGGGCTTACGGTGATAGACCTCGAGATCGTTGGCGCCGCCGCCCTGGGGGGCATTTTCCGGCGTGAAGGAACGACGACCGCCGAAGCTGGCGACGAAACGCGGCCGGCAGCCCATGACCCCATTATAGAGGTCGAGGTCGTGGCAGCATTTTTCCAGCATGAAACTACCGGCATATTTCTCGTAGCGACGCCAGTCGCGCATGAAGAAGGCGCCGTGATAGGGCGGAATGTGCTCGGAGGCCTCGATGGAGGCGACCGGCCCCAGCCGGCCCTCGGCCTGCGCCTTGCGCAGATCGACATAAAGGGGGGCGTAACGCAGCACCAGGCCGACCATGACCCGGTCGGATCCATACTGACCGATCAGCTCGGCCAGGGCCATGGTGTCTTCCACCGTGGTCACGACCGGCTTTTCGGCAAAAATCTTCATGCCGCGTTCGAGACCGATGCGGATGTGGTCGAGATGCAGGTGATTGGGCGAGCCGACCATGAGCAGGTCGAGCTTGCCTTCGTCGATCAGCGCTTCGAGCGTATCATATTGCTTGCCAGCTGACAGGCCAGCGTCATGGACGCGCTGCAATCCAGCCGGAGCGGGGTCGACATAGCCGACAATCTCGAAATCGTCGCGAGCCTGCGAAAAGACGCGCGCCAGATAACCCAAACGAAAGCCGAGGCCGATAATGCCCACACGCATAGCGACGATGTTCCCTGCCTTATTAGACCGCCAGCCTCTTGATGGGCCGGTGCCGTTATGTAAACGGTTTTCAAGACTAGTCAGCTTGATGACACAATGTCAACACAGATTCTGGCGCAACACAATACCAATTTAAGCCACCCGCGAAATCTGCCCAATCCTCCGGCATTGTGCCGAATTTTACGGCCATTTCCGCGCCAATTTGCTGCATTTCGCAGTGGACAAAAGCGCCCCTCTGTCGCAGCATGCCGCAATTGGTATCTTTGTGGCCTCATATGCCAAAGAGGGAATGGATATCACTTGTGAAAATTTGGTACAGAAAAGCGGCACGTGCCTCACTGTCCCCCATCAGCCGCGAGCGCTAGACATATGAGCCTTTCAACAAACCCCTTCCCCGGCGATGCCGACCGCAGCGCCATCTGGACCATGCTGGTTCCGCGCGACATCAAGGCCTTTGTGGAGGCCGACTGGTCGATGGTCGAAGACGATTTTGCCGCCGATGACTTCATGGGCATTCACGGCAATAGAAGCGACAATCCCGATGGCTGGAGCATCAGCTTTCCGACTCTTGCCAGCTATCGTGACGAATGGCTGCGCCAGGCGCATGAAAGCCAGAAGGTGGAGTTCGCCGAGGACCAGGAAGCCGGCATTCATCGCGCGACCAGCCTCACCGAGATCGAGATCACAGGCGAGCGCGCCCTTGCCCGCAAGAAATTCGATGGCGAGATCAAACTGGCCGATGGCGGCGTCGACCGGCTCAACTGGCAGACGCTCTATCTCTGCCGCAAGATCGACGGCGCCTGGAAGTTGACCGGCTTTATCGGCTACCTGCCCTATCCGATGGGCAAGCCGATCTCCCGCTAGGGCGAATGGCTCCGGTGGAGCCATTCAAGGGGGCAAGACCGGAGGAGTTGTGCTCGACCGGTGGCGCCGCCAATCCGCACACCGGTCACCGAGGTCACGTCATGTCCCTGCTCAGCTCCCAACGTCTTGTCATGCTCGTGTTCTTCCTGCAGCCCGTGGCGTTCGGCTCGTGGTTGCCGCGCATTCCCGAAGTGCAGTCGACCCTGGGGCTGGGGCCCGCGGCGCTTGCCGTGGCGCTGCTGGGCATGCCGGTGGGCACCCTGCTGACGCTGCCGATTGCCGGGCCCTTGGTAGGCCGCATCGGTGCCCGCACCGCCATCCTTATCGGTTTCGTCTTCTATTCCATCGCCGTCTGCCTGCCGGTGCTGGCGCCAGACCCCATAATGCTCTTCGTCGCTCTGATGCTGGCGGGCTCCTCGATTTCCTTTGTCGAACTGGGGATGAATGTCGAGGCCAACCTGGTCGAAAAGGCCAGCGGCAAGCTGATCATGAACACTTCGCATGGCTGCTGGTCGCTGGGGATCATGGCCGGCAGTCTCATCGGCTCGGCCATGGCGGGCCTCGGCGTCGCCCCCGGCATCGCCCTGCCGCTGGTGGCGTTCATCGTCCTGCCCATCGCGCTTGCCGTGGGCCTGTCGCTGCCCACCCTGCGCGACACGCCACACGAGGGTGCGGAACAACGCTCGGCCTGGTCGCTGCCCAGCCCGGCGCTTCTGGGCATCTGCCTTTTCGTTTTCGGCATTACCATGACCGAGGGCGCCATGGCCGACTGGTCGGCGATCTTCCTGCGCGACGCGCTCACCGCGGGCACGGGCCTTGTGGGGCTTGGCTATTCGGTTTTTGCCTTCATGGTCGCGGCAGGCCGTTTCGGCGGGGACTGGCTCAAGCGCCGCTTCGGCGCCGTGGGCACGGCCCGGCTCTGCGGCAGTCTTGCTATCCTGGGCGGGCTGGTGCTGTTCGCCGCGCCATCGGTCGAAATCGCCCTGGTCGGCTTCGGCATTATCGGGGTGGGCGTATCGGTCGGCTTTCCGCTCGCCGTTACTGCCGCTGCGGGGCTCGGTGATCGTCCGGCCTCCGCCAATGTGGCAGTCCTGTCCTTCGTGGCCCTCACCGGCTTTCTCATCGGCCCGCCGCTGATCGGTTTCGTCGCCGAGCACAGCGACATCCGGGTGGGCGTAGCCTGCGTCATCCCCATGCTGGTGCTGAGCCTGTTGCTCACCGGGCGCCTCAGGCAGCAGGCTCAGCCTGCGCATGAGGCCGCAGGCCCTGCCCACACGCCAAAATCCTTAAAGCCTTAGCCTTGGAGTCCTTTCATGCGTATCGCCGTTGCCGGTCTGCACACCGAATGCAGCACTTATAATCCCGTTCTCTCCGGCGATGCCGACTTCCGCGTGCTGCGTGGGCCCGCCATGCTGGCCGATGGCTATTTCAATTTCCTCACCCATTTCCCCGCCGAGTTCGTCACCGTGCTGCATGGCCGCGCGCTGCCCGGCGGCCCGGTGGCCCGCGCCACCTATGAAGCCCTCAAGGCCGAGGCGTTGGCGGGCATCGAGGCGGCGCTGCCGGTGGATGGGGTCTATCTCGCCATGCATGGCGCCATGTTCGTCGAGGGCCTGTTCGATGCCGAAGGCGATTTCATCTCGGCAGTGCGGGCGCTGGTCGGACCCGACATGCTAATCGCGGCCAGCTATGACCTGCATGGCAATGTCAGCCAGACCATCATCGACAATCTCGATATTTTCTCCACCTACCGCACCGCGCCCCATATCGACGTGCCGGACACCATGCGCCGTGCCGTCACCATGCTGGTGCGCGCGCTGCGCACTGGTATCAGGCCGAAACTGGTCTGGGCACCGGTGCCGGTGCTGCTGCCGGGCGAACGCACCTCCACCCAGGACGAGCCGGCCCGCAGCTTCTACACCCAGTTGCACGAAGTCGAAGAGCCGACCGGCATCTGGGATGCCTCGTTCCAGGTCGGTTATGTCTGGGCCGACGAGCCCCGTACCACCGCCTGCGCCGTGATCACCGGCACCGACATGGCCGCGATGGAACAGGCAGCGCTGCGCCTCGCCCAGAACTATTGGGATCTGCGCGAAACCTTCGTCTTCGGCATGGAGACCGGCTCGATCGCCGAATGCGTCGCCCGCGCCATCGCCAGCCCCAGCCATCCGGTGGTGTTGGCCGAGTCAGGTGATAATCCCACCGGCGGCGGCGTGGGTGACCGCGCCGAAGTGCTGGCCGAACTGATTGCGCATAATGCCCAGGGCGTCATCTTCGCCGGCATCACCGACGCTGATGCCACCGAGAAGGCCTATTCGGCTGGCGTCGGCGCCCGGGTCACGCTCCATATCGGGGCCAGCCTTGATCCGTCCAGCACCCCGGTCGATGTCGAGGCCGAAATTATCTTCCTGCTCGAAACCGATGAGCAGCGCCTGCGCGAAGCGGTGGTGCGCATCGGCGGCATCGACCTGGTGCTGACCGCAAGGCGCCGCCCCTTCCACAACCTCATCGACTTCACCCGCCTGGGTCTTGATCCGCGCGCGGCAAAAATCATCGCGGTCAAATCCGGCTATCTCTCGCCAGAACTCGGTCCCATCGCCAATCCCGGCATCATGGCGCTGTCGCCCGGCGTGGTCGATCAGTTCGTCGAGCGCACCATGCGCCGCCACACGCCGCGCCCGAGCTATCCCTTCGACAAGGGTTTTGCCTTCACCCCGGTGGCGAAGCGCTCGGCCCGGGCATAAGCGCGGCTCAACCGGGGAATAAGCCAATCTTTTCCTCCCACCTGCTTTCGTTTATGCACGGAACGAAAGCAGGTGACGCGTGACCACACCATCGATGCGACAGGCCCAGATCGTCGAACTCGCCCGCCAGATGGGCGAGGTGACGGTCGAGCATTTGGTCGAAACCTTTGCGGTGACGCCGCAAACCATCCGCAAGGATCTCAACACCCTGTGCGATCGCGGTGCGCTCAAGCGCACCCATGGCGGGGCAATGCACCCCTCGGGCGTCGAGAATGTCGAATATGAAGCGCGCCGCCAGATTGCCCCGGCGGAAAAACGCGCCATCGGCCGCGCCGCTGCGGCGCTGATCCCCGACAATGCCTCGCTGTTCATCAATATCGGCACCACCACCGAAGCGGTGGCGCAGGCGCTGAGCCAGCATCGCGGGCTCATGGTCATCACCAACAACATCAATGTCGCCAACCATCTGCGGCTGGCGCCCAACATGGAAGTCGTGATCGCCGGCGGGGTGGTGCGCGCCACCGATGGCGGCATTGTCGGCGAAGCGGCGGTGGATTTCATCCGCCAGTTCAAGGTCGATTTCGCCGTGATCGGCGTCTCGGCCATCGATCCCGACGGCTCATTGCTCGATTTCGATTATCGCGAGGTCAAGGTGGCGCAGGCGATCATCGCCAATGCGCGCCATGTCATCGTGGTGTCGGACAGCACCAAATTCACCCGCACCGCGCCGGTGCGCATCGGCCATCTCAGCCAGGCCCATAGCTTCATCACCGATGCCTGTCCGCTCAAGTCTATCCGCGACCTCTGCGCCGAAGCCGGGACGCAACTCGTCGAGACCGGCAGCGGCGCCTAGCCCGTTTCACGTTCTGGTTGACGCGGCTCCATCGCCCCCTCCCCCCTTGAGGGGGAGGGCCGGGG
>NZ_UZWD01000051.1 GCF_900631955.1 Devosia equisanguinis | reverse complement strand
GGGGGATGAGAGCCCGGGGCCAATTGGCCTTGTGCGATAGCCCTGCAGCAAGAGGCCCCTCCGTGTTTTTGGCTAGACTTTGCCTAGGGCGTGTCGGGGCTGCGTGCGCGCATGACATCTGCGTGCGCGCATGAGGGAAGCGATCTGGGCAGCACAGGGAGCTCAATACAGTCTCGCGCCAAGCAATACCGGACGCTTATCTGTCCTTCCGGCAGCAGAGCCCTGCCATGCCTAATCACCGCAGTTAACCGAGGCTTTCCAACCACGCCCATTAATGACCACGGTGGCGAGCCGAGGTATCTGAAAGCCCCGGAAACCGGGAAATTCCGTGGTAAATCAGACCCTTACCAAAAACGTAAACATCTCGGAAAATTAAGAGTTTTTTACCGACTCCGGTTCATAGTCGAGCCAACCTCAAGAACTGAGGCACCAGCACCACAAGGGTCCAGAAGGAAGTAATTATGTCCGACGTTACGCTCAGCAAGGCCGTTCGCTCTAACCTCATGAGCCTGCAGAACACTGCAGAGATGATGAACAAGACGCAGAGCCGCCTCGCCACTGGCAACAAGGTAAACTCGGCTCTCGACAACCCGTCCAACTTCTTCACGGCTTCCGCGCTCAACAGCCGCGCTGCCGACATGAGCAACCTTCTCGACTCCATGGCCTCGGGTATCAAGGTCATCGAAGCCGCGAATAACGGCCTCACCGCCCTGACCAAGAACCTGGAATCCATGCAGTCGACCCTGCGCCAGGCCCGTCAGGACAAGTCTTTCCAGACCAAGTCCTTCGAAGTTGGCGACAATTCGGTGATCAACCTCAGCGGTGGCCAGTTCGGCGACCTCAACGTCAAGGTTGACCTGGCCAGCGCCACCCAGGAAGGCACCAAGGCCGCTGTTTCGACCGCTGCCACCAGCTTCCTCGGCCCGGTGTCGACCGCCGGCGGCGAACAGGGTTCGGGCGCTCGCTCCGTCATTTCCGGCATGGGCGGCTTCACCAACAATGACAAGATTTCCGTTGCTGGCGTCGAAGTCACCCTCTCGGAACCCTCTGTCGGCGCTCCGCTGACCGCCGATAGCGTTGCCAACAACATCCGCGCCGCTCTGCAGAACGACCCCTCCACTCTGAACAAGTTCACTGTGACGGCCGGTACGGGCGCGAACAGCGGCAAGGTGATCATCGAAACCGTCGATCCCACCGCAGAAGCTGCTGAAGTCGAGTTCGGCGCTGGCTCGGTTGCAGCCACTAAGGGCGAAACCAGCTTCAACTACTCGGCGATCACCTCGAATGTGAGCGTCGGCGGCCAGACCATTGCCACCGGCTCGACCTTCGACTCCTTCGTCAAGAACCTGCAGGACGGCGCTGCCGCCGGCGGTTACACCGTCACCGCCGATGCCACCACCAAGGACATTAAGCTCACCAGCACTGCCTGGGGCGGCGCCGCACCGACCGTGACCGGTGTGCCGACCAATTCCGGCGCAGTAGCCGGGTCTGCCGCTGAAACCACCTTCACGCTGACCAGCTACAACGACGCCGGTACGCAGAAGCTGACTTCGGCTCAGGACCTGAACATTGCCGGCGCTACCGGCGCGGTCAGCCTCACCGCAGGCATGACCGGTGCTCAGATCAAATCGGCGATCGAAGGCGACGCCAATATAAATGCCGCCTACAATGTCTCGGTCGACAACACGACCCTCGAGGTCACCCTCGAAGCCAAGACCAATGGCACAACTGCTCCGGGCGTAACGTCCACCAAGGCAGCAGTTGCCATGTCGCCTGCATCGATGACCACGTCGGGCGGTTCGGTTGACCTGTCCACCGGTACAACTGACCTCTCTGCCTATGCCGGTACGGAATTCACCATCACCGACGGCACGAATACCGCGACTCACACCATCGCAAACGGTGAGACTGCCGCCGACCTGATGACGGCGCTCAACGCCAACGGCTTCACCGTAACCGGCACGAATGGTGGCCTTTCCATCACCAGCGTGTCGGGCACCAACTTCACGTTGACCATCGATAGCGGTTCGACCGACTTCGGCCTCGCCGCTTCTTCCGAAGCATCCACCAACGGCGTCGTGGCCTCGCCGGCCGGTATCACCGGCGCAGTGAACACCACCAATGGCGTAGCCGACACGGCTGCCGTCATCGGCCAGACCAGCACGCCTCCGGTTCAGGGCGCTTCTGTCGAGGCCGTTGAAGCGGCCACCAACAACTTCACCGTCTCCTACGACGGCAAGACCGCCGACATTTCGATCGGCGCCGTGAAGGGTGGTATCGGCTCGACCTCGAACATCGTCGAAGTCAAGGAATGGCAGGACAAGACGGTTGCCGCCGTCAACACCACCCTGGCCCAGGCCGGTATCACCGGCGTCGAAGCCAAGTTCGGCGACGATGGCAAGTTCTCGATCGTCGCCAAGACGGCCGAAGCCAAGACCATCGCCATCTCCGGCGACGACTCGGTGGCCCTGTTCGGTACCGATGGCGTCAAGACCGGCGTTGCCGAGAAGAGCCAGCTGAACTCCACCAAGACCGTCGACAAGTTCGTCGAACTGATCAACCGCGATCACGGCACCAAGGTCCGTGCCTCGAACGACAACGGCAAGTTGCGCATCGAGAACCTCTCGACCCAGTCCCTCGACGTCGGCGTGGACAAGGACGGCAACAATGCCGTGAACACCACCAAGGTCGATGGCAACTCGGTTCGCGCCAATCTGTCCAAGCAGTTCAACGAACTGCGTGACCAGCTCGACAAGCTCTCCGACGACGCCTCGTTCAACGGTATCAACCTGCTGCGCGGCGACAAGCTGAAGATCACCTTCAACGAGAGCGGCACCTCCTCGATCGACATCCAGGCCAAGGACAAGGATGGCAATATCCGCGCCATCAACGCCTCGAACCTGAGCGTTGAAAGCCTGACCGCCGAGGATCTGGACACCGACGAAAAGATCGACGCCTTCCTGGCCAACCTGTCGACCGCCCTGACCGAGCTCCGCTCGCAGTCGTCGGCCTTCGGTTCCAACCTGTCGTCTGTCGAAAACCGCCAGTCGTTCACCAAGAACATGATCAATACGCTCGAAACCGGCGCCGCCAACCTGACGCTGGCCGACACCAACGAAGAGGCCGCAAACCTCCTCGCCCTGCAGACCCGCCAGCAGCTGTCGTCCTCGGCACTGTCGATGGCGTCGCAGCAGGACCAGGCCGTGCTGCAGCTCCTGCGTTAATCGCTTCGAACGCGCAAAATCCGGAAGGCGGGCCACAAGCCCGCCTTCTTCTTTTTTCAAGGGGTGGTAACACTATGCCACCACGAGTCTCCCCTGCCCCGCGGCGGCACGCCGGCCACCTCTCCCGACAGGAACCCAGCCATGTCCCTCAAAGTCGAACTCAAGCCCGGCGAGCGCCTCCTGGTCGGCCAGTGCATCATCACCAATTCGGACCAGCGCACACGCCTGTTCATCGACGGCAAGGCCCCGATCCTGCGCGAGAAAGACATCCTCACCGTCACCACGGCAGACACCCCGGCCAAGCGCATCTACCTGGCGGTGCAATTAATGTATCTCGAGGAGGACACGGCGCGGCTCCGCGACGAATATTTCAAGCTTATCAATGAGATAATTACGGCCGCGCCGTCCATGATCTCGTTGGTAAACGCAATCAATAACGAGATATTAACCGGTTCACTTTATAAAGCATTGAAGGCAGCCCGCAAACTTATCCAGTACGAACAGGACCTTCTTGCAAATGTACCACCAGGGAGCGCAGGCCTATCAACAAACGGCCCGCAAGACTGAATCCCCGCGTGATCGCGAAGCCAATCTGCTGTCGCGGGCCGCTGCCAATTTCCAGCTGATCGTCGACGCCTGGGAAACCAAGCAGGACAGCCTGAACGAGGCGCTGCTGTTCAACCGCCGCATCTGGAACATCTTCCTCACCTCGGTGACCCGCGAAGACAATCCGCTCCCCGCTCCGGTCCGCCAGAACATCGCCAATCTCGGCCTGTTCGTGATGAACGAGACCCGCGAGCTGCATATGGAGCCGGCCAAGGCCAAGCTGACGACGCTGATCAACATCAATCGCCAGCTGGCTGCAGGACTGCGCGGCACCGGCGACTGAGCCGGGCTTTCAAGACCAGAAATTGCCAAACCCCCGGGGATCGCTCTCCGGGGGTTTTGCTTGTGGGGGGCAATTGGCGGCCGGGCGCAAAGAGAAGCGGGCGGAGTATGCCCTGCCCCGCCCGTTTCGTCGTCCCATGCGGCTATTCAGGAGCCTATTTGAGGTAGTTGACCAGGCTGAGGCCGGCGACGGTGGCGGTGGTCTGGAAACTGGCCTCCAGCCGCGTCTTGATGGCGAGCAACTGCATCACCGTCTCTTCCATGCGCACCTGCTCCACCTCGCCCAGCAGGGTTTCGAGCTGGCCCGTGAACTGCACATTGCGCGCCTGCGCCGTGCCCACGGTGGCGCGAACCACGCCGAGCTGCAGGGTGATCTGCTCGACCGAACTGTCATTGGTCGCCGTGTCGGTGGAGAAATTGGTGACCTGCCGCTCGACCATGGCGCTGAACCGGCCCTGCGAGGTGGTATCGCTGAGGTCGTATTCCTGGATGCTCATCGCCGCCAGGGTCATGACCATCTGGCGCAGGCCGTTCTCATTGGCGCGGACGCCATAGCCCACCTTGGTGGAGTCATCGACCTGCGCGGTGGCGGAGAGGCGGGGATTGTCGCCAGGAGTGCCGATCTCGCCATTGTACCACTTGATGGTAGGGCGGGAGTCGAAACCGGTGGTGGGGGCCCAGCCCTTGGCATTTTCGATGCCGTTGGACAGGTCGATGCGGCGCGGCACGCCATCGGCGCTGAAGAAATCGTCGGCGGCCGCATAGGTCGATGCGGCGACCAGGGTGGTCTTGCTGACATCGTCGAGCTTGAGCTTGAGCGCGGCCTCGAAAGATGCGGCCGTTTCTTCGGCATTGGCGCCGATGCGGAACTGGCCGGTCTGCGGCTCGCGATCCACCGCCTGCAGCGACATGGGCGTGGTGGTGCCATCGGGCAGGGTCAGGTTGACGGTGATGGATTCGCCGGAGCGGGGGATGCCGTTGAAAGTGATCGAGACACTGGCCGAAGGGCCTGACACGGCCGAAACGGTGACCTTGCTGCTGGTGGTCGAAGCCGAGGACAGGCGATAGCCGAACTCGGTGGCCGGGATCTCCTCCTGCAGGCGAATGGTCGTAGGCGGAGTCCCCAGGGCTTCGGCGTTGAGGCGCCCGGTCTTCACTGGCGCCTCGAGCTTGCCCATGGCCGTCTCGATGGCCGATTGCAGATTGCCCAGCGCCTGCTTGCGGTTGGCGCCGATCTCATACTGGACGGGATCGGCAGCTGGATCGGCCGGGCCGGTGACGGCTTCGAACACCAGGTCGCGCGTGACGCCATCGGGTCCCTTGACGCCGATGGTCAGCCGTTCGCCGGCTGCCGGCAGCGCCTGCATCTTGATGCCGACCTTTTCCATGCCGTCCTGATGGCCGATGATCTTCACGTCGCTATTGGAGGTGACGAACTTGGTGAAGTTCTCGAGCGTGCCAAGCTTCTGCCCCATCAGGTTCTGCAGATTGCCGGCGGTTTCCTCGAGATTGCCGCCAATGCTGTATTGCGGCGGGGTGGCATTGGGGTCGGAAGGACCGTTGACGGCAACGGCGGTGAACGCCTGGGTGGAGCCATCGCGGCGCGTCAGAGTCATGCTGATCTGGTCGCCAACGCTGGGCTGCACGCTCACCTGCACGGTCGGCGCCAGCGGCTCGGAGGTCGGGCCAAAGGTCTGCATGGAATTGGTATTGCCCGAGATCGAGGTGATCTTGTAGCCGAAGCGCTCGAACTCGGACGAATTGACCACGAGGTCATTGCCCCAATAGCCGTAGATCTCGCTGCGCGGCAGGCCGAGCGAGCCCAGCGTGTCCGTGCTGTCAGGCCCCTGGTCCGCCAGCTTGCGTTCACCGGCAACGGTGAGGAAGCCGTCGGATTTGCCGTCACCATTCATGATGCGGTCATAAGTTGCCACGGGGGCAGCGTCGGTCTTGTTGCCGCCCATGAGGTAGCGACCAGCGACATTGAGGTTCAGCGTTTCGAGCAGCAGCGACAGGCGATTGATAGAGTTCTGCTGCAGGCTGACCATGGTCAGGTTGTTTTCGCCAAAGCTGGTGGGCGAGGCCGCCGTACGGGCCTCGGACTTCAACCCATTGATGGCGGTGAAGGCCTGGTCGAGGAAATTCAGCCGCAGGTTCACCGTATTGATATTGGCATTGAAGGATTCGAGCTTGGAGACGCGCGTGCGGGTGGCCAGCGACACCGCGCGGTCATTGCCCATTTCGGCGAGGGTCTGCGCCTTTTGCCCGCTACCGAGCTGCGTCTGCAGCTTGCCCAGCGAATCCTGCATCTTGGAGATGACGCTGTAGCCTGCCTGCACCGGGTACATGGACTTATTGACGAGCATGATCGGCGTCCTCAGCTAAAGGTTTGCATCAGCGTGTTGAGCAGTTCCTGCACGACAGAGGCGACGCGGGCATTGGCGGCATAGGCATTCTGCAGTTCCATCAAGCGAGCGACTTCCTCGTTGATGTCGACACCGTATTTCTCATCCATGCGCGAGGTGATGGCGTCGAGCGTCTGGCTATTGGCCTCGGCTGTCGAGAGCGCGGTCGAAATGGTGCTGCCCTGATATTCCATTGTCTGGAACACCATGTCGGAGAGGGTGCCCGAGAGGCGAAAACCGCCCGACGTCACCGCCACGGCCGAATTGGAGCCAAAGCGCAGCGTGTTGAACTGCTCGACCAGATAGTCGACGCGCTTGCTGTCGCCCGCGCTGGTGCCGGCGGCATAGTTGACCAGCAGCTTGTTGTCGGTGATCACGTCTGGATTGACGGTGATCCGCGAGGCAAAGCCAAGGCGTTGCCCTTTGCCGGACAGGCTGTTGGTGAATGGGGTACCGTCCGAGTCCACGAAGAGATTGAAGCCGAGGTCGCCGGCCTGATCCTGGCTGGGGGTCCAGCGGGACGTGGCCGATAGCGGCAGCGCATTGCTGTTGGCGCGGATATCGAGCGTAGTGCCCGCATTGACGTTGAAGGTCGGGCCCAGATTGAGCGAGGAATTGAGCACGGTGGCGACATAGTTCATGTCGATCGTGCCGATCGGCCCGCCATTGGCGAAATTGATGCCGACGACCTGGGTACCGAGGCTATCCGGGGTGGTGAGCGGCAGCTTGGACGGATCGTCGACGCGCACAATGCGGGCATTGTGCTCTATGCCATTGGCGTCGCGATAGCGCATGACGACATCATTGCCGTCCTGCAGCTTGGCCAGATCGACCGAATAGCCCTGGGGCGAGCCGGTGGCCTCGGTGGCAGGGGTCTGCACGGTCGAGAACACCTGCGCCAGGGCGCCGGCGATATCGTCGAGCTGCTTCTGCGCGTCCTGCAGCACGGTGTCGCGCATATTGATCAGGGCGCCGAGTGTCCCCGAGCGGATGGCGCCGTCCTTGACCAGATCGACGCGGGTGCCGTTGGGGGTCTCGATAACCAGCTTGCCGACATTGCTCTGCGCGTCGTCGACATTGAACTGGGAGGCCGCATTGAGCGAGCCAGCCTGTTCGAACACCAGCTTGGACGGCTTGACGTCGAGCATGGAGGCGCCCGAAAGCGTCGAAACGCGGACGGTGCCATCGGTATTGTAGTCGACCCGCAGATCCATCATCTCGGAAAGCCCCGAGACGATACGGTCGCGCTGATCGAGCAGGCTGTTGCGAGTGTTCTGATCGACGCCGTAATCGGCCAGGATCATATTGACGTCGCGCAGCGAGCCCAGCATCGAATTGACCTGGTCGACGGCAGTCGCCATGCGGGTCTCGGTTTCCCGACGCATGCTCTGCACTTCCAGAGACAGGCGATTGAGCGTGTTGGCCATGTTGGTGGCCTGCGCCACCACTTCGGCACGGGTCGCATAGTTGTCCGGGCTGGTGGCCAGGGAGTCGAGAGACCCCGAAAGCTTGCCGAGGACGGAGTCGAGCGAACCGGCACTGCCAGGCTTGCCCAGGGCAGTCTGCAGGCGATCCATGAACGATCCCCGCGTGGCGGAGAAGGCGGTCTCGGGAACCTGCTTGGTGTAGTAGTTCTGCAAAATGGAGTCGAAGGAGCGTTCGACCTTGCCGGCGCGGACATAGGAATTGTCGCCGCGCCCGACTTCGATGACGTTGATGGTCTGCTTGTGATAGCCCGGCGTCCCCGCATTGGAAATATTGCGAGAGATGACCTCAAGTGCCGACTGGCTGACCTTGAGACCGGACAGGGCATTGCCGATGGCAACCGTCAGACCCATTGCAAGACCCTCTTGGCGTTAGACAGAAGCGGGACGAAAAAGGAAACGCTGCACCAATCCCCGCCCAGGCAAGGCGAAATCCGGCCAGACAGCCCGTAAGGCCGATTGAAACTGATGCAGCGTCCCAAAATCATCGTGGCCTCAACGGATCATGTTGAGGGCTTCCTTCAGCATGTCGTCGGCGGCGCTGACGATGCGCGTATTCGCCGAATAGGCCTGCTGAGTGACGATCAGTTTGGTGAATTCCTCCGAGATGTCAGTGTTGGATGCTTCGGTTGACGAGCCCACAATGCCCTCCCCGCTCTGGCCGATAATGGCTTCGCCGGATTCTGAGGTTGCGGTATAGGCACCGCCATCGCCGCGCTTGAGCGCATTGGCGTTGGAGAAGCTGGCGGTGATGATCTGGGCGACTTCGCGGGTTTCGCCGTTGGAGTAGGAGGCGACGACGCGACCGCCATCGGAGATACCGACAGAGATGAACTCACCCGCGCCATAGCCATTCTGTTTCAGCGTCGTGGTGGTCGCCGCGCCGCTATTGTCGGCAAACTGGGTCATGCCCTTCATGCCGTGGTCGATATCGATCGAGCCATACATGGTGCCGTTGACCGACAGATTGTTGATGGTCAGCTTCTCGGTGCCCGAGCTGCTGGCCACTGCCGGATTGGGGGTGATGCCCGCAAGGATACCGCCCTCATAGGCGTAGTCTGCAAGCTTGGTCCAGGCGGTGGTGGCGCCGGCGCGGCTATCCGAGGCGTAGAACAGGCCCCAGCTTTCCTTGCCGGTTTCATTGCTGAGCTTGGCCCAGCGCATCTGCAGGTTGATCGGCTCGCCGGTCTGCGAATAGACGGTGATGCCGCCGCCGGAGATGGATTCAGAGACGAAGCGGTCGCTGTCGCTGGCGAGCACCGTATTCAGCGTGCCGGGCTCGGCATCGTAATTGCCGTTGATATTGAACTTGTTGGCGGCAGTGCCGGTGACGCGAACGTCGGCCGTGTAATTGCCGTTGAAGTTCATCTCGATGGTGCCGCCATTGGCATTGAGCGTCATCAGCGAGGCGGTGGCACCGCCATTGGCGCGCAGATCGGCCTGGATCGCGGCGAGCATGTCGGCCACGGTGCCACCGGCGTTGATCTTGACCTCGCCCGGCGCCATGCCGGTGAGCGAACCGGTGATGTCCATGCGATAGGTGCGGGTGATGCCGCCAATGGTGAAGCTGATGGAGTCGCCCTGCTCGACCATCATGCTGGCAGGCGCCACGGCAGCGGTGACATTGCTGCCGGTGGCCGCGTCGGTCACCGAGTCGAGACCGAGCACAGCGCCGGACATGGTGCCGGCGCGGGCGCTGGAAAAGGCCAGCGCGCTGGTGCTGTTGGGGGCCAGCGACACGGCGATCTGGCCATTCTTCAGGCCAACGGTCAGCTCGCTGTCGCCGCTGAGGTCGCGCAGCTTCTGCTGCATGTCGGCGAGCATGGTGTTGATCGTGCCATTGGCGACGATTTCCTCGCCCGAACCAGTGGTGGCGGCATCGGCGGCCTCAATGGCGGCTGGCACCGGATGGGCAATGGTCATCTGGCCAGTGGCAGCGTTATAGCCCACGGTGGCACCGGGGAAGGATGCCTGGAAGGCGGCCAGAAGCCCCGCGGCATCGGCCGACTGGGCGCCGAAATCGACGGCGACGGGCGGATTGCCGACCGAGATATCGTTCTTCTGGTGCAGGACTTCGAGTTCCTGCGGGGAAATGTTCAGAACAGTGGTCTTGCCGATACCGGCGACGGTACCCGGCGTGGAAGAACCGAAGGTGATAAGCCCATTGCCACCGGCCACGGCAGTGGTCGGAGCGGCGGCGCGGTCGCCGGCATTGTAGGTAACGGTCAGCGTACCGGCGGCGGCGTCATAAGTGGCTGATGCCACATCGGGGTGAGCAGCGACTGCAGCTTCGAGATCAGCCGCCGTCGCGCCTGCCGGCGAAATTGCCTGGCCTCCGAAGGTGAAGCCCGCCGCAGCCAGAGCCGCCAGATTGGCGCTCGGCACATTGAGCACAGTTGTCGCCGCAGTATTTGCGGGATAGCCGGTATTGGAGCTGGCGATGGTCACAGAGGGCGTCGAGGCATTGTCGGTGTTGAACCGAATGCCATAGGTGGTGCCGTTGATCGTGACGTTGAGACGATCATTGTCCTGCACCAGCGAGCTGGCGAGCGCCGTGCCATTGACCAGCGAGCCAATCGCATAGGCCGGGGTACTGGCAGGCAGGCCCGCGCCGCTGGCCTTGGGATAGTTCGGCGTGCCCAGCACGCTGCCGAAATTCCAGGGCTTGAGCAGCTCGCTGCCCGGCGCCGTGGCCTGGTAGGAGGCGGTCTTGGGCAGGAGCGGCAGGTTGAGCTGATAATTGACCGAGGTGGTGCGCTTGGCCGGCAGGAAGGAATTGTCGATCTGGATCGGCTGGGCCACCGAACCGGTGACGACGCCATTGTTCATGGCAAGGCCGGTGAGGCGATAGCCGGCGCCATTGACCAGATAGCCATTGCGATCGCTGTCGAAGTCGCCACGACGAGTGTAATAGGTACCGCCGCTACCATCGCCGGGCTCGACCACGAAGAAGCCGGAGCCGTTGAGCGCCATATAGGTCTCGGTCTCGGCGTTCTGGATATCGCCGCGCAAGGTATTGGTGGCCACCGAATAGGCCGACACCGCACCGGCAACCTGGCTCTTCACCGGCGCATCGGGGATCAGGTCCAGGAAGCTGGTATCGATGCGCTTGTAGCCAATTGTCTGCGAGTTGGCGATGTTGCCCGAGATATTCTCCATCGCATGCGACTGCGCCTTGAGACCGGACACCGCACTTTGCAGAGCACCAAAAATACCCATCTAAAACTCCAATTCCCCAATCGGCGGGACAAGCGCCTACTCTGCCCATGCAAATGCAAGTGCGATGCCAACAAGCCAATGCGTTGATTTTACGATTGTTTTACCATGATAGAGCCGTGCAAATTTCGCCGGAGCGGCAATTCTGGCAGGGCGGAGTGGCAAATTCTGCCGGGTGCGAAACGCTTGTAGAGCCCCGGGCTTTGCTCTAAACGCGAGACCGGAGATCGAAGGCGCGCCATGCTGTTCAATACACCCGACGAGTTCATCAATGCCCCGCGCCGGGCCATCACCGTTTTCGGCATGGCTGGTGTCGGCAAGACGCGTCTCAGCAACATGTTGCGCGACCAGCACTGGTTCCATTATTCGGCCGATTACCGCATCGGCACGCGCTATATGGGCGAGTTCATCGTCGACAATTTCAAGCGCGAGGCCATGAAGGTGCCGTTCCTGGCGCAGCTTCTGCGCACGGACTCGATCTACATCTCGTCCAACATAACCTTCGACAATCTCGACCCGCTTTCGACCTATCTGGGCACACCGGGCGATCCCAATCGCGGCGGCCTGCCGCTGGCCGAATATCAGCGCCGCCAGGAGCAGCACCGCGTGGCGGAGGTCGCCGCCCTCTGCGACCTGCCCTATTTCATCGATCGCGCGGCTGAGCTCTATGGCTACGGCAATTTCATCGCCGATACCGGCGGGTCGCTGATCGAAGTCATCGACCACGACAATCCGGAAGACCCGGTGGTCAAGACGCTGACCGAGAACACCGCCCTGCTCTATATCCGCGGCACCGACAAGGACGCCGCCGAGCTGGTCAAGCGCTTTAAGAAATCGCCCAAACCGATGTATTATCGGCCGCATTTCCTGGTCGAGAAATGGGCGGAATACAAGTTGATCCAGGGTATTCACGACGACAACGACGTCGACCCCGCCGGCTTCGGCGCCTGGGGCTTCGAGGCACTGCTGCACGACCGCCTGCCCCGCTACCAGGCGCTGGCCGATAATTTCGGCTATGTCATCGAAGCATCGGACCTGGCGACGGTGCGCGACGGCGACGAATTCATCGACCTGGTGGCAGCGGCGATCAGCAAGCGAATGCGTTAGCGCGTGCCCCCGCTTGAGGGTGAGCACGCGCCGGCTTGAACCGCCTGTCTGTCGCACCCAATTTAGAAGCTGCCATGCCCATTCGCATTCCCGATGATCTGCCCGCCCGCAAGACGCTCGAACAAGAGGGCGTCTATGTCATGGATTCCACGCGCGCCGCGCGCCAGGATATCCGTCCGCTCGAATTCGGCCTCCTCAACCTGATGCCGAACAAGGAGCGCACCGAGACCCAGTTCACACGGCTGATCGGCGCCACGCCGCTGCAGATCAATCTCAGTCTCGTGCGCATCACCGAGCACCAGTCCAAGCACACCTCGGAAGAATATCTCAACAGCTTCTACCAGACCTGGGAAGAGGTGAAGGAGCGCAAGTTCGACGGCTTCATCGTCACCGGCGCGCCCATTGCCAATATCCCGTTCGAAGAGGTGCGCTACTGGAAGGAAATGCTCGAGATCATGGCGTGGACCCGCACTAATGTGCACCACACCATGTTCATCTGCTGGGGCGCACAGGCCGCCTTGCACCATTTCCACCAGGCGCGCCGCTATCGCATGGACAAGAAGGCGTTTGGCGTATTCCGGCACCAGATCCTGAAACCCGGTTCACCCTGGCTGCGCGGCATGTCCGACAGCCCCATAATCCCGGTCTCGCGCTACAATGACATCGACCGGGCCAGCATCGGTGACGACCTCGAGGTGTTGATCGACAATCCTGAACTCGGGCTCTGCATGCTGGAGCGCAAGGATGGGCGGGCGGTCTATTTCCTCAACCATCTGGAATATGACAATCGCTCGCTCGCCGACGAATATGAGCGCGACATCGCCGCCGGACTGGACACACCGCCACCCGCCAATCTCTACCCCAATGGCGACACCTCGGCGGTTCCGGAAAACCGCTGGCGCAGCCATGCGCATCTGCTGTTTCAGAACTGGATCAACGAGATCTACCAGACGACACCCTACAAGCTGGACGAGATCGGACAGTAAGGCGACACTCCCACCCCGCCTCCCCCTGAAAAAGGGGGAGGAGCCCGTCTGTGGCTTACGAAGGTCGAGACAAGCGCGATCTGTTCCTCCCCCTTTTTCAGGGGGAGGTTAGGTGGGGGCCAGCATTGGCGTACCGCCCCACACCCCCAGCCCTTCCCAAACCCGTCCCCGCTCCCTACCTTGCAGGGGTAACAGGGGACACGCCTTGCCGCAGCCGCCGACCACGATCACCGACGAACTGGGCATTGCCCTCTCCAATCTTGCCGATAGCGCCAGCGGGGTCTTGACCCCGACCCTGCGGCTGGGCGTGACCGGGTTGTCGCGCGCCGGAAAGACCATTTTCATCACCGCGCTGGTGCATAATCTGCTGACCCAGGGCCGCCTGCCCGGCTTTGCGCCGCTTGCCGATGGGCGTTTCATCGGCGCCAAGCTCGCCGAATATCCAGACGCCACCATTCCGCGTTTCGCTTATGAGCAGCATATGGCGGCGCTGACGGCCAATCCGCCGACCTGGCCGGAAAGCACGCGCAGGATTTCGCAGCTGCGCATCGTGCTCAAATATCAATCCGCCAAATGGTGGGCGGGAATGACCGGCCCCGCGACGCTCAATCTCGATATTGTCGACTATCCCGGCGAGTGGCTGCTCGACCTGCCACTGCTCGGGCTGAGCTTTGCCGAATGGAGCGCAGATGCGCTGGCCCGGGCGCGAAAACCCGGCCATGCCGAGGAGGCCGAGGCCTTTCTGCGCGAACTCGACAGCACCGACGTGCTCAAGGACGCCAACGACCCCGATGCCGAGCGGTTGGCTGCGGCGTTCACCAGCTATCTCAGGCGCAGCCGCGAGCATTGGGCGCTCTCCACGCTCCCACCCGGCCGGTTCCTGCTTCCCGGCGATCTCGAAGGCTCGCCGGCGCTCACCTTTGCTCCGCTGCCCAAGCCAGATGGAGCAGCACGGCGAAACAGCCTCTATGCCATGCTGGAGCACCGCTACGAGGCCTATAAGGCGCAGGTGGTGCGGCCATTCTTCCGCGACCACTTCGCCCGGCTGGACCGGCAGGTGGTGCTGGTGGACACTTTGCGGGCGCTGAATACCGGGCCTGCCGCCGTTGCCGATCTGGAAACGGCGCTGACCGCCGTGCTGGCCTGCTTCCGCCAGGGCGAAACCAACCCGCTGCTGCGCCCCTTTACCCGCCAGATCGACCGTATCCTCTTCGCCGCCACCAAGGCCGACCACGTGCACCACACCAGCCACGACCGGCTGGAAGCGATCCTCAACCGGCTGGTTGCCAATGCCGCCGGCCGCGCCCGCTTTGCCGGCGCACAGACGCGGTCCATCGCCCTGGCCGGCATTCGCGCCACCGCCGAAGGCACCATTCGCGAGAATGGCGAGACGTTGCCGACGCTGATCGGTACCCCGCTCAAGGGCGAGGCGCTGGATGGCACGACCTATGACGGCAAGACCGAAATCGCCTTGTTTCCCGGGGACTTGCCGGAGCGCCCGGATTCATTGTTCGAGAATGGCAATCCGGTGGCGCTCAATTTCCTGCGCTTTGCCCCGCCTGCCCGGCTGGAGCGCAATGCCGCCGGAGAGGTGGTGCTGCCCCATATCAGGCTCGACCGCGCCCTCGACTACCTCATCGGAGACTGGATGGCATGAAGCGCCCCATAGCCCATACCATCAGCAGCGGCACCGATACGCCCGAGCCGACACGTGCGCCCCGCGCCTTCGTGCCCGACCGGGCCGAGATTGTCGAAACCAGTTTCGGGCCGGAGGCTGATCCGGAACTGGTGACGCCACCGCCGCGGCGCATGAGCTGGTGGGGCCGACTGGCCTGGACCACCGGGGGCATTCTGGTCTCGGCCGGACTGGGCCTCGCCGCCGACCGGTTGATCCGCGATCTCTTCGCCAGTAATGACTATCTCGGTTATATCGGCCTCGGCGTGCTCGGCGCGTTCCTCGTGGCGGTTCTGGCGCTGGTGCTGCGCGAAATGCTGGCGCTGCGGCGTCTGCGGGTACTCGATGCGCTCAAGGCTGAGGCGAAGGAAGCCAGCATCGGCAATGACCGCAAGCTGGCTGGCAAGGTCGCCGAGGAGCTGGAAGCCATCTATGCCCATCGCCCGGAATTGGCGCGACCACGCGCGCAGCTCTCGGACAATCTCGAGCATCTGTTCGACGGCACCGAGGTGATCGCCCTGGCCGAACGCAGCCTGATGGCACCGCTCGACGCCAGGGCCAAGGCGCTGACGGCAGCCTCGGCGCGGCGCGTGGCGCTGGTCACGGCGGTATCGCCGCGGGCGCTGATCGACGTGGCTTTCGTCATCTATGAAAGCATTCGCCTCGCCGGGGCTATTGCCGGGCTCTACGGTGCCCGCCCCGGCTTTTTCGGCTTCTGGCGGCTGGCTGGCGCCGTACTGGCCCATCTGGCCGTCACCGGCGGTCTGGTGCTGACCGATGGCGTTGTCGAGCAGCTGGTCGGCCAGGGGCTTGCGGCAAAGCTGTCGGCGCGGCTGGGTGAAGGCGTGGTCAATGGGCTGATGACGGTGCGCGTCGGAATCGCCGCGATGCGGGTGGTGCGGCCATTGCCCTTCGAGACTCTGCCCCAGCCTATGGTTCGGGATTTCATTCCCGAGCTGGTGAGGGTGACGCAGGATGCGGGGAAGAGCGCAAGTTAAGCCGGATAACACCCCCACCCAACCTCCCCCTGACGGAGGGGGAGGAGCCGACAGGGGCTTCCCGGCAGCTCAGCACGCACGATAGGTCCCTCCCCCTTCTTCAGGGGGAGGCTAGGTGGGGGTCTGACTCAATCCTTGGCCGCGCTCGGTGCCAGTGTAAGTTTCAACCCATCGAGCGCGTCGGAGCAGAGGATCTGGCAGGAGAGGCGGGAATTGGTCTTCACGTCGCCGACCGAGTCCAGCATGTCCTCTTCCTCGTCGCTGGGGGCGCCGACGGCATCGAGCCAATCATTGTCCACATAGCAGTGGCAAGTGGCGCAGCTCAGCGCGCCGCCGCATTCGGCCTTGATGTTGAGGCCCCAGTCGCGGATGACCTCCATCACGCGCCAGCCTTCGAGCCCTTCGAGCTCGTGCACGTCGCCAGACTGGTCGGTAACGATGATCTTCATGGGGCGCTCCTCAACAGCGCGATGGGGATAGCGTCAAGTTGCCAGAACAACAAGACTATCATTGATCGTCACCACCCGGCCATCCTCGGACTTGATCCGAGGACCGGGTGGTCCATGCCTCCGCAAGATGGATTGCCCGGTCAAGCCGGGCAATGACGATGGGGGTTTATTGCAGCAGGCTCTAAGCCACACCCAGCTTCTTCTGCAGTTTGGTGCTCGACGTCGTGTACTGGAAGACCACGCGCTCGCCGGGCGAGACGATCGCCTTGGCGGCCTGGGCCATCAGTGCGGCTTCGTGGAAGCCGGAAAGGATGAGCTTGAGCTTGCCGGGGTAATAATTGATGTCGCCGATGGCGAAGATGCCGGGCACCGAGGTCTCGAACTTTTCGGTATCGACCACGATGGTATTGTCGTTGAGCTCGAGGCCCCAATCGGCGACCGGACCGAGCTTCATGGTCAGGCCGAAGAAAGGCAGCAGGCGGGTGGCCGGGATCGAGAGATCACCGGCTTCGGTGGTCAGATGCACATGGTTGATCTGGCCGTTTTCGCCATCGAGCTTGGCGATCTGGCCAAGCTGGAAATTGACCTTACCCTCGGCCACCAGCTCCTTCATTTTGTTGACCGAGGCCGGGGCCGCCTTGAAGGCGTCGCGGCGATGCACCAGCGTCAGGGTGCGGACGATGGGCTGCAGGTTCAGCGTCCAGTCGAGCGCTGAGTCACCGCCGCCGACGATCACCACGTCCTGGCCGCGGAAATCTTCCATTTTTCGGACGGCGTAGAAGACGGACTTGTTTTCGAACTGCTCGATCTCCGGCACCGGCGGGCGCTTGGGCTGGAACGAGCCGCCGCCAGCCGCGATCACCACGACCTTCGTGTAGAAGGTCTCGTCGGCATCGGTCTGAAGCTTGAAGGAGCCGTCCTCGAGCTTCTCGATGGAGTTGACCATGCGCGAGAAATGGAACTCGGGGGAGAAGGGCGCGATCTGGGCCATCAGGTTGTCGGTCAACTGCTGGCCGGTGACCACCGGAAAGCCGGGAATGTCATAGATGGGCTTTTCTGGATAGAGCTCGGCGCACTGGCCGCCCGGACGGTCGAGAATGTCGATGAAATGACATTTGATGTCGAGCAGCCCGAGTTCGAAGGCAGCGAACAGCCCGCAGGGGCCCGCGCCAATGACGACGACATCGGTGGTGATCTCAGTGCTCATCTTTCAAAGTCCATTCGATACCGAAACCGCCAGCGGCTTCGGAATTGGTCCCATCGGGGCACCCTGCCCCGCGCTGTTTGATGGGAACCGCCGCTGTCACCAGCGGCCCCGGCGGATCGCCTAAAGGCGACGACTACGCTCCACTTATCCTAGGAGACGCGACGAAGGAAGGGGCGCGTGCCCAGCGGAATCTCGGTGACGCCGACCGGCTGGTAGAACACCGAAACCTCCGGCAAGCGGTTTTCGATCAGCGCTTGGCGGGTCGGTTCGTGGGTGACCACCAGCGCATTGATGCCGCAGCGCCGCATATGCGGAATCTGATCCTGCAAAACGTCGCCCAAGGCTCTGATTTCACCGGCATATTTGTATCGCTCGACCAGGAGCCGCGCGGTGGAATAGCCGCGACCATCGGTGAACGAGGGGAAGAGGATCGCGATCGAGGCGAAGCGGGAGAGATCGTCGGCGACGTCCTCGATCTTGTCGCCCGGGGAAACCAGCAGCCCCAGCGGATGCGGATTGGCCAGGAACTCGGCGCGATGGGCGAGGAAAACCGGCAGCGGCACATGCACATAGCGCGCTTCGGACGGATTGGTGCCCTCTTCCCAGGCCTTGAACGGGTCGGCGATGAAGGCACCGTCTTTCCAGAGCGTGTGGCGGTTGGCAGCTTTCATCGGATTGGCGATCGCTCCACTGAAATCGTAATGGATGCCGCATTCCTTCTTGTTGAGGCCGCGCCACCGTCCGGCGCGCGGGTCCTCGCCCTCGGCAACCACCGAAGTACAGGGCGCGCAGCCAATGGACTTGTAGCCTTTGGCATAGAGCGGATGCTCGGGCAAGTTATGCTTCTGGCGGTATTCCACGACATCGGCATCGGTGAAATAGGCCAGCGGATTGACCTTGATGCGGTCGTCCGAGGTGAGCTCGAAATGCGGGAGAACGCCGCGTTCCTTGGTCTGGTAGCGCTTCCTGCCGGTGACCCAACCACCATATTGCTCGGTAATCGGCTCCAGCGGTTCGGTCTTGCGGATATGGCAGCAGGAATCGGGGTCCGTCTCCCACAGGTCGCCATTAGGATCGAAACGCTTGATATCAGCCGGGTCCGGATGGATGCCGTGGATATTGAGGAGGCCGAACTGCCTTTTCAGCGTCTCGACATAGGCCAGCGTCTCGGGAAAATGCTTGCCGGTTTCGAGGAAATAAACCGGCATGGACGGGTCCACCTGCGCCACCATATGCAGCAGCACGGCGGAGTCAGCACCGAAGGACGAGACGATGGCAAGGTCGCCGGGGATGACGTCGCTGACCGCATAGCGCAGCACGCCGACAGCATCCATCTCATCGAACATGCCATTGAGCGCGAGAATACCGAGGGCCCGCAGCTTGTCATTGGCGACGGGAACGGGAGCGAGTTTAGGCATGGCCATGGAATGTCTCCTTGCGCACGGCGCCCCTATTCCTCTCCCCCTCGGGGAGAGGTGGCCCGGCAAAGCCGGGTGGGTGAGGGGGTACCATCCACCCTTGTTGGGGCATCCCCCTCATCCGGCGCTGCGCGCCACCTTCTCCCCGAGAGGGAGAAGAAAAGGAGCCTCCGCAATCAAAACTAAGCCGCCCCATACAACGCCTCCTTGAACGGCGCCTCGCCCAGTCGGCGATAGGCGGCGAGGAAGGGTTCTTCGGCGCTGGTGCGGTTGGCGATGTAGAAATCGACCAGCTTCTCGATGGCGCCGGGAACGGCGTCGGCCTCGAAGCCTGGGCCGATGATCTTGCCCACGGCAGCCTGCTCGGTCGCGTCGCCACCCAGCGTGATCTGATAGAGCTCACCGCCCTTCTTCTCGACGCCGAGAATACCGATATGGCCCACATGGTGGTGCCCGCAGGCATTGATGCAGCCGGAAATCTTGATCTTGAGGTCGCCGATATCCTTCTGCCGCTCGGGAGCGGCAAAGGTTTTGGAGATTTCCTGTGCAATCGGGATGGAGCGGGCATTGGCCAGGGCACAGAAATCGAGGCCCGGGCAGCAGATCATGTCGGTGATCTGGTTATTGTTGCCCTCGGCGAGGCCATTGGCGACCAGCAGGTCGTAGACGGCGCGCAGATCAGCGACAGCCACATGCGGCAGGACCAGGTTCTGCTCATGCGTTACGCGCAACTCATCATAGGAATAGCGCTCCGCCAGATCAGCGACGACATCGATCTGCGTATCCGTCGCATCGCCCGGCGCGCCGCCAACAGGTTTCAGCGAAACCGTAACCGATGCGTAACCGGACTGCTTGTGCGGGAAGAGGTTGTTGTCGAGCCAGCGGCCATAGGCCGGGTCGATGATTGACTGATAGGCGATATCGATCTTGTCGCTGGAGCGATCGGCAAAATCGGGCGGTGCGAAATAGGCGGTGATCCGGTCGAGCTCTTCCTGCGGCAGAGTGAGGACACCGCCACGGACTTCGGCGAACTCGGCCTCGACCTGGCCCTTGATGCTCTCAAGCCCTTCCTCGTGGACGAGGATCTTGATGCGGGCCTTGTACTTGTTGTCCCGGCGGCCATAGCGGTTGTAAACGCGCATGATGCTTTCGAGATAGGCCAGCAGGTGCTCATTGGGCACGAAGCTGTTGATCAGCTTGGCGATCATCGGGGTACGGCCAAGGCCACCGCCGACCCAGACTTCCCAGCCGATCTCACCGGCACCATTTACTGCGGCCTGCAAGCCGATGTCGTGGAAACGAATGGCAGCGCGGTCATTGGGCGACCCGGTGATGGCGATCTTGAACTTGCGCGGCAGGTAGGAAAATTCGGGGTGGAGGCTCGACCATTGCCGCAGGATTTCGGCAATGGGGCGCGGATCGATGATCTCGTCAGCGGCAGCGCCCGCAAACTGGTCGGTCGTGACATT
Organism: Devosia equisanguinis; assembly: GCF_900631955.1. Lineage (GTDB taxonomy): Bacteria > Pseudomonadota > Alphaproteobacteria > Rhizobiales > Devosiaceae > Devosia > Devosia equisanguinis. The sequence goes on along the minus strand of NZ_UZWD01000051.1, from coordinate 13,846 downwards.
GCGGATGCAATTGCCCGAAGTCTGGATGGCGTGCATTTCGACTGAGGCCAGCTCTTCTAGGATCACCGGAATGTCCTTGAGCTTGGGCCAGTTGAACTGGATGTTCTGCCGGGTGGTGAAGTGGCCATAGCCGCGGTCATAGGTGCGGGCGATATGGGCGAGCTTGCGCATCTGCCGGCTGTTCATCGTGCCATAGGGCACGGCGATGCGCAGCATATAGGCGTGCAATTGCAAATAGAGCCCGTTCATCAGCCGCAGCGGCCGGAACTGGTCCTCAGTCAATTCGCCCGAAAGGCGGCGCTTCACCTGGTCGGCAAACTGCGCCGTGCGACCCGCTACGAAAGCGGCGTCGAATTCGTCATATCGATACATGCCCGTCGTCACCTAAGTGCTGGCGATCATACGCCTGCCCATGAAGAGTTAGGGGAGCGGTGGGGCCCGCCGCCCGGATGCGTTCGCGCAGGCGCTTGGGCACGATGGTCCCGCCGTCCTGACTTACTTCTTCGATTTCGAGACTGATCACCCTGCCGCCGGCCTTGGTGGCGGCCAGTGCAGCGTCGCGCTCGGCCGTCTCGTCCTTGGAGAACAGTCGAGCTGCCTGGATATCCTCGACCCAAGTGCCGGTGCCGTCGAGATAGACGGTGGCGCCGGAGATCAGTTCATTGCCGGTAAGGATTTCCATGGATCAGGCTACCTTGAAAGAAATGGCGGCCGCCGAGGCGGCATGGGCCCAGTCGCCATGGGCGACAGCACGGCCAACGAGAATGACGGCAGGGCCATCGATGAAATCGACGGCACCGGCGGCGAGACCGCCCAACGTGCCTGCATAGGAGGTGCTGCTCGGACGGCCCGCATTGACGACAATGCCGATCGGCAGGTCGGCGGAAGCACCCTGAGCGACGAGACGCCCCGCCGTTTCGGCAGCGATGGCCTTGCCCATATAGAGCGCCAGCGTCAGCCCCGACTGGGCCAGAGCGGCCCAATGGGCGAGGTCACTGTCGTCGGCGCCATGGGCGGTGGCCATGACGAAGCCGCTTGAGACCTTTCGCAAGGTCACCGGCGTGGCTGTATCGGCGGCAGCGGCCAGTGCGGCGCTGACACCAGGGACGACCTCATAGGCGAACCCAGCCTTGCGCAGCGCTTCGATCTCTTCGCCCGCGCGCCCGAAGACCATGGGATCGCCGGATTTGAGGCGAGCAACCTTCTTGCCCTCGCCCGCCAGCCGCACGATCAGCGTATTGATCTGCGCCTGGCTAAAGGAGTGATGGCCGCGCGCCTTGCCGACGCAGATCTGCTCGGCATCGCGGCGACCCATTTCAACGACGGCGGCGGGCACCAGCTGGTCATGCACGATAACATCGGCCTGTTGCAGCAGCCGCTGGGCGCGCAATGTCAGCAGGTCTTCGACACCGGGACCGGCGCCGATCAGCCAGACCACGCCCTGCCCCGCGCCAGTTTCGGCGTGTTGGGCCAGCAGTGCCTCAGCATCCACACCCGGCCTTGTGACGAGGTCCTCATAGAAGCGCCGCCGTGCAGCGCCATCGTGAATCAAGCTCTCAACCTTGTGGCGTAACCCACCTGCAAGCTTGGCGACTTTGCCGATCCCGGGCGCCAGCAGCGCCTCGATCTGCGCCCGCACCAGCCGCGCCAGCACCGGCGCATCGCCCTCGGTTGAGATCGCGACGGTCAGAGGCGCGCGGTCGACAATGGAGGGGGTGTAGAAGTCGCATTCGGCCGGCACGTCGACCACATTGAGCGGAATGCCGAGCCGTCGCGCCTCGAGCTTGGCGATCTCCGCGGCAGGGCTTTCCTCGGCCACGAAGACCAGCGCCGCACCGGCAATGTCCCCTGCCGTAACGGCGCGGTTGTGAACGGTAGCCGGGAAGGAAGAAAAGTCGGCCTCGATATGGCTTGCGTAAATCTCTATCGAACCAGTAGTCTTAGAAACCAACCGGACCTTGTTGAGGGCCTCATCGTCTCCACCGACGATGATGATGCGCTTGCCCTTTACCTTGAAACTCAACGGGAATGTGTTGAGGAGTGCCATCTTCTTCCTGTACGCGAGATGGCGGAAAGTAATCCGAACTGGCGAATGCCAGCAAGGCCTTGAAATTCAATAGCTTTTATATTTCTCGCAAATGCTGCCCAGTAGAATGGGCAATCGGACTGCCGGGCGCTGCCGCCAAAAGAATCCATTTCACCTGCGCCGACGGAAAATTTGCCCCCGCCAGCCTGGTTGTTGCGCATGTCGGCAGCGCCCCGGTTCGGGGGGTGTATGAAGCGCACTGGCCCCTAGACTGGGCCCATGTCCAGATTGCACGCCGCGCTTTGCGCAACCATCCTCGCCCTCATTTCGCCGATCGCATTCGCCGGAGATTTTCCGCGCGAGGGCAATCCGGCGGTGCCGAATGGCGTGGCGGCACCCTTTATCGGCCAATGGTCCGTCGGCTTTCCCGATGACGAGACTACGATAGCCACCAGCACGCTGGTTGGCTGCGATGACCCGCTGGACATTGCGCTGGACGGTCCGGAAGGGATTGCACTCAGCCGCAAGACCGATATCGAGCCACCGGTGCGCCTGACGCTAAAAGCCTTCGCCGGACGAACCAACTGGCTGCCGGTGACGACGGGGCTGAGCTCCGTCATCGTCTGGCTCGATGCCGACAGCTTTTATCGCTACGAGGTCAGTGCGACGGGCAAGGCCGATTGGGATTGGCCGTTCCTGCACAGGCGCTGCGACTAACCCTGGCGGGTCGGCACGTGTACCACGAGGCCGTCGAGCTCCTGGCGCACCTTGATCTGGCAGGAGAGGCGGCTGTTGTCGCGTACGTCGAAGGCGAAATCGAGCATGTCTTCTTCCATCATCGACGGGCCGCCGACGGTCTCGCGCCAGGCATCGTCGACATAGACGTGGCAGGTGGCGCAGGTGCAGGCACCACCACATTCGGCCACGATCCCGGGCACGGCGTTCATGATCGCCGTCTCCATCACGGTCGAGCCGTTCTCGCCTTCGGTTTCGATGCGCTCACCCTGCGAGGTGACATAGGTAATCTTGGTCATTGGGAGGGCCTAGTCCTGCGGTCCGCTATCCAGCAGACCTTCCAGATAATGCTTTTCGATACCGAACAGTGTCTTCACTGCGGCGATCCGGTCAAGCGCTCCCTGCCGCGACCCTCCGCCGCCCTTCTGCGCGACGATCAGATTGTTCTTGGGTGTGTGGGCGTCGGACACAAATTCGAAGACCTTGGTGCGATAGCCACTGGCCTCGAGGATCAGGGCTCGCAAGCCATCGGTCACCATCTCGGCCTGCTTTTCCATGAAGGTGCCATGGCGCAGCAGGAAGTCCAGCTTCTGGTCCGGCGAGCCCGCTTCCATTTGCCGGCGGATCTGCTTGTGGCAGCAGGGGGCGACGGCGATCAGCCGCGCACCGGCCTTGATGCCCTGATAGATGGCGTCGTCGGTGGCAGTATCGCAGGCATGGAGCGCGATCACCGCATCGGCGCCGCTGGCGTCGTAATCGAGGATGGAGCCAGTCTCGAAACGAAGGCCGGAAAAGCCCGAGGCGGCCGCATTGGCATTGCCATCCGAGACCAGCTTGTCCCGCAGCTCGACACCGATGACTTCGGTGCTCTGGCCGAGGCTTGAGAGATAGTCGTAAAGCGCGAAATCGAGATAGCCCTTGCCGGCGCCCATATCGAGAATGCGCGGATTCTCTGCGTGAAGCGCCTGAATCAGGGGCGCAAAGATTTCGACCATCTTGTTGATCTGGCGAAACTTATCCTGCGCATCATTGCGCACGGCGCCATCCTTGCCGGTCAAACCCAGCGCATGCAGCCAAGGCTTGTTGGTGGCAGCAAGCGGGCGGTTCTTGGCGCGATCGTGATCCGCCGGAGGCGCGTCACGGCCGGCCACCTCGGTGCGCTTGAGGCGCAGCTTGTCGCCCTGCCGCTCGAACTGCAGATCGAACACCGCCGTCTCCAGCCGCGCGCTGCGCCAGTTGGTGGCGAGGCCCTCGACGAGAAAAGCGGCGGCCTCATCAAGTGTGAGATTTTTGGTGATATCGCGCGTCTTGTAGCGGAAGACGAAGCTCAGCCGCTCGCCAGCCTTGATCGCGACCTTGCGCGCTTCGACCGATTTGAGCTCAGGCTCATGGCCGTGGTAGCCACCGCATTTGAGCTTGAGCAGCGTACCATCAGCGAAAGCCGCCGCCACCGCGTCGACAAATTCAGCGATGCGATCAGTCGGGCTCAATGGCGTTCCTTGGTGGTGAGGAAGCGGATTTTCGGCCAATCCTGCTTGGCGCGATCAGCCCACCACGCATTCTGCGCCAGAAAGACCGGCGCCTCGGTGCGGTCCTCGGCCATGTTCATCTTTTGGGCGGTGATGAAGCGCTTGAGTTCATCGGCGTCGTCGCTCTCGACCCAGCGCGCAACCTCAAAGCCGATGCTCTCGAAGCTGATCGGCACGCCATATTCCTTGGCGACGCGAGCCGACAGCACTTCGAGCTGCAGTTGCCCCACAACGCCGACGATCCAGTCGGCACCGACCATGCGGCGGAACACCTGGGTGACGCCTTCTTCCGAAAGATCAGTCAGCGCCTTGGCCATCTGCTTGGATTTCATATGGTCGGTCAGCCGCACGCGGCGGATGATCTCAGGCGCGAAGTTGGGGATGCCGGTCACATTGATATTGGCGCCTTCGGTCAGCGTATCGCCCACCGACAGCGTGCCGTGATTGGGGATGCCGACAATGTCACCCGCCACAGCCTCTTCAGCCAGTTCGCGATTGTTGCCGAAGAAGAACATGGGATTGGACACGGCCATATCCTTGCCCGAGCGGACGTTCTTGAGGCGCATGCCGCGCTCGAACTTGCCCGAGCACAGGCGCACGAAGGCGATGCGGTCGCGGTGATTGGCGTCCATATTCGCCTGCACCTTGAACACGAAGCCGGTCACCTTCTTGTCGGCCGGCTCGATCGGGGCCGGCAGGGCCGGCTGCGGCCGTGGCTCGGGCCCCCAGTCGCCGAGTGTCCGCAGGAGTTCAGCCACCGATACGCCCTTGAGCGCCGACCCGAACAGCACCGGGCTCAAATGACCCTGGTGAAAAGTGTCGAGATCGAATTTGGGCAGCATGGCCTGGGCCATTTCCAGCGTCTCGAGCGCGGTCATGAACACCGGATTGTCGGCGAGAGCCGGCACGTCGAGCAAATCTTCGAGCTGCTCGAATTCGGCAATTTCCTTGCCCTGCGGACTGACGACCCGGCCTTCCTGCAGATCGATATAGCCGCCGAAATCGACGCCCATACCGATGGGCCAGAGCACCGGGGTGAGATCGAGCGCCAGCTTGTCCTGGATTTCGTCGATCAACTCGAGCGGCGCGATGCCCTCGCGGTCCACCTTGTTGATGAAGGTAATGATCGGAATGTCGCGCAGGCGGCAGACCTCGAACAGCTTCAGCGTCTGCGCCTCGATGCCCTTGGCGGCGTCGATGACCATGATGGCGGCGTCGACGGCGGTCAGCGTGCGATAGGTGTCCTCGGAAAAGTCCGAGTGACCAGGCGTGTCGAGCAGGTTCAGCGTCAGCCCGTCATAATCGAAGGTCATCACCGATGAGGTGATGGAAATGCCGCGCTGCTGCTCCATCTCCATCCAGTCCGAGCGGGTGGAACGCTGCCCGGCCTTGCCACGCACTGCACCCGCCGACTGAATGGCGCCGGCAGCCGCCAGCAACCGCTCGGTCAACGTGGTCTTGCCGGCGTCCGGATGCGAGATGATCGCAAAGGTACGGCGGAGGCGGAACGGTTCGGAAACAGGCCGGGGCGAAACCTCGGCAGCGGCGGAATGGGACATGGAACTGCTGGATGCTGAGACGCCGATGCATGCAGGCACGGCGGAAACCGACATTATGTTGGCCGCTCTATAGGGGAAAGAGCGGGGCGCGGTCAAATTCGGAGACGGGGCCGCTTGACCTGATTGGGCACATACTTAAAGATGAGAATCATAATCATCTATTTCAAGAGTAGCGTATGTCGATCAGATTCGCGTTTGCCGTGCTGGCCTGCAGCTTTGCAATGGTCGCATCCAGCTACAGCCAGGACGGGGCATTTCCCGTCACCGTCGAACATGCGCTGGGAACGATCACGATCGAGGCGGCGCCAGAGCGCGTCATCGCCCTCATCGATCGGGATGCCGATACCCTTCTGGCGCTCGGCGTGCAGCCGGTCGCCATTCGCAGCAATTTCGGCTTCGAAGCCGGCGTCGGCCCATGGTCGGAGAAGCTGTTGACCAGCAAGCCGATCGTCTGGACGGGGCGAGAGCTGGATTACGAAGCCATCGCCGCAGCTAGGCCCGATCTGATCGTCTTTACCCATTCGGGTGGCGACGAGGACGAATACGCATTCCTGAGCCAGATCGCGCCAACGGTCTATCTGCCCCAGGGTGCGGCGCCATGGTCGGCCACGACCGAACAGACGACGTTGACCATCGCTGCAGCGCTCGGACGGCGCGATGATGGTCTGGCGCTGCTGAACACGCTCGAAAAGCACCTGGCAGAGCAGAAAGCAGCTCACCCGGAATTTTCGGGAAAGACCGCAAACTATCTCGACATCTTCCCCGGCGGCATCTGGAGCTACGGCGAGTACCACATAGTCAACCAGACGATTTACGCCCTCGGCTTCTCACCGATCGCCGCCACGGCGCAGGTACCGGAGGGCGAGGCCAATATAACCATATCCGCCGAACTGCTGCCGGACTACGACGCCGATATCGTGGTGGCTTTCCCCTATGGCCGCAGCTTTGACGCGCTGCTCGCAGAGACACCTACGCTGGATACGCTGACCTCGGTGAAGCAAGGTCGCTTCATTCTTCTCGGTGACCTGGCCTTTTCGGCAGCGTCAGTGGTGTCGATCCCCTATGCCGTCGACCAGTTGGTACCGCAATTCGCGGCCGCATTGGCACCATAAACCTACCGGAAGCGATCGCTGTCAGGCAGGCGTTCCAGCCAGCATGCGGGCGATGAAGTCGTGGACTTCCTCGACAGCGACACCGAGGTCGTCGATGCGTTCAGGGGAAATGGGACGGGTGGCTCGCAATTCGTCTTCCATCGTCTTGGCCAGTTCGGCAACGCCGGTCGCCCCGACCCCGGCCGAGGCGCCCTTGATGGCGTGCAGATTGGTGCTGAGCTCGTCAAAACTGGTCGCGAGCTTGAGGCGACCGAAATAGGTGGCCAGGGTCTTGTCGAACAGACGCAGGATCTCGAGCTCCAGATTTTCGTCACCCAGGCACTGCTTGGCGAGATGGACGAGATCGATGGGACGCTGCGACCGGCGCGGCAGGTCTGCGACGACGGTTTCGACAATTGCTGGCTGGGCCATTCCGGCTACTCCACTCAACTCAACCGGAGGACACATGCCAAAGGGCAATCTCCGCTGTGGATAGCCTAGAAGAGCGGCGTGAACAGGTGATTAAGCCACATCTTCGCCTTTGTTTGTCCCTCAATTCGTTAACGTTTCCCACCCAAAAATTAACCTTTGGGTAAGAAAGCATTCGGTTTGCATAAAATTGAATGTATGAATGGGCTTTGAACCAGCGCGCGGCGGCGACGGTTGGGGATGATGTGGGGCAATTGCATCGAATTGTTCCGGTTTGACCACCGGCCCGGAAAGGGCTGGCGTGTCATCACAACTTCCGAAGTCCGCCGTGTAGCTGCAGTGCCGACGCGAAAGTTGTAAAGAGTATGGCGAAGAATCCGACACCCCAGAACGATCCTGCCGCGCTGGCATTTTCGGCCGTCGAGGACGCACTCAAGGAATCGGTTTTCAACCTCGACTCCAGTACGCCCCCCGAAAAGCCGAAAAAGCTCGCCGACACGGCCCGCTCGGAGCGCCTCAAGGCAGCCGACAAGATTGCCCAGCAGGCTGGCGCCGTCGCCAATGATGACCGCATCGCCACCTCCAAGGTGCTTTACGCGCTGCAGAGCCGGTCTTCGTCCGCTCCGACCTGGCTGGCATTGGGCCTGTCCATCATCTGGCTCGCCGCCTCGGGCACTGTCGCCTGGCTGCGCTTCGGCCCGCAAATGGGCAATTTCGGCCAGTTTGTCGGCACCATCGAATTCATCACCCTGCTCGCCATCATGGTGCTGCCGGTGCTCGGCTTCTTCGCCGTCGCCACGCTGATCCGCCGCGCCCAGGACCTGCGCAACGCCGCCTCCTCCATCACCCAGGCCGCCATGCGCCTGGCCGAGCCCGAAGTCACCGCCGCCGATAAGGTTGCCTCGGTGGGCCAGGCCGTGCGCCGCGAAGTCAACGCCCTGGGCGATGGCCTCGAACGCGCCCTGTCGCGTGCCGGCGAACTGGAAGTGATGATCCACAACGAAGTCACCGCGCTCGAACGCACCTATTCCGATAATGAATCGCGCATGCGCGCGCTGATCGCCGAACTGGCCAGCCAGCGCGAAAGCGTGCTCACCAATACCGAGCGCGTGCGCGAAGCCATTACCGAGAGCCATACCGGGCTGGTCTTCGACCTCGACATGATCAGCCAGCGCATTGCCGGCACCATCGTGGAGAGCGGCGGCAACCTGACCCAGGCGCTGGAGACTGCGGGCAGCACGCTGACCAATGCCTTCGGTGATCGCGCCGAAAATTTCGTCCAGTTGATGGACAATCGTACCACCGACTTCATCTCGGCGCTCGATGACAGCGCCGGCCGCTTGTCGCTGACCTTCGACGACCAGACCGCGGCCATGTCGCGCAATCTGGAAAACCGCACGCTCGAGCTGTCGTCGTCGCTCGATACGCGCATGAACATCCTGACCCAGGCGCTGGACAGCAATGCCGCCCGCTTCACCGAAACCCTGTCGCTGAAGACCGACACGCTGACCGGCACGCTCGAGGATCGCACCACCTCGCTCGCCGGCCTGCTCGAACAGCAGATTTCGGCGCTCACGGCCCTGCTCGATGGCCGCACCACCTCGCTTTCGGGGCTTCTGGACGAGAACAACGCCGCCCTTACCGGTCTGCTCGAGGGCAAGACCGCATCGCTGTCCGAACTCCTCGACGATCGTTCCGGCAATTTCACCGAAATCCTCGAAACCCGCATTGCCGCGCTGGCCAAGGCTATCGACAGCCGTGCCTCCTCGATCTCGGGGACGCTGGAAGCCGGCACCACCACCTTCAGCACCGCATTCGAAGAGCGCACTGCAGCGCTGGCCAATCTGCTCGGCCAGGGCGGCGGCGATCTGATCGAGCGCCTGCGCGAACGCGGCCTGGAAGTGGGCGACGCCCTGCAGGCCATTGGTGCCCAGATCGCTGGCGATATCAGCGGCCGCTCGCGCGAAGCCGAACTGCTGCTGGCAACCATGACCCGGCAGGTCGATGAGTCGATGTCCATCCAGCTCAATGCCCTGGACAGTCGCCTGCAGACCGCCCTGCTGGAAATCAATGGCGCGGTGGAAGACACGTCCGAACGCGCCCGTCTGACCCTCTCCACCGCCGGCCAGGATTCGCTGGGCGTGTTCGATGCCCGCCTGACCGAAATCGCGGGCGTGCTCGACCAGCGCCTGCATGCGCTCGACAACGTCATCGGCGACAAAGGCGAAGAGCTGGTCTCCCGCCTCGAAGCCCACGGCGCCAGCTTCGCCACCCGCGCCAATGTGCTCGAAATGGCGCTCGATCAGGAATCGGGCCGCTTCAACGATGTCGTCGCCGAGCGCACCCGCGAACTCAGCGACGTGTTGTCAGCCAAGACCCGCGCCGTCTCCGAAACCCTGGCCACCCGCACCGGCGAGCTCGAGCAGACCCTGGTCGGCCGCTCCGCCGCGCTCGAGGCAACGCTTTCCGAACACTCCAGCACTTTGTCGGAAACCATCCGCGCCCATTCCCAGGAACTGGGCCAGACCCTCACCAGCAGCACCCAGGCGTTCGACCAGGCTATTGCCGGCCGTACCCAGCGCCTTGCCGACACGCTGACCGAGCGCACCGACGTTATCTCGTCGGAACTGGACAGCCGTACCGAGGCCCTGAGCATACGCCTCGACGAGCGCACCCAGCAGCTCAATTCCGAACTCGACGCGCGCACCGAGACGCTCACCAGCCGCCTCGCGGAACGGTCTGAGCAGATGAATACCGAGCTCGACGCACGCACTACAAACCTGACCAGCCGCCTCGCGGAACGCACCCAGCAGATGGCCTCGACCATCGATGCGCGCTCAGCCATGCTCGGCGGCCAGATCGACGCCAAGAGCGCCGCCCTGACCGAGGCCCTCGACAGCCGTGCCGAAGCCTTTGCGGGCCGCGTGGACGAGCGCATCGGCAGCCTGTCGCAGGCTCTGGACACCCATGCCGAAAGCCTGACCAGCCAGATCGACATGCGCACCAACGCCATGTCGCTGGAACTGGAATCGCGTGCCGCAGCGCTCACCGGGCAGATCGACGAACGCACCGGCGCAATGGTCTCGCATATCGAGGCCGGCGTGCAGCAGATTTCGGGCGCGCTCGAGGGCGGTACCCAGCAGCTGGCCAGCGCTGTGACCACCCGCACCCAGCTCCTGTCCGAAGCTCTGGGCAACCGCACCCAGGCGCTGTCCGACACGCTGGCCAACCATACCAGCTCCATCGGCGAAACCATCGGCCTGCACACGGCCGAACTGGCAACCACGCTCGACCAGCACAGCGCTGCCGCCCGCGAAAGCATCGATGGCTCGCTGCGTAATGTCACCGAGACCATGTCGCTGCGCCTTGGCGAGATGTCGACCGCCGTGTCGAGCCGGGTCGCCGAGGTCAACAATTCGCTGGGCGAAGGCCTCGACAACGCCATCTCGCGCATTTCCGATGCCGAGCGCGGCGTGACCGCCCGCATCGAAGCCGCCAGCTTGAGCGTGGGCGAAAGCGCCCGCCAGGCTGCCGAACGCATCGAAACCGGCGTCAGCACCGCCCGCAAGGCGATTGTCGACATGGTCGATCAGCGCCTCGGCACCCTGCCCGAGGCCATCACCGCCCGCGCCGACATCACGGCCGAGCGCCTGGCCTCGCTCAACGCATCGATCAGCACCTCGATCACCCAGTCCATGGCCGATCTCGAAGCCGGTGCCGACCGCATCGAGGAAACCATCGCCACCCGCATCACCGCGGCGACGCATGCGATTTCCCAGGATGTCGAAACCACTGCCAATCGCATGGATAGCGCCGTGCGCGGCGCGCTCGACCAGATCCGTCTGGCTGCGACCAATATCGACCAGATCGTGTCGGTAAAGGGCGTGGGTGCGGTGGATGCGATCGAGAGCCGCCTCAGCGAAATCAACCGCTCGGTGGAAGAGCATACCAGCCAGTTCGCCGATCTGGTCTCCAGCCGCTCCGAACAGCTGCAGCAGGCGCTCAGCGGCCATGGCAATCTGCTGCGCGACGCGCTGGCCGACAATGCCCGCGGTGCCGAGGCCATCATGTCGGCCTCAACCAGCCGCATCCTCAGCGACGTGACCTCGGCCCTCAACAAGCTCAACGATTCGAACCTGTTGCTGCAGCGTGTGCTCGACGCCTCGACGGCGAACCTCGCCAGCCTCGAAACCAGCGTCGCCCAGCAGACCGCCAACTACTCGAACACCATGCGCGAAGCCATGGGCCAGACCGAGCAGGCCGGCGAAATGGTCACCCAGCATGTGGGTGCCCTGCAGCACACCATCCGGGCCATGGTCGACGAATTCGGTGGTATTCTTGGTCGTCTCGACGCCGAGGCGAACGGCATCGCCGCCGCCTCGCGCTCGCTGGAGAACACCAGCAGCACGGCGCTGGAGACCCTCGAAGAACGTCGCGGCGCCATGGATGCACTGGCACAGAGCTTTGCCACCCGCGCCGACGATATCGATGGCCGCATGCGCATGTTCGCCCAGTCGATCGCCGACACCGTCAACGATACCGAACGCCGCCTGATCTCGGCACGTCGTGCCATGGACGAAGCGCTGCAGGCCACCACCCACAGCGTTACCGACCAGCTCAGCCTCACCACGAGCACCATCACCCAGGCGCTGGAATCCACGACTGGCGAAGTCAACGAGGCCCTCAAGTCGACCAGCGACAGCGTCAATGCCGCGCTCTACTCGACCAACGAGCGCTTCTCGAGCGCTCTGCACGGCAATGCTGCGCAGGTGGACAATGCCGTCCAGCGCGCCGCCGAGGCTGCCGCTGCCGCCCTCAACCAGACCTCGAGCGCCGTGCGTTCGGCTCTGTCCGACCAGGTCGGCCAGGTCAATGCAGCGCTCGAAGACAATGCTGGTCGCGTAAGCGATGTGCTGGCCTCCACGGCAGGCAGCGTCACCGACGTGCTCACCACCACCACCAGCACCCTGGCCGACACCATTTCGGACTCGACCAATTCGGTGCGCAGCGCCATTGCCTCCAATACCGGGCAGCTGCGTCGCGCCATCGACGAGTCCACCGGCCAGTTCCGCCAGACGCTCGACCAGACCACGGGCGACGTCACCGAGCGGCTCAGCGCCTTCCATCAGGCAGCCGGCTCGGAAGGCCAGCGCGCCAACATGGCCCTGCAGGAAGCCCAGCAGCGCATGGTCGGCGATATGCAGCGCGCGATCGAAGAAGCCACCCAACGCTTCGCTGAAACCGCCCGCGCCATGCGCGACACGGCCCGCGAAGTGGGTAGCGAACTCGAAGCCACCCGCGCCGAACTGGCTCGTGGTGTCAACGAACTGCCGGAAGAAACCCGCGCCAGCGCCGCAGCCATGCGCCGCGTCGTGGCCGAGCAGATCGAGGCCCTGAGCGAGCTCAACGCCATCGTGCGCAACCAGCCCGCCAGCCACGACCTGACCGACCGCCGCGCGCCGCAGCGTGCTGCTCGCCAGCAGGAACCGCGCCAGCCTGAACCCCGCCAGCCGGAGCCGCAGGCCTACCAGCCGCAGCGTCAGCCGGTTGAAACCGCCTATCGTCAGGAACAGGCGCCGAGCCGTCCGGCTCTCGCCGACCCGATCCGCACCACCGCTGCCCCGGTGGCCGAGGCTGCGCCGCAGCCCCAGCCGCAATTACAGCGGACCCAGGCCCCCTCCCCTGCAGCACAGGCTCAGCCGGCCGCCACCGCGCGTCCGGAGGCCGAGGCCGGTGAAGGTGGCTGGCTGCGCGACGTACTGCGCAATGCTTCGGCCCAGCAGGCCGGTGGCCAGGCGCCGCAGAGCCTTTCCGGCCTGACCGAGGAAATCGCCCGCGCCATCGACGACGCGGCCCTGTCCGACGCCTGGAGCCGCTACCAGGCGGGCGAGTCCAACGTGTTCTCGCGCCGCATCTACACGCTGACCGGCCAGGGGACCTATGACGAAGTGCGCAAGCGCATCCAGCGCGATGCCGACTTCGCCCGCACTGCCCAGGCCTATATGAGCGAATTCGAACAGCTGCTGAAGCGCGCCGCCGCCGGCCCGCGCCCAGCCGCCGAGACCCGTGAATACCTGCTCTCGGACCGCGGCAAGGTCTACACCACCCTGGCCCATGCCAGCGGCCGCCTCAGCTAAGAGAGCGATAGACCAACATCAAAAAGGCCCCGGAGCAATCCGGGGCCTTTTTCGTTAGGGCAACGGCCATCCCAAGAGTAGACGATTTGAGCGGGCTCAGAGCGTTTCACGTTCTGGTTGATGCGGCTCCTGCGCTCCCTCTCGCTTGAGGGAGGGCTATCGCATTTGGGCTTGAGCGTGCTGCACACCCCCTCCCAACCTCCCCCGTCAAGGGGGAGGAGCCGCATCGAGTGCCAGGTGAGATATTGCCAAACACGCAGCCCGAACTCCCTCCCCCTTGCGGGGAGGGCCGGGGAGGGGAGCGTTTAGCGATCCACTGATGGACCCCCTCCCTCATTCC
>NZ_UZWD01000004.1 GCF_900631955.1 Devosia equisanguinis | reverse complement strand
CACGCTCCACGCCATCGTCGCCAACCACAAGCAGAACCGCATCAACGAATTGCTCCCTTGGAACTTTGCGGCCAAGGTGTGACCGGCACATCGCCTACAATCGGCGCAACTTGATCCGCAATATGCTCCGGATCGTTGACCCCCTGGATGTGAATTCCTCCCATGTTGATGAGGAAAGAAACGCTTCCCGAAGACCCACCGGACAGCATACCTCCCGTTTCCGACGCGGTGTGAACCTGTCCCGGCCCACCGAACTCCACCAACTCCGGTCCTTCCTCACCCACAAGTGCCAGGCCTGAATTGAAGCGGCCACCTTTGGCGAACGCATTTGGGGCAGGGAGCCTAGGATCCTCGACACCGTTGATGACGGCGTTCGTCCCAGGAATTGACCCATGCTCCGAGGCTCGCTGATGTCGAAAGGTTTCAGCGGGCCGTGCCGCCCAAAGGGCGATCCATGGCGACATGCTGCACTTTGCGCCCAGGCACCATAAGACTGTATGGCTTGGACGCATCGACGCTTGGCCGACAAGGATATGACCATGACCACGACGCCCGTTTGGGACATTTTCGAGCTGCGCCTGTCGGGTCCGGCTACCGGCAATCCCTATCTCGATGTGACACTTGAAGCCCATTTCACGCAGCGCGGCCGTTCCATTCGCGTTCCGGGCTTCTACGATGGCGAGGGTCAATATGTGCTGCGCTTCATGCCCGATACGCAGGGCGAGTGGCACTACAAAACCCGGTCTTCCCTGGCCGCGCTAGAAGGAAAGGTTGGCAGTTTCACCGCGACCACGCCGCTCAAGGGGGCGCATGGCCCTGTCCGGGTCGCCAACCAGTTCCACTTCGCCCATGCCGACGGCAAGCCGTTCCTCTGCTTCGGCACCACCTGCTATGCCTGGACCCACCAGCCGCTCGAGTTGCAGGCGCAGACCCTTAATACGCTGACCACGGCGGGCTTCAACAAGATCCGCATGGGCGTCTTTCCAAAGGACTATCCGTTCAACACCAATGAGCCGCTCCATGACGTTTTCGACGTCGGCGCAGATGGCAAGCGGGATTTCGACCGACCCAATCCAGTGGCATTCCGCCATTTCGAAAGCCAGATCGGCAAGCTGCGCGATCTTGGTATCGAGGCGGATATCATCATCTTCCACCCCTATGACCGCTGGGGCTATTGCGACATGTCCGCGGAGCAGGACAATCGCTATGTCGCCTATCTGGCGGCGCGCCTAGCGGCCTATCGTAATGTGTGGTGGTCGCTGGCCAACGAGTACGACTTCCTGCTCGACACCAAACCGATGGAGCGATGGGACCGCTTCTTTCACATTCTCGGAGAAAACGACCCCTATGGCCATCTGCGCTCGATCCATAATGGCGATGTGCGGATGAACTATGATCACACCAAGCCCTGGGTCACCCATGTCTGCATCCAGAACTGGGACGTCAAAAAGACCCCGGAATGGCGCGATGCCTATGGCAAGCCGGTGGTCAATGACGAGCCCGAATATGAGGGCAATATCTTCTCCGCCTGGGGCAATATTTCGGCCCAGGAATTGACGCATCGATTCTGGATCACGGCGCTGCGCGGCGGCTATGCCGGGCATGGGGAAACGTTCGAACACCCCGAAGACATCATCTGGTGGGCCAAGGGTGGCGAGCTCTATGGTGACGCCTGGAAGCGCATCAAGTTCCTGCGCGAATTGCTCGAACAAGACGTCAAGGCCGGCCTGACGCCGCTCGGTGGCACCACGTCCTGGCCGTGGAGCCGCATGTCGGCGGCCGAGGATGGCGACGTGCGCTATATCTATTTCGGCGAGCACCAGCCGGCGCAATGGACGACCGGCCTGCCGCTCGACGACGGCGACTACGATGTCGACCTTATCGATACCTGGGCCATGACCATAGAGCCTGCCCAGCGTATCGCGCCCGCAATTCCCCATCCGACCCGGCATGGCGCCGTGGTGCGCGGCGGCAAGGCGGACGCCGCGTTCGGTGTCCGCCTGCCGGGCCGCCCCCATCTGGCCCTGAGGGTCAGAAGGCGGCGCTGACCGGCCGGACAGCGCCCCGTTCAATCATCCGAGCGGACCGCGGAACCTAGTCCGGCTTATGCTCGAAGCGGCGACCGGAAATCTGGGAGATGACGGTGTAGGCCATGACGCCGAGGCCGTAATAGGAGGCGGAGGACGCTTCCTCGCGCGGCATGACGATCATCTGGTTGGCGCGGCAGGCGAAGAGGAAATCACAGAAGCCCGGCACGACCTCTTCGAGATATTTCATGGCATCGGCCGGAGTTTCCAGCGCGTCAGTGCGATATGTGACGAAGACAAAATCGGCATCGAGTTCGGGCAGAGCTTCGGCGCTCAAAAGCTCGTTGGTGCCTTCGGGAATGGCGTTGACCCGGTCGGGAAAGACGAAGCCGGCGTCACGCAGCACGATGCCCAGCGTGCCATAGGTGTGCCAGACAGCGAACTGACCGTTGACGCCCTGCATGATGCTGACGGAGATCGAGCTGGTGTCGATCAGGCGCTTGATCTGCGCGATCTGGCTCTGGTAGCGCGCATCGAGAGTGGCCAGGCGATCTTGGGTACCGGTGACGTCGGCAAGAACGGAATGCATGCCGAAAGCGTCGCGCTTGCCCGAGTCCAGCACCAGCGTGGGTGCAATGGTTTCGAGCTGCTCGAGGCCGGCGGTCTGCCAGGGCGTGGTGAGGATTAGGTCGGGCTCGAGCGCGGCCACCGCCTCGACATCGGCGGGCAGGTTGCCGACGAAATGAATGGTGGAATTGTCGAAGTCGATGCCGGTCAGCACGTTGCTGGAGCGGATGAAGGGCTTGCCCTCTTCGGTGGTGCGACCGTGGCTGCCGACCGGGAGGACGCCCAGTTCGAGCAGCGGTATGGTCAGCACGCTGTCGTGTAGGCTGACAATGCGCTGGGGAGCGACGGGAATATCAACGACGCGACCGGTATCATCGGTAAAGCTGCGCGTTTCCTGGGCGAGCACCGGCGACAGCGATAGCGCCGTCACAACCGCCACCGCGGCTAATTTGAGGATGAACTGCATGAAAGGCTCCAGTGCGGGCCGCAAACGACCCTTGTTTGAGTTGGATCAGGTGGGGCCTGAAAGGGGGGAAAACGGCAGGGGCGTGACGCTGGCGAGGCACCAGCGCAGCTTGTCCTCGCCCTCGTTATCAGCGACGATCTGGCAATTGCCCTGCATGTAGAAGCTGCGGGCGGTGAGGCTGATGGCGAGTGCCGCCTGGGGCAGATGGGCCGTCAGGTTGAGTGCCGCGCCCTCGATTGGGGCCTCTGGAATCGCGCCGGTAATCGCTACGGATTTGAGCACCTGCCCGCGCTCGGACGCCCAGGCAAGGGCGGCGAGTTCGGCGACCTGTTCGGCCTCGTGACGGTCGGTGCGGCCTTTGTAGGCGGGCAGGTAAAGCTCGTCGCGCGCCAGGGCGGACAGGAAGGCGGGGGCCTGCTCGGCGGTCATGCGGCCATAACGCTGGCGCTGCGGCATGACCACCAGCGAGGCGGCAAAGCGGCAGCCGCCGATATGGGTGCATTGCACGATGTTGAAAAGAGCTGGATCGGCGGCGGCGACCAGCGCCTTGTAGGTGGAAAAGCCATAGCGCGCGCAGCAGGCATCGCGCCGGCTGTCGGTGCAGCAGATGATAGTGCGGCGCGTATCCCTGGTGCCGGCGAACAGGATGCCGTCGACATAATTGCGGATGGCGGCGATCAGCGCGGCTTCGTCATCGAAACTGGCATAGACGTTTTCAGGCTGGGCATGCAGGGTCGGCAGGCTTTCAGGCGCCTCTACCTTGTCGATGAGGCCGATATAGAGCCCGGACATGGCCGCGTCATGGATGGCGGCGCTGAGCTCGGGCGACATGTCGGCGGACTGCCAGCGTGGCACACGCCACTTGCCCCGCGGCCAGGCCAGCAGCAGGGCGCGCTCCGGCGTATCGCCGGTGCCGGCGAGGGGCTCGCCCAGTGCCAGGCAGAGATCGGTGCAGAAGACGTGCTTGCCCATCACTCGGCTTCGACAAAGGGGGTGAACGGCCGCGCGGCAAGCTGGCTTTCGATGAGCTCCAGCGTCAGCTCCAACCCGGTCATGGTCGGGCCGAAAGTGGGGCCCGGCAGCAGCACGAACTGTCCGTTGCGACAGGCGGTCAGCGCCGCGCAGAAGCCGGGCGCGAATTTCTCATAAGCAGCGCGGATGGTGGCCGGGGTTGCGTCGGGCTGCTGACGATAGAAGCCGAAGATGAAATCGGCATCGAGGATCTGGATCAGTTCGGGGCTGATCGTGCCCTCATTGGCGGGCAGCGCCTGCATGGCGGCGGTCTCCTTAAAGCCAAGATCGCGCACTACCTGCGCCACCGCGCCCAGATTGCCATTGTGGCGATAGACCCACATCTGCGCGCCTTCTGGAAACACGAAGGTCATGGTGACCGAAATGTCCTCGGAATGTTCGAGATAGGCCCGGGTGCGGGCCACATTATCCTGGTAGCGCTTGAGGCGGGCTTCGAAATTGCCGGCCTGGCCGGTGATATCGGCGAATGCGCGCAGGGTTTCGATAATACCCAGTTCGTTGTTGTTGACGATGAGGGTGGGCGCCACCTTCTGCAGCTGCTCGGCCACGGCCGGATCGGTATAGGGGCCGCCGATAATGAGATCGGGCTGCAGGGCGGCGATGGCTTCGACATCGAGAGTGTCGAAGGTGCCGACAAAGGCGATGTCGGTATTGGCATAATCGATGCCCAGCGTATCCATGCCGCCGCGCATGAAAGGCTTGCCTTTGGGATCGATGCGGCCGGCGCTGCCGACCACATGGGCGCCAAGCTCGTAGAGCGGCAGGGCAACGATCTGGTCGTTGAGGGCGACGATGCGCTGCGGGGCGACGGGAATGTCGAAGGTGCCGTTGGCGGCGGTATAGGAGCGGGTCTCCTGCGCGAAGGCGGGGCCGGCCAGCGCGGCAAGGAGGAGCGTCGTGGCAATAAGGGAGCGGAACAGCATGGCGATGGTCTCCTGGTGGGATCAGGTGGAGGTTGCAGGGCGGCCGCGGATCAGCAGCACGACGAAGACGGGGACGCCGATGAGGGCAGTGAGCAGGCCTGCCGGGATCTGGATGGGCGCGAAGGCGGCGCGGCCGATAAGGTCGGCGGTGAGCACCAGCAAGGCGCCGATCCCCGCCGTCAGCAGCAGATGCAGCCCAACGCCGGATGGAGCGAGGCGCCGAGCGGCATGAGGGGCAATGAGGCCGACAAAGCCCAGCGGGCCAATCACGGAAGTGGCGATAGCGGCAAAGCCGACGGCGAGGGCGAGTTGGAGATTGCGCGTCACCGCCACCGGGGCGCCGAGGCCGACGGCGCTGGCATCGCCGAAGCGCAGCGCGCTCATGGTGCGGCTAAGGCCCAGCAGCACGGGAAAGAGAACCGCAGACCAGCCCGCCAATGTCCATACATCGGACCAGGTGGCGGCATTGATGGAGCCCGAGAGCCAGGCCAAGGCCGCCATGACATTGTCGATCTTGCCATAGGTGATCAGCGCCGAGGTAATCGAGGAAATGAAGGCGGACAAGCCAATGCCCATGAGGATGAAGCGAATGGCGCTGCCGCCCTGGCGAGTATGGGAGAGGGAGCGGATGGCCAGCGCCACGAGTACAGCGCCGGCAAACGCGGCCCAGGGGCGCAGCGCGACGGCCTCGCCGGGCAGGAGGACGGTCATGGACACTACGGCAAGCGCAGCGCCCTGGCTGACCCCGACCAGGGAAGGATCGGCCAGGCTGTTGCGGGTAGCGTTTTGCAGCGTGGCGCCGGACAGGGCCATCATCGCGCCGGCAAGGATGGCGGCGAGGGTACGAGGGAAGCGAAACTCCCAGACAACATTGTCGATCGCGCGCGAAATCGAAAGGCCGCGCAGGGTTTCCCAGACCTCGCCCAGCGCCACGCCATAGGTGCCGGTGGCAAGGCTGGTGCCGGCGACCAGGAGGATTACGATGACGAGGCCGCAGAGCGCCAGAAGGGCGCGCAGTGGGAGGCGCAGGGCCAGGCGCTCGCCCGAACTGCGCAGGATGAGATGGCGGGGTGGGCTGACGGCAGGCATCAGCGGGTCCTCTGGCGCACGAGATGGACGAAGAGCGGCGCGCCGATCATGGCGGTGATGATGCCGGTGGAGATTTCGCGCGGGGCAATGACGAGGCGGGCGGCGATATCGACGGAGATGAGATAGATGGCGCCGACCAGGGCGGCATAGGGGACGATCCAGCGATAATCGGACCCCACATAAAGCCGCACCATATGGGGGATAACCAGACCGATAAAGCCGAGCGGACCGGCCAGCGCCACCGAGCAGGCGGTGAGCACAACAATGACGGCCAGCAATTGGGCCTTGAGCAGGCCGGTCTTGACGCCAAGGGCCTGCGCCACCTCATCACCCATGGCGAGAGTGGTGACGCGCGAGGCCAGCACCACGCCGGCGATCAGGGCCAGCGCCATGAAGGGCCCGACCTGAAAGAGCACATTGATGTCGCGCCCGGCGAGGCCGCCGGTGAGCCAGACGCGCAGATTGTCGAACGTGTCTTCGCTGAGCAGGTGCACGATTGAGATGATGGCGCCGAGAAAGGCGCCGATGGCGGCGCCTGAAAGGGTGAGGCTGAGCGGGGTGGCACCGCCGGGCACGAGGCGCGCAATGGCATAGACCAGTGTAGCGGCACCGAGCGCGCCGCCCATGGCCACCCAGGGAACGACCGCGAGGCTTGCGGCGCCGAAGAGGAAGGTGAACACCACTACGGCAAAGGCGGCGCCGGAGGTGAGGCCGAGCAAGGCCGGATCGGCCAGCGGATTGCGCGTCACCCCCTGCATCAAAGCGCCGGCCAAAGCCAGGCTGGCACCGACGACGAGGCCGATGACGGCGCGCGGCAGGCGCAGATTGCGGACGATAGTGTGGTCGAAATTGGTGGGATCGAAATGGATCAGCGCGTCGATGACGGTGGTCACGGCCAGCGGCTTGGCGCCGACAGCGATGTGGAGGAGAAACACCGCAACCAGGGCCAGGAGCAGCAGCGGCACGCCGGAAATGGCGCGCAGCGGATGCCGCTCGACGGTGACGGCATCGGCGGCGGTCACTGCGCGGCCTCAGCGATGCGGCGGCGGGCGCCGAAGGGCACGCAGACCGGGCGGCCACTGGCCGGATCGCGCAATACGCTGGCATCGAGATCGAAGACCTCCTTGAGCCGCGCGGCGGTGAAAATGGCTTGCGGATCGCCAGCGGCGACGACCTGGCCGGATTTCATCATCACCAGATAGTCGGCATAGGCGGCGGCGAGGCTGAGTTCGTGCAGGACAATGACCAGGGTGCGGCCATGGTCATGGGCGAGGCCGGCAAAGAGGTCCATGAGATCAACCTGCACCTTGAGGTCGAGAAAAGTGGTGGGCTCGTCGAGGAGGATCAGATCGGTATCCTGGGCCAGGACCATGGCCACCCAGCAGCGCTGGCGCTGGCCGCCCGAGAGGGTATCGACGGCGCGGTCGGCGAAATCGGCGACCCGGGCAATGGCCATCGCCTTATCGACCGCATCCTCATCGGCGCGGGTCCATTGGCGCAGCAAGGACTGATGCGGAAAGCGCCCCTGCGCCACCAGTTCGCGAACGGTGAGCCCTTCGGGCGCCACCGGGCCCTGTGGCAGGAGCCCGAGCGCCGCGGCGACGGCGCGGGTATTGAGCGCGTGGATGGACTTGCCATCGAGCAGGGCATGGCCGCGCTGCGGCTTGAGGATGCGCGCCATGGTCTTGAGCAGGGTGGACTTGCCGCAGCCATTGGGGCCGATCAGCACGGTCACCTGCCCGTCGGGAATGACGAGATCGACACCATCGAGAATGGTGACGTCGCCATAGCCGGCGCTGAGACCGAGGGTTTCGAGCCGACTCATGCTTCACGCTCCAGGCCGGCCAGGAATGGCTGCCCGAAGGGGGCGATGACGGCGACTGGTTGCCCATGATCGAAAGCGTGCACCGATGCATCTCCCCGGAAAATAAGTCGACTGAAACTATCAAAAAATCTGGGCGGGACATGCACCGCTTTAACATGACTGTCAATATCACCATTGAAAGCCGCGCAGCGACGCCATGCGGCGGGGCTGGTCGCGGCGTGCGGAATCAACAAGAGTGCACTGCGCCGAACCGGCCGCAACGAACCGGCAGCGAGGAGACCCATCATGACCCGAAACAGCCTCTGGTATCGCGGGCCGGCTGTGGAATGGACCGACGCGCTGCCGCTGGGCAATGGGCGGCTGGGCGCCATGATGCATGGCGGGGTGGGGCGCGAGGATATCCAGATCAACGAGGCGACGCTGTGGTCGGGCGGGCCCTATCAACCCATCCATGACGCGGCACTACCGGCACTGGATACGGTGCGACAGCTGGTGTTCGAGGGCCGCTACAAAGAGGCCGAAGCGCTGGCCGATAGGACGCTGTTGGCTCGGCCGCATGCGCAGATGAGCTATCAGTCAGCCGGCAATCTCTTCATCGAATTCCAGCACGAGGCGGTGCCGGGGAGCTATCGGCGCGCGCTCGACCTCGAGACCGCCATCGCCACCACACGCTATGCCCTATTGAGCACCGGCATCAGCGACGATGCCGCGGTGTTTTCGCGAGAATGCTTCGTGTCGGCAGCAGACGACTTGCTGGTGCTGCGGCTCGCCGGCAGTAAACCTGGGGCGTTGAGCTTCGAGATCTGGCTTGACAGTCCTCAACCGGGCGACTGGCTGGATGGGGAGGACCCAAGGCTCGACTATCGCGGGCGCAATTTCGGCGAGCACGGCGTGGATGGAGCGTTGAGCCTGGGCATCGGGCTCGATTTGCGGGTCGAGGGCGGCCGGGCAGAACGGCGCGGGCGGCGGCTGGTGGTGCGGGGCGCCGATGCCGCCCTGATCACGCTCGATATCGCCACCTCGTTCCGCCGTTTCGATAAGGTCGACGGCGATGTGGATGCGGCCCTGACCGCGCGGCGCGAAGCGATAGCAGTCAAATCCTATGAGGCGCTGCGGACCGACCATATTGCGGCGCACCAGTCGCGGTTCAGCCGCCTGGAAATCGATCTGGGGCCGGGGCAGGATGCATTGCCGACCGACGAGCGCATTGCCGGTTTCGGCCAAGGGGGCGATGCGGGGTTGGCGGCACTTTACGTGCAATACGGGCGCTATCTGATGCTGGCATCGAGCCGGCCAGGCGGGCAGCCGGCCAATCTGCAGGGGATATGGAACCGCTCGACCCGCCCCCCCTGGGGCAGCAAATATACCGCCAATATCAATGTCGAGATGAATTACTGGCTGCCCGACCCGGCCAATCTGGCCGAATGTTTCGAGCCCTTCATCGGGCTGATCGAGGGCGTGGCGGCAACCGGGGCAGAGATGGCGCGGGCCCATTATGGGGCGCGCGGCTGGGTGCTGCATCACAATACCGATCTCTGGCGCGCCACCGGGCCGGTCGATGGGTCGCAATGGGGGCTATGGCCGATGGGCGGGGCCTGGCTCTGCGTGCAGGCCTGGGACCATGCGGTCTATGCCGGCCGCCCCGAGGCGCTGGCGCGGCAGCTGCTGCCGCTGCTCGAAGGGGCGGTGCAGTTTTTTCTCGATATGTTGCAGCCCCTGCCCGGCACAGACTTTCTCGTCACCGTGCCCACGTTATCGCCGGAGAACCAGCACCCCCATGGCAGCTCGGTCTGTGCCGGACCAGCGATGGATAGCCAGCTATTGCGCGATCTGTTCGACGCCTATCTGGCCGCCAGTCAGCAGCTTGGTGCGACGGGTGGTCTGCAAGACTCCGCTCGTGCGGCACGGGACCGTCTGCCGGCTGACCGCATCGGCCGGGGTGGGCAATTGCAGGAATGGCTGGAGGACTGGGACCTCGATGCTCCCGAGCGGGATCACCGGCATGTCTCTCATCTCTATGGACTCTATCCTAGCCAGCAGATTGCACCCGATCAGACGCCGGCGCTGGCGGCAGCGGCAAAGACGTCGCTGGAGCTGCGTGGCGACGAGGCCACCGGCTGGGCCATTGCCTGGCGGCTCAATCTATGGGCTCGGCTAGGCGAGGCCGAACGCGCCCATGACGTGCTCAAGCTGCTGCTCAGCCCCGAGCGCAGCTATCGCAATCTGTTCGACGCGCATCCGCCGTTCCAGATCGATGGCAATTTCGGTGGCGCGGCGGGAATATTGGAAATGTTGGTGCAATCGCGTGAGGGGCTGATCACGCTGCTGCCGGCGCTGCCGTCGGCCTGGCCGAAAGGGCGCGTCAGCGGGCTACGGGCGCGGGGCAACATTACCCTCGATCTCGCCTGGGAGGCTGGGCGACCGGTGGAGGTTGCATTGCTCTCGGGGACCGCAAGGACCCTCGCGTTGCGCTGGAACGGCGCCGTCAAGGAGGCCCGACTTGAGGCCGGGGCCAAGCTGGTGCTGGGGCGGGAGGCTTGGGACTCTCTCCGGCGGCACACGCCCTAGTTCCCGAACGGCTCCAGAGCCGTACCGCCCCCGCATTGTCTGCCTGGGCGGCACAGTTATGGGCCGGGTAGAGCCAGTGGCTCAGAACAGGGTCTCGTCAACCATCACCGTGCCGTCGAAAGAGTCGTAGAGGGCAACCGTTTCGGGCGGCAACTGGGCCTCGGCGGCGGCCAGTTCGGTTGCCATCTGCAGGGCCTCATGTTCGGGCACGCCAATCTCTGCAAGCGCCGCAGCGTCCTTGAGGCCGGCACCGGCACACAGGTGGATGGCCCAGCCCTTTGCGGTCTTGCGCATCAAAGCACGGCCGCCCATGCCGCCCTGGTCCCAACCGCTGACCGCATAGTCGCCGACGACGATGATGGGGCCGATATGCAACGGATTTTCGGGCGTGTCGAACATGGCGAGCTTGATTGCGGTGATTGCCTCGACATCGGACAGGCCCGACTGATCGACGGCGGTGTCGCTGCCATGGTGGCCATTGCCGTGTCCGGCATGGGCATCGCCGGAAGCGTGCGCATCGCCTGCACCATGGGCATGCGCATCGTGGCCAGCCGGCTTGGGCGTGGTGTCATGCGCGAGGCTCGGCAGGGCTGGAGCGAGGATGGCAAGAAGTGCCAAAGCGGCAAGGCGGGGAAGGGAATTCATAGCGTGGTTCCTTGCATTGATCAGGGGATGTCGATTTCGGTCGCCATACGCGCGAGGGTGAAGCGATCGACACGGATGTCGAGAATGAGCTCCCAGAGTCCTGACAGGGGTATGGTCTGGCCCTCGATGACCCAGAGACCATCGAGGAGCGTGGCACTGGCTTTGAACGGCTCGATGCCGCGTTCGGGGGCACTGAAGGTGATATCCACGGCGACGGGCTCGATTGGCTCGTAGTCGATGTCGGTGACCTCGATCTCGATGCGCACCGGACCGGCCGTGCCGGGGGTGATGGTAAGGCCGGCCATGATCTTGTCATCCATGGCATGGGCATGGATAGGCTCGAGCAGCGCCGCCCGTGCGGCCTGGGCTGCCTCGACCTCGGCCAGGGCACGCGGTGGCGGCGTGAACCGCCAGCCGGCGACCAGGGCCAGAATAAGCAGCACCAGAACGAGTTCGAGGCGGATGGAGAATCGCAAGCGATGACGTGCCTTGAGCTCTCCCTTCAGCGCCGGGGCAGTGAGGGAGAGTCGGTTCCACAGGGCCAGCGCCAGGAGCAGGACAAGCAGCGCCAGCTTGGCGGCCAGAATATAGCCATAGGGCCTCAGCCAGGCCGGTCCGGGCGCTCCGAGCTGGATGACG
Source organism: Devosia equisanguinis (assembly GCF_900631955.1). GTDB lineage: Bacteria > Pseudomonadota > Alphaproteobacteria > Rhizobiales > Devosiaceae > Devosia > Devosia equisanguinis. The sequence continues at coordinate 421,054 of NZ_UZWD01000004.1, read as the reverse complement.
GCGAGCACAATGCCCGAGACCAGCAGCGGCAGAACGGCGAAGGGAATGAAGCGGGAAAAACGGATCAGGGCGCGATCTGCAGTCTCGCCGCGATTGCTCAGCGCAAACCACAGAGGCAGGAGCGCACCCGTCCAGAACAGGATGCCGCCGATGTGGAAAATGACGGCGGCACGGGTCAGCATTTGCGGCTGGGCAGCGCCGGCATGGCCACTTACTGCCAAGGCAATAGCCGAAAGCGCCCAGGCCAGCCAGGCAAGGACGCCAAGAGAGGGTAGCAACAGTGCCGCAAGCGCCAGAGCGAAGGCGCCTAGGAGCAGGAGCACGCTGGTGCCGTAGCTGGTCAGGAAACCGGTAGCCCAGGAGGTGGTGCCAATCAGGGCATCGGGTGCAAGCCCCATGGCATCGGCGCCATGCAGGCCAAGGGTCAGCGGTGCGAGCACCAGCCCCACGGCGCTGGCAGCGATCGCGGCGCGGCGAGCCGGAACCGGCAGCGGTGCAGCCAGCGCGAAGACGGCACCGCCGACACCAATGACGAGGGCGATAAACAGCCCGGTCTTGCCAAGCCAGAGGGAGATTGTGGTGGCGCGGGAGGAGGCGGCAGTTTCGGCCAGCGGGGCAGCGCTGGCGGTGCCGACGGAGAAAATCAGCGTGCCGGCAATGGGATGGGCATCTACCGAGACCACGCGCCAGCTAAGGGCATGGGTGCCCTGGCTCATCTCCGCAGGCAGGGTGACGACAAGCGTCTCGCCGCTCTCGGTTGTCGCAAGCAGGTCGCGCGGATCGCCATCGGCGCCGATAAGGGTGATAGCCAGCGCCGTCACTGGTTCGTTGAAGGTAAGCGTTGCAGTTGTCGGAACGCTATCGAGCACAGTGTTGGCGGCGGGGCTGGTGGCAAGCAGTTGCGCATGCGCCATGGCAGGCAGGCTGCCGCACAGCGCCAGAAGCGCGCACAGCACCAGCGCGCCCAGATGGGTCGCCAGTCTGGTCATGGTGAAATCCCTTCGGATTGCCGGAGCGGGTGGGACGGGGCCGCTGGCCCCGTCCCGGGAATGCCGTTAGTGGCTGTGGCCGCCTTCGGCCGGGACCAGCTTGAGGCTGGGGGCCGGCATTTCGGCGTTCTCGGCACCGGTGGTGTCGAGCCAGGCTTCCTCGCCGGTGGCGCATTCCTGGATGGTCGGGAAGTAGAAGGTGCCCGCTTCAAGCGAACCGGCAAAGGTGCCGCGGAAGACGAACTCGTCGTACCACTCGTTCTTGAGATTGCCACCCGACCAGACGATTTCCTTGACGCCTTCGGTCACCTTGGTGCCGTGATTGTCATAGGCGTTTTCATAGGGGCCGGTCACGGTTTCCAGCTCCCAGCCGGCCTTTGGCATCGGCTTGACGGCAAAGAAGCCCTCGGGGATCTGAACGCGAACGGTGTGGGTGGCTTCGGTACCACAGCCATGGGGCACACGCACCACGGCCTTGTACGACTTGCCGATGGTGGCTTCCTGGGTCTCCAAGGTCACATGGGCAAAGGCCGGGACGGCGAGGGCAACGAGAGTGGTGGCAGCCAGGGCGGCGCGAGCGAAAGTGCGGATCATCTGTGATCTCCAGTCAAAAAGGGTCTGATTGCAGCGGCGGGTGCCGCCAGAAATGGTCAATCAGGCTTGGACTGGAGGGGCTCTCGGTTGGCGCGGATGCTCGACCGGTCGGATCAGCGCAGTTTTAAAATCGAGTGCGAACACGACCGGCCCTGATGCCGGCAAGAGGCCGAACACGATCGGAGTCGGCAGGATAGCGGCGAGATCATTCTTGCCGATGCCCGCAGCCGGGCACTTGATCTGCAGAGTTCCCTTGCCGTCGGGGCCATCGGTTTCGGTCAGCGGGGCACAGACCGACCAGACGCCAATTGCGTCATAACCCAGCGCTGCAAGGTCACGCTGCAGCCCCGCCGCCTGATGCAGCGGCGCCAGCATGGTCAGGACATAGATCGCCAGAACCGCAAGCGCGGTCCCGATCTCCCTGACGATTTTGCCGGCCGAGATGGTCATGAAGTCCCCCTGCATCTGCCAATAAGTGCAAATCGGGGCGGGCTCAAGCGTTCTTCTCGTCGCAGGGGCAAGGCGCGAGCTGATGGGTGCTGGCAGGCAGAACGTCGCACCGCAAATATCTTGACTCTTACTATCATCTTTTAATACCCCTTGCCATGTCGGCGATGCCTCGCGCCGGCGAAGGAGAAAAAGATGACCGTCTGCACCGCGCGCCGTCTCACCGGCGCCGCAACAATTTTGCTCGCCCTGCTACCGTTGGCGACCTTTGCGCAAGCCATTTCCATCACCGACCAGGAGGGTCGCGCCGTCACGCTCGACAAGCCCGCCGAACGCATCGTCACCATTCCGATGCCGATGGCCTCTGGAGTCATCGCCATTGATGGCGGCGCCGAGAAGCTGGTGGGCATGAACCCGCTCTCCCTGACCGCCTTGCGGGAGGGTATTCTGGGCCGGATCTTCCCCGACGCGCTCAACATCACCGACGGCGTCACCGGCACCGATTTCGTCCCTAATGTGGAGGCGCTTGCAGCGGTCAATCCGGACCTCGTCATCCAATGGGGCGGTCGTGGCCCGGAGATCGTCGATCCAATCCTCAATGCCGGTCTCAACGCGATGCTGATCGTCTATGGCAACGAGGACAATGCCCAGACTTATATGCGCAATCTGGCCACTGCCATCGGCAAGCCTGAGCGCATCGAGCAGTTGGTGGACTGGCGCGACACGGTCATGGCGGCGATCGCTGCCAAGACAGAAGGGCTGAGCGCCGAAGAGCGGCCCAATGTGCTCTATCTGGGCCGCTCTCTCTCCGACATTACCGCCTCGGGCGCACCCAACAGCTACAATAACTGGTATATCGACCTTGCCGGCGGCAAGAATGCCGCTGCCGAACTGACCGGCAGCCAGTCGATCAATCGCGAACAGATCGCGCAGTGGAATCCCGACGTCATCCTGCTCAACAGTTTCGAACCGGAACTGGATGTGTCCTGGGTCTATGACGACCCGATCCTGTCGCTGACCCAGGCGGCACAGAACAAGCGCGTCTACAAAATGCCACTGGGCGGCTATCGCTGGGATCCGCCCAACCAGGAGTCGCCATTGACCTGGATATGGCTGGCCGAGTTGCTGCACCCGGAGCTGTTCGACTACGACCTGCGGGCCGAAATGCGGGACGCCTATAAGGTGCTTTACAACTACGAACTGAGCGACGCCGATATCGACGGTATTCTTTGGACCGGGTTCCAGGGCGATGCCGCCGGCTACGACCAGTTCGCGGCCCGCTGAAGCCATGAGCTCAGCACGTGAAGGGCTGGCCGTCGGCCGGCCCGCCCAGCGCGAGATGAAGACGGCGATGCAATTCGCCGTCTTTGCGGCGCTTCTGGCTGTAAGCCTGCTGGTCAGTGTGACGGTGGGCCGCTATGCGGTGCCGGTGGACCGGGCGCTTTCGATCATATGGACGAGCCTGTTCGACCCCACCGCCCTGCCCGCAGGCATTGACGAGCGTATCGTCTGGCTGGTGCGGGTGCCGCGCGTCATCCTGGCGGGACTGTGTGGAGCGGGTCTCGCCATTTCCGGGGCAGCACTGCAGGGCGTATTCCGCAACCCGCTGGTGTCGCCGCAGGTGCTGGGAATTTCGCAGGGCGCCGCCTTTGGCGGTGCGCTGGCGATTTCACTGGGGATCTGGGGCTTGCCGCTCTTGGCGCTGGTCTTCGTCTTCGGGCTGTCGGCCTTGGCCCTGGTGGGCGCCATTGCCCGTATCGATGGTCGGACGCAGATCGTCACCGTCATTCTCTCGGGCATGGTGGTGGGCGCGCTGTTCTCGGCTTTCGTGTCGCTGCTGCAATATTTCGCCGACCCCAATTCGTCGCTGCCGGCCATCGTCTATTGGCTGCTGGGGAGCTTTGCCACGGCGACCTGGGAGCGGGTGGGCATCGCCGCGCCGGGCATAGTCGTCGGTGTCGTCGTGCTCTGGGCGCTGCGCTTCCGACTCAATGTTCTATCGCTGGAAGAAGCGGAGGCGCGTAGCCTCGGCGCCCGGCCCGATCTCGAGCGCTGGCTGATCTTTGCCATGGTGGCATTGGTGGTGGGCGCACAGGTGGCGGTCTCGGGGATTGTCGGCTGGATCGGGCTGGTCATCCCGCATGCCTGCCGGCTGATCGTCGGGCATGACCACCGCAAGCTGCTGCCGGCCGCGGCCATTCTGGGTGCGGCCTATCTCATCGGGGTCGACACACTGGCGCGGACGCTCACAGCGGCCGAAATTCCGCTGGGTGTGCTCACCGCCATTGTCGGCGCACCAGTCTTTGCGCTGCTGCTGCGTCAACACTATCGCGAAAGAGGAGCACGCTGATGATCGGTCTCAGCACGGCCAGCGTACGGTTCGGCAATCGCACCATATTCGAAAATCTGAGCTTTTCGGTGCCCAAGGGCGAATGCATGGCCATTCTGGGCCCCAATGGACGCGGCAAGACCACGGCGCTGCGTGCCATGCTGGGCTTTCAGCGGATCGATACCGGGCAGCGCCGGGCACCCGACATCGTCGGCTATGTGCCGCAAACCGCGACGTCGCAGGCGAGCTACCGCGTCATCGACGTGGTGGTGATGGGCCGCGCGGCGGGCCTGGGCCTGTTCGGGCAACCCAAGGCTGAAGACTTTGCGGTGGCGCGGCAGGCGCTGGAGCGGGTAGGCGCGGCCCGGTTCGAAGCCGAGCGCTTCGACCATCTCTCGGGCGGCGAGCGGCAATTGGTTCTCCTGGCGCGGGCAATGGCCACCGGCTCGGACGTGCTGGTGCTCGATGAACCTGGCGCCGCGCTCGATCTTGCCAACCAGCAAAGGCTCCTGACGCTGCTCGACGGATTGCGGCAAAGCCGCGACAAGGCCATCGTCTTTACCACCCATGACCCCAACCACGCGCTGGCCATTGCCGACACGGCACTGTTGATGCTTCCGGACGGCCCGGCGCTGAAGGGCAAGGTGGATGAGGTGGTGACCCCTGAGCATCTGCAGCGGCTTTACGGGGTGCCGATGTGCTTCGTTGCGCTCGAGGGAACCGGGCAACGCGCCGTATTGCCGGCCTTTGCGGGGGCACGTGCGGCCTGAGGGGCGGGATGATTTTGTGACGCCAGCGCCATTTATGGGTTGAACCGGACCTTAGGTCATAGGGTAATGACCCTTTTCGCAGGCGCCCGCCCGGGCGTCGAATGGAAAGGAAGACCCCATGGCATTGAGCAGAATCGGATTGGCGCTGGCGATCGTGATGGGAACAGTGCTGCCGCTTTGCGGCGTGGCACAGGCTGGGGCAGAGGAGATCGACGCGACGCTTGAACGCGCGGAAGAGCTGATCCCCCGCCATATCGCGGCGGGACAGGCGACGGGCGTGGCCCTGGCGCTGAGCGCGCCCGGGCACGACACGCTACTGGCTGGCTACGGCACGTCGGGCGCAGCAAACGCCGCTGCCGTGACCGCCGACACAGTGTTTGAAATCGGCTCGATCTCGAAGATTTTCACCAATCTGCTGCTGGCGGACCTGGTGCTCGATGGGCGGTTGGCGCTGGAAGATGCCGCACAAGACCATATGCCCGAAGGCCTGATGCTGCCGGAAAAGGATGGGCGGCAGATCACCATTTTCGATCTCGCCACCCATCATTCGGGCCTGCCCTCGGTGCCCCCGGCTGTGCTGGCGGCCAGCGCTGACGATCCCTATGCGGACTTTTCCGGCGCAGACTTGGCGGATTTTCTCGCCGGCTTCACCCTGCCTCGGGCGCCGGGCCAGAGCTTTGAATATTCCAATACCGGCACGACACTGTTGGGTCTGGCGCTGGAGACGGCAAGTGGGCAAAGCTATGAGAGCCTCGTCAAGGAGCGCATCTTGACGCCGCTCGGCATGGACAGCACCTTCGTCGCCATGCCGGCGGATCGCGACTTTGCCCAGGGGCACGACATCAATGGCGATGCCACAAGCCACTGGAACCTGGGTCTGTTCACCCCGGCCGGAGGCTGGCGCTCGACCGCGCGGGACATGGGCAAGTTCATTGCCGCAGCCAGCGGCGCCACCCCCAGCGCGCTCGACCCGGCCTTTGCGCTGATGCTCGAAACCTTCCGCCCCACCGGCATGGGCGGCGCCAGGATCGGGTTGGGTTGGTTGGAGACCGACGGGATCGTCTGGCACAATGGCATGACCGGTGGGTTCAGCGCCCTGATGGCTTATCGGCCCGAGACCGGCATGGGGCTCGTGCTCCTCTCCAACCAGGTGACCTCCGGTGACATCGATGCGCTCGGCGTACATCTGCTCGATCCGAACAAACCCTATGCGGAACGCACGGCCATGCCGCCCGAATTCGCCGTGCCAGAGGACGTATTGGCCGACTATGTGGGGCTCTATCGGCTGACACCTGATTTTGCTCTCGACGTCACGCACATGGACGGACGGCTCTATGTGCAGGGGACCGGACAGGGGCGGCTGCGCGTGCGGGCGTTGTCCGAAACCGAATTCGGTTCGCCCGAAGTGGACGCATTGGTGCGGTTCCTGCGCGACGAGGCCGGGGCGGTTGTGGGGCTGGAGCTTTACCAGAATGGCGTGACGCAGCGGGCCGAGCGGGAATAGGCATGGGCAAGGACACGGAGGAATGGCTGACCGCGCAGCAATGCGCCACACGCACCGGGCTCTCCATCCGTGCCCTTAGGCTTTATGAGCAGCGGGGACTGATCAGCCCCCGCCGCACCACCAAGGATTGGCGGCTCTATGGCCGGAGCGAGATCGAGCGGCTGCACGAGATTGTCGCGCTCAAGGCATTTGGGCTCAGCCTCAAGGATATCGGCGCGCTGTTATCGGGGCAGGTCACCGATCTCGGCCGGGCGCTGGACACACAGAGGCACGCCCTTGAGGCGCGGTTGCGACAGGCCGAGACGGGGCTGCGCGCCATCGACGTGTTGCGCCAGCGGTTCGACAAAGGGGAAAGCATCAGCACCGAAGACCTTCTGGGACTGATCCACACCATGGAAGGGGCGCCGGAAACCGAAGCCGCCACCGGATGGGCTCGCTATGAACAAGCGCGGCCGCGGGTGGCGACAAGCCTCTCGCACAACCAGATGGCGGATCTCGAAGGTGCGTGGCAATTTGCCGACGGGCTCGTCGTGCGCACGAAACTGGTGGAAGGAAAGCTGCACTTCTGCCCGCCAGGTCAGCCGGCCTACAGGCTCTGGGCGGAGGCGCCGGATCGGTTCTTCATCAAGGGCCTGCCGGTGCAGGTGAGCTTTACCCGCAGGGAAGGGGCGGTGGTCGGGCTCAACCATCACCAGGATGGTGGTGTCGAAACGGCAGTGCCGATTGACAGCGCCAGCGCCGCACTGGCCGAGACAACCCTGGCGCAACGCATTACCGAACAGCAGCCGCTGGCCGCCAGCGCAGCAGCGATACGCGGGGTGATCGCCACCCATGGCGCCGCCGATCCGGATTTCGACAATCTTGCCCCAGCCCTCAAACGCCTGGCAGAGGAGCAAAGAGACCACATGGCGGCAGTGTTGGCGAGTTTAGGCCCACTGCAAAGCCTTGACTTCACACGGGTTTCCGATACGGGCCTGGACATCTTTATTGCCAATTTCGCGCAGGGGCGGCTCGAAATCGGCATCGGCTTTGCCCCCTCGGGCAAGATCAGCACGCTCTATTTTACATGATTGTTCAAAGGCGGGTTTACGACGATGACGACTTTGCAATTCGACCGCGATTTTTGCCTTGAGACATCGAGGCTGCGGCTTCGCATGCTCACCCAGGCCGATTACCCGGCCTATGCCGCCATCATGCAATCGTCCCGCGCCATTCCCATGGGCGGTCCGCTGACCGACCGGGAGGCTTGGGGCATGTTCTGCCACTGCGCGGGGTCGTGGATGCTGTTCGGCTATGGGGCGCTGATGATCGTCGACAAGGCGACCGGCATGGATATGGGCATGGTCAGCATCAATGGCGGACCACTTTTTACGGAACCGGAGCTGGGCTGGTTCCTGTTCGATGGATTTGAGGGGCACGGCTATGCAACCGAAGCGGCAGCGGCGCTGCGCGATTGGGCGCTCGATGTGCGCGGCCTGCCAACGCTGGTGAGTTACTTTGCGCCGGACAACGAGAAGTCGCTGGCCGTGGTCCGGCGCTTGAGTGCGGTCGAAGACAAACACGCTGTTGCACCCGATCCGGTGGACCTGGTCTACCGCTACGTCAGGTGAAGGTGCCCCCGGACCACTCCGAGGGCTTAGAAGGCACTACCAGCGGGTGAGACCGAGGAGTTTTTCGCCCAGCGGCGTCAGCTTTGCGGTCTCGGCATTGTGCTTTTCCCATTCGCGCGGATCGCCGGGGAAGGCGTCGCGCTTGGGATGGTCAAGTTCGCGCCAGAGGCGGATACGCTCGGCGCGCTCGGCTTCGTTGTCATATTCGGCCGGGTGCATGGAGATGTACTGGGCCATGCGGACGCGATTGTCGGAATGGTTCGGGCGCACACCATGGGCCAGGAGCGAATTGAAGATCATCAGATCGCCGGGCTCCATGTCGATATTGACCAGGCTCAATCCGGTCATGTCCGGATGCATCGGATCACGATCCGCCGGTTGGGTTTTGACCCATTTGTCGAAGTGCTCGAACAGATAAGGCACGCATTGGAAGCCGCCGACATCGCCATCCTGCTTCTTGAGGCTGAGCACGCCCTGCACGCCGATGGGAAGCGGATGGAGCGAGGTATCGACATCCCAATGCACGAAGCCATTGGGGTTGCCCTTGACCTTTTTGGGCGGATTGAGATTGGCGCGATCAATGGTGACCCACAGGTCCTCGCGGTCCCAGATGTCGACAAAGACATCGTAGATGCGCTGCTGCATGCGGTTATCCCAGAGATATTGATGATTGTAGATCTCCAGCATCCCGGTGTTGTTGAGCTCCTTCATCTTGTGCTCGCGTCGTTGCGGCGCATACCAGGTGGAGGGATCATCCGGGTTCTTTTCATCGAAGGCCCAGAGCAGCTCGACCAGCCGCTCGACATTGTCCGCCGGCACCGCCTGGCGGACGATGACATATCCCTTGGTGATCCAGTGCTGCCAATCAGCCTCGGAGAGCACCCGCAAGGGAAGGGTTTTCTTTATGTCCTTGAGCGGAACGGTGGCAGAGGTCGTTGGGTGGCTGTCGCGTTTCATGGTGGCCTGCTGCATGTCCTTCTCCCGTTTTCGGCCGCTCTCAGCGACCCGTTGCAGCAAGATTAGAACCAAGGCGCCCACGGTGTTGTGCTGGCATGGCAAATTTCGATACTATTCTGGCGTTTATGTCGAAGAAGGCGCCCGATGCGTCCCTATCTTGAACATGTGTCGGTCTCGGACGACGCCTCATGGAGCCTCTTGAACCGGCGGCTCGATGACGCCATTCCGTTCCAATGGCATCACCACCCCGAATTCGAGCTGACGCTGACGCTCAATTCGGTGGGGCAGCGTTTTGTGGGCGATTCAGTGGGCAATTACGCCCATGGCGATCTGGTCCTGGTGGGACCAAACCTGCCCCATAGCTGGGCCTCGCAGGCCAAGATCGCGCAAGATGGCCCGCATGTGGCGCTGGTGTTCTGGTTTCGGCGGGAGTGGATCGAAGCCGCCATTGCGGGCTCGGTGGAATTGCAACCGGTCAAGGCGCTGATCGACCGCGCGGCTGGGGGACTGGCGTTCAGACCCGAGACAGGACTTGGCTTGCGCCAGGATTTCGAGGCCATATTCGGATTGCCGCCGGTCGAAAAGCTCCTCAGCCTCTTTTCGATCCTGGCGCGCCTGGCCGAAGCAAAGGACGCCAAGCCGCTGTCGCGCACGGTGCCGCCGCAGGATAGCGGCAATCGCTCGCGCCTCGACCGCACGCTCATCTTTCTGCACCAGCACTATGTCGAGGATATCGGTCTAGACGCCTTGGCAGAGGTCGCCGCGCTCAGCGTCTCGGGACTGCATCGGATGTTCGTGCGCCATACTGGAGGCAGCGTCATCGACTATGTGACGGGGTTGCGGATCGGGGATGCCAGCGCCCGGCTTTCATCAGGCACGGCGCCGATCGGCTTTATCGCCGAGGCGGTGGGTTACCGATCGCTGGCCAATTTCAACCGCCAGTTCAAGGCTCTGCGCGGCATGACCCCACGCCAGTATCGGGCCAAATTCCGGAACGCTGCCAGACCGGATCCCAGTAGGCTACCTCCGCCGAGCGGCAATGGCGTCAGCTAAGGCGCAGATAGGCCCTCACATTTGATTTCCGCTCCCTCGGACCGTCCGTTGAAAGCCCCTCATACGGGTCGCCTCAGGCCGGCATGATCCAGAGCGTGCCGGTGCGTGGATTGCGGGTGAGGCTGGCTTCGATGCGATAGACCTGGGCGAGATTGTCTTCTGTCAACACGTCGTCCGGCAGGCCGGTGGTTACCAGCCGGCCATGATCGAGCAGGCAGAGGCGATCGCAGAACATGGCGGCTAGGTTAAGATCGTGCAGGGCGGCGATGACGGTGATGCCCAGACTTCTCACGAAACGCAGCAGGTTGATCTGGTGGTGGATATCGAGGTGATTGGTCGGCTCGTCGAGCACGAGGACGGCAGGTTGCTGCACAAGAGCGCGGGCGACCAAGGTACGCTGGCGTTCCCCGCCCGAGAGTGAGCGGAACAGGCGCTCGCGCATGGCATCAAGATCCAGCAGGGCGATGGCCGCGTCGATCAGGGCGCGGTCGTCGCTGTTATCGGATTCCAGCAGCCGCTTGTGCGAGGCGCGGCCCATGGCGATGACATCCTCCACCGTCAGCGGAAAATCGGCAGGCATGTCCTGCAAGACCGCGCCGACATGGCGGGCGGTCCAGCGGGCATTGCGAACCCAGACATCCTCGCCATTGACCAGCACTCGGCCGCTGCTGGGGCGGTTGGTGCGGTAGATGGTGCGCAACAGGCTCGACTTGCCGGCGCCATTGGGGCCGAGAAGGCCGATCATCTCGCCGGGGGCGACATCGAGCGAGATGTCTTCGATCAGGGGCTTGCCGTCGATGGCATAGCTGACGCGCTCGAGCGTCAGGGCGCCGGGCTGGATATGGCTCATGAGGAACGGCCCTGCCCCTTGGCATCGCGGCGCAACAGCCAGATGAAGAACGGACCACCGACCAAAGCGGTGATGATGCCCACCGGCAATTCCAGCGGCGAAATTACTGCCCGCGCCACCAGATCAGCGGCGATGGTGAAGCTGGCGCCGATCAGCGCCACGGCGGGCAGTGCACGGCGATGGTCGGCGCCGACGAGGAACCGCACGATGTGGGGTACGATGAGCCCGACAAAGCCGATGACGCCGGAGACGGCAACCATGATGCCGGTCAGCGCGGCGGTGAGGATGAACATGGACTGGCGGAAACGGTTGACGTCCAGCCCAAGCGCGGTGGCGCTTTCGTCGCCGGCCATGAGGAGGTTGAGCCGACGCGCCTGCACCAGCATGACACCGAGGCCGACGATCATGGCGATGACCGGCAGCGGCAGGAGTTTCCACTGTGCGGAGGCAAAGCCGCCCAGGGTCCAGAACAGCACCCGCGCCGCCAGCTGCGGATCGGGCGAGGTCAGGACCAGAAGGCTGGTCAGGGCGCTCAGCACCGCGCTCATGGCGATGCCGGCAAGGACGAGGCGGGTGGGCGTGATCTGGCCGCCGGCCCGCGCTACCCAGAATACAACCATCAGCGTCACCAAAGCGCCGGCAAAGGCGGAGAGGTAGAGCGTATAGGCGCCGAGGCCGATAAGGCCCCAGCGCATGACCACCACCGCCCCGGTCGCGGCGCCATTGGACACGCCGAGAATGCTGGGACCGGCCAAGGGATTGCGGACAATGGCCTGGATGGTCATGCCGGTGGCCGCCAGCGTCGCCCCGACCGCGCCGGCCAGGATAACGCGCGGGAGCCTCGTATCAATGATGATGGTTTCATAGACGCCGCGCCAGGTGACCGGCACGATTTCGTGGCCGACCAGAGCATTGAGGAGAATGCCTAGCGTGTCGGTGACCGGCACCGATACCGAGCCGAAGACCAGCCCGAGAATGGCCAGCGTCACCAGCACCAGGCCCGCCACCGCCATGGCCAGCGGATAGGGCAAGAGCGGCGCGCGTGTCTGGGTTGCAGACGCGGTCGCTCCTTGCAGCTCGGCAGGAGATTTGGAGCGCAGCACGGCGAGAAGCCGTGCTTGCTCGGCACCCCTGGCGATATGGGGCCGGTGCTGATTCATGCCGGACTATTCCGCGAACGCTTCGGGATGGAAGGCCTTGGCCATGCGTTCCACCGCATCAAGCGTGCTGGGACCGGGCTGGCCCTGGACGGAATTGACCAGGATGAAGCGCTCGTTGACGATGGCCGGGACCTCGGCAATGGTCGGGATGGATTTCAGCATGTCGATGCGGGCCTGGCCCAGTTCGGTATCGGGATCGGCGACCACCTGGCCGCTGGCCGTGCCCGAATAGAACACCACGATGTAGTCGGGCGCACTCTCGGCGACCTGCTCCCAGCTCACCTGGCCATAGCGGTTGGGAATGTCGGCGAAAATGTTCTCGCCGCCAGCTGCAGCAACCGCCTGCGACAGCAGGGTATGGCCGAGAACGCCATTGGGCGGGGCATCGCCGCCATTATAGATGAAGACCTTGATCGGCTCGGCACCATCGAGCTTGGCGGTAACCGCATCGAGCCGGGCCTGGAGCGTCGCAACCAGCTCTTCGCCACGTTCGGCGACACCGAAAATGTGGGCGACGGAACGGATTTCATCGAAGAGCTGCGCAAAACCGAAGGGCCCGAGATTGCAGCCTTCGACATTGAGGCGGGTATTCATGCCCAGATCGTGCAGTTGGTCGCGGGTGTGGCGGGATTCGCTGAAGCCATCGGGATAGCCGGCATAGACGAAGTCGGCTTCGGCCGCGAGCAGCTCTTCGGTGGTGGCCACGAGCGGGGAAATGATCGGGATCTGCTTATAGGCCGCCTCATAGGCCGGGCTGATCTTGAGGTTGGCCATGTAGGACGTGCCGGCCATGTGATCTTCGAGGCCTAGCGCCAGCATCAGCTCGGTGGCGTTGTTGGAGAGCGTTACCGCCCGTTCCGGCGCCGCTTCATAGGTGGTGACGACGCCGCAATTGTCGTCGGTATAGGGGAAGGCATCGGCCGCCATGGCGGGCACGGCGAGGGCAAAGACGCCAAGCGCCAGCGCGGTGCGCAGGTTGAAGCGGGACGAGAAATGGAAGGTCACCGGGAAATCTCCGTCTTGGGTGAAAGGGCAGGAAGAGCGTGGAGCGCGGGCAGCGCCGCGCGTCCGAACAGGGTTGCCATGGCGTCGGCCTCGGGATCGGGCACTTCGCCATTGCAGTTGAAGATGAGGCGGATGCTGTCGATGCCGGTGCGGTCACGCAGGGCCAGCAGCTGCGCGGCACACTCATCGGCATCGCCTGCTATCATCTGCTCGGCGAGGAAGAGGTCGCGATCCACCGGCCTGACGGCGTCGAGGGGGCGATTGTTGAGCCGCGCATAGCGCAGGCGGCGCTCGTAAAGCCGGGGCAGCAAGGCGTCGACCAAGGCCAAAGCCGCGGCGCGGGTGGGGGCAATGGTGAGATAGCGGGAAATGGAGAAATCCGCCGGGTAGAGGCCGGTGGCACTGCCCGAAACGGTGTCATGCACCTGCAATTGCCGGAGCTCGGAGGGTTCGAGACTGAGCAGCAGCGGCAGGCCATGGCGGTGGGCGAAGCCGACCGTATCGGGGCTGGAGCCCGCCACATAGACGGGGATGTCATCGCCCTCGGGCAGCAGCGGGCCGACCGCAAAGCTGGAGGTCGGCCAGACGCTGTCGGCGGGGACCAGGGTGGGCTCATGCCAGGCGGAGCGGATGAGATCGAAGGCCTCGAAGAAGCGGCTGCCGGTTTCTGCCGGGTCGATGCCCAGGGCCGCGAGCGTGGTGGGAAAGGTGCCACGGCCAATGCCGAAATCGAAACGGCCACCGCTCTGGCCGTGCAATTGCGCCACCTGCTCGGCAAGCAATAGCGGATGATAGAGCGGCAGCACCATGATGGAGGTGCCGACGCGAATGCGTCTTGTCGCTCCCAGGATGGAGGCGGCAAGCAGCAGCGTCGACGGATAGGGATCGGGCGGCTGCTGGAAATGGAATTCGTTGAACCAAAGGCCGTCAAAACCGAGGCCATCCATACGGGCGCAGAAGTCGAGCACCTGGCGATGGTCGAGCCGCTTGGAGCCGCGGGTAAATCCGGCAATATCGACCCTCATCGCGCCGTCCCCTCCCTGGGCGCATGACAGCAGCCAGCAGCAACCGGCCGGCAAGCCGGCACGGTCCGCAGACCGGTCATAAACGCAATTCTCCTCCCCCGCGCTTTTGTGATGGCGGGTTCATTGTGGCGATGGTTCCACAGGCGCAGCAGCAAAACCTGCACAAAACTGCAGTATTTTTGACAGGGGCGAAGTACGGGCGAGCAAGACGCGACGCGGCCGGCCTCCGGCGCGGTTGGCACGCGGAAATTGCGAAACAGCCGCAAAGGCGGCAAGACAAGCGCGAGCGCTTTACGGCGCGCACCAGAATGTGGCGTGTTCATGCCCTGCCCCTTGCCGGAACACCTCGTCCGACTTCATGGTCTGTTGCCTGGGCAGGTCTCCTGGCTCACGGCTGATCATGCGCTGCGTCGTCTTCCCGGACCCGATCGATCCAGTGACATGGTGACGAAGCGCTCGCCGCTTACAGTTGCGAGGGCAGCCACGGCGTTGGCCCCTGATGGGTAGTCCGCACCGTGTTCCCTTTTAATCCGCGCGTCATGGCGGAACCAAAGCGGGCAATCCATCGCATGAGCGCGCCAACGATGCAAGCGGATGGGAAGCGGCAGTGGAGCCGCGCTTGCTTTTCCGGGTCATTTGGGCGAGAGAGAAGGCAGTCCTCGGACCCGGTGCAATTCCGGGTGGCTCTTCTGGCCGCCGATCCGCCAGACAATCCAGCATGCTATTTCCTAGCACACAACGCGCTCTCGCTTTCTGCGACTTCAGCCGTCTGGACCTTTCATGACCTTTGCACAATCCTTCCGCCGCGATTGGCTTTCCAATATTCGGGGCGATATCCTCTCGGGACTGGTGGTCGCCCTCGCGCTCATCCCCGAAGCCATCGGTTTTTCCATCATTGCCGGCGTCGATCCCAAGGTAGGGCTCTATGCCTCGGTGATCATAGCCATCACCATATCCTTTGCCGGCGGGCGTCCGGCGATGGTCTCAGCCGCCACCGCCGCCACGGCCGTACTGTTCGGTACGCTGGTGCGCGAGCATGGCCTCGACTACCTCCTCGCGGCCAGCATATTGGCCGGGCTGATCCAGATCGTGGCTGGCTGGCTGCGTGTTGGCGCAGTCATGCGCTTCGTGTCGCGCTCGGTGATGACCGGCTTCGTCAATGCGCTGGCCATCCTCATCTTCATGGCGCAACTGCCCGAGCTGATCGGGGTGTCCTGGCAGACCTATGCGATGATCGCAGGGGGCCTGGCCATCATCTATCTGTTCCCCCGCCTTACCCGGGTGGTCCCGTCGCCGCTCGTCTGCATCCTGGTGCTGACGGCACTGGCATTGATGTTCAATATCGACACGCGCAATGTCGCCGACCTGGGCGCCCTGCCCAATGCGCTGCCGGCGCTGCTGCTGCCCAATGTGCCGCTGAATTTTGAGACCCTGATGATCATCCTGCCCACTTCCGTAGCGGTCGCGGCGGTTGGTCTGCTCGAGAGCCTGCTCACGGCCTCCATTGTTGATCAGATGACCGATTCCAGCAGCAACAAGAACCGGGAAAGCGTCGGTCAGGGCATCGCCAATATCGCCTCGGGCCTGTTTGGCGGCATGGCCGGTTGCGCCATGATCGGCCAGTCGGTGATCAATGTGAAATCGGGTGGGCGCACCCGCCTTTCTACCTTTGCCGCAGGCGCGATTCTGCTGTTCCTGCTGCTGGTGCTTGGAGACTGGGTGGGGATGATCCCCATGCCGGCGCTGGTCGCCATCATGATCATGGTGTCGGTGGGAACCTTCAGTTGGTCCTCACTGCGCGATCTGGCGCATCACCCGCGCCGTTCGAGCATCGTCATGCTGGCAACGGTGATCACGGTGGTCGGTACACACAACCTGGCGCTGGGCGTCGGAGTTGGCGTGTTGCTGTCCGGCATCTTCTTTGCCTGGAAGGTGGCGCAGATCTTTCGCGTCACCACAACGCTCAGCGACGGCGTGCGGAGCTATCGCGTCGAGGGCCAGCTGTTCTTCGCCAGCGCCGAGGATTTCCTTGCCGCTCTCGACTTTACCGAACCGGTGGGGACAGTGCGCATCGACCTGACCGAAGCCCATCTGTGGGACCTTACCGGAGTGCAGGCCATCGACATGGCGGTGCTGAAATTCCGTCGGGCCGGAGCGGCAGTGGAGGTCATCGGGCTCAATGAGGCCAGCGCCACTATCATGGACAAGCTGGCCGAGCATGATCGGCCCGGCGCCATGGAACGCATGTTGGGCCATTGAGGCGGCGCAAGCAGGCCGACCAGCCTAGGCTTGGATAGCGTCCCAGCACATGTGGGCCACCAGCTGCCGGTCGGCTGCCGAGAGCGTCTTGCCGGTTTGGCGCAGGCGCTTGAGGGCGTTG
This sequence comes from Devosia equisanguinis, assembly GCF_900631955.1. Lineage (GTDB taxonomy): Bacteria > Pseudomonadota > Alphaproteobacteria > Rhizobiales > Devosiaceae > Devosia > Devosia equisanguinis. The sequence goes on along the minus strand of NZ_UZWD01000004.1, from coordinate 404,381 downwards.
CGGATGGAGCCGCGCACAAAACTCATGATCAGGGTGGGCGTACCCGACCGAACGACGCCCACCGCCTGGGCAGCGACAAGCATGTCGATGCCGTCCTGCACCAGGGGACCGAAGACCGACTTGGCGTCTTCCATTGAGATCAGAGGGTTGTTGTCGAGATAGTCGAACAGCCGCGCCCGCTCGGTGTCTTCCCAGATGAACTGCATATACCGCTCGATATAGAGGCGGACCCTGGCATCTTCCGCTAGTCCCGGCATGTCCGTCAAACTGAGGGCCGCGGCCATTTCAGCGCTGACCTTGGTGTAGACGCCGAGCACCAGGTCTTCCTTGCTGCGGAAGTAGTTATAAAGCGAGCCAGTGGCGACACCGGCTTCCTCGGCGATCGCCGCCATCGAGCATTGCAGGCCATTGCGGACGATCAGTCTGGCGGCAGCGTCGAGAATGCGCTGCGCCTTGTCGGGCACTACATCCATATTCTGAATGAACCTTCATTCACCTGTCATGAGGCGACGGTAACTCTGTCATCGCCGCTCCGCAAGCCCCCAACGAAAATAACGGCAAAACAAATAGTTACGGCGCATCCACGCTGCTTTTGACGCCATCGACAGGAGAAAGCCTTGTCCGCACCGACCACGTTCGTTCACCTCACCGACCTGCATGTGGGCAATCCTGCAGTGCAGGACGACCATCTGCATTCCGACACTACGGCAACGCTGCGCGCCATCCTTGCCGATGTGAAAAAACTCTCACCGCAGCCCGATTTCATCGTGGCCTCTGGCGATCTGACCAATCGCGGCGATGCCGGTTCCTACGAACACCTCAAGGACCTGATCGCCGAAGCCGGCCTCGACATGCCCATCCTGTTTGCCCTCGGCAATCACGACCGCCGCGATGGCTTCTATCCGGCCATGCTGGGGCGCACCTCGGAGCTCGATCAACCCTACGATCATTCGGCCGTCATCGGCGGGCTGCATGTGATCGTGCTGGATACCAGCGTGCCCAACAAGATCGGTGGCGCCTTTGAACCGGGGCAGCTCGACTGGCTGCTGTCTGAGCTCGGAAGCCATGCCGACCTGCCCAAGCTGCTGGTCATGCACCACGCCCCGGCGCTCGACACGCATGACCCCTCGATGGAGTGGGAATCGCTCTCCTATGCCGACACCGAGGCGCTGCGCCAGGCCGTTACCGGCAAGAGCGTCATCGGCATTCTTTCAGGCCATATCCACTATGACCGCGTCGCCAATTGGTATGGCATCCCGACCGTGGTGGGCATCGGCCAGCACGCTGCAACGGACGTCTTGTGGCTGCATGAAGGGCTGCGCATGCTCGAGGGCGCCGCCTTCGCCATCGGCAAAGTCCGCCCCTCCGGCCTCTCCATCACCTTCGCACCGCAGCCGGCCACGCGCCGGGAGATCGGCGGCTTCCGCTTCGCCGACATGGCCGAGATCCTGAAGAAATACGAAGCCGACACCACCGTCGCAGCCGCCGAATAACCCCAGCGAACGAGAAAGTCCCATCATGTTTCGCACCACGCTCCTGGCCAGCCTGCTGGCCCTTTCCACCGCCCTGCCGGTGCTGGCTCAGACCATGGCGCCCAGCATCGACCAGCCGGTAACCATCACCTTCTACAATTACAACCTGGCCTCGGCCGGCATCGGCGCGGACGCAACCCAGAAGCTCATCAACGAGTTCATGGCGGCCAATCCCAAAGTCACGGTCACCGGCATAGGCTATTCCAGCGCCGATTCCAGTCGCATTCAGGCCGACCTCGCCGCCGGCCAGCCGGTGGACCTGGTGCAGACGGTGTTTTCGGACCTCGACTTCTCGGTGCACAATTTCGGCGCCAAGGCGCTGGAGGACATTGCCCCGGCCGACGAAATCAGCGCGCATCTGGCCGGCATGCACCCCAATGGCACCAAGCTGGGCGTGCTGGACGGCAAGACCTATGGACTGGCCTATACCTTCTCGACCCCGGTGCTGTTTTACAATGCCGACCTGTTCCGTGATGCCGGGCTCGACCCCGATGCACCGCCGGCCACCTGGGAAGAACTCAAGGCCGACGCCCTCGCCATCGAAGACAAGACCGACGCCGAAGGCTTCTCTGCCGGGATCACCGGCCCGAGCGCAGCCGACTGGCTGTTCCAGGGCGTGGTGCGCTCCAACAATGGCGAAGTGATCTCGCGCGATCGCAAGACGCTCAAATTCGCCGAGCCGGAAGCGGTCGAGGCCGTGCAGATGCTGCGCGACCTCAACGATGCCGGCGTCTACGAAATCTACGAGGGGCTTGGCGCCGTCGACGCCATGGCGTCGGGCAAACTGGCGATGTATCTGCAGACCAGCGCCTTGCAGGCTGGTCTGGTGAAAGGGGCGGAAGGCAATTTCGAACTGCGCTCGGCCGCCATGCCGCGCTTCGGCGACAAGCCGACCCGCCCCAACAATTCGGGCTCGGCCCTGACCATCCACACCACCGACCCGCTCAAGCAGCGCGCCGCCTGGGAGTTGATGAAGTTCCTGACCTCCGAGCATGGCTATACCGTCATCACCTCGGAAATCGGCTACTTGCCGCTGCGCCCTGCCATCGTCACCGATCCCGCCTATCTCGCCGGCTGGATCGCCGAGCACCCGCTGGTGGCTCCCAATCTCGAGCAGCTTGACCGGCTCGAGCCCTGGGACCCGATGCCGGGCCCGAATTACCGCCAGATCGTCAAGACCATGATGGACGCCGTCGACATGGCAGTGTTCGGCGGGGCCGATGTGCAGGCGACGCTCGCCGATGCGCAGGCCAATGCCCAGGCGTTGATGCCCTAAATTTTCCGGCCCGCCATCACTGCGATGGCGGGCCCCTTTCGGTTTCCCAAGCGGAGCGTGCCATGGCCCTGGCCTCACAATCCCCGACCCGCCTCAGACGGATGACCCAGTCGCACTGGGCGCCCTGGCTCTATCTCGCCCCAGCTCTCCTGACACTCGTGGCCTGGATCTATTGGCCGCTGGTGGATGCCCTGCGCCTCAGCTTTTATCAGTGGAACATGCTGCCCACCTCGCCGCAGACCTTTGTCGGCTGGGAGAACTATGTGCGTATTTTCGCATTGCCGAAATTCTGGCAGGCGCTGCGCAATACCGGCATCTACATTCTGGGCCTATTGCCGCTGGCCGTCCTCGCCCCCCTGGCCATCGCCATCTATACCCATGACCTGCCGCAGCGGTCGCGCAATATCTATCGTGCTATCATCTTCGTGCCGATGATCATCGCGCCGGTTGTCGCCGCCGCGGTGTGGCGCTGGCTGCTCGACCCCGGCTATGGCCTGCTCAACCAGATGCTCAAGGGACTGGGCCTCAACCCGGTCAAATTCCTCTCCGACCCCAATATCGCGATCTGGACGGTGATCCTGATCACCGGGTGGAAACTGATGGGCTTCTCGACGCTGATCCTGTCGGCCGCCAATGCCAATATCAATCCCTCGCTGATCGAGGCCGCCCGCATGGATGGCGCCAGCAAGTGGGCAATCATCCGCGACATTCGCCTGCCGCTTTTGAGCTCGACCGTGCTGTTCCTCGTGGTGATGACCATCCTGCTCGGGGCGCAGTGGAGTTTTACCTATATCAATGTCCTGACCGGCGGCGGTCCGCTGGGATCGACCACCAATATCTATTATCTGCTCTGGGATTTCGGCTTTTCCACCATGTCGGTGGGCTGGAGCTCGGCGTCGGCGATCATCCTCTTCATTGGCTTCGGCGCAGTGGCCTTCGTGCTCTTCCGCCTGATCGACAGGTATTCCTTCCATGACCACTGAAGTGCTTCGCCCGGCACGCAGCATGGCGCCGGCGCGCCCGCTGCGTCGTATCTCGGAGAAATCCGGCCTCGACACGGCGGCGGGGCATCTGTTGATGGTGCTGCTGTCCATCTTCTGCCTGTTTCCGGTGTACTGGATGCTGGCCAGCTCGTTGCGGCCGGCCAACGCCATGTTCGAGACCAGCCTGTGGCCGACCACCATGTCGCTGGACAACTATACGCACGCAATCGACGCTATCCCGATCGCCCGCATGCTGATCAACACGCTGGTCTTCTCGGCGCTATCGACGATTTTCCAGCTGCTCACCGGCATTCTCGCCGCCTTCGCCTTTGCGCGCTGGACCTTCCGCTTTTCCCGGCTGGTCTATACGGCGGTGGCGCTGACCTGGCTGGTGCCCTTTCAGGTGGTGATGATCCCCAATTACCTGATGGTCGCCCAGATGGGGCTACTGGACAGCGTCATGGCGCTGATCCTGCCCAATCTGACCTCGGCGCTCGCCATCCTGCTGCTGGCGCAGGCCATGCGCGGCTTTCCCAAGGAGGTGGTCGAGGCCGCCCGCATGGATGGGGCGCGCAATTGGCGCATTCTCTGGGAGGTGATGGTACCCAATCTGCGCGGGACCATCGCCTCGCTCGCCATCCTCATCTTCATCTCGACCTGGAACGAATATTTCTGGCCGCTGCTGCTCAGTCGCACGGCGGAAAATTCGGTGATCCAGATCGGCATCCAGATGTTCATGACCGCCGAAGGCAATCAATGGGGTCCGCTGATGGCGGCCTCGACCCTGGCCAGCCTGCCAGTCCTGCTCATCTACATCGTCCTGCAGCGCCAGGTCGTCCAATCCTTCATGAAATCCGGTATCCGCTAATGCACACTACACGCCACCTGCCCGTTCCCGGCACCCACAATATCCGCGATCTCGGCGGCTATGCCACCGCTGTCGGCACAACGCGCTTTCGCCGCCTGTTGCGCGCCGACGCACTGCACCGGCTCGACGCGAGCGGCATCGAGAGCCTCCTCGCCTCCGGAGTGACGACCGTCATTGACCTGCGCCATAAGGATGAGTTGGCGCACCAGCCAAATCCCTTCGCCGGTCATGAGCATGTCGGCTATCACAATGTCTCGCTGTTCGATGGCCTGGCTCCCGATCTGATGGCCGATGGCGATGTGCTGCTTGAGCTATACATCCGGGCGCTGCAATCGCGGCAGGACAGCATCGCTGCTGTCCTGACCCACATCGCCGATGCGCCCGGCGGCGCCGTCTTGTTCCACTGCACGGCCGGCAAGGACCGCACCGGGATCATCGCGGCACTGCTGTTGAGCCTGGTCGGGGTCGAAGCCCAGGATATCGTCGCCGATTATGCCCAAACTGCTGCCCTGATCGCCCCCATCGTCGCCGATATCACCGCCGGCGCAGTGGCCCGCGGCGCCGATCCCGAGCGGTTCAAGCGCCTCCTCGCCTCAGACCCCGAGACGATGGTCGCGACCCTGGCCTTCATCGAGACCGAATTTGGCTCTGTGCCCGCTTATCTCGAACAGATCGGGTTGGGCGAGGATACCATCACCCAGCTGCGCCATCGCCTCCTGGGAGATTTTTGATGGCCGATCTCGTCCTTTCCAATGTCAGGAAATCCTATGATGGCAAGGCGGTGCTACACGGCGTCGATCTCGCCATTCCCGACGGGCATTTCGTTGTCATCGTCGGGCCATCGGGCTGCGGCAAGTCGACTCTTCTGCGCATGATCGCCGGGCTTGAGGACATCACCGCGGGCAGCATCGCCATCGGCGGCACGGTCATGAACGATATCGAGCCGGCCGATCGCGGTTGTGCCATGGTGTTCCAGAACTATGCGCTCTACCCGCATATGAGCGTGCGCCAGAACATCGCCTATCCGCTGCGGCTGGCAGGCCTGCCGGTTGCCGAGCGCAATGCGCGGGTCGAGCACGCCGCCAAGATCCTCAATCTCACCGATTATCTGGACCGCCGCCCGGCGCAGCTTTCGGGTGGCCAGCGCCAGCGCGTCGCCATGGGCAGGGCCATTGTGCGAGAGCCGGAGGTGTTCCTGTTCGACGAACCGCTCTCCAATCTCGACGCCCTGCTGCGGGTGCAGATGCGCATCGAGATCAAGCGGTTGCACAAGCGTCTCAAGGCGACCTCGATCTTCGTCACCCATGACCAGGTGGAAGCCATGACACTGGCCGACACGCTGATCGTGATGAATGGCGGCCGGGTCGAACAGATCGGCTCGCCCAGCGAGATCTATGGCCGCCCCGCCTCGGCTTTTGTGGCCGGGTTCATGGGTGCGCCGGCAATGAACCTCCTGCCGGCCACGGTGGGGACAGGTGGAGAGATTCTGCTCGATATCGCCGCCGATAGAGTAGCGCTCTGCCGCACGGCGCTGGCAGAAGGCACATTGGTGACCGTCGGCATCCGCCCCGAAAACCTCGTGCTCAGCAGCACGCCAGGCCTGGGCCTGCCGGCAACCGTGGAACTGGTTGAAGAACTGGGCGGTTCGCGCGTGGCCTATTGCAGCCTTCTCGGCCACGAAGTGTCGATCGTCCTGCCTGCGGGCGACGAGCCGCTGGACGGACGCACCGTTTGGCTAACCCTGCCGGTTCCGTCCCTGCATCTCTTCGACCGCATGTCCGGAGCCCGGATCGAGACCGAACGCGCGCCGCTTGCCGGGGTGAACACAACCAGGAGCGCCAGCGTGCCCGCCTAGCACGGCAGCGAATTTCTCAGCCCGCGCAAGCCGGCCCTTCCGACGCCGATGGCGCGCGGAATAGCCGACCAATGCTCATGCCGTTTGTCAGTCGGGGCCATCGGCAGATTGGTTCAATGCGCCGCGACCAGGCCTGCGGCCTGGCGCAATACTGATGCCGTGCGGTTGGCACCGCGTTGGAGTTGGATGCGGGCGAAACCGAGGGTTTCGGGGCCGTGGCTCCCGAGTTCGCCGGCAACGGACAATGCGGGAAGACCCGGCACAGGCAATGCGGGATCATGGGTGAAGCGCGGACCGCGGGTGTAGTTGAGCGGCACGAGAATGCGGGCGAGTTGCTGGATGACTGTATTGGCGCCGACTTCAGTGACGGCGCCAGCAGCGATGGCGGCATAGAAGGCATCGAGAGCCGCAGTGAGGCGCGTGAGTTCGGCTTCAACAGAATCGAGCAGATGCGCATCGTCACCGGCGGCCTTTTGATACTTGGCCAGGGTGACGGCGAACTCGGCAGCCGTCGCGCGCCAGTCGAAGGGCAGGATCGGCGCATTGGCCACTGCCATGATGCCGGCGAGATAGACCTTGATGTCGCGAAGGAGAATGTCGCGGTCGGCAATCTCCATCAGGTCGTTTTCGGTGTGCCAGGCGATGTTCCCGCCGCAGCCACCGACGGTGTAGTAGTTCATTTCCTTGCGCTTCTCGACCGTCATGGTCGAGGACAACATGAAGAAGCTGGAAATGCCGATATTGTTGAACGAATAGTCGCCGGCGCGCAGCGGACGCTCGCCATGGAACGGCAGGTCGGCGACATCGCGGATGATGTCGGTACACAGCACATTGGCCTCGCTCATCACCGCGACATTTTCATAGACATCGGCCCAGCGGCAGCCGGGGCTGTCGCAATTGACCTGGGCCACGCAATTTTCGTCGAGATCGAGGGCGAAGGCGTCGGCGTACCAGGCGGAGCCGGCATAGCGGCCGGTGGAATGGCCCGGCCACCAGGCGATGCGCACGGAGCGTCGGAGGTCGGCCCGATTGTGCCAGAGCACACGGGCGATTTCGAGCATGGCGGCATCGCCGGTTGCATTATCGCCGACCCCAACATCCCAGCTGTCATAGTGTCCGGCGAGCAGCACGAATTTTTCCGGTTCGAAGGCACCGGGGATATTGACCACCGGCACGAGCGACTTGAACCAGCCCTCCTCAAGCCGGGTGCTGATGGTGACGCTGCCGCCGGTTTTTGCCAGCGCGATCAGTTCCTGCCCATCCGGATGATTGACCACGGCGACGGGGATCGACGGCTTGCGCGGCAGGCCATCGAGATCGGGATTGCCCCAAATGGACGAGCAGATGCCCCAATGGCGGTCGATACCAGGATTGACGGCGATGACGCCGATGGCGCCCTTTTCCTGAAACTCCAGCACCTTGTTGGGCGAGGCAAAGCCGTCGGTCAAAACGATCTTGCCGCGAATGCGGTCTTCTGCCGCGGCAGCCTCGTCGCGGTTCTTCTCGTAGAAGCTGCCGACGCTGGCAGCCAGGGCGCCCGGCACGTGATGCAGGACGCCTGACATACCCTCGGGGCAACTCAGAGAATAGGCCGGCGGCTTGGACGCATAGAGCTTGCCATTGGCCTCTATGGAGGCCTCATAGGGGATTGAGAGGTAAAGCTGAGCCTCCAAAAGCTCGACCGGCACGCCAAGCGCCTCAAGGCGCCGCGCGATGTCATGGGCTGAGGCTTCGACATCTTCTGGTTTCCAACGGGGCATGGTGGAGAAGGCTTCCACCAATGGCCAGGCTGCGTCGACGTTGACCTGGGCGATGGCGTTCTTGATGGCGACGTCGAGCATGCTGATCCCTCACTCCATAATGTCGAGCTCCACGATGCCTCAGAATAAATTGTACGACAATCCAGATTGTACGACAATTTTCTGCTAGGCTTTGCGGGAGCGCCTCGCTACAGTCGCCGGCGAAACGCCGTGACACCGATTTGACCGCGGCGGCCAAATGCTGGATGACCGACCCATCTCGCTTGGGGACGACGGATACTGATGAGCGACTTGCGCCAGATCTTTCAGGGCTATCTATCTCAAATGGAAAATGCATCGACTGATGAGACGATGCAGCGACAACTTGTGCGCGACAAAGTCTTCGACGCGGTGCGCACAGCGATCATGGAAGGGCTCATCGCGCCGGACACGCGCCTCACCGAGCGCGAACTCTGCGAAGCATTTGACATCAGCCGCACCGTGGTGCGCGAGGTGGTGCGGCGCCTGGAGGCGGAAAAACTGGTCAGCGTTGTTCCGCATAGCGGCCTGCGCGTCGCGCGGCTGACCCGTAAGCATGTCCACGAGATCTACGAGATCCGTACCGAGCTCGAAGCCATCACCGTACGCAGCTTCCTCGCCTGCGCGACGGACGAACACATCGCCGAGGCCCAGGAATTCGCACGCAAGATGCTCGAAGCCGGCGCCAAGGGCGACAAGGTCGGCATGGCCGAGACCATGTCGAAGTTCCTGCGCTTCATGACCGATGTGGCGGATAACCAGATCGCGGCGGAAATGCTCGACCAGCTGCGTTCACGGGTCAACATGCTGCGCATCTACGCCATGGCCGAGCCGGGACAGCTCGAAACGGGTATGGAGGGCGTGCGCGCCATCATTGCCGGCATTACTGCGCGCGATATCGCTGCGGCGGAGCGGGCGACACGCATCTATGTCCGCCGATCGGCCGAGGCGGTCCTTCGTCATATGGACCGGGACGGCTGATCCACAGCGCCCTGGCAAACACTATTTCTTCGTTTCTCTCTGGAAGGCTTTTGATGACACCGCTCTCATCCGCCATGCCGGCACTGGCGCCGGACACAGCTCCCCTTTGTGATCCGGTGACGCTGGAAATCATCCGCGGGGCGATCATGGCCACTCAGCGCGAGATGGAAGCGCTGATCGAGCGCACCGCCATATCGGCCTTCATTCGCGAGAAGAAGGATTTCTACACCGCCCTCTTCGACGAACGCGGCGTGATGGCAGTGGGCTCGATGGTGCCGATTTTCGGCGATCTCACCTCGCCGGTGTTCGAGCATTTTCCGCGCGAGACGATGAAGCCGGGCGATCTCTATTGGTATAATGACTGCTATGGCTCGAAGGGCGCGGTGACGCATTCGAACGACCAGGTGCTGCTGGCGCCGGTATTCCATGGTGACCGACTCTGCGCCTTTGTGATGAGCTGGGCCCACTTTGCCGATATTGGCGGCCTGCATCCGGGCTCGATCAGCCCTGACGCCACCTCGATCTACCAGGAAGGCATCATCATTCCGCCGACCAAGCTGGTCGATGAAGGCGTGGTCAACGACACCGCCCTCGCCATCTTCCACCGCAATTCGCGTTTCCCCGCGCAGAGCGAAGGCGACATGTCGGCGCTGATGGCGTCGGTAAAACTCGGCGTCACCCGCGTCGCCGAAGTGGTGGCACGGCATGGGGCCGATGTGGTGTCCGACGCCCTGGCGCAGCTGCTGGACCGCACCCGCACGCTGGTGCGCCGCCGTCTCGCCGAAACCTTCGACTACGGCACCTATAAATTCTCCGACCAGATCGACAGCGACGGCCATGGCAATGGCCCGTTCAGCCTGCGCTTCGCCATCACCCGCGAAAAGGGCGCCAATGGCGAAGATCGGTTCATTTTCGACGCCACGGAGAGCGACGACCAGGCGCCGGGCCCGGTTAATCTCATCATGAACAAGGGCGTGCCCGGCATGGCGCTGGGGCTCTATTTCCTCGGCGGCGATCCCAGCCAGGTGGTCAATGCCGGCGGCCCGCTGGCCATTGACGAGGTGCGCCTGCGCGAAGGCTCGATCGTGCAGCCGCGTTTCCCGGCGCCGCTGGGCATGCGCGGCCTCACCATGATGCGCATGCTTGCCGTGCTCAATGGCCTGGTCAACCGCGGCAAGGGCGGTGCCCCGGCGGCCCATTCGGCCTATGTCGTCACCATCATGCGCGGCACGTTCGGCAAGGAAACCGGCACGCCAAAGCCGTTCCTGCTCGCCGACGGTATCGGCGTCGGCTATGGCGCCCGCGACTTTGCCGATGGCATCGACGCGGTCTACTTCGTGGCCCAGGAAAACTACCCCGTCGAGTTCCTCGAAGGCGGCTATCCCATCCGGCTGCGCCAATATGGCGTCGTGCCCGACAGCGGCGGTCCTGGCCGGTTCCGCGGCGGCACGGGCATCATCCGCGAATATGAGATCCTCGCCGACGAGGCGCTGCTCGCCATCCGCATCGATGGCGTCAAGAATCCGCCCTGGGGCTATGGCGGCGGCATGTCCGGCGGCGGTGGCTCCATCGTGGTCAATCCCGACACGCCCGAAGAGCGGCAGATCCCGCCACTTTCGGACGGCACCGCGCTCAAAAAGGGTGACATCCTGCGCATCCGCACCGGCGGCGGCGGCGGCATGGGACATCCCTATGATCGCCCGGCCGAACGCGTACTCGAAGACGTGCGCGGCGGCTTCGTCACCGCCGAGGCCGCGAAAACCTTCTATGGCGTTGTTATCGCCGACGATCAGCTCGACGCAGCGGCCACGGCCAGACTGCGCGCCGATCGCCCGGCCACCAAGCCGTTCCACCGCAAGACCTATATCGATGAGCTCGCCTGATATCGCCATGGAAAACCCAACCAATCTCGCCGTCGCTGTCGATATCGGCGGCACTTTCACTGACGTGGCGCTGGTCGATGGCTCCGGTCGCTCCTGGCGGGCCAAGACGCCTTCGATCCCATCCGATCCGTCGGAGGCCTTCCTCAACGGCATTCGCCTGGCGCTGCAACAGGCGGGGGCTTCCGCGGCCGATCTCGACCAGGTGCTGCATGGCACCACCGTTGCCACCAATATGATCCTCGAGGGCAAGGGCGCCCGCACGGCGCTGGTGACCACACGCGGCTTCCGCCATGTGCTGGCCATCGGCAGGCAGGACATTCCGCGCAAGGCCAATCTCTATACCTGGATCAAGCCGGTGCCGCCGGTGCCCTCGAGCCGCATCGTGGAAGTGAACGAGCGCATCGCCGCAGGTGGCGCGGTTCTCGAAACGCTTGACGAGGTCTCGGTCCGCTCGGCTGCCGCGCAAATCCGTGGCATGGACGTCGCCGCCGTCGCGGTCTGCCTCATCCACGCCTATGCCAATCCCGAGCATGAGCGGCGCGTTGCCGACATTCTGCGCGAGGAATTGCCGGAGCTGGCAATCACTGTTTCCAGTGACGTGCTGCCGGTGGTGCGCGAATATGAGCGCAGCCTCACCACTGTGCTCAATGCCACGGTGATGCCGGGGGTCACCACCTATGTGCGCAATCTCGAAAAGCGGCTGGAAGACGAGGGGGCGACTCCACCGCTGATGCTGATGCAGTCCAATGGCGGCGTTGCCGGGGCACCGAAAATCCGCGTAGCACCGGCGCTGACGGCCCTTTCCGGCCCGGCAGCCGGCGTTGTCGGCGCCCGTGCCGCTGCTGCAGCCTGCGGCATCGAGGATATCATCACCAACGATATCGGCGGCACCTCGGCCGATATCTGCCTGATCAAGGGTGGCCAGATCGGCCTCACCCAGCATGGTTCGGTCGGCGAGTGGCCCTTGGCGCTGCCCATGGTGGACATGATCACCATCGGAGCGGGCGGGGGGTCGTTGGCCCGCATCAAGGATGGCGCGCTGACCGTTGGCCCGGAAAGCGCCGGCGCCCGGCCCGGCCCGGCCTGCTACGGCCATGGCGGTACCGCGCCCACCGTTACCGACGCGCATGTGGCGCTCGGCCAATTGCCGGCGCGGCTTCTGGGCGGAAAGATGGTGCTCGATGTCGAGGCGGCCAAGCGGGCGGTGATGACCATTGCCGAACCGCTGGGGCTCGACCTCGAAACTGCGGCACGCGGCATTCTCGCCATTGCCGACAATCACATGGTCGGCGCCATGCGCGTGGTTTCGGTCGAACGCGGTCACGATCCACGCGATTTCACGCTCGTGCCCTTTGGTGGTGCCGGGCCGCTGCATGGCTGCGCCCTCGCCGAACTGCTCGGCATCAAGCGCGTCTTGATTACGCCCGCTCCCGGCGTGCTCTGCGCCGACGGCCTGCTGGCGGCCGATCTCAAATCCGAGTTTTCGCGCGCCATGGCCATTCCCGGCGCCATGGACGCAGAAGTGGCCGAGCCCATTGTCGCCGAGCTTGAGGTTCAGGCCAGGGCCTGGCTCGATGAGGAGGACGTGGCCCCCGAGGCGCGCGTCATCGAACGCGTCGCGCTGATGCGCTATGCCGGACAGGGCGGCGAGATCGCCGTTCCCTATGCTGCCGACAGGGCGCAGGTGGAAGCTAATTTCCAGACCGCCCACAAGGCGCTTTATGGTTTCAATCTCGGCGCACCGATCGAACTGGTAACGCTGCGCGTCCATGCCACCGGCATTGCCGTGGTGCCGCCGGCGGTGGAGCTTGCCCCCGGGACCACCACGGCGCCGGAGGAACATACGTCAGTCAGCATTGGTGGAAGGCAGGTCGACGTGCCGGTGCTCGACCGCGCCAAGCTCGGCGCTGGCGCCAGCTTCAGTGGCCCGGTCATCCTCACCCAGCTCGACTCCACGACCTTTGTGGCGCCAGGCTGGCAGGGGACCGTACATCCCTCGGGCGGTATTATCCTCACCAGGGAGGCCGCATGACCTCCCCGACACTCAGGCCGGTCTTCGACTATATCGGCGGCCGGCACGACGATTATGTCGCTCGCCTCATCGACTATGTGCGCAATCCGTCGATCAGCGCCCACAATATCGGCATAAAGGAAGTCTCAGAGCTGCTGGTGAACATGCTGGGCGAAATTGGCATGGAGGTGGAGGCGATTCCCACTAAGGGCCATCCCTTCGTCCTGGCGCGCTACATGGTCGATGCCACCAAGCCGACAGTGCTGCTCTATGGCCATTATGACGTGCAGCCGCCCGATCCGCTGGACTTGTGGGAAAGCCCGCCTTTCGAGCCGACCATTCGCAACGGACGCATCTATGCGCGCGGCGTGGGCGACAACAAGGGCCAGCATTTCGCCCAGATCATGGCCATCGAGGCGCATCTGAAGGTGCATGGCACCCTGCCCTGCAACGTGATCTTCCTGCTCGAAGGCGAAGAAGAGATCGGCTCGCCGCAGATCGCCAATTTCGTGCGAGACCACAAGGAGCAGCTGAAGGCCGATTTCGTGGTGACGGCCGATGGGCCGCTGCACGAATCGGGCAATTCGACGCTGACCTATGGCGTGCGCGGCATGACCTCGTTCGAGCTGCGCGTCCGCACGGCTAGCCGTGATGCCCATTCGGGCAATTATGGTGGGGTTATGCCCAATGCGATCTGGACGCTGGTGCATCTGCTCGCGACGATGAAGACGCCGGATGGGCGCATCACCATCGAGGGTCTGCACGACCAGATCATTCCGCCCACCGAAGCCGATATCGCCGCCACCAAGGCCCTGCCGCTCGATCTTCCGGCATACATGGCCGATATGGGGCTAACGCGCCTCGATGAACCTGCGGACCGGCCCTTCTGGGACCGGTTGATGTTCCATCCGACGCTGACGATCAATGGCCTGCATGGCGGCTATGGTGGGCCGGGCACCAAGTCGGTGCTACCCTGCGAGGCGGTGGCCAAATGCGATATCCGCCTGGTCGAGGCGATGACGCCGGAACATGTCTATGCCTGCGTCAAGGCGCATGTGGCCAAGCACGCGCCCGAGGTCGAGGTGATCACCTATGGCTCGATGTTGCCCTCGCGCACGCCGCTGGATGATCCCTGGGGCAAGCTGATCCAGGAGGCGATCGTGGAAGCCCGCGAGGAGAAGCCGCTGGTCTATCCATCGGCCGGGGGCAGCCTGCCGGACTATGTGTTCACCAAGGTGCTGGGTGTGCCGGCCTTCGTCATGCCCTATGCCAATGCCGATGAGGCCAATCACGCGCCCAACGAGAACATGGAAATAGCGCTGTTCCTCAAGGGCATCCGCACCGGCGCGGCGCTGCTCGACCGGCTCGGCCGCGTCTGAACCAAAGGCATGACTTTTGAGCGGCGGCTGGAGGGATCCGGCCGCCGCTGCCATTTCAGGCGCTAATCTTGTCGGACTCGCCCATCGGATGATAGCAGGCGACGCCGGTGATGCCGCTCGCTGTGGCGTGCTTGTGCATGACAGGCTCTTGCTGGCGGCACTGTTCGGTGACACGCGGGCAGCGGGGATTGAAGCGGCACCCTGGCGGGGGGTTAACCGGATTGGGCGGCTCTCCCCGTGTGGCCTTGCCCCGGGCCAGGCGTGCCCGCGCCGGATCGGGCTCCAGCGCCGAACTACGCAATGCGACGGTATAGGGATGGCTCGGGGTGACCAGCACCTGTTCGGCACTGCCCTCTTCGACCGCGCGGCCAAGATACATCACCATGACACGCTGCGAAATGGCCCGCACTACAGCCAGGTCGTGGGCGATGAAGATGATGGCAATGCCCAGCCGTTGCTGCAGGCCGATCAGCAGGTTGACCACCTGCGCCTGAACCGAAACGTCGAGCGCCGATACCGGCTCGTCGCAGACGAGAATGGAGGGTTCGGCAGCCAGAGCCCGGGCAATGCCGATGCGCTGGCGCTGGCCGCCGGAAAATTCATGGGGAAAGCGGCTGGAGGCGGCGGGATCGAGACCCACTGCCGTCAGCAATTCTTCGACCCGGGCGGTGCGTGCCGCGCCTTTGGCGAGGCCATGGACATCCAGCGGCTCGGCGACGATATCAAGCACGGTGCGGCGCGGATTGAGTGACAGATAGGGGTCCTGAAACACCATCTGCACCTGCCGGCGCAAAGCCCGATCACGCCTGATCGGCGCACCCTTGAAGAGGATTTCTCCCTCATCGGGCGTTTCGAGGCCAACCAGCATGCGGGCCAGCGTGGACTTGCCGCAACCGGATTCGCCCACCACGGCCAGGGTTTCGCCCGGCCTAACGGCCAGGCTCACATCCTTGACGGCCTGGAAGGGCTTGCCGAACACCGCGCCGCCGGCCCTGAAGGTCTTGGACAGGCCGCGGGCCTCAAGGATGGGCTCAGCCGACATGGGCAGTCTCCACGAGCGGATAGTGACAGGCATGGCTGCGACCATGCGCCGCAGGCACGAGTTCTGGGCGCAGCTGTGTGCAGAGCGCGCCCAGATGGGTGCAACGCGGGTTGAAGGCGCAACCGGGCGGCGGCGCGATGAGATTGGGCGGCGACCCCTTGATCGGCTCGAGTTTTTCCACGGTCTCCAGCCGGGGCGCCGAGGCCATCAGCGCCGCAGTGTAAGGGTGGGCCGGCGCCCGGAAAATATCGTCGACATTGCCGGTTTCCACCAGCCGGCCCGCATACATGACGGCCACGCGTTCAGCCATGCGCGCCACCACACCCAGGTCATGGGTGATGAGCAGGATGGCCATGCCCAGCTCGTCCCGAAGTTCGTCGAGCAGATCGAGAATCTGGGCCTGGACGGTCACATCCAGTGCCGTTGTCGGCTCGTCGGCGATCAGCACTTCAGGTTTCAGGGCAATGGCCGAGGCGATGAGGATGCGCTGGCGCATGCCGCCGGAAAACTGGTGCGGAAAATCATCGATCCGCTTGTCGGCCGAGGCCAGATGCACCGAGCGCAGCAGCTCGATCGAGCGCTCCCGCGCCTCCTTTTTCGAGATGCCGAGATGGGTGCGATAGAGCTCGCCCAACTGGTCGCCGATAGAGAGAACCGGGTTGAGTGCCGACAGCGCATCCTGGAACACCAGGCTGATGACCCGGCCGCGCAGCTTGCGCTTCTGCTCGTCATCAATGTTGAGCAGATCATGCCCCGCAAGCTCCATGCGCTTGGCATTAATGGTGGCATTGCCGCGCACAATGCCCATCACTGCTCGGGTGGACACCGACTTCCCGGACCCGGATTCGCCAACAAGGGCAAGCACTTCGCCGCGCTTGAGGTCGAACGACACGTCGCTGACGGCCTTCACCTCGCCGCGCATCGTATGGAAGCTGACATCGAGCCCTGACACCGAAAGCACCGGGCGTTCGTCTGCCTGTTTCGTCATCAGTGACTCTACCTCGTTCAGAAATTGTACGACAATCCTTGACACGGCTTTGAGCGCATCGCAACACTTGGGTGCCAATTCAACAGCGAGACCACGATGATCCGCAATGTTAGGAATGCTTTGACCCGTCGTTCCGTCCTAATGGGCGGGATCGTTATGGCCATGGGGGTGGCCAGCCTGGGCTCTGCCTCGGCGCAGGACGCGGCAAGCCGTATCGTCATCGGCACCACCGCCGATGTCGTCAACTTCAACCCCCTGGTCGGCAATAGCCGCTCGGATACCTGGGTCACCAACCTCATGTATCCGCGCCTGATGCAGATGACCGACAAGGGCTCCAAGGACCCCTACGTCGCCACCGAATGGGGCTATTCCGAGGATGGTCTGACCGCCTGGATGGAGATCCGCGGCGACATGACCTGGAACGACGGCACCCCGTTCACAGCCGATGACATCGTCTTCACCATCACCGCCGTCACCACCGAGAAGATCGGCGTCACCGCGGGCCTCATCCCCTCCTTCGTCAGCGCCAAGGCGGTTTCGCCGACCCGCGTCGAATTCACGCTGAGCCGCCCGGACTCCACCTTCCTCACCAATATCGGCTTCTGGATGCCGATCGTGCCCAAGCACGCCTTCCCCGAAGTCGGCCAGGTCGCAGCCTTCGCCAATGACAAGGATTGGGTCAGCGCCGGTCCGTTCATCCTCAAGGAAGTCAATGCCGGCCAGAACTATGTCCTGAGCGCTGTCGACAATTATCCGCTCGTCGAAGCCGGCAAGGCCAGCGTCGGTGAAGTCGAATTCCGCGTCTTCCCGGATGTGAACGCCCAGGCCCTGGCGCTGCGCGCCGGCGATCTCGATCTCATCGCCAATGCGCTGCCCGCACCCATCGCCCGCACCCTCAAGGATCAGCCGGGCATCACGATCGCCCAGGCCCCCTCGCTGGGCTGGTCGCATGTGCTCTACAACATGAACGACGAAGTGCTTGCCAAGCTGGAAGTGCGTCAGGCCCTGGCGCATGCCGTGGACTACGAAGCCATCCGCGCCATCGCCATGCAAGGCCTGGCCAACACCACCAATTCCTCGCCCATCTCGCCGGTCCTGAGCTACTGGGCCGACCCGGAAGCCAAGGAATATGCGTTCGATCCGGAGCTTTCCCAGAAGATCCTGACCGATGCCGGCTATACTGATGGCAATGGTGATGGCTTCTTCGACGGCATCGAGTTCTCCCTGCTCTACGAACAGAGCGCTGCCGATATCGCCAACTGGGCACAGATCATGAAGGACGGCGCTGCCAAGGCCGGTATCAAGATCAACCTCACCGGTCTTGAGCGCAACACCTACCTGGCCCGCGGTCGCGAGAAGGACTTCGACATCTATGCCGGCAACTGGGCAGTGATGGAAGAGCCGGCGGCCTATCTCGGCCTCGCCTATCGCACCGGCGGCTTCATCAACTACGCCTCGATCTCCGATCCGGACCTCGAAAAGCTGATCGACGAAGCTCAGGCTGCCACCACGCCGGAAGCCGTCAAGGGCCCGGTGCAGGCTGCCGCCCGCCTGATCTCGGAAAAGGTCTACGACAACGTGCTGTACTACCAGACTTTCCAGTTCGCCTATAACAGCGACAAGTGGGACGGTTTCGTGGTGCAGCCGTCCGATCTGCTCTCGCTGGTCAATCCGCTGTCGCTGGCCTCGGTCAAGCCCAAGAACTGACCTTGTAGAGACCTGATAACGTGCATCTCACCGGCTACTTTCTGCAACGACTGGCGCGTGGATTGGTGACCTTCTGGTTCGCCGTTACGGTCACCTTCTTCCTCGTCCGGCTCTTGCCGGGTGACCCGGTGCTGGCTGTGGCCGGCCCGGGCATGACCGAGGAAATCCGCCAGACGCAGCTGGAGCTGTACGGACTGGACCGCCCCCTGGCGGTCCAGTACTTCGCCTATCTGCGCGAGCTGATCCATGGCAATCTTGGCATCTCGTTTCTGCGCAGCCAGCCGGTGAGCCAAATCCTGATGGAGCGTCTACCCTGGACGCTGCTTCTGACTGGGTCCGCTCTCGTGGTCACGGTCCTGCTCGGCGTACCGCTCGGCGTGCTGGCGGCAACCCAGGCTCGCGGCTGGGTCGACCGCGTCGTCCAGGTCACCGGTGTGGTCGGGCAATCGCTGTTCGTGCCCTCGCTCGGTATCTTGCTGCTTTATACTCTTGGCCTCATGCTTGGCTGGTTCCCGATCGGTGGGGCCGTCAAATCCGGGCTGACGGGCTTTTCATATTACCTCTCGGTACTGCATCACCTCGTCCTGCCCTGCTTCACCCTGGTTCTCGCGCAGCTCGCCTCCTATGTGCTGACCCTGCGCGCGACGCTGATCGAGGCGCTGGGGGAAGAATATTGCGACCTGGCTCGTGCCAAGGGCACGCGCGAAAACAAGGTGATCTGGAAGCATGCACTGCGCAATGCGCTGCTGCCCACCACCACGTTGATCGGCCTGCAGATCGGCTTTCTCGTCGGTGGTGCGGTGCTCACCGAAACCATCTACGCCTATCCCGGCGTTGGCCGCGCCATCTATGAAGCCGTCGGCCAGCTCGATTTCCCCGTGCTGCAAGGCGCCTTCGTGCTGCTGGCGGCCACCGTGGTGATCGCCAATCTCCTCACCGACATCGCCTATGGGCTTCTGGACCCGCGGGTGCGCACCTGATGACCATGACCAATACGTCCACGACAGCGCCCAGCCTGGCTCCCGCCGATCTCAAGCCCGCCCAGCGCACCTGGCGCGCCTTCCGACGCAATCCCCTCGGCATGGGGTCGGCCGCGGTGATCCTGATCATGGTGGTGATCGCCATCCTCGCGCCCCTTCTTGCAGCGTTTCCCAGCGGCTATGGCACCGAAATTCTGGTGCCGCCGTCTCCCGCCCATCCCTTCGGCACGGACGATCTCGGCCGCGATGTGTTGGCGCAGGTGATCTGGGGCACGCGCATCAGCATGATCATCGGCTTTGCCTCGTCCTTTCTCGCCATTCTGATCGGCGTGGCGCTGGGGATTCTCGCGGCCTATGCCAAACGGCTCGATGCGCCGATCTCCATGCTGGTCGATGTGTCGCTGGCTCTGCCGGTGCTGCCGCTGATGATCCTGGTCGCGGCGCTGGTCGGACCGTCGGTAACGACGCTGGTGATGGTCATCGCGCTGTTTTCCTGGCCGGAAGTGACGCGAATTGTTCGCTCGCAGGCCTTGTCAGTGACGCGACTGCCCTATGTCGACGCCGCGCGCACCATTGGCGGCAGCCATTTCTGGATCATGACGCGGCATCTGCTGCCGGCCGTTGCGCCGATCATTGTGGTTTCGGTGGTGCTCACCGCCTCGCGCGCCGTGATGTCGGAAGCAGGCCTTTCCTTCCTGGGCCTGGGCGACCCGGAAAGCTGGTCCTGGGGCAAGATCTTGTTCAACGCCCAGCGCTCGGGTGCGCTCACCGTCGCCTGGTGGTGCACGCTGTTCCCCTCGCTGGCCATCCTGTTGCTGGTGGTGTCCTCCACCCTGGTATCCATCGCCTATAACGACGCCCGCAATCCGAAAACCCGGGAGAACTGAGCCGTGAAGCAGCGTCTTTCGCGCGACACCTATGCGCGCATCCAGGATGGGTTGCGTGCCCGCATGGCCGCCCAAGGTTTCGACGGCCTCCTGGTCGACGACCACCATCATGTCGCTTATCTCAGCGGCTTTTTCCACTTCCCCAATGAGCGGCCCGCTGCCATCTGGCTGACGGCAAAGGACTGCATTCTGCTGGTGCCGGCGCTGGAGGCCGACCACGCGGAAAAGCAGAACACCGCAGCCGAATTCGTCGTCTACCCCGAATATCCCGGCATCGAGGACGCCTTCTCGATCCTGCTTTCCAAGATCAACCCCAGCGGCCGCATTGCCTATTCGCCGACCACGCCGGTCGGCCGGGTCAAAAAGTTCGAACAGTTCGCGCCCAATGCCAGCTGGGTCATGTCCGAGATCGTCGAGGATGCGCGGCTGATCAAGTTCCCGGAGGAAATCGTGCTGCACCGCGAGGCGGCGCGCATTTCCGACGCCATGGTCGAAGCGGGCCTCAAGCTCATTCGCGATGCCATGGCCGATGGCGCTCCGCTGCCCACCGAAGCCGAACTGGCCCGGCATGTCACCGGCTTCGGGACCAAAACCATGTATGCCGAGCACGAGGATGTTGTGGTCGGGCAGATGCTGGCCGGCGGCCTCGTCTATACCGGCAAGAATGCGGCCCTGCCCCATGGGCTGCCGTCTGCCGACCGCGTCAAGCCAGGCGAGACCTTCATTCTCTCGCTGGGCTGCGCGGTCGGCGGACGATTCGCGGAAAGCGAGCGCACCTTCGTCATGGGAGAACCCACAGACGAACAGCGCCGCTATTTCGAAGTCGCCGCCCGCGCCCAGGCCGTCGGCACCGATGCGCTGATTTCAGGCCGCCCCTGCTCCGAAGCCAACCGCATCTGTCTCGATGTCATTCGCGAGGCGGGCATGGCGCATTATCTGCGCCACCGGCAGGGCCACGGTATCGGCATCTGGCTGCACGAGCCGCCCTGGATCGCCGATGGCGACGACAGCCTGCTGCAGCCCGGCATGATCGTTTCGTCCGAGCCCGGCCTCTATATCCCCGGCCATGGCGGCTATCGCATTTCCGACACCGTTCTGATCACCGAGACGGGGCCGGAGCGGCTGACCAGCCATCCGCGCACTATCGATGAATGCATCATTGCCTGACCGCTAGACATTAGGACTGAAGAGGAGATTGGAATGGACGTCACCATCAACGGCGCACGCCTCAACATTGAAGTGCTGGGTGGGGAGGACAAGAGCAAGCCGGTGATGATCGTTCACCATGGCGCGCCGGGTCTTGGCAGCCATGCCGAACCCAAGGGCTCCTTCGGCCCCTTCTCCGACGACTATCGCGTCGTCGTCTTCGATGCGCGCGGCAGCGGTGCCTCCGAAGACAAGGCGCCGTTTACCCACGAGCAATGGGCCGCCGACGTCGATGCCATCCGCGAATGGATCGGCGCCGACAAGATCATCATGGCCGGCGGCTCCTATGGCGGTTTCATATCGATGGAATATGCCATTCGCTATCCCGACCGCGTTCTGGCAATGGTGCTGCGTGACACTTCGGCCGACAATGCGCATCGCGAGCTCTCTCGCGCCAATGCCCTGGCGTCGCCACGGATCGAGGTCGATCTCGAGCTCTTCAACCGCATCATGGCCGGCACCACCTGCGACAATGAGGACCTCAAGGCCGCCTGGGCGCATATCCTGCCGCTCTACGACCACGATCTCGATATGGAAAAGGTGCGTTCGCGGATCGAGAACACACCCTATCACTATGCGACGCATAACTATGCCTTCGCCGTGAACCAGGAGAACTACGACCTCAAGCCGCAGCTGCCCAATATCAAGGTACCGACCCTGATCACCGTGGGCCGTCATGACTGGATCACCCCGGTGGCGGCCTCCGAAACCATCCATCGGCTGATCCCGGGCTCGGAACTGGTAATCTTCGAGAATTCCGGCCATGCGCCGCAGGTCGAGGAAGCGCCGAAGTTCCAGCAGACCGTCCGCGATTTCCTGCGCCGGGCGCTGAGCAAGGCCTGAAAGGGCCGGCTCAATTGCGGACCAGAACTACACCCGCGTCAGCACACGACACGGATTTATGGGCGGCCATTCGGCCGCCTCACCTTTTACACCTATGCCCTGGTCAGCCTCAAATTGAGCTCGCTCCATAGCGGTATGCTTTTGGTGCCTTCTTGCCGTTGCGGCGACACTGCTTAAGTAGCGGCATGCGGTTGCCCCTGGGAGCCTTGCTCCGAGGCCTTTTTAGGCGCCGCGTGTTGTAGGAAGGTTTCATAAGTGTTGCTTGAAAAACTGAACTGGCGCTACGCCACCAAGAAAATGGATAGCTCCAAGACCGTCGCCGCCGACAAGGTGCAGCGCATCGTGGAAGCCGCGCGCCTGGCCCCGACATCGAGTGGCCTGCAGCCGTTCCAGGTCATCGTCGTGACCAATGCCGAAGTGCGGGCTAAATTGCGCGCTGCCGCATATGACCAGGCCCAACTGACCGACGGCTCCGCCGTACTGGTATTTGCCGCATGGGACAATTATACCACCGAGCGCATCGACCACATGCTGGCGCTGACCGCCGCCGAGCGTGGTGGTAGCAGCGACGCCCTCGATGCCTATTATGACGGCCTCAAGGCGACCTATGTGCCGCGCGACGCCAAGACCAATTTCGAGCACGCTGCGCGCCAGGCCTATATCGGCTTTGGCATGTCTATCGCGCAGGCCGCCTTTGAAGGCGTGGACGCCACGCCTATGGAAGGCTTCGAGCCGGCCAAGTTCGATGAAATCCTGGGCCTCGGCGCCCTGGGCCTGCGCTCGGTCTGTATCCTGCCGCTGGGCTATCGCGACGAAAGTGGCGACTGGCTGGTCGGGCTCAAGAAGGTCCGCCGGTCGACCGAAGACTTCGTGACTGAACTGGCCTGATCGCGACCCATCACCCTCGTGTCGTGCACGGGGGTGATCATGCTCGGCCCGACAGGGTCGAAAATGGCACCGCCTGAGGGCATTGCGATAGCGAATTGCCGCCGTGCGGGGATCGGTGCGCCACTTGCGCATCGCAAAATTCCCCGCTGCGCTGCGTCAGGTGCCCTGTGCAAGCCGAAGCGGGTACTTTTCCGGATGGTGCAGGGTGCGCGTCAGGTTGATTGGACGCCCGATCGTGTCATAGGCCACCTGAACGACCTTGAGTACGGCCGCCGGAGAGCTCAATTGCAGCAGCGCGGCATCTTCTGGCGTGGCGATTGTAGCGCTGAGCACCGTCTCACCGCCATGAGGCACTAGGCCATAGCGGTTTCGCAATTCTGCATAGAGCGACCT
Organism: Devosia equisanguinis; assembly: GCF_900631955.1. Classification (GTDB taxonomy): domain Bacteria; phylum Pseudomonadota; class Alphaproteobacteria; order Rhizobiales; family Devosiaceae; genus Devosia; species Devosia equisanguinis. The sequence continues at coordinate 380,901 of NZ_UZWD01000004.1, read as the reverse complement.
ATTGGGGACGTTCCAGTCTTGATCGGCAAGGTCAGGAGCCAGTGCCAGCGGTATCCAGTCATGGCCGATGGCCACGGGCTCGCCATCCAAGAGGCGCAGGCGCCGAAGCGAGGTCACGTGCTGACCCGAATCGAGTTTGAGCGCATGCGCGATATCGGCCTCTGCCGCGCTGCGCCTGGCTTCGAGAATGCGGGAGCCCGGCACTTGATCATGCGCCAGGGCCGTCTCGGTAAAACTGCGCAGCAGTTCGAGCTCATGGCCGCGTTGCGATCCGCCGGTGGCGTAAAAACCTTTGCCCGGCTGCGCGACCAGGTGGCCCTCGGCCACCAATTCGCGGAGCGCCTGGCGAGCGGTAATCCGGCTGACGCCGAGCACATCCACCAGTTCCCGTTCTGAGGGCACCTTGCCATTGGCCGGGATCTTGCCGCCGTACAACATCTCGAGGATACGCGTCTTGACCTGTTTGTAGAGCGGCAAGGGACTATCGCGGCTGATCGCATTGTACATCAGTGGGCGGCTCGCTCGAGAGGCAGCGACGCGGCTGCAGGTCTTCCTCCTATACGCGAATTTATCCGCTTTACCAGCCTCTGCATATCTGGTTATATCCAGTTATATTTGGTGGAGGTGGACCGGTGAAGCTGGCGTTGATTGGAGGTGGCGGGGTCAGGGCGCCGTTGTTTGTCCAGTCTGCGCTGCGGCGAGCGGATGCGCTCGGCCTGGACGAACTTTGCCTCATGGATCTTCCCGAAAGCGGCTTGCGCACCTTCGGCGCCCTGGCTGCCGAGTTGGCGCGTCAACAAAACAGCCGCACGCGCATCACCATGACCAATGACAGCCGCGAAGCGCTGGTCGGTGCCGACTTCGTCATCACCACGATCCGGCCGGGCGGAGTGGACGGACGGATCGCCGATGAGCGTATTGCACTCGACATCGGTGTGCTGGGACAGGAAACGACAGGAGCCGGCGGCTTCGCCATGGCCCTGCGATCCATCCCGGTCATTCTCGATTATGCACGTCAGATGGCGGAATACTGCCCCAATGCCTGGCTGATGAACTTTACCAACCCTGCCGGGCTGGTGACCCAGGCGCTCCATGACGAGGGTTTTGAAAAGGTCATAGGCATTTGCGACAGCGCCAATGGCGCGCAGCGGGCATTGGCGAAATGGTTCAACGTAGCCGACCAGGCGATTGAAGCCGACCTATTCGGGTTAAACCACCTCTCGTTCACGCGCCGGGCGCTGCTCAATGGTCGCGACGTGTTGCCGGAAGCCCTCGCGGACAATGGCTTTCTCGATACCAGCGCCCAGCGCGTATTCGCTCATGACGTCGTGAGGCGCCAAGGCATGTGGCTCAACGAGTACCTCTATTATTTCTACTATGCCGAAAAGGCCCTGCAGTCGCTGCAATCGGGGCAGACGCGCGGCGAAGAGATCAAGGCGCTCAACGACCGCTTGCTGCCCGACCTTGATGCAGCAGGGATCGGGCATGATCCGGCGCGGGCACTCGACGTCTATTTCGACTACGAGCATCGTCGCAGCGCCGGCTATATGGCAAAGGCCAACCAATCAGGCAGCCAGGCAGCCGCCAGTGCGCACCCCGCCGCCGATGATGGCGAAGGCTATGCCGGAGTGGCTCTGGGCATCATTGCCGCCCTTGCTGGCGGCGCCCCCATCCGCTCGGGCCTCAATACGCGCAATAACGGCGCCATTGCGGGGCTGCGCGACGCTGATGTGGTCGAGGTGACATGTCGCATCGATGCTGCCGGCGTCCATCCGCAGCCGGTTGGCGAGATGCCGCAAATGCAGGGCGCTCTGGTGCAGACGATCAAGACTTATGAGCGCATGACCGTGTCCGCCATCCGCGAGCGGAACCGAGCGCTGGCCGTCGATGCCCTGGTGGTGCACCCACTGGTCCAGTCCTACTCCCGAGCCCAGCCGCTGGTCGAGCGCTACCTTGAAGCCCACGCCGCATTCGTGGGCAATTGGAGGCGGCAATGAGCCGGTGCGACGTGCTGGTGGCAGGCGAGTATTTCTGCGATCTGGTCTTTGCCGGGCTCGATGGCGCGCCGCGCCTCGGCACCGAGCACATGGCTGATGATCTCGTGATCATGCCCGGCGGCACCTATACGATGGCGCTGGCCCTCACCCGCCTCGGTCTCGACACGCGGTGGGCCAACACGTTCGGCAACGATCTCTTCAGCCGCTTTGTTCGGGACACGGCCGCGGCCGATGGCATCGACGCTTCTGCCTTCACTCATCTTGATCAGCCGGTGCAGCGCGTTTCGGTGGCCTATTCGGCTTTGGGCGAGCGCGGTTTCATCAGCTTCAGTCAGCCCGAAGTCGAGCCACCGCCCCAGCCGAGCATCGCGGCCATAAATGCGCAATGGCTGTTGCAGACCTTTCGGTTCGAACCCGATTGGCTCCGCTTCGTCGCCACCCAGAAGCAGCGCGGCGCCAAGGTGCTGCTTGACTGCCGGGGTGGGGATTTTGACCTCACGACGCGTGGCGTCTCCGAGCTGATCGCATTGGCCGATATCTTCTCGCCCAATGCCGAAGAAGCCCTTCGCCTGACCGGGGCCAGCACTGTGGAGGCGGCGGGGAGGCGGCTGTCCGAGCTCGCGCCGGTTGTGGTGGTCAAATGCGGTGCGGATGGCGCGCAGTGGCACGATGGGACGGGCATGTACCAGGTGCCCTCGCCTTGCGTCCAGGTGGTCGACACTGTGGGGGCAGGGGACAGTTTCAACGCAGGCCTGCTTGCCGGGCTTGTGCGCGGGACGGACCTGGAAAGGGCCGTAACTCTGGGCGTGCTCTGTGGTTCGCTGTCCACGACAGCGACCGGAGGGAGGGCATGTCCGACGGCGGAGGCCCTGGAGGCCTTTACTCAAACCCTGGCTGCTGGCCAGCCGGATCAAAACGTCAATCATTGAGGGAACGAAGATGACGAGACTGCTGTTTGCGACTGCCGCGAGCGTGCTCGCACTGAGTGTCGGTGTTCAGGCTCAGGATACCACCAAGCTGGTCTTCGCTTATTGGGGCGATCCGGCCGAGCTACCGCCCTTCCAGAAGATCGTGGCCGATTACGAAGCGGCCAATCCCAATATCGATATCGAGGTGCAGCACGCGCCGTGGTCGGGCTATTTCACCCGCCTCGATGCCCAACTTGCCGCGGGCGCCGGTCCGGACGTGTTCTTCATCACCAATGTGCCCGCCTATGCTGCGCGAAACCAGCTTGAGCCGCTGGACCAGTGGATCGCGGACAGCGGCTTCCCAATCGCGGAATACAACCAGGAAGCGCTCGCGATCCACTCGCTGAACGACAAACTCTATTCCATCCCGCGCGACAACGACACCAATGCGCTCTATTTCAACAAGGCGGCATTCGATGCTGCCGGCATTGACTACCCACAGGCCGACTGGGATTGGGACGATCTGCGCGAAGCCGCCCTCGCTTTGACACAGCGCGACGGCAACCGTGTGTCGATGTACGGCTTTGCCACCGAGGCGAATGACTGGCCGCGCTGGATCATCCAGAATGGCGGCGATGTCTTCGACAATCCACTGAAGCCCACGACCTTCACCATGGATAAGCCGGAGGCCACAGAGGCCATCCAATTCCTTGGCGATATGATCAATACCGATCACGTCATGCCCAGCTTCCAGGAGCTGCAGCAGAGCGGGGGAACCAGCCAGCTCTTCCTGGGCGGACAAGTTGCCATGGTGGTGACCAATGCGGCGCGCCTCGGCACCTTCGCCGATGCCAGCTTCGAATGGGCGGTGGCGCCCCTGCCCACCGGTCGCACCGGCATCCATGCCAATCGCCTCGGCGGTGCCGGCTTTGCCATGAATGCGTTCAGCCAGCACAAGGAAGCGGCCTGGGATTTCCTGTCCTATCTCGCCGGTGAGCCGGGTCAGGTCACCTTCGCCTCGGCCAATGCGTCGGCTGTGCCGGCCATGGTCGGCAATGCCGCAGTGCGCGCAGCCTTCCAGGCGCCGTTCGCCGATATCTTCCTGGCCGAAAGCGAGTACGGCAAGCTGTTCCCGCAGTTCTCGGGCTATGTCGACATCACCAATCTTTACATCCAGCCGGCGCTTGACCTGGTCTGGACCGGTGAGGCCAAGGCTCAGGATGCCATTTCGGCCATCGTCTCGGACGTACAGGCGCGGCTGGCTCAATAAGGCAGGTCTGGGCGGGTGGCCTTGCGCTGCCCGCCCTTCAAACTGGACTGGTAGGGAGCATCATCAATGCGCGTTTTCGACGCCCACGTACACTATGGCTTCTGGGAGAAGCTGTTCACCCGCGACGCCGAAACCGGGTTTCTTGAGACCCTCTCGGAGGTCTGCGCAGATGCCGGCATCGTCAAGGTGGCGCTCCTCGCCAATCCGGGCCTGGGCAATGCCAAATTGTCCAAGGCGCTCGAGGCGCGGCCCGATCTGGTTGTCGCCATGGGCCGGCTGGAACTCGATCATGACCCGGTGTCATTGGTCGAGGAATTCTACCAGCGCGGATTTCATGGCATCAAGATTTCCGGCGTGTCGCGCAATTACGACGACCCGGCCTATTTTCCCTACTACGAGGCGGCCGCTGCCCGCGGGCTGCGCATCCTTTTCCACACGGGCATTTTGGGTGGTCCGGTCGACTATCTGGAAGGCAGCAAGGAAGACGCGTGGAAAGCGCCTCCCGCCGCCAATACCGAGGATGAAGAAAAGCTCGTCACCCGGCTCAGCCGCCAGATGAAGCGCGAATCCTTCGGCTATTCCAGTGCCCGCATGCAGCCGATCTATCTCGATACGATCGGCTTCTACTTCCCGGAGCTCTTCGTGATCGGCGCGCATATGGGCTGGCCTGACTATCGCACCTCCTCGGCCGTCGCACGCTGGCGCCCGCGCGTCTATTTCGACATTTCCGGCGGCGATGTCGTCCATAACCACATCGTGGAGGGCGGCTATATCGGCAAAGAAATCAGCCCCCGCAAACTCATCTACGGTTCGGACAGCGATCATCGCCGCATGAAGGCGGATATTCTGCGCTGGAAAGCCGCCTTCGACACAATGGGGCTGACCGCCGACGAGCAGGATCAGATCTTCTACCGCAATGCTGCCCGCATGTTCGGCGTGGAAGACGACACATGAGCACGCCGGCCTTTGCCCGCAAGGACGAACGCACGGCCTGGGCCTTTCTGCTGCCCAGTCTCGTGCTCTTCGCGACCTTTACAGGCATACCGGTCATAGCCGCGCTGGGGATTTCCTTCACCCAGTGGGACCTTTTCAATCCGGCCCGGTTCATCGGGCTGGACAACTATACCAAGCTTTTCGGCGATCCGATCTTTGCCCGCGTGATGGGCAATACCGCCTATTTCGTATTGCTCTCGGTACCGGTGCAGATGCTTATCGGGCTGGGCTGTGCGCTGGCGCTCAATCGCGGCATTCGCGGCCAGACCTTTTTCCGCATTGCCTATTTCCTGCCCGTGGTGACCTCGACCATCGCCGCAGCCCTGGTATGGGCCTGGCTGTTCAATGCCAATTTCGGCCTGATCAATGCGCTGCTGAGCCTTGTGGGCATCACCGATGTGCCGCGCTGGCTGGCTTCGACCCAATGGGCCATGCCCGCAGTGATCATCGTCTCGATCTGGCAAAATCTGGGCTATGCCATGGTGCTGTTCCTGGCAGGGCTGCAGAATATCCGTGCCGATCTTTACGATGCAGCCGCCATTGACGGTGCCAGGGGGTGGCGGCGCCTGTGGTTCATCACCTTGCCCCTCCTGTCCCCCACGACCTTTTTCGTCTTGATCATCTCGATCATCGGCAGTTTCCAGATCTTCGAGCTGGTCTTCGTCATGACCCAGGCCGGGCCAGCCAATGCCACCAATACGCTGGTCTACTACATCTACCAGAACGGCTTTCAGTTCTATCAGATGGGCTATGCCAGCGCCGCAGCCATGATCCTGTTCGTCATCGTGCTGATCATGACCCTTGTCCAATACGCCTTGCAAAGCAGGTGGGTGCATTATGGCTGAGGCTGCGCGCAACAAGCCGGTGGATTGGCTGATCTTCATCATCCTTCTGGGCGGCGCCCTGATCACCGTGGGTCCGTTTGCATGGATGCTTTCTACGTCGATCAAGCCCGATCCCGAAGTGTTCCGCTATCCACCCACCGTCCTCACCGCAGACCCGCAATGGCAAAACTATTTCGAGATTTTCTCGGCCATTCCGTTCGGACGGGCCTTCCTGAACTCGGTGATCGTGACGCTGTCCATCACCGCGCTGCAACTGATCATCTGCTCCATGGCTGCCTATGCTTTTGCCTGCATGAGTTTCCGAGGGCGTGAAGCTGTGTTCCTGGTCTACCTCGCCGCGCTCATGGTCCCGCCACAGGTCACCATCATCCCCAATTTCATGCTGGTGCGGACGCTGGGCTGGATCGACACCTATCAGGGCCTGATCCTGCCCTTTGCCTTTTCCAGCTTCGGCACCTTCCTGCTGCGGCAATATTTCAAGACCATCCCGCGCGAATTGCTCGAAGCGGCACGGCTGGACAACTGCGGCCATTGGAAAATCTACCTGTTCATCGTGCTGCCACTGGCCCGCCCGGCGCTGGGCGCACTGGCCATCTTCGCCTTTGTATCGCAGTGGAACAATTTCCTCTGGCCGCTCATCACCACCACGCGTCCTGAAATGCAGACCGTTACCGTGGCCCTGTCGACCTTGCAGGGCCAATACAACACCGATTGGCCACTCCTGATGACCGGCAGTGTGCTGGCGGTGGCGCCCGTGCTCATCATCTTCATCTTCGGCAACAGGGCCTTCATCTCCGGCTTGACCGCCGGCAGCTTCGGCGGACGCTGAGCGAAAGGAACATCGCAATGGCGCAAATTCAACTGGCCGGCATCTCCAAGAGCTTCGACAAGACCGAGGTGATCCGAAAGACCGAGCTCGAGATCGAGGATGGCAGCTTCTGCGTCTTTGTGGGACCCTCGGGCTGTGGCAAGTCCACGCTGCTGCGCATCATAGCGGGGCTGGAGACGGCAAGTGCGGGAGAAGTGCGGATCGACCGCAAAGCGGTCAACGATGTCGATCCGTCGGACCGCGGCATTGCCATGGTTTTCCAGTCCTATGCGCTTTATCCGCATATGAATGTGCGTGAAAATATGGGCTTCGGGCTGCGCATGGGCGGTACGCCCAAGGCCGAGATTGCCGCCCGCGTCACCCGGGCAGCGGAGATTCTGCAGATCACCCAATTGCTTGACCGCAGGCCGGCGCAACTTTCAGGCGGACAGCGTCAGCGCGTTGCCATCGGCCGCGCCATCGTTCGCGACCCCAAGGTATTCCTATTCGACGAGCCGCTCTCCAATCTTGATGCCGAATTGCGGGTTCAGATGCGCGTGGAAATCTCCAAGCTGCACAAGAGCCTGGGCACGACCATGATCTATGTGACCCACGACCAGACGGAAGCCATGACCATGGCCGACAAGATCGTGGTCATGCGCGCTGGCGTCATCGAACAGGCCGGTGCCCCGCTTGAACTCTACACCAATCCCGACAATGCCTTCGTCGCCGGATTTCTCGGCTCGCCCCGCATGAATTTCTTCAAGGCGCGGATGGCGGCGGATGGCGAAAATGTTGCTACGCTGCCCGATGGGCAAAAGGTGCCACTGCCGGCTCTGGCCAACCCGCCGCAGCCCGGCGAAGAGCTATTGCTCGGCGTTCGCCCCGAGCACATGGACAGCGCCAGGGCCGATGCACGCCTGACGCTGCCCGTGGACGTCATCGAGCACCTGGGGACCACAAATTTCGTTTACGCAACAGGGCCGGCAGGGGAAACCGTGGTGGTGGAGAAGCGTGATCACGCTGACGCAACCTCGCATGTGCACTGCATGATTGAGGTCACCAATATGCGCGTCTTTGCGCTAACCGGCGCCAGACTTCGCTAGGCGGCAGAATACGGGCGTAGGGTCGCCAAGGAACCACCCGAAGTGACCTCAGAGCCAGGATTGTTCCGCAGCAACGTCATCGTTCCGCTTCTGCCCGGCCTCGGGCTCTCGGGCTTCATTGCCCTATTGGCCGGAGCGCTCGGGTTCGCCCAGAGCCACGTTTTCGGCACGACCGGCCTCGACGCGCTGATCCTGGCCATGCTTCTGGGCATGGTGGCGCGCGCCATCTGCGAACTGCCCAGAGCGATGCAGCCTGGAATACGCTTCGCCAGCAAAACGGTTCTGGAGGCAGCAATTGTGCTGCTCGGAGCCTCCATCGGCGCGGCGGAAATCGTCACGCTGGGTGGCTGGACCATCGTGGCCATTCTGGCGCTGGTTGTTGCCTCACTTGGCCTCAGCTACGCCCTTTCGCGCTGTCTCGGCCTCGACCGACAATTGTCCGCGCTCATCGCCTGCGGCAATGCGATCTGCGGATCATCAGCAATTCTCGCCTGCGCCCCGGTGGTGGGCGCCGCCGAACGGCAGATGGCCAGCGCCATTGCCTTTACCTCGGCCCTGGGGGCGCTGCTGGTGCTGCTCCTACCCATGGCCGCCATCCAACTGGACCTGGATGACAGGCGCTACGGCATCATCGCCGGCATGAGTGTCTATGCTGTGCCGCAGGTGCTGGCTGCAACGGCCCCCATCAGTGTCCTTAGCGCTCAGCTCGGCACCCTGGTCAAGCTGACGCGCGTGCTGATGCTGGCCCCGGTATTGCTGATCATCGCGGTACTGAGTGGCGGTGGCGGCAGGGTGAGGCCCCCGATCCGGCAGGTCGTACCCTGGTTCGTCGCGGGCTTTCTTCTCCTGATCACGCTGCGCCTTCTTGGCCTTTTTCCGGTTTTCCTGCTCGAGCCCAGCTGGCAACTCTCCCGCCTCCTGACCCTGATCGCCATGGCAGCACTCGGACTGTCGGTGGATATAGGCGAACTGCTTGCTGGCAGTGGACGGGTCCTGGCCGCCGGCCTTGGCTCGCTGATCCTGCTGGTCACCTTAGCGTTTGCGCTATCCGCCTTTCTCACCTGAGCGCCTGGCCTCCATCGCCCTTGGCGGCGGCGCCAAGGGGGCGATGGACCCGGGAGAGGACTTTTCGTCAGGCCTTGATGGCGGCACGCAGCTGGCGAGCGCGCTGGGCGCGGTAGCTGAACAGGATCAATGCCAGGACCGTGACGACGAAGGGAATGGTCTGGATCATCTCCCCCGGAATCCAGTTGAAAAGATTGGGCATGACCACCGCCAGGGCCTCGAAGACGCCGAACAAGAGCGCAGCGAGCATGGCCCCGACCGGATGGCGTGCGCCGAGCAGCACTGCGCCCAGCGCGATGAAACCACGGCCCGCCGTCATGTCGCGGGTAAAGCCGATATAGTTGAACATGGCGAGCTGGGCGCCGCCAATGCCGGCAAGCGCGCCTGATGCCACGAGGCTCCAGGCCCGGACCTTGCCTACAGGAATGCCAGCTGCAGCCGGCGCTGCCGGATATTCGCCAACGCCCCGGAGCCACAGCCCCCACGGGGTCCGGTAGAGGAAATACCACACCGCAAAAACCATTAGGACGCCCAGCCAGGACAGGATGGAATGGCCCGACAACAGGCTTCTAAGCGTAGGACCAACGACCGGAATTGCATCGAGGAAACCGAGATTGACCGCCGGCACGGCCTTGGACTGCAAATTGATCGAGGTGCCCTTGTCGCCGCCCGTCGCCCGGGACAGGGCGAAGACAGTGCCCCCGGTGGCGAGAATGTTGACGGCAAAGCCGACCAGGATGATGTCGGCCTTCAATCGCAGGTGGAACAGCGCCATCAGCGCGCCGAGCATGCCCCCGGCAGCGATCCCGGAGAGGACCGCGACATACCAAGGAGCGTAGACAGAGACGATCACGGCGGTGAGTGCGGCGATCAGCATCATGCCTTCGAGCGCCACGTTGAGTGCGCCGGAGAGATCGGCGATGAGCCCGCCCAAAGTGGCGAACAACAGGGGCGTCGTGGTGCGGACCACCGTGACGAAGAAGGTGGCCGAAAAGATCGTGATCAGCAGGTCGATCATTTGGCAATCTCCGCTGTAGCGGCTGCAGGTGAGGGTCGTCCAAAGAGGCGAGCCAGCACTTTCCTTCCGGGCAGGCTGAAGGAGGAAGCAACGAGAAGAATGATGATGGCCTGAACCACCGAGATCATTTCGCTGGGCACATCGGTGCGCAGACCCATGAGTTGCGCGCCCTGACGCAGATAGCCATAGCCCAGCGCCACGAAGGGCACGGCGAGCGGCCGGCTGCGGGCGACAATGGCGATGAGGATACCCTCGAAGGCAAGATTGCCGTCGAAATTCTGCGCCAGATTACCAAAGGCGCGCCCTTGCACGAAGACAGCGCCGAGCAGACCTCCGAAGGCGCCGGCCACGCTCATGGCAGAGACCATGATAAAGCTGGACCGAATGCCGGCATATTCGGCGAATTTTGGATTGTCGCCGACGAGGCGCAGCTTCAGGCCCCAATTGGTGCGGTAGAGCAGGAACCAGACCACGAAGGTCGCCACAAGCGCGATGACGATACCCAGATCGAAGCGGGTACCGGGCAGGATGGCGGGGAAGATCGCGGTGTCGGGGAATTTGGCGGTCATCAATTGCCCGGTGCCAGCCGGCGCGAGGTGAGCGCGGATGAGGTAATTGACCACCAGGATGGCGATGTAATTGAGCATGAGCGAGGAGACGATCTCGCTGGCGCCGAACCGGGCCTTGGCATAGCCCGGAATGAAACCATAGACGGCGCCTGCGGCCATGGCGGCGAGCATTGCAAGTGGAATGGCTAGCCCCGTCGTGCCGATGGGGGACATGGCAACGAACGCGGCAAACAGCCCACCCATATAGACCTGGCCCTGCACGCCCATGGAAAACTGCCGCGCCTGGAAGACGAGGCTGAAGGCCAGGCCGGTCAGCGTCAGCTTGGCGACATCGTCAATCCAGTTGCCGATGGTGCGGTTGGACGAAAGCGGCGCAGTGAGCAGCGTGTTGAAGGCGGCGGCTGGATCGCTCGAGGTGGCCAGAATGACAACAAGCGCTACGCCAAGGGCAATGACCAGAGCGGTGAGCGCGCGGCCGGTTTCGCGCCCGATGGCCTGCCAGCGTCGTGATGACATCATGCTCATTGCAGCGCCGCCCACATGGTTTCAGGTTCCTGGCGATCGAGGCCGAGCATGTAAGTGCCCAGCGTTTCGGGAGTAAGCGTATCGCTGTTGTGAAAGGCGGCGACGATCTTGCCCCGATAGAACACCACCAGCCTGTCCGACAAGGCGAGCAGTTCGGACAGGTCCGCCGAGCTCAGCAGAACCGCCGCGCCGCCATCACGGGCCTGGGTAAGCGATTTCCAGATGAATTGAGTGGCCCCCAGATCGACGCCTCGCGTCGGCTGGTTGACCAAGAGCAGCTTTGGTTGCTCGGCCAGTTCGCGCGCCACCACCACCTTCTGCATATTGCCGCCCGAGAGCGTGCCCACGGCAGAGCCGGGACCGCCGGCGCGAATGGAAAAGCGCTCGATGAGTGCCAGGGCATTGGCCTTGATGGCCTTGAGATCGAGCAGTCCATGGCGCACGAAGCGCTTGTCGCCCAGCCGCGTGGCGACGAGATTTTCGGCAATGGACGAGCCACTTGCCAGCCCGCGCACCAACCGGTCCTCGGGGATGCTGGCCAGCCCAAGGGCGCGCCGTTCCAGCACGCCCAGCGCTGTGAGGCTCGTGCCATTGAGATAGACCACGCCTTCGGCAATGTCGCGCAAGCCAGCCACGGCTTCGAGCAGTTCGGCCTGGCCATTGCCCTCGACGCCCACGAGGCCGAGTATTTCTCCGGCATAGACCCTAAGGTTGAGGTCATGGGCAATCGTAGCGCCGGCGTCGTTGACGATCTTGAGCGCCTTGATCTCGCAGCTGAGATCCCCCCTGCCCTTGGCGCGGTCGACGCGCAGCGTGACTTCGCGCCCCACCATCATGGTGGCAAGGCTTTCTTCGGTGACCGAGCGGGTTTCCACCTGCCCCACGCTCTTGCCGCCCCGCATGACGGTGATGCGGTCCGAAATCTCGAGCACTTCGGGCAGCTTGTGGGCGATGAAAATGACGGTGCGGCCCTGCGCCACCAAGGCACGGACGGCGACGAACAGTTCCTCCACCTCCTGCGGCGCCAGAACGGCAGTGGGTTCATCGAGGATAAGGATGCGCGCGTCCCGGTAGAGCGCCTTGAGGATTTCCACCCGTTGCTGCTGGCCGACAGGGAGTTGGCCGACAGGCGGAAGGGGATCGACGAAGAGGCGGAACTTTTCCGAGAGCGCGCGCACCTTTTCGATCGCCTGTTCGCGGTCGAACCTTATGCCGTCGCGCGGCTCGGAACCAAGCACGACGTTTTCATAGACGGTGAAGGAGGGCACAAGCGAGAAATGCTGGAACACCATGCCAATGCCGTTGTCGATGGCCTCGCGCGGATTGGCGAATGAGACCGGCTTGCCGTCGAGCCGCAACTCGCCCTTGTCGGGCTGCTCGATGCCGAACAGAATCTTCATGAGCGTGGACTTGCCCGCGCCATTTTCACCCACCAAGGCATGCACCTCGCCGGCATTGATGGTGAGATTGACCCCGTCATTGGCGACCGTGCCGCCTGGATAGGTCTTGCCGATGGAAATGGCTTCGAGCAGCGCTGCCATGGTCGTCCTCGTGGAAACAAAGCGGCCCCCGCCGAAAAGGCGGGAGCCGCAAAGGCATTACTTCATGCCGGTATCGACAACGATCTCGCCGGAAATGATCTTGGCTTCCTGTTCGTCCACTTCGGCGCGAACATCGGCGGGGACCAGCTTTTCGTAATAGCTGTTCTTGGCAATGCCCACTGCACCGTCGGCGAGGCCGAGGATGAGATTGGTGCCATAGGGCGCGGTGCCATCGAGGGTCTGGACCAACGCGGTATAAAGCGACTCACCGACCTTCTTTTCCACCGAGGTGAAGATCACGTCGGCCTGGGCCGGATCGGTGGGGGCAAAGATTTCGGCCTGGTCGCTGTCCACGCCCACGGCAAGCTTGCCCTCGTCGCGTGCTGCCTGCAGCGCGCCGATGCCGGTGCCGCCAGCAATGGGGAAGACGATGTCGACACCCTGGGCGAACTGAGCCAGCGCCAGCTCCTTGCCCTTTGCGGGATCGGTGAAGCTGCCGGCTACCGCACGGGTCACCTGAACATCGGGATTGGCCGCCTTGGCGCCCTGTTCGAAGCCGAGAGCGAATTCCACCACGGTGGTGCCTTCGACGCCGAGGATTTCGCCGAGCTTGCCGGTCTTGCTGATCTTGGCGGCCGCGTAACCGGCGAGATAGCCGGCGGTGGAGACGCGGTAGTTGATGGCCAGAATATTGGGGAATGCGCCGCCGGTGAAATCGGGAGCGTCATCGAAAATGATGAATTTGGTCTCGGGATATTCCGGCGCCAGGGCCTGCATGAAGCCGTTCATTTCCCAAGTGCCGCCGATGACGACGTCATAACCCTGATCGGTGGCGTCGGCCAAAGCCGGCTCCCAGCGGCCACGATCCAGGCCTGCTTCGATAATGGTGACATCGACCGGCAGCTCGGCTTCGGCCTTGGCAAGACCGGCCGCGGCGCTGTCGAAAAAGCTCTTGTCGCCCAGATTGCCGTGAACGACGAGCGCCACCTTGAGCGGATTTTCCTTGGTATATTCCTGCGCGAAGACAGCGCCGGCCGAGACCGAGGCCATGAGCCCGGCGACGGCGAGGCCCGTAAAGGCACGGCGCGTAAGTTTAAACGAGGTCATTGACGGAGCTCCTGTTGGCTTTGTCATTGTGTGGCGGCGGGGCGGAAGGCGATGGATGCCCGGTAGAGCGCGACGAGCTGGTCGAGCCGGGCTTCCTCGATCAAGGTCACCATCGGTGTTCCGAGGCGGCCTGAAGGATCAACCACCGTCATGCCGCGGGTGATGCCGGGCGCCAGGGCCACATCGACCGAGGCTCGGGTGGATTTGGTGACGATGTCGGGGGCAATGACCGCTGCAGCGGCGAGCGGATCGACGAAGCGGAAATTGTCGCCCCCGCCATAACCGGCAATGGTCTGGCGCGCATGGGCGGCGAGCGCCAGCGAGAAATCCTTCTCCAGCCCGTCGGGCACATCGGCGAACAGGGTATCGACCTCGGCTCCGGTCATATTGTGGGTAACGCAGGGCTCCCACGGGGCAATGACGATGTCGAGCGGGGCGGTGAAGACGATCTGCGCCGCCTCCGGATCGGCATAAACGTTGAACTCGGCGGCAGGCGTGGTGTTGCCGCGCCCATAGATCGTGCCGCCCATGATAGTGAGCTGGCCGATGCCCGCGACGATGGCCGGTTCGAGACGCAAAGCCAGCGCCAGATTGGTGAAGGGGCCGATCATCAGGATATCGACCTTTTCGCCGGCCGAGGCGGCGGCAAGGAAGGTGTCGATGAGAAAGGCGACCGCATTATCGCTCGCCGTCTGCGGAATAGTTTCGGGACGCGGCGCGCCGCCCAGGCCATCCTCGCCGTGAATATATTTGGCGTCGATGACAGGCTGATTGAGCGGACGTGCAGCGCCCTTGTGCACCGGCACATCGGGCCGGCCGCCGACGGCGAGAACGGTCAGCAGATTGCGGGTGGCCGCATCGAGACCGACATTGCCGAAGACCGTAGTAATGGCATCAGGCGTGCGGCCGGCGGCGATCAGCATGAGAAGTGCCTGGGCATCATCGACGCCGCCGTCACTGTCGAGAATAAGCTTACGTGTCATAGTCATGCTGCCTTTCGCGCGGCTTCAACCCGCGCCCAGAAATCGGTGTAGGTGGCCGAATATTCCCGCCTGATGTCGCTGAAGGCGCGACGGGTGAGACTGCGGTCAGCCACAAGATGTTCGCCCGCCACCCAGACATGTCGCACATCGCGGCCGCTGCCTGAATAGACAAGCAGCGTTTCCACATCTGGTGTTTCTGAATAGCCGGGACCGGAAATATCGATGGCAATGATGTCGGCCGCCTTGCCCTTTTCGAGCGAACCGATTTCGTTTTCGAGGCCCAGCGCCCTGGCGCCTTCGATGGTGGCCATGCGGACCAGTTCGGCGCTGGAAATGGGCTGCGCCCTGCCCTCGCGGTGCGACGCGACGAGACCGGCGACGCGCATTTCATTGATCATGTCATAGCCATTATTGGCGGCGACATTGTCGGTGCCGAGGGCAACGGTGACACCGGCTGCCTTGAGATCAACGACCGGACAGATGCCTTCGCGGCCGGAGCGGAGGCCAGCGGTCGCGTTGTGGGAAATGGAGGCGTGCGGGGCGCGGGCGAAAACAGCGATATCTTCGGGACTGAGGTCGAGGCAGTGCGCGGCGTGAATGCGGCCATTGAAGAAGCCCAGCTTTTCGAGCGCAACGGCAGCGGTCGTGCCGTAGCGGCGCTGGGTTTCCTCATTGTCTTCCGGGCCGCAGGCCATGTGCAGGTGAAGGCCGACGCCGAATTCATTGGCGACAGCAACCTCGGCCAGAAGCAGGTCCTCAGAATTGTCAACATAGGGCGCGTGCGGGCCGAACCAGGGGACCACTCGGCCATCGGCTGAACGCTGCTGACGAAGGAAGTTGGTGGCGAGAGCCAGTTCTTCCTCGCCGCGCGCCTTGTCGCCGAGTTGGACGATGCCATAGGCAATGACGGCACGAATGCCGGCCGCCTTCACCGCCTCTGCAATTTCCTCGGCGAAGAAATATTGGTCGCAGAAGGTCGTTGTGCCTGACAGCGCCATCTCGGCGCAGGAAAGCGCCACGGCCGGGCCGATATCGGAGGCAATAAGCGATAGCTCCGGCTCGCGGATCGAGTTGTACCAGCCTTCCATAGTCAGAAGGCTCTGGCCTTCGGAACGACCACGAAAAAGCACCATGGCGGAATGGGTATGGGCATTGACCAGACCGGGCATGACGACATGACCAGGAAGCGAAAAGACTTCGTCATAGTCGCTGCGATCCGGGCAGGTATCCATCGGGCCGACGCCCGCAATCCGCCCTTCAGACATGGCGACCCATCCCGGCGCGAACATGGTGTTTTCGGCATCCACCGTCAGGACGATGGCATCGCGAAGAAGTGCAGAACTCATTTGACCTATCGCTAGTAAAGCGCTTTACATGGCGATCTAACGCCACTTTTGCGGAGCTTGTCAAATGCAATCAGCTGGTGACTGCACATATAGTGGCCTCCACCAAATTCTGCCCACAAAGACAGCAGGAAGCCGATGAGCGCCAATCCTTTCATCGCCGATTCCGCTGTTCCGCAACGGCTGGCCAGCCTTGGCATGGAGCGCGCGTCTGCTGTGCGCCAGGCTGCCGAGCAGATGTTGACCGAGGGCCGCTCGCGCCTCGTGGACAAGCATGGCGGCGTGCTGCGGGCGGCAGACGCAAGGGCGTTGATTGATCGCTTCGATCTGGCTTCGACCCGCGATCTTATGCTGCTCTTGCTCGATACGGCACAGGCTTTCGCCCGGCCGCTGATTTCCGATTTTCATGTGGGGGCGGTCGGTCTCGAGAGCGAGACGGGCAATCTCATTCTGGGCGGCAATGTCGAATTTCCCGGGACCCATCTCGGCCACACGCTGCATGGGGAGGGATTCGTTTTTACCCGGGCCATGAACAGGGGCCAGAATATTGCGGTGATCGCCATCGGTGAGGCGCATCCCTGCGCCCATTGCCGGCAATGTCTGGCAGAATATGCCCAGAGTGACGCGCTGGAACTGATCGATCCGCTGGGCCATACGCTGACCCTGGCGCAGCTTTACCCCTGGCCGTTCGACCCAGCCTATCTGGGTGAGCGCGGTGCGGTGCCGGGGCGGGTTTTGTGGCCCGGCCTGGCCTTCGACACCAGCACAGACCATCCCGCGGTCGATCTTTTGCTGGAGGCGGGGCGCCGGAGCCACAGCCCCTACAGCAAATGCCCCGGCGCCATGGTGCTGATGCTTGAGGATGGCGCAGCAGTGACGGGCGCAGCCATCGAAAGCGTGGCCTTCAACCCCACGATCTCGCCGCTTCAGGCCGCCTTGGTGGACCTCATCGCCCACGGTTATGCCTATGCCCAGATCAAGGGCGCGATGCTGGGCACGGTCCGCAAGGGCCCGGTCGATTACGGCCGTTCGAGCGCCGAATTGCTTGCGGCCATCGCGCCACAGGCAGAGCTGACGACATTGGGATGGACGCCATGAGCGCCATGGACCTGTCCCGCACCTCTTGGCCAGATATTGCCGCACAGGTGGAACGCGGGACGCTTGCCGTTCTGGCGCTGGGCGCCTGTGAACAGCATGGCGCCCATCTGCCAGTGACGACCGACACCGACATGGCCCACGGCACGGCGCGGCGGTTAGCCGAGGCACTCGGGGCGCTACTGCTGCCGCCCATCGCTTATGGCGACGCCTTCACCGCCAGTTCCTATCCCGGGACCATCTCGATCTCACCGCGGACCTTGCAGGCATTGATCGAAGATATCGGGCACGACCTCAAACGCACCGGCATACTGGGCCTGGTGCTGGTCAATGGACATTTCGGTAATCGGGAGCCAATGGTGCTGGCGGCCCGCACGCTTGCAGTCTCAGGACTGCCGGTGTGCCACCTCGATTATCCCGGGCTCGAACGGCTTGCCGGCGATATCTGCGACAGTGAACCGGCAGCACCGCATTTCTATCATGCCGACGAGGTGGAAACGGCGATCATGCTTGCCGTCTCACCCGAAGGGGTCGACATGGCACGGGCAGAGCCCTCCTACCCGCAATTTCCGGTGGGGTTCGGCACCGAGCCGATGCAATTGCGCGACTTCAACCCCTCCGGCGTCTTCGGCGACCCGCGCCCCGCCACCGCCGCAAAGGGTGAGGCGCTGCTCAGAGGCATTGTGGCGGAAAGCCTCATAATCATCGCGGCATGGTGCAAGCGACACTCCATAACGGGGGGCGCCCGTGGCCAATCTCAGTGACGTCGCCGCCGAGGCGGGTGTCTCGCCAGCCGCGGTATCGCGCTATCTCAACAACAGAATTGAGCTGCCGCAGGCCACTAAGGACCGGATCGACGCGGCCATCGCCAAGCTCGACTACCGCCCCAATCTGATGGCGCGGCGGCTCTCCACCGGCAAGGCGGAAGCCATCAGCCTCGTTACACCCGATATCGCCAATCCGTTCTTTGCCGAACTTGCCGCCGCCGTGGAGCGGGAGGCGCATGAGCGGGGCTACGCCGTTTATATTTCCTCCACCAGCAGCGGGGCGGGCAATGAGGCCGACGCGATCCGCCGCATGGCCGACGGCCATGTCGACGGCCTGATCATGATGACCAACCGCGTCGATGACGGCACCTTGGCATCCCTCTTGGAGAACCGCGACAATGTGGTCCTGCTCGACGAGGACATTGCCGGGGCAAACCTGCCGCGTGTTTTCGTCGAAAACGCCGAGGGAGCCTATCGCGCCACGCGGCACCTGATCGAAAATGGACATCGCCACATCGCCCTGATCGGCGGTCCCAACCGGTTGATGAGCGTGGGTGAGCGGCTCGAGGGCTTTTCACGCGCAATGGCGGAAGCGGGGCTGCCCGTGCCGCCTGGCTGGGTCATGCTGGGCGACTATACCAGCGCCTATGGCCAGGCCGCAGCTTCTGTGCTGCTCGATGGCCCGGCACGGCCCAGCGCCATTCTTGCCTGCTCCGACTATATCGCCGTTGGGGTGATGAAGGCGGTAAGAGCGCGCGATCTCATCATTCCGCGCGATCTCAGCCTGGTCGGCTTCGACGACATGGCCTTTGCCGAACTGGTCGATCCGCCCCTGACAACCGTACGTCAGCCCTTGGGCGACATGGGCCGGCTGGCCGTTCGGCACCTGCTGGCTTTGCTCGAGGGTGGCGAGGCTCCCGCTGAAACGCGCCTGCCCGTCCAGCTCATCTCCCGCCAATCGGTGGCACACCCAGCCACAAAGGACATTCTGTGACCATGATAGAGGACGACCTCATCATCTCCGCCCATGACGAAGTCGCCATCCGTCAGCGCTTGCTGCTGGTGGCCATGGGCCGCGAGCCGGCCGATCTCGCGATCGAAGTGGGACGCTTGCTCGCGGTTCATGCCAATCACTGGATGGAAAACCAGGAGATCGTCATTTCCGGCCGCCGCATCGCCTATGTGGGGCCACTGGGCTCCTATCGCGGCACGGTGGCCAAACGGGTCAGTTATCCGCAACTTTCGGCAGTGCCGGGCTTCGGCGAAGTGCACAAGCATATCGAATCCACCCATTTGACCCCGGAGTATGAGGCGGCGCTGGTTCTGCCGCGCGGCAATACCTGGACCTGCGAGGCCAGCCACGAATTCGCCAATGTGAACGGCACCCGAAACACCGAATTCTGGCAGAAGGCACGCTTGGCCGGTTCACCTCTCAAGATCTTCATCCAGCC
This sequence comes from Devosia equisanguinis, assembly GCF_900631955.1. Classification (GTDB taxonomy): domain Bacteria; phylum Pseudomonadota; class Alphaproteobacteria; order Rhizobiales; family Devosiaceae; genus Devosia; species Devosia equisanguinis. Next base: position 361,510 of record NZ_UZWD01000004.1, on the reverse strand, counting down.
CGGATCGGCGGTGCCGCCGAGCGCCTGGGAGGAGAGTGGCGGCTATTACGACTATGACGAGCAGAAGCAATTTCTGCGCGACGATTTGTCGGTGACCGGGCTCGACGAAGTGATGGACTGGCCATCGGTCTGGGATCCGGACAATCCCGGTTACGCCAGAATGTGGGGCATGATCCGGGCCACTTTTGAAATGCGCGGCGTGGTCGAAGGGCATGGCTCGGGGCTGGTCGACCCACACGATATCTCCGCCTTTGCGGCGGCAGGTCTGAGCTCGGACCATGAAGTGTGGGCGCTGGACGAGGCCTGGGACCGGCTGATGCGAGGCCTGTTCACCGAACTGCGCCCCTTTTCCTACGATGCGATCATTCCCGGGCTCATCGCCCGCGGTCTCAAGGACTGGTCCAACATCGCCTTTACGACCGACGACCGCAGCGCCAGCGATACACTGCGCGACGGCGCCAGCGACCACAATGTGCGCCATGCCATCCATCATGGCCTGTCGCCCGAGATCGCCATCCAATGCGCCACCATCAATCCAGCGCGCCATATGCGGATCGACCAATGGGTCGGCTCGATCACCCCGGGCCGCTATGCCGATATCGTGCTATTGGACGATGTCGCGAGCATCTCCATTGCCCATGTCTATGCCGATGGCCGGCTAGTCTCCAAAGGCAAGGCCTTCACCGCGCCAATCCCGGCAATAGACTGGCCCGACTGGGCCACTCGCACCATGAATATAGGCCGCGTACTCAGCGCCGACGACTTCGCCATCAGGGCTGAGCCCGGGCGGGAAACGATGAACGCCGCCGTGCTGCGCCCCTTCCACTGGAACGAGGATTTTCTCACCCTGCAATTGCCGGTGGTCGATGGCCTCGTTCAGCGCGATCCGGCCCAGATGATCACCAAATGGTCGCTGGTGGACCGCTATCGCGGCGATGGCGCGGTTTCGGCCATGTTCTGGACCGGCTGCGGACCAGCAGATCCAGACACCGCCCTCGCCTGCTCGGTTGCCCATGACAGTCACAATGTCTGGTGTATCGGCTCGTCCGACGCGGCCATGGCCAAGGCAGTCAACCAGCTCCAGGAGATAAACGGCGGCTGGGTGCTCGTACATCATGGCGAGGTCGTCGCCCATATCCATCTCGAGGTCGCGGGCCTGATGACGGCGCGAACGGCTGAAGCGCTTGACGCTGAGACCCAGGCATTCCTGGCCAGAGCCGCCGAGGTCACCTGGATGTACCAGCCCGCTGCGATGAACCGCTGGAAGCCCGGCTTCCCCGAATTCCTGATCTTTGCCACCCTCACCTGTTCGCCCTGGCGCTGGGTGCTGGTGGCCCCCTCCGAACGGGCGCCGAACGGCTTCGTCAACGTGCAGACCGGAGAGACCCACAAGGTGGTCTGGTAATGCATGGCAGTCAGGACCGTCTGGCCCATCTCATCTCACGCCGCTCCTCGGCGTTTTGCTCCCCCCAAGGATAATCCATGACCAAACGCATTCTCATCGCCGGCGAATCCTGGACGGTACATTCCATTCACCAGAAGGGTTTCGACAGCTTTACGACCACAGAATATGCCGAAGGGGTGCGCTGGCTGCGGGCGGCCCTTGAGGACGGCGGCTGGGACGTGACCTATCAGCCCGCCCATATAGCGGCGCGCGACTTTCCGTTCACGCCCGAGGAGCTGGCCGCCTATGATTGCGTGATCCTTTCGGATATCGGCGCCAACACGCTGCTGTTGCATCCAGACACGTTCAGCCGTTCCAAGATGCTACCCAACCGGCTTGCCGCCATTCGTGACTATGTGGCCAAGGGCGGAGGCTTCATCATGGTGGGTGGCTATCTCACCTTCCAGGGCATCGACGCCAAGGGGCAATATGCCGGCTCGCCCGCCGAGGAGGCGCTGCCGGTGAGGCTGATGCGCGCCGATGACCGGGTGGAAGCCCCACAGGGCGTGGTGCCAAAAATCAGCAAGGACCACCCCATCGTCGCCGGGCTGGATTCCGAATGGCCGGCCCTGCTCGGTTACAATCGGCTGACCGCCAAGCCGGGCGCCGATGTCATTGCCATGGCGGGCGACGACCCGCTGCTGGTGGCGGGTCGGTTCGGCCAGGGCCGCGCGGTGGCGTTTGCTTCCGATTGCGGTCCCCATTGGGCACCGCCGCCTTTTGTGGATTGGTCTGGATATGGTCCACTCTGGACGCAAATGGCCGACTGGGCCGGCGGCCGAATCGGATAGGACCACCACTATGGTACCCGACGATCTCATCATCTCCGCCAGCGACGAAGTCGCCATCCGAAAGCATCTGGCCCTTGTGGCCCTCGGCAAGAAACCGGCCGATCGCGCCATCCGCGTCGGTCGCCTGCTCGACACCTATGGGCGCAATTGGCACGAGGATCAGGAGATCATCATTTCCGGCCGCCGCATCGCCTGGGTGGGGCCGGCGGGCGCCTATCCCGGCACAGTGGGTGAGCGGATCGACCGTTCCCACCTTTCGGCCGTGCCAGGCTTCGGTGAAGTGCACAAGCATATCGAATCGAGCCACCTGACGCCCGAATGGGAAGCGGCGCTGGTGATCCCTCATGGCTGCACCTGGACCTGCGAGGCCAGCCACGAATTTTCCAATGTCGAGGGGCCGCGCAATCTCGAATTCTGGATGACAGCACGGCGGGCAGGCTCGCTGGCCAAGATATTCCCCCTACCCGGCTCCGCCGTGCCACCCACCGCCTATGAATGGGGCGGCGGGCATTATGGTTTTGCTGAACAGGACGGGTTCCTGCGCGACCATCTGGCCGTGGCTGGCCTTGACGAAGTGATGGACTGGCCCGCGGTGTGGAATCCCGACAATCCCTCGCATGAGCGGCTCTGGGGCATGATCGAAGCGACCTTTGCCAACCGCGGCGTGGTGGAAGGGCATGCCGCGGGCATGCGCGCGATAGACGACATCAACGCCTTTGCCGGCGCCGGCATGGCCTCGGACCATGAGGCATGGACCAGTCAGGAAGTGGCCGACAAATTGCGGCGCGGGCTGTTCATGGAATTGCGGCCGCATTCCCTAAAGGACATCGTCGCCGGGCTTCTTGCCGCCGGGCATGGTGACTGGTCCAATTTTGCGCTCTGCACCGATGATCGCAGTGCCTCCGACACGCTCAAGCTCGGCGCCACCGACCATAATGTGCGCCTGGCCATGGAGGCAGGCTTGCCGCTCGAAATTGCGGTGCAGATGGTGACCATCAATCCGGCGCGCCATATGCGGCTGACGCCTTGGGTCGGGGCCATCGCGCCGGGCCGCTATGCCGATCTGGTGCTGCTGGACGACGAGGCACGGCTTGGCATTGCCGAGGTCTGGGCCGATGGGCGCCAGGCGTCGCGCGGTCGGGAATACATCGCGCCGGTGCCGCAGATCGCCTGGCCCGATTGGGCAACCAAAACCGTCAATATTGCCCGTCGCCTCACCGGCGCTGACTTTGCCATTGCAGCGCCCCAGAGTGCGGCAGAGGAGGCCAATGCCGCCCTACTGCGTCCATTCCACTGGGACGACACCTTCACAACGACGAGCCTGGCTGTGGTGGATGGCGAGGTTCAGCGCGATGCGAGCCGCAACATCACCAAATTCGCCATTGTCGACCGCTTTTCCGGCGAGGGCAAAACCGCAAAAATGTTCTGGCTGGGGACGGGCCCGAAAACGCCGGACACAGCCCTCGCCTGCTCCATGGGGCACGACAAACACAATATCTGGGTTGTGGGTTCGTCGGACGAGGCCATGGCGCTGGCCGTCAACACGCTTAACGACATCCAGGGCGGCTGGGCGCTGGTCCGCGACGGCAAGGTGCTGGCCACGGTGCGCTACGAGGTGGGCGGGCTGATGACCTGTCGCCCCGCGCCCGAGTTGGACGCAGAAATGACGGAGCTCTACTGCCAGGGCGAAACCATCGAGTGGATGTATGAGCCCACTTTTTCGCCGCGCTGGTGGCCTGGTTTTCCCGAACGGCTGGCTTTTGCCACGCTGACCTGCGCCCCCTGGCGCTGGGTGCTGGTGGCACCTTCCCCGTTGGCGCCCGATGGGTTCGTCAATGTACAGACCGGCGAGACCCATAAGGTCGTCTGGTAATGCGCCAAGGTTCCCAAGGCATTGTCGGCTCCTTCTTTCATGCCCCGCAGCAGGGGCAGTTGGAGATATTGGACGATGTGCTGATCGTGGTTGGGGACGATGGCATCATCGCTGCCGTGCTCAGCCCGGATCATCCGGATCGCATGCGCGAAGAGATCCGCCTTTCCGACCGGCTGCACCGGCTGCCGCAATACCAATTCGGCTTGCCGGGGTTGGTGGACCTGCATGTCCACGCTCCGCAATATCCCCAGCTCGGATTGGCGCTCGACGAACCGCTCGAAGTCTGGCTCGGCAAATACACCTTCCCGCTGGAAGCCAAATATGCCGACCTCGACTTTGCGCGCCGCCGTTACGGGGTTTTGGTCGACGACCTCATCGCCAATGGCACGACAACAGCGCTCTATTTTGCGACGCAGGACCGCGAGGCCAGCAAACTCCTCGCCGATATCTGCATCGATAAGGGCCAGCGCGCTTTGGTCGGCAAGGTGGTGATGGACGACCCGGCCGCTTGCCCGGACGATTATCGCGACATGTCAGCCGAAGAAGCCGTCGCCGATACGCGCGACGTCATCGCGCATATCCGCAATCACCCACGCAATCGCTCGGGACGCGTGCTGCCGGTGATCACACCGCGCTTCATCCCCTCTTGCACCGACGCGGCGCTCGCAGGGCTTGGTGCACTGGCAGCGGAATGCGATTGCCACGTCCAGACTCATTGCTCGGAAAGCGACTGGGCCCATCATCATGTCTTGGAGCGGTTCGGCATTACCGATGCGGCAGCACTGGACGGGTTCGGCCTTCTGACCGGCAAGACCATTCTGGCCCACTCAAACTTTTTGACCGACGCCGATATGGATCGCCTGATCGCGCGAGGCGCAGGCGTGGCCCATTGTGCGCTATCCAATATCTACTTTGCCAATGCGGTGTTCCCGCTGCGGCACGCGTTGGAAAAAGGCGTGCATGTCGGTCTGGGCACCGACATTTCCGGCGGACCTTCGGCCTCGATGTTCAGCGCATGTCTTACCAGCGTGCAATCCTCGCGCCTGCTCGAAGATGGGGTGGACCCGGCCCGTCCGGCGCCGGAGCGTGGCCGGGCCAATTCGGCCATCGATCTGGTCACCGCCTTTCACCTGGCAACAGCAGGCGGCGGCGTGGCGCTTGACCTGCCGATCGGGGTTCTGGCGCCCGGCTACCACTTCGATGCCATGGCAGTGGACACCAGCGCCGAGGACGGCGCCATCCGCCTCTTTGGCGGTGAAAGCCCGGGGGATATCTTCCAAAAAATCATCTATGGCGCTACGCGCGCCAATATAGCCAATGTGTGGATCGATGGCGTTCCGGTTCGCGTCCGGCCGACCGCCGCGGCTACAGTTGAGCCCTTACCTGCAACCTGAACGAACGGAGTCGAGCCAGCAGCGACCTTGTCCTTCAGATTCAGGCGGGAAAGCCTTCTACTGCCCGCATTATGAGCTTGCACCCATATCGCCCGAAAAATAGGCTCCCCTGTCAGGGAGACCATCAACAACAATTCCGTTGCGCACCCAGCAGCGGTTCAAGGGAATGCCCGAAATGACACCATTTGCTAAGACCGCACTGGCACTCGGCCTGGCCGCTGCCACGGCTTTCGCTACCCCCGCCTTCGCGCAGGGCAAGACGCTGACCATCTCCTGGTGGGGCTTCAACGGAGAAAAGCTCGAATCGATCATTCTCGCCCCCTTCCGCGAGAAGTGTGGCTGCGAGATCGTGTTCGAGACCGGCAATAACGGCGAACGCCTGAACAAGATCCAGATCCGCAACGGCGCCGGCGTCGACGTCGCCTATTTCTCCGACAGCTTCTCCCAGCAGGGGATCGATCTGGGCCTGTTCCAGAAGCTCGACCGCTCCAAGCTGCCGAATGTGGAGGGCCTCTACGATCTGGCCAAGGACCCGCAGGGCGGCTATGGGCCGGCCTATTCCATCGGTCGCGTCGGCGTCGTCTATGACGCGGACAAGATCAGCGCACCCATCACCTCCTGGGACGATCTGTGGCGCGAAGACCTCGCCGCCTCCCTGTCGCTGCCGGGGATCACCACCACGGCTGGCCCCATGGTCGTGCTCAAGGCCGGCACCCATGAAGGCGTCGATGCCTTCGAGGACGCCGATGCTGCCTTTACGGGCATCGAGGCGCTGAAGCCCAACGTGGTCAAGAACTACAATACCGGCTCGGAGATGATTAACCTGTTCTCGACCGGCGAAATCACCGCCGCAGTGGCGCAGGACTTCACGCTCGGCCAGATCAAGGCTGCGGTTCCCAGCGTCGTCTGGGCCGATCTCAAGGAAGGCTCCATCGCCACGCTCAACACGGTGAACATCCCGGTGGGCGCAGCGGAACCCGAGCTGGCCTATGAGTTCATCAACTTCATCCTATCGCCTGAAATTCAGCAAAAGCTGGCCGAAGACGGCGTTGATGCGCCGGTATCCACCGCTGTCGAGCTGACCCCGGAACAGGCTGCGCTCTGGACCTATGGCGCCGACGTGATTGCTGGCCTGCAGCGTCTCGACTACGCCAAGCTCAATGCCGCCAAGGGCGGTTGGGTGGATCGCTGGAACGAGATCTTCGGCATGTAATCGCCTTTGCCGCGCGGGTTCGTATCCGCGCGGCATTCCATCTGCACTCGAATAAAAGCCTGGCAGAATGAAACGTTTTTCCGGATGGACGCTGGCCTCGCCAGCCACGCTGCTGATCCTTTTGGGCCTCATCGCCCCGGTGGCAGCCACCATCTACACCACTTTCGGGACGCCAGGCGGGCCGCTGGCCCCCTATCAGGCCTTCTTTGCCAGCGGCTTCCGCCGCACCGTCCTGCTGCGCACCATCAATGTGTCGCTGATCGTCACAGCGATTGCGCTGGTGATCGGTTTCATCACTGCCTATGTGGTGTCGCGCTCCCCCGGCTGGCTCAAGTCCATCCTCATCATCGCCGCCGTCTTCCCCCTGCTGACCGGCGTTGTGGTCCGTTCCTTTGCCTGGCTGATCATCCTCGGCAAGAATGGCATCCTCAATTCTACGCTGATCAATCTGGGGCTGATCAGCGAGCCCTTCGCCATGCTCTACACCCAGGGCGCGGTGATCGTGGCCATGGTCTATCTGTTCGTGCCACTGATGATCCTGACGCTGGTCGGCGTGCTCGAAGCCATTCCCGACGACCTCATCCAGGCCTCGGCCTCGCTCGGCGCCAAACCGTCCGCGACCTTCACCCAGGTCATCCTGCCGCTGGCAGTCCCCGGACTGATCGTGGGCGCCGTTCTGGTCTTTACCGGCAGCTTCACTTCCTACGCGACCCCGCAATTGCTCGGCGGTGAACAGGTCATGATGATGGGTACGCTGATGTATCAGCAGGCCATGGTGACCTTCGACTGGGTGAGCGCCTCGACCATCGCCGCCATCATGGTTGTCATCACCATCGCCATCGTGCTGGTCATGACCCGCATTGCCCGCCGTCTCAACCCAATGGCCGTCTGATGCCGACAAAGATCCATCCCGCCCTGATCGGCTTCACCGTCCTCGTATTCCTGTTTCTGGTAGGGCCGCTGGTCATCGTCTTCGGCGCAGCCATCAGCGACACCACCTATCTGACCTTTCCGCCGCAGGGCATCAGCTTCCGCTGGTTTGAAAACATCTTTGCCATCGATGCCTTCCGGCGCACCATCCTCACCAGCCTGCAGGTGGCGTTCATCGCCACTTTCCTGGCCCTGTTGATCGGCATTCCGGCTGCCTATGCCCTCAACCGCCACCGGGTACAATTGCCGGCCTGGCTCTCGACCCTGTTCGTATTGCCGGTACTGGTGCCCGAACTGGTGCTGGGCTTTTCGCTGCTGAAAAACCTTGCCTTCCAATTCAACGCGCCGATCTATCTGTCGCTGGTCATCGGGCATACGATCCTTATCCTGCCCTATGTCATCCGGGTGATCTCCGCCTCGCTGGCCTCCTTCGATTTCTCCATCGAAGAAGCCGCCATCAGCCTTGGCTCGCCGCCGCTCAAGACCTTTTTCACCGTGCTGTTGCCCAATGTGCGCTCAGGCGTGATCGCGGCCTTCATCCTGGCCTTCATCACCTCGATCAACGACGTCTCGATCTCGATTTTCCTGACCGGGCCGGGCCTGTCCACCCTGCCAATCCAACTCCTGGCGCATATGGAGCAATTCTTCGATCCCACCGTGGCCTCGGTTTCGGTGCTGCTCATGGTCCTGACCGTCGCGGTCATGGCCATTGTCGAGCGCACCCTGGGCCTCACCTTCCTTGCCAAATAGAGTTCGCCCGTGACCAAGCCGCTTTCCATCCGCAATATCACCGCCCATTACGGGCAGACCAAGGTGCTCGAAGACCTTTCACTCGATATCGGCGAGGGTGAACTCGTGTCCCTGCTCGGCGCCTCGGGCTGCGGCAAGACCACGACGCTCCGCCTCGTCGCGGGCTTCCTGCAACCCAGCTCTGGCAGCATCACCCTGGGCGGCAAGGACCTGACACGACTGCCTGCACACCAGCGCGACATCGGCCTGGTGTTTCAAAACTATGCGCTCTTTCCCCATTTGTCGGTGGCCGACAATGTTGGCTTCGGGCTCAAGCAGCGCGGAATTTCGGGCGAAGCCAAGACCAAGCGCATCACTGCCATGCTCGAGCGCGTCGGGCTCGCTCATCTGGCCGACAGATTGCCGGCTGCCCTGTCGGGCGGACAGAAACAGCGTGTCGCTTTGGCCCGTGCGCTGGTCATCGAGCCGCCACTCCTGATGTTCGATGAGCCGCTATCCAATCTCGACGCCAAGCTGCGCATCGATATGCGGGTGGAAATCCGCCAGCTGCAGCGCGCCAATGGCACGACATCGGTCTATGTCACGCATGACCAGGAAGAAGCGTTCTCCATCTCGGATCGCGTCGCCATCATGCATGCGGGGCGCATCATGCAGCTCGATACGCCAGAAATCCTGTATCAGCGCCCAGCCAATGCCTTCGTCGCCCGCTTCGTGGGATTTGAAAACCTCATCACTATGAAGGTCGTCGAGCGCGACGGCGCCAAGGTGACGGCGGAAGCTGCAGGCGGCGTCCGTCTGACGCTGGGCCTCGAGCATTTCGGCACCATCCCGGATAATTTCATTCTGGCCTGCCGCGCCGATGGTCTGGCGGTGACAGACAATATGGCCGTGGAAGGTATCCCCGCGATATTGGGCCTGCGCACCTATCTTGGCCGCGCGTATCAGTATCAGTGTGACACGACCGCTGGCGCGCTGATCGCCAATGGCCCGCTCACCCGTATGCTTGAGCCCGGCAGTGCAGCCAAATTGGTGCCGGTGCCAGAGCAATGCACCGTTCTGGCGGTGGAATGACAATCCTTTTTACCAACGCCCTCGTCGTCACCATGGACGATGATCTCACCGTTCATGAGCGCGGATGGGTGCAGGTGGATGGCTCGGTCATCACCGCATTGGGCGGCGGGCCTGCCCCTGATATTGCCGGGGCCGAAATTCTCGATTGCGATGACGATATCGTCATGCCGGGCATGGTCAATGCCCATTGCCACATGGCCATGTCGCTATTTCGGGGGCTGGGCGAAGATGTCGACGACCGGCTCTATCGCTATATCCTCCCGCTCGAGCGCACCTTCGTGTCGCCCGAAATGGTCCGGGCCGGCTCAGCACTGTCGGCGCTCGAAATGATCCAGGGCGGCGTCACCACCGTCGCCGACATGTACTATTTCGAAACCGAAGTGGGCGATGTCTGCGCCGAGGCCGGATTGCGCGCCATTGTCGGGCAGACGCTGGCCGATTTCAGCCCACCCGACCACCGGAGTTTCGACGAAGGCTTTGCCCGGGTCGAGGACCTCATGGATCGCTTTGCCGGCCATCCGCTGGTCACGCCATCAATCGCACCGCATGCGCCCTATTCCACCGGGCTCCAAACTATGGCGCGGATTGCCGAATGGTCCGAAGCGCATCCCAACGTGCCGGTCCAGATTCACCTGGCGGAGTCGACCCTGGAAGTAAAATGGGCGCAGGAAACCCATAGCAAGTCCAGCGTGGCCGTCACGCAGGAATCGGGGCTCTTGAAACCCAATCTCATCTGCGCCCATTGCCTGCAGTTGGATGATGATGACATCCTGATGATGTCGGTCGAACAGGTCTGCGTCGTCACCAATCCGCGTTCCAATGGCAAGGCGGGACGCGGCATTTCTCCGGTCGAAAAGCTGCGCAATGCGGGCCTCCCCCGCGGCATTGGCAGTGACGGGGCGATGAGCGGCAATACGCTCGACCTGTTCAGCCAGTTTGCTCCCGTTTCGATGTTTGCCAAGCTGCTAGCCGGTTCGCGTAAGCCGCTACCGGCTGTGGAGGTGATCCAAATGGCCACCATCGAGGGCGCAAGAGCGCTGAGCCTCAATCTCAAAACGGGCTCGCTCGAACCAGGCAAGCAGGCCGACCTTATCCGCGTGAGCACCAAGTCCTCGCGCATGCAGCCCATGTACGATCCGTATTCCGCCCTCGTTTTTGCCGCCATGCCCACGGACGTCACCCACACGATGGTGGCCGGTCGCTGGCTGATGCGCAACCGTCAGGTTCAGACCCTCGAGCCAGCCCGGATCATGTCCGATGCCAACCAGATTGCCCGCCAGTTCAAAGGGGAAATGGCGCGGCTGGATAGTCTTGTACCATGACCGATCTCGACGCCGCTCTGGCTTATGCAGATGCCCAAGTCGACCAGAGCCTGGAGTGGCTGGCTTCAACCTGATGCCGCTTGCCGTGATTGCGGAACTGCCTATTACCGACAAGGGCTTGTTCAAGTGCCCGAAATGATCCTGGAACCGTTCTATGACTAGACACGTCATTATTGACACCGACCCGGGTCTGGATGACGCCATCGCCATCCTTTTCGCGCTCGGATGCGGTCAATTCGACGTGCTGGGGCTGACCAGCGTTGCCGGCAATATCGGGATCGAGCGGACGACAGCCAATGCGGCCAGCCTTGTTCGCTTGATGAACGCCAAACTACCGGTGGCGCGGGGCGCAGCGCAGCCGCTCCGGCGTCCAGGGATCAACGAGGCAGCAATTCACGGCAGTGACGGCCTGGGCGGCGTAGTTCTGCCACAGGCCGAACAGGCACCACTGCCCGACGCCGTTGCCTGGATGGCGGCAACGTTGAAGGATTACCCCTTGGGCAGCATTGCCATTCTGGCGCTTGGACCTTTGACCAACCTTGCCGCGCTGATCGAGAAGCATCCCGAGGTTGCCGCCCGGATCGGGCGGATCATCGCCATGGGCGGTGCCATCCACGAAAAGGGCAATGTCGGCCCGCATTCGGAATTCAACTTCGCCTCGGACCCGGAAGCCCTGCAAGTAGTCCTCGACGCGGCCCTCGACCTGACGGTCATTCCGCTCGACGTCACGCGCAAGGTGCGGGTGGATGCCTCTTACATCGAAAGCCTGGGCCGCAGTCCGCATGGTGCTGTCGCCGAGCATTTGCTGCGCGCCTACTTCCATGATGGCCGCGAAAGCCGACCGCTGCACGATCCATGCGTCATGCTTTACGCTCTGGCGCCTGAGATTTTCGGGACGGAACCGATGCGGCTGGCCGTCGATCTCGTCGTCGACCCCGGCGCCGTTCGCATCGACGCGCATGGACGGCCGGCAAAGGTTGCCATGGCCGTCGATACGGAACGGGCGCTGGCGCTGCTGCAAACCGGCTTTGTCTCGCGCCCGTAGCGCTATTGGCGCAGTTCCTGCTCCACCAGCGCTGTCCAGAACCGGGCGCCCGTCAGGATGGCGTCGTCGTTGAAATCATAGCGCGAATTGTGATGGAGCGCGCCGTCGACGGCCGGACCGTTACCCAGCCAGACATAGGCTCCCGGCACACGCGCAGAGAATTCGGCGAAATCATCGCCAGCGGTCGAAGGCGGAAAATTCTCGACCACCGGCCTCTCGGAAACGGCCTTGGCGGCGCGGAGCGCGCGCATGGTTGCATCGGCAGCATTGACGACAGGAGGGATGCGACGCTCGAATACGTAGTTCGCCGCTATGCCGAAGGTTGCGGCGACGCCCCGCGCAATCACGCCGATTTCGGCTTCGAGCTGGTCTCGGACGATGGGAGAATAGGCGCGCGCCGTGCCGCCGATACGCACCTGGTCGGGAATGACGTTGAGTGCGTTGAAGTCCCCAGCTTGCAGGGCGCAGGCGCTGACCACGGCCGGTTGCAGCGGATCGACGACCCGCGCCACGATAGTGTGCAATGCTGCAAGGAAATGCCCCGCGGCGGTGACGGCATCGCGTCCCAGATGCGGCTTGGCTCCATGGGTGCCGGTGCCGGAAAAGGTAACGGTCCAGCTATCGGACGATGCCAATTGCGGCCCGGGGACTACCGCCATTTCATCGACCGCGAGGCCCGGCATGTTGTGGAGGCCGTAAACGGCGTCGACCGGAAAGAGATCGAAAAATCCGTCCTCGATCATCGCCTTGGCGCCCCCGCGCCCCTCTTCGGCGGGCTGGAAAATGAAGTGGACGGTGCCGGAAAAATTCCGGCTACGTGCCAGATGCCGCGCCGCAGCCAGCAGCATCACGGTGTGGCCGTCATGGCCGCAGGCATGCATGGTATTGGCTGTCTCCGAGCGATAGGGACGTTCAGCGAGCTCGGGCATGGCCAGCGCATCCATGTCTGCGCGCAGGGCGATGCGACGGGTGCCCTCCCCGATTTTCAGCGTACCGACAATGCCGGTGCCGCCCAGGCCACGATGCACATCAATGCCGGCTTCCGCCAGTTTGTCGGCGACGATAGCGCTGGTTCGCACCTCTTCAAAACCCAGTTCTGGATGGGCATGCAAATCACGCCGCAGCGCCACCATGGCTTCCAGTTCGAACGGATCGTTGTCACCCCATTGCATCGGCGCGCGCCCCTTGTCATAGACGTACAGTCTTTTGCAGCGATGCGCCCTTCGATCAAGGACCAGCGTGACATACCAGCCTCACGAATTCTGGCAGATCTTGCTTGCGCCGGGCACCCATGACAGGGGCCCTGCGACGGGCCATTCCGGTTTCTATCCGGCGGTGCTGCCGGACGGCAGCCAGCTCGTCCTGCCGATCAGGGTGCTGCCCGGTGACGGGCAAAGCGCAGTCGCCTCGCTTATCATCAACCAGGCGAGCTTTGCGGTCGAAGACGCTCTGGCCTCAGCGCTGACAGAGTTGGTCGCGCCCTTTATCCCTGACATCATCGTCGGCGTACCGACACTTGGGCTGCCGCTGGCGGCCAATGTGGCCCGGCGCCTTGGCCATTCGCGTATCGTGCCGCTCGGGACATCGCGCAAGTTCTGGTATCGCGACGACCTCTCCGTGCCGCTCAAGTCCATCACCACGCCAGGCGGCGGCAAGACGTTGTTTCTCGATCCGCGCATGCTGCCACTGCTCGAACACCGACGTGTCGCGCTCATCGACGATGTCATCAGTTCGGGCCAATCCATCACCTCGGCGCTAAACCTGCTCGAACGCGCGGGCATAAAGCCGGTGGTCATCGGTTGCGCGATGCTGCAGGGCGAGGCCTGGAAAACAGCGCTGCCCGATCATGTCGAGACAATCGTTGCGCCACTGCACACGCCTCGCCTGAGACTGGTCGGTCAAGGCTGGTTCGAATAGTCTTCCAGCGTGCATTCAACACCAGCTGGACGCGCCAGCTTTATGAAATCCTTATGCCGAATACGCCCATTTCGAATGGAAACTTGATGGCGTGAGGGTGCATCGCAGGGCTCCAAACTGGAGGCATCTGCCATGCTCGATCTGTTGTTCATTTTTGTTGGCGCAGGGACGCTGGCGGCGCTGGCCGCCTATGCTTTCGCGCTCGATCGGCTGTGAGGTCACCATGCTGCTGGTGGCATTCCTTGTTGCCCTTGGCCTCGCCGTCTTCCTGCTGGTGACGCTGCTGCGTCCCGAGCTGTTTTAGCGAGCGGCAATCATGACCATTTCCGGATGGCTGCAGATCGCCCTCGTGCTGATAGCAGTCCTGCTGCTCGCCAAGCCGCTCGGCCTGTACATGGCGCGCGTATTCGCTGGCGAACCTGTCTGGCTCTCGCCGGTGCTCTGCCCGGTCGAGGCCGGTTTTTATGCCCTTGCCGGCGTTCGCGCAGACAAAGAACAGGGCTGGCTTGCCTATGCCGTGTCGGTGCTGCTGTTCAGCCTCGCCGGCTTCATTGCACTCTATGCCATGCTGCGCATGCAGCATGTTTTGCCGTTCAATCCCCTGGGTTTTGGGCCCATGGCGCCCGACCTCGCTTTCAACACGGCGGTCAGTTTCGTCACCAATACCAATTGGCAGAACTATGGTGGTGAAACCACCCTCAGCCAATTCAGCCAGATGGCGGGTCTGACGGTTCAAAATTTCCTGTCGGCCGCGACGGGCATGGCGGTGGCTATCGCCGTCACCCGCGCCTTTATGCGCTCCAAGGTTTCCGAGCTTGGCAATTTCTGGGTCGATATGACCCGGGCCACGCTTTACGTCCTGCTGCCGCTCGCGATGCTCGTCACCTTGGCCTTTATCGCCCTGGGCTTGCCGCAGAGCCTGGACGCCAACGTCGTCGCCACCACGCTCGAAGGCGCGCAGCAGACCATCGCCACCGGGCCGGTCGCGAGCCAGGAAGCCATCAAGCAGCTGGGCACCAATGGCGGCGGTTTCTTCAACGTCAACGCGGCACACCCATTTGAAAATCCCAGCGCCTTCTCGAACTATCTCAACATCATCGCCATGCTCTCAGTGTCCCTGGCCCTGGTCTACGCCTTCGGCCAACTCGTCGGCAGCCGACGTCAAGGTTGGGCGCTGATTGCGGTCACTCTGGTGCTGCTGACAGCTGGTGCGGGCGTGGTCTACTGGGCCGAAACCGCCGGCAATCCAATGCTGCACGCCATAGGTGTCGATGCGCTCCCGGGCAATATGGAGGGGAAGGAGGTTCGCTTCGGTCAGGCCATGTCCGCGCTCTACACCGCGGTCACCACCGGCCTTTCCAATGGCGGCGTCAATGCGATGCATTCCTCGCTGACCCCTCTCGGTGGTCTCGTGCCGATGTTCCTGATTCAGTTGGGCGAGGTCTTGCCCGGCGGTATCGGTTCGGGGCTGTATGGCATGATCGTCTTTGCCATTCTTGCAGTGTTCGTCGCCGGCCTCATGGTTGGCCGTACGCCCGAATTCCTCGGCAAGAAGATCGAAGCGCGCGAGATGAAGCTGGCCATGCTGGCTGTTCTCATCCTGCCGCTGACGATCCTGGGCTTCACTGCGGTGTCCGCCGTCGCCGAATTCGGCATCAGTTCCATCACCACGCCGGGGCCGCATGGATTGAGCGAAATTCTCTATGCCTTCACCTCGGCCGCCGGCAACAATGGCTCGGCCTTTGGCGGGCTCAGCGGCAATACATCCTGGTACAATACGACCCTGGGGATCGCCATGCTGCTCGGGCGCTTCGCTTACATCGTGCCGGTCCTCGCCATTGCGGGTTCGCTCGCCTCCAAGCCACGTGCCGAAGCCTCCTCCGGCAGCTTTCCGACCGACAGGCCGCTATTTGTCGGTCTGCTGATCGGCATCATCCTCATAATGGGCGGGTTGCAGTTCTTCCCGGCCCTGGCTCTCGGGCCCATCGCGGAGCATTTCTCCATGCTCGCCGGCCAGAGCTTTTAAGGACCTTTCACATGTCCAACGCTGCCATATCCATCTTCAACCCGGCTATTCTGGTCCCGGCGCTCAAGGACGCGATCATCAAACTTGATCCGCGCCAATTGATCCGCAATCCGGTGATTTTCGTCACCGAAATCGTCGCTGTGGTGGTCACTGCCATCGCGATTGAGGATGCTCTGACCGGCACCGGCATTGCTTTCTCGCTGCAGATCGCGCTCTGGCTCTGGTTCACCGTGCTGTTCGCGACCTTCGCCGAAGCCGTTGCTGAAGGGCGCGGCAAAGCCCAGGCGGAGAGCCTTCGCCGCTCCAAGACCGATCTCATCGCCAAGAAGCTGCTCTTCCCCGACAGGCGCGGTGACCACGCCAGCGAGGTCATTCCGGCTGCGGCCCTCAAGATCGGCGATATCGTCATTGTCGAAGCCAATGACATCATCCCCGGCGACGGGGAGATCGTGGAAGGCGTGGCCTCGGTCAATGAGAGCGCCGTTACCGGCGAGTCCGCGCCTGTGGTCCGGGAAGCCGGTGGCGACCGCTCCGCCGTGACCGGCGGCACGCAGGTTATTTCCGACTGGCTCAAGGTGCGCATCACCACTCGCCCCGGGGAAAGCTTTGTCGATCGGATGATCGGCCTGATCGAAGGCGCCCAGCGGCAGAAGACACCCAACGAGATCGCTCTTTCGATCCTGCTTTCGGGCCTGACGCTGATCTTCCTCATTGCTGTCGTCACCCTCTACGGGCTGGCGCTCTATTCGGGCACCGAGCTTTCGGTGGCTGTGCTGGCGGCGCTGCTGGTGACGCTGATCCCCACCACCATAGGCGGCTTGCTCTCGGCCATCGGCATTGCCGGCATGGATCGGCTGATTCGATTCAACGTCATCGCTACCTCCGGGCGGGCCGTAGAAGCCGCTGGCGATGTTGACACCCTGCTGCTCGACAAGACCGGCACCATCACATTCGGCAATCGCATGGCTTCCGCATTCGTGCCGGTGGACGGCGTGACCGAGCGCGAGCTGGTCGAGGCCGTGCTGCTCGCCAGCCTTGCCGACGAAACCGCCGAAGGCCGCTCCACCGTGGCACTTGCCCGCGACGACTACCACGCCATAGCACCGGCGCATACGGCCATCGCGACCACCTTTATTGCGTTCTCCGCGCAGACGCGTCTCTCGGGCGTCGATGTCGGCGGCCGGCGTATCCGCAAGGGCGCCGTGGATGCCGTGCTGCGCTTCGTCGGTCTCGATCGATCGGGGGCCGGCGCCGCATTCAATAAGGCCGTGGATGCTATCGCCCGCACTGGCGGCACGCCTCTGGCCGTGGCCGACGCTGACAGACTGCTCGGCGTTATCCATCTCAAGGACGTGGTGAAACCCGGTATCAAGGAGCGTTTTGCGGACCTGCGCGCCATGGGCATCCGCACGGTCATGATCACCGGCGACAATCCTGTCACCGCCGCCGCCATTGCCTCCGAAGCCGGCGTCGACGACTTCATCGCCGAAGCCACGCCGGAACAAAAACTGGACTATATCCGCAAGGAGCAGACCGGCGGCCGGCTTGTCGCCATGTGCGGCGACGGCACCAACGATGCCCCTGCGCTTGCCCAGGCCGATGTCGGCGTTGCCATGCAGTCCGGCACCCAGGCGGCGCGCGAAGCCGGCAACATGGTCGACCTCGACAGCAGTCCCACCAAGCTCATCGAAATCGTCGAGATCGGCAAGCAGATCCTCATGACACGCGGAGCGCTCACGACGTTTTCGATGGCCAATGACGTGGCAAAATACTTTGCCATCATCCCGGCCCTGTTTGTCGCAACCTATCCCGGCCTTGGCGCGCTCAACATTATGGGCCTGGCCTCGCCCCAGTCGGCGATCCTCTCCGCCGTGATTTTCAACGCCTTGATCATCGTTGCCCTGATCCCGCTTGCCCTGCGCGGCGTCAAATACCGACCGGTGGGCGCTGCGGCACTGTTGTCGCGCAATCTCCTGATCTACGGCCTCGGCGGCCTTGTCACACCCTTTATCGGCATAAAGCTGGTCGACATGGCCATCACTGCCATCGGCATCATCTAGGAGGCAGAAATGCTCAGCCAAATCCGTCCGGCCATCGTGCTGACCCTGGCCTTCTCTCTTCTCACCGGCATCGCCTACCCGCTGGCCATGACCGGGGTTGGCCAAGCGATGTTTCCGGCCCAGGCCAATGGCAGTCGGATCGAGCGGGGTGGCGTGATCGTCGGTTCGGCCCTGATTGGCCAAAATTTCACCAGCGCCGGCTATTTCTGGCCGCGCCCCTCGGCAGCCGGCGGCGCGCCTTACAATGCCTCAGCTTCGGGCGGCTCGAACTATGGCGCAACCGATACCCGCTTGGTGGAGCGCATTGCCGAGGCGGCAGATGGCAGGCGCGCGGTACCGGCAGATGCCGTTACCACTTCGGCTTCCGGGCTTGATCCCGATATCTCGCCCGAAAATGCCCGCTCTCAGATCGAGCGTGTTGCCGGGGCGCGCGGGGTCGATAAAGCCACGATCACCCGGCTCGTCACCGATATGACGCAAATGCCGACACTTGGTATATTCGGCGAACCTCGCGTCAATGTTCTCGCGCTCAATTTGGCGCTCGACGCATTGGCGCAACCGGCGAGGTAGGATGAACCGCCAGGACGATCACCGAAGGCCTGATCCAGCCGCCCTTTTACAGCTTGCTGCGCGCGAAAAGCGCGGCAAACTGACGATTTTTCTGGGCATGGCGCCAGGCGTCGGCAAGACCTATGCCATGCTCGAGCGCGCCAAGGCCCTGGCAGCGGGGGGCACAGATGTCGTCATCGGCCTCATCGAGACCCATGGCCGCAGCGAAACCTCGGCCCTGGCGGAAGGCCTCGACACCCTGGCCCGGATCGAGGGCGCCGCACCCTATGGCGAATTCGATCTCGACGCTGCGCTCCAGCGCCACCCGCAACTGTTGCTCGTTGACGAGCTTGCACACAGCAATCCACCTTCGGCGCGCCATCCCAAGCGATATCAGGACATTGCCGAGCTGATCGATACGGGCATCGACGTCTGGACGGCACTCAACATCCAGCATCTCGAGAGCCTCTCCGATCTGGTGAGCCGCATAGCCGGGACGCCGGTGCGCGAAACGGTACCCGACATTGTGCTCAAGAAGGCCGATGAAGTGGTGCTGGTAGATCTGCCGCCTGCCGAGCTCATTGAGCGGCTCAGGGCGGGCAAGATCTATCTCCCCGACAATGTCGGCCGCGCCCTTGAAGGCTTCTTCAGGCCCGCAACCCTGACGGCACTCCGCGAACTCAGCCTGCGTCGCGCCGCGGACCGCGTCGACGACCAGATGGTCGATTTCCTCAAGCAAAGCGCCATTGAGGGGCCGTGGGCCACGGGCGAGCGGCTCCTGGTCTGTGCCGGACCTGATGGAATGTCGGAAAAGGTTATCCGCGAGGCCAGCCGCCTGGCGTCCGGGCTCAATGCCCGCTGGATCGTCCTCTCCCTGACCCGTCCCCATGGTCTGACGCCCTCTGCCGAGACCCATGAGCGGCTTGAACAGACCTTGCGCCAGGCCGAGCGCTTCGGCGCCGAAATCTGTCGCGAAACTGCGTCCGACTTCGTCGCGGCAATCCTGCGCCTAGCGCGGCGCGAGAATATCACGCAGATCGTCGTCGGTCGCAGCGACCGCACGACGCTGTGGCGCAGATCGCTCGCCGATGCCCTGTTGCACCAGGTCGGCGACATCGGAGTGCATGTCGTATCGGGGACGACAGAGCGCCCGCGACGCCGTCCGCTTTTACGCCGAACCTTGCCGCAATGGGCGCTGACCATTGGCGTGCCGCTTGCCTCGGTCGGCGCCACTACGGCACTGGGCCTGGGGTTATCAGCCTTGGTGGCGTTGCAAAATCTCTCGATGCTGTTTCTCGCCGCGGTCCTGCTCTCAGCTGTGCTGGCGGGCAGATTTTCGGCCCTCTTGGCGGCGATGCTTTCCTTTGTCGCCTATAATATCGTCTTCATCGAGCCGACCGGGCGACTGACCGTTGCCCGGCCCGAAGAGCTGCTCTCTCTGGCTATTTTCGTAGCCGTGGCCCTGGCCGCCGGACAATTGGCGGCGCGCCTGCGGCTGAGCATGGACCGCTCCCGTCAACAGGCGCACCAGGCCCAAGCCTTGCTCGACTTTGCCCGCAAGCTTTCGGGCGCCTTTGGGCGCGACCAGGTGATCGACACCATGGCCAGCCAGTTCAGCGGGGCGCTTGCTCGCCCAATCGCAGTGCTGGTTCCTGATGATGCCGGAGAGCTGGAACTGGGAGCTCTCTGGCCGCCCGATCAGGACCTGGACACAACCGCTCTGACTGCGGCGCGCTGGGCGGCCGACAAAAGGGAACAGGCCGGTTTCCAGACTGCCACACTCCCGCTAGTGCCTTATCTCTTCTCCCCAGTTCGATCTGGCCAGCGCGTGCTTGGGGTTGTCGGGATCCGTCTCAATCACGGGGATGGTCTGCCTACAGACCAGGATCAAAGGACAATTGCGGCCTTGCTCGAGCAATCGGCAATTGCCCTGGATCGGGCGCGCCTGACACGCGACAGCAACCAGGCCTCTGTCGCCCGCGAGGGGCAAAAGGTACAGGCTGCGCTCCTCTCTTCGCTTTCGCATGATCTGCGCACGCCGCTGGCCAGCATTACCGGTGCAGCAAGCAGCCTGCGCCAGTTGGGCGATCGCATGTCTGTGGAAACCCGCGACGATCTTCTCGCTTCAATTGAAGAAGAAGCTGGCCGCCTCAACCGCTTCGTCACCAATCTTTTCGAGATTACCCGCATCGAATCCGGCATGTTGCGCGCAAAATGCGTGCCAACAGACCTGGGCGTGACGATCAAGGCTGCCGTCGGCCGCGCAATGCGACTCCATCCAAGGCTCAACGTCGATATCAGCGTCGCAGAACCGACACCGCACGCAGAGGCAGACCCGGCACTGCTCGAACAGGTGCTGTTCAATCTTCTCGACAATGCTGCAAAATATGCCGCCGACGCGCCGGTGAGCATCTTTGCGCGTAGAGAGGACAACGCCGTGAGGATTACCGTGACCGATCAGGGCAAGGGCATTCCTGAACAGGACCTTGATCGGATCTTTGAGAAGTTCTACCGGCGAGGCAAGAGCGACGGTCGTCCCGCGGGCACCGGCCTCGGCCTTGCAATCGCGCGTGGATTGATCCTCGCCATGGGCGGCACCATCAGGGCGGAAAGCCCGGCCATGCGCCGCCGCGGTACGCGCTTCATTGTCCGCCTGCCGCAGTTGGAGGGCCGCCCGTGAAGCCGCGCATTCTGGTGGTCGATGACGAGCCGCAGATCCAGCGCTTCTTGCGCCCGGCCCTCGAAGCCTCCGAGTTCGAAGTCGAAACCGCCGACACCGCCGCCATGGCCAAGCGGCTTGCGGCCACCCGAGCGCCCGCCCTGATCGTCCTCGACCTCGGTCTGCCCGACGGCGACGGCAAGGAGGTCATCGAAACCGTGCGTGCCTTTTCCACCGTACCGATCATCGTGCTGTCGGCCCGAGAACAGGAAGTCGAGAAAATTGCCGCCCTCGATGCAGGCGCCAATGACTATATGGAAAAGCCGTTCGGCATTGGCGAACTCCTGGCCCGCATCCGGGTGGCACTGAGGCAGACGGAGGCCGCGCCAGTGATCGCTCCCCTGCAGCACTTCGGACCAATTGCGCTGGACAGGGACCGTCGCCTTGTCACCAGCAACGACAAGCTCGTTCACCTTACACCAAAGGAATACGACCTCCTTTGCCTGCTGGCTGACAATGTCGGCCGCGTCGTCACCCATGCGACCGCTCTGCAGCGGCTCTGGGGTCCAGCGCACAGGGACGATGCTCAATATCTACGCGTGTTGGTCGGCCAGCTGCGAGCCAAGCTCGGCACAGAAGGCGCTGGCTTGATCACCAATGAAGCCGGTGTCGGCTACCGACTTGCAGAAGATTAGGCGTCTTGAGGGTTCAACCCTCGGTCCACATGCCCCGGGCAGCGTCAACGAGTTGCCGCGTCGTCGTCAGCAAGAGTGGCGTGTCGCGAGTGGCCAGCCACTGGTTGAGGATGCCGACGAAGCAGGCATAGATGAAGTTTGACAGTTCTGTGATGCGCGAGGCATCTGCCTCCGATACATCGCTGGAACGTGAGAGGCATTCGGCGTAGAGCTGCCTGATCTCGCGCTCCTTCTCGGCCGCCAGATGGGCAGCCTGCGGCACCCGCAGCACGTAGAGCGTCATTTCCTGAAGCACCAGTTGCTCACCTGGCGCGCGTTCAATCTCGCCCCAGATGAAGGCCAACAGGTCCTCGATGCGGTCATGGATAGTCTGGGGCTTGCTGAAGCGCTCGTCCAGCCGGCCTCTATAGGTGGATGCCAGCACAACCTCGGTTCCTTGCTCGCCTGGGGGCGCAAATGAGTTCCTTCCTGCGATCCAGCCTCACTTTTCCAGCGCTCGGCCTCGCCGCCATAGCCGATGCCTTGATCCTGCTGCCGATTGACCTGCGCCTGGCCATGGAGGTGCTCCTGTTGCTGGCCATGGCACAGGGTTGGAACCTGCTCTGCGGCTATACGGGTCTATTGTCCTTTGGCCACCACGCCTTTGTCGGCCTGGGCGCATATGTTCTGTTCATGACGGTGAACACGACCGGCCTCTCGCCTGCCTGGGCGATCCTGGCGGCGGCGCTCGTGGCGCTGGTGGTTGGCCTTGCCATGTGGGCTTTGCTGCGCAAGCTCAGGGGGCCCTATTTCTCCATTGGCACATGGGTGCTGGCCGACAGCCTGCGCCTGCTGTTTGGCCAGTGGGAATGGCTCGGCTCCTCGCGCGGCATCGTGCTCAATCCGGCCAGTATTGATCCAACCAGCTTTGCCGACATGGTTTTCTATCTTGCCCTGGCTCTCGCGACTCTCACGATTTTCGGCGTCTTTGCGCTGCTGCGCAGCCGGACCCGACTGGCCCTCATGGCCATCCGCGACAATGAAGCGGGCGCCGCCAGTGTTGGCATTGCGGTGGCCCGAAACCAGCTCGCGGCCTTTCCCATATCGGCCTCGATCTGCGCCGCGGCCGGCGCCATCTATTATCTGTCGGTGCTCTATGTGGACCCGAGCGGTGCCTTTGATATCGACTGGAAGATTCGCGTGCTGTTCATCGTCATCGTGGGCGGATTGGGCACCATCGAGGGGCCGATTATTGGCGTCGTCATCTATTTCGGGCTGCGCGAACTGTTCCGCGATGCCGGGGATCTGTTCCTGATCTTCCAGGGGCTGACGGCCTTTCTCGTGCCGCTGGTCATGCCCGGAGGTATCTGGGGGCTCATCCAGTCCCGCACCGGCTGGCAGTTGTTCCCGACGCGTCGCGTCGCCCAATAGCCACCCATGCCAGAGGGATCACCAGCTCGCTGGCCGAGATCCTGAGCGAGTAGTACTTAACCTTGTTCGCTCGGGATCCGTCAGCGGTGCGATCTCGCGTGACGCGCGCGTTCAACCCGCGAACTCATGCTGTTTCAGTGTTCGCTCTTCGTGTCTGGTGCAGCAGTTTCGGCCTTACGCACGCGCTTCGGCTTGAGCACCTGCAGGAAGCTTTCGAGCGCCATCTCATCGATCCCGTCGGCAATGATGACAAGGCGGGTTCGGCGATCTTCGCTGGGCCAACGCTCCAGTCGTTGCGGCGGATGAAAGGTACCTTGCACGATGTGGATGAGGTAGGGCCGGTCAGGATCATCAGCAAGCGAGAGCAGGCCTTTGAGCCGCAGCAGCCGATTTCCGGCCGCGCGCATGAGGATATCGAGGAAGCTGGTCACCTGCCTTGAGGTGACGGAGCCGTCCAGGACCATGCTTTTGGTGTAGACATCTGAGTGGCGGTTGCCGGGGAGCCACTGCGAGACGTCCTTTGCCCCAAAGGCCTTTGACAGTGGGCTCTCTGCCTTGAGCCAGCCGATCACGTCCATGCTCCTGCCATCAGGGGCGTAGATGCCATGCTCCAGAAGACTTTCGGGCTGTGCCAGGGGATCCTGAATGTCGAAGACCCGTGCCGCGGGGTTAATCCGGGCCACAAGGGCCATCAAGGCTTCGCGGCGATCTGCTTGAGCCTGTGTCAGCATATCTGCCTTGGTCAGCGCGACGCGATCGGCGAAGGCAAGCTGCTTGTGTGCCAGAATCCTCTCTTCGACTGTTTCTTTGCCTTTCACCGCGTCCAGCGTGGTGATGACGGAGGCCAGCGCAAAGAAACGTCCGGCGATTGAATACGAGCTTGCGATCAGCATTTGGTTGATGATCGGGGCCGGATCGGCCAGTCCGGTCGTTTCGATCAAGACACGGTCGACGGCGCTGACATCGCCATTGTCGATCGCTGCCGAAAGTCGCGCCAGGGTACTGACGATGTCATTGCCTGGCTCACAGCAGATGCAGCCGTTTGACGTCTCGATCAGGTCGGAAGCGGTTCCGTCGACCTTGAAGAGATCATTGTCGATCGCAACGTCCCCGAACTCGTTGACGATGACGGCGGTACGTGGCCCGTCGGCCAGCAGCATGCGATTAAGCAGCGTCGTTTTGCCCGAACCAAGAAATCCCGTCAGCAGGTAGACCGGTATCGGATTGTCGAAATGTCCGATGGCAGCGCTCATTTTGAGACACCGAAGCCAACCTCCGAGACTCCGCGCTCAGAGCCAGCTGACCGCTCTGTAGCTGGAAGCAACAAGCTCCACACCTTTTGCCGGTTTAGCGTCAGGGTTAGTTCGCAATCCATGCCGATTCCAGTCTTGCATCAACAGGGAGTAACGTAATAACGTTACGAACATTTGCAACCCTATTCTGGATCGGCTTTTGAAACCTGCGGCAGTGACGACCTTCATCCCGGCGCTGGGTTACGGCGGACATCCTGGGATGCGCGCCTCGACCTGCCGGCACGACTTCCCGACACGGCAGACGGAGTAGTTGATGGTCGACCAAGCCTACACAGCCGAGCAGGCCCTGACATACGAAGAAGACACCGAACACACACTGCCTCGCGAAGAAGCGGAGGCCTGGATTGCAATAATCCACGCTATGGGTCTGCCGACCGAAGCGCGGATAGTGGATTACGGTGCAGGCACCGGCACGCTGATGGCAGCCCTTAAAGGCGCCGGCTACCCCGTTCTGAGCCTTGAGCCGTCCAATCACATGGTAGCGGAGGGCCTGCGGCTTCATCCTGAGCTCGGCGTCAATGACTTCATTGTGGGAACGGATATGAGCCCGGACCCGCAAGGCGGCGGTGGTTTCGATCTGATCGTTTCGCGCCAGGTGCTGTGCCACCTCAAACGCCCTGACCTCGTTTTCAAGCAACTCCACCAATGGCTTCGCCCGAACGGCTGGGTACTGCTTGTCGACGGCTTCTGGACAGGGTTTTCCGCCGACCAAAAACAGGTTTTCCCTCTGGCCGGTATCAAGGATGCGACCTTGGCCGCAGAGGCATTGGCCGCGGCCGGTTTTGACATTGCGCGGGCCGAAGCCTTCCATGAACTCAATCAAGCACGCGCAGCGGTATGTCCCGGAGGCGTGAGCCGCTACGTGATTGTCGGACGCAAATCCCTATCTGCCCTTGGCTGAGGCGGCTCGACACACCACGAATCCAATAGACCAACACATCCGATCAAGGGCGACCTTGATGAAATAGTCCACTAAGTTGATAGACAAAATTTCTGCGCCATCCCGGCTCCGGGAGCAGCTTTTTTGTTCGCTTCGGCAGGTATTTGGTCCCTGATGCTTTGATCCCCCCGCCGCCTTTTCGCCATGATTAGGGGGCGCGGCAGAGGGCCGCGACTGGAAGCGAACGAGGCTTAGAATGAATGCTCTGACCAAGCGCATAACCGCTGTGGCCACCGCCATAGCCATCGCCGCCGTGCCAGCCGTAGCACTTGGCGAGGATGGCGCGCTGGTGACTGCCGATTGGCTGGCCGAAAACCTGACCAACCCCGATGTCCGCGTGTTCGAAGTCAGCGTCGATACCGGCGTTTATGAACGTGGCCATATTCCAGGGGCGGTAAACCTCGCCTGGCACACCGACCTCGTCGATACCGTTCGCCGCGACATTGTTTCGAGCCAGGGGCTCGAAGCCATCCTGCAGGCTGCCGGCGTCACCGAGGACACGACGGTCGTGCTTTATGGCGACAACAACAACTGGTTTGCCGCCTGGGGCGCCTGGGTGTTCGATATTCACGGCATACACGACGTGAAGCTGCTCGATGGTGGCCGCAAGCTCTGGGAAGCCGAGGGGCTGCCGCTCGACACGGCAACGCCGGAATATGCCGCGTCTTCCATCGACCTGCCCGACGATGCCGCGCCACTGCGTGCGCGCCTTGTCGACGTGCTTGAAGTGGTCGAAGGTGGGGCGGACGTTTCGCTGGTCGACATCCGTGGCCCCAAGGAATATAGCGGCGAAATCTTCGCACCCGAAGGCGTGCAGGAACTGTCGGTGCGCGCCGGCCATATTCCTGGCGCGGTAAACTTCCCCTGGGGCGGTGCGGTCAACGAGGACGGCACCTTTAAGTCCGCCGATGAACTCAAGGCCGCCTTCGCCGCCATCGGCATTGATGGCACCAAGCCGATCATCACCTATTGCCGCATTGGCGAGCGCTCCAGCCACACCTGGTTCGTGCTCTCCCGCATCCTCGGCTACGAGGTGCGCAATTACGATGGCTCCTGGACCGAATATGGCAACGCTGTCGGCGTTCCGATCGACAACCCGTCCGGCACCGTCTGGGGCAAGATCTGACGCAAAGCCGAAGTCGGCTCGTATCAGGCGGGCGCTTCACGGCGCCCGCCTCGCCCGGGGACAAAAATGACCAATCCTGCCATTCGCTATGGCCTGCCTGCCCTCATCGCCCTGGCGCTAGGCTGGGGATTTCTCACTCTGGACGCGCAAGGGCCACAAGGACGCCCACTAGCTCTATCCCTGGTGCTGGGCGCGGCATTCGGCGCTGTTCTGCAGCGCAGCCGCTTCTGCTTTTACTGCAATTTCCGCGACCTGATTGAGAAGCGCGAGGCCGGCGGCGTGATCGCCATTTTTGTCGCATTAGCCGTGGGCGCCATCGGCTACACGACGATCTTTGGAGCCTGGCTGCCAAGCCCGGCGCTGGAGCGGCTGCCGCCCACTGCGCATATCGGCCCGGTCAGCATTACGCTGGTCATCGCCGCCTTTGCCTTCGGCATTGGCATGGCCATTTCCGGCTCCTGCCTGTCCGCGCATTTCTATCGGCTGGCAGAAGGCTCGGTTATTTCCCCCTTTGCCATCATCGGCGCATTGGTCGGGTTCGGCATTGGGTTTCTTACCTGGAATCCCCTTTTTCTCGCCATGACGTCAAACGCTTTCATTTTCTGGCTTCCCCATCACCTTGGCTATGCCGGTGGGCTGTCTGCCACTTTGCTCGCGGTCGCTGCGCTGGCGGCTCTGGCCATCTGGTGGTCCCGCCCGAGGGCAGGCGAAGCCCGTGCCCCGCTAACCTTGCGCGAAGCCATGAGCCTTTTGTTCCTCCGTCGCTGGCCGCCGGTGGTGGCCGGTACTCTGGTCGGCATCATCGCCACATTGGCCTATTTTCGCGTCGCACCCCTCGGCGTCACCGCCGAACTGGGCAGCATTGCCCGCACGGCCGGCACCAACTGGGCCATTC
The DNA here is from genome assembly GCF_900631955.1 of Devosia equisanguinis. Lineage (GTDB taxonomy): Bacteria > Pseudomonadota > Alphaproteobacteria > Rhizobiales > Devosiaceae > Devosia > Devosia equisanguinis. The sequence continues at coordinate 334,087 of NZ_UZWD01000004.1, read as the reverse complement.
TGCCTTCTTCGCTGTTCGGCCTAGACGGGCTTCGGGGCTGCGCCACGGTCGTGAAGGAGGCCCTGCTTTCGAACAATGGCCTTTTCGTCATCGGCCTGATCGCAGCCAGCTGGATCACCTCGCTGCTTGCGGGCCAGTTCAAGCCGCGGCGGCTCACCGGCACGGATGTGGCGCGGGGCCTTGTTGGCGGCCTGTTGCTCGGCTGGGGCGCCATGACGGCGCTGGGTTGCACGGTGGGCGTGCTGCTCTCGGGCATCCATGCCGGCTCGTTATCGGGCTGGGTGTTTCTGGCGGCGATGAGCCTGGGGATCCTCATCAGCCTCTGGGCTGCGTCGCTTTTCAAGCGCACAGTACGCTTGGCGTCCTGATCCAGCCTGAGAGCACCCCGCCCGGCCGTCGTTTCACTGCCGAACTTGCTGCAAGTCGTGGCCTCAAGACAATCAAGCCACACCTATCGCAATACCTTGCAGGCGACAGCGTCTGCCGTTGGAGATGGCGCGCTCGAACTGTTTGAAAACCCCATGCCGATCGCCACTCTGATGTTCGCCATTGCGCTGCCCATGCTGGCGGCAGCGGCATGGGCAGCGCTGTTCGGGTTGCCTGGTTTTGGTAGCGAAGCCATCATTGTCGTCTTCGCCTTCGGGCTTTGCGGCAGCTTCATTTGCTTTTGGGGGTGCAAGCGATCCAGCGCAGCAATAGGCCCTATCTGCGCAACTTCCCCGACCGGCTTGAGCACCAATACCTCGACCAGCCAATCCATTGGGAAGATTTGCGAGACCTCACCGTAGTCAACCAGGCTGGCACCATGGTAGCCACCTTCCTCTCGAACGCTCAGCGGCCTTTCCAAAGCGGGTCGGCTTTGGTGAGTGTGGAAGGATCATCCTCAATGCGGGCGCCGGTGTTGTTACCATTCGCTCGGTGCCACCACGCCACTTCAAGGCCGCAGGCTATGTCGACCTCATGATGCGCTACGCCGATGCAGCAGCAGCGCGGAACGCCCTTAATAGCACTGCCGATCCGCATTTACCCTGTGGGACCGCCAACAATAAGCTGAGGTATTGGCGCGTGTACGCCTATTGCAGCCTATGTCGCGCCAGTATGTGATGCCGGATTGACATCATTGATATCTCGTCGCGAGAGTATCCCACAGCAACAACCTGCTATTCACACGCGTCCTGCCGACTTTGTTCCCTCTGTTAATGGGAGTTTTTGTCCCGTATCGCCCTCGTAGCTGACGTGCTTTTTCTATCCATCCCTTTAGTTTTTCTTGCTGGATCGGGCCGAAGGCAGGGCATAGATGGTCGGCGGTTTATAAACGCGAGACCAAACATGGAAAAGATTTGCCTCTGGGTATCCCAGCCCCATTTCGGGTTTCTGGAGATCGCCAAACTGATGGGAATCGGCAGTATTGTCGTTGAGCTTGAGCACGGCACCTTTGACCTTGCCACGCTCGACCAATTCCTGGCGATGACGCGAGCCCTGGGTGTCCGCACACTCGCCAAAGTGATCGCCACCACGACAGAAGCGATCCAGCAAGCACTCGATTTTGGCGCCGATGCCGTAGTGATTCCCCACCTGCTCGGCGTCGATCATGTCCGCGAGATCACGCAGGCTGCAAAATACCCGCCCCATGGCATTCGCTCTTATACCGGTGGGCGCGTCTATGGGTATGGTCGCCCGGCGGCGGACGCTTTTGACCGGGAAAACCGTCGCACGAAGTGCTACGCCATGATCGAAACCTCAGAAAGCCTTGAAGACGTCGAAAAGATCGCGGCGCTTCCGAATGTGGACGGTATCTTCCCCGGGCCCTCAGATCTTTCGCTCTCGCGCGGCCGGGGCGCCTACAGCTTCAGCGCGGCAGACCTTTTTGATCTCACGCGATGCGCCCGTGCTGCTCAAACCTGCGGGAAGCCATGGGTCATGCCGGCCTGGACACCCGAAGAAAGGGCTTTCGGGGCAAAAGAGGGTGCTGAATTACTTGTCGTGGCGAGCCAATCCATGACTATACGCGCTGGGCTCAGCGCCACGCTCGGTGCCCTCCGACAAGAAAAAATCCTGGCTTGATCCGCTTTGGACAGCGGGCCCTGATTGCGCAAACGGCGCATTTTGCGATAGGGTCAGGCATCATTTTCAGCGAACCTGACCTGTGAACATACGCTTCCTGCAAACCGTGGTGTGGCTCGCCGAACTGCGCAGTTTCAGGGTAACGGCCGAGCGTATGAATATTACGCCGGCCGCCATTTCCAGCCGCGTAGCCGCACTGGAACAGGAACTCGGATTTCGTCTTTTTGAGCGGGATTCCCGCGATGTCCGGCCGACGCTCATCGGCGCGCGGTTTATCGAGGGCGCGAGAGATATCGTGCAGCGTTACGACCAGCTGCTCGACGACACCAGCCAGGCGCTCGAACCCGATGGCGACATCCGAATAGGTGTGCTTCCCAGCATGGCCTCCACGCTGCTTCCCTCGATCATAAGCACGCTGCGCGAGCGATTTCCCCGCATCCGCGTATCCATCAGCACAGAGTCATCCCCGACCATTCTGCACCACCTGGAGCATCGCGAACTCGACATCATCCTGGGCTTTCCCGGAACAGACCACGCCCTTTACCGCATTACGCCTCTTTGTCGCTTTCAGATGATATGGGTTTCGAGCAAGGACTATCCGTCTGACGACGATCCGCTCGTGCGCGCGGAAAGGCTACGAGCCTCGCCAATCATCTCCTATCAGGTGGGCACTCAGAACCACCGCCGGCTGAGCGACTATATGTTGAAGGCAAGCTTCGAGGAGGCCATCGTGCACTACTCCAACTCTCTTGCGACGACAATCGGTATGGTCAGTGCCGGCATAGGTCTATCGGTGCTGCCTGCGGCAACCATAGGCGCAGAAGTGCGCGCTGGGACGCTCAAGGCGCTTGAAGTAGAGCAGAATTTCCCACCAACGGACTATTTCGCGGTGTGTCTGCAACCCCCCACATCCCGCTTTGCGCCTAAAGTTGCTGCAATCGCTGCGGAATGTGCCGAGGCATTTTGCGCACGAGTAGGTCCTGGCATTGCGACGATGCTTTAGGACAAGCTACAGCGAGACGGGCTAGCCTCGCACGCGTGGCGCTCTTTCCAGATGCCGCCGCATGAGAACGGCGGCGAAATCCCGGTCCCCTTCCTCTACGGCATCGAGTATCGCTAAATGCTCAGCGCAGGATTGCTGCATACGCGCAATCGGCAAGGTGGGAAAAGATGCGAATTCGTGCACGCGGCGAAGCCGGTTCTGGATTTCGACGGATCGCTTGATGAAGATATTGCCTGAGCACTCGGCCAGAAGCAGGTGGAATCCTGCATTGATGGCATAGAACGCGTCAGCGGTGCCGTCCTCAAGGTCAGCCAGAAAATTATCGTGTTCGGATCGGACACGCCTTGCTGCAACCCGGTCGAGCATAAAGTTCTCGTCCGTCAGCCCGCCACATTCAATGAGAATGCGAAAGCGGTAGCTCTGCTCCAAGGCCTCAGGCGTGGTCAGGCCCGGCTCGAAATGCCAACCCTTGCCCTGGCTGCGATTGAGGATGCCGAACTGGGAAAGCGCCTGCAGGGCCGAGCGCAGCTGGCCGGCGGATACGCCATAGCGCTGCGTAAGCGAGTTCTCCGCCACCGTGTCCGGCAAATCGCCATTGGCATAGTCGCGCAGGATTATGTCGTGAAGCTCCGGGACGGTGCGCGACCGCCCCGCAACATGCAAGGCCATAAGGCCGGCTGCGGATTCGGTGAGAAAAAAGCCCCGATTGGGTCGGGCCTCCACAATCCCGCGATCAGCCAGTCGCTTAAGGGCATGGCGGATCGGTGACCGCGAAACCCGCAGCTTTTCGCTCAACCCCAATTCGGTCAGATGAGCGCCGCTCGCATAGTTTTCCTTTATGGCAAGCCTGACGATCTGATCGGCCAATGCGTCATAAAAACGCCGCTCAGCTCTCGGAGGCTCATGCCCATCGTGCCCTCCTAGGGTCATCTTCCTGCCTTTTCGCCTTGCGCTGCCGCGTCGTTCACCCGCTGACGACGGACATCAGAGGCACACATGATACCCGATGTTGGTCGCCGACGTCGATCAACGTGGCCGGCCCGGCAGCGTTCTGCCAGTCAAATCGCATTCCCGGGGGCGCTGCGGGTTCGTCGTTATAGTGCCGACGCCGAATCTCATAAGCGCCCGGCTCGACCTCATGCAAGTCAGGAACGGCCTGAAGCAGAAGGCGTGTGTAGGGATGATGGGGGTGATCAAAGATCGCATCCCTGACACCTTCCTCCACCACGCGCCCCGCCTGCATGACCAAGACCCGGTCGGCGACCTGCTCCACCACGCCGAGATCGTGCGAAATAAAGAGATAGGCAAAGCCGTGCTGGCGTTGCAGCCGCTTCATCAGTTCCAGAATTTTTGCCTGAACGGTTATGTCGAGCGCCGAAACCGGCTCATCAGCAATGACCAATGTGGGGCGCATGATAAGGGCGCGGGCGATGCAGACGCGTTGCCTTTGGCCGCCAGAAAGCTGGTGTGGAAACCGGTCCAGAAACGAGGCCGGCAGGTCGACCTCTTCAAGAACCGCTGCAGCGCGGGACCGGTAGTCGCGCCGATGCACTTCTGGATCGCCTCGCAAGCCCTCTGCCACGATCTCATGAATGCGCCGACGCGGGTCGAGCGAGGAATAAGGGTCCTGAAAAACGATCTGCGTCTCACGGCGCAAATGGCGCAGCGCATTTTCGGACAGCGACTGGATATCCTGGCCAGCAATGCGGATTACGCCGCCGGATCTGTCAACAAGGCGCAAAATTGAGCGCCCCAGCGTCGTCTTGCCGGAGCCGGATTCCCCCACCACCGCCACGGTTTCTCCCGCGCGGATAGTAAGGGACACACCCTTTAATGCATCCGTGGTGGTCGCAGGCGTAAATGGCAGGCTGCCCTTGCGTGTGAAAACCACGCGCAGATTTTCAACTTCGAGCAGCGGGGCTCCCGGCGCGAACGCGCCGGCCTGGGCGCCGGACGAGGATTTCTGGCGGCTCGGAAGCGAGCCGATCAGGGTCTGAGTGTAGGGGTGTCGAGGTCTGAGCAGAATATCCCGCGTGTTGCCCTTCTCGACCAATTCACCCTTCTGCATAACCACAAGACGCTCAGTATAGGCGCCAACAACGCCGAGATCGTGCGATATCAACATGACCGCAACGCCGAGATCGCGTGTGATCTCCCCCATTATCTCGAGCACTTCACGCTGGATCACTGCATCAAGTGCTGTTGTCGGCTCATCGGCGATCAACAGTTTCGGTTCCATCAGCAGTACCGACGCCAGCATGATGCGCTGGCGCATGCCGCCCGAGAACTCATGCGGATATTGGCGAAGGCAGCGCCTGGGATCAGCGATGCGGACCCGCTCCAGCATGTCGAGAATACGCTGGCCGCCGGCTTGGTCGTCCATACGCCCATGGGCTCGCAAACCTTCTTCGATTTGCGCGCCGATGGTGAGAGCGGGATTGAGAGATGTCATCGGCTCTTGAAAGACCATCCCGATCCCGGCGCCACGCACCGATCGCATCTGGCGTGCGCCCAGATCAAACAATGATTGTCCCTCGAACATTATGCGACCACGAACGACAGTGGCCTGGGACGGCAAGAGACGCATGGCTGCGCGCGCGAGCATGCTTTTGCCACTGCCGGACTCGCCAACAACGCCGACAGTCTCGCCGCGACCGATGGCGAAGCTGATATCGCGCACCACTTCCCCGATGCCGGGAAAGGCAATTGTTAGGTTGTTCACCGAGAACAAGGGCAGCAGATCCTGATTTGAGCGGTCCATCAGATGTGTCCTTTTACCCGAGGATCGAGCAGGTCGCGCAGCCTATCGCCCGTCAGGTTGACCCCCAGCAGGAGATAGGAGATGGCAAGTCCGGGATAGATGACGGCCCACGGCGCCTGCGAGAAAATATTGCGTCCATCCGAGAGCATGGCACCCCATGTCGGCACGTGCGGCGGCACCCCCAGACCCAGAAAACTCAAGGCGCTTTCGGTGAGCACCGCAGAGCCGAAAAGGCTGGTGCCAACCACCGTCAACGGGGCCACACAATTGGGCAGGATATGGTAGGCGATCGTGAAGAAATCCCGGTTCCCCAGCGCACGCGAGGCCTCGATAAACTCTTTTTCGCGCAAGGACAGCACCGTCGAACGCACCACCCGGAAGACAACGGGCGTAAATGTAACCGCCATGGCTCCGATCAGCCCGGCCACGCTGGGGCCGGTAACCGTCATGATGGCCAGGGCCAGCAGAATGCCCGGCATGGCCAGGATGGCATCCATCACCAACATGGCAATTCGGTCCGGCCATCCCATGAAATAGCCGGAAATGGCTCCAAGCAGGCTGCCGATCAGCAGGGCGCCGATGACCGCTGAACCGCTGACGGCGGCGCTGGTTGAAGCGCCCAGCAGCAGGCGGCTGAACAGGTCGCGCCCCAGATGATCGGTGCCGGTCACATAAGGCAAAGCCGGCGGCAGGTAACGATGCGCGAAATCAAGTGCGTTGGGATCGAAGGGCGTCCAGACCAAGCCGACGATTGCCAATATCACGACGCTGACAAGCAGGCTGGGGCCAAAGCCGATCCAGCCAAGAGAACGGAACAGGCGGATCATAGCTTAACCCTCGGATCGAGCAGCGGGTAGCACAGGTCCACCAGCAAATTCACCACGATGAAAATGAAGGACACGAACATCAGACAGCCCTGAACCACCAGATAGTCGCGGGCATAGATGGCATCGACGAGATAGCGTCCGAGGCCGGGTATGGAAAACACCGTCTCTGTCACCGCTGCGCCGCCAAGGCTGTTGCCTAGCGTAATGCCGATCAAGGTGAGGGTTGGCGCAAGCGAGTTGGGCAGCACATGGCGGAGCAGGACGCGTCTTTCGCTCAGCCCCTTTGCCCGGGCATGGGCGATGTAATCGAGTTGCAGCACTTCGAGGGCGCTGGAGCGGGCCATGCGCATGATCGAGGCCAGCTCGCCTACCACCAGGGCGGCGACAGGCATAAGCATGTAGAGCACGCCACGCACAAAATCGTCGCCGAGCGAGACATAGCCAACGACCGGCAGCCAGCGCAGCGAGATTCCGAAAATCAGGATCAGAATGAGTCCCACCCAGAAAGTGGGCATAGACACGAGCAGCATGGCCGTGAGCCGCAGGGCATAGTCAAGGCTGGTGCGAGCCCGCCAGGCCGCGACCACGCCCATTGGCACAGCGATCAGCGCGGCCAGCAACAGCGCCGTGCCGGCAAAGGCGGCGGTCACCGAAAAACGATAAAGTATCGTGGGCAGGATCGGCTCGCCATTGCGCATGGAATTGCCGAAGTCGCCCTGCAGCAGATTGAGTATCCATATCCCGAACTGGACCAGCAAAGGCTGGTCCAGTCCGAGCTCCTTGCGCACACGGGCGATCGTTTCCAGATCGTCCATGTCGCCGACCAGCAATTGTGCAGGATCGCCGGGGATAAGCCGCATGAGAGTGAAGACAATTACGGCAACCACGAGCAATGTCGGAATAGCCATGAGAATTCGTCTGAATGCGTAAAGCATATTGATCCCCGTCCCGGTGTGATTGGCCTATTCGGCGAGCCAGATGCCCCAGAGGCGTGGATGCCCCACGCCGAACTCGCTATATCCCATGAGCCTGTCGGTACTGGCGGACACAACGGCGGGATTATAGAGGCTGGCCCCCGGCAGGTCTTCGATCAGCACGCGGTGCATTGCGTCGAAGGCTGCCTGGCGCCCCGCGGTGTCGAGCGTGGTCGCAGCCTGGCGCAGGAGGGCGGTGAACTCGTCCGAGACGATTTCATGGGCCTTGGCGGTGTCGGGCTTGGTGTCACTGACCAGCTCGAAACTGAGATAGGGTTCGGTGCGCGGGGAATAGCTATAGACCATCATCTGGTAGCCGCCAGCATAGTAGGCGTCGTCCTGCGTCGCCCATTCAACCACTTCAAGCTCGACGTTGAATCCGGCGCGCTTGAGCTGTTCCTGCACGATAAGGGACGTATCGTAGTCGTCCTGAAAGCGGCGGTTGGTCATTATCTTTAGCGTTTCACCAGTATAGTCGGCGTCTTCCGCATGAGCCTTGGCGTTGGCCGGATCAAAGGCGGGACGCTGATCCTGCACACTGGTGTGGAAGTTGCTGAGCAGCGGGACAGCCGATGGATTGCCCTTGGCAAGCCCGTTGGACATGATCTGGGCCACTTCGTCGATATCGATGGCCTCCGTGATTGCCTGGCGCAGATTCACGTCGGTGAAAAGCCCGTCCTTGCGATTGAACAGCAGAAGCTTCCAATTGAAGGAGTCCGAGGAATAGACCTTAAGCCCATCCTTGGTTTCGAGTTCAGTGAGATCGTTGGGGGTAAACTCACGGGACAATTGTACGTCGCCGGCCAGCAGTGCCGCCTTGGCGACGGCGGCATCGGGAACCACCATGAATTTGAGGCTGTCGATATAGGGTGTCCGGTCGCCGGCAAAGCCACTCTTGGGATCGGTATTGGCGACATAACCCTCGAAACGTTCAAGGATTACATATTCGCCCTGCTTCCATTCAGCCAGCTTGTAGGGGCCGGTGGCGATGGGCGTCAGGAACTTTCCGTCAGCGCCGATCGAGTCGGGGTGCAGGATCGGGCCGATACACTGGTGGTTCGCCATCTTGGGCAGGAAGATCGCAGTGGGCTCGACCAGATTGAACACAATGGTCTGCGCATCCGGCGTATCTATGGATTGAATGACCACATCGCCACCGGGCACAAACCAGCTGCGGCAGCGCCAGCCTGTTTGCTCGTTGAGCAGGCGGTCCCAGCTCCACTTGACCTCGGCCGAGGTGACAGGAGCGCCGTTATGGAAGGTCATGCCGTCGCGCAAGGTAAAGGTGTAGCTCAGACCATCCTCGGAGACGGAGAGCGACTTGGCCCCGAGCAGACCGACGCTGCCATCTTCCTTATAGGCGACGAGCCCTTCAGCCACGTGATTGATCACCGCGTCTGTGTTGCCGTCACGCGTGACGCCGGGATTGATGCCCTGAATATCGGTGGTCAACGCAATAGCCAGACTGCCGCCGGCCACTGGCATTGCGTCCTCGGCCCATGCACTGCTGGCCAGCAGGGTTGCTGTCAGCATTCCGAGCGTGCCCATCCATTTCGCCAGTGGTGCCTTTGAAGTCCTCATATGCATTGTTTCCTCCTGCTCGGATTTTTGCGGCGTAGGCGCGCCGCGCGCTATGAAAACGCGTATTCCGTAAAGTCCTGTGCCAGATAAGGCTGTCGGCTGACCCACATCCGGCCCCTCGCCGGTTCCATGATGATCGTGGCGACAGTCGCTTCCATCACGCCGGCCTTTTCAGACCTGGGCGGCTGCAACACGCCATAGGGCGCATCCGTGCTATCCATGAATGCGTCAATGATGGTCTGGCGATCGACCGGTCCGCTGCGACGATTGAGCGTGCCTTCGATCAGCATTTCGCGCACCAGAGAGTCTGGCGAGCGACGCACGCCTTCATCGACTGCGGACACCAGGGCCGCCGGACTGGTAAAATGATTGGCATGCACCAGCAGGCCATCGCGTGGCTTGAGCCAGAACACATCGCTGGGCGTGGTTTCGAGATCAATGGCCATGCCATCTCGATGGCTCAACATGAAATTGTGCGAATAGTTTCTCGGTGACTTCATGATCACGCCGATGGCTTCGCCCAGCGTTTTCTGGAGCAGCACGTTTCGCCGTATGACCGGGCTACAGACGCCCTGGGTTTCGCCTTCACGGTCGGTGTGCAAACCATTTGCCGTTAGTGCAAGACCGGCATTGTTCATGCCGCACCGCGCTACTTGTCCGGCTTCGGCCAGGCCCAGAATTTCGTGGTCCCGCTCGTCCCTGAAGTGAAGGACAATTGTTGATTCAGCCGCGGCGTCCAACCAGTCCCAGTTCTGCCCATGCAGGACGGTGCCGTCGCGGGTAACGTCCGGCAAAGCCACAATGCCCGAGCATTCGGCAGGCGCTGGCTGGTTACGGTAGTTCCGGGCGTTGATCACCTCTGTGCGGGCATTGATCGCCACAATGGCGGTCACCGGCAGCTCGGCGCCTTCCGCTATGGCGGCAATCTCGATCATGGTGTCAGGATCATAAAGAGCGATGTGCTGCGAAACCTGATCGCAAACCTTTTCGACCTCGGGCCAGAAAATACTGCGGCGCTCGAACTCTCCACGGTAGAGCGCCAGGGCACGGTGAATATACTCACCCGCGGACCGGCCGTATTGCAGACCGCGATCACGGGGGCCGCCCTCGATATGGATAAGGGGAAAGGCGGTCATTTGCGGTCCTTCTGAGCAAGGCATTTACGGAAAAAGTCGAAGACCGGATTGAGAACCTGAGTGCCGCTATGGGCGACGCCAGCCACACTATCCAGTGTCACATCGATCCCATGGCTTTCCAGGTTCTGACGCAAAGCCTCAAGCCGCTCGACGCGGTTGGCGCCCGCGTCATTTGCCCCTTCTCTCCATGTCCAGCTGTCTGGTTTGATGCGAACGTTCCAGGTCTCTGTGTCCAGTGCGCCAACGACCAGATGAACCGGCACGCGGCGGAGAGCTGCGATGTCGATCGCCTTACCGAATCGCTCCGCGACGCCAGCCGTGCCCGGCCACCATTCGACATCCGGATCGATGCGGGTGACGGAGCCGGGAGCACCGACAGAGACGCCTAAAAGACGTTCGGGGTGGAGGTAGTAGAAGCGATGGACAAATTGTCCGCCGCCCGAAAAGCCGAACAACAGGAATTCCGGCGCGATCTTGCCGAGGGCTTCGCGCACCTGCCCGACCATGGCAATCAGTGACTGATCGAAGCGTATGCCCTTGAATTCAAGATATTTGTAATTGTGCTGCTCTTCCGGCGCTGCGGCATAGGGCGCGCTGACCCCCATGGGAAACAGCGGCGCCATCACCACACATCCGGTTTCTTCCGCCAGGCTGGCGAAAGCGTCGCGATAGCCTTCGGCCGTGCGCTTAGTGCCGTGGACGGCAACGATGAGCCGGACCTGCTTGACCTCATCACGGTAATAGCTGGGCGGCACATAGAGACAGTAGGAAAACCGGCTGTCTTGCTGCAGCGAGAAGAATGGCGTGCCCTGATAATAGGGGAAATATCGTTCCATGCTCATCTTCGGCACCTCATTGACGCTTAATTTTTGTATTAACGGTCGACTCCATACAATGTAAAGCTGCTTGCTTGACGGACAGAAGCGCGCTTAGAGGCAGGTGCAAGTCATTGATAAAGCTTGCTTTTCGTATTTCCTTCTTAGCAGCGGCTGGATCAGATCGCCGAAAGTCGGCGAAAACTGCACCTAATTCGGCGATTTCAGTCGTTGTGGCGCAGTATTTTGCAGCGATCCGGGCAGGACGACCCGGATACTGCAGCGCATGAAAACAGATCATGCACCTGCCCCAAGGGCACACACCGTTCTTGCCGACGTCTTTGGCGACCTAGAGCCAACCGCCCTCATGCAGCTTACGCCTATGGCGCGCGCTGTCGGTATCGGGGCCGTGTTTGCCAAGGTGGAAACAACCCGGCCGCTTGGCAGCTTCAAATCACTAGGCGGCACCTTCGCGGCTATCTCGGCTGTGGCGCGGGCCATCGGCAGACCGAGAGAATGGATTGGCGATGCAGGTGCGATGCCGGATCCGCCACCTCACCTGATTTGTGTCAGCGATGGCAATCATGGCCTTGCCGTGGCCGCCGGAGCGCGGCATGCGGGCGTGCCTTGCACTGTCGTGCTCCATGGCGGCGTGCCGGAGGTAAGGGTCAAACGCATTCAAGACGCGGGCGCTTCGGTGAAAATTGCCGGCGGCACCTATGACGACGCGGTCGACATGGCGCGCATGCTGGCCGCTGCAAGCGGCTATCTTCTCATCCCTGATACCAGCCTTGATCCGGAAGACCCGGTCGTTGCCGACGTCATGGCAGGTTATGCCGTCATCACTGACGAATTGAAGCAACAGTTCACGCAGGCCCAACACGAATTGCCAACCCATGTCTTCGTGCAGGCCGGCGTGGGGGGGCTCGCCGCAGCAATCATAGGCGGCTTGCAGGGATGGCTCGCGGCGCCCGCGCGGGTGGTGATCGTCGAGCCCGATCAAGCACCCTGCGTTGCCCTTGCAATGGCCGCCGGACGTCCGGTGCGCGCTGCTGGCGATCTTGAAACATCGGCAGACATGCTCTCTTGCGGGGAAGCTAGCGCTCCCGCGCTTAAGACCCTGCGTGAATACGGTGCCCTGTGCATGACCGTATCCGAGGCAGAGCTTTCACACTCTGTAACGATCCTTGAGACAAGGCAGGGGATCATCACGACCAGTTCCGGTGCGGCGGGCCTCGCGGCCCTTTCCGTAGCAGCGGCCGACCCTGTGCGGCGTAAGGAACTGGCGCTGACCGAAGATAGCCGCGTTCTCGTCCTGATCACCGAAGCGCGTCCGACACCCTAATTCACAACCCCTATTGCGAGCTGTCCGATGAAACTATCCGCATCCACACACGAACAACTCACCCAGTGGCGGCGTCACCTGCACGCCCATCCAGAACTTGGCTTCGAAGAGCGGGCGACCTCCGATTTCGTTGCCGAGCGGCTGACAGAAATGGGCATTGCGGTAACGCGCAACATCGGTGGCACCGGCCTTGTCGGCACGCTTAGCGCTGGCACTGGCAATCGATCAATTGGGTTGAGGGCGGACATGGACGCCCTGGCCATTCAGGAAATTCCGGGTCGTGATCATGGCTCGCAAAACCCGGGAAAGATGCATGCATGTGGGCATGACGGGCACACCACAATGCTCCTTGGCGCTGCGCAGCACCTGGTCGCACATCCCGAGTTCAGCGGTACGGTGCATTTCATCTTTCAGCCTGCCGAAGAGCATGGGCGTGGCGCTCTGAGCATGATCGAAGACGGCCTTTTTGAGCGCTTCCCGATGGAAGAGATTTACGGCATCCACAACATGCCGGGCATTCCCGTCGGCCAGTTTGCAACGCGCCCCGGCCCATTCATGGGTGCAGAAGATAATTTTGAAATCGTCGTGACCGGCAAGGGCGTGCATGCCGCCCGGCCTCACTCGGGCGTCGATCCGATCGTGGCGGCATCGGCCATTGTCATGGGTCTCCAGACAATCGTGTCACGCCGCATTGATCCTACCCGCCCTTGCGTCGTGTCGGTCACCGAATTCATAATCAATGGGACTCGCAACGTTATTCCCTCCGAGGTTCGGATAAAGGGCGATTGCCGCAGTTTTCTGCCCGAAGTCAGTGCCGCCATCGAAACGGAAATGCGCCGCCTGGCCGATTCAATCGCCGCCGGATATGCCGCTAGTGCCACTGTTGCCTATAGCCGCGAATTCGTGCCTACGATCAACGCAGCCGAAACGACCGAGGCCTCAGTCAGAGTGGCTCGTCGGGTCCTCGGGGAGGATGCGGTTGATGCGGACTGCCCCCTGCGGATGGGGTCAGAGGATTTCGCCCATATGCTGGCGCGGGTGCCGGGCACGTTTGTTAATCTGGGCAACGGGGCGCCAGGTACGCCGGGGGCCACGCCACTGCACAATCCCGGTTATGATTTCAATGACGAGATCATCCCGCTCGGCGTTGCTTATTATACGGCTCTTGTCGCGGACCGGCTTCCCAGGGGCGCATAATAATGGTGGGAGGGGGAAATCCCCTCCCTTGTCATTGAGCCGCAAGGGCTTCCAGAACCATCCGGCTTGCGCCGGAGACGTCTCCGAGTTTTTCCCCGTCACGAACCCGGTGGATGCGGTCAAGCCCTTTTTCCTGCGCGCGCAGGCATTGATCGGCGAAGGCTTCAGCTCCGTCTCTGGGCAGAACCAGAATTCCGGACTGGTCGGCAATGATGATATCGCCTGCATGTACGGGTACGCCGCCACAACTGACCGGGTTGTTGAAACTGCCCCCCAGATTGGCAAGGCGCGTTGTGATGGCAGAAATGCCCCGCGACCAAACCGGCAGGCCGAAGCTCTCGATCTCTTCCGGATCGGTTGCTGGGCCATCAACGATTGCCCCCACCGCTCCGGCGCATTTGGCGGCATTGGTAACCCCACCGCCCCAGCAGGCATACCGGTTGTCGCCCAGCCGATCGACAACCACGATATCGCCCGGCCGCAGGAGCCCGGTTATGTGATGCAACAGCGTAGAATCCGTGCCACTGATCGACACTGTCACGGCACAGCCAACGACAGGGCCGCCGGGCCACACAGGGCGAAGGCCTCCATCCATGAAGCCCGTATCGCGCAGATGTCCCGCGGTCGCGGTTTCGACCTCTCTCAGCTTTTGCAGGAGTTGAACCGGGATCGGATCCGGCATTGAATCGGCAATCAGATAGCGGGGCATGGCGGCCTTCCATTTCCATTGACACTACGGCGGCAATCTAGCCGAGTGCGAGAGATGATTTGGGGCGAAGCGCCCACGCTGACCGAGGAAATGATGCGCAATCTCAACAGTAAAAGCCGAGTTTCGGCGGGCGCGGAAGGGGCAAATCTGGACTCCTTCGATCGCGCCATTCTCAACGTGGTGCAGGAGAATAACCAACTCACATCTTCTGAAATCGGGGATAGAGTCGGGCTGTCGTCAACCGCCTGCCTCCGCCGGCTATCCCGCCTGCGCCAGACAGGCATCATCAAGGCCGATGTGGCGATCGTGGACCCTGCAGTTGGTGGGGCGCGCGTAACACTGATCGTTCAGGTGTCGCTGGAACGCGAACAGGCAAGCCTTCTTGAGCAGTTCAAAAAAACAATGATTGCTCAGCCCGAAGTGGTCCAATGCTACTATGTCACCGGCGCCCACGACTTCGTGCTTATCGTCAATGTGCGCGATATGGCCGGCTATGATGAGTTCACCCAGGAGCATTTCTTCAACAATCCCAACGTGCGGCAGTTTTCGACCTCCGTGGTCATGCGGGAGGTCAAATTCTCGACGCGCATCATGCTTTAGTCTACATAATTTTGTATTTGTTGATCATTAAAAACAAATCTGCAAAGCTTAGGCGAATTGCATCGATGAGCTGAGTAATGTCCAGAGCAGAGCCCAAGACCCGTCCGTCCGACCCCAGGTTCTCCTCAGGCCCTGCCGCAAAGCGCCCCGGATGGTCGGCAAAATCGCTTGAGCTGCCATCGCTGGGCCGCTCTCACAGAGCGCCTCTCGCCCGCGGTCGAATTGCCCATGCGATCGAATTGACGCGCACCTTGCTCGAGATCCCCGCAGATTATCGCATTGCCATTGTCCCGGGTTCGGATACTGGCGCTGTCGAGATGGCCATGTGGTCGCTCCTCGGACCCCGGGGTGTTGATGTCCTGGCCTGGGAGCATTTTGGCGGCCTCTGGATAAAGGATATTGTCGACCAGCTCCGACTTGAGGATGTGCGTGTGCTCGTGGGGGCCGGCGACATTCGACACAGGCTCACCATGGTCGACTGGCAGCGAGACGTGGTGTTCACCTGGAACGGCACGGCAACCGGAACCTGCGTACCAGGG
This sequence comes from Devosia equisanguinis, assembly GCF_900631955.1. GTDB lineage: Bacteria > Pseudomonadota > Alphaproteobacteria > Rhizobiales > Devosiaceae > Devosia > Devosia equisanguinis. The sequence goes on along the minus strand of NZ_UZWD01000004.1, from coordinate 318,536 downwards.
GCCGACTGGATCGAGTATGACCGGCAGGGCCTTGCGATCTGCGATGCGACCTCAGCAATCTTCGGCGAGCCAATTCCCGTCAGCAAGCTCGATGTCATCGCATTCTCGTGGCAAAAATGCCTTGGCGGCGAGGCGGCGCACGGCGTGCTTGTCTTAAGTCCAAAAGCGGTGGAGCGCCTGCTCAGCTACACTCCGCCCTGGCCAATGCCAAAACTTTTCCGCATGAAAGACAGCGCTGGGCTGCTGCCCGGCCTGTTCTCCGGCAATACCATCAACACGGTCTCACTCCTTTGCGTTGAAGACGCCATCGACAGCATGGAATGGGCTATTTCCATTGGCGGCCTGAGCGCGCTTCACCAAAGAGTGCGCGACAATTACCAGGTCGTCGCCGATTGGGTCGCGGCGAGCCCGTGGGCGGACTTCCTTGAAGCGGTCGAGCCCTGCCGTTCCCGCACGTCGGTGTGCCTGCGCATTTCCGACCCAAAAATCGCCGGCCTCGATGTAGCCGGACAGCATAGGTTTACGTCCGAAATTGCCCAGCGACTGGACAATATGGGGGCCGCCTTTGACATTTCGGGCTTTCGCACCGCGCCGCCAAGCCTCAGAATATGGTGCGGCCCAACCGTAGAAACCAATAATCTGAAAGCACTTATGCCTTGGCTAGACTGGGCATTCGCGGAGCAGGAACTGCATCTGCATCAACATTCATAAACTGGCGTGATAGGTTTTAATCGCGCATGCAAACTGCGCGAACAGTCGGCGTAATAATGGATCGAGTTTCATCGCCAACGCCCAAAGCGCATGGATATTCTGAAATTGTCCTGACGGCGTTTTAAAAATTACGTCTCTTAGTGCCACCTGTAGTGCCTGGGTTGGATATCGACAACCCGCTACCGAGTATGGATGTCATTTCGTCCAGTTCACAGCCGTTCGTCTTAACCTCAAGAACTACGGCGGGCAGGCGATCGTTGCCGGACCGCCCCTGTTTGACTATCTCTCTCGCGCGCTGAATCTGCCTTAGCTGGCGATGGCCTAATTGCTTTCGAGCAGATACACGCCACTTTCAGTTGAGTCTCGGCGCAGACGTGCCTTGATCGCAACGTACCCTAATGGCGCAGGTAGGCATCTACTGGATATTGGCCTTGTCGCCTGTCACCTCCATGCCAACTTCACTGACAAAAAGTCTAGTGCCCGTCTCTGGACCTTGTTGAGGTTGGATAAACGGCTGGTATGATGTGCATCGATGCTGTTTCTCGAGCACCTGAGAACGGCCGCTTTGGACGCTTCTTGAGTCAACTCCGGATGACCGCAATGGGGTGGAAGCTGTGTGAAAACTCCTGATTATGGTATGATCTGACACTGCTTCGGAGGTGCCAGATGGGACGTTTCGTTGAAGTTGCTGAACGTGATCAGGTGAGCTTTTTGCCGGCGCGCCTTGAGGATTATGTGGATGCGGACAAACCGGTCCGCATTATCGATGCCTTTGTCGACGAGCTCGATCTGGCCGAACTTGGCTTCGCGCGTGTGCAGCCGGCAGCCACGGACCGACCCGGCTACGCGCCAGGCACCATGCTCAAGCTCTATGTCTATGGATATCTTCACCAGCTAACTTCGAGCCGGAAGCTGAAGCGTGAGGCCGGTCGCAATATCGAGCTGACGTGGCTGACGTACCCGACTTCAAGACCATTGCCGACTTCCGCCGTGACAATGCTGGTGCGATCCAGATCGCGTGTCAGCGCTTTGTTGCCATCTGTCGTGCCCTTGGCCTGGTCGGTGGCGGCATGGTTGCGATTGATGGCTCACGCCTGCGCGCGGTGAACACGCACGAGAAAAACTACACCAAGGGCAAGCTGGCGCGGCGCAGGGCTCATGTTGAGGAGAGCATCGCGCGCTATCTGGCCGAGCTCGAGCAAGCCGACAGTGCAGAAACCGGACCGGCCACACCGCGGATCGAGCACCTGACCGAGCGACTGGCATCACTGCGCGGTCGCCTTGGCGAACTCGAGGCGATTGGCCGGCAGCTGGAAGCCTCTCCAGACGGACAGCTCTCGCTCACCGATCCAGATGCCCGCGCCATGGCAACCGGCCGCGACCATCGCGGCGTCGTCGGCTATAATGTGCAGGCGGCCGTCGATACCGAACACCATATTGTGGTGGCCAATGCTGTGACCAACCGGGGTCATGACCGCTCTCACCTGCTGGAGATGGCCAAGACGGCCCAGGCCGAGATCGGCGCTGCCCAAATGATCGCCCTTGCTGATCGCGGCTACTATGAGGGCGAGCAGATCCGCTCCTGCGCGCAAGCCGGCATCGTTCCCATGATGCCCAAGCCCAATACATCACCGGCTCAGGCGCACGGCTTCTGGGGCAAGACCACCTTCGTTTATCAGCCTGAGGCCGACGCCTATCGTTGCCCTGTCGGCGAACAGCTTCAGAAGCGCCATACTACGGTTGAGGCTGGCAAGCTCATCAACGTCTATTACAACCAGAAGGCCTGCAGTGCCTGCCCATCGCGCCCGCTCTGCACGTCCGGCAAGGAAAAGCGCATCCGACGATGGGAGCATGAGGCGGTGCTCGATGAGATGGAGCGCAGGTTCGAGGCCATGCCAGACGCGATGGCGGTCCGCCGCTGCACCGTCGAGCATGTCTTCGGGACCATAAAAGGCTGGATGGGTGCCACCCACTTCCGAACGAGGGGCCTCAAGAACGTTGCCACCGAAGCCAGCCTGGTGATCCTGGCCTATAACATCAAGCGCGCCGTAGCGGTCGCCGGCGTGGCCTCAACCCTCAAGGCAATAACAGGGTGAACGGAGCCCAACCTGCGCCATCGCAATCAAGCTGAGCCATCATGTGCGCCGAGTTCTCACACAGCCTCGCGCACTTAGCCGCCATGACCGTCTCCGACTCCAGAGCCAAGGGGCCGGAGACGGAACGACACGTGCATGATGCATATGTACAATTCCCGAAGATTCTCCGGGAGTCTAAGTCGTTGAAAATACGCGCTTTAAGAGGACTGGCGGAGAGAAAGGGATTCGAACCCTTGAGACGGTTCCCCGCCTACACACTTTCCAGGCGTGCGCCTTCGACCACTCGGCCATCTCTCCGCTGTGCTCGTGTTCCACTCTGGACAGAGGATGGCCTGTTCGGCCGGTGCGAGCGAGGCGCAATATACTCATCGGCGATGCATGTGCAAGCGATGAGTTCGCCTAGCGCACGATTGTTTTAACCCGTCGCTGCCATCTTGTGATCTGTGGCGCCAGCGTGCAACAAGGGCGATGGCGTTCCAGAAAAAGCCGGCCAGCGGCGGACCGGTTTGTTCAGTGGGCACGGGAATGGCGCATGCGGCTGGTTTTGAGAATTCTGGGCACCTGGCTGATTGGCCTGGCGCTTATCCTGCTTGTGGTCGACGGCACCAAGTCGCTGGCCGCCAACCACATCGTCTTCACCTCGCTGAGCCAGGCCTGGATGCAGGTGCATGCCGATAGCCTCGCGGCGGTGCGCGCCTTTTTCGACAGCCGCTTCTTCGCCGACCTGCTCGACACCGCGCTCAACAGCGTTCTGACCTATCCCGCCTTCGCAGTCATCGGTGTGCCGGGGATCCTGCTGGCGCTGCTCGGGCGCCGTAAGCGCAGCGAGCGTTTTTTGCGCCAGGAGCAGATCTAGCCCGCGGTGCAGGCACCGCCGCTCGCCATCGCGGTGAACACAAGCGCAGGAGCCATGTTGCGGCGGCGCTGGTGCGTGCCCATATTATGCTGCGAAAAGGAGACACAGATGTTCTTCCGCACCAAATCCTCGACCATCCCCACCGCTGCCGAAGCCCTGCCGGGCCGGTCGCAGCCGCTCGAGATCGCCGCCAACCATGAGGTCAATGGCGTCCCGCTCAAAGGCCCCTATCCCGAGGGTACCGAGACCATTTATTTCGGACTGGGCTGTTTCTGGGGCGCAGAACGGCTGTTCTGGCAGTTGCCGGGCGTTGTCGTGACTGCCGTGGGCTATCAGGGCGGCTCGACGCCCAATCCCAGCTATGAGGAAGTGTGTTCCGGCCAGACTGGGCACACCGAAATCGTCAAGGTGGTCTACGACCCCAAGGTGATCTCGCTCGACAAGCTGCTCAAGACCTTCTGGGAAGAGCATGACCCGACCCAGGGCATGCGCCAGGGCAATGATGTGGGCACGCAATATCGCTCGGCCATCTATACCACGACGCCGGAGCAGGCCGAGGTGGTGGCGCGCAGCCGCGCCACGTATCAGGAGGCATTGCGCGCCCGGGGGCTGGCCAATATCACCACCGAGATCGCGCCGGCAGGTCCGTTCTTCTATGCCGAGACCTATCACCAGCAATATCTCTACAAGAACCCCAATGGCTATTGCGGCCTGGCCGGGACCGGGGTGTCCTGCCCGATTGGGCTCGGCGTCGCCGCCGAGTAGCTGAGGGAAACGGTTTGTCATCGCAACGCTCCGGCCTCGGGCCGGGGCGTTCTTCTGTTTGGCGGCCGTCGTGACAACAGACTTTCCAGCGATCATGCATCGGCCAGCATTCGAAGCCTATGTGCTGAGCCTGCCGGCGGCGACATTGGTGCGGCAATGGCGCGACGACTCGGTGGCCAAGGTGGGCGGCAAGATTTTCTGCCTGCTTGATGGCGATCCCGGCGAAATCTGGCTGAAAGTCTCGCCGATGAGCTACGCATTGATGACCGAGATGGACGGCATTCGCCCGGCACCCTATTTCGCCCGCGCCGGCTGGGTGGCGATCGGGCCGGACAGTGCGCTGAGCGAGGACGAAATCCGCGCCTATATTGTCGCTGCCCACGGGCTTATCGCGGCCAAGCTGACGCGCAAGCTGCGCACTGCACTGGAACTGGACCAGGCGCTTATGGCAGGATCGCATAAACCCTGAGCGGGCCCTCGAGCGACACATCCACCAGCCATTCGGGCAGGTCGCCGTCCCGCAGCAGGTCGACCAGGGCCGGCTTTGCGCGGTCTGCCTGTCCCGCCATCTCCGGCATGGTCGGGCAGGTGACGAGCAAGCCGAGGCCGCGCTCGGCGGCAATCGCCTTGGCGCCATCCACCGGGCCATTGAAGAAGGCGAAGGTGTCGAGCACACCCTGCTGGTTGCGGTGATAGGGCGCCGACACCACGGCATGATCGGTTTCGAGCAGCATATGGGCGCCCAGATCGATTGGGGTCATGATCCGCTCGGGCGGCAAAGGCGCGAGATCGACGAAAGCCGATGCGGCGAGGCAGGCGCGCTTATTGCCATCGTTTTGCGGAATGCCCGCGACGACGCCGGGAAAGGCATTGCTCGTGACCACCACCAGAATGGCGATGATGACCCCGGAAAAGGCCAGCCAGCTGCCCAGGAGGCCGAGCGCCGGCAGAACCGATGGGCGCGCCAGATAGGCGCGGCGCACCGATACGATGAGCCAGGCGGCAGCCGGCATGGCCGGGATGACGGCGAGGCGCGAGCCCCGGATCTGGGCCAGCATGACAATGTTGAGCAGCAGGAGGAAGACCAACAGGGTCAGCCATTGCTGGCGCTTTCCTGGCTCTCGCCAGAAGGCGATTGCAGCGATAACCAGCGCCAGCAGGGCAGGAATGCCCACTGACAAGGCATAGCCGGGCATTTCGCGCAACGCCACATGCCAGGTCTTGGCCTCGCTGATAGCACCAAGCCAATGCGTCTGTAGCCAGGGGTCGAGCTGACCATAGGGCCCGGCAAGGCACTGCGGGTAGACCAGGGCCACGATGGCTGCGGCAGCCAGACCCAGGACGGCCAGGAGACCGAGCCTTTGCCAGGCGGCGCGCGGCGTGGGTAGGGCAGCGACAACGATATAGGCAGCGCCGATGGCGAAACCGGCCAGCACATAGACCGGTGAGATCATGTCACAGGCCGATTCCAGCCAGCGGCTGGGCGGACGAACAATGGCGAGATTGGCCCACATGCCAACGGCGAAGGCGACACCGAAGAGACCCAAAGTGCGCTTGTGGACGGGGTCGAAGACGTAGAACAACCCGATCGCCAACACGGCGGCAATCACCACCGGCAATGACTCCACCGCACCCCCCATGCCGGTGGCGATGACCAGGCCGGCGCCGATGGCAAATCGCGGCCGGCGCAGGGATACGAGCACCGTCCAGAGCGCCGCGAGCGTAAGCAGGATGATGACATTGTGGTGGTCGACGCGGCCGGGATTGAACTCGGCCAGGATGGCCGGGCTCAGCACCGGCAGCACCAGGGCCGGCAGCAGGCCGTCGCGTCCGACGATTTCAAGCGCGATGCGGGCCGAGAGCCAGAGCACTACGGCCAGGAGCGCCAGAGGCCAGATCGTGCCCGCCAGCAGCATGGCATTGGCCTGGGTGGTTATCAGCGAGAACAACGCCACCATGGCCGCCAATGGTACATCGATCAGCCGTGACCAGTGGATTTCGGCGCCATAGGGGATGTTGAGGCGGTGCTGCACCAGGTCGTACCAGCCCTGGCCCGCGAGCAGATCTCGGACCACCACCATGCGCATGGCATCATCGGTGTCAGCAAAGAGCGGCCCCTCGCCGCGAGAGTAGACACGCAGCATCAAGGTTGCCACCGCGACCGCCCAGATGGCGAGCAGCCAGAGCCAGTCCTGGCGCCTGAGGGCGGGAGCATGCTGATCGGGCACGGTGATCTTTCCTTGGCGATGATTGGATCGACCATGGCCAGCGCAGGGTTAAGACCAGGTAGCGAAAGGCGGGCGGCGAACGCAAAACCAGAGTAGGCTCAACTGCACGGCTGGCCGGCAGAGGAGCACAACATGGCATCTTCCACTCAAATTGGTCCCATCGGACAGATTGCGCGCACGGTGCGCAACATCGAGACCTCGCTTGCCTGGTACAGAGACAGGCTTGGCTTGGCCCTATTGTACCAGTTTGACGGCATGGCCTTTTTCGATGCCGGGGGCATCAGACTTTATCTGCAGCAGGGCACCGAGGCCGGGGCAGAATCCATTCTCTATTTCAGGGTCGAGGATATCGTAGCCAGCCACGCGGCTCTGGTGCAAAATGGCATAGACTTCATGCGCGAGCCGCACCGTGTGCACCGGCACGAGGACGGTACGGAAGAATGGATGGCCTTTTTCGCCGATCCCGATGGTCGACCCCTGGCGCTGATGTCGGCACGCCGAATGACCGACACCGAGAAGCTGGACGGCCGCTAACCGGTTACGAACCATTGTCGGGCCAGAGTGGTGGCGGACGCGGACCACCACTCGAAAATGACACCCACACCCCGCTTCAGCGCGATACATGCCGATGACGGTCGAGCGCTTGCGCCCATACGTTTTCTGGTGCTGGGCGCCTTTCTGAGCGCCATCCTCGCCGTCATCGTGCTCTTTGCCTCGGTATTGCATGTCATGTCGACCACCGACGCGATATCGATGGAAGAAGAGCGCAATCGCGCGGTGCATGTAGCCGATATTCTCCCGCATATCCCGGACGACGAAATGGACCAGGCCGTGGCTGAGTTGGGCCTGGTCGCCGGCCTCGATACCCTGCGCATTGTCGCCACGCCCCCAGATGGGATACGTATGCAGTCGATCCCGCTGCTGGGTGGCCCAAGAGGTGGCATGTTCCTCGCCTGGCATGCAGCAAGCCCGGGCACCCAGTTGCTGACTGCGCATGCGCCCACCCGCGTACCCCTCATCCTGCTGTTCATCGGCGGTGTCCTGGGGTGTCTGCTCGCCATGTTGCGGCATGTGCGGCTGCTCGAGAAACAGCGCCTTCATGCCGAGGAACAGGCAAAGAGCGACCACCTGACCCGGCTGCCCAACCGCGTGGCGCTTGATGCCGAACTCTCGCGCCTGGCGGAGGCCAATGAGCCGTTCTCGCTGTTCGCACTGGATCTCGACCGCTTCAAACCGATCAACGACATGTTCGGCCACCACATGGGCGATCAGGCGCTGATCGAGGTCAGCCAACGCCTGATGGCCGGCATGCGAGAGGGCGAAATGCTGGCCCGTGTGGGCGGTGACGAGTTCGTTGCGGTGGTGCGGCGCGGTCAGCGTCGCGACAATCTCAGTGCCCTGGCAGAGGCCTGGATTGCCGATGTGGGCATGCCGCTGCAATCGGTCGGCCGTAATGTGTCGGTCGGTGTCAGCATCGGTATCGTGGAGAATGGCCTGGCCCAACCGCCGGTCACCCTGCTGAAGCAAGCCGACAGGGCACTTTACGAGGCCAAGCGCGGCGATGGCGGTGGCTATCGCTTCAGCGGCAGCAATAGGCCACCACCCAGCAGCCCGCTCGATACGCCACGCGCCGCCTGAGACGTTCGGCCTAGCGGTTGCGCGGTGTCAGCCCATGGAGATAGAGCTGTTCGAGGGTGCGAGCGGCATCTTCGAAGCGCCCTTCGCCATTGCGACCCGGACCGAGCACGGCACGCACCTGCACGTCGAAATCGGCGTAATGCTGGGTAGTGGCCCAGATGGAAAAGATCAGGTGGTAGGGATCGGTACGGGCGATCTTGCCCTCGTCCATCCACCCCATCAGAAGCCTTGCCTTTTCATCGACCAGGCCTTTGAGATCGACCTCGATCATTTCGCTGATGCGCGGAGCGCCCTGCAGCATCTCATTGGCAAAGAGCCGGCTTTCCCGCGGGAAGTCGCGCGCCATTTCAAGCTTGCGGCGAATGTAGGAGCGAATTTCGGAGAAGGGATCGCCGTTTTCGTCCATCTCGCGCAACGGCGCCAGCCAGGTGTCGAGCAAGGCGGCGATCAGGCGGCGATGGATCTCTTCCTTTTTGGGAAAATAGTAGAGCAGGTTGGGTTTGCTCATCCCCGCCACTTCGGCGATCTGGTCGATGGTCGCGCCGCGAAAGCCGTGCACCGAGAAGACCTCCAGCGCCGCCTCTAGAATGATGTCCTGCTTTTCCTTCTGGATGCGCGTCAGCGGCCGCGGCTTGGTCGGCGAATGTGCGGCGGCTTTCGCATCGGCCTTGTGCTGACGCCTCGACACCGGTGTTGGATGGTCCGCAGCTTTCAGCTTTTTAGAGGTCATTTTCGCCTTGCGGGAATGTGTAGGGATGCTAACATTTTTCCAACTGGTCAAAATTTCTTGGGTTCAGGTCCTTCCGTCAAGGCCCAAAAAGAAAAACCGGTCCACTTCATTGGGAGCGAGAGTTTCGTGTCCACTTCATCCGCCGTTGCGCCAAACGATCTGAGCGCGTTCTGGATGCCGTTTACGGCGAACCGGCAGTTCAAAAAATCCCCGCGCATGTTCGTGGCCGCCAAGGACATGCATTACACCACCTCCGACGGCCGCCAGGTGCTCGATGGCACGGCGGGCCTCTGGTGCGTCAATGCCGGTCACGCGCGGCCCAAGATCGTGGAAGCCATCGGCAAGCAGGCCGCAGAGCTCGACTACGCACCCGCTTTCCAGATGGGCCACCCCAAGGCGTTCGAGCTCGCCAACCGCATCGTTGATATTGCCCCCGACGGGCTCGACCATGTGCTGTTCACCAATTCCGGCTCTGAATCCGTGGAAACCGCCCTCAAGGTGGCTCTGGCCTATCACCGCGCCAAGGGCGATGGCAGCCGCTTCCGCCTGATCGGGCGCGAGCGCGGCTATCACGGCGTCAATTTCGGCGGCATCTCGGTGGGTGGCATCGTCTCCAACCGCAAGATGTTCGGTACGCTGCTGACCGGGGTCGACCACCTGCCGCATACCCATAACCTCTCAAAGAACGCCTTCTCACGTGGCGAGCCGGCCAATGGTGTGGAACTGGCGGACGAACTCGAGCGCATTGTCACCCTGCATGATGCCTCTACAATCGCCGCGGTCATCGTCGAGCCGGTAGCAGGCTCCACCGGCGTCTTGATCCCGCCGCCGGGATACCTCAAGCGCCTGCGTGAAATCACCAAGAAGCACGGTATCCTGCTGATCTTTGACGAGGTGATCACCGGATATGGCCGCCTCGGAACGCCGTTCGGCGCCGACTATTTCGATGTCGTTCCCGATATCATGGTCACGGCCAAGGGTCTGACCAATGGCGTCATTCCCATGGGCGCGGTGCTGGTCTCGGCCGAGATCCACGACGCGTTCATGACCGGGCCGGAGCATCTCATCGAGTTTTTCCACGGCTATACCTATTCGGGGAACCCGATTGCCTCGGCGGCAGGCCTCGCTACGCTTGAAACCTATAAGGAAGAGGGTCTGCTGACGCGCGGCGCCGAGCTTGCCAAGGTGTGGGAAGATGCGCTGCATTCGCTCAAGGGCGAACCGCATGTCATCGACATCCGCAATATCGGCCTTGTCGGTGCCATCGAGCTCGAGCCCATTGCCGGACAGCCGACCAAGCGCGCCTTTTCGGCTTTCCTCAACGCCTTCGAGCAGGGCTATCTGATCCGCACCACCGGCGACATCATCGCCCTCTCCCCGCCCTTGATCATTTCGGAGAGCCAGATCGGCGAACTGATCGACGCGGTGCGCAAGGCCCTGAGGAGCATTGACTGATGCAGATCATCGAAAACGCCGTTGCCGGCAAGCGCTATGTGTCGTCCTCGACCCGCCGGGTGCCGGTGTTCAACCCGGCCACTGGCGAGCAGAGCGCGGAATTGCCGCTCTCGACCCTGGATGAGCTGAACGCGGCCGTCGAAAACGCCAAGAAGGCGCAAATCGCCTGGGGCAATACCACGCCCATGAAGCGCGCTCGCGTCATGTTCAAGTTCAAGGCATTGCTCGATCAATATGCCGACGATCTCGCCCGCGAGATTTCCAAGGAACATGGCAAGGTGCATGACGACGCGCTGGGCGAAGTGGCCCGTGGCATCGACTGCGTCGATTTTGCCTGCGGCATCCCGCATCTGCTCAAGGGCGAGTTCTCGCGCAATGTCGGGCCGAGCATCGATTCCTATTCCGATCGCCAGCCGCTGGGCGTCGTGGCCGGGATCACCCCGTTCAACTTCCCGGCCATGGTGCCGATGTGGATGTATCCGGCCGCCATCGCCTGTGGCAACGCCTTCATTTTGAAGCCCTCCGAACGCGATCCCAGCGCGCCGATGCTGGCCTGGAACCTGTTCATGGAAGCCGGCCTGCCCGAGGGTATTCTCAATGTCGTCCACGGCGACAAAGAGATGGTCGACGGCATTCTCGACCACCCCGACATCAAGGCCGTCAGCTTTGTCGGCTCGACCCCGATTGCCGAATATGTCTACCAGCGCGGCACCAAGGCCGGTAAGCGGGTACAGGCGTTGGGCGGCGCCAAGAACCACATGATCATCATGCCGGATGCCGATCTCGACCAGGCAGCCGACGCGCTGATGGGCGCGGGTTATGGTTCGGCCGGCGAGCGCTGCATGGCGATCTCGGTGGCCGTGCCGGTGGGCAAGGACACAGCCGACGCGCTTGTCGCAAAACTCAAGCCACGCGTCGAAAGCCTCAAGATCGGCCCGGCCACCGACAAGGATGCCGAAATGGGTCCGGTCGTGACCAAGATGCATCGCGACAAGATTGTTGGATATATCGATTCCGGGGTCGAGCAGGGTGCAAAGCTCGTCGTCGATGGCCGTGGTTTCAAGCTTCAGGGCTATGAGAACGGCTATTATGTCGGCGGCACGCTGTTCGACAATGTCGAGCCGGAGATGAAAATCTACAAGGAAGAGATTTTCGGACCGGTGCTGTCGGTGGTGCGCCGCGACAGCTTCCAGGACGCGGTCGATTTGATCCATGGGCATGAATATGCCAATGGCACCGCCATTTTCACCCGCGACGGCGACGCCGCCCGCGAATTTGCCGACAAGATCGAAGTGGGCATGGTTGGCATCAACGTGCCGATCCCGGTGCCGGTGGCCTATCACAGCTTCGGCGGCTGGAAGCGTTCGCTGTTCGGCGATCACTCGATTTATGGGCCCGAAGGCATTCACTTCTATACGCGGCTCAAGACTGTCACCACGCGCTGGCCCGCCGGGATCAAGGGCGGCGCCGAATTCAGCTTCCCGAGCGTAAAGTAGGCAATATGGTCAGCGTCGAACATGCATCGCTGACACCATTGCCTCACTCCTTCGGGAGCGGGCTCTGCCCGCTCTCTCTTTCATCCTCCCGGCCCCGCCATTCGCGCCTCTGCGATGGCGGGGCTCTTTGTTTTGACTTACCTCACGAGCACACAACATGACTTCTCCCGGCGAGAACCTTCGGATCAATGGCGATCGGCTCTGGGAGAGCCTGATGGAGATGGCCCAGGTTGGGCCCGGCATTGCCGGGGGCAATAATCGCCAGACGCTGACCGATGCAGACAAGCAGGGGCGCGAGCTGTTCCAGGCCTGGTGCGAAGCGGCGGGACTGACCATGGGCGTCGACAAGATGGGCACCATGTTCATGACCCGCCCCGGCACTGATCCCGACGCGCTGCCGGTTTATGTCGGCAGCCATCTCGATACCCAACCGACCGGCGGCAAATATGACGGCGTTCTAGGCGTCTTGGCGGGGCTTGAAGTGGTGCGCTCGCTCAACGATCTCAACATCAAGACCAAGCACCCCATCGTCGTCACCAATTGGGCCAATGAAGAAGGGGCGCGCTTTGCCCCGGCCATGCTGGCCTCCGGCGTCTTCGCCGGGGTGCATAGCCTCGACTACGCCTATGGCCGCAAAGACCAGGAGGGTCTGAGCTATGGCGAGGAACTCAAGCGTATCGGCTGGCTGGGCGATGAAGAAGTGGGCGCGCGAAAGATGCATGCCTATCTCGAATATCACATCGAACAGGGCCCCATTCTCGAAGCCGAGAACAAGCAGATCGGCGTGGTCACCCACGGTCAGGGCTTGTGGTGGCTCGAATTCACGCTGACCGGCAAGGAGGCCCATACCGGCTCGACGCCGATGGCCATGCGGGTCAATGCCGGGCTCGCCATGGCGCGCATTTTCGAAGCGGTGCAGACCATCGCCATGTCCGAACAGCCCGGCGCGGTGGCGGGCACCGGACAGGTCAGGTTCTCACCCAATTCGCGCAACGTCTTGCCGGGGACGGTGGTATTCACCGTCGATCTGCGCACGCCCGACCAGACCAAGCTCGACCGCATGCGTGCCGAAATCGAAAAGCGCGCAGCCGAGATCTGCGCCGAAATGGGCGTGGGCTGCGCTGTCGAGGCAGTGGGCCATTTTGACCCGGTCACCTTCGACCCCACCCTCGTTGCCCGGGTCCGCTCTGCTGCCGAAAAGCTCGGCTACAGCCATATGGACATCATCTCAGGGGCCGGCCATGACGCCTGCTGGACCAACAAAATTGCGCCGTCGGTGATGATCATGTGTCCCTGCGTCGGCGGCCTCAGCCACAACGAAGCCGAGGAAATCTCCAAGGACTGGGCCGCGGCGGGCGCGGATGTGCTGTTCCACGCGGTGCTGGAGACAGCGGAGATCGTGGAGTGAGATGCATGCCTTTCTCACGGGGCTGCGCGCCACCTTTTCCACGAAAGGGAGAAGAACGGAACCGGTGTTGCGGCGAGGGAGCGTCTCCGTGACGACACGCCCCCGTCAATTGCGTCGCAATGCCTCCATCGCCGAAAATCGGCTTTGGTATGTGCTCCGCAATCGCGGGCTGAAAGGGTTGAAATTCGTGCGGCAGATGCCAATCGGTCCCTACATAGTGGACTTCGCCTGCAGGGAGGCCGCCTTGATTGTCGAACTCGACGGCAATCAGCATGCTGAGAATGTCGCGGACGAGAAGCGAACTGCGCTCCTCAATGCTGACGGCTATTCCGTGTCGCGCTTCTGGAATCATGAGGTTCTTAGCCATCGCGAAACGGTCTGCGAGCTGATCATGGAAGCGATCGAGGGCTCCCCCTCACCCGACCTCCGCTTCGCTCCGGCCACCCTCTCCCCAAGTGGGAGAGGAATAAGAGGCGCCCGTGCAGCTGACGGCGCCAAATTTCTCCATCAGGCACGATCCGGTCTTCTCCCTCTCGGGGCGAAGGTGGCTCGCCCGCAGGGCGAGACGGATGAGGGGGCCTCTAATACAGGGAACGTACAATGAGCAAAGTCATCAAGAACGGCACCGTTGTCACGGCCGATCTGTCGTACAAGGCTGACGTCAAGATCGAGGGCGATGTGATCGTCGAGATCGGGCAGGATCTGTCCGGCGACGAGGTGCTGGACGCCACGGGCTGCTACATCATGCCGGGTGGGATCGATCCACATACCCATCTCGAAATGCCGTTCATGGGCACTTATTCGGCCGACGACTTCGAGAGCGGCACGCGGGCCGGACTGGCGGGCGGCACCACCATGGTGGTGGATTTCTGCCTGCCCAATCCGGACCAGAGCCTGCTCGAAGCGCTGAAAATGTGGGACAACAAGACCGGCAAGGCTTCGTCCGACTACTCCTTCCACATGGCGATCACCTGGTGGGGCGAGCAGGTGTTCAACGAAATGGCTGAGGTGGTGGATCGGGGGATCACCAGCTTCAAGCATTTCATGGCCTATAAGGGCAGCCTGATGGTCAATGACGACGAGATGTTCGCGTCATTCCAGCGCTGCGCCGCGCTTGGCGCCTTGCCGCTCGTCCATGCCGAGAATGGCGATGTGGTCGCGGCCATGACCGCCAAGCTCCTCGCCGAAGGCAATAATGGGCCGGAAGGCCACGCCTATTCGCGCCCGCCCGAGGTCGAGGGCGAGGCCACCAATCGCGCCATCATGATCGCCGATATGGCGGGCGTACCGCTTTATGTCGTGCACACCTCCTGCGAGCAGGCGCATGAAGCCATCCGCCGCGCCCGCGCCAAGGGCATGCGGGTTTATGGCGAGCCGCTGATCCAGCATCTGACGCTGGACGAGAGCGAATATTTCAATCCCGACTGGGACCATGCGGCGCGCCGGGTGATGTCGCCACCCTTCCGCAACAAGCAGCATCAGGACTCGCTCTGGGCCGGGTTGCAGTCCGGCTCGCTGTCCTGCGTCGCCACCGACCATTGCGCCTTTACCAGCGCGCAGAAGCGTAACGGTATCGGCAATTTTGCCAAGATTCCGAACGGCACGGGCGGGCTCGAAGACCGATTGCCGGTGCTCTGGACCGCGGGCGTCAATACCGGCCGTCTCACGCCCAACGAGTTCGTGGCCGTGACTTCGACCAATATCGCCAAGATCCTCAACATGTATCCTAAGAAGGGTGCGGTGCTGGTGGGCGCCGATGCCGACCTCATCGTCTGGGACCCCAAGCGCAAGAAGACCATCAGCGCCAAGAGCCAGCAATCGGTGATCGACTACAATGTATTCGAAGGCTTCGAGGTGACGGGCCTGCCCCGTTACGTACTGAGCCGCGGCAAGGTGTCCATCGTCGAGAACGAGATCAAGGCCGAGCCGGGCCATGGCAAGTTCGTGGCGCGCGAAGCGAAGAACCCTGTGAACAGGGCCCTCAGCCAGTGGAAAGAGATCGTGGCGCCGCGCAAGGTGGAACGCAGCGGCATTCCGGCAACTGGGGTCTAGTTGTCGGCAGGCTGATGAAAAACAAGGCACAGGCCGAAGGGCGCGGGAGAAAAAGGGAAATCTCCCCCGCATTTCCGGAGAACGGCATGGGTCTTGCACTGAAAGATGCAAAGGGCGCCGCTGGCGCGTCCACCGGGAAAGATCGCATTTGCAGCGGTCTCTTCTGGCCGCAGAAGAGTTAGAGGGGTCGAACTTTTGTCCGAAACGTCGTCCAATTTTGCAGCGGGAGGCTCGGCAGGGACGGCCGTCCCCGTCGTCCGCGCCGAACATCTTGGCCTCACCTTTCCGGCCGGCGACGGCGATGTGGTGGCGCTGAGCGACGTCAATCTCACCATCAACAAAGGCGATTTCGTTTCCTTCATCGGCCCTTCGGGCTGCGGCAAGACCACCTTCCTGCGCACCATCGCGGATCTGGAAAAGCCGACCTCTGGCACGCTCAGCATCAACGGCATGACTGCCGAGGAGGCGCGCAAGGCGCGCGCCTATGGCTATGTGTTCCAGGCCGCCGCGCTCTATCCATGGCGGACGATTGAGAAGAACGTGGCGCTGCCGCTTGAGATCATGGGCTATTCGGCGGCCCAGCAGGCCGAGCGCGTCAAGCGCACCATGGACCTGGTGAACCTCGCCGGTTTCGAGAAGAAATATCCCTGGCAATTGTCGGGCGGCATGCAACAGCGTGCCTCGATTGCCCGCGCCCTCTCCTTCGACGCCGACCTGCTGCTAATGGACGAGCCGTTCGGGGCGCTGGACGAGATCGTGCGCGACCATCTCAATTCCGAATTGCTGAAACTCTGGGGACGCACACAAAAAACCATCTGCTTTGTGACACATTCCATTCCCGAGGCAGTCTATCTTTCGACAAAGATCGTGGTGATGTCGCCGCGCCCTGGCCGGGTGACCGATGTCATCGAGAGCAGCTTGCCGCGCGAGCGCCCGCTGGACATTCGCGAGACGCCGGAATTTCTCGAAATTGCCGCACGGGTGCGCGACGGCCTCAGGGCTGGGCACAGCTATGATGAGGAGCATGTGTGATGGGGGCGAGACTTCGTCATGAAGGCCCCCACCCAGCCTCCCCCGGAAGGCGGGGGAGGAGCCTGCCGGTTCTCGGGAAGGTATCGAGGCATACTCGATGCACCCCTCCCCCTTCTCTAGGGGGAGGTTGGGTGGGGGTGTTCAACCCATGACCCGCATCATCCCCGTTCTCACCGTTCTCGCTGCCATTATCCTCTTCTGGTATGCCATGGCGATCCACATGAATGCGCCCTGGCAGAATACGCTCAACGCCCGAGCTGGCCTCGAAAACGTCCCCTTCTCTGACTTTGCGCAGCAGACCTGGTCGCAGGACAAGCCGGTGCTTCCGGCGCCACACCAGGTGGTTTCCGAAATCTGGAATGCCACGGTGGCGCTCGACATCAATTCCAAGCGCTCACTGGCCTATCATGGCTGGATCACGCTGTCGGCGACGCTGCTCGGCTTCGCGCTGGGCACGGCGCTGGGCGTATTGTTGGCGGTAGCCATCATCCACAACGATGCCTCGGACCGCTCGCTTATGCCCTGGATCATTGCCAGCCAGACCATTCCCATTCTTGCCGTGGCGCCTATGGTGGTGGTTGGCTTGGGCGCGGTGGGGCTGACCGGGCTAGTGCCGAAATCGCTGATCTCGATGTATCTCAGCTTTTTCCCGGTCGTTGTCGGCATGGTCAAGGGCCTGCGCTCGCCCGAAAGCATCCAGCTCGATCTGATGCGCACCTATGATGCCAATGGCTGGCAAACCTTCTGGAAGCTGCGCTGGCCGGCAGCCATGCCGTTTCTCTTCGCCTCGATGAAGGTGGGCATTGCCATTTCGCTGATCGGGGCGGTGGTGGCCGAGCTTTCCAATGCCTCTGGCGGCGGGCTCGGCGTGCGCCTTCTCACCGGCTCCTATAATGGCCAGACCATCCAGATCTGGGCGGCACTGTTCATTGCGGCCGGGCTGGCGGCGGTGCTGGTGGCCATTGTCGGCAGTGCCGAGCGCTATGTGAATGCTCGGATGGGGGTGCGGGCATGAGGCACAAACTCACTTCCCTACAACTCTATCTGGCATTGGTCGCTGGTGGCTGCGGCGTTTTCGGCGTGCTTGCCACCCTGCCGACGCTGGGCAGTGCACCGCTGCTTCAAGTGTTTTTCACCTTCGCGGCCCTGTCGCTTCTGCGCTTCGTGTTGCCTTGGCGGTTCTGGCTCGATGGTTGCATGGCGGCGCTGGGGGCCTGGGCGCTCATCGCCTCGCTGCCCGCTGGCACCATGCCGGTGCATTACTGGCTGGCCCTGATATCGGCCTGGGGCTTTGCCTGGCTGTTCGTCGAGCGGCTTTCAGCTCAAATTCGCGAGGGCAAGCTGCCCGAGACTGGTATGGGTCTCATCATCCCAATCACCTTCGGACTTGCCTTGCTGGTGATGTGGGAAGTGGTGACGCGCGGCGCCAATGTGCCGGCCGTGCTGTTGCCGCCGCCATCAGCCATCGGGGCGCGGCTGGCCGCGGAAACCGGCATTTTGTGGGCCGATTTCGTCCAGACTTTCATCAAGTCGGTGCTGCCTGGCTATGCCATTGGGTGTCTGGCGGGCCTCGTTGTGGCGATTCTCGTAGACCGCTCGCCCTTCCTCAAGGCCGGGATCATGCCGATCGGCAATTTCATGTCGGCACTGCCGATCATCGGCATCGCCCCCATCATGGTGATGTGGTTTGGCTTCGACTGGCAGTCCAAGGCGGCCGTCGTCGTGGCCATGACCTTCTTCCCCATGCTGGTGAACACCGTGGCCGGGCTCAATGCCGCCTCGGTGATGGAGCGCGACCTGATGCGCACCTATGCCGCTTCCTATTGGCAGACGTTGTTCAAGCTGCGCCTGCCCGCTGCCGCGCCGTTTATCTTCAACGCCCTCAAGATCAACTCGACTCTGGCCTTGATCGGCGCAATCGTAGCGGAATTCTTCGGGACGCCCGTTGTGGGAATGGGCTTCCGGATATCGACCGGGGTGGGGCGTCTCGCCATCGACCTGGTCTGGGCGGAGATCGCTGTTGCGGCGGTCGCGGGGTCCGCCTTCTACGGGGTGATCGCCCTCATCGAGAGGGGCGTCACCTTCTGGCATCCGTCTGTCCGTGGTGGACGGGCGTAAAGGGAAAAGGGAACGACAATGAAGAAACTGATCACAGGGTTGATGGCCGGCACGTTGCTCCTCAGCGGCGCTGCCAGCGCACTGGCTGCCGATGCGCTGACGCTGCAGCTCAAATGGGTGACCCAGGCGCAGTTCGCCGGCTATCTCGTCGCCGAAGCCAAGGGCTTTTACGATGAGGAAGACCTCGACATCACCATCCTTCCGGGCGGCCCCAATATCGCCCCCGAACAGGTGATCGCCGGCGGTGGCGCCGACATCATCGTCACCTGGATGGCGGCTGGCATGGCGGCCCGCGAAAGCGGCGTGCCGCTGGTCAATATCGCCCAGCCCTTCAAGCGCTCGGGTCTGATGATGATCTGCCCGACCGAAACCGGCATCAAGTCGGAGGCCGATTTCCCGGGCCACACGCTGGGCGTCTGGTTCTTCGGCAATGAATATCCGTTCTTTGCCTGGATGAACAAGCTGGGCCTCAAGACCGATGGCTCGGAAGGTGGCGTCACCGTGCTGCAGCAGAGCTTCGACATCCAGCCGATGATCCAGGGCCAGGCGGACTGTATCTCGGTGATGACCTATAACGAATATGGCCAGGCGCTCGATGCAGGCTATGGCCCGGATAATCTGACCATCTTCAACTATACCGAAATGGGCAATGACCTGCTCGAAGACGGTCTCTATGTGATGGAAGACAGCCTCAAGGACCCGGCCAAGGTCGATGCCTATACCCGTTTCGTACGCGCCTCGATGAAGGGCTGGGCCTATGCGCTCGAAAACCCCGATGAAGCCGCAGAAATCGTGGTCGAGGCCGACGATACCGGCGCCGCCGAACTGGCGCACCAGCGCTATATGGTGGGCGAGGTCTCCAAGCTCGTCGATGCCGACGATGCTGCACTCGACATGGCCACCTATGACCGCACTGTGAAGGCCCTGCTGGACCAGAGCATCATCAAGGCCAACCCTGAAGGCGCCTATACCACTGTTGTCACCGACGGCCTGAAGTAAGCGCTGCCAAAAACCCCGACAGGGGACCTAAAACACCAGCGGGCGGGGTGCAAACCCCGCCCGTTTCCATTTGGTCCCATGCCTGGCGCTATGCCCACGCCCCCAAACCCAAATCAGTCGTCATTGGTGGCGTTGAGTTCAGACGGCCGCTTGCCTTCAGAGACAGTCACCGGCGCACTCAGGGTGGTTTCAACGGCTTCGGCCAAGGCCATGACGTCGATCCGGGACGCACCCGCCTGCGCCTGGCGATCAATTTCCTCGCTCAGTGCCTGGCGAATGATGTCGAGGCGGGCGGGGTCATTGGGATTAACCGTTTCCATCGATCGAGACCCCCTGCTCATCGACACGGATCTCAACGCCCGGGCGGGCCTGCTGCTGCTGGTAGCTGTAAATGCCGAAGCCGACGATGGCGATCAACAGGATCGCGATCACTGCATAAAGACCGTTACGGGACATAAAAACTCCTGACGCTGGTTTGACGCTGGTCGAGATGACCAACGCGCGGCCGACAAAAGGGTTCAATCCTGGGCGATGGCGCGCAGGGCCATAACCAGAGCGGTGACCCCGATAGCGACGGAGCTGGAATTGTCGATGACAATGGGGCTGACATCGGCGGGCATTGCGGCGCCTTCGCGGGCGAGGCGGGCGGCAATCTGGTCGCGGTTTTCGCGCCCACGTCGCGCCAAGCGTTCGGCGCGCAGCGATATCTCGGCCGAAATCTGCACCACACGGCACATGGGATAGCGCGCGATGGCGGCCGGAATGACGTGGCGGGAAATATTGGCGATTACCACCCGGCCCAGGGTCAGGTCGGTGTCGACTGACATGGGCAGGGCATAATTGAGGCCATGGGCATCCCAGCACAGCGCGAAACGACCCGAGGCCTTGCCGAGGGCAAATTCCACGGGGTCGATGCTGATATGATCCTCAAGGTCGACATCGGTCGGCCGGGTAACCAGGCGCCGGACGAAACTGAAGCGCTTGTCGCCATCGAGCGCATGGCGGGCACCCGTGATCAGCGTATCCTTACCGACCCCAGAAGGGCCGACAATCAGAACCAGAACCCCCGGCGGTCTTTCGCTCAACTGACCCGCTGCCCTTCCCGCCACACGCCGCGCACCACGGGCAGCGGCCCCTGCTCCGAGACCCGCACCAGATCGGCCCGCTTGCCCAGGGCGATCTCGCCCCGGTCGGTCAGGCCGGCGGCGCGCGCCGGATTAGACGTCACGGTAGCCAAGGCCTGCGGCAGGTCAAGGCCCTCGACACGCTTTGGCATGAGGAAGACGGCTTGCAGTAGCGCAAAGGGGACGTAGTCGGAGCTCAGAATATCGAGAAGGCCGGCAGCGACGAGGTCGGTGGCCGAGATATTGCCAGAATGCGAGCGCCCACGCACCACATTGGGGGCGCCCATGAGAATGGCGAGTCCCGCATCGTGGGCGGCCGAGGCCGCTTCGAGCGTGGTGGGAAATTCGGCAATGGCAACGCCGTCCTCGGCCGCTTCCTCGACATGAGCGAGGGTGGCGTCGTCATGGCTGGCGAGGGCCAGACCAAGCTCGTGGGCGCGGGCAACAATGGCCTTGCGATTGGCGTTCGAATACTGGTCGTGCTCGGCCTGGCGGGCGTTGAGATAGGCCTGCAATTCCGCGTCGGAGCGGCCCATCTGCTTGGCATAGAAGCGCTTGTAGTCTTCGAGCGAGCGGAACTGGCGCTGGCCGGGCGTGTGGTCCATGACCGAGGCCAGGCGGGTCGAGGGATGGTTGGCCAGCGCGTCGAAATGGGCGACGACGTCGTGGCTGGGCAATTCGCAGCGCAGATGGATGAAATGCTCCGCACGGGTCCAGCCGCCCGCGACGCCGGCGCGGATGGCGTCAACGAGCTTTTTGGCATGGTCGAGCATGTCGGGCAGATCATTGTCCGAACCGATACGCACCGCGTCGAAGACCGTGGTGATGCCGGAGCCGGCCACTTGTGCATCATGAGCATGCAGGGCCGCCAGCGGGTCCCAGAACACGCCCGGGCGCGGGCGGTAGTGGTTCTCGAGATGGTCGGTGTGCAGTTCCACGAGTCCGGGAATGACATAGTCCCCACCCATATCCTCGCCGGTGCGGGACACGCCGAAGTCGATGGCGCTGATCTGCCCCTTGTCGATCACGAGGCTCCCCTCAACGATCTCGTCGGCGAGCACGATGCGGGCGTTGGTGAGGATGGTTTGCGACACTTGTAATCAGGCTCCGAGGCGGAAATCGTCGAGACGGCGGAAGGGGCGCCCACTATCGGGCTCATGGTAGAGGACCAGACGGTCAATGGTGACGGCATCGCCGAGAAGCGGGCCAAACCAGGTATTGGCTGCGGCAGACAGATCGTGGTGATCATCCTCGGCGAGCCGGTCGGTGAGGGTCATGTGGAAGCGGAATTGGTCGAAGACATAGGGGTAGCCATAGGCTTCGAGCAATTCCTTCTGGCGCGGGCTGAGGCCAGCGGCGCGACGGGCAGCCTTGTCCCGGTCTGAAAGCGGCGCGCGGAAAGGGTCGAATGTTTCCACGACGTCGGCGGCAAAATCCTGCAGGGTCTCGTTTTCGGTTTCGGGCACCAGCGCCAGAAAACCATGTAGTGAGGCGAGACGTAGGCGGCCAATGGAGAACGCAGACTGTCGAGCGGCGAAATCGGCGAGCGCTGTGCGCAGGCCTTCGGCGGTTTCCCCATCGGCCAAGGCCATGGGCGGCTTGATGGTGGCGTGGAAGCCATAACGGCTGGCCGACTGGGTGAGATTGAGCAACCGCGTGCGCTCGATGCCGGCGACGGCACCCTCGAAGAATTCGCCACTGGCCGAATCGCGGCCCAGCCAGGCGCTCGCCCGGTCCCAGAGCCCGCTGGTCGTATCAGGGGCGTAGTAGATGGCGAATCTCTGCGTCATGGGCACTCCTTGGCTTGCCGCTAGTGGACTTATGTGACGAGGGTTTGACAAGCCGCAATGGCTGGACAAATGCAGGTGGGGTGGCCAAAAGGGTCGCCGCAATCTCCCCGAGGGCAAGACGGATGATGGATCGCGCGCTGCTGCACAAGCTGTTTGTTGAGGCCGTCGCCAAGGCGCAGCCGGCGCTGGCGGTCGAGCGGCACCTGCCCGAGCCCCCGATTGGCCGTACCATCGTCATCGGCGCCGGCAAGGCCTCGGCACAGATGGCGCGGGCCTTCGAACGGGCCTGGCCGGGCGCGATCGAAGGCCTGATCGTCACCCGCTATGGCTATGGCGAGGCTTGCCAGCGGATCGAGGTGGTCGAAGCCGCTCATCCCGTGCCTGATGCCGCCGGGTTGGCAGCGGCTGAACGGCTCAAGGCGCTGGTGAGCGGGCTCACTGAAGACGATCTGGTGGTGGCGCTGATCTCGGGCGGAGGGTCGTCACTGCTGCCGGCACCCGCCCGTGGCCTGACGCTGGAGGACGAGCAGGCGGTCAATCGGGCACTGCTCGCCTCCGGTGCCCCGATCGGGGTGATGAACCTTATTCGCAACCAGTTTTCGACCATCAAGGGCGGGCGACTGGCGGCATTGGCGGCGCCGGCGCGGGTGGTAACGCTGGTGGTGTCCGATGTGCCCGGCGACGATCCGGCATTGGTCGCGTCCGGCCCGACCCTGCCACTCCGCGGTGGGCGCGCTGAGGCTCGCCGCCTTGCCGCGCTCTACCGGCTTGAGCTGCCCGAGGCTGCTGCGCGGCTCCTGGCCAGCGACGAGAATTTGCCGCCCGAGGCCACCGACCCGGTCTTTTCCCGCAATAGGGTCGCCACCATTGCCTCGGCGGCGCTGTCGCTGGAAGCAGCGGCGGCGATGGCGCGCGCCCATGGGGTCGAGGCGGCTATTTTGTCCGACGCAATCGAGGGCGAAGCGCGCGACGTGGCGCAGGTGCATGCCGCAATCGCCCGCGAAATCGTCCAGCGCAATCGCCCCTTCCCCAGGCCGGTGGTGCTGCTATCGGGCGGGGAGACGACGGTGACGTTGCGCGGAAGCGGGCGCGGTGGGCGCAATGGCGAGTTCCTGCTGGCGCTGGCCATCGCTCTGGACGGCGTCGAAGGGGTCACGGCACTGGCCGGGGACACAGACGGCATCGACGGGTCGGAGGACAATGCTGGTGCCTATGTCGATGGCACCTCGGCGCAGCGGCTGCGTGAGGCAGGAATCGACCCGCTGGCCGCGCTGGCCGACAACGATGCCTATGGCGCGTTCGAGGCGATTGGCGATCTGTTGATGAGCGGCCCGACCGGCACCAATGTCAACGACTTCCGGGCGATCCTCATCCGCTGAATTGTCAGATGCTCCCGCCCAGATCGTGTCATAGTGCGGTCCTCAACGGGAGGCCAGCATGGCGACGGTGACGGGGATTGGCGGC
Organism: Devosia equisanguinis; assembly: GCF_900631955.1. GTDB lineage: Bacteria > Pseudomonadota > Alphaproteobacteria > Rhizobiales > Devosiaceae > Devosia > Devosia equisanguinis. The sequence continues at coordinate 294,574 of NZ_UZWD01000004.1, read as the reverse complement.
TTTTTCTTTCGGGCGCGGGACAAGGCGGCACTGGCTGACTGGTACGAGACGCATCTGGGCGTGAGCGAGCTTTTTACCCAGGAGGCGGGACTGACGGTCTTCGCGCCGTTCAAGCAAGACACCGACTATTTTCCCGCTGACAAGCAATGGATGATCAATTTCCGTGTCGATGATCTCGACGCCATGATGGCGCAGCTGCGCTCTGCCGGCATCGCTGTCGAGACCAGGCCGGAGGAATGGGACAGCGCCGAAACCGGCCGCTTCGCACGCATCCATGACCCCGAGGGCAACCAGATCGAGCTGTGGCAGCCAGCAGCCGACGGCGCAGCCGCATAAAAATCATACTTATCCCCGTTTGAGGCCTTGGCAGAGTGGGGCAAGACCTGCTCTATAGCACCGCCTCAAACGTGGGAGTTCCGGCATGGCCAAGCGCAAAATCGCGGTAATCGGGGTGGGCAAGATTGCCCAGGATCAGCATTTGCCGGTGATCAATGCGTCTGATGATTTCGAGCTGGCTGCGACCGTCTCGACGCGCGGCGTCGGCCATGGAGGCGTGCCGGTGTTCAAGACGCCGGGCGCGCTCTATGCCGCCATGCCCGAGATCGGTCTCGTCTCCATCTGCACCCCACCGGGCGTGCGCCATGCCTATGTCCGCGAAGCGCTAGCCGCAGGCAAGGATGTGATGATGGAAAAGCCGCCCACGACGACAATTTCGGAACTGGACGACCTGATCGCCGAGGCGGCGAAGCGTGGTCGGGTGCTGTTCCAGACCTGGCACAGTCAGTACAACGCGGCCGTTGACCGGACCAAGTCGATCCTTGCCGAGGAAGGGGTCAAGTCGGCCCGTATCGACTGGCGCGAGAGCGTGCGCAAATGGCATCCGGGCCAGGACTGGGTGTGGGAGCCGGGTGGGTTCGGTGTCTGCGATCCGGGGATCAATGCCTTTTCCATCTTCACCAAGGTGATGCCGTTCCCGGTCTTCGTCGAGAGCGCTGCGCTCACCTTCCCGGCCAACAAGCAGACCCCCGTGGATGTCGATATCCGCTTCAAGTCTGCCGAGGCGCACAAGCCCGATTTGAGCTGCGGCTTCAACTGGCTGGAAGAAAGCGGAGAAATCTGGACCATTCGCTTCGAGACCAACAAGGGCAACGAGATCAAGCTCGAGCATGGTGGGCGCAAGCTGAGCATCAATGGCGAACTGGTGCTAGAGCATGGTGACCGCGAATATGCCGGTATTTACGAGCGGTTCGCCAGCCTGCTCAATGCGCATCAAAGTGATGTCGATGCCGCCCCGCTGCGGCTGATGAGCGATGTGTTCCTGATGGGCGCCCGAGCAAACGGTCCGGAGTTTCACTGGTAGGCACAGCCGCTCGGTCTTGACTTAGGTCAAGGCCAGCTTCGCCAAACGCGTCTAAATCTGCACCATGCCGGCCTCTGGCCGCGGGTGGAGACTTCCTATGCTGGACAAATTGGCCAGGACGCGCCTCGGCGCCGTTGACCAGAACCATGCGGCTGAGCTCGAACTCTGCCGTGTGCTCGAAGAGATTGCCGACGCCCTGCCGGACGAGGTCGATGCGGCGCTGTGCATCGACGCCGCCAAGGGCCTCGAAACGGTGATGGCGGCCAGCGCCAAGAGCTATCGCGAGCAACTGGAACCCGCCATGGAAGCCAATGGCGGCCTGCATCTGCTCGACCTCAATGCCATGCTGGCGCGCCTGCGGCGTGAAAGCCAGCTCGACATCGATCATGCCGAGGAATTGCAGGAGCTGCTGAGTGCAGCGGCTCAGCGGCGGCAGCCCGTTTCCGCCGAGGCACTGGGCTATATGCTGCGCGGATTTTTTGACAGCCGCCGGCGGCGCATCGCGCTGGAGCAGGAACTGCTTGCCGCCCTGCGGCTGGAGGCGACCTGATCAGTTTCAGCTGGGGCTTGCGCTTAGATTAGAATGGTTCTAACTATTTTTTAGAACCATTCTAATCTTGTGAGCCGCCTATGCTTTCCTTCTGGACCGACAACCGTCGTGACTTCGCCACCCTGTCTGAACGCGAGATCCTGTCGCTGGCCATTGCGGCTGAAGAAGAGGATGGGCGCATTTACTCGGAATATGCCGCCCGGCTGGGCGAGACTTATCCCGGTTCGGCCGCCTTGTTCGAGGGCATGGCCGCCGAAGAGGACGAGCATCGCCGGCGCCTGCTCGATCTCTATGTGGCGCGTTTCGGCACAAGGCTGGTGCCGATCCGGCGCGAACACGTGCGCGGTTTTCTCGCCCGCAAGCCATTATGGCTGCAAAAGACCCTGACGCTCGAACAGGCGCGCCAGCAGGTGTGGGAGATGGAGGAAGGCGCCTGGCGCTTCTATCTCGAGGCAGCCAAGCAGGTCACCGATGCCGGCATTCGCAAGCTCCTGGGCGATCTGGCGATGGCCGAGAAGGGCCATGCGGCGCGCGCGGACCAGATCGATGAGGCGGTGTTGGGTGAGGCCGGGCGGGAGACCGAAAAGGGCGAGGCGCACCGCCAGTTCGTTTTGACCTATGTGCAGCCGGGCCTTGCCGGATTGATGGACGGCTCGGTGTCGACGCTGGCGCCGGTCTTTGCCGCCGCCTTTGCGACCGGCGACACGCACCAGACTTTTCTCGTGGGCCTTGCGGCTGCCATCGGCGCGGGCATTTCCATGGGCTTTACCGAGGCGGCTTCCGACGATGGCAAGCTGACCGGGCGCGGCTCGCCGATCAAGCGGGGCTTCGCCGCCGGGATCATGACTGCCGTGGGCGGACTGGGCCATGCCCTGCCCTATCTCATTCGGGATTTCACCATTGCCACCACGGTGGCGGTGATCGTCGTGCTGATCGAGCTCTGGGCCATCGCCTTCATCCAGCAGCGCTTCATGCAGACCCCGTTCTGGCGGGCGGTGCTGCAGGTGGTGCTGGGCGGTTCACTGGTCTTCGCTGCCGGCATTCTTATCGGCAGCGCCTAGAACAGAAATCAAAAGCCCTCGGGTCATCCCCGAGGGCTATCCTGCGGCTCAACACGAGCGACCAGGGATCAGTCGTCGCCCATCTTGAGGGCCTTGATGAAGGCTTCTTGCGGAATGTTGACATTGCCGTACTGGCGCATCTTGGCCTTGCCCTTTTTCTGCTTGTCCAAGAGCTTGCGCTTGCGGGTGGCGTCGCCACCATAGCACTTGGCCGTCACGTCCTTGCGCATGGCGCGGACGGTTTCGCGGGCAATGATCTTGCCACCGATGGCGGCCTGAATCGGAATGACGAACAGATGCGGCGGGATCAGCTCCTTGAGCTTTTCGCACATCTGCCGCCCGCGCGATTCAGCCACCGAACGGTGAACCAGCATGGCCAGCGCATCGACGGGCTCGGCATTGACCAGAACCGTCAGCTTCACCAGGTCGCCAGTGCGGTGGGTGTCGAGTTTATAGTCGAAGCTGGCATAGCCCTTGGAGATCGACTTCAGGCGGTCGTAGAAGTCGAACACGACTTCATTGAGCGGCAAGTCGTATTCCACTAGAGCGCGGGAGCCGACATAGGAGAGGTTGTTCTGGATGCCGCGCCGGTCTTGGCAGAGTTTCAGGATAGCGCCGAGATATTCGTCGGGCGTCAGGATCGTGGCTTTGATCCAGGGCTCGCGGATTTCCTCGATCTTCATTACGTCCGGCAGGTCCGCCGGATTGTGCAGCATCAGGGTTTCGCCATTGGTCAATTCGACCTCGTAGACCACCGATGGCGCGGTGGCGATGAGATCGAGATCGAATTCTCTGGAGAGACGCTCCTGGATGATCTCGAGGTGCAAAAGCCCCAGGAACCCGCAGCGGAAGCCAAAGCCCAGCGCTGCCGAGGTTTCCATTTCGAACGAGAAGCTGGCATCGTTGAGACGCAGCTTGCCCATGGCCGCGCGCAGTTCGTCGAAGTCCGAGGCATCGACCGGGAAGAGACCACAGAACACCACCGGCTGGGCCGGGCGGAAGTCGGGCAGCGGCTGGGCCGTAGGCTTTCGATCGTCGGTGATGGTGTCGCCGACATTGGTATCGGCGACTTCCTTGATCGAGGCGGTGAAGACGCCAAGCTCGCCGGGCGTGAGTTCACCCACTTCCACCAGCTTGGGGGTCTGCACGGCGACACGGTCGAGCTCATAGACAGCGCCCGAGGCCATCATGCGGATGCGCTGGCCCTTCTTCATCACCCCATCGATGATGCGGACCAGAACCACGACGCCAAGATAGGTATCGTACCAGCTGTCGACGAGAAGCGCCTTGAGCGGCGCATCGATATCGCCCTTGGGCGCTGGGAGGCGCGTCACGATTGCCTCAAGCACCTTGTCGATGCCCAAGCCAGTCTTGGCGGAGATCTCCACGGCGTCGGAGGCATCGATGCCAATGACATCCTCGATCTGCGCCTTGACGCGCGGAATGTCGGCAGCCGGCAGGTCGACCTTGTTGAGCACCGGCACGATCTCGTGATTGGCATCCAGCGCGTGATAGACGTTGGCGAGGGTCTGCGCCTCGACGCCCTGGGACGCATCTACGACCAGGAGCGAGCCTTCCACGGCGGCCATGGAGCGGGAGACTTCATAGGCGAAGTCGACGTGACCGGGCGTGTCGATGAGGTTGAGCACGTAGTTCTCGCCGTCCTGCGCTTTATAATTGAGCCGAACGGTCTGGGCCTTGATGGTAATGCCGCGCTCGCGCTCGATATCCATCGAGTCGAGGACCTGTTCCTTCATCTCACGCAGGTCGAGCCCGCCTGTCAGCTGGATCAGGCGGTCGGCGAGCGTGGATTTGCCATGGTCGATATGGGCGACGATGGAAAAATTGCGGATATTCTTGAGCGGCGTGGTCATGGGGCGCTGATAGCAGAAGCGGAAGAGGCGAGAAAGATGGTTTCCACCGCGTTAAACGCAACGCAGCATGCCAGTGTGGCGTTGTGGACATCATGCGCACGACCCAGCTCATCGCCGCCAGTCTCGTCCTGCTCTCTTTGCCTATCACCGCTGGGCAGGCGCAGGATTTTCTGAAGCCGCTCGAGAATTTCGTGGAGGGCCTCACGCAGGGCGCTGCCCCCAAGCCCGCGCCTGTGACCAAGCCGGCGCCTCAGGCCGCGACCAAACCACAGGGGCCACCACCGCTGCCGCGCCCCCGGCCAGATTTTTCCGAGACCAATGAGGGGGAAGCGTTGCTGGAAACGGCAGCCCCTAAAGACGAGGAGGCCGAGCCTACGCCGAAAGCGGCTCCCGAGACCTCCGATATCGAGCCAGTCACTACAAAGCCTCAGCCGGAGCGGCCGACCGAGCCCGAGCGCATCTACCAGACCGCCTGCCCTGCTCTTTTGAGTGGCAAGGTGATCGGAGAGATGATGGAGCCGATTGCCGACGGCATATGCGGGGAGCGGTCGCCACTTTCGGTAACGGCTCTGGTGCTCAATGGCAGGCAGGTCGCGGTGAGCAGTGCAATCGTCACCAATTGCGCCATGGCCGGCGCACTGGTGGACTGGGCGAGCCAAGTCGATGCCTATGCCACCGCGGCGCTCGATAGCGGGCTGGACAGCATCAATACCGGAACCAGCTTCGTGTGCCGCAACCGCAATGGCGGCGACGAGCGTTTTATCTCCGAACACGGCTTTGCCAATGCGGTGGATATAACCGGCTTTACCCTGGCGGATGGCCGCAACATTGCCCTCCCCGGCAACTGGCTTCCGGCCAGTGGCGCCGAGGGCAAGCTACTGCGTCAGGCGCACGGGGCAGCATGCGGACTGTTCACCACCGTGCTAGGCCCGGAAGCCAATGCCGAGCACAGGGATCACCTGCATCTTGACCTTGGCTGCCACGGCCGCACCTGTACGGCGCAAATCTGCGAATAAGTCGACGTCAGCGCTGGCCGGAATAGAGCGCCAGCACGGCATCGGCCTGCTGGCGGTCGGTGCTGGCATCGGCGCAATCGACGCCAGCCTTTTCGACATCTGCCCGCACGTCCTGGTAGGCCTCTTCACCCGCAGACTCGTTGAGACCGAGGCCGGCTTCGAGCTGACGGCGATGGGCGGACATATTGGTGCTCGCCGGCTCGACCGGCGGCACCGCACAGATATCAAGCGTAGCCTGGGTGGCATAAAGACCCATCAATAGCGACGCCGATTTCGGCTGCACCGTAAGGCTGGCACGCGGGTCGATGGTGACTTCACCCTGCGAGGCAGGCTGGGGCGCGTCCTGGGCTAGGGCGGGGGCTACAGCCATAAGGCCGACAAGAAGAGCAAGGGTAATGCGCGACATGAATTGCGGGGTCCGTGGAAATCGACTGGCCCCGCTCTAGCCCGGCTTTGTGGCTTCAGCGCGGCATACAGTCGGTCACAGGGTGGTGAACCGGCAAGTCCGCCCAATCGCGCAGCGTCATGCAATCGGGGTGGGTAACAAGGGTTTTGGGCTGAGGCCGGGCAACAAAGTTGAGGCCCAGCCGGCGCCACAGCGCGGCCAAGGGGGACATGATTTTCTCCAGAGACTGGGAAGTGGTTGATGTTGAGGCTGTTGTGCGCCGATCCACTCAAGGGGACAATGGACAAGGTTTTGGCGCGGGTTTAGAAAAACTATATGAGCAAGGCCTTCCCCATTCCCCTCAATGCACTGCGCGCCATCGAAATCGTGGCACGGCGCGGCGCCCTGGCGCCAGCTGCAGAGGAACTCGGCGTCACCGTCGGTGCCGTGAGCCAGCATTTGCGGCGGGCCGAAGAGCGCCTGGGCATGGAGCTATTCGCCCGCACACCGCAGGGTCTTCGGCCATTGCCGGCCCTGGCCGAGGTGCTGCCGCAGCTGTCGGCCGGCTTTGCCGCCTTGCAGGGAGGACTGAGCACGCTGACCGGCGCCCAGGATGGCGTGATCAATGTCACGGTTGGTAGCGTCTTTGCCTCGCGCTGGCTGATCTGGCGGGTGCACAAATTCTCCGATCGGCACCGGGGGCTGGAGGTGCGGTTACGCGTCACCGCCGAAATGCTCGACCTCACCCAGCCCGATATCGACTGCGCCATTCGCTATGGCGATGGCGATTGGTCCGGAATCAATGCCAGCCTGATCGGCGGACAGGACTACCAGCCGGTATGCGCACCGGAATTTCTGCAGCGCTGGAAAAGTCTTGATGACTTGAGCCGCGTGCCGGTGATAGAAGATCGCACCAGCATGCTCGATTGGCCCGCCTGGCTCAGCGACATGGGCCGCGATCCGGCAACAAAGCTCACCGGCCCGGTCTATTCGGATGCTTCGCTGGCTTTCGACGCGGCTATTTCCGGCCAGGGCCTGTTCCTGGCTGCCGACATGATGAGCGCCGACCCTGTCAGCGACGGACGGTTGCTGCGGCCCTTCGCACACCCTTTCAAAGGCGAGCTCGGCTATTATCTGGCGACCGCCAAGGGTCGGCGCGACAGCCCAAAGCTGGCGCTGTTCCGCGCCTGGCTGGCCGAAGAGGTGCCAGCGAGCGCCTGCGGCTATGTCAACCAACTGGCCAGCAAGCAAAGTTGAACTGGCCGATCAGACGTTCAGCGGATGACCCGGCGGATGGCGAAATTGGAGCGGATGCGCGCTACATGCGGCAGGCGTGACAGGGTTTCGGCGTGGACGCGCTCATAGCCGCCCATGCCGTCCGTCTCCACCACCAGCCAATAGTCGACTTCCCCGCCCATAAGGAAGCATTCCCGCACCTGTGGACATTTGCGCACCGCCGCCTCGAATTTGCGCATGCAGTCTTCAGTCTGCTTTTCCAGCGTGATCTGCACCACGATGGTGGCACGGTCGTCTTCATCACCATCATCGATGAGGGCGGTATAGCCACGAATGACACCATTGGCCTCAAGCAGATGCAACCGCCGCAGGCAAGCCGAAGGCGACAGCCCCACCGCCTGGGCGAGGTTGGCATTGCTCATGCGTCCATCCTGGCGGAGCAATTGCAGGATGTGATTGTCGATACCGTCGCGCTGCATGGCGAAACTATCAATCTGCGCGCAGAAAATTTCAATAGCCCGCACAAGGCCGCACGCCATTGCGTGGAATGGCGAGAAATTCGAACGATCCGCCATTATCCTGAGCCAATGAGGATGGCTGGAGGTTGAGGGATTTCCAACAGGCATCCGGAAACATAAAGGGACAGGCATGCGGATCGTGGTTCTCGGCGCCGGCGTGATCGGGGTCACGACGGCCTATTATTTGGCCAAAGCTGGGCACGAGGTCGAGGTGATCGAGCGCCAGGGCGGTGCGGGGCTTGAAACCAGCTTCGCCAATGCTGGCGAGCTCTCGTTTGGCTACACCTCGCCCTGGGCCGGACCGGGCATTCCAGCCAAGGCGGTGCGGTGGCTATTGATGCAGCACGCACCGCTCATCCTGCGCCCGAAGCCTGACCCCTATATGATCGCCTGGCTGTTGCAGATGCTGCGCAACTGCACCGCCGGGCGCTATGCCATCAACAAGGCGCGCATGGTGCGTGTCTCCGATTTCAGCCGCGAGACGCTGGCGGAATTGCGGGCGGAAACCGGCATCACCTATGACGGGCGCAAGCAGGGTACGCTGCAATTGTTCCGCAAGCAGGCCCAGATCGATGGCGCCGCCAAGGACATGGCGGTGCTGGCCGACTATGGCGTGCCGTTCGAAATGCTCGACCGCGCGGGCTGCGAAGCAGTGGAGCCCGGCTTGCGCAATTCCGATGCCGACATCCTGGGGGGTCTGCGCACCCCGGAAGACGAGACCGGCGACTGCCACATGTTCACCACGCGCCTTGCTGAAATTGCAACCGGATTGGGGGTCAATTTCCGTTATGGCGTCGATATTCAAGGCATCGATGTCGAGGGCGACAGGGTGGTGGGTGTCAGGACGGCGCAGGACAAGGTGAACGCCGATGCCTTTGTGCTGGCGCTGGGCAGCTATTCGCCGAGGCTGGCGCGGCAGGTCGGCATCAAGCTGCCGATCTATCCGGTCAAGGGTTATTCGATCACCGTACCGATCGAAGCGGTCGAGCGGGCGCCCGCATCCACCCTGCTCGACGAAAGCTACAAGATCGCGGTGACGCGGCTGGGCGATCGCATTCGGGTGGGCGGCATGGCCGAAATCTCCGGCTATAGCTACGACCTGCCGGAGCGGCGGCGCGAAACGCTGGCCTATTGCCTCAATTCGCTGTTTCCCGGCTCGGCCGACACGGCACGCGCCAATTTCTGGACTGGATTGCGGCCGATGACGCCCGATGGCACCCCCATTATCGGGCGGTCGAAAATCGACAACCTCTATATCAATAGCGGCCACGGCACGCTGGGCTGGACCATGGCCTGCGGCTCGGGCCGCGCCATTGCTGGCCTCGTATCAGGCACCGATCCCGGCATCGACATGACCGATCTGGGGCCGGAGCGGTATTGAGCGTCTGCTCGCCACCGCCCGACAAATCGAAAGCGTCGCATTGCATCGGCTGTAGCAGACGCGTACCTCCTGGTCAGACCCAAGCGAGGATCGCTCATGACCAGCCTTTCCGATTTCACCCTCAACCTGCTCGACGGCACGCCGCAACCGCTTTCTGCCTATGAGGGCAAGGTCGTGGTGATGGTCAATGTGGCCAGCAAATGCGGGCTGACCCCGCAATATGAGGGGCTGGAAGCGGTCTATCGCCAATACAAGGACCGCGGCCTCGTCATCCTCGGCTTCCCCTGCAACCAGTTCGCCGGTCAGGAGCCGGGCAGCAGTGCCGAGATCGCCGAGTTCTGCTCGCTGACCTATGACGTCACATTCCCGGTCTTCGAGCGTATCGACGTCAATGGCGAGGAGGCTCATCCGCTCTACAAATGGCTCAAGGCCGAGGCGCCGGGTCTTCTGGGCAGTGAAGCGATCAAGTGGAATTTCACCAAATTCCTCATCGGTCGCGACGGCAAGGTGGCCGAGCGCTATGCGCCGACCACCGAGCCCAAGGACATGACGGCCGATATCGAAAAGCTGCTTTAATCTCGGCGCTTTGCAGCTTCGGGACGATGGTTTAGAAATTGTCGGGCAAGCGGCAGACAAAGGCGGGGGCCAATGCCCGACATTCTCGACTATTGCAAGGATCTCAAGCAGGTCCGCTTTAAATCCGGCCAGGCCATGTTGCCGGAAGGAGAACGGCTAGGGAAGCTGCTGATCCTGATCGAGGGTCAGGTGGAAGTGATCCGTGAGCGTACTCAGGTCACTTATATCGACGAGCCTGGCTCGATCTTCGGGGAGATGGCGGTACTGCTCGACATGCCGCATTCGGCCACGGTGCGGGCACTCTCCGACGTCACCGCCTATGAAATCCCCGATGCGCTGACCTTTCTCGACGGGCATCCAGAGTTTTCGCTGCACATCGCCATCATGCTGGCGCGGCGACTCTATTACACCACCTCTTATCTCGTCGACCTACAGCAGCAAGCGGCCGGCAAGCGACAGGACCTCGACCTGGTTGATCAGATCCTGGCCAATCTTGTCGACCCCAAGGAAGCCGGGCACAAGCGCAAATGAGCCCCAGTGCGGGTCGGCCTCTGATCAGCATTACCTATTGCACCCAATGCAACTGGATGCTGCGCGCCGCCTGGATGGCGCAGGAACTCTTGTCCACCTTCTCGCTGGAACTCGGTTCGGTAACGCTGGTGCCGGGTACGGGTGGGATTTTTGAGATCAGGCTCGATGACGAGCTTATCTGGGAGCGCAAGCGCGATGGCGGCTTCCCCGACAGCCGGGTGCTCAAGCAGATGGTGCGCGACCGCATCGATCCCGATCGCGACCTGGGCCATGTCGACCGGGTGGCGCTCGAAAACTAGTGGCTTTTCAATTCCCGCCATTGCGCTAGTGTTCGCAGAGGATTCAGGGAGGCCAGCGTCATGGCACACAAATTCAACATCACCGCTGCAGCGAACGATCAGTTCAAGTTCGACTTTTCCTACAATTCGGAGAAGATCTTCTGGTCGGAGAATTACAAGCAGAAGGCCAGCGCCAAGAGCGCCATTGAATCGCTGAAAAAGAATGCGCCCGAGGCCATCACTGTCGATCTGTCCAAGGACGAGACCGGCAGCGGCTACCGTTTCGAGATCGTTGCCTCAAAGGACGGCCAGCATTTCGTGCGCTTCGTCGCCAGCAATGGCGAAACCATGGTGCGCACCGAGACTTATACCTCCAAGGCTTCCGCCAAGAACGCCATCGAGTCTCTCAAGACCCGCGGTGCGGCCGCCGACGTGCACGACGAAGCCTGAGCGCTGCTATACGCTTGCGATGGCGGCGCGCGTTTTCAGCACCGCGCCGCCTTGCCGATGCGACCAATTGATCTGGAATGTGTGTCGCTGCGCTTCAGAACCGCAAAACCGTTGCCAGTTTTGCGGGAAACACTCTAGTCTCCCGCAGATGTCACAGCCGGGAGACAATGACCTCATGAACAAGATGCTTGCGCTTTTGGCCGGTGTGGCCCTGTCGGTCGCCGCGATGCCGGTAATGGCCCAGGAACTGCCCGATCTGGACGGTCGCATTATCCATGCCGTCACCGAAAACGCCTATTATCCGCTCAATTTCGCGGGTCCGGATGGGAATGGCATCGGGCTCGAATATGACGTCATCAACGAGATCGCCAAGCGACTCAATGCCAAGGTGGAGTGGAACCTCACCGCCTGGGACGTGATGATCGAAAGCGTGCGGACTGGCCAGTTCGATGTGGGCGCCGACGGCATCACCATCACCGAGGAACGCGCCCAGCAGATCGATTTCACCGAGCCCTTCATCACGGTCGAACAGTATTTCCTGGTGCGTGCTGATGAACAACGGATCACCGGCCCCGAAAGCTTTGCCGAGCATGCCGACCTGTTGTTCGGCGCGCAGGCAGGTACCTCGTCCTTCTATACTGCCATCTATGATGTGCTCGATGGTGACGAGGCCAATCCGCGGGTCAAGACCTTCGATAGTTTCGGCGCTGCCGTGCAGGCGGTCAAAGCCGGGGATGTCGATGCGATCATCGCCGACCAGGCAGCGGCGACAGGCTATATTGGCGCCGATCCGGGGGCGTTCAAGCAGGTGGGCGAGAGCATCAAGTCCGATCCCCTGGGCTTCATCCTGACGCCGGGTTCCGATCTCGTGGCGCCTTTCGATGCCGCGCTCGACCAGATGCGTGAAGATGGCTGGCTCGACGAACGCATCAACTACTGGTTCTTCGACTACGCCGCCAAATAGGCCGCGTATCCGCAGGTCAGGCGCTTCGCCCCCTCCCCATTCAGGGAGGGCCGGGTGGGGAGGGTTCAGTGATCCACCGATGAACCTCCTCCCCCATTTCCGTTCTGCAAAGGGAATGGGAGGCGCGGGGCCTGCCGGTCTGTTCAAGCCGGTGGTTTTTCGCCATACCCCTCGCCTATGAGCCATCGCACCCGCCGGACCCCGCTGTTTTCCCGCCTGCCCTATTGGCTATTGGCGATCCTGTTGCTGTTCGTGCTGGGTCTGTGGGCCATCACCTCGGACCAGACCTATTCGGGCATCTTCACCACGCTTTCCGGCGGGGTGCTGACAACGCTGTGGGTGACGTTCGTCGCATTCATTGCCGCGACCGTGCTGGGCCTGCTGATCGCTTTGGCGCGGACCTCGAACATCCGCGTGCTGCGCGAGCTTGCGACCTTCTATATCGAGATCATCCGCGGCATTCCGATCCTGGTCTTCCTGTTCTATATCGCCTTCGTGGCGGCGCCGGCCATGGTTTGGGCGTTCAACTGGACCATGGCGCCGTTCATCGACTGGGGCTGGCTAGCGCCGGCCAGCGTGCGTGGTTTCGACTTCGTCTGGCGGGCGATCTTCGCCCTCACCATCTGCTACTCGGCCTTCATCGCTGAAATCTTCCGCGCCGGCATCGAGGCCGTAGGGCGCGGCCAGATCGAGGCGGCGCGCTCGCTGGGCCTGTCGCGCTGGCACTGCTTTCGCTTCATCGTCTTTCCCCAGGCGCTGCGCACCATCTTGCCGCCGCTGGGCAATGACTTCGTCTCCATGGTCAAGGACAGCGCCCTGGTTTCGGCCCTGGGGGTGCAGGACATCACCCAATTGGGCAAGCTTTCGGCCTCGTCGAGCTTCCTGTTTTTCGAAACCTATAATGTGGTCGCCTTCCTCTATCTCACCATGACCATCTCCCTGTCCCTGCTGGTCCGCTGGCTTGAGCGGGCACTCAACCGCCGCGTGCGCCAATAGCAGCGCTCGAGCCATCGCCACTCTCTTGCTTATCGCGTGGTGGCGCACCATGTTCGGTGCATCATTTTGGAGGTCGCCATGCACCCATTTGCCCGTATCGCCGTCGTCGCAACAGCTGCGCTTGCCCTGGCGGCATGTGGCGACAATAGACAGGTGGGCAGTGTGGGGGTCGACTGGACCGGCAACGACATCTCCATCGAGGCGGTCGCCGATCCGCAAGTGCAGGGCGTGGTCTGCCACCTGGCCTTCTTCAACCGCTCCTTCATCGACCGACTGAGCCAGGGCAACTGGTTCGAAGACCCATCCTATTCGGCGCTCGATTGCTCGGCGACCGGCCCGATCACCGTGGGCAATATCCGCACCAGCGCCGGCGGCGAGGAGATCTTCAAGGAGGGTCGTTCGCTGATCTGGAAGTCGCTGCGGGTGACGCGCATCTATGATGCCGCCAACAATTCCCTGATCTACCTGGCCCATTCGCGCCAGCTGCAGCAGGGATCGGGCAAGATGAGCCTCTCGGTCGTACCGCTCAACGGTAGCGACGTCACCTGGACCAATGGCGCGCCGGCCGCCAAGCCGATGCAGGGCTCCGTCATGGTGCAGGGCGAGTAGGCTTGCCCCCATTCTCATTGTCGCAGGCAGGCCGCAAAGGCTTGCCGCAGCGGCGCCAAACAAGGCAAAAGCATTTCGTACCCTGCTGCTTTAAGTGGGGTGCAGCAGCACGATATGCTCCATATTGACGAAAACTGACCCGCCCAGGCGGGCAAGGAAAGACGACAATGGCGATCCTGATCGGCGACACCGCCCCCGATTTCACCCTCGAGTCCACCGAGGGTCCGATTCATTTCCATGACTATATCGACGGCTCATGGGCAGTTCTGTTCAGCCATCCCAAGAACTTCACCCCCGTCTGCACCACCGAACTGGGCTTTACCGCCAAGCTGAAGCCGGAATTCGACAAGCGCGGCGTCAAGGTGCTGGGCCTGTCGGTCGACAAGCTCGAGGATCATGGCGGCTGGGCCAAGGACATCGAAGAGACCCAGGGCACGGCGCTGAACTTCCCGCTCCTGGCCGACACCAAGGGCGAAGTGGCCCGTCTCTACGACATGATCCACCCCAATGCCGACAACACCCTGACCGTGCGTTCGGTCTTCGTCATCGGGCCGGACAAGAAGATCAAGCTCAAGATCGAATACCCGGCCTCCACCGGCCGCAATTTCAATGAAGTGCTGCGCGTCATCGACAGCCTGCAGCTTACCGCCAAGCATCAGGTTGCAACGCCAGTGAACTGGGAGAGCGGCGAGGACGTCATCATCGTCCCGGCCGTGTCCAACGAGGCCGCCAAGGCCAAGTATCCAGAAGGCTGGAAAGAGCTGAAGCCCTATCTGCGCATCGTGCCGCAGCCGCGCGACTGATCTGGTTGCGGTCTTTTCCCTGACGAACTGGGGCGGTGGCTTAGGCTGCCGCCTTTTTCTTTGCCACATTTGCGAAGGCGGAGCCGGAAATTCCCGCCTTTCCCATTATTCACAGATCACGATTTTGGTTTTTAGGGCCCCATCGGGCTGTTTTGGGGAACCGTTGCCCATCTGCCACACCGGGCAAAGCGGTTCCAACACTTGCCGCGACCCCGCGGCTAGAGGTGAATGATTCGTTAGTCTCGCGGATTCAAATTCTAAAAAGCCAAGACGAAACACGCTATCGTTAACAGATTTCGGCATTTTAACTGCGGTAAAGGCGCCACAGCGCGTCCATCTGCGGCCAAAAGGCCAGAAATGCTCACATTGTGGCCGCTGGCGCTGCTTAGTCAGCCGGCATCGACAACGACAGTGAGCCTCCCCCATTGATTAAGAAAGCCGTTCTCGCCGCCACCTGTGCTGCAATCGTCCTTAGTTTTTCCAGCGCAGCCTATGCCCAATGTGGTGGCGCATCCTGGTATGGCCCCGGCTTCCACGGGAAGAAGGCCGCATCGGGACAAACCTTCAACGAGAACGCCATGACGGCGGCGCATCGTTCCCTTCCCTTCGGCACCAAGGTGCAGGTCACCGACCAGCGGACCGGCAAGTCGATCCAGGTGACCATCAATGATCGCGGCCCGTTCCATGGCAAGCGCATCATCGATCTTTCCAAGGCCGCAGCCAACGAGCTGGGCTTCCGCAATCGCGGCGTCACCTCGGTGTGCATCGCCGCCATCTAGACTTATCGACCTATTGCCAGAAAACAGGCCGTCCGCAGCAGCGAACGGCCTTTTTGCTATCTGTGGAGTGCCTCCGGGTCAGGCGGCAGCGTGCGCAGCCTTGACGAAGGCGGCAATCTTGTCGATGTCCTTGCGGAAACCACCGCCATCGAGCGGTTTATTGGTGTGGGTGAGAGAATCCACGCCCCAGGGCCGCACGGCTGCGATGGCAGAGCCGACATTATCGGCATTGAGCCCGCCGGCCAGGATGACCGGGCGCTGGCTGCGCGCCACGATCTCGCGGCTGATCGACCAGTCATGGGTGACACCGGCCGCGCCGATGCCACCGATATGAGGGGCGACGGAATCGAGGATGAACAGGTCGGAGACCGCTTCGAAGGCGGCGGCGTGATCCAGCGCCTCGGGGCCAGTCATGGGTATGGCCTGCAAAATTTCGAGGTTGGGATGAACGGCCTTGAGGCGGTCGCGCAAAATGCCGACCTGTTCGGGGGTAACGAGGCTGATATCGCCGCAGAGGTGCAAGACGTCGGGACGCACCGCCGCAACCATGGCGGCGATATCGCCGAGATCGCTCTCCACCGAAAGGGCGACGCGCTTGGCCTTGCCGTCCAGCGCATCGACGATGCTACGGGCCGTGGCGAAATCGATCTCACCGGGCAGGCCGCGATTTGAGGGCGTCACCCCCAAATAGTCGACACCCGCTGCGGCCGCCAGGACGGCCTCTTCGGGGGTCTGCATCGTATAAATCTGAACCTTCATGGGTCTCAACTTCTGCTAGATGGATTTGGGCAGAATGGCGTTGACCATTCGCTCTTCGATGAGTTGGGCCTGGTTGCCCAAACGTTGTGCCAGCGCGACATAAAGCGCGTCGATCAGCGTCAGCTGCGCCACCTGCGCGGCCATGGGCTCGCTGCCATGCTCGTAGGAGACGCTGACCAGGGTGGTGTCGGCCAGCTGCGCCAGCGGCGAGCGGCGATTGCCAGTGATGCAGATGGTGGCGGCGCCACGGGCCCGCGCTTCCTGCAGCAGCAGCACGGGATCGCTGGTGATCCCGGAATAGGAAATGGCCACCACCAGGTCCTGTGGCCCCATGCCGGCGGCATGCATGATCTGCAATTGGGAATCGATGGGCGCGTCGCAGCGCAGGCCCAGTCGGAAGCAGCGTTGGTAAAAGGCCTGGGCGACGATACCCGAGCCACCGACGCCGCCGACGAGGATGTGGCGCGCCGCGGCAATCTGGTCGATGGCACGTGTCAACGTGCTTTCGTCGAGCACGGCAAGCGTGTCATCGAGCGCACGGCCAATGGCGCGAAACACGGTCTGGGCCAGTTGCAGCCCATCGGCAGGCGGCGCGTCGCCCGATACAGGCGTTGGCACGAAGGGTTCGCGCGCCAAAGCCAGCTTGAGATCGGTATAGCCTTCAAAACCCGCGGCCCGGCACATGCGCAGCACGGTGGTGTCGCTGACCTCCACCAGTTGCGCTACCGCAGACATAGACTGACGCATCACATCTTGGGGATGCTCGAGGATCCACAACGCCACGCGCCGCTCGGAATCCGACAGGGTGGGCAACACGCTGCGTAGCTGGCTGGTGGCGGACAATACCCTGGCCTGTGCCGGTTGCGCCATGTTGAGCCTCCACTCCCCCTCGACAGCAAAGCCGTAGCATGGGCCTGATGTGGTGTCACTATAGACAGGTCACATTCGTTGTGGCACCACTTCATAACGGACCAGCAATGGTGGCGGTCTAGGAGGAACCACAGATGACATTGAAGTCGTTGTACGGCGCGAGCCTGCTTGCCCTGGCCTTGGCGCTTCCGGCCCAGGCGGGTGAATTGACGTTCTGGCATGCCTATGCAGGCCAGCAGGATAAGGTCGATTTCATCAATTTCGCACTCGATGAATTCGCCAAGGCCCATCCCGATATCACGCTGGACGTGGTGGCCTCCGAGCAGTCCTCCTACAAGACCAAGCTGAACACCGCCATGGCCTCGGGCAATCCGCCCGACGTGTTCTACACCCTGCCGGGCGGGTTCCTGGGTGCCTTCGTCGATGGCGGGCAGATGTATGCGCTGGACGAAGATCTGGCCAAGGATGGCTGGGGCGACAGCTTCCTCGAAAGCGCCCTGGCCCAGACCACCATTGACGGCCATACCTATGCCGTGCCGGTCGACGTGGACTCGGTGGTCTTCTGGTACGATAAGGCGCTGTTTGCCGAAATGGGCTGGACCCCTCCAACCACCTGGGAAGAACTGACCGCTCTGGCCGAGGAAACCAAGGCCGCCGGCGTCATCCCCTTCTCGCTGGGCAACAAGGATTCTTGGCCGGCAACCTTCTGGTTCCAGTATATGGAAATGCGGCTCAAGGGCTCGGGCGTGGTCTCTGCCTTCGTCAATGGCGACGCCGACGCGACGCTGGGCGAAGAAGGCACCACTGCTTTCCAGAACGTCGCCGACCTCGCCGCCAAGGACTATTTCCCCATCGGCTTCAACGGCCTCAGCGACCAGGAAGCCAATATGCTCTTCCTCAATGGTCAGGCCGCCATGCTGCTCAACGGCACCTGGCAGATCGGCGCTTCGGCTGATGCGCCCGAAGGCTTCGATCTCGGCTACTTCGCCTTCCCGTCGGTTGCCGGCGGCAATGGCGACCAGACCGACGTGCTGGCCGGCGTGGCCGCTGCCTTCGGCATCTCGGACAAGACCGAGAACAAGGCCGATGCGGTGACGCTGGTCAAGTTCCTCACCTCCGAAGCGGTGATGAAAAAGTATGTGGAGCTGCGCAAGACCATGGTGACGGTCAAGGGCGCGACCACCGAACAGGATGCTGGCCCGGTGCTTTACGGCATTGCCAATGACCTGATGTCGGCTGCGGGCCATCTCGACCCGTTCTATGACACCGCCATGCCTCCGGCCGCGACTAATACCTATTATCAAGTCCTTCAGGGCGTCCTGGAAGGTTCGGTTGCCCCAGCCGATGCCGCCCAGCAGCTCGAGGCCGCACTCAAGGCAAACTAAGAGTTGCCAGGTGCTTCCGGTGCGGCTTCGGCCGCACCGGACCGGAGACGACGATGAACAAACACGCCCCATCCCAGGATTTTACCGTTCCTGCGCTGCTGTTCCTGGCGCCGGCCATTATCCTGGTCGCTACTTTCGTCGTTTATCCGATCGTCTATTCCGGCTGGCTGTCCTTCCACCAGTGGAACGGCGTCTCCACCCCGATCTTTGTCGGCCTCGGCAACTTTGCCCGGCTGGCTACTGACGCAACGTTCTGGCTGTCGCTGGGCCGCAATATCGTGGTCGCGGGCACCGCATTGGTGCTGCAGGTCTTTGTCGGCCTCGCCATCGCCTATTGCCTGGTGCGCGTCGTTCCCTTTGTCAGCCGCTTCTTCCTGTTCTGCTATCTCGTGCCAGTGATGGTCAGCGAGATCTGCATCGGCCTGCTCTGGCGCTTTCTCTACAATCCCTATTTCGGGCTGGTGAACGGCGCCCTCAAGGCGATCGGACTGGGCGATCTGCAACGGGGCTGGCTGGGCGAGTCCGACACCGCCTTCCTCGCCGTTATCGTGGTGATGAGCTTCACCTATCTCGGCCTCTATGTGCTGCTGTTCACCGCCGCGGTGCGCAGCGTGCCAGAATCGCTTTACGAGGCCGCTGATCTCGACGGCGCCAACCATTTCACCAAATTCTTCCGCATCACCATTCCCATGGTCTGGGACGCGGTACGGGCCAATGTGCTCTTGGCCATTATCGGCTCGCTCAAGACCTTTTCGCTGGTTTTCGTGCTTACCAATGGCGGCCCCAACCAGGCCAGCGAGGTGGTCTCGACCTATCTCTACAAGGTCGGCTTTTCGAGCTTCGAGATGGGCTATGCCGCAACCATTGGCTTTGCCCAGATGGTGCTGACGGCACTCGCCGCCTGGATCATCTTCCGCTACCTGCGCCGCGCCACTAGCGGTGGGGAGGACTGAGCATGAAGATCAATGCCCGGATCACTCCCACCACGATCGTCGTGCTGGCCGTGCTGGCGCTGCATGTGGTGATCGTGATCTTCCCCTTCGTCTGGATGATCTACAGCACCTTCAAGACCAATCGTGAATTCATGCGCTCGGTCTGGGCACTGCCGCAGGATTGGTCGTTCGACGCCTATGTCTCGGCCTGGAGCAATGGCGCGCTCGGCACCTATACGATGAACTCGCTCTGGATCATGGCGGGCTCTACGCTTCTCACTGTGGCGGCGGCCACTTTGGCCGGCTATGCGCTCGCCGTCTATCGGCCGCGCTGGATGGCCGGGGTGGAGCTGGGCATGACCGCCGCCATGGCCATTCCCGCCTATGTGGCCCTGGTGCCGCTGGTGGTGATGCTGCGCACGGCGGGCCTCCTCGATACCCATCTCGGCGTCATTCTGCCCACCGTGGCCTTCAACGTGCCGGTGACCATCTTCATTATGCGCGCCTTCTTCGCCACCCTGCCGCGCGAACTTTTCGATGCTGCCCGTGTCGACGGCGCCGGCGAATGGCGCATTTTCTGGCGCATCGCCATGCCGATCGCGCGCCCCGCCATGTTTACCGCCGGCATCGTCAACATGATCTGGGTGTGGAACGACTTCCTCTTCCCCATGGTCTTCATCAACAATCCGGCGCGCAAGACGCTGCCGGTGGGCCTGACCGATTTCGTGGGCGAACACATCACCAATTATCCGGTGATGCTGGCCGCCATTCTCATTGCCGCCATCGCGCCGTTGGTGCTGTTCGTCATCTTCGAACGTCAGGTCACCGCTGCGCTACTGGGCGGCGCCGTCAAGGAATAACCGGAGTACTTCGATGTCCAAGGATCTCAATTTCGCCAGCCAGGCCGTGTTCTACGATCCCGAGGAACACTCCCAGTCGATCAGCTACCCGATCTACATGTCGGCCAATTTCCAGTATGCCGGCGATATCTACGACCAGATCGTGGATGGCGCGCGCAAGGAAGTGAACATCTATTCGCGCTGCGGCAATCCCACCGAATACAAGCTCGAAGAGCACATCGCCAAGCTGACCGGCGGCACGGCCTGCCTCGCCACCGCATCGGGCATGGCCGCCATTTCCCATGCGCTGTTCGGCATTCTCAAGGCCGGTGATCATGTGGTGGCCGATCTCACCACCTATTCAAGCACGCATGAATTCTTCGACCATCGTGCCCAGGATTTCGGGCTCAAGGTAAGCCTGGTCGACTGCACCGACGTCAAGGCGGTGGAAGCCGCCTTCACCGACAAGACCAAGGTGCTCTATGTCGAGGCCATCGCCAACCCCACCATGAAGGTGCCGCCGCTGCGCGCGCTGGTGGAACTGGCCCATTCCCGCGGCATCGTCGTCATTTGCGACAATACCTTCGCCTCCCCCGCCGTCTGCCGTCCGCATGATTTCGGCGTCGACGTGGTGGTGGAAAGCGCCACCAAGTTCATCGGCGGCCATAACGACGCTGTCGGTGGTGTCATTACGCTCAAATCCGACATCCTGCCGGCCGACTGGGTAGAAGATGTGCGCTGGAACACGCTCAACAAGCTGGGCGCGCCGCTTTCCCCCTTCAATGCCTGGCTGCTGCTGCGCGGCGCCCAGACCCTGGCGCTGCGCCTTGAAAAGCAGTGCGCCAATGCCCGCGCGCTGGCGCTGCATCTGGAGAAGCACCCCAAGGTCAAGCGCGTCTTCTACCCCGGCCTCGAATCGCACCCCAACTATGAATCGGCCAAGGAACAGCTCAAGGATGGCGGTGCCATGCTGAGCTTCCGCGTTGCCGACGAAGCCTCGGGCGTGCGCCTGCTCAAGCGCCTGCAGCTCTGCTCGTTCGCGGCCAGCCTGGGCGGGTTGCGCACCACCACCCAGGTGCCCGCCACCATGGCCTTCCTTGACATTCCGAGCCAGGAACGTGAAGCCATGGGCGTGGTCGACGGCCTCGTCCGCTTCTCGGTGGGCATCGAGCATATCGACGACATCATCGCCGATGTCGACCAGGCCATCGAGCAGATGCATATCGACCTCTAGGAGCGGCCAGTGCCC
The DNA here is from genome assembly GCF_900631955.1 of Devosia equisanguinis. GTDB lineage: Bacteria > Pseudomonadota > Alphaproteobacteria > Rhizobiales > Devosiaceae > Devosia > Devosia equisanguinis. The sequence goes on along the minus strand of NZ_UZWD01000004.1, from coordinate 273,173 downwards.
ATTGCTGTGCTTCTGGGCGACATCAATGTCGACCTGCTGCTTGCGATCCCCGCCTATCCTCCAGAGGGCGGCGAGGCGATTGCCAACAGCCAGGTACAGCAATTGGGCGGTTCGGCCACCAATACGGCGATTGGGCTGGCCCGCATGGGCATGGCCGCCCGCATGATCGGCCGCGTCGGCAGCGATGCGGTCGGCGACACGGCGCTTGCCGACATGGCAGGCGCCGGGGTCGATACCAACTGGATCTCCCGCGATCCGGCCGAACCGACCCAGACCAATATCGTGGTGGTCAGCGCCAGCGGCGAACGCACCATGTTCGCCTATCGTGGCGCCAATGCGCGCCTCGCGCCCGGGCAGATCGAGCCGGACGTACTCGAGGGCGCCGGCATGGTGCACCTGTCGGGCTATTCGCTGCTGCAATCGCCGCAACGCGACGCCGCCTTCAAGCTCGCCAGCCTCGCATATGCGGCCGGCATTCCGGTCTCGCTCGATATTCCCGCCGGGGTTGCCGCCGAGATCGCCCAGCAGGTACGCCGGTTTGCGCCGATGCTCGACACCGTACTCTTGGGCGAAGCCGATATCGATCAGATGGGTTTTGCCACAGCAAACAATATCGTCGCTCTCGGCATACGTGCCGTGGTGGTGAAACGCGGCGCCGCAGGCTGCCTCCTCGTCACCGCGGCTGCAGCCACATCCATACCGGGCCTCGCCGTGACAGTGGTGGACACCACCGGCGCGGGCGACGCCATGGCGGCCGGAATTATCGCCGCACGGCTCGCTGGATTGGCCGAGGACGAAGCCTGCCAACTGGGCGCCACCTTGGGCGCACTGACGGTGGGCCGCGTCGGCGCGGGCCTCGCCATGCCCACTCTGCGCGAGGCCGAGGCCCTGTTGACCACATCCATGACAACAGGCCGCCTGATCGACGCGCTACGCGCCTGGATCGGCAAGCACACAGGCAGGTAAACCTTTTCGTTCACGCGCGCGTGTGACCGGAATGCAATCGTTGCAATAAACCGTTTCGATGGTCTTGGCGGGCCATTGCAGTGACGGCGGAATCCACTACGCTAAAGCGTACTGATTTTTCGAGCATTTCCCATCATGCGATTCGGCATTGACCTGCCGCCCCAGATCAAAGTCTTCGGGGCGTTTTTTGTATATTCGTTTTGCATGGGCAGCATGTTCCCGCGCCTTCCCGATATTCAGAGCGCCATGGGCGTCGCCGAGGGGCAATTGGGGCTTGCACTGATCGGTTCTGCCGTGGGCACGCTGATTTCGCTGACCTTTGCCGGGCGTCTCATCGAGGCCGTCGGTTATCGCCGCGTATTGCTTTGCGCCGTGCCGCTCCTGTCGCTGCTCTACGCCATTGCCATGTGGGCCAATGGCCCACTCATGCTGTTCCTGCTGCTCGTGCCTGTGGGTCTGACCATCGGGGCCATCGAGATCATCATCAATATCGAGGCGGACAGGGTCGAACACGCCATCGGCCGCCGCATCATGAGCCGCGCTCACGCCTTCTGGAGCCTGGGTTTCTTCGCGGCAGGCATGGTGGGGTCGTTCCTTGCCCAGACCGGCCTGTCGCCCCAGCTGCACCTGATGATCATGGTGCCGGTAATTCTGGTGATCACCTTGTTGCTGCTTGGCCGTTTCGAGGCCGCGCCGCCCCGTGGCGGCAGCAGCACCGAGGAAACGCCGCGTCTCGCCAAGCCGACCCTCGCCATCATGATGCTGGTTGGCGTCTGTCTTTCGGCCATGCTGATGGAAGGCGCGGGGATCGATTGGTCGGCGATCTATATGCGCAACATCTTTGCGGTCGAACCGTTCTGGGCCGGCTTTGCGGTGGCCGTGGTAGCGGGATCGCAGGCTTTTGCCCGTTTCTTCGCCGATGGTTTCGTCGAGCGGTATAGCCCGGTCACTGTCGCCAGGGTGCTGCTGACCATTTTGGGCATCGGCGTCGTGATCGTCTTTTTCGCGCCATCGGTGTGGGCCGCCTATCTCGGCTTTGCCATGATCGGCATCGGCTCAAGCGCGCTCTTCCCGCTCGCCATGTCGGCGGCAGCGCAGCAGACCGATCGCCCCGCTGCCATCAATGTCGCTGCCCTGGCGCAATTCTCCTTCACCGCTTTCCTGCTGGGACCGCCGCTGCTGGGCTTCATCGCCGAGCATTACGGCATCCAATGGACATTCGGTGTTGGCTTGCCACTGGTCATTCTCGGCCTTGCCACGGCCCAGGCATTGGCGCCGCGCCCCGTTACCAGGACCGTTACGCCATGATCGCTGCACAGCATCGCATCTATGCCTGCTTCTTCCTCTTCGCCGTAACCACCGGCGCGCTGATGGCGCGCCTGCCCGATATCCAGACCCATCTTGGCGTATCCGAGGGCCAGTTGGGTCTCACCATGATCGGCATGGCCATTGGCTCGCTGATCTCGCTGACCCTGGGCGCGCCGATCATCGAGAAGCTGGGCTTCCGCACCACCGCCTTCATCACCACGCTGGGACCGGCAGTGCTCTTTGCCACCATTCCCTGGCTGCCCAGTGCGCCGGCCATGTTCGGCGTGTTGTTCGTGGTCGGGCTGCTTTCGGGCGCACTCGAAATCAATCTCAATGTCGAGATCGACCGGCTCGAGACACAGACCGGCAAGCGCTTCATGAACCGCGCCCATGGCTTTTGGAGCGTCGGTTTCTTCATCACCGCCCTCTTCGGCGCCATGATCCGCCAATCGGGACTGACGCCGGCCCTGCATATGGGCATTGTTGCGGCGATCGTGGTGCTGGTAGGCGGCTACCTCATCTATGGGGCGACCGATGCCCCCCGCACCGCGCGCAGCCAGTCGGAGGCCGATGGTCACCGCTTCGCCTTCCCCAATCTGGGGCTGCTGCCGCTCTGCCTGATCGGCTTTGCCGCCTTCCTGGTCGAGGGTGCAGGTATCGACTGGTCGGCCATCTATATGCGCAATGTCTTTGCGGTGGAGCCATTCGTGGGCGGGATGGGGCTGACACTTTTCGCTTTCTTCATGGCCGCCATGCGCCTCTCTGCCGATCCCATCGTCGCCCGCTTTGGGCCGCGCAATGTGGCCATGGTGCTGCTCAGCCTTGCCAGTGTCGGCGCGCTCCTCGTGGGCACGGCGCCGACGCCCGAATTGGCATTGCTCGGCTTTTCGCTGATGGGCATTGGGTGTTCGGCGGTCTATCCGCTCGCCGTTTCGGCCGCGGCCCAGCGCACCGATCGCCCGGCGGCGGTCAATGTCGCGGCGCTGGGGCAGGTGAGCTTCGTGGTGTTCTTTCTCGCGCCGCCGCTCCTAGGCTTCGTGGCAGAATTCGTCAATATCCGCGCGTCCTATCTCATCTGCCTGCCGCTGCTGCTGGCCGGACTTTGGGCCGCCAGCTTCGCTCTCGGCACGCGCAACACCGCGACGCCGCATGGCCTGCCGCCCGAACCACTGGGACCCAATGGCTGACGCGCTGCCGCCCATTGTCGACCTCAGGCAGTCGGCAACTGCGCTGCGCGTGCAACGCGGGGTGATGCGGATGCTGCGTGAGCGGCATGACATGGCCTGCTATGCCGAAGTGCCGCTGGCCAATGGCCGGCGCGCCGACGTGCTGGCGGTCGGTCCCAGGGGAGAAATCTGGATCGTCGAGATCAAGTCGAGCCTCATCGACTTTCAGGTCGACCGCAAATGGCCGGAATATCGCGAATTCTCCGACAAGTTCTTCTTCGCCAAGCCGCCGGAACTCGAAGCCGGGATTTTCCCCGAAAGCGAAGGGCTGATCGTGGCCGATGGACATGACGGCGCCATCTTGCGCGATAGTCCCGACACGCCCTTGCCCGGGGCGCGGCGCAAGGCGCTGATGCTGAAACTGGCGCGCCTGGGAGCCGACCGCATTCACATCCTGATGGACCCAGGGCCTCGCTGAATTCTAGCCGCTCTTCCCTTGGCGGCGCCCGACCAATCGAGACTATCCAGAACCCATGCTCACCGCCCAGTGGCGCATCATTGCGCTGTTCTTCATCCACGCTCTGGCCGTCGGCGGTGTGCAGACCCGTATTCCCGACCTGCAGGTGCTCAACGGCCTCTCAGCGGCGCAGTTGGGCCTTGTCCTCATGGGACAACCGCTGGGCGGTTTGCCGATGTTCCTGTTTTCCAGCGCTATCATCGAGCGCATTGGCCCGCGCAAGGTCATCCTTCTCTTCCTGCCGGTGGTGATCGTTACTTCCGCGCTGGCCGGCATTCTCTTGCATCCGGTGGCACTGTTTGTGTTGCTGGCATTGAACGGGGTGGGGTTTTCGCTCACCAATATCGCGATCAATGTCGAGGCCGACAGGGTGGAGGCCGCAGGCGGCGGCCGGATCATGAACACCTGCCACGGCGTGTGGAGCATCGGCTTTCTCGTCACCGCACTCATCGGGGTCGGCATGCGCGGCATGGGCCTTTCCCCCGCCTGGCATCTTGGCCTCATGGCGCCGGTTCTGCTGATACTGCTGCTGATCGTGGTCGTGCCGATGCGAAGCGCGCCACCGCGGCTGTATAGTGGTGACGCCAAGGTCAGGCGGCTCTCATTGCCTACGCTGGCCACGCTGGGCCTCGTGGCCTTCGGCCTTGGTGCGGGGCTGACGGAAGGCGCGGCGCGGGCCTGGGCCATCATCTATCTGCGCGACAGCTTTGACGTCGCGCCCTGGCTGCAGTCGCTGGCACTGCCTGTTCTCGTCGCCGCCATGGCCGCCGGGCGGTTGCGGGCGGACAGCGTGCTCGATCGGTTCAGCCCGGTGCCGGTGGCACGCATCCTTTCGGCCATTGCCATTGCCGGCCTGCTGCTGGTCACCCTCGCACCCAATGCCTGGGCGGGCCTTGTCGGCTTCGCGCTGGTGGGCCTGGGCATCTGCGTCCTTTATCCGCTGATGCTGTCTTCCGCAGCGCGGCTGGGCGATCGGCCGGCTTCGCAGAACGTGGCCGCGACGACCCTGGTGTTCCAGCTGGTCAATCTGGGCGCTCCGGCGCTGATCGGCGCGCTGGTGCAGGGCTTTGGCGTGCGCTTTGCCTTTGCCGCGCTGATCCCGATCCTGGTGCTGACCTTCGTCATGTCGGGACAGTTGCGGAGCAAGACCAGGGGCCTTGCCTAAGCGGTCAGTCCGGCGGCGTCCCATTTTTTGCGAGGACATCTCCAGCCAGGTAGAGCGAACCACAGATCAGCACTCGGGCATCGGGCACCTGTGCGGCCTCCGACAAGGCGCTGGCGATCGACCGCTTGGGGTGCGCGGTAAATCCCGCCTCGGTCAACAGGCCGGCCATGGCGGCCGCCTTGTGGGCGTTTGCCTCACCTGGAATGGTCAGCGTCATGATTTCGGGCGCAAAGCTGCGGAACGGCTCGAGAAAGGCCACCGGATCGCGGTTATTGATCATGCCCATGATCATGATCAGCTTTTGCGGCCGCGCGTCCTGCAGGGCGGCGATGGACCGGGCGAGCGCCGCCGCACCATGGGCGTTGTGGCCGCCATCGAGCCAGAGTTCGTGATCGGCCGGCAGCAGCGCGCGCAATTTTCCGCTCCGCAGCGGCATCATACGCGCCGGCCAGGTCACCTGCCGGAGGCCAATGGCGATAGCAGCGGCATCGACGGGCAGACCAAAATGGCGGGTGGCAGCGATGGCCAGGGCGGCGTTGTCGAACTGGTGCGGGCCCAGGAGCGCAGGTGGCGGCAGGTCGAGCAGACCATCCTCGCCCTGGAAGACCATCCGCCCATCCTGGACCTGGCCATGGAAATCCTCACCCTGCCAGAGCGGCCTGATCCCGAGGCGATGGGCGGCCCGCTCCAGCACGGCACGCCCTTCGGGCTGCTGTAGGCCAATGACGGCCTTGGCGCCGCGCTTGAGAATGCCGGCTTTGCTGACAGCGATCTCGGCGATGCTATTGCCTAAAAATGCCTGGTGGTCGAGATCGACCGGGGTGATGATGGTGCCCAGGGGCTGGTCGACGACATTGGTGGTGTCATAGGTTCCGCCCATGCCGGTTTCGAGCAGCAGGAAGTCGGCCGGTGTCTCAGCAAAAAGCTTGAAGGCCGTGGCGGTCGTCACCTCGAAAAAGGTAATGGAGCGGCCGGCATTGAGATGCTCGACCTCTTCGAGAGCGGCATTGAGCTGGCGGGTGCCGACCAGAGTGCCGGCGAGGCGAATGCGCTCGTTGAAACGCACCAGATGCGGCGAATTATAGACATGGACGCGCTGTCCCGCCGCTTCGAGAAAGGCGCGGAGATAGGCGATGGTCGAGCCCTTGGCATTGGTGCCGGCGACATGGATCACCGGCGGCAGGCGCTGTTGCGGATTGCCCATGTCCTCGAGCAGGCGCAGAATACGTTCGAGGCTGAGATCGATCAGCTTGGGATGCAGACCGGACAGGCGCTTCAGAATGGCGTCAGTGCGGGACATGGGGAGCTCCGGGCAAGGCAGACAAGATTCTGCGCAGCCTGCCTAGCGCCGACTGGGCCGCTCCGGCAAGGGGCAGGACGACGCTGGCGCGCTTGACTTATCCCGCTTATCCCCGCCGCTGAAAGCGGGCGCAAACTGACGGGGCCATTTTTTGGAGCTTCGCATGATGCAAACTGATCGACTGAACATGCCTTTCATCGCTGCCGGACAGGCGCTCAAGCACATTACGCACAACGAGGCGCTGCAGATGCTCGACGTGCTGGTGCAGCCTGTTGTGGAGGCGGCAAATGTCGCGACCCCGCCGGCAACGCCCGATGCCGGTTCGGCCTGGATCGTACCGATTGGCGCAACCGGCGCCTGGGCTGGAGAAGAAAACACCATTGCCGTCTGGCAGGCAGGGACCTGGTGCTTCCTCATGCCAGAGGCGGGGTGGCAGGTCTTCGACCGCCAGGCAGGTAGTCTCAAGCTCTATTCCGGCAGCGCCTGGATCGCGGTGGCGGCAATCGGGGCGGGCCTGCCGCAACTGGGCGTCAACACCAGTGCCGATTCGGTCAACCGACTGGCCGTGGCCGCCGAAGCAGTGCTGCTCACCCATGACGGTGCCGGCCATCAGCTCAAGATCAACAAAGCCACCAGCGGGGATACGGCGAGCCTGCTGTTCCAGTCTAACTGGACCGGCCAGGCCGAAATGGGGCTGATGGGCGACAATGACTGGCGCATCAAGGTCAGCGCCGATGGCGTCTCCTGGGTGAACGCTGTCGCCGTCAACGCCACGACTGGCGCGGTGACGCTGGCCAGTGGGCTGCGCCCATCAAGCGACAACAGCGCCAGCCTTGGTGCGAGCGGAGCCCGCTGGTCGGCCATCTGGTCGGCGACCGGCACCATCGAAACCTCCGACCTGCGCCTCAAAACCGACATCGTCCCCAGCACGCTTGGGCTCGACTTCGTGCAAAAGCTCAATCCTGTCAGCTATCGCTGGCGCGAAGGGAGCCTCGAAAACGGCGAAGCGCAGCCCGGACGGCGCACCCATTACGGCTTCATCGCCCAGGATGTCGCCGAAACCATCTCCGCCCTGGATATCGGCGATTTCGCCGGCCATGTGCTCGCCGATCCCGACGATCCCTTGAGCAGCCAGGCGCTGCGCTACACCCAGTTCATCGCACCCCTGGTCAAGGCGGTGCAGGAACTGGCAGCGCGGATCGAGCACCTGGAACGCGCTGGCGACTAAAACCGACACACAATCCTCTCGTCTCAGCGGCGAGGGGACGTCTGGCCCAAACCGCGCAGCAGGGCGTCGATTGCATCCCGAAAGGCAGCCACCTCATCCGCCGACGCAAGAGCGGCGCGGTCGAAGACGGCGTTGAGCAAATGCGCCATGGGCCAGACGGGCACCGGTGCCATGGCACCCTGATCGATGGCGCATTGCACGCCATCGATCAGGGTGCGCAGGCCATATTCGGCATTGATGCCGTCCACCGCCTCGCGGCCCAAAACCGCAGGCGCATCGACCAGCATGATGCGCCTTCGGCCTTCATCCTGCATGGCCAGCATGAAGGCCTCGCCCCCCGCAACAAGCGCCTCGATCATGTCTGGTGGGGCCGCATCTCCGTCGCCGGCAGCGCCAATGGCATCGGCCACGGCGCGGTGCTCCTCTACCACCACGGCCGCAAAGAGAGCGAGCTTGTCGGGGAAGTGATGGTAGAGCGCGCCGCGCGTCACGCCCGCCGCCGCGGCGATCTCGGGGGTGCTGGTGCCGGCATAGCCTTTTTTGGCGAAGAGCGATCTTGCCGCATCGAGCAGAGCCGTGCGCGTCGCCTCTCGCCGCTCATCCTGTGTTCGCCGTTCGAGTTGCATACATGCAGCCTGTATGTTACTTATCTTAGATACATGCAGTCTGTATCTAAATGACAGTTCCGGCAAGGAGGCCGATCATGAAATTCAACAGCCTGTTTCCCCTGTTGCAGGTCGCCGATGTGGCACGCACGGCGCAGTTCTATCGCGATGCCTTCGGCTTTACCCCCGTGTTTGAAAGCGACTGGTATGTGCATCTCAAGGGAGATAGCGCCGGTCTGTTCGAACTTGCCGTCATCGACTACCGGCACGATTCCATTCCCGAGCATGGTCGTGTGCCGAGCGCCGGCGTCATCCTCAGCTTTTATGTCGACGACGCAGCCGCAGAAGCCAAACGGCTGGAACACGCTGGCGTTGCGATCGCCCAGCCGCTGCGCGACGAGGTGTTCGGCCAGCGGCATGTGATCGTGGCCGATCCCAATGGCGTGCTGATCGACGTCATCACCCCGATCGAGCCGGATGCCGACTGGCTAAAGGCACAAATCGGCCAGCCTTAGCAGGGCACCAGCCAGACAAGCTGTTCATCCGCGATTCCCTCCCAAAACCCCTTCCGCCTCCGCCATTGGGGCGCTAGTCTGAGGCACGTACATCTGGGAGGAAGACGCGCATGTCTGCCAAGCGCCTCGGTATCGGTTTCATCGGTACCGGCAATATTTCGTCGGCCTATCTGAAGGCCATTCTGGGCAAGGACGGCTTGCCAGGCTTTCCGGTGCTCGACATCAAGGCGCTGGCCGACATGCGGGCCGAAGCCGCCACGGCGCGCGCCGCCGAATTCGGTCTTAAATCCATGAGCGTCGAGGAGATGCTGGCCGACCCTGAGATCGATCTCGTGGTCAACCTCACCATTCCGCGCGCCCATGTCGAGGTCGGTCTCAAATGCCTCGCCGCCGGCAAGCATGTCTATTCGGAAAAGCCTTTGGGCATCACCTTTGCCGAGGGCAAGACGCTGCTCGAGGCTGCCAATGCGGCGGGGTTGCGCATCGGGTCGGCGCCGGACACCTTCCTTGGCGGCGCGCACCAGCAGGCCCGTGCCGTGTTGGATAGCGGCGCACTGGGCCAGCTCATTGGCGGCACCGCCTATATGCAGTGCCCAGGCCATGAAAGCTGGCATCCCGACCCGGCCTTCTACTATGACCTGGGCGGCGGTCCGATGCTGGATATGGGGCCCTATTACATCACCAACCTGGTCAATCTCCTCGGTCCGGTGGCGCGCGTCTCGGCCATGTCCTCGCGGCTGCGCCAGGAGCGGCCGGTGTTGTCCGAGCCCAAGAAGGGCCAGATCATGCCGGTCAAGATCGACACCCATGTCACCGGCTCGCTGGGCTTTGCCAATGGCGCCATCGTGCAGATCGCCATGAGCTTCGACGTGGCGGCCCACAAGCATGTGCCGCTCGAGATCTATGGCACCGAGCAGAGCCTGTTGGTCCCCGATCCCAACCTGTTCGGCGGTGAGCTCGAATTGCGCAAGCGTGGCCACAACGAACAATGGACGCCGGTCAAGGTCGAGCAGCCCTATGCCGAGGGCAATTACCGCTCGCTGGGCGTCGCCGACATGGCGCTGGGCATTCTCGAAAACCGCCCGCATCGCGCCAATGGCGACCTGGCGCTGCATGTGCTCGAGGTCATGGAAGCCTTTGAGACCGCAGCGCGCGACGGCCGCACAGTCGCGATCACTACCCCGGTCGAACGCCCGGCGCCGCTGTCGGACAACATCGTCGACGGCCGCATCGGCTAAGACGCGTCAGGAAGGCGGCCTCTTGCAGGGGCCGCCTTTCCTCTTTCCTCAGTAGAACGATAGTCCCCGCGCCGTCTCGGCGTCGAAATGCAGCGTCACCTTGGCATCGGCGCCGTCCTGATAGACGCCATCGGTATATTGGCGCTGCAGCAGCGATACGGTGTCGGCGGCGGGGTCGGCGCCCTCGAACAGGTAGTCGAAGCAATTATTGGCATCGCGCGTCATATAGGCGCCGACCTCATCCTTGAGCGCTGCCAGCTCCCGCCCGCCCAAAGGCATGCCGTCGCTGCGCCTCGTGGCGCGCAGCGTCGGCAGCCAGTCGCCGCCGGTCTCGCAGATGAAACGGCCGTCGCGAAATTCGCCGCGGTCGACAAACTGCACGTCATGGACATCGTCCCAGGCATGCTCCAGCTCGAACACGGCCCCCTTGGCATCGACCTTGATGTAGATATCGGACCACATGCAATTGCTGCCGTCCTGATTGTAGCACCATCGCTCGGCCCCGCTCATCAGCGTGCCGACATCGGCGATCGGAATGGCCTTGCCGGTCTTCATGTGGTCGATCACCGCCTCTATATCGGCATCGAAGGCGAGGGCCGGCGCCAGCCCCAAGAGTCCGAAGCCCAAAACCATGGCAAAGCGACGCATGCTTATCCTCCCAGACCTGCCGACCAGCTTAGCCGCTCCAGGTGACCTGCGGAATGCGGCTTGACTGAGGCCTCTATATGTAACAATAATAGTTACATGAAAAAATCGAGCCGACTATCCCTGGCCTTGCACGCGCTGGTGCATCTCCATGCCCAGCCCGACAAGGTGCTGACCTCGCAGGCGCTGGCCAGCTGCCTCATGACCAATGCCGTGGTGGTGCGGCGGGCGCTGGGCGAATTGCGCGAGGCGGGCCTGGTCGTGGCTAGCAAGGGACCCAATGGCGGCTGGGCGCTGGCCCGGCCGGCAGAGGAGATCACCCTCCACCAGGTCTATGCAGCCATGGATGAGCGCCTCTTGCTGCGCACCGAAAGCGATCCCGGCGACAAAGCATGCGCCATCGTGCGGTCGGTAGACCGGGTGATGAGCGAATTTCTCGATGACGCCGAGGCTTTGCTGGCCGCAAGGCTGACGCGCATCCGCCTCGCCGACATCGCCAAGGACGCCATGGGCGCGGGGTTTCCGCGCCTGGGCTGAACCATTCTCCACTGCGAAACGAACACGCCGGATTTGCCCCTGGGCGCCGGGCGCCTTCGCTCGCCCTCAAAAGGACCAAAACCATGCAGGACGTCATCATCATTGGCGGCAGCTTTGCCGGCCTCACCGCCGCCATGCAGCTGGGCCGCGCCCGCCGTCGGGTCAGTGTGCTCGACACCGGGCTTAACCGCAATCGCTATGCCGAGGCGGCGCATAACATCCTTGGCGCCGATGGCACGCCGCCCGGTGAACTGCTTGCAAGGGCCCGCGCGCAGGTGGCCGCCTATCCCACCGTCGCACTGATTTCCGCGCGGGCCGTGAGCGTTTCCGGCGCGCCGGACCGCTTCATCGTCACCAGCGCGACGGGCGAGCAGCTCGAAGGGCGCCGGCTGATCCTCAGCTATGGTATTGTCGACGAAATGCCGGCTATTCCGGGCTTTGCCGAATGCTGGGGGCGAACCGTCATTCACTGCCCCTTCTGCCATGGCTATGAGGTCGCCGGCCAAAGCTGGGGTCTGCTCTATTCCGGCCCCTTTTCGCTGCACATGCCGGCGCTCTACCGGAACTGGACCGATGACCTCACGCTGATCCTCGATGGCCATGCCATCCCCGATGACGAGCGGCAGAAACTGAAAGCGCGCGGCGTCCGCATCGAGAATGCCCGGCTGGTGTCGATCGACCACGAGAACGGCATGCTGCGCCGCGTCACGCTGGATGACGGCAAGAGCCTGGCTATGGGCGCGCTTTATGCCCATCCCCGCAGCCACCCCGCGGCCGATCTGCACAGCCAGCTGGGCCTCGACATGAAGCAAACGCCCACCGGCACGATGATCGCGGTCAACGAGATGCAGGCGACCTCGCGCCCCGGCATTTTCGCGGCAGGCGATCTGGCCACCGCCATGCATTCGGTGACCTTTGCCAATTCCATGGGCTCGCTGGCGGCCATGGGCGCGCTGCAATCGATGATGGTGTGACCCCCGATCCTGGCACGGTCTGGCTCGCGTCGCCATGCCGCCCTCGGGCTCGACCCGAGGGCCTTTAGGCAGCTACGATGCGGCAATGGCGCAGGTCGAGTTGGCCCTGTGGCGAAACCCTAACGGGATGCGGGTTGTGGGCGCGGTTGCTGATCCAGTTGCCCGCCCTTGGTCGCTTCATTGATGGCGGCGATCTCGTCGGCAGAGAGATCGAGACTGTTGAGGACGCCGAGATTGTCCTTGAGCTGGTCGAGATTGCGCACCCCGATCAGCGCCGAGGTCATTTCCTTGCGGCGCAGCACCCAGGACAGCGCCAGCTGCACCATAGATTGCCCGCGCGCCCTGGCGATTTCGCCGACCTTGTTCACAGCATCGAGCACGCGCGGCTCGATCTGGCTGGCGCGCAGCGAGCCGTTGGGGTTTTCCCCACGCGTGCCGGCAAGATTGCCCGAATTGTACTTGCCCGAAAGCACCCCCTGCGCCAGCGGCGAAAACGCAATCACCCCGATCCCCAGCTCGCCGCAGGCATCAATGGTCTTGTCGTTCTCGATCCAGCGATTGATCATCGAATAGGACGGCTGGTGAATGGTGGTGGCCACACCCATCTGCTTGAGAATGCGGTGGGCCTCGCGCGTTTCCTTTTCCGGATAGGAGGAAATGCCGACATAGAGCGCCTTGCCCGATTTCACCGCATGGGCCAAAGCGCCCATGGTTTCCTCAAGCGGCGTATCGGGATCGAAGCGGTGGGAATAGAAGATATCGACATAGTCGAGCCCCATCCGCTTGAGGCTCTGGTCGAGGCTGGCGAGGAGGGATTTGCGGCTCCCCCATTCGCCATAGGGGCCGGGCCACATATTGTAGCCGGCTTTGGTGGAGATGATCATTTCATCACGATAGGGCCGGAAGTCACGCGCCAGGACCGTGCCAAACAGCTCCTCGGCCGAGCCGGCCGGGGGACCGTAATTGTTGGCGAGGTCGAAATGGGTAATGCCCTGATCGAAGGCATAGCCGAGAATTTCCATGGCAGAGGGATAGTCGCGCGTGCCCCCGAAATTCTGCCACAATCCCAGGCTGATCACCGGCAGCTTGAGCCCTGAATGACCGGAACGGCGATATTGCATGGTGTCATAGCGTGCCGTGTCGGCCCGGTAGGTCATGGAGAAGCTCCCGATGTCTTGGTTCCGACCGCCCGTGACGCCGGATGCGGTCTTTGATATGAGCGAGGCAAATGACAGCGCACAGCTCAACTTCGATGACCAATCTGCCCCAGCCCGATCATCCATACAAGGTGATGGCGGTCTATAAATTTGCACCTTTGCCGGATGTGGAAAGCCTCAAGGCGCCATTGGCCGCGTTCTGTTGCGCAAGGGAGATCAAAGGCACGCTCATCCTGGCCCCCGAGGGGATCAACGGCACCGTGTCCGGTTCGCCCCAGGCCATAGAGGCACTCGCCGATTTTCTGTTCGTGTCCGGCCCCTTCGGTACGCGGCTCGCCGGAGCAGAGGTAAAGTATTCCTACGCCGATACGGCCCCCTTCCTGCGCATGAAGGTACGGCTCAAGCCGGAGATCGTGACCTTGCGGGCGCCGCAGGTCGACCCCAACCGCCAAGTGGGCACCTATGTCGAGCCGGAGGACTGGAATGCGCTGATCGAGCGCAACGACGTTGTCCTGGTCGATACGCGCAATGATTATGAGGTCGGGATCGGCACGTTTCAGCGGGCGCTAGACCCCAATACGCAGAGCTTTGTCGAGTTCAAGGACTTCGTGGCCAAGAACCTCGATCCCAAGCGCGACAAGAAGGTCGCCATGTTCTGCACCGGCGGCATCCGCTGCGAAAAGGCCTCCTCCTACATGCTCAGCCAAGGCTTTGAAGAGGTGTTTCACCTCAAGGGCGGCATTCTGAAATATCTCGAAGTGGTGCCGGAGACGGAAAGCCGATTTTCGGGCGAATGCTTCGTCTTCGACGAGCGGGTCTCGGTCGGCCATGGCCTCGAACTGGGTCAGGCCACGCTCTGCCGTGCCTGCCGTCATCCCCTGACCGCGGCGGACCGGCAGCACCAGCACTATGTCGAGGGCGTTTCCTGCGCCTATTGCGCCGATGACAGCGACAAGCATCAGGCCGCCGCCGAACGGCAGCGGCAGATGGACCTGGCCCGGCAACGCGGTCGCGCCCATATGGGCGACGCCGTTGCCGATGACGCTGCCCGCGCGCGCGCCGAAAAAATCGAACGCGCCGAACAGTCGCGACTGGCCAATAAGGGCTAGGCTTGCGTCAGTTGACGTATCGACAGGTCCTATCGACCAAGCGATAACTTGGCCAATAGCCGACCTTTGCATAAGCCTTTCCTATGGACCTCGACCAGCTCCGCACCTTTGATCGTATCGTCCGCGACCAGTCCTTCACCAAGGCTGCAGCGCATCTCAACATCACTCAGGCGACCGCCTCGATGCGAATCAGGGCGCTGGAGCAATTGCTGGGCGTCCAGTTGTTCGTGCGTGGACGGTTGGTGACGCTGACCGACCAGGGCATGACCTTCCTGCCCTATGCGCGGCGCATCATCGGTACGGCGCAGGAGGGACGTGAGGCCCTGCGTCGGGTGGAACGGGGCCGGGTGTCGATCGCTTCGCTGCGCACGCTGGTCTCGCCGCTGATCACCGAAAGCCTCATCCGCTTTCAGGAGAAATACCCAGCGGTGGATGTGGTGGTGCGCGAGGGCCGGCAGGCGCAGATCGCTGCCATGCTGCATGAGCGCGAAGTGGAAATGGGCATATTGTGCTGGCCCAATATCGATCCCCTTGTGGTCGATTTGGAGCCGTTGGTCATCATGCGCGAGCGCGTGCCGCTGGTGGTTTCAGCCGAAATCGCGGCGAAGCTGCCGCCCAAACCGAGTATCGAGGAGGTGCTGGCGCTGGTGCCCCGCGTCATCGCCCTGCGCTGGTGGCAGGCCGACCCGGAGACTGCGGCGGCTCTAGTGCGTCTCGCCAAGACCAGCGTCGAATTGCCGACCGGCCCCGCACGACGCCTGGCGCTCAAGGGTGAAGGTCTGGGCTTCTTCGTCAACTCCGCCGTGTCCAACGACGTCAGGGCCGAGCGGCTGGTCGAGATCGCGCCGACCGATTTCGAACCGCTGCACCGCGACACTGCCATGGTGGTGCGCAATCTGGCAGCGCTCGAACGACCGATGTTGGCCGACTTCATTCGCGAAATCGCGGTGGAGTGCGCGCAGATGGGCGAGATCATCGACAACCGCCTTGATGTCGTAGCGCCCTCCAAGACGCAGGCATAGGCTTTTCGCTCTACTGGCCAGTTCCCGACGCAAAACGGCAGCGCCGCATGGGCACTGCCGTTGGATCACTTGCGCGGGTCTATAGCGCGCAGCACCTAGCGGATAGCGTTGCCCTGAGCGTCGAACACATGGGCCTTGGCCGGATCGACATAGGCGGCAAGGGTGGCACCGATCTCGACGGGGCGCTGGCCCTCGAGCACCACAGTCATGGCCTGTCCATCACTGGTGGTTGCATAGACAACGGTCTGGCCGCCTAGATTTTCAACCAGATCCACCCGCAGATCCGCGAATTTGACGCCGCTGGCTTCGTTCAGACTGATGTGTTCGGGGCGAATGCCGAGCGTGGTGGCGCCGGTCACGTCGCGGCCCAAAGATGTCAGCGTGCCCGCGGTTCGGATGGCGCCGTTCTCCACCGTGGCGGTGAGAAAATTCATCTTGGGCGAGCCGATGAAGCCGGCGACGAACAGGTTGCGCGGATTGTTGTAGAGGTCGAGCGGAGCGCCCACCTGCTCGATGATACCGCTGCGCAGAACCACGATCTTGTCGGCCATGGTCATGGCCTCGACCTGGTCGTGGGTCACATAGATCATGGTGTTGCCGAGATCATTGTGCAGCTTGGCGATTTCCACGCGCATGGCGACGCGCAGTTCGGCATCGAGATTGGAGAGCGGCTCGTCGAAGAGGAAGATCTTCGGTTCGCGCACGATGGCGCGCCCGATGGCGACGCGCTGGCGCTGGCCGCCGGACAACTGCTTGGGCTTACGCTTGAGCAGGGGCTCGATCTTGAGGATCTCGGCGGCCTTCTGCACCCGTTTTTCGATCTCCGCCTTGGGCATCTTGGCGGTTTCGAGGCTGAAAGCCAGGTTCTGGTGGACGCTCATATGCGGATAGAGCGCATAGGATTGGAACACCATGGCGATGCCGCGCTTGGCCGCTGGCACGTCGTTCATGCGCTGACCATCGATCAGCAGATCGCCACCGCTAATGGGCTCGAGACCGGCGATCATCCGCAACAGGGTAGACTTGCCGCAGCCCGAAGGGCCGACGAAGACGGTGAACTCACCCGGCTCGATCCTGAGATCGACGCCATGGATGACAGCGACATCGCCATAGGCCTTCTGGAGCTTGTTGAGTTCGATGCTGGTCGCCATGGTTATCTCCTCTTTACCGGAACGCTGCCGGTACCCAGCTCTCGTAGAGCGGATGGTCTGGTCCAAGGGGTAGCACGACTTCCTGGTGCGTGGACGAAGAATGATAAAAGGCCGTCACCAATTCCAGGGCACGGCGCGAATCCTGGCTGGTGACCGGCAAGGGGGCGTCGTGGACCAGCGCGTCGTAGAAGCGCGCCATCTGGGTCTGGAAGCGCGAGGGCACGTGCTGCCAATCGGCCAGCAGGGCGTCGATCCTGGATTTGACCTCGTCATTGCGCGGCAGAATCTTCCATAGGGCATTGCCCGGATTATAGGGCGCGTGATCACTTTCGATGGTCACGTGCTCGAACTGCAGGCGGATGCGGGTGATCTCGTCGACAGAACCCAGCGTGGCGGTGAAGCTGGCCAGCGCGCCGCTCTGCATTTCGATGGAGGCCGAGATGCAGTCTTCCACCTCGATCGGATTGACCCTTGTGGCGACGCGCCCAAAGACACGGGCGATATCGCCCATGAGATAGGTGAAGATATCGTGCGGATGGATGGCGTGGCCCATCAGGACGCCGCCCAATTCGGTCTTCCACTTGCCGCGCCAGGGCACGGCATAATAGGGGGCCTCGCGGCGCCAGAAGGTCTCGACCGTCCCGACATAGGGCTTTCCGGCGATGCCGGCATCGATGATGGCCTTGGCCTGCTCGATACCGTCGCCGAAGCGGTACTGGAACACCGGCATCAGCTTTCCGGAGGCCTGCCTCTCGGCGGCAATGACGGCGTCCACATCCTTGAGCGACCCGACCAGCGGCTTTTCGCAGACCACATTCTTGCCAGCGCGCAGGCTGTCCACCACCATGGAGAGATGCGCGCCTGGCGGGGTGCAGACATCGATGATGTCGATGTCGTCCATGCTCAGAAGATCGGCGAAATCGGTGATGCGGCGCTCGACACCGAATTCTGCGCCAACCTCATCCAGACGTTCCTGGTTGAGGTCGCAAAGCGCGACAACCTTGAACCTGTCGGCATTGGGCAGGTAGCCTTCCACGATATGGGAGCGGCCGATACCGCAGCCGACGACGGCGACGTTCAAAATGCGGCTCATCGTTCTTACTCCCTGCCCTGTTCGGCAATAGCCTGGGCGGTCAGTGCCATCTTCATGGCATTGTAGCAGCGTTCCTGCGGCATCGCCGTTTCGGTGCGGTTACGCACGTCGTCGAGGAACTGGCGGCCGAAGGGCATGTCGACCTTGGAGCAGTCGATATGCTGGACACCCTTCTTGTCGACGAGGAAGAGGTGGTTGTCGCCGGTCCGGCCGGCGATATCGACATATTTGCGCAGCTCGATATAGCCCTCTGTACCCAAAATGGTCAGGCGCCCGTCGCCCCAGGTCGGCAGCCCCTCGGGGGTGAACCAGTCGACACGGATATAGCCGGTGGTCCCAGCGGTGCGCACATGGGCATCGCCCACATCCTGCAGGCCCGGACGGTTGGGATGGTTACGATTGTGCACATTGGCAGAAACCACTTCGCCGTCCATGGCACCGGAGAAGAACAGGAACTGCTCGAACTGGTGGCTGGCGATATCACACAGAATGCCGCCATAGCGATTGCGGGTGAAGAACCAATCCGGACGATTGTTGAGCCGCAGTGAATGGGGTCCCAGGCCGACGGTGTTGACCACCTGGCCGATGGCGCCCTGGGCAATGAGATTGCCGGCCTCGACGGCGGCCGGGACCTCGAAATGCTCTGAATAGAGCACCGAGAAGATGCGCCCGGTTTCCTTCTGTACACGCTTGATCTCTTCAAGCTGGGCGAAGGTGGTCATGCCGGGCTTGTCGGTCAACACGTCCTTGCCGGCCCGCATGGCTGCAAGGCAAATATCGGCGCGATCGGCCGGAATGGCGGCAGTGGTGACGACCTGGATCGAGGCATCTTCGAGAATTTCGCGGGGATCGGCAACGCGCCGGGCCTCGGGATATTTGTCGCCAAAGGTTTTTGCCAGGTCGTCCTCAACAGCATGGAAGGCCATGAAGCTGGCACCGGCGCGCTTCAGGCAATCCACCTGGCCGTAGATATGGGCGTGATTGATGCCGATGGCGGCAAATTTGATCGTCATTTCAGCAGAATATCCTGGTCGTCGCTGGTGAGCGGAGCGCGGCATGACCCGCACTCCGCATTTTGGAGTTAGCGCTTCATGCCGGTGGTCGCGATGCCTTCGATCAGAAGGCGCTGGAACAACAGGAAGAAGACGAAGATCGGGACAAGGCTCAGCACGCTCATGGCGAACATGCCGCCATAATCGGACATGCCGGTATTGTCGGTGAAGGTGCGCAGGCCCAGCATGACGGTGTATTGGCGCAGATCGCTGAGATAGATCAGCGGGCCAAAGAAATCGTCCCAGGTCCAGATGAAGGTGAAGATCGCAGCCGTAGCCAGAACCGGCATGGAGAGCGGAAGGATGATCTTCCAATAGATGCGCCAGGGTCCCGCCCCGTCCATGCGCGCCGCCTCATCGAGCTCCTTGGGCAGGCCGCGGAAGAACTGCACCATGAGGAAGATGAAGAAGGCATCGGCGGCGAGGAATTTCGGCACCACCAAGGGCAATATGGTGTTCACCCAACCGAGGTTGAGGAAGAACACATATTGGGGAATGAGCGTCACCTGATAGGGCAGCATCAGCGTCATCAGCATCATGGCGAACCAGAAGCGGCGGCCGGCAAATTCCAGCCGGGCGAAGGCATAGGCGGCCAGCGAGCAGGCCACGACATTGCCGATCACCGACAGGATCGAGATGACAAAGGAGTTGATGAACAACTGCCCGAAGCCAACACGCAGACCATTCCAGCCGCGAATGTAGGAATCCACGCTCCAATTGGCGGAGGGCAGCACCGACACGCCGGAGGTGAAGATCTCGTTTTCCGGGCGGAACGATGCGGCCAGCAGCCAGAGCAGCGGATAGAGCATCACGATCGATGCCCCGACCAGCAGCACATGGGCGATGATCGACATCATTTTGCGGCGGGTCGGCGACGAGCCGGTGACCACGGTCAGGCGCTCTGCATCAGTCGTCATAGTGCACCCAGAATTTGCTGGTCAGGAAGGAGAAGGCGGTGAAGGCGGCGACAATTGCCAGCAGCACCCAGGCCAGCGCGGAGGCATAGCCCATGCGGAAGAAGCCGAATGCCTCGTTGTAGAGATAGAGCGTATAGAACAGCGTCGAATTGATCGGCCCGCCGGTACCGCCCGAAATGATGAAGGACGGGGTGAAGCTCTTGAAGGCCTCGATGGTCTGGATGATGGCGTTGAAGAACACCACCGGGGTCAGCATGGGCAGGGTGATCTTCCAGAACTGGCGCCATTTGCTGGCCCCATCGAGACTGGCGGCCTCGTACATATCCTGCGGAATCTGTCGCAGGCCGGCGAGGAAAATGATCATGGGCGAGCCGAACTGCCAGACGGCAAGAATGATCAGCGTCCACAGCGACGTGTTGGGATTGGAAATCCAGCTCGGGCCCTGAATGCCAAAATTGGCGAGCAGCTGGTTGACCAGGCCATTGCCGGCAAAGATCTGCCGCCAGAGGATGGCAATGGCCACCGAGGCGCCGAGAAGGCTGGGCAGGTAGAACAGCGCCCGATAGATCGAAAGGCCCCTCATACCGCGATTGAGCAGCAGTGCGACGCCGAGAGCGAAAGCCAGCTTGAGCGGCACCGAGAAGATCACGAAGGTGAAGGTCACCCGCATGGAAGCGACGAACTTCGGATCATTGGTGAACATGCGCATATAGTTGTCGAGGCCGGCCCAGCGCGGAGCGGTGAGCAGGTCGAAATGCGTGAAGCTCAGATAGAATGAAGTGAGGATCGGCCCGATGGTCAGGCCGAGAAAGCCGATGAGCCAGGGCAGAAGGAAGAGGTAGCCCGGGGCATGGTTTTGCCACACCCCGGACCAGAAGGATGGAGGGGCCACGCGGCCGGCTCCGGTGGAAGCACTGTTGTCGACCTGCGTGGCCATAGTCGTATCCTGGATCAGCTGGCGCGCTGCAGGATGGCAGTGGCTTCGGAAACGAAGTACTGGCCAGCGTCTTCCGGCGAACGAGCACCGAAAGCCACTTCCTGGCTGAGAACGCGCAGCAGCGAGATGTCGATTTCACCAGCGGCGGCCGGCGGCGGCGGCGGCAGCGGCCCAAGCAGATCACCGAGATTGGCGACGAAGTTAAGGGCGATCTGGTTCTGTTCGTCGAGGCCAGGCGCCACGGCTTCACGTGTCTTGTCGATGCAGGGAATGCCACGTTCCACGCCCAGGACTTCGGCAGCGCCGAGATCGTTGACGAAGAAGCTCAGATACTGGGCGGCCAGTTCCTTGTTGGCAGAGGAGCCGCCGACTGAGAAGAACATGGACGGCTTGCGGTAGTGACCGCCACCGACGCCGGGCGCGATGCGCGGATAGTTGGTGATGGTCAGCGGATCGGTCATCAGCGTCTGGAAGGCGACGAGCTGGTTGGAGTTGGACGGCATCATCGCCGCCTTGCCCATAACCACCATGGTCGTTTCCAGCGGCCCGTTGGTGTCGAGCGCCTGATCTTCGGCGCTGACGCAGATGCCGTCATTGCGGAAGCCCTGCCAGAGGGTGAACCACTCGATGACCGCATCGGCATCGAAGCCGAGCTTGCCATCGGCCGTGTAGAGCGCCAGGCCCTTCTGGCGCAGCCAGTTGTCGAGCATGGGCTCGGAGCCCGAGCCATCGGCAATGATCTTCATGCCGCCCCGGATATTGGCGGCCTTGAACGCTTCGCCCTTTTCGCGAATTTCGTCATAGGTGGTGTCGCGGTTCGGCGCTTCGACGCCGGCTTCCTCGAAAGCGGCGATATTGACCAGCTGAGCCACAGAGTTGGCGCCGAGCGAAATACCATAGAGCTTGCCATCGACCTTGCCGCCTTCGAGCTGGTCGGCATCGAAGCCGTCGAGCTTGAGGGCACCACCGACAAACTCGTCCAGCGGAGCAATGGCACCGCGCTTGGCGTATTCGACGATATAGCGATAGTCCATCTGCACGATGTCAGGGGCATTGCCGCCAGCGGTTTCGGTGGCGAGCTTGGGCCAGTAGTCACCCCAGCCGAGGAAGCTGCTATCGACGGTGTTGCCGGTGGCAGCCTTGAACAGGTCGTTGACACCATAGGTGCGGTCGGCACGGTTCTGGCCGCCCCAGAAGAACTGCCGCAGGGTGGCGTTCTGCGCCCATGCCGGGCCCATGCCGACAGCCCCTGCAGCCAGCATGGCTGAAGAGCCCATCAGAAACTGACGACGATCAAGACGTAGAGTCATAGTTTGGTCCTCCCAAAACAATCCGGACCCGCCTGGGACCCGGTTTTCTCGCATAGCGGCCTCCCCGCCGCTAAATCACCGATTGGTTACCAGAAAGCCTATGACTAGACAACCTTGTCGCGCGAGTTCCTGCGCAAGTGGCTGATTGACGCCCTGCTTAAATAACCAGTCAGTTACGCTCTTAACACGGGAGATTTGGGTCGAGCAACTATCTTGTATGGAAGATTGAGGCAGTCATCATCGCTGCCCACCTCGCCCGCCTATCCCTGTCCGGCATGTTGTGTGGCGAGACTGGCGGATTTTTTCCAAAGAGAGAACTACGAAATGTCGCGCTTTCTATAGATTTTTTCTATGGTCACTGGCCTTAGCTCTGCCGCAAACCGAAAGGAATGACATGGACAAGCTTCTTACCCAGTTCATCGCCGTGGCCGATGCCGGTTCGCTGAGCGGAGCGGCCACCGCGCTGCTGCTCACTCAGCCGACGCTGACCTTCAACATGCACAAGCTGGAAGAGAGCATCGGCGTGCCGCTGTTCGAGCGCTCCTCGCGCGGCGTCCGCCTTACCCGCTACGGCGAAACGCTTTATGAAAATGCCCGGCTGATGCAGAGGCTCTATGACAATACGCTGGCCATGATCGACGACCAGCGGCGTGGCGCCGAGCAGGGTCTGTCGATCGGCACCGGTTATTCCTGGTGGCAGCTGTTTCTCAAGGACATGATCCTCGACTATCAGCGGGAATTTCCCGGTTCGCCCGTGCAGGTGAGCTTGGGACATCAGTTTCGACTGCTGGACCAGCTGCTCTCCGGCGACATCTCATTGTTTCTCGGGCACGAGACGCAGGAGCTCAATGCCGCCGTGGCCACTGAATTCATTCCGCTGACGACTGTGCATAACGGCTATTTTGTACGCGCCGGCCATCCCCTGCTCGGTCGACCCTGTGCGCGGGAGGAGGTCGAGCGCTTCTCCATCGTCACCAGCACCCCGCCGGAAAGCCGGCACGAGCGGTTTTTCGATCCCAATCGTTGGCGCGCTCGGATGAAGGCCCTGTTCGACCAGACCGACTTTACTTTCGGCTCCAATTCCCTGGCGGCCTGCATAGATTACACACTGGCCACCGACGCGGTGCTGCCCCACTCCCATGTCATCAGCGATCACCTGCAAAAGCAGGGACTGCTTCAGCTCGAGGTCGTCGACGAGATGACCAGATTCACCGCCGGCGTTCATGTGTTGAGCGAGCGACGCAGCGAAGCACGCATCGAAGCGTTGATCGCGCGGATCATGCAGGCGGCAGCGGTGGTGTTGCCACCGCCGGAACGCTGAGCAGTTTCGCCACATGGAGCGAGAAGCCCTTCGCAGACATTGCCTAACATGTTAGTAGACAAGCATGCAGCAAGCCGTTCTCACCTCGATCCAGCCCAAGGCTCCCGCCCCCGACCGCCAGGCCGCCGGGGAGCGCGTCGCCCATCGCCTCAAAGCCAGTGTTTCGGGCGCCATTCACACCGATCCGCTGATGACCTATGCTTGGAGCGGCGATGCCAGTTCCTACCGGCTGATTCCGGCCGTGGTGGTCTTCGTCAACTCCGAGGATGATGTGCGTGCCGTGTTCCAGGCAGCCCGTGCCGAGGGACTGCCGATAACCTTCCGGGCCGCCGGCACCTCGCTGTCCGGCCAGGCCGTCACCGATGGCGTGCTGGCCGTGCTCGGGGATGGCTGGCGCAAGCTGACCATCCATCCGGGGGCCGAGAAGATCACTCTTGGACCGGCCGTCATCGTCGCCGAGGCCAACCGCGCGCTGAAGAAATTTGACCGTAAGATTGGGCCAGATCCGGCGAGCCAGGCGACCTGCAAGATCGGCGGCGTGGTCAACAACAATTCCTCGGGCATGTGCTGCGGGGTAGCGCAGAACACGTACCACACCATGGCGCGGCTCAGGATCGTCCTGACCGACGGCACCATGCTGGACTCCGGCGACGCAGAGAGCGTTGCCGCCTTCCGCAAGAGCCATGCCGAGATGCTCGACCAGTTGCAGGCACTGCATCGCGCCGTCATGGATGATGCGGAACTGGTGGCGCTGATCCGGCACAAATACCGCATCAAGAACACGGTGGGCTATTCGCTCAACGCTCTGGTCGACTATCACGATCCTCTCGATATTCTTATCCATCTGATGGTGGGCTCGGAAGGCACGCTCGGCTTCGTCTCCGAGGTGACCTACAACACGGTGCCCGAACACCCCTTCAAGGCCACCGGGCTTATCCCCTTTCCCGATCCGCAGGCCGCCGGGCGCGCCATCATCGAAATGGCCAATGGCGGCGTGCAGGTGACCACCGGAGTGACCGCGGCCGAATATATCGAGCGGCGCGCATTGGCCACGGTCGAGCACCTCTCGCCCATGGTGCCTTTACTGCCTTGGCTGACCGAGACTTCGCCGGCCGTGCTGATCGACGTCACCGCTCCCGACGCCGAGACGCTGGCGCGCGAAGTCGCCAAGACCGCTGCGCTGCTGGCGCGCCACGGCGCCACCCATATCGATCTGTCCACCGACGAGCATCGCAGCCACGAGCTGTGGGATATCCGCAAGGGCTTCTTCACCTCCGCCGGTGCAGCGCGTCCCAAGGGCAGCATCATGCTGACTGAGGACGTGGCGGCACCGATTGAAAAACTGGCCGATTTTGTTGTCGACTTGCGCAGCATGCTCGATGAGCACGGCTATCCCGATGCGGTAATATTCGGCCACGCATTGGCGGGCAATCTGCATTTCCAGATGGGCGACGATTTCACCAAGCCGGGTGCCGCTGAAAAATTCGACGCGTTCAATCGCGCGCTCTCCGATCTCGTATCGCTACGCTATGGCGGTTCGCTCAAGGCCGAGCACGGCACCGGCCGCGCCATCGCACCCTTCGTCGAAGCCGAATGGGGCGCCAAGGCCTATGGCATCATGCAGGCGATCAAGGCGGCTTTCGACCCCGAGCGACTGCTCAATCCAGGCGTCTTGCTCAACGACGATCCCAAGATCCACGTCAAGAACCTCAAGGTCATGCCGCTGGCCGACGAGATCGTCGATCTGTGCATCGAATGCGGGTTTTGCGAGCCGGCCTGTCCCAGCCACCACATGACGCTGACGCCGCGCCAGCGCATTGCCGTGACGCGCGAGCGCGCTCGCCTCAAGCAGACCGGCGAGGACCCGGCGCGGCTGGCGCGCTTCGAGGCCGATTTCCAATATGCCGGGATGGATACCTGCGCTGCCTGCAACCTCTGCTCTCTGCGCTGCCCGGTGGGTATCGAGACCGGCACCATGATCCTGGGCGAGCGCGCCAGGCGCCGGGGCGACACCGCCCGTTCGGTCGCCCATTTCGTGGCCGACCATCGCGGCGCCGTCGAGTCGATGATGCGCGGTGGGGTGGCGGTGGCCGATATGGCCCGCAAAGTCGTGCCTGCCCCTGCCGTCGAAGCGATCACCGATACAGCGCGACGGTTGACGGGGCGACATGTACCGCGCGTGTCACGAGCGCTACACCATGGCCCCGGCACGCCCAAAGCAAAGGACAACCGTCAGGACCCGCGCAAAAGCGGCTTCCCGGTGCCAATCGCTCAAACCGGGCGGCCATCGGTGGTCTATTTCCCGGCCTGCCCCAGTCGCATGTTCGGTGCGCCCGAAACTCACCACCAGCTGTTGCCAACCAACCAGGCCATGGTGACGCTGCTGGAACGCGCCGGGTTTGACGTGATCATCCCCGAGCAACTCAATGGCCAATGCTGTGGCCAGCCTTTCCAGTCCAAGGGCTTTCCGCAGGAAGCCGAGAAGGTCGGTGGGATGCTGATGGCGCAGCTGAACGATCTTTCGGTCGATGGCGCCTTGCCGGTGGTCACCGATGCGTCGACCTGCGCCAAGCATTTGCAGGCGGTGTCGGGCTCGGCCGAGGTCAGCGATTCCGCGCAGTTCCTGGTCGAGCAGGTGCTACCCAATCTCAGCATCACCCAGAAGCTGAAAATTGTTGCTGTGCACCACAATTGCTCGGCGCAGCGCCTCGGCGAACAGCCGGCGACGGAAGCCATTGCCCGCGCCTGTGCCGAGGAGATCGCGGTGCTGACCTCGGTCACGTGCTGTGGCTATGCCGGAGACAAGGGCCTGTTCCTGCCCGAGCTCAACCAGCATGCAACGCGGCGCGTGCGCGACGACATTCCGCCAGGGTGCGAGTTGGGCGTCTCCACCGTTTCGACCTGCGCCTCGGGGCTGACCGAACGCGCAGACCTGCCCTTTGTGGGTCTGGCCAGCCTTCTGGAATGGGCCAGCCGCTGAGCCCCTGCGGCACCAAAGCCAGCGGCGGAGGCGCACAGCCTTCGCCGCCAATCTGCCGCAATCGGAACAAAATCCCATCGGGCCCGTTGTCTGACCACTTGCGTCACTCAACAGAGGCTCTTCCCATGAACTCCATCATCTATCTTGTCGGCCTGGTCGTTATCGTCATGGCCATCCTGTCGTTCATCGGTCTCGCTTGAGCCATTAGCAACAAGGACAGGTATCACCATGACGATCGAACATCCCTCCGGCATTGCCGTTATCGAGGCTAGCGCAGCCAGTGATCGCGAAAAGTCTAGCTATGTGGATTGGCCCGCCATCATCGCCGGCGTGGTCTTTGCCAGCGCCATTTCCATTCTCTTCATCAGCTTCGGCTCCGCCATCGGGCTCAACATGGTGGGCTTCCATGCCCGCGAAGGCGCTCCGGCGGTGCTGATCGGTGTTGCTGCCGCCAGCTGGTTCCTCTGGGTGCAGGTCTCCAGCTTCATGGCCGGCGGTTACCTCACCGGTCGCCTGCGTCGACGCAATTTCGACGCTACTGAAGACGAGAGCGATGTGCGCGATGGCGCCCATGGCCTGCTCGTTTGGGCTGGTGCCATGATTGTTGGTGCCGTGCTGGCTGTCAGCGGCGTGGGTGCCATTGCCAATGCGGTGGGCAGCGCTGCCGCTACCGCCACGGTTGCTGCCTCCAATGCCGTTGAAGACGCTGTCGACCCCAATGCCTATTTTGTCGACACGCTGTTCCGCGCCAACCAGCCGGTAGACGCCACGCTTGCCCGCGACGAGGCCGGCCGCATTTTCGCCCAAGCCGCGCTTGGCGATGGCAGCATCAATGCCGACGACCGCGCCTATCTCGCCAATGTTGTGGCCGCCAATACTGGCCTGACGCCGGAAGAGGCCCAGGCCCGCGTCGACCAGGTTGCCGCCAATGTCGCCACTGCCCGTCAGCAAGCCGTCGAGGCTGCCCGCATTGCCCGCAACACGGCTATTATCGCCGCCTTCCTCCTCGCCGCCTCTTCGCTGGTTTCGGCCATCGGTGCTTATTGGGCAGCCCAGAAGGGTGGCAATCACCGCGACGAAAACAGCGTCTTCACCGACGTCTTCCGCCGCTTCTGATCCGATAAGAAAGAGGAGAATTCCATGTTCAAAGGACTTGCACTCTGGCTTCTCGGCGTGCCGATCTGGCTGATCATCATCATCTTCCTGGTCACCTGACCGGAGCAAAAAATCGGGGTCCAATCGGGCCCCGTTTTTATTGACGACGATGCTGTGCCGAAAGGTTAGAGATTGAAGACCCGGCGCGGGTGGAATTGCCCGAAGGCCACCGACCCCGTGGCAACCACCTTGCCCTTGAAGCTGGCCCAGCAATCATCGAGAGCCAGTGGCGCGCCGGCGCCGGTCAGCAGCACCGCATTGCCATGGCCGACGGCTGTCGCCTGCACGGGATCGAGCCGAATTTCTGGCAGATTGGCGAAACCGGATGCGACAGGTGCAAGGAGCGCGTCGCGCGCCAGACCGGCTTCTGCCGCTGCCAATTGTTCGATGGTCACGGCGATGGCGTCGGTAAATGGCCCCACCGCAGCGCGATGGAGGCTGGTGACATGGCCCCTTGTGCCAAGCGCTTCGGCGATATCGCGCGCCAGTGCTCGCACATAGGTGCCCTTGCC
The DNA here is from genome assembly GCF_900631955.1 of Devosia equisanguinis. GTDB lineage: Bacteria > Pseudomonadota > Alphaproteobacteria > Rhizobiales > Devosiaceae > Devosia > Devosia equisanguinis. Next base: position 245,293 of record NZ_UZWD01000004.1, on the reverse strand, counting down.
GCAGGTCACCTCGAGAATGCTCTGCACCGTATCGTGGGAGACGAGCGCGATGGCGTCGATATCGATCGGCCGCTCAGCCAGTTCGACGATTTCACCGGCGCGCGCCAGGTCATAGGCACGCTCGCCATCGACCTTGATCGCCGAAAACGCCGGAGGACGCTGCATGATGGTGCCGGTAAAGCGCGGCAGCACCGCTTCCAGGTCGGCCTGCTCAGGGCGGTGGTCGGAAGTGGCGATCACCTCGCCTTCGGCATCGTCGGTGCTGGTGGCGCTGCCCCATTGAATGGCGAAGCGGTAGATTTTTGTACCATCCTGCACCTGCGGCACGGCCTTGGTAGCCTCACCGAGAGCGATGGGGAGGATGCCGGTGGCCAGCGGGTCGAGTGTACCGGCATGGCCTGCCTTGGCAGCGGAAAACAGCCAGCGGACCTTGCCCACCGCCTGGGTGGAGGTCATGTCATAGGGCTTTGACAGCACCACCCACCCGGAGATGGGGCGCTTTTTGGATCTGGGCTGCGTCACTGTCAGTCTTCGCCGTTCTCGTCTTCATCGAGGTCGCGCTTGACGCGATCCGAGCGCAGCAGGGCATCGATACGGCCAGCCTCCTCGAACGTCTCATCGACGAAGAAGCGGAATTCGGGCGCATATTTGAGGTCGATTTGCGGGGCAATACGACCCCGGATGAATTTGCGGTGACGGTTGAGCGCCGCCACGATTTCATCAGCATGGCTGCCGCCCAGCGGCATTACATAGGCATTGGCGAGCTTGAGATCGGGCGTCATGCGCACTTCAGGGACGGTCAGGACCGTGCCGCGCAGGGCGTCGTCCTCGATTTCGCCGCGAGCGAACAACGCCGCCAATGCATGGCGGACCAGTTCCCCCACGCGCAGCATACGCTGGCTGGGGCCGGTGGATGGGTTATCTCTTTTCATGGGCCAGCGGCTTAGGGCCTTGCCGGGCCGCCGTCAATCCACGACCGCGAGACTGGCATCGGTCTTGAACTGGGCAACGCGGGCTTCGACGGTCTGTACGTCCACCGGCCAGCTGGTGGGATCAGCGGGATCGAAGGCAGTTCCCTGCCATTCCTGGAACACCACACCCAGCCCGTTCGGTGATTTGAGGAAGCCCATGACCATGACTTCGCCCTTGCCGCGATAGCCGGGCAATGCGTCCAGGAAACCGCCACAGACGAAGCCAAGCGGCGGCAAGTGGTCGGCTCCATCTGGCTCGAGCTGGAAGAAGCCAGTCAGGCCTGGCTTGCAGGTGGTGGCGAAGGCATCAATGGCAGCATCGCGATAGTCGACGAGCGCTGTCGAGGCATCGTCGAGAATACGGGCGCCATAGCGCTTGGTCCAGAAACCTTCGCCCTCGCCCTTGGGATAGAGGCTGACGGCGGCTTGGCCATCAAGCGTCACGTAATTGGTATCGATCAACGCCGAGAGGCCGTCCCGCTCGCGCCAGGCCGGGTCGACCCAATCGGGCATGGGCAAAGCGAGTTGATGGCCCAGCGCTTCGAGCACCAGATGGCCGTTTGCCTCGCTGATCGGCGCCGCATCGCCTTCGGCGGCAAACGTCGCGGCCGGCGTCACCAGACCGAGCAGGACAATCAGGGGCAGAACGTTCAAACGCAACAAGGGGCTCTCCTCGAACCGGACCGCGGCGCTCGCCGTGCCGCAACAATGAGACCGGATGCTTCGCCCCCACGATTCCAGCCTTGGCCGACGATTAGGAGGGATGGGCCAGCCATGCAAGGAAAACAGATGTCGCAGCCGGCGAAGCCATTTCACTTGCGGAATTACTGCAACAGTTAGGCGCGCAGGGCACGCGGCAGTGGCGTTTCCGGCAGAATGCGGTGGGGCGGCTGATGCCCGTCCATGAAGGTCCGGATGTTGACGATCACTACCTCGCCCATTTCGATGCGCGCTTCCATCGTGGCTGATGCCATGTGAGCGGTGAGCACGACCTTATTGGCCTCGGCAAGGGCAAGAAGACGCGGATTAATACCGGGCTTGTTCTCGAACACATCGAGCGCGGCGCCAGCCAGGCGACCGGTTTCGATACCCGCGATCAGCGCCGGTTCGTCCACCAGCTCGGGGCGGCTGACATTGACCACATAGGCGCTGGATTTGAGGCGGTTGAGCCGTGCGGCGGAGAGAATGTTCTGGGTGTCGCGGGTCAGCGGCGTATGCAGGGAGACGATGTCGACCGCCTCCAACATGGCGTCGAGATCATGCCAATAGGTGGCACCCAGCGGCTCTTCGACCCCAGGCGGGCGGCGATTGCGCGAATAGTAGTGAATGGCGAGCCCGAAGGCGCGCGCTCGTTGGGCCACGGCAGTGCCAATCCGGCCCATGCCGACGATCCCCAACGCCTTGCCGCGCAGACGATGCCCGAGCATCGAGGTCGGCGACCAACCGGCCCAGGCACGATCGCGCAGCAGCATCTGCGTGCCTTCCACCAGCCGGCGGGGCAAAGCCAGCATCAGCGCCATGGCCATGTCGGCGGTGTCTTCGGTGAGCACGCTGGGCGTATTGGTAACGGTGACACCGGCGGCCCAGGCCGCTTCAAGATCGATATTATCGACGCCATTGCCGAACTGGGCGATGAGCCGCACGCTCTTGGGCAAGCGGGCGATCAGGGCCGCATCGATGCGGTCGGTGATGGTGGAGACCAGAACGTCCTTGCCGGCGAGGCCATCGAGAATGTCTTCGCCGGTCAGGGTGGCATCGCCCTCGTTGACGTCGGTCTCGAACAGGGTTGCCATTCGGGCTTCGATGCTTTGGGGTAGCCGCCGCGTGACCAGGATTTTGGGTTTGCTGGATGTCATGGGCACCGATGGAGCTGGCCGGGGCCGGCACGAAGCCGATCCTTCAGCGACCATTAAGGATCATGCGCTACTGATAGGGCAAATCTTTACCGTCTGCAAAGTGATGTTCGTCCTGCCCGCCCTTCCAGGCCGCGCCGTAGCGCTTTTTTTTCTCGTTCTGGCCCTGAGCACATCCGCTGCGCTGCAGCTTCCGGCTGCGGCTTATGCCCAGACCGAGGGCGCCAGCGGCTTGCCCTTGCCCCGCTTCGTGTCCACCCGCTCGAGCCCGATCAATGTGCGCGTCGGCCCCGGCACCAAATATGACATCGCCTGGAATTTTGTGGTTTCGGGCGTACCGGTGGAAATCATCCAGGAATTCGACACCTGGCGAAAGATTCGAGACGTTGAGGGCGATGAGGGCTGGGTGCACCAGAACCTGCTGATCGGCACCCGCACTGGCTACGCCACTCCGCTGATGGCCAATGGCGAAGTGACCATGCACACCAATCGCGCCGATGACGGCCCGGTCCGCGCGCGTTTGGCGCCTGGGGTCAAGGTCACCATCCACGAATGCGACGGGCAGTGGTGTTCGGTGGCGGCAGGTCAGCCCGGTGAACGCCAGGCCTTTTCCGGTTATGTGCGCCAGGAAGAGCTCTGGGGCGTCTATCCCAACGAAGAATTCGACTGATTGTCCGGTGCCTGCGGTGGCGCCGAAAACACCAAAACCCCCGAGCCTGGCTCGGGGGTTTTGTCGTTTCTCACCGCTTCTTCCCGCTCAGCGGGTCGAGGGATCAAGTCCCTTATAGGTGGCGGGGATGGAGAAGAAGGCGCGGGGAATATCCATGCCCTGCTGCACATCATAGAGCGAGAAGGTCAGCTCCGAGCCGCTTGGCTCCACCAGGCTCCACTGCGCCAATTCCTTGGTATCGACATCGAAGACCAATGACACCTGAACGGTGCCGGCCACGGTCTGGTCGATCACGGTGATGCTGATATAGCCGTCCGAGGTGGTGACATTGACCACATTGGCATTGAGCAGATTGATTTCGCTGCCCAGGAACTGGCGCAACGGAATAGTGTCCTGCGGGTAGGCGTAATAGGTTTCGTCGCGCCGATTGAGCACGTAGAAGCCACGGCCCTGTGAGACGATTTCCTCGCGACTGGGCGGCGCGTAGCGAAAGGCCACCTTGTCGGGGCGCTCCAGAAAGAATGTGCCTTCGGTGCGACCGCCATTGGTGTCGATCTGCAGGAAGCGCCCGGCCATGGTGCGAATGGCGGAATTATGGGCATTGATCTCGGAGATCAATTGCTGCTCCTGCGGGGTCAGCGCGCGATCGAGCGCCAGAGCGGGCACCAGCGGAGCCAGAAATGCGGCGACACCGAGAAGAAGAGCTTGGCGGCGAATCATCTGCGTGATTTCCTCGCATGGATTTAGTGGTCGAAACTAACCTAGGCTGCAATTGCGGCAAGAGGTGGAAAGTTCCCTCGACCGCCTGCTTTGTCTCAACCACATATGGGAAGCCATAATGACGAAATCCATCCCCATCGCGCTCGGCCTGGTCCTGGCCCTGAGCGCTCCGGCTCTCGCCGCGCTGGCGCCGCAATATCAGCGCCAGGCGGAGCTCGAAGCCGTGCTGAGCACAGCCGTCGAGATTTTCGGTATTGCGCGACCGGTAGACGCCGTGCGCTTTGTCGACACCGACAACTACGAAGCCGAGGCCGAAGGCTGCACGCTCGCGCTCAGGATCGTCGATGCGCCGCAGAAGCAGGCCGAGGGCTGGGTCGGCCCCCGCCAGTTCACTGTGGAGGCCGGTGAGCCGGTCTGTCCTTAAAACAGATCAGTAGCGCGCCTGGTCGCTGCCGCAAAAGGCATCGACAGGGCTCTTGCCGACGAACTCTGCCCGCCCGAGCAGAGCCGCGAGCACTGCGGACTGCATGTCCTCGTTTGAGCCATAGGCGTTGACATAGGTGGCGACCCGTGGCGCGTCGTAGAGGTAATAGGGGTAGCCCAGCGACACCATCACAGTTGGCACTTCGTGCCAATAGCGATGCATGGCGCCGAACACGCTGCCGGTCAGCCCCTTCCAGTCAAGGAAGATGCGGCTGCGCGTCAGGAGCGTCTCTTCGGCGAGCAGATAGAGGACGAGATCGTAATCCCTCGCGTCCGCCGACACATCGGACGAAAATTCGGTGACCTCAAAGCCAGCCTGGCGCAGCTTTTCCGGTAGCGACAGTGGCAAGGGTTTTGGGGCGAATGGCTGAACGGCGCCGGTCGAGAACACCAGGACACGCTTGTGGCGAGCCGGGGACAGCGGCAGATTGCCTGCTGTGTCCTTGACCAGGGTGGGAACGCGGGCGGCTGCCTCGCGTGCCACGCGCAGGTTTTCCGGGCTGGCAAGCACGCCACGGGCGCCATCGAGATTGGGTTGAGCGCGATCTTCGCGGTGCAGACCCAATGCGGCCTTGAGCGCCAGCACGCGGGTCACCGCTTCATCGACCCGTTCCTGGCTCAACCGGCCATCGGCGACGGCCTTCACCAGCCGCATCAGATCCGCATTGGGGTCATCGGAAAACAAGATGATGTCGCAGCCGGAAATGACCACTTCGGGCAAGGTCTGGTCGCGCGGCCCCCAATCCCCCAAGCCCGCCATGGGCGTGGCATCGGAGACGATGAGGCCGTTAAAGCCCAGCCTCTCCCGCAGCAGCGTCTGGTTCAGCACCCGGCTCAGCGAGGCGGGGCGGAAGGCCTCGGCGCCGGCCTCGGGGTCGAGCTCGCTCACAAAGGCCGGGAAGGCGATGTGAGCGGACATGACACTGAGCACCCCAGCCTTGATGGCTGAACGATAAAGCCGGCCGAAACTCGCTTCCCATTCCGACAGCGTCAGCGGATTGACCGTGGTAACCAGATGCTGGTCGCGATCGTCAAAACCTTCGCCCGGCCAGTGCTTGACCGTGGCAGCAACGCCGTTTTTCTGGAAAGCGGCGATCTGGGCCAGGGCATGGAGTTCGATCGTATCGACATCGCTGCCATAGGAGCGGGTGCCGACAATGGCGCTGCGCCAGGCCTTGTTGATGTCGATGACCGGCGTGAAGCTCCAGTTGAGGCCGACCGCGCGGGCTTCTTCGGCCATGATGGTAGCGATGGCGGTGGTGGTTTCGACGTCGTCGATGGCCGCAAGGCCCAGCGGGTTGGGCACTTCCGTGCCGAAAGGCAGGCTCATGCGGCTGCCTTCGAGATCGGCACTGACCAGCATCGGTGCCGGACCGACCTGGTCGATCTGCCCCATCAGCTCAATCTCGGCGGCGAGGTCGCCGGAATAAATGCGCGTGATGCCGCCCGGCTTGAAGCTGCGCAACTCATCCAGCGCTTCGTTCGGCGCGGCGCGGGACAGCAGCACGAAGAGCTGAGCCAGCTTGTCGCGCGCCGACAGGGCGTCGCGGGTCTGGTTGACCCAGGCAATGGCCGTCTCGTCGAGATTGAAGGGAGCAGCGGAGAGGTCAATGGCGGCCAAGTCGGGTCCTCCAGAACGCGGATGGTATCGTTTTCGGAGGGATGATTAGCAGAGCCCTGCCGATGCGGCCAACACAGAAACCGCAGATGAGGGCGCCAATGGGGCCAAAACAGAAAGGGTGCGGACCAGCCGCACCCTTTCAAAAGGCGTATCGTTGAGGCCGCTCGATCAGAGCGTGCGCTGCACCGTCTCGACGCGGAAGCATTCGATCTGGTCACCAGCGCGAATGTCTTCGTAGTTTTCGAAGGCCATGCCGCATTCCTGACCGACCTGGACTTCCTTGACTTCATCCTTGAAGCGCTTGAGCGTCTTGAGCTTGCCTTCGTGGATGACGACGTTGTCGCGCAGCAGGCGCACGCCTGCACCGCGTTCCACAATGCCTTCGGTGACTTGACAACCGGCAACCTTGCCGACCTTGGTGATCTGGAAGACTTCCTTGATGGTTGCGTAACCGATGAAGGTCTCGCGACGTTCTGGCTTGAGCAGACCGCTCATCGCGCTCTTCACGTCATCCACGAGGTCGTAGATGATGTTGTAGTAGCGGATTTCGATACCGTCGCGGGTGGCGAGGTCGTTGGCCTGCTTGTTGGCACGGACGTTGAAGCCGATGACGATGGCGTTGGATGCCGAAGCCAGGGTCACGTCGGATTCGGTGATACCGCCAACGCCAGAGAACAGGATCTGAGCCGACACTTCGTCGGTCGAGAGCTTGTTGAGGCTGGCTACGATGGCTTCGACAGAACCCTGCACGTCGCCCTTGATGATCAGCGGGAACTTGGAAATCCCGGCGATCTTGAGCTGGTTCATCATCTGCTCGAGACTGGTGGCACCGCCGCCGGCCGTCTTTTCGCGGATGGCGCGCTGACGATATTCGGTCACTTCGCGGGCACGGGCATCGGTCTCGACCACCGAGAAGCGGTCGCCCGCGCTCGGAACGCCGTTGAAGCCGAGAACCTCGACCGGAACAGACGGGCCGGCTTCCTTGACCTGCTCGCCCTGATCGTTGATCAGCGCGCGCACACGGGCAAACTCGGTGCCGGCGACAACGATATCACCGATCTTGAGCGTGCCACGCTGCACCAGAACCGTTGCCACAGCACCACGACCGCGATCGAGCTTGGCTTCGATCACCAGACCCTCGGCACGGCCATCGCGGGCCACCTTGAGCTCGAGAACTTCGGCCTGCAGCAGGATGGTTTCGAGCAGCTTGTCGAGGCCTTCGCCAGTCTTGGCGGAGACTTCCACGTCGAGCACGTCGCCGCCCATGGTTTCCACGAACACTTCATGCTGCAGCAGTTCGGTGCGCACCTTCTGCGGATCGGCAGAAGGCTTGTCCATCTTGGTGATGGCCACGATGATCGGCACACCAGCAGCCTTGGCATGCTTGATGGACTCGATGGTCTGCGGCATCACGCTGTCGTCCGATGCCACCACGAGGATGGCGATGTCGGTCGCCTGGGCACCACGGGCACGCATGGCGGTGAACGCCTCGTGGCCGGGGGTGTCGAGGAAGGTGATCTTGGCACCATTCTTTTCGACCTGATAAGCGCCGATATGCTGGGTGATGCCGCCGGCTTCGCCGGAGACCACATTGGCATTGCGGATCGCATCAAGCAGGCTGGTCTTGCCGTGGTCGACGTGACCCATAATGGTCACAACCGGCGCACGATCGGTCAGATCCTCGGCCTTGTCGTCGGCCGGGATGTCGTAGAGACCTTCTTCGACGTCGGCTTCCGACACGCGCTTGACGGTGTGACCCAGCTCGGTGGCGATGAGCTCGGCGGTATCGGCGTCGAGCACATCGTTGATCGTGGCCATCTGGCCCTGCTGCATCAGCATCTTGATCACGGTCACGGAACGCTCGGCCATACGATTGGCCAGTTCGGCGACGGTGATCACTTCCGGGATGATGACTTCGCGGCTGAGCTTGGGCGCATCCTGCTGGTTACGACCCATCTTCTTGTCGCGGCGACGACGCATGGCCGCCAGCGAGGGACCACGATCACGATCGTTCTCGGTGGTGGCGCTGGAAACGGTCAGGCGACCGCGTTCGGAGCCATCATCGGCGCGGCGCGTCGGGCGCTCGGGCTGCGCACGGCTGGCGCGGCGGGCATTTTCGAGCTCTGCCGCGGTGGTCGGACGCTGCTGCGGCGCACCGGTGCGAGTACGACGGCCATCTGCCTCGCTCGGCGGAGCGGGCGGCACATTGCCGATCGGCGCCATGCCGGCGCCACTAGGACGACGGTCACCGGTGGGACGACCTGCTGCACCTGCCGGGCGGGCACCAGCTGTGCCGGCGGGGCGACGTTCGCCAGTCGGGCGAGCCCCGGCAGCGCCGCGATCGCCTTCCGGACGACGGTTGTCGGTCGGACGTTCGGGACGCTGCGGGCGAGCCGACTGACCCGGGCGACCGGAAACCGTGCGCACGCTGGAGGGGCCGGGATTACGCTGGCTGGCGGGTACGAATGGTGTACGCGGCGCGGCATCCTGCGGCTCTGGCTCGGGCGTTGGCGCGGGTGCGCTGGCCACCACTGCTTCCTCGGCGCGGCGCGCCTCTTCGGCTTGGCGACGTTCTTCTTCCTGACGAGCGGCTTCCTCGCGCACCTGGCGGCGACGGTTGTCGTCTTCGATGCGGCGCGCCTCTTCAGCGGCGAAACGCTGGCTGTCCTCTGCCTGGCGAGCGCCGGCAAGCGCCAATGCCTGGCGTCGCGCCTCGGCCTCGGCAGCACTCAGGCCCAGAGGTGCACGGTTCTGCTGCTGCATGGGCCGACCCTGGCCGGGACGACCGCCCTGGCCCGGGCGCGTGCCCTGGCTGGACGACCCGCCTGGTCGCGAATTGGTCGGGCTGGCCTGTCCGGCCGGCTTGGGCACCACACGGGTGCGCTTCTCGACCACCACGGTCGAGCGGGAAGGTCCACGAGACATGCCGCCAGGACGATTGCCCAGCGCGGGGCCGCCCTTGAGGGTCAGCGTCTTCTTGGCGCCGGTATCGTCGGAACGCTTGTCGTCGTTATCAGCCATATCGTCCTATCGTCTTTCGTCGTGTTCCGCGGACAAAAGCACACCGTCTACCGCGACGCGGTCGGTGTCATTTTCCATCGGTTGGGCGCTGTATCGGGCCAGCCTTATGGCCTTGTCCAGTGCCGATTGGGCTGCCGCCCCTGTCATGAGGGCAGCATGTATCACATTTTCCAGCCCAAGTGCCAAACCCATTTGCGCACTTGAGAGCAATTCGAAATGCGGCACATCGGGGCCGGAAAGCCCCATTTCGCGCCGCGCATAGTTGAGGGCCCGCAAGGAGCCGGTCATCTTGTTGCGACCATCTTCGGCCGCGTCGGTGGCGGTCAGCAGCGCCAGCACCTGATTGGTCTCGATGGCGCTCTTGACCTTGGAGCCGCCGGAGACGAATTGCCCGGCCTTCTTGGCCATCGAGAGCGCCGAAAGCAGGCGCTGCTCGAGCCGGAGCCGGGTGAGCGCAGCCAGATCCTCGGGCACGCTCACCTGCGCCTTGAGGCTGCGCGCAAAAGCCTTCTTCTTGACGGCTTCTGCCACGGCAGCCTCGCTGAGGCTGATCCAGACGCCGCGCCCTTCGGCGCGCGCATCCACATCCGGAACGATAGTCTCGTCCGGACTGACGACAAAGCGCACGAGATCCTCGACAGGCTTTTCCTGCCGGGTGAGAGCGCAAGTCCTTACCATGTCCACGCGCCGGGCCAAGGCCGGGTGCCCCAAAGGAAGGCGGTCCTTAGACCGCCTCCTCCTCGGTTTCGACCACATCGTCTTCGGCCGGAAGATCCTCGGCACTGATCCAGCCAGCCCGGATGCGGGCCTGCATGATCATGTCCTCGGCTTCTTCGCGGGAGATGGGGAAGTCCTTGAAGGTCCCTTCGTAGCGCTTGGTTTCGCCATCCTTGCGTTCAGTCCAGCCCACCAGGTCATCGGCGGCGCAACCGGCGAAATCTTCAACCGACTTCACCTCGTCCTTGCCCAGTGCCACCAGCATGGCGGCATTGAGGCCGGCGATTTCGTAGAGTTCGTCCTCGACGCCCAGCGCCTTGCGCTCTTCGTCGAACTTGCGATCGATCTCGGCCAGGTATTCAGCCGCGCGGTTCTGAATTTCGCCGGCGGTCTCTTCGTCAAAGCCATCGATGGAGGCAATCTCACCCGGTTCGATATAGGCCAGTTCCTCGACCGAGGAGAAACCCTCGGAGGCGAGCAACTGGGCCACCATCTCGTCGACGTCGAGTGCTTCCATGAACAGGGTCGAGCGCTCGGTGAATTCCTTCTGGCGGCGTTCGCTTTCTTCCTGCTCGGTCAGGATGTCGATATCCCAGCCGATCAGCTGCGAAGCAAGTCGCACATTCTGACCGCGGCGACCGATGGCGAGCGAGAGCTGCTCGTCGGGAACCACGACTTCGATGCGCTCGGCCTGTTCGTCGAGCACCACCTTGGCGACATCGGCCGGCTGCAGCGCCGAGACCACGAGGTCGGCAATGGTATCGGTCCAGGGAATGATGTCGATCTTTTCGCCCTGCAATTCGGCAACCACCGCCTGAACGCGAGAGCCGCGCATACCAACGCAGGCGCCGACCGGGTCGATCGAAGAATCGTTCGATGTCACGGCAATCTTGGCCCGGGAGCCGGGATCGCGGGCGATGGAGCGGATGGTGATCACGCCATCATAGATCTCGGGCACTTCCTGCATGAACAACTTTGCCATGAACTGCGGATGCGTGCGTGAGAGGAAAATCTGCGGACCGCGCTGTTCGCGGCGCACGTCATAGATATAGGCGCGCACGCGATCGCCGTAGCGGAACATTTCGCGCGGGATCAGCTCGTCGCGGCGGATAATGGCTTCGCCACGGCCGAGGTCGACGATGACATTGCCATATTCGACGCGCTTGACCGTGCCATTGACGATCTCGCCGACGCGGCTGGTATATTCCTCGAACATGCGGTCGCGCTCGGCATCGCGCACCTTCTGCACGATCACCTGCTTGGCCGACTGGGCGGCGATGCGACCGAATTCCATCGGCGGCAGCGGCTCGGTGAGGAAGTCACCAACCTTGGCGGTAGGGTTCTTGACCTGGGCCAGCTTGAGGCTGACTTGGCGGGAGGGTTCTTCGACGGAGTCGACGATCTCGAGCAGGCGCCACATGCGGGTTTCGCCAGAGCGCGGATTGATCTCCACCTTGATCTCGGTCTCGGCGCCATAGCGGCCCTTGGCGGCCTTTTCCATGGCGTCCTGCATGGCCTCGATCACGACCATGCGTTCGATCGACTTTTCGCGGGCAACAGCATCAGCAATCTGCAACAGCTCAAGGCGGTTCGCGCTAACGGCCATTATTTGGTCTCCTCGGGGAGGTTATCGTCATTGTCGGCGTCGGCATATTCGACCGTCTCGGTCTCGTCGTCGTCGATGGGGTGCAGCTCCTGGTCGGCGCGCGCCTGATCCATGAGCTTGTCGGTCATTACCAGCTTGGCCTCGGCAATGGTCGAGAAGGCCAGCTTGTGGTCGGGATCAGTGCCGCCGGGCGCGTCGGGCAGGCGAATGGTGACGCCCTCGTCATCGACGGCATGGATATCGCCACGGAAACGCTTGCGACCATTGATCATGTCGAGCAGCTCGACCTTGGCCTCATGGCCCAGGAAGCGCTCATAGTCGCGCTTGCGCACCAGAGGACGATCAATGCCCGGAGAAGAGACTTCCAGGTGGTATTCGCGATCGATCGGGTCTTCCACGTCCAGAACCGGGGAGAGGTCCTTGGACAGGGTCTCGCAGTCGGTAATGTTGAAACGGCCATGCTCATCTTCGGCCATGATCTGCAGCGTGCAGCCGTTTTCAGGGGTGATTTTCACCCGCACCAGCGCAAAGCCCAGATCATTGGCCACCGGCTCGACAATGCGAGCGATGCGGGCTTCGAGCCCGGTTTCCTTGATGTAGCGCTTTTCGGCGATATCGAAAGCCATGAGGGTCCGGATAAACAAAAAGAGCGGGGCCGGTCAGGGCACCACTCTCGAATGAGAGCAACGATGTGCGCCTCATATAGATGCAAAGCGTTCAAAAGGCAAGAGCGGAGCCCACCCGCACCCCGCCCAACTGCCGGGCTGGACCCAGTATCAGGGGCGATACGCAGTTTCCACGGAGAAACCAGGTTTCCATCAAAGCCCTTGATTTCCTTAGGCAAACCCTCGGGCGTGAGGACCGGCTTTCAAGGGGCAAAAACAAGTTTTCAGCGTCTTGTGGGTGATCTTGGCGGCTCACATCTCTGGTGCGTTCAACAGAAAGGAACACATCATGTTCAAGAACAGCGTCATAGCCCTCACCACTGCCGCTCTGCTCGTCGGCGCTGCTGCACCGGCCTTTGCCGACAGCTTCGACTCCGATCTGGCTCTGGCACGCCTGCAGGAACAGGGCATCAATGCCACCGCAGCCGAAGAATGGGGCGATCTGGTTCGCGCCTTCGTCGTCACGCCTGAAGGCCGTTTGGTCATGCAGTTCTACAGCACCGACACGCTGTCCCCTGTCAGCCTCTAGTGCCGGCCGAGCACGGCGCCGCCCCAGGGCGGCGCCCGTAGCCTTGTTGTGATTGGGTGGGCTGCTGACGCAGACCGCCCTATTCTTCTTCTACGTGGATAGAAACGCTGGTTCCCAGCCCGTCGAAACGGATACGGGCCGCCACCACATGGGCGCGGTTGCGCAAAGCAAAGCGGCGCCAGCCATCGGCCAGTTCCAGCAATTCCTCGCCCAGAGCGGTCAGCGCGTAATCGACGCGCGGCGGTATGGTGGCGAAAGCGCTGCGCGAGATATAGCCATCCCGCTCCAGGTCTCGCAGCGTTGTGGTCAGCGATTTCTGCGAAATCCCGCCCAGGGCGCGGCGCAGTTCATTGAAGCGCCGAGACCCATCGCGCAGTTCGGAAATCACCACCAGCGTCCACTTTCCCGGCCGCACCTCCAGCATCTCATTGGTCTGGGAGTCGATCGGCAATTGGGTGGACATGACGCTATCCTGGGCTTGTAAGACCCCGATATGGTGTCATTTGCGCCGACATCCAGCCCCGGCGGTCAAGAAACGTGCTGTTCTGCCCTCAGGGTTGGCGCCGGGTGAACGAAAAGTAAAAGCTGATCATGCGGCCTTCACGGCGCGCCTTCTGCTCATATCGGGTCGGCTGCCAGCCCGGATAGGGCTTATGCCAGGAACCCGGCGCATCGGGCAAAAACTCAAAATCGGGCGAACGCACGATATGGGCGAGCGTCCAGTCGGCATAGTCTTCGATATCGGTCGCGAAGTGAAAGCTGCCACCGGGGCGAATAACCCGCGCCAGCTCGGCCAGGGTGACCGGTGAAACGAAGCGGCGCTTGTGGTGGCGCGTCTTGGGCCAAGGATCGGGATAAAGCAGATAGACCGCGTCGACCGAGGCGGTGGGCATGACCATCAGCAGCTTGAGCGCATCGTCGGTAAAGAGCCGCACATTATCCAGCGCGCGTGCCGCGATCGCCTGCACCATCTTGCCGATGCCGCCAGTGAAGACTTCACAGCCGATAAAACCGGTTTCCGGCTCTTCGGCTGCCTTGCGCGCCAGATGCTCGCCGCCGCCATAGCCGATTTCGACGACCATGCGCTTCGCATCGGGAAACAGCTCTTTTGGATCGATATGGTCGGCCAGTGGCAGCTCAACCTGTGGCAACAGGTCGTCCACAAGGGCCTTTTGCCCGCCATGCAGGGTCTTTCCGGACCGCCGCCCGAAAAAGGCACGCGGTTCGCCATCGCGGGTTTTGGGAAGTTCGTGATCGCTCATGCGCCTGTCCGCTGTTGAATGGCCATTTCTCGCCCTACCACCACGCCTGCCCCTCTGGCTTGACCCCAAGGCTGCTAAAGAGGCCCATAAAAACGAAGCACCCTCGGGTCAAGCCCGAGGGTGAGGATCGCGGCAAAGGCGAAGTGGCGCCTCAATACTAAATTCCGGCGCGCGAACTACCGCACTGCCTCTTTCAGCGCCTTGACCAGATCGGTCTTCTCCCAGGAGAAGCTGCCATCGCGGCCGGCCTTGCGGCCGAAATGGCCATAGGCGGAAGTCTTGGCATAGATGGGCTTGTTGAGGTCGAGATGGGTGCGGATGCCGCGTGGGGTCAGGTCCATCACTTCGGCCAGAGCGGTTTCGAGCTTGGCCTCGTCGACCTTGCCGGTGCCGTGCAGGTCGACATAGATCGACAGCGGCTTGGCGACGCCGATTGCGTAGGAAAGCTGGATCGTGGCGCGATCGGCGAGGCCGGCGGCGACGACATTCTTGGCCAGATAGCGTGCGGCATAGGCGGCCGAGCGGTCCACCTTGGTGGGATCCTTGCCCGAAAAGGCGCCGCCGCCATGGGGGGCCGCGCCACCATAGGTGTCGACGATGATCTTGCGGCCGGTAAGGCCGGCGTCACCGTCAGGTCCGCCGACAACGAACTTGCCAGTGGGATTGATGTGCCACACGGTCTCGTCGCTGATCCAGCCATCCGGCAGTGCCTGGCGGATATAGGGCTCGACAATGCGACGAACATCGGCCGAAGTCAGCGTCTCGTCCAAATGCTGGGTCGACAGCACGATCTGGGTCACGCCGACCGGCTGGCCGTCCTGGTACTTCACCGTCACCTGGCTCTTGGCATCGGGGCCAAGCACGGCAGCGGGTCCGGTGCCAGACTTGCGGGCTTCGGTCAGCGTTTCGAGAATCTTGTGGGCGTAGTAGATTGGCGCAGGCAGAAGTTCGGGCGTTTCGCGGCTGGCATAGCCGAACATGATGCCCTGGTCGCCAGCGCCGACATCCTTGTCGCCGCTTGCATCGACGCCCTGGGCAATATCAGCCGACTGGCCGTGCAGCAGCACATCGATACGGCAGGTCTTCCAATGGAAGCCAGGCTGCTCATAGCCAATGGCCCGAATGGCCTTGCGCGCGGCGGACTTGAATTTTGAAGGATTGACCAGCGGCGCCCCAGCGGCGTCGTGCAGCACTTTGCCATCCTTGCCCCTTTTGAGCAGCGTGTCGGGCACGCGCACTTCACCGGCAATGACGACGCGATTGGTTGTGGCCAGTGTCTCGCAGGCGATGCGAACGCTGGCCGGGTCCATGCCTGCCTTCTTGGCTTCCTTGAACACCAGATCGACGATTTCGTCGGAAATCCGGTCGCAGACCTTGTCGGGATGGCCCTCGGAAACGGATTCCGAGGTGAAGAGATAAGACGAACGGGCCACGTTAAACCTCTTTGCTAGTGGCGAGGGCGCACGCGGGAGTGCGCGTGTGGAGACAGCTCTCTCCACACTTTCAGCCCTGCTTGTCGCAGGAACAGGGGCGGAAATCAATGGGCACATAAAGAAAGCTTTATATCGCCCCAAGGAGGATTGACGCCAATTCTTTGCTGCCGCGCGCCCATGCCTTTTCTTGGCCATCGCTCTGTGCCAAGAGGAATGCCAACAAAACAATGGGATCAAAGACCATGGCCATCCGAGTGCATCGCGGCGACCTGCCAAACCTTTCCAATTACGGCCGCTCCGTTGCGATCGACACTGAAACCATGGGCCTCAATCCGCACCGCGACCGGCTCTGCGTAGTGCAGCTGTCGCCCGGCGATGGCAGCGCCGATGTGGTCCAGATCCCCCAGGACGCGACCGAGGCGCCCAACCTCGTCAAACTTCTGTCCGATCCCGGCGTCACCAAAATCTTCCACTATGCGCGTTTCGACGTCGCCGTGCTGCAGAACCGCTTCGGTGTCGTCACCGGCCCGGTCTATTGCACCAAGATCGCTTCGAAGCTGGTGCGCACCTATACCGACCGTCATGGGCTGAAGGAGCTGGTGCGCGAACTGCTCAATGTTGACCTTTCCAAGCAGCAACAGAGCTCCGACTGGGGTGGTGACAAGCTTTCCGACGCCCAGCTCGAATATGCGGCCTCTGACGTGCTCTACCTGCACGACCTGAAGCGCCATCTCGACCGCATGCTGGAGCGTGAAGGCCGTACGGCTCTGGCTCAGTCCTGCTTCGACTTCCTCAAGACGCGGTGCGCACTCGACCTGATGGGCTGGGAAGAGACCGACATCTTCGCCCATAGCTGACGCGGATAGATGCGCATGGCCGCCAGTCGCGGGATCGAAGACCGTCAGATGCTGTTTCGTCGCCTCGAGCGGCGAAACCGACTGGTCTCGATCCTGCGCATCGGCGTGCCGATCCTGGGTGCATTGATCCTGGTGGTCCTGGCCGCCCAGATCGTGATTTCGAGCCTGGGCAGCCGCTTCGGCATCGGACAGATCAGCATCACGCCTGAGGCGGTGATGGTGGAAGCACCCGAATATGCCGGGGTCATGGATGACGGCAGCAATTATCGCGTCTCGGCGATCTCCGCTCGCGCCTCGATGGATCACGCCGACATCATCGATCTTGCCGAAGCGTCCGTGGTGCTGAACCGCATCGACGGCGTGCAGATGCAGGCCGAAGCGCCACGGGCCGAACTGGACGTGACCCAGCAGCAGGTTTTGGTGTCGGGTATCGTCGAGATCTCCGATTCCACCGGCACCATGGGAACGCTGCGCGACTCTGTCTTTGACTGGCCGGCACGTCTGCTGACGACGCGCGGTCCAGTTGAGATCAATTACGCCGATGGCACAAAAGTGAGGGCGGAGGGCATGGTCTACGATGCCCATGCCGCAAGCTGGACTTTTTCTCGAGCCATTGTGACACTCACCCTCGATTCCGGAGACTGACCGCCATGATGCGCTTCTTGCCTGCGCTTATCGTCCTTGCCGGCCTGGTCCAGCCGGTGCTGGCCCAGCAGCAGGTCGAAATTGACGCCGACACCTTTACGGTCGATGAAGCCAGCCGCAAGGCGGTTTTTGCCGGCAATGTGGTGGTCAAGCACCCCACGGTGACCGTGTGGGCGCCCAATGTGGTGGCCACCTATGGCGCGGGCGGCACCAATGATATCGAAAGTTTCGAGGCCAGCGGCAATGTCCGGCTGAAGACCAGCGATCAGGATGCTACCGGCGAACGCGCCGTGTTCACGCCTGGCGATCAATTGCTGCGCCTGACCGGCAATGTGAAGGTCACCAATTCAGGCGGCACGGTCAGCGCCAATGAACTGGTGGTCAATCTGGCCACCAGTGTGTCGACATTCACCAGCGGCGGCGGTGGTCGCGTCACGGGCGTTTTCACCTCGCAATGACCGATAGCAGCGCCCGTCCCCGCATCGACCAGACCGGCTGGCTGGTCGCCCATAGCCTGGCCAAGAGCTTTGGCAAGCGTGCCGTGGTGCGCGATGTCTCGCTGGCGGTGCGGCGCGGCGAAGCCGTGGGCCTGCTGGGCCCCAATGGCGCGGGCAAGACCACGGTCTTCACCATGATCATGGGCCTGGTCAAACCCGATGCCGGAAAAATCCTGCTCGATGGCAATGACATCACCCGTCTGCCGCTGTTCCAGCGCGGGCAATTGGGGATCGGTTATCTGCCGCAGGAACCCTCGATCTTTCGTGGGCTGACAGTTACCGGCAATATCATGGCCGTTCTGGAAAACCATGTGCGCGGCCGAGCCGAGCGCAAAAGACGCCTTGAGGCGCTGCTCGAAGAGTTTTCCATCACCCATCTGGCCAAGTCCAATGCTCTGGCGCTGTCCGGCGGTGAGCGCAGGCGCGTCGAGATCGCCCGGGCGCTCGCCGCCGATCCGGTTTTCATGCTCCTCGACGAACCGTTTGCCGGCGTCGACCCCATCGCGGTCGCCGAGGTCAAGGGCCTGGTGCGCCAGCTCACCCAGCGCGGCATCGGCGTTTTGATCACCGACCACGCCGTGCGCGAAACGCTTGGGCTCGTCGAGCGGGCCTATCTGATCCATGGCGGCAAGGTGATGATCCAGGGACGCCCCGAGACCATCACCGCCGACCCCGAAGCCCGCCGGGTCTATCTGGGCGACAGTTTTTCCATTTAGCGTCGGCCAAGAGACTGGCACGAAACTTGCTCCGTGCAACGATTTGAGTCATGGTGCCGGCGGGAAGCGGCCTTGGGGCCGGGATTTGCATTCTAGACAGAGACGGTTGACGTATGGCGCTTTCGCCACGGCTGGAGTTCCGCCAGTCCCAGTCGCTGACATTGACACCACAGTTGATGCAGTCGATCCGGCTGCTGCAGCTCAGCCATCTCGAGCTCAACGACTTCGTTGATGCCGAGCTTCTGCGCAATCCGCTGCTTGAGCGCGACGAGGGAGGCGGCGCCGATGATGCCGAGCCCACCGAACCGGCCGAGCGCGCCACCGAACTCAGTGCCTATGAAGACACCGTGGCGCAAGGCGACCGGATCAAAAGCGCCGACCAGATCGCCGAAGGTTATGACACCGCGGTCGAGAACGTCTTTCCCGACCAGGCGCCGCAGGAACTGAGCCAGGGCAGCAGCCCCGACCGCAATGGCAGTTTCGAGGGCGGCGAGGCGCCCGATATCGATCAGTTCGTCGCCTCGCGGCCGCGGCTTTCCGACCATCTCGAGGCCCAGGCCCATATGCTGCTGCGCAATCCGGCGGACAGGCTGATCGCTCTGCATCTGATCGACGGGCTCAACGAGGCCGGTTACCTCAGTGTCGAGTTGCAGGCGGTGGCGGATCTGCTTGGTGCCGAGGTCGAAGATGTGGAGGCGGTGCTGGGGGTGCTGCAAAGCTGCGATCCGCTCGGCATCTTTGCGCGCAGCGTGCCCGAATGCCTCGCGATCCAATTGCGTGAGCGCGATCGACTGGACCCGATGATGCAGCGCCTGCTCGACAATCTCACACTGCTCGCCGACCACAATATGCCGGCTTTGCTCAAAGCCGTAGGCTGCGACCGCGAAGATCTGGCCGACATGCTGGGCGAAATCCGCCAGCTCGACCCCAAGCCAGGTCTGGCCTTCGACAGCGCCCCGATCGAGGCGATCGTGCCCGACGTGTTCGTGCGGCCGGGCCCGGATGGCGGCTGGCAGGTGGAGCTCAATAGCGACATTCTTCCACGCGTTCTGGTGAACCGGGTCTACTACGCCACCGTTACCAAGAAGACGCGGGACAGCGCCGAAAAGACCTTCCTCTCAGATTGCCTGGCGACCGCAAATTGGTTGACCAAAAGCCTCGACCAGCGCGCCCAGACCATCACCAAGGTCGCCGCCGAGATCGTCCGGCAGCAGGACGGCTTTTTGACCCATGGGGTCGCCCATCTCAAGCCGATGACGCTGAAGATGGTGGCCGAAGCCATCGAGATGCACGAGTCTACCGTCTCTCGCGTCACCGCGCAAAAATACATGGCGACCCCACGCGGTCTCTACGAAATGAAGTATTTCTTCACCACTGCCATTGCCTCGAGCGATGGTGGCAGCGAGCATTCGGCCGAAGCCGTTCGCCACCGCATTAGGCAGTTGATCGATGCAGAAGCGGCGACGGACATCCTCTCGGACGACACCATCGCCGAAATCTTGCGCAAGGAGCAGGGGATCGACGTGGCGCGTCGGACCGTCGCCAAATATCGCGAGGGCATGAACATTCCCTCCTCGGTCATCCGTCGGCGACAGAAGAAGGAACTGGCCCGCTCGGCCTGATACGGTCGTTCAGGGGACCGGCTTGGTGCGCAAGAAATCCAGCACCATCTGCACAGCATGGGCTTCGCGCTCCTGCACCATGCCGACGCTGGAGAGATCGCGCTCGAAGATCACCGACAAAGTGGCGGTGTTGGAAACGTAGAAAAACCCCAGCGCGGCCACAGAAATGTAGAGTTGCACCGGGTCGACATCGCGCCGGAACACCCCCGTTTCTACCCCACGATCGAGAATGGCCGCAATCTGCCCAACCAGCGGGGAATGCAGCGCCTTGATGTCGGGCAAGGTTTTGAGGAAGCGTGCGTTCTCGATGTTTTCGGTGCCGAGCAGGCGCGGAAACCATGGATTGGCGAGAAAATGCCGGAAGGTGAATCGCACCAGCCGGTCCATCGCCTGGACGGGGTCGTATTGATCGAGGGACAGCGCCCGCTCGCCCTTGCGGATCTCCTGATAGGCGTCGAGCAGCACCGCCCGGTAAAGATCTTCCTTGTTGCCGAAATAGTGGTAGAGCAGCCGCTTGTTGGCGCCGGCCCGTTCGGCAATGGCGTCCACCCGCGCCCCTTCGAAGCCGCGATCGGCAAACTCCACCCGTGCCGCCGCCAGGATTGAAGCCTTGGTCTTGGCGGAATTGCGAGGACGCTTGGCCGGCTCGGCTTTGGATTTCGACGCCGGCGCCAATGCGGATGAGATGGGCTCGGACACGTCGGTTTACCGTCGGCTGGTGAGAATTGAGGACGACAAGCCAGTAACAGCGCTCATCTGTCCGGTAAAGGCGCCGTTCCCCGGCAGAGACCGCAGATGGCCGCACCAAAGCTTGCGGCTGTGAGATCAAGCTGTCAAGCTCTGATGTAACCACATAGTGACGATGCGCACAGGCGCGCTGTTACGCATATGACGGCCCGCCTCCCCCACGCGTGCAAAGCTTCAGCAGATATTCAGACCAAGGTCGAACCGCACCGACTTGACGCTGCGTGTCCGCTTCCTGTAGTGAAGTAACTAATCAGTTACACAGACTGCATGTCTAGGGAGGGTAAAATGGCCGAGCAGCGCATTGGCATCATCATGCATGGCGTCACCGGACGCATGGGCTACAACCAGCATCTGGTGCGCTCGATCCTGGCGATCCGCGACCAGGGCGGCATTGCGCTGAAAAATGGCGACCAGCTCGTGGTCGATCCGATCATTGTCGGCCGCGACCGCGACAAGATCGAAGCCCTCGCCAAGAAGCACAATATTGCGCGCTGGGGCACCGATCTCGATGCGGCGCTCGCAAATCCCGATGACACCATCTTCTTCGACGCCGGGACCACGCTGATGCGTGCCGGCCTGCTGGAGCGGGCCTTGGCCGCCGGCAAGAATGTCTATTGCGAAAAGCCGACCTCGGACGATCTCGACGTCGCCGTCAATCTCGCCAAAACCGCCCGCGCCTCCGGGCTCAAGCATGGCGTGGTGCAGGACAAGCTGTTCCTGCCCGGCCTGATGAAGCTCAAAATGCTGCGCGACAGCGGTTTCTTCGGCAAGATTTTGTCGGTGCGGGGCGAGTTCGGCTATTGGGTGTTCGAGGGCGACTGGCAGAAGGCGCAACGCCCAAGCTGGAATTATCGCAAGAACGATGGCGGCGGCATCATTCTCGATATGCTCTGCCACTGGCGTTACGTGATGGACAATCTCTTCGGCGAGGTGAAAGCTGTCTCCTGCCTCGGCGCCACCCATATTCCGCAGCGCCTCGACGAGAAGGGCAATGTGTTCGACTGCGACACCGATGACGCCGCCTATGCCACCTTCGAACTTGAAGGCGGGGTGATTGCCCAGATCAATTCCAGCTGGACCACCCGCGTCCGCCGCGACGATCTGGTCACCTTCCACGTCGATGGCACTCATGGCTCGGCGGTTGCTGGCCTCCACAAATGCTGGACCCAGCATCGGGTGAACACGCCCAAGCCGGTCTGGAATCCCGACCAGCCGCAGACCATGAACTTCTTCAACGATTGGGAAGAAGTGCCGGACAACTGGCCCGCCGATAACGGCTTCAAGGCCCAGTGGGAAATGTTCCTGCGTCACGTCGCCGAGGACGCGCCTTGGGAATATGGCCTTGAAGCCGGTGCCAAGGGTGTCCAGCTCGCCGAACTTGGTTTGAAGAGTTGGGCAGAACGCCGCTGGCTGGATGTGCCGAAGCTGGAATTCTAAGTCGCTGACGGAGTAAGCCCCCTCACCCGTCTCGGCCTTTGGCCGATCCACCCTCTCCCGCGAGGGGAGAGGGGGCACCGAGACAAACCTCGCCCTCGACGCTTGCCTTCTCCCCTTGCGGGAGAAGGTGCCCGAAGGGCGGATGAGGGGTATTCATGACTACCATCAATCTACCAAATGCCGATCGCTCGATAACGCCCTATACGCTGACTGGCGACCCCATTCCCTTCGTCAAGGTCAAGGCCAGCGACTTTCCCCGCATTGCCTATTCGGCGGCCCATGTCGTGGCCGATCCGCTGGCATTGAACGATCCCTGGCTGACCCCGGTCATCGACTGGGACACGACGCTGAAATTCCGCCATCGCATGTGGGATCTGGGCCTGGGCGTCGCCGAGGCTATGGATACCGCGCAGCGCGGCATGGGGCTGACATGGACTGAAGCCCAAGAGCTGATCCGCCGTTCGCAGGCCGAAGCGCGGACCCGCGATGACAGCCTCATCGCCTATGGCGCCGGTACCGATCACCTCATGCCCGGGCCCGATGTCACCATCGACGACATCATCAAAGCCTATGAAGAACAGGTCGGTTTCGTTGAAGCGCAGGGTGGCCGCGTCATCCTGATGGCCAGCCGCGCTCTGGCGGCGGCGGCGAAATCTCCGGACGACTATGCCCGCGTCTATGGCCATGTGCTGAGCCAGGTAAAGCAGCCTGTGATCATGCATTGGTTGGGTGAAATGTTCGATCCCGCCCTGCAGGGCTATTGGGGCAATATGGACCACGACAAGGCGATGGATACCTGCCTCGAGGTCATCGCTGCCAATGCCGACAAGGTCGATGGCATCAAGATTTCCCTGCTCTCTGCCGAGAAGGAAATCGCTATGCGCCGCCGCCTGCCTGTAGCGGTCAAAATGTATACCGGCGACGACTTCAACTATGCCGAACTGATTGCCGGGGACGAACAGGGCTATTCTCACGCCCTGCTGGGGATTTTCGACGCCATCGCCCCCGCCGCCTCTGCAGGCCTCTCTGCCCTTGGACGTGGCGACACCAAAGCGTTTTTCGATATCCTCGAACCGACCGTACCGCTCAGCCGCCATATCTTTGCGGCGCCAACGCGGTTCTACAAGACGGGCGTGGTGTTCCTTGCCTATCTCAATGGCTTGCAGGACCACTTTGCCATGATTGGCGGGCAGCATTCGACGCGCTCATTGCAGCATCTGGCGGAGCTGTTCCGCCTCGCCGACAAGGCACGGGTGCTGGCTGACCCTGAACTTGCAACGGCACGGATGAAGGCTGTGTTGGCCGTGCATGGAGTGGCATCATGACGACGCGCGGTATCTCCCTCAATCTCGCCACGACCCGCCAGCAATGGGGCTTTGCCGAAGCAGTGGATGGATGCCTGCGCGCTGGAATCACCGCTATCTCGCCCTGGCGCGACCAGATTGCCGCCATCGGCCTGGATGAAGCCGCCCGTATCGTGCGCGAGAACAAGTTGCAGGTCACGGGCGTCTGCCGTGGCGGTATGTTTCCGGCGGCAACGGCCGAAGGTCGCCAGGCCAATATCGAGGACAATCTGCGCGCCATCGACGAGGCGGCAGCGCTTAATGCCGATTGCCTGGTGCTGGTGGTTGGCGGGCTGCCGCAAGGCAGCCGCGATATCGGCGGCGCCCGCCAGATGGTAACGGACGGGATCGCTGCCATGCTGCCGCATGCCAGGGCCTCGGGCGTGAAAATCGCCATCGAGCCGCTACACCCAATGTATGCGGCGGACCGCGCCTGCGTGAACACCATCGATCAGGCGCTCGATATTTGCGAAATACTGGGCGAAACCGTTGGCGTCGCCATTGATGTCTATCACGCCTGGTGGGACCCGAACCTCGCCAATGCCATTGCCAGGGCTGGACGGATGAAGCGCATCTTCGCCCATCACATCTGCGACTGGCTGGTTCCGACCAAGGACATGCTGCTCGATCGCGGCATGATGGGCGATGGCGTCATCGACCTGCCCGGCATTCGCGCCATGATCGAAAGTGCCGGCTTCTTCGGCCCGCAGGAGGTCGAAATCTTCAGCCAAGACAATTGGTGGAAGCGGGACGGCAACGACGTACTCGCCGTAATCAAGGAGCGGGTCGCCACGGTCTGCTGACCCCGCCAAACAAAAAGCCCCGGCAGAACCGGGGCTTTTCTTTTTAACCGACGCCTCGTTTAGGAGACGCGCTCATAAGTCAGCGTCTGGCAGAGGATGGCCGCACGGCAACCGGTAATGGTCAGCGTATTGGCGTCAACCTGCTCGACTATGGCCTTGGCAGTACCACCGCCCATGGCGATCTGGCCTTCCCACTTATTATCCGCGGTCTGGGCAGCGGTCACGACCTGCGAGTTGACGAAAGCCAAGTTCTCAGGCGTACGCGAATTGCCCTGAACGTCGTTCAGCGTACCGCAGAGCTGGGTGCCATCACCGCAGGTCTTGAAGGTAAAGGTGGTCCCCCACTGGTCCTTCCAGACACCATCGGGATTGGCTGCAGACTGGGCCATGGCCGGAACAGCAAGTGCTGCAAGAGCGATGGAGGTGGCGACGAAGGATTTGAACATGGATTTCTCCGCAGACAAAGATGAAGGCGACGTGGCCGAACCACGTGCCGGAATTGGTGATGTTGGTTATGCAGAGAAAACGTGGCGAGCATCGGATCGGTTGCAGTTTTTGCCTGCAACCGGGCGGCCTCGGGGTCCATGTAAACGCCGAAATCGGACCTAAATAGCCATCAGTTCAAGAAATTCTTCTCGCCGTTTGGGCGATCACGTTTTTCTAGAGCGCCGGAAGGTGGCGGCGATTTCGATGTGACTGGACCAGGCAAACTGGTCCACGGCGACCAGGTTGGACATGGAAAAGCCACCTTTGAGCAAGGTTGCGGCATCGCGCGCAAAGCTGGCCGGGTCGCAGGCAATCATCACCACATGACCCAGCTTGGAGGCGACGATCTCGCGGACCTGGGCATCGGCCCCAGCGCGGGGCGGATCGAGCACCACGCAGTCGAAATCGAGCTCGAAGCGCGTCAAGGGATCGCGGAAGAGGTCGCGGGGCTTGGTGGTGATGGTCTTGAGGCCCTTGGTAAAACGCACGGCCTTTTCCAGCGCCTGGGTGGCGGGCTTGTCGCTGTCGGCAGCATAGACAGCTGACTTCTCTGCCAGGCGCAGCGCGAACGGCCCGATCCCGCAAAAGAGGTCGGCGACGCTTTTCACCTTGCCTACCGCGGCGACCACATAATCGGCGAGCACCTCTTCGGCGGCAGCCGTGGCTTGCAGGAACGAGCCAATAGGCAGATCCACCTCGGCGCGCCCCATGGTGATGGTTGGCGATTGGCGCAGCAGCACCATGTCGCCCTCCAGCGCCAGCCGAGCAACGCCGAGACTATTGGCCAGGGGCACGAGCTTTTCCACCCGCACTGACTTGGCGGCCTTGCGGATGCCGACATCGATCCCCGCATTTGTGGCGGTGAAACTGATGTCGCAATCGCCAAGGGCCGCGCCCAGAGCGCGCGCGATATCGGGCGCACGCGCCAGGGCAGGCACGAGGATCGGACATTGATCGAGATCGAGAAGATCGTGGCTGCGCAGTCGCATATAGCCGGCGCCGTCGCGGCGGGCGTGCAGCGTGGCGCGGCGCCGACCGGCGCCATGAGCCAGTACAAAGCCTTCGACCGACTGGTCGATGCCTGCCTGGCGCAAGGCGTTTTCCACCAGCCCGGTCTTGAATGCGGCATAGCTGGGCGCATCCAGATGCTGCAACTGGCAGCCTCCGCAGACGCCGAAATGCGCACAGAACGGGGTGGCACGATGGCGGGATGGCGCGGCGATCGCTTCAGCCCTGCCGCGATCCCCCTCAAAGCTCAGCTCGATCGTTTCGCCCGGCAGGGTGAGGGGCACGAACACACGCTTGCCATCGACAAGGGCGATGCCCTCGCCCTTGTGGCCAAGGGATTCAATAGTGGCGGTGATGGTCATGGCTCATCCGGGGCTTGCTGGCCCGAGCCCTAACGGGTTTGACGCTGTACGGCAACAGTCGCCGGTCGCAGACATCCTCGCCCGGCAGGTTTGACCAGCGGGTGGCCGAGACGATCAGGGCGCGTAAAAGATGTGGGAGTCCACTGCCGCCACCCGCGAGAAGGTGCTGGCCCAGGACGGGCGCACGGCGGTGGTGTGGTAGTATAGCGCTGAGCGCGGCAGCACGCCGATTTCTTGCCCGGTGGCATATTCTGCATAGACCTTGCCGGCCAGGGCGACCGAGCGCGACCAGGCGGCGCGTTCACTCGGCGTATCGTCACGGCCATCGCAGGCGAAGGTGAACTGGCAGCGATAGCGGCCCTTGTCGGCATTCTGGTAGACGACGCCGCATAGCGAGGACGGGAACTTGCTGGAACGGGCGCGATTGACGATGACATTGGCCACGGCCAGCTGGCCGGTTGCAGTCTCGCCGCGCGCTTCGTGGTAGATGGCCTGCGCCAGGCACTGCCGCTCATTGTCGGCGAATTCGACACGCTTCGCGGTCGGCTGATAACCGCTTTCGACATAGGCGGCCAGCAGGTCGGGCGTCACGGTCGGCTCGGGGCGCGGGACGGCCGGCTCGGTGAAGCTGGCAATAGCCGAAAGGGCGGTGTTGCCGCCTCCCAGCGAACCGCGGGCAATATAGCCCATCAGCAATTCGGTATTGAGTTCGGGCTGCGGACCGGCCAGCGTCACATCGACCGAGCGCAGTTCCTGCTGGCGCTTGACGTAATTGGCGAGCAGCGCCTCGGTCAGGGGCTGTTCACCCGCGCGCACCGGCACGGCGGTCGGGCCGATGGCGGGCTGCAGGCGGAGTTTTGCAACAGCTTCGGGAATGGGCGCCGGCAGGACCGGGCTCTCATTGGCATGGCTCGGCGACAGGGTGACAAACAGGACGAGGGCGGCGGCGCACAATGCCAGCCCCTGCGATGCAAGACGTCCGAATTTACCCTTGCCGCTGTTCTGCAATGCCCCGACCTTGCCCCTGAGCTCGTCCGGCCGTATCCGGCGAGCCTTCTATGTGGACAGTGCGCAAGGGCCCTGTCCTCAATTCCGGCAGCACACTAGCCAAGCCGGACGCACTATGGAAGCTGAAATTTACAGCCTATTAACCATAGCGCTTAGCATGTTAAAGTACGGTTAATCCAGGCGCGGGGCGATTGAAAGCCTTGATTTTCAATGACTTGATTGTTGCTGAACGGGAGGTTTCGCCATTCCGTACAGTTTTATCTGTTTACCGGAGTGGTTAATGCGTCTTCACGTTTTGGGCTCACGCAGACAAGCCCCAGCCGGCAGCGGCCGGGGTTGAAACGCTGCTGCTGCGAGGAGGTCAGCGGCGCAGGCGCGGGAAAGCGGCTAGATGCACATCCACCATGCTGGTCATCACCGAGACGCCCAGCGCATGGATCTCGTCACTGGGGCCCACAAGGTCGGGAACCATGATGGTCTGCATGCCGGCGGCATGGGCGGCGCGGACGCCGGTATGGCTGTCTTCCAGTGCCAGGCATTGGGTCGGCTCGACGCCAAGGCGTTGCGCAGCCAGCAGGTACGGTTCCGGATGCGGCTTGGGGAAGGTCACGTCGTCCCGTGTCACCACGGTTTCGAACAGGTCGAGCAAGCCGACAGCGCTCAGATGGTGCTGGGCATGAGGATTGCGTGAGGATGTGGCCACCGCCGCCGGAATGCCGCGATCGCGCAACTCGGTGATGAATTCGCGTGCCCCGGCTTTGACCGGTACGCCATCATGGCTGCGCTCGCGCATGATCACCCTGCACTTTTCGTCGAACAGCGCATAGGGGAAGGCGACGCCATAGGCCTCGAGCAGCAGACGATTGGTGGTTTCGTGGCTCGAGCCGATCATCGAGCGATGCACGTCCTCGGTCATCTCGAAGCCCAGTTCGGTGCAGACCTCGAAGACGATGGTCTTGAACACGGATTCGGTGTCGAGAATGGTGCCGTCCATGTCGAAGATGACGGCGGTGAAGGGGCTGAGGTGGCGGGTATCGGCAAGCATGGTCATCTGGCATGCTATAGTCCGATTTTGTGACAACCTCCAGACCGCGCCCTTGCAAGGCCGGTCTGCACGGACAAGAAGCCAAGGCCCGCCTCGATGACCGTTTTTCAAGCCGCGCGACGCCATGCCGAGCTCGGGACAGATTTTTTCGACCCTGTAGCCCCGGCCGATTTTCCGCGCCTGACACTACGCCATCGCGACCGCCGCTGGGCAGCGCGCCTCGGGCTTGATGGCTTGAACGAGGCGGAATGGCTAGCCCATTTCGGGCGCTTCGAGCCCCTGCCCGGCTCACTGCCAGAGCCGCTGGCCCTGCGCTATCACGGCCATCAGTTCCGCTCCTACAATCCCGATCTCGGCGACGGGCGCGGCTTTCTCTTCGGCCAGTGCGTCGATCCCGTCGATGGGCGGCTGCTCGATTTCGGCACCAAGGGCAGTGGCAAGACCCCCTGGTCGCGCGGCGGCGACGGGCGGCTGACGCTCAAGGGCGGGGTGCGCGAGGTGCTGGCCACGGAAATGCTGGAAGCCCTGGGTGTCTATACGTCCAAGAGCTTTTCGCTGGTCGAAACCGGCGAGCAACTGCATCGCGGAGACGAGCCTTCACCGACCCGTTCCTCGGTACTGACGCGGCTGAGCCACAGCCATATTCGCATCGGCACCTTCCAGCGCCTCGCTTATCTCGAAGACACGGCCAATCTCGCGCGATTGGTCGACTACGCCATCGCCAATTATTACCCGGAGCTGGCGGACGCAGATGACAAAGCCGTAGCCTTCTTGGAAGCGGTGACAAAAAACGTGGCCCGGTTGGGGGCACAATGGATCGCCGCCGGCTTCGTCCATGGGGTGCTCAATACCGACAATATCAACGTAACCGGCGAGAGTTTCGATTATGGCCCCTGGCGGTTTTTACCCGCCTATGATCCCGATTTCACCGCCGCCTATTTCGACGAAACCGGTCTCTACGCTTTTGGCCGCCAGCCCGACACACTGGCCTGGAACCTGACTCGGCTGGCCGAGTGCCTGGTGCCGCTGTCCTCCATCGAAGCGCTGGAGCCGGCGCTCAATGCCGTCTGGCCGAGTTTCCGCGCCGCCCTGCCCGCAGCCATCCTCAGGCGGCTGGGCTTGGTACCGCGCGATGTCGAAACCGATGGCGCCTTCGTCACCGCGCTGTTCGGGTTCCTGGGCGCCACCCGCGCGCCTTATGAGCAGTTCTTTTTCGACTGGCGCGGCGGGGCCCTCAGCGCCGAACGCGCTGCCCGCAGCCCATCGGCGGAACATTATGCCAGCGAGGCGTTCCGCCCGGTGGCCGACGGGCTCGAAGCCTATCACCCCACCGCCGAGGTCAATCTCGACCATCCCTATTTCGCCCGCACAACCCCGCGCACCATGCTGATCGATGAGGTCGAAGCCATCTGGGCGCCGATCGCGGCGAGCGACGACTGGTCGCTTTTCGAAAGCACACTTTCGGAAATCGCCGAGATGCGTCAAGCATATGGCATCGTTCCCTGACGGAGGCCCGCATGCCCGTTTATGCCCTTGATGGCGTTTCGCCCGAGATCGATGCTGACATCGCCTGGATCGCGCCAACGGCGGTTCTGGTTGGCGATGTGGTGGTGGGTCCCGAGGTCGGCATCTGGTTCGGGGTGGTGGCGCGCGGCGATATCGAGCGCATCACCATCGGTGCTCGCACCAATGTGCAGGAAAACTGCGTGTTGCACACCGACAGTGGCCATCCGCTTGAGATTGGCGCCAATGTCACCATCGGTCACGGTGCCATCGTGCATGGCTGCACCATTGGCGATAACTCGCTGATCGGCATGGGCGCCACGGTGCTCAATGGGGCGCGCATCGGGAAAAACTGCCTGATCGGCGCCAATGCACTGGTCACCGAGGGCAAAGTCATTCCCGACAATTCCCTGGTCATGGGCGCCCCGGCCAAGGTGGTGCGGGAGATCGACGCCGAGGGCGTGGCGGCACTTACCGCCTCGGCCGAGCGCTATGTGAAGAATGCCCGGCGCTTTGCAGCAGGGATGACGCCTGCTGATCGCTTGGCACCCGATTTCGACCCGGCATAAAGGCTGAACCCCCAGTTCAGTTCCGGTTCAGCCACAGGCCGGTAGCGTGACCTCACAACAGTTGATGAGGGAACCGAACATGAAACGCCGTCTTGCTGCCGCGCTCGTTGCCATCCTTGCCATTCAGCCGGTTGCCGCTTTTGCGCAATGCCATATCTATCAGCATCGCGACTATGGCGGCTCCAGATGGACGGTGGGGAGCAACACTATTCTCTATATGAAGAACAACCCCAATCCTGGTCTGTCCTCGACCACCAATGGCCACGGCATCGATCCGGAATATAACAAGTCCTGGAACGACCAGCTGTCCTCGTTCAAGGTCGCCCCGGGCTGCACCATCACGCTGTGGAAGAACCACGACGCCAAGGGCGACCGCTGGGAAGCCAATTCGAACTACAGCTATGTCGGTGGCAAGTGGAACGACGAGGCCTCCACGGTCATGTGCAGCTGCCGCCGCTGACGCAATCAGCCGATCTCGTAGGGCACGACGCTGCGCCGGTCCGTCGGGACACTGATACTGGCCGCCAAGGGCGGGACCGAGCGCTGCGGGCAATTGCGCCGCTCGCAGATGCGACAGGAAATGCCGATGGGATCGAAACCGGCTTTGCCCAGATCGAGATCGTCGGCATAGACCAGCCGCCCGGCATGGGTGATTTCGCAGCCCAGCGCATAGGCATAGCGCCGCGTGGTGCCGCGATAGCCGCCCAGACGCTTTTCATGGCTCCAGGCGAGGCAGAGATATTGCTTGCCATCCGGCGTTTCGGCCAATTGCCTGATGATCTGGCCATGTGCCTCGAAGGCCCGGTGCACATTCCAGAGCGGACATGCCCCGCCGAAACGGGCGAATTGCAGGGCTGTCGCGGAATGACGCTTGGTGATGGTCCCGGCCGCATCCACCCGGGCAAAGAAGAACGGCACGCCGCGTTCGCGCGGCCTTTGCATGGTGGAGAGGCGATGGGCCACCTGTTCAAGGCTGGCCCCGAACACCCGCGCCAACTGCTCGATATCGAAACGATAGCCATCGGCCGCTTTGAGAAAGGCGCCATAGGGCATGTGCAATGCCCCGGCATAGTAGTTGGCCAACCCCATGCGGGCGATACCCCGCGCCTCGGCGGTCTTGAAATTGGCGCCATCGAGCAGGCTGTCGAGAAGCGTGGTCTGCTCCAGCCCGCACAGAACGGTGGCAATCTGGAAAAACTGGCTTGATGGCTCCAGCAAACTGTTGATCCAGAGATCGCGATTGGCGCGGTCGAAATCCACCAGCCGCTCGGTCTGGCCCGGCGCATCGCGAATGACCCTTATATTGTGCATTTCGGCGCAATAATCGATCAATCGGCGCAGCCGGTCGGGGCCGAACTCACCCAACTCGGCGGCCAGCGCCTCGGCGGCGCGGTCGAGCGGATCGATATAGTTGTCGGCATAGTGGAAGAAGTCGCGCACTTCCTCATAGGCGGTCTGCACGCTGGAGCCGGGGTCGCGGGTCAGCGCCGCATCCATGCCCGCCAGGCGCTCATTGGATTTGCGATAGGCGTCGTAGAGCGCCAGCATGGCACGCGCCATGTCCGGCGCATTGCTGGCCACGGTCTTGAGATCCTGCAAATGCGGCACCGCCTCACCGAATACCGGGTCGGCCAGGGCTTCGCGCAAATCCAGCACCAGCCGGTCCGAGGCATCGGTGGCCAGGCTCGCCAGATCCAGGTGAAAATGCTCCGAAAGCGCCAGCATGACCGCCGCGGTCAGCGGGCGCTGGTTGGATTCGAGCTGATTGACATAGGACGGCGAAATATCGAGCCGCCCGGCCAGTTCGGCCTGGGTTAATTTGTGCTGAGCGCGCAGGGCCCGCAAACGCGCGCCGGCGAACACCTTCCTGGCGCCCATATTCACAACTCCACAATATCACATAGCTCGTTTTGTGTGATTGTAGCATACCCACCCTTTCCGGCCTTGGACAGGCCATAAGGCGTCGTTATGGTTTAACCCGCCCAAGAGCCGGAGAGCCGCCAATGCAGGACATCATCACCGCCCTCGAACATAAGCGCGGCGAAGCGCGGCTCGGCGGCGGTCAGCGCCGCATCGATACCCAGCATGGCAAGGGCAAGCTCACCGCCCGCGAACGCCTCGACGTGCTGCTCGATCCGGGGTCTTTCGAAGAATACGACATGTTCGTCACCCATCGGGCCACCGATTTCGGCATGGCGGATACCATCATCCCCGGCGACGGCGTCGTCACCGGTTGGGGCACGATCGATGGTCGCATGGTCTATGTGTTTTCCCAGGACTTTACCGTCTTCGGCGGCTCGCTGAGCGAAACGCATGCACAAAAGATTTGCAAGATCATGGACCTGGCCATGCAGAACGGCGCGCCGGTGATCGGGCTCAACGATTCTGGCGGCGCCCGCATTCAGGAGGGCGTGGCGGCTTTGGGCGGCTATGCCGACGTGTTCTGGCGCAATGTGCAGGCGTCGGGCGCGGTGCCGCAGATTTCGGTGATCATGGGCCCCTGCGCTGGCGGCGCGGTCTATTCCCCGGCCATGACCGACTTCATATATATGGTCGAGGATTCGAGCTACATGTTCGTGACCGGCCCGGACGTGGTCAAAACCGTGACCAACGAGATCGTCACCCAGGAAGAGCTGGGCGGCGCCTCCACCCACACCAAGATTTCCTCGGTGGCCGACGCCGCCTTTGCCAACGATATCGAGACCCTGCTCGAAGTGCGCCGGCTCTTCTCCTATCTGCCATTGGCCGCCGGGCAGAAGCCGCCGCGCCTGCCCAGCCATGACCCCAGTGATCGACGCAATGACAAGCTCGACACCATCATCCCGGACAGCGCCACCAAACCCTATGACATGCGCGAGGTGATCGAGACGGTTGCCGACGAGGGCGAGTTTCTCGAACTGCAAAAAGCCCATGCCGGCAACATTCTCATCGGCTTCATCCGCCTCGACGGGCAGACGGTGGGCGTGGTCGCCAACCAGCCGCTGGTGCTGGCCGGGTGCCTCGACATCAATGCCTCCAAGAAAGCGGCGCGCTTCATCCGTTTCTGCGACAGTTTTGAGATTCCAATTTTGACGTTTGTCGATGTTCCGGGGTTTCTTCCCGGCGTGGCGCAGGAATATGGCGGCATCATCAAGCATGGCGCGAAGCTCTTGTTCGCCTATTCGGAAGCGACAGTGCCGCTGGTGACGGTCATCACCCGCAAGGCCTATGGCGGGGCCTATGACGTGATGGCCTCAAAACACATCAAGGCCGACGTCAATTATGCATGGCCCAGTGCTGAGATCGCCGTGATGGGCGCCAAGGGCGCGACGGAAATCCTTTATCGCTCCGAGCTAAGCGACAAGGACAAGATCGCCCAGCGCACGGCAGATTACGAAGCGCGTTTTGCCAATCCGTTCGTCGCCGCCGAACGCGGCTTCATCGACGACGTCATCATGCCGCATGGCACGCGGCGACGGGTGATCCGGGCTTTCTCGACGCTCCGGCACAAGAGCGTGCAGGGGCCGAAGAAGAAGCACGACAATATTCCGTTGTGAGGAGCGAAAAAATGAAAATCCAAAAGCTCCTCATCGCCAATCGCGGCGAGATTGCCTGCCGCGTCATCAAGACGGCGCGGAAACTGGGTATCGCCACGGTGGCGGTCTATTCCGATGCCGACCGGGAGGCGCTGCATGTGCGCATGGCCGACGAGGCCGTGCATATCGGCGCCTCGCCCGCCAAGGAGAGCTATCTCCAGATCGACAAGATCATCGCGGCCTGCAAGCAAACCGGCGCGCAGGCGGTGCATCCCGGTTATGGCTTTCTCTCGGAAAACGCTGCCTTCTCCGCGGCGCTAGAAAAGGAAGGCATCATCTTTGTCGGCCCCCCGCCCAAGGCCATCGAGGCCATGGGCGACAAGATCACCAGCAAGAAGCTCGCCGCCGAGGCGGGTGTCTCGACTGTGCCCGGGCATATGGGGCTGATCGATGATGCCGCGCATGCGGTCACCATCGCCCAGTCCATAGGTTATCCGGTGATGATCAAGGCTTCCGCCGGCGGCGGCGGCAAGGGCATGCGCATTGCCTGGAACGACGCGGAAGCGCGCGAGGGCTTTGAACGCTCCAAATCGGAAGCCGCAAGCTCCTTTGGCGATGACCGCATCTTCATCGAAAAATTCGTCACCGAGCCGCGCCACATCGAAATCCAGCTCATCGCCGATGGCCATGGCAATGCGCTCTATCTCAACGAGCGCGAATGCTCGATCCAGCGCCGCAACCAGAAGGTGATCGAAGAAGCGCCATCGCCCTTTCTCGACGAGGCAACGCGCAAGGCCATGGGCGAACAATCGGTGGCCCTCGCCAAGGCGGTGGGCTATCGCAGCGCCGGGACGGTGGAGTTCATCGTCGACAAGGATCGCAATTTCTATTTCCTCGAGATGAACACGCGCCTCCAGGTGGAACATCCGGTGACCGAATTGATCACCGGACTGGACCTTGTGGAACTGATGCTGCGCGTGGCCGATGGCGAGGCCCTGTCGCTCTCCCAGGACGAGGTGCAGCGCAATGGCTGGGCCATTGAAAGCCGGCTTTATGCCGAAGACCCCTATCGCAATTTCCTGCCCTCGACCGGGCGGCTGACCCGCTACCGCCCGCCTGCCGAGAGCACCTCGGAAACGCTTGTGGTGCGCAACGATACCGGCGTCTTCGAGGGCGGCGAAATCTCCACATTCTACGATCCGATGATCGCCAAGCTGTGCACCTGGGCCCCGACACGTCTTGAGGCGGTGGACGCCATGGCCATCGCGCTTGACAGTTTCGAAGTGGAAGGGGTGGGCAACAACCTGCCTTTCCTCTCCACGGTCATGGAGCAGCAGCGGTTCCGTGATGGGCGGCTGACCACCGGCTATATCGCCGAGGAGTTCCCGGAGGGGTTTTCCGGAGCGGTGCTCAGCGACGACCATCATTTCGATGTCGTGGCCGGAGCCGCCATGCTGATGGCGCGGCGGCAGCAGCGCCGCACCGGCGCGGAGGCGGAAAGCCGCTGGCATGTGCAGGTGGGCGAGCGCGCCGAAACCGTGGTCCTGCACCAACACGGCCCCGACATTCTGGTTGATCTCGACTGGCGGTCCGAAGCGGTGCGCCTCTCATGGCAGCCGGGCGACACACTGGCGCATCTCGACTGGTCCGGTGGCCGCCATGCCGTGCTCAAGGTCAACCCCACCACGTCAGGCTTCCGCATCCGCTATCGCGGCGCCGATCTCAAGGTGTTGGTGCTGCAACCGCATGTGGCGCACTATCTCAAATATATGCCGGTGAAGGTGCCTCCGGATATGAGCCGGTTCCTGCTCTGCCCCATGCCCGGGCAGGTGGTGCGGATCGACGTGAAGGAGGGCGATGTGGTCGAGGACGGCCAGACCCTGGCCGTGGTCGAAGCCATGAAGATGGAAAATGTGCTCAAGGCCGAGAAGCGGGCACGGGTGAGCAAGGTGCATGTGGTGCCAGGCGCCGTGCTCGCCGTGGATCAGGTCATGCTTGAGTTTGAGGTGGTGTGATGATGGATCATTTCTTACGCTGTGACCGCCCGGCTCTCTTGCATCCCTCCCCCTTGAGGGGAGGGACTGAGGGAGGGGGTCCATCAGTGAATCACTGAACCACCCCCCACCCCGGCCCTCCCCCTCAAGGGGGGAGGGAGGCGACGGAGCAGCATCAACCAGAACGTGAAAAACTCTAAGCCTTACCCAAAAATCTCTCCGAAGGCCCCGCTACTCCCATGGCGGGGCTTTTTTGCTGTTTCGGAACACCCCCACCTAACCTCCCCCTGAAACAGGGGGAGGGACCGATCGAGCGCGGCGAGCTTTCCGCGACGCACCTCTTCTCCTCCCCCTTCTGCAGTGGGAGGCCCGTTGGGGGCCTGTTAGCCCCCTATTGCGGCAACCCGGTATAGTTCTCCGCGAGACTCTGCTGGGCCGCCACCGAGCCGGTGAGATAGTCGAACTCGGCCCGCTGGATGCGGCGGCCGAAATCGCCGCTATCGGGGAAGACGTGGAGGAGACTGGTCATCCACCAGCTGAACCGCTCCGCCTTCCAGATGCGCGACAGCGCCTTGGCGGAGTAGAAATCGAGCCCGGCCGTTGATGTCTCGCCATAGAACTCGATCAGCGCATCGGCCAGCATGGCCACGTCGCTCATGGCGAGGTTGAGACCCTTGGCGCCGGTGGGCGGCACGATATGGGCGGCGTCGCCGGCCAGGAACAGCCGTCCGAAGCGCAGCGGCTCGGCGACGAAACTGCGTAAGGGCGCGATGGACTTTTCCAGCGACTCCCCGGTCTGCATGGCTTCGGCCGTGGCCGGATCGAGCCGGCGCCGCAACTCGTCCCAGAAACGATCATCGCTCCAGTCCTCGACCTTTTCGCTATTGGCCACCTGCACATAATAGCGACTGCGTGTCGGCGAGCGCTGCGAGCAGAGGGCAAAGCCGCGCTCGTGATGGGCATAGATCAGCTCATGCGCCACCGGCGGCTTGTCGACCAGAATGCCGAGCCAGCCGAAGGGATAGATGCGCTCGAAGGTCTTGATCGCATCCTGCGGTACGCTGGCGCGGCTGGCGCCGTGATAGCCATCGCAGCCGGCAATATAGTCGCAGTCGACGCGGTGGCTGACCCCATCCTTGCGCCAGGTGACATAAGGCTTGCCGTCGAAATCATGCAGTTGCACATCCTCGGCCTCGTAGATGGTCTGCCCCTGCCGGGCATCCATCAGGTCGCGGGTCACCTCGGTCTGGCCATAGACGGTGACGCGGCGACCGACCAATTGCGCGAAGTCGATGCGATGGCTGTCGCCGTCAAAGCTCAGCACCGTGCCGTCATGGATCAAGCCCTCTTCGTGCAAGCGCTCGCTCACCTGTGCCCGGTCCATCAGGTCGACGGCGCCCTGCTCCAGCACACCGGCGCGGATGCGGCCCAGCACATAATCGGCGCTCTTGCGCTCGAGAATGAGATTTTCGATCCCTGCCAGGTCGAGCAGGCGCCCGAGCATCAGCCCGGCCGGGCCCGCTCCCACGATCACAACTTTGGTGCGCATTCAGCTCCCCCATTTTTCCCCCAGCATGCGCATCTCCGCCCAATTGGTGAATGGACAGCCACGTCAATCGCTTGCACTATCCGAACATGAAGATGATCCCCACCTATGCCCTTTATGGCGAACAGGACAGTACGCAGGACTGGCTGCACTGGGAGACCATTCCAGCGCGCAGCCGCCTGCACGGCTTTCGCATAGCGCCGCATCGGCACGAGCACCTGTTCCAGGTGCTGGCGCTGACCCAGGGCACTGCCCGCGTCACGCTGGACGGCGCCGAATTTCGCCTGACGCCGGGGGCGCTGGTGGTGGTCCCCGCCTTGGTGGTCCATGGCTACACCTTTTCCGAGGATGTCGATGGCGTGGTGCTGACGCTGTTCGAGCGGGATGTGCGGGCGCTGGATCTCGGCTTCGCCCATCCCGCAATCATTCGCTCCGGCGGCGGCGTGGTGCGCGAGGCCATGGCGCGGCTGGTCGATGAGGCCGACCATCCCGGTGAACGCCATGACCTGGCGATGCGCGCCCATCTCTCGCTGCTGCTCCTGGCGCTGCACCGGGCCCATAGCCAGGCGGTGGCCAGCGAAATCCCGCCGGACCGGACGCGGCTGCATGCGGCCGCCTTTCGGCAATTGGTGGATGAGCGCTTTCGCAGCAGCCGCCGCATCACCGATTATGCCGAGACGCTGGGGGTGAGCCCCACCCATCTCAATCGCATCTGCCGGCAGGCTCTGGGCGCTTCGGCGCTGGCGATCATCGAGCGGCGCATCGCGCTCGAGGCGCGGCGGCAATTGTTATTCTCGACCCTTTCCATCAAGGAAATCGGTGCCGAACTGGGCTATGATGACCCCGCCTATTTCACCCGCTTCGTCACCCGCATGCTCGGCATGTCACCGGCAAAGTTCCGCCAGCAGATGAGCCGCGCCTAGCTCAATCGCCCGCAGCCGACGCGACCGGCCCGGCGCCCCGCATATTTTCCGACACTTCGCGCACCGTCTGCATGAAGGCGGTGGTGGCAAAACCAGGCACGGTGTCGGCGCGGGTGGTAAAGCCGACCGGCCCCTGCGTCTCGCTCATGTCGACGGGCAGGAGATAGAGATAATTTTCGGCCACATCGTCGGCCACTACACCCTCGGAGATGAACCACACCGCATCGCTCTGCCGGATATAGGCCCTGCCAAAGGCGTTGGAGACCGTCTCGACCTCCTCGTGCTGGCCGCCAATGCCATAGGCAACCAGCATGCGCTGCACCAGGGGCCGGATCACCGAGCCGGGCGTCGGCATCAGCCGCTGATAGCCGTCGATCATGCCCAGGTTGAAATCGCGCTCGCCCAGCAGGGGATGGTCGGGGCGCACCGCCAGCACCACACGCTCGGAATAGAGATGCTCAAAACTCAGCCCCAGCATGGAATCGGGCTCGGCCATGCGCCCGATGACCAGATCGACATCGCCGGTACGCAGCAGCGACAAGAGGTAGGAATTGGGTCCGGTGACGATGCGACTATTGATCCCTGGCTCGGCCTTGAAGAATTTGCGCACCGCCTCGGGTAGGATGCGCGCCGATACCGATGGCAGCGCGCCGATCTTGACCACCGCCGCCTCCTCGCCACCACGCGCCGCATCGATCCCCTGTCGCAGCGCGGCAATAGAGGTGGAGGCATAACGGTAAAACACCTCCCCGAACGGGGTCAGCGCCAGCCGGCGCCGGCTGCGGTCGAACAGCGCTCCACCCAGCACCTCCTCGAGTTCCTGGATCGTTTTGGTGGCCGCCGGCTGGCTGATATTGAGCATGTCGGCGGCATTGACCACACTGCGCAACCGCGCCACTTCCAGAAAGCAGGCGATGTGGCGGATCTTGATCCGGGGATCGATAATGCGCGGCGCCATTGTCAGCCTCGGTTATTCTATGTCACAAATTCAGCGCTTTTCGCGGCGCCACCGGCGAGTTCGATAAGCCCGGAGTTATTTTATCGTCATGAGTAATCATTTTACTTGGCGGCGACCAGCCCCTTAAATCGGCCTGAAGAGGGGACCATGAACTTCATTCGCATCCATGATGTGTTGCTGCATTATCGCCTGGCAGGGCCGGTCGGCGCGCCTGGTCTGGTGCTGGTCAATTCGCTGGGCACCGATGCCCGTATCTGGGATGGCGTGATCGACCAGCTCTCCGGCGACTTCCGCATTCTCTCCTATGACAAGCGCGGCCATGGGCTCAGCGACAGCCCGCCCGGCGATTACAGTCTCGACGACCACCTGCGCGATCTCGAGGGTCTCCTGGCCCATATCGGCTTCGAGCGCCTCGCCCTCGGTGGCGTCTCCATCGGCGGGCTGATCAGCCAGGGCTTTGCCCTGAAGCATCCCGAACGGTTGAACGCGCTGGTGCTGTGCGATACCGCCGCCAAGGTTGGCGACGATGCCATGTGGAACGCCCGCGCCGACACCGTGCTGACCAAGGGACTGGGCGCCATCGCCGACGCCGTGATGGAGCGCTGGTTCAGCCCCGGTTTCCGCCAGCATGAGCCCGCGGCGCTGGCCGGCTGGAAAAACCTCTTCCTGCGCACCGACCCGGCCGGCTATGCCGCCACCTGCGCCACTTTGCGCGACACCGATCTGCGCGACAGCATCGGCGCCATTGCCACGCCCACCCTGGTGGTGGCCGGCGCCGAGGACGGCTCGACCCCGGTGGAGCTGGTGCGCAGCTGCGCCGATGCCATTCCCGGAGCGCGGTTCGAAATTCTGCCCGGGGCCGGGCATATCCCATCCATCGAGCAGCCGGAACAGCTCGCGGCGCTGATGCGGCAGTTTCTCAAGGAGGCCATCAATGGCTGACGACAGCCTTTTCGCGCAGGGCATGGCGACCCGCCGCGCGGTGCTGGGCGACGCCCATGTCGACAATGCCACGGCGCGCACCACCGAATTCGACGCCGATTTCCAGACCTTCATCACTGAAGGCGCCTGGGGGTCGGTATGGTCGCGACCCGGCCTCAGCAAGCGCGAGCGCTCGCTGGTCACCCTCGCCCTCCTGGCCGGGCTGGGCCACGAGGAGGAATTCGCCATGCATGTGCGCGCCACGCTCAATACCGGCGCCACGCCGGCCGATATCAAGGAAGCGCTGCTGCATGTGGCCGTCTATGCCGGCGTCCCGGCGGCCAACAGCGCCTTCAAAATCGCCAAGCAGGAACTCGCCAAGCGTCAGGAGGCAGCACAATGAGCGGCATCATTCTACCCGGAGCCGATGGCGTGCTGTTCCAGCGCGATCGCGCCTGGCACCCCCCGGCCGATACGCCGGGCTACAAGAGCTCGACCTTCCGCGCCCCCAAGCACAGCCTGCTGGCGCTCGGACCCACCAAGTCGGAAATGAGCGGCCCCACTTTCGGCCACGAAAAGCTGGGCGAACTCGACAATGATCTCATCCGCAATTTCAGTCAGGACGGCACCGAGGCCATCGGCCAGCGCATGATCGTCTATGGCCAGGTGCTCGACGAGAATGCGCGGCCCGTGCCCCATACGCTGGTGGAATACTGGCAGGCCAATGCCGGCGGCCGTTATCGCCACAAGAAGGAAGGCTATGTCGCCGCGCTCGATCCCAATTTCGGCGGTTTCGGCCGCTCGATCACCGACGAAAACGGCTTCTACCACTTCCGTACCGTCAAGCCCGGCGCCTATCCCTGGCCCAATGGCGGCAATGACTGGCGCCCGGCCCATATCCACTTCTCGGTTTTCGGCCACGCCTTCGCGCAGCGGCTGATCACCCAGATGTATTTCGAGGGCGATCCGATGATCTGGCAATGCCCCATCGTCGGCACCATTCCCGACAAAGCGGCCATCGATCAGTTGATTGCCCGGCTCGACCGGCAGAACACCGTGCCCATGGATGCGCTCACCTATCGCTTCGACATCGTGTTGCGCGGCCGCCGCTCGACCATGTTCGAAAACAAGCTGGAGGGGAATTGATGAGACTGCACCCCGTTCCCGTGCTCAAGGAGACGCCGTCCCAGACCGCCGGCCCCTATGTGCATATCGGCATGACCCCGAATTTCTGCGGGATCACTGGCGTGATCGACGCCGATCCCGGCATCACCATGCTGACGCCCGAGGCCAAGGGCGAGCGCATCACCATTACCGGCCGGGTCATCGACGGCTCCGGCGCGCCGGTCAATGACGCGGTGCTCGAACTCTGGCAGGCCGACAGCACAGGCAGCTTCGTCGCGCCCATGGCTCCCAAGTCCAACTCCGTCCCCGCCTTTACCGGCTGGGGCCGCCAGCCGACCCGGCCCGACGGCACCTTCAGCTTCGAAACCATCAAGCCCGGCCGTGTCGACGGTCCGGACGGCAAGCCGCAGGCGCCGCATGTCTCGCTATGGATCGTGGCGCGCGGCATCAATATCGGCCTGCAGACCCGGCTCTATTTCGCCGACGAAGCCGAGGCCAATGCCGCCGATTTCGTGCTCAACAAAATCATGGACCCGCGCCGCCGCGACACCCTGATCGCGAAACGCGACGGCTCGACCTACACCCTCGACATCCACCTGCAGGGTGACAAGGAAACCGTGTTTTTTGATTTCTAGGGCGACCGCATGCATGAACGCCGACCATCCCATAAACTCTGGTCGTCACCCTCGGGCTTGACCCGAGGGGCCTCGCCATTCAGGCAATTGAAGAGCAGAACCCTCGGGTCAAGCCCGAGGGTGACGGCGGGTAGTGGGATGGCGGGTGGAGGGATGGCGTGCTCCCCCCAAAAGGGCCGGTGCCGCTGGATCGAGTCTGCTTCACAGCCCATGCCCTGACATGATCTAAGAGACCGTCATGACCCTGCTCTCCGCCCTTGCCGGCGATGCCGACATCCAAGCCCTGCTCTCCGACGCTGCAGAGATCGCCGCCATGCTGCGGGTCGAGCGGGCGCTCGCCGACGCCTCTGCCGATGCCGGCTGGATTTCACCCGAGGCCGCAGCCGCTATTGCCACCGCCATCGATGGCTTTACCCCGGACTTCGCGGCGCTCGAGGCCGGCATGGCCCAGGACGGCGTGGTGATCCCTGCGCTGGTCAAGCAGTTGCGGGCCCGCGTGCCCGAGCCGCATGGCGCTGCTCTCCACAAGGGCGCCACCAGCCAGGACATCATCGACACGGCACTGATGCTGCAACTGGTGCCGATCTTCGATCTCTATGAAAGCCGGCTCGGCGGGCTGCTCGCCCGGCTCGACCGGCTGGCCTATGACTGGTCCGGCCGCGCGCTCATGGCCCATACCCGCATGCAGGTGGCTCTGCCCACCACCTGGGACGCCAAGCTCGCATCCTGGTCCGAACCGCTGCAGCGACATCTGCGCGCCCTGGCCGCCATGCGCCGGAGCCTGCTCGTCGTGCAGCTCGGCGGACCGGTGGGCGATCGCTCGAGCTTTGCCGGGCGGGGCGACGCCATCGCCGAGCACCTGGCGCACCGTCTCGATCTTGGCCTGGCCGCTCCCTGGCATACCACCCGCGACCCCATCGTCGCACTTGGCGCCCTTCTAGCCCTGATCTCCGGCACGCTAGGCAAGATCGGCGCCGACCTCGCGCTTCTGGCGCAGAACGAAGTCGCGGCAATCAAGCTCGAAGGCGGCGGCGGCTCCTCGGCCATGGCGCACAAGGCCAATCCGGTCAATGCCGAGGTGCTGGTCGCCCTGGCCCGCGCCAATGCCGGCCTCTCCGCCAATCTGCAGCAGGCCATGGTGCATGAATATGAGCGCTCCGGCGCCGCCTGGACGCTCGAATGGCTGACCCTACCGCAGATGCTGATCAATACCGGCGCCAGCCTGCGCCTTGGCCTCAAACTGCTCGACCAACTCCGCCAGCCCTGAGCAGAGATTATTTGAAACTGAGGTAGACTTCGCGCGCTTCTACCACACGGCGTGTTTAGCCTTGTGCGACAGGTGAATGCCCGTCAGAATCGGCGTGCCGAGCCGCCGATCACTTCGCGCCCGG
Organism: Devosia equisanguinis; assembly: GCF_900631955.1. GTDB lineage: Bacteria > Pseudomonadota > Alphaproteobacteria > Rhizobiales > Devosiaceae > Devosia > Devosia equisanguinis. The sequence goes on along the minus strand of NZ_UZWD01000004.1, from coordinate 202,086 downwards.
CTGGAGGATGCCCCATGAGCGACAAGCAACCCCGCTACCAGACCTATACGCATCCGGCCGGCGGCTGGGGTGCGGCGGCGGCTACCGCCAAGGTGCTGATGGAACAGAGCGTCATCACCAAGGGCTCGCGGGCACTGCTGGACATGAACCAGCCCGGCGGCTTCAAATGTCCCTCCTGCGCCTTCCCCGATGCCGACGAGCGCAAGAAGCTCGAATTCTGCGAAAACGGCGCCAAGGCGCTCGCGCATGAGGCGACCCGCGCACGCGTGAGCCGCGACTTCTTCGCCGAGCACAGCGTTTCCGACCTCATGGAGCAATCCGATTACTGGCTCGAAATGCAGGGCCGGTTGACCGAGCCCATGCGCTACGACGCCACGACCGACCATTACGTCCCCTGCACCTGGGACGAAGCCTTCGCGCTGATCGGCAAGCATCTGCGGGCGCTCGATGATCCCAACCAGGCGGAGTTCTACACCTCCGGCCGTACGCCCAACGAGGCGGCCTTCCTCTATTCGATCTTCGTGCGCGAATTCGGCACCAATAATTTCCCCGATTGCTCCAATATGTGCCACGAACCGACCAGCCGCGGCCTGCCGCCGGTACTGGGCATCGGCAAGGGCTCGGTGGTGCTCAAGGATTTCGAAGAGGCCGAGGCCATCTTCATCATCGGGCAGAATACCGGCACCAATTCGCCGCGCATGATGACCAATCTGGTCGAGGCCCGAAAGCGCGGCATCCCCATCGTCGCCGTCAACCCGATGCCGGAGCGTGCGCTGCTCAAATTCACCGAGCCGCAGGACGTGGTGCAGATGGCCACCTTCGGCTCGACGCCCATTGCCAGCGAATTCGTCCACATCAAGATCGGCGGCGACCTGGCCCTGCTCAAGGGCATGATGAAGGTGATGTTCGAGCGCGAGGCGGCAGGCGAAGATGTGCTCGACCAGGCCTTCATCGCCGAACACACAGCCGGCCTTGAGGCGCTGCGCGCTGATGTGCTGCAGCATGACTGGCCCGAACTGGTCGCGGTCTCCGGCATCAGCGAAGAGCAGATCCGCCGCGTCGCCGAAATCTATATCCGCTCCAGGGCCACCATCATCTGCTACGGCATGGGCCTGACCCAGCACCAGCAGGGGTCGCGCCTGCTGCAGCAGGTTGCGGCGCTGCTGCTGCTCAAGGGCAATATTGGCAAGCCCGGCGCGGGGATCGCCCCCATTCGTGGCCATTCCAACGTCCAGGGCGATCGCACCGTGGGCGTCGACGAAAAGCCGACAGCTGAATATCTCGACCGCGTCCGTGAGGTTTTCGGCTTCGAGCCGCCGCGCGAACACGGCCACCACGCTGTGGAATCGGTCGAGGCGATGAAGCGCGGCGAGGCCAAGGTCTTCATCGGTCTAGGCGGCAATTTCGTCCGCGCCGTGCCCGACACCAACGAAGCCTATGCGGCCATGCGCAAGCTGGCGCTGACCGTAGGGATCGCCACAAAACTCAATCGCGGCCATCTGGTGCATGGGCAGGACGCGCTGATCCTGCCGGTGGTGGCGCGCTCCGAACATGTGCGCACCCGGCTCGGCGAGCAGGTGGTCACCATCGAGGACGCGATGAGCAATGTGACGCCCTCGCGCGGCGTGCTGGAACCGGCCAGCGAACACCTGCTGCCCGAAACCGAAATCGTCTGCCGCATGGCCATGGCCACCCTGCCCGACAGCAAGGTCGATTGGGCCCGCTATATCCATGACTACGCCGCCATCCGCGACAAGATCGCCGAGGTCTATCCGGCCATCTATTCGGACTTCAACGACAAGCTCAAAAATCCGCGGGGCTTCCACCTCGACGTGCCCTCGCGCCGCCGCGTCTGGAAGACCCCGAATGGCAAGGCCAATTTCCTGGTGTTCGAGGGGCTGCATGTCGATGCGCCGGTCGAGGACAAGGACATGCTGCGCCTGGCCACAGTGCGCAGCCACGACCAGTTCAACACCACCATCTATTCCAATTCCGACCGCTATCGCGGCGTCTACAATGACCGCATGGTGCTGTTCATGAACGCCGAGGACCGTGCCGAACGCGGGCTGGAAGCAGGCCAGAAGATTAGCCTCGAGACCATCTTTCACGACGGCATTTCGCGCCGCGTCGATGCCTTGACCGTGCTCGACTATCCCATGCCGCGCGGTTCGGTGGCCGGCTATTATCCCGAGCTCAATCCGCTGCTGCCGCTCGACTATTACGACCGCATCAGCGGCACGCCGGCGGCAAAATCCATCCCGGTGCGCGTGGTCCGCTGATGCCATCTACGGGCGCGACGGAGGATATCGACGTCCTGCGCCTGGGGCTGGGCGTTTTGGGCGATGAAGAGACCAGGCGCGCCGTACCGGTCGAAGCGCCCATTGCCATCGATATCGGCGGCATCGGCTATGCAGTGATGATGGCGACCCCCATCGATCTCGAGGACTACATCACCGGCTTCGCCCTGTCCGAAGGCTTGATCGCGTCACCGGACGGAATCGTCAAGCTGGTCATTTCCGACGTCGAGGGCGGCTTTGTCGCCCGGCTGACGCTGCCGCCGGAGGGCATGCAGAATGCTTTGGCACGAGCCCGGAAGCGCGTCGGCGAAAGCTCCTGCGGGCTTTGCGGCATCGACAATATCGCCGAGGTGCTGCGGCCATTGCCCAAGCTCACCGCGCGGATAAACACCACCCGCGCCGCCCTTGCCAGCGCCCTTGCCACTCTGCCCGAACATCAGCCGTTGAGCCGCCTCACCGGCGCCGTGCATGCCGCTGCCTTCTGCCTGCCGGATGGCACGATCACCCTCGTGCGCGAGGATGTCGGCCGCCACAATGCGCTCGACAAGCTCTTGGGCGCCATGGCCCGCAGCAAGATCGACCCGGCCAGCGGCTTCATCCTGCTCTCGGCCCGCTGCTCCTATGAGCTAGTGGAAAAAACCGTCCGCGCCGGCTGCCCGATGCTGGTCACCATCTCCGCCCCCACCAGCCTCGCCGTCCAGCGCGCCACAAATGCCGGCCTCACCCTCGTCACCCTCGCCCGTCCGGATGCGGCCCTGATGGTCAACGGCCGAGACACGATCAAGGACTGATCTCAAAGCCTAGCCAAGCGCAATCGCGCCACTACCAAACCGTAGCGCCAGCGCAGGAAATGTGGTGGTGAAAAAGAAATGGCGCGCCCGCTGCGACATAGATGGGCACTGCAATGACTGGGAAATGCTGATCCAACTATGACAGAGTTCGGCATTGTCTAAGGCAAGCGGAACGACAGCCGACCTGCGGCGAAAGTCTGAAATGGGGTGGGAAGGAGACTGTCTGCTTTCAACTTCTGAGATGTAAAAGCAGACACCCGAATTGAAGGACAGCCAGAAGCTGCCGCCTCGGCTACTCGTTGGATCCTTCGCCCTCAAGCCAGGTCACCATTTCAGCAATCTCAGCCTCTTGAGCATCTATTATTTTCTGGGCCATTGCCTTCGCCCAGTCATTGTCACCGTGCTGAAGCTCGGCCTTGGCCATGTTGATAGCTGCCTGATGGTGAGGGATCATACCGCATACGAAGGCCACGTCGATGTCTTCAACCATCATGGCATCCATCATCCGCTTGTTGGTCTCTTCCATGCCTGCCATCAAGTCCATATGAGCCTGGTCCATCTCGTGGTCCATGCCCATCGACATGTCGCCTGACATGCCGTCTTCGGCCACGCATATTTTCGGAAGATTGGCGCCCATCCCAGACATATCATGTCCAGCATGGGCATCTTGCGCGACCGCTGGCAACGATGACATGCCGAAAATGGCGAGCACGATAAGTGAGTTCTTCATAGTCATCTCCTGAATTTAAGACGTTGAATTGCTGACAACTACATGATGTGCGCCGCGGCTATGAATCCGAGCCCGGAAAGACCCATCCAGATGGCCATAGCGATCATCATCAGGTTTTCAGTTAGGGAGACAAAGCCCAAGGGCACGTTGCTCGAGCCACCAACGCAGGCGCATTTGAGTTCGCGCCTATCGACATAAACGGCTTTGAAGACTGAAACTGCCCCGACCGTGCCGATGAAGAGCGCAACCGGTACCGACAGCCAGGTCAGCGCGCCGGCAACCATCAAGATTCCAGCCAGCCCTTCGGCATAGGGATAGATATAGCTGTAGGGCACCCATCGTTTCGCCAGCAGATCGTAGTTGAGGAACATGGTCGCGAAGCTCTCGACGTTTTGCAACTTTAGCAACGCAAGCACGACCATCGAAAAGCTGATGAACCATTCCAGTGCCCGCACGGTGAATGGGGAGCCAGTCACGGCGTAGCTTACCGCCATTGCCGTCAAAGCCGTCATTGCGAACAGCACGATCACGGGGCGATATGTGGTCGCCTTTGGGTCTACAACCGTCTTGCCCAAGAAACGACGCGTGTCATCGTGTCCCCCGATCCGCTCACCATCGATAAAGACCTGGGGTGTTGTTTTGACCCCATGCTTGGCTTTGAAGGCGTCTGTTTCTTCACGCGACTTGAGGTGATGATCTTCGACTTCGTAGCCGGATCGCTGCAGCAAATCCTTGACCTTGAGGCCGTAAGGACAGGTATGGCTCGGCATCACCATGCGGTAAATTACGGCCCTCTTCTCGGAAGCCGTCGTGTTCATAGCGAGCGTCGACATAACCCTGGTCCTTTCCGCCTTGTTTGCAGTCGGACCACGAACATGGGGCTTCCCACTGTGGGAAGGTCAAGAGTTCAACTGCAAGTTTCGACTATTTGCCTGCTGGGCGGCAGTAGATGTCATAGAGAGTGATCAGGACCTTAGTCACCGGCTCGGATGCAAGCCGATAAAAAATGGTCTGCCCGTCGCGACGGGTCTTTACCAGACCAAGCGCCCGCAGCTTTGAGAGGTGCTGCGACAATGGCGACTGCTCGAGCTCCACGATACGGGAGAGCTCGCCAACGCTGCGTTCCTGTTCGATAAGGTTGCAAAGAATAAGCAGCCGCTTCGGGTTTGCCATGGCAGTCAGCAGTTGGGCAGCTTCTTCGGCACGCGGTTCGAGTTCGGCGACGTTCATGGCGGCAGGGTCTTTCGTTTCCATGCTTGACATATTAGAACATTCGAATATATGAAGCAACGAAATTGATTGCTGGCTGGCGAAATAGCAGCGGCCAATCCGAAGCACAAGAAGGTACAATGGAAACGACGTTTACCCCATTCCAAGCACTGATCGGCGGTTCTCTCATCGGTCTCGCCGCTGTTGGCCTTATGGCCCTGCACGGCAGGGTCGCTGGTATGACCGGCATCCTCAATGGCGTCATCCTTCCAAAGGGCGACTGGGACTGGCGCGTTGCCTTCCTGCTCGGCGCCGTCGCTGCACCCGTCGTGATCCTGCTGCTGACAGGCCAATCCTTACCACTTCAGGAGGAAATACCATCCCTCGCCATAACTCTGGGTGGTCTGCTGGTCGGCGTCGGCGTAACCTTCGGCGGCGGCTGCACTTCTGGGCACGGCGTGTGCGGCATAGCCCGGCTCTCCCCTCGCTCCATTGCTGCCACCCTGACCTTCATGGTGACGACCTTCATCACGGTCTTCGTGGTTCGCCACCTGCTGGGGGGCTTCTGATGCTCCGCGTCGTTTCAGCAGCCCTGATCGGCCTTGTCTTTGGCATCGGCATCGTCGTTTCAGGCATGGCCAACCCAGCCAAGGTGCTCAACTTCTTCGACGTCTTCGGCACCTGGGATCCCAGCCTCATGCTGGTGATGGCGTCAGCCCTGGTCGTGACCTTTGTCGGCTACCGTTTCGTCCTGAAACGCCAAGCGCCAGCCTTTGACCGCACATTCCATTTGCCGACAAAACGGAATCTCGACGTGCCTCTTATCGCAGGCTCTGCCCTGTTCGGTATTGGCTGGGGCATTGCCGGCTTCTGCCCAGGCGGCGCTATCCCAGCATTGGGTTCGGGCGAACTGAGCCCGCTCATCTTCGTGGCCGCCATGATCGGCGGCATCCTCGGGGCCAATGGCCTCAGGGCGGCCTTTGCTCGTCGCCGCGTCCTGGCCTGATCTTCGAACTAGAAGGAGATTTCCGTGTCCACCCACCCTATTCCGTTTACGCCCGACCTAGCCGTTAAACCGGAAGTTGTCGCGTTCTTCGACGAGCCGACCAACACCATCAGCTACATCGTCAAGGATCCAAATTCCAACGCCTGCGCCGTGATCGATTCTGTCATGGACTTCGACTACGCATCCGGCAACATCGCCTATGATGGTGCCGACAAGATCATCGGGCACATCAGGGCTAATGGCTGGACGCTTGAGTGGCTGATCGAGACCCACGTCCATGCCGATCACCTTTCCGCTGCCCCGCACATCCAGTCCAAGCTGGGCGGCAAGCTCGGCATTGGCGACCAGATCTGTGTTGTCCAGGACACCTTCGGCAAGATCTTCAACGAGGGCACCGAGTTCCAGCGCAATGGATCGCAGTTCGACCGCCTGTTCAAGGATGGCGACAGCTACCAGATCGGCACCATGACAGCGCACACCCTGTTCACGCCCGGGCACACGCCGGCTGACATGGTGCATGTGATTGGCGACGCCGTATTCGTCGGTGACACCCTCTTCATGCCTGATGGCGGCTCGGCCCGTGCCGACTTTCCCGGCGGTGACGCTCGCACCCTCTATCAGTCGATCCAGCGGCTGCTGACCCTGCCGGGCGAGATGCGGCTCTTCATGTGTCACGACTACGGCCCGAACGGTCGCGACATCCAGTGGGAGACCACAGTCGCAGAAGAACGCGACCATAACATCCATGTCGGTCACGGCACCTCTGAAGACGAATTCGTCAAGATGCGGGAAGAACGCGACAGCACCCTCTCAATGCCCAAGCTCATCATCCCGAGCCTGCAGGTCAACATGCGGGCCGGGCAACTGCCGCCCCCCGAGGACGACGGCAAAACCTACCTCAAGGTGCCCATCAACGGGCTCAACACATCCAAGGATCAATGACCATGGCCATCCAGAAGATCGACGACAGCTTTGCCCAGTCCCCACAGATTCAGCCCGATGATGTCAGGCTGATCGCCGAGGCTGGCTACAAGGGCATCGTCTGCGCACGTCCAGACAACGAAGACCCGAACCAGCCTTCGTTTGCCGATATCGCCGAAGTCGCCGAACGCTTCGGCATCAAGGCCTTCCATATCCCCGTTTCCGGCCATTTGACCGAGGGGCAATTGATCCGCTTCGAACAGGCGCGTGCCGAGACCGATGGCCCCATTCTTGGTTACTGCCGCTCTGGCGGGCGTGCCGGCAGCCTTTACGCCGCCTCGCTCTGACTGAAAGACCACAATGCTACTGGAACCCCTGCAATATTTGTTCGGCGCCTTTTCTGGCAGCCTGGTGGGCTTCACCCTTGGCCTCTTCGGCGGCGGTGGCTCCATTCTGGCCGTCCCGCTCATGGTCTATGTCGTGGGGGTCCCAGTCGCACACGTGGCCATCGGAACAAGTGCCTTCGCAGTCGCAGCCAACGCCGCCACCAATCTTGTCACCCATGCCCGCAAGGGCAACGTGATCTGGCGTTGCGCCCTCATGTACACTGTCGCTGGCATTGCCGGAGCCTTCCTTGGCTCCACACTGGGCAAGGCCATGGATGGGGACAAGCTGCTGTTCCTGTTCGCGATCCTCATGCTGGTCGTCGGCGTGCTGATGTTCCGTGGGCGTGGCAACCCTGGAATGCCTGGTGCCACCTGTAACCGGGAGAAGGCACCGAAGGTCCTGGGTTATGGCGGGCTAACGGGCGCCTTCTCCGGGTTTTTCGGCATCGGCGGCGGCTTCCTGATCGTTCCAGGTCTTGTTGCCTCGACCGGCATGCCGATCCTAAATGCCATCGGATCCTCGCTGGTCGCAGTCACAGCGTTCGGGCTCACGACTGCGTTGAGCTACGCCTTCTCAGGCCTGGTGGACTGGCCGCTTGCTGCCGTGTTCATCGGGGGTGGGGTACTCGGTGGCCTGGTCGGCGCCCGCGTCGCTGGGTTGATGGCCAGCAAGAAGGGACTGCTGAATATCGCTTTGGCCGGTCTCATCGTGGCCGTCGCCATCTACATGGCAGCCCAGACCGTTACCGCCTTCATCTGAAGAGGAGACCAACCATGTACACGTTCGACAAACAGCTACCCGGCATGACGTTCGATGCGGCTGTTGCCCGTACCAAGCAGGTGCTTGGCGACAAAGGCTTCGGCGTCCTTACCGAAATTGACGTTCAGAAGACCATGAAATCCAAGCTGGACGCCGACATGCCAGGCTACGTGATCCTGGGTGCCTGCAATCCCAAGATGGCGTTCGAAGCGGTCAAGCTGGAACCTCGAGTGGGCGCCATGCTGCCCTGCAATGTGATAGTGCGGGAACAGGAGAATGGCACGGTCGAAGTCAGCGCCATCGACCCTGTGGCGTCCATGCAGGCCATCGAAAATGATCAACTGCATGCCGTGGCCGGCAAGGTTCAGGCCATGCTGTCCGATGTCGTGAAGGCAATCTGAAGCCTGGGAAGAAGGCCGGAGCTTGCTCCGGCCTTCTTATTGTTGCGCTACTGCAAGACCACGATAGGCGCGCCCCAAGTCACCCGGTCATAGAGATCGATGACATCCTGGAACAAAAGCCGGACGCAACCGCTCGAAACAGCCTGGCCGATCGAGCGAGCATCCATATTTCCGTGCAGGCGGTAGAGCGTGTCGCGATTTCCTTGATGAATGTAGAGCGCCCGTGGCCCGAGCGGGTTCTCTAGGCTTGGCTCCATACCGTGGCGATATGGTTCAAGCTCAGGTTGCCGGCTGATCATTTCGGACGGCGGTGTCCATGTCGGCCATTCCCGGCCATAGGCGATGTGTCCTCGGCCTTCCCAGGCAAAGCCATCTCGACCAATGCCAACACCATAGCGCATGGCGCGACCGTTCGGCATGGTCCAGTAGAGGAAGCGGTTGGGCGTATCGACCACGACAACACCAGCCCTTTCGCCAGTGATGTTCTCCACCTCCTGTCGCCAGTAAATGGGATCGACAAGATGGATATCCGCAGCGGGAATTGGGAACCGCTCGTCGGGTATGGCTACATACATGGCCAGAACATCAGATGAAATGTTTGGCACCACAGGGGCCGTGGGAGCAGCAGGGACCGTGGGCGTTGTGGTGGCACACCCCGCAAGAGCAAGGGCGGCAAGGCTGGATGCGCCGAGCATCATGTGCCGGCGTGAAATCGTGTTCGGAAGCATGTGTGTTCGCAGCAGTCGCGTAGACTGCCTCTCAAGATGACAGAATCAGAAAATTGGCCGGCTTGAGGTGCCGTAGTCCTCAGACGGCGCGGGGAGGTCGAAAGCGCCTGTCAATTCCCGATAAGGTCACTGCAACGCTGTCGCCTGGGGCATAGACCGTGTCCCGCTGCCCCGAAATGTGCTCTGCGAGCGAAGGCAGTATGGCGGCCATATTCTGGCACAGAACGGCATGGCCGTTGATTTACTTTGAACAAGGTTTGAACGTCGGGGCCTTCTCGACGAGCGAGGCTGGCTCCAAGCAGAGTTCTTGATTGTTGATGGTCCAGAAGGCGCCGTTACCAACACCTGCAGCCAGGCTCGGGCCTGAAATGGACGCCAGGCCGAACAAGACAACGATGATGAGAACCAAGGCTCTTTTCATACGCAACTTCTAATACATGCGTCGCAAGAATGCGAGATGTGGCACCATAGAGTTTCTGTGCGTTGCCGCTCAACAACAGGGTTCGGCTTGGTGGCAGGCTCCGATTCCGTTGATCTGGAGCGGTTGCCTCGATGGTAAACATTCATTAAGGCGTCCCACTCATCGTCCAACGACAGAACCGGGGGTCAACGCCACATGAACGTATTCAGCGTACAACCTGCGCAAGCGGACGCCGACAGCGGCTTTGGCAATTGCGTCACCGTTGAAGCACTGTGCCCGGTTGGTGCTGGGGAAATGGTGTTGTCAGAACCGTTAGCCCTGCATGGGTCGGTTGTGCGTGCCAAAATCTGGTTCCTCAAGGAGGACTACACGCCGCAATCGATTGAGCTGTACGCGGGCCAAGAAAGGGATCGATAGATTTCGTCGCACTGGCGAAACCTTCATGACCTTTCCTCACGATAGGAAGCGTAGGAGGAAAGCGCCTCGGTGGAGTTCTGTGGACGTAGGGAGCGCCCGCTCCGGTTGGTCGGCGCCGCAAATCCCGGAAGGGCGGTCATCCTTGCATACACTTACGGTCGTCTTTTCACGCTGATTATGCAGGCCCGACGCTCAAGCGGCTGGGTCGTAGTGCGGGTGATCCATCCGAACCATGGTGACGGCCTCGTCGTGACCCACGTTCCAGCTGATCTGCCCCTCCTCAGGAACGGAACGCCTTTTTCACCTCGTGAAGTGCGTTGATATCACTCGGCGCTTGCAACGCTCGCTCCGCACGATGCACTGCATCCGTTGCTGCCTGGATCGCTTCCTGTCTGAGGAAAGGGTTGGTCTCCGCGATCACTTCGAGCCCGTGAAGCAGCCGCAGCACGATTTCGATGGTTCCAGCACCGTCGCGCGCAATTGGCCGGAAAGCGTCTTCGATGAGGTCACGCGGACGCAGTTGTGGCGCCGACACTCTCTCGTGCTCCACAGAGGCATCAGCCGCATCCGGGTTCCACTCCGACAGGAGGCGCGTCAGCCGGCCCAGGACATCGATAGCTGTGCCCGCGTCGTTCACGGCGGGAGAGAGCGCTCGGTCGGCAATCTCGGCAAGGACACTCAGTCCAAAGCGTGGATCATAGTCGAAGGTGCGACTGTCACCGATTACGAACGCGCCCGTCAGCTTCGATTTCAACTCGTCGCTGACGGTACCCACGATCTTCATCAAGGGGCGCACGGACGAAACATATGTTCCGGGCAGAGCGGTGATGGCGATCTGCAGGTCATGTTCTTCCCCCAGAGAATTCAGCCGTGCAGCATCGAAGTGCTGCACATAGCCAAGCTGATCGGCGAACAGTGCCTGTCCCTTGGCTTCGCCTTCGAGGCGCCGGCATCCGAAGAAGGGATGTTCAAGCAGTTGGGACAGTGCCTTGCCCGTTGCTGTTTCCACTCGATCGATCGTGTGTCCCACCCGCCCGATATCCGAAATCTGAGCGATCCAGCGGATGAGGGCGGCAATAACGATGGCGACGACGGCCAGCGTTGCCGAAAACAGGATTAGGCGGCTTGCAGACCCGTAGATGCCTGCCGAGAGGCCCAGGATCGCGACGATGGAAAACAGGAAGGCGCCGATAAAAACAGAGATCGAAGTCTGTGCTGCGCGATCCCCGACGATCAATGGCACGGCTCGTGGAGACGTCGACCCTGAAGCCGAGCTCAGGGCGCTGATCAGCGTCGAGAGGGCAAAGACCGAAACGGTCAGCAGACTGGTTGCCAGGATCTCGAGGATCGACTGCACCGCCTCCTGCGAAATGGTCCAAGGCAGTTTATCGGGCGCCCAACGCGCGAGGTAAAGAGCAAGGCCGACAGTCAGCAGCGCCACCACCGAAAAGGCTGCAGGCAGGAACCAAATCTTGTTGAGCAGGCGCTGGAAATAAAAGGAAAGCTGGGTCATGCTGGGGGCTATTGTCTTTCCTCGCGATGCAAGTCAGGGAGGTTTGCCGAGGCTGCCTTCATCACGACACCATTCGATGCAGCGGGTGCTGATCAGACAGGATGAGGAACAACGGTTTGAGCCCAAGCATCTTCAAGATCCCTTGGCCTCACTGGAAGCTCGTGGCTCGTGCTCCGGAGCTGCATGCAACAACTGCGTGGCAGAAGAGTGGGTCAATTGCAGGTAGCGTTCGAATTGCGCCAGGACATCCGCAATGAGCTGGTCGCGATGCATGCCCATGACGTCGTAGCCGCTGCCACCGCTCGAGAAGTAAGTGCGGGCTTCGTATCGCAGCTCCGGCTCGCCTGCCGCCAGAGCGAAGTTGGCAACGGGGACCGACGTCAGAGCGACGCCATAGACGAAGTCGCGCACTCCTTCTGCAGGTGATCGGAGCGCCACATTGCCGGAGCCGGCTTTCTCTACGCTCGCCGGCCGACCTCGATTCGTAAGTTCGCGGGCCACTTGCTCCAGGGCCGGCGCGGCGTTGGCCTCGAGGAAGTGTTCGACGTCTCGCCGGTCAGGGGCATGCATAATTAACGCCAGACGACGCTGCCAGGTGAGGCCGGCCGCTGGGTGCGCGGCAGTTCCTCCAGCGGGAGCATTGGTCTGCGGATACTGCTGCGCCAGATCGGCCCGCATCCCGAGGTAGAGCGACCATACCAGTCCCAGCATGACAAAGGTGAAGGGCAAGGCGCTGGCAATGGTGGCCGATTGTAGCGCGCCAAGTCCACCCGCCAGAAGCAGCGCGGCAGCGACGACACCTTCCATCACGCACCAGAATACACGCTGGCCGGTGGTGGTCTCGGTCTCCCCGCCTGCTGCGATGGAGTCGACCACGAGGGAGCCGGAATCCGATGAGGTGATGAAGAAGATTGCCACCAAGAGAATGGCCAGCGTCGAGGTAATGCCGGAGAACGGCAGGTACTGGAAGAACTGAAACAGTCCGGTCGCCACGTCGGCGGCAATCGCCTGTCCAACTTCGCCGGCCGCTATTCCTGTGTCGATGAACATGGCCGTGTTGCCGAAGACAGTCATCCAGATGAAGGTGAAGCCCGCCGGGATGAACAGCACCGCCGTCACGAACTCCCGGACGGTGCGGCCGCGCGAGATGCGGGCAATGAACATTCCCACAAAGGGCGACCAGGAAATCCACCATGCCCAGTAGAACAGCGTCCAGGCGTCGATCCAGGGCGTCGGTTGATAGGCGTAGATGTTGAAGGTGCGTAGCACCAATGTGTCGAGATAGAGCCCCAGATTCTGTACCAGATCGCGGAACAGCTGCGCTGTCGGCCCGACGACCAGCACGAACAGCATAAGCAGGATTGCGACCACGAGGTTGGTCTCGGAGAGGATGCGAACGCCGCGATCGAGGCCGGTCGCCACGGATATGGTCGCGAGGGCCGTAACCAAGGCGATTAGCGGCAGCTGGACGATGGGTCCAACTGGAAAGTCTAGAAGGTAGGAAAGCCCTGCATTGATCTGCGATACTCCCACGCCCAGCGAGGTCGCTATGCCGAACATTGTCCCGACAATGGCGAAGATGTCGACGGCGTGTCCGATGGGGCCGTTGATCCGTTCCTTGAGCAGCGGGTAAAGGCCGGACCGTATGGTCAGCGGCAGATTGTACCGATACCCGAAATAGGCGAGCGACAGTCCGACCACGGCATAGATAGCCCAGGCGTGGATGCCCCAGTGGAAGAAGGTGACGGTCATCGCCTCACGCATGGCGGCGACCGAGCGGGGCTCGGCGGTCGGTGGCGCCATGAAGTGGGTCATGGGTTCGCCGACGGCATAGAACATGAGGCCGATGCCCATGCCGGCGGCAAAGAGCATGGCGATCCAGGAGGTGAATTTGAAGTCGGGCGTCGCGTCGTCAGGCCCGAGCTTCAGCCGCCCGTAGCGGCCAAAGCACAGGAGCAGGACCGTCACCAGAAAGATCCCGACGGCCAATAGGTAGAACCAGCCGAACCCCTGCAGTATATTAGTCTGGATCGCACCGAAGATATCGCCGGCCTGATTGGGCAGCAGCACCCCGACCGCAACGAAAGCGCCGATCACAAGGAGCGCGCCGAAGAAGACGGGCTTGTTGATGATGAATGGCTTGAACATTATGCCGACCAGTTCCGCAATGTGGGAGCCTAGGGCAAAGCCTGCGGGGACACGTGTGGTTCCCTCGTCAAGACCATCCGTCGTCCTAGCCCCATATGCGCAAGGCGAAGGGCAGCAGGAAGAAGAGGATCCACGCGCCAATGAAGATCATCGGAGCACGGCTGGAGAATCTGCTGCCGGCGTGCTGACGCAGTTCCAGCCGCTTGCGGCTCTGCTCATCGGTTGCGAGGGTGAAGGCGCGCAGAGCGGGCTCTTCATTGATCAAGTGATTTTCGCGGCGGCGCCAATGGCTGATCGCTTCCTGCGCCGCGGCAATGCCCGGTCGTGCTTCTAGCACCAGCGCGATACCCAGGATCGCAAAGAGTGGCGGCAGTGTTATCGTGAAGAGGCCATTCCAGTTGCCGTATCCGGCGCTGAGCGAAGATCCATAGGCGATCACCAAAAACGACTGTGAGGAGATGAGCGCGTTAAGACGGCTATTGAGCAGGTTGATCTCCGCCCGAATCTCGCCGCAGACATGGTCGAGCTCGTTGGTCGATGCGTGCTGTGTCATGGCGCGGCTCGATCGGCACGCAATGCTGCGCTGATGGTCCCATCGCTCTCGAGAACCAGATATTTGACGCTCTCGATATCCTGACCGCCTGCAGATCGCACGGCGCTTAAGGCTTCCTCTTGAGTAATGCGCTCGCGTTTCATGGCTTCGTCGCAAAATGCCCCGTCATGCGCCAAAAGCGTCGGCTCCGACCGAACAGCCTTGGCAAAGCCACGCGAACGCACAGAGATGAACGTGACGAGAAATTGCATAAAGATCAGCAGCCCGAGCGCTACGGCCCCTTCCGCCAAAGCGATCGACTCCTGGAGGAGAATGGCTGATAGGGTGGAACCGAGCGCGACGGTCACGACGAGGTCAAAGGCGTTGAGCTTTGCCAGCGTGCGCTTGCCCGAAATTCTCACGAACAGAACCAGCGTGACTTAAGCAAGAATGCCGACAAGGATGGTGCGGAATATGCCCGACCAGTTCTGAAACAGCATGCTCTGCCAATCCATGGCGATGCTCCTTGAGAATTCAGTCCTTGCCGGCAACCGCTTCAGGTTTCAAGGGTGGCAGGTCGGGTGCGGTTGCAGGCGTCGGGTTCGCTTCCAACTCCGCGATCAGCCGCTTCATCTGCGCAATTTCGCGCACCTGCGCTTCGATGATACCATCGGCCAGCTCCCGCACCCTTGGATCACGAATATGAGCTTGTGTGCTGGTGAGAACGGCAATCGAGTGATGCGGTAACATCGCCCGCATGTAGTCGATATCGGCCACCGTTTCCTGGCTCCGCACCAGCCATAGCGATGCGCCGAACACGGCAACGGCGCCAGCGAGGATCGCGACGTTTGCCACTCTGTTCTTATACATGCCCCACATGAACAGCAGCATGATGAATGCCATCACAGCCCCCATCAGCAATGCCATCCACATACGGGTCTGACTGAACATCACGTGCTCGAACGCGTAGGTGTTCAGGTACATGAGACCGAACATGATTATGGTGGACGTCGCGACCATTGCTCCGAAGCGAACATAGCTCATGGCGATCTCCCTTCCGTCGGCCAACGACCGCAGAGGGATATGGTTCAGTGTCGAATGCAGGGTATGTTGGTCTGTCGCCAAGAGCAGCTTCGAAAGGTAACTGGTGGCTGCTTTGTCCCCTAGTTGAGATACTACGAGCGGCAGCTTCCGGGGAAGAGAAACGTGGGCACGAATGACCGGGTTGGGGTCGGGAACTGCTGGGCCGAAGCGCGCCCCATTCCAGTCATTGGTCGAACCTGCGCGGCCGCCCGGAAGCGGACACGGGGAGACGATCACCCCCCAAATGTGACACTCTTTCGACTGCGATCACGACATCTCGAGATATGTCGCCAAGTTGCGGCGATAACACGCGCAGGCGGCAATCCGCTATACTACCATCAAGCGGTAGCAATTCATGTCGCGAAGCAGCTGGAGGAACAAGTCCTAAAACTCCACCCCAACTGCTTCATCGAGGTGCCAAAGCACCCCATCCTCGGCGCTCTCAGCCTTCCACATGATCATGCCGAACTGCGCCGGTTGATCGAGAACCGTCAGCCCCGCGTGCCACACATCCTGCCCGATGCATATTGCATCCTCAGGCCCGGCGACAAAGGCTAGCGCCCCACCCAAATCCGGCTCGCCATTGGCGGTCTTGGGCGCTACGAGAATGAGCCAGCGCCCAGCCTTGATCGGCAAAAAACTCTGTGTCGAATGCGGATGTCGCTCGAGCGCCGCAACACGCACCGCCCCATCCACCGGCTGCGGACACAGAATCGTAAAGGCATGCGCCCCTGGAACGTCGCCCTTTTCCATCACCTCTGGAAAAGCTCGCGCCTTGCCATCTGCGGCCTGAAGCACGGTTGCATAAGGAGCGAGCGCCGCGGCATCAACCGGCCGTGCCTTGAGAACGAGAGTCATGACAGGTCCTAATTGAGACGTTTGAAACCGGCGTGGCAGATCGGGCCACGCAAAAGCGAACTGACATCCCGCCCTGCTTCGCATTTGGCAATGAGGGCAAAGATGGGGTCGAGAGCGTCGAAATAGCCATCGACGATATCGGGAGTGTGGGCGAGGCAGGTATAGACGCTGGTGGCAGCCAGGTAACCCCTCTCAAGCATTTCCTGGCTGATCAGCGTCTTGTAGGCGGCGGCATTCGCCCCCTTGAACGCAAACCCGGTCAGGGCCGGTAGACCGGCTGTTGAGATTTCAATCCCATGCTTTGCCGCCAACTCCCGCCAGCGCTGGGTGATATCCACGCCGATCCCGGTAATGACCTCCCAGGACTGGGTTTGCTCCATGACATCGAGCGTCGCCAGTGCGGCCGCAGAGCCGATCCGCTCGGTCCAGAAGGTCGAGCTGATAAAGCTGTTCTGCGCTGCTTCCATCACCGCGCGCCGACCGATAACGGCGGTCACCGCATAGCCATTGCCCAGCGCCTTGCCAAACACCGCCATGTCGGGGTCGACGCCATAAAGCGTGTGCAGACCGCCAAAACTCTGGCGAAAGCCTGAGGTGCATTCGTCGAAAATCAGCACGATGCCATGCGCCGTAGCCAGCTCCCGCACCTTCCGCAGGAAATCTGGCGACGGATCAAAGGTGCGCGCCACCTCCATCATGATCACGCCGATCTTCCCGGTCGCGATCAATGCCTCGAGCGCGGCAATGTCATTGAAGCCAAACGGAAACACCGTGCCGCGCAAGTTCCGCGGCACCCCTTGCGGGTCGAGCCCCGGCAGGAGATGCCCGGCCAGGCTATCGTCCTCGCCGAGATTGGATGCCAGATACCAGTCGTGCCAGCCGTGATAGCCGCAAATGGCCACGCCATCCCGGCCTGAGGCCGCGCGGGCAATCCGGATGGCCACCGCATTGGCCTCGCCGCCGGTGCGCGCAAAGCGCGCCATCTCGGCCCAAGGGTGCATCGCCACCAACCGCTCTGCCAATTCCACCTCTTCAGGCGCATTGAGCGTCGACATATTGCCCTGTGCCACGGTCGCGACCACCGCCGCATCGACGCGCTCGTCCCCATAGCCGAGCGTATTGGCGCCGACGCCCATGATCGTCATGTCGATCAATTCGCGCCCGTCGAGGTCCCAGACGCGGCACCCCTTGGCCTTGCTGAAATAGGCCGGCCACTGCTCCGGCAGGAACATTTCCGGCCGCTTTGACAAAAGCATATTGCCGCCCGGTATCAACCGTTTGGCCTTTTTCCAGAGTTCCTGACCCGCCCCCACGAAATCCTCCCTTGCGCTTTGGTTATATTGTTATCAGTGTAACATGATAGTTCAAGACAAAAGGGAGCGTCGCCATGTACGATTTCACACCCACCGATCTCGACAAGCGCATCTGGGCGGAGGAACTGGAGAACTTCGTGCCGGGCCGCGTCTTCGACGTGCATACCCACATCTACCGCTGGGCCTTCAACCTCAATCCCGACAAGGAAACCGGCCCCTACGCTCCCAGCATTGGCCGCTACTTTCCCGAAGTGACGACCAAACTGGCCGACGAAATCGACGCCGCGCTCCTACCAGGTCGACAGGTCGAACGCCTGGCATTCCCCTTCCCTTTTGCCGGCCAGTGCGATTTCGACGCCTCGAACATCTATGTCGCTGCGGAAGCCGCCAGGAGCGTGGATTCCGCAGCCCTGATGCTGGTCCATCCCGGCATGAGCGAGGCCGAAATCCTTGCCACCCTCAGGCGCACCGGCGCCATTGGCCTCAAACCCTATTTGGTCTACGCCACTAACGCCGACCGCGCCGAAGCCTCGATCACCGACTTCCTGCCCGAGCATCAAATCGCCCTCGCCGACCGCCTCGGCCTTATCGTCATGATGCATCTCTCCAAGCGCCGGGCCATTTCCGACCCCGACAACATCTCGGACATGGTGCGTCTCAGCGAAAAATATCCGCGCGTGCGCTGGATCCTCGCCCATTGCGCGCGCTCCTATTCCGCCTGGGCCATCGAGAAAGCCGCTGCGAGCCTGCGCGGCCTGCCCAATGTCTGGTACGACACCTCCACCGTCTGCGAAGCCGATGCGCTCGATGCGCTTTACAATGGCGTCGGCGTCGACCGCGTCATGTATGGCAGCGACGATATGATCGGCCCAATGCGCGGCAAATACATCGCCTTCGGCTTTGCCTGGGCCTTCCTGTCCGAAACCAACCACCAGCTCTCGCTCGGCCATTGCGACGGTCGGATGACCTATATCCGCTATGAACAATTGCGCGCCATGAAGCGCGGTGCCCGCCAGTTGGGCCTCAGCACCGCACAGCGCGAAGCCCTCTTCCACGACACGGCGCGAAGCCTTGTGGATGCGGCGCGAACCGAAGTCCGCGCCGCCCTCAGCTAGATGGCGTCGAGGAAGTTGACGCCGGTAAGGCCGCGTTCCGCCTTGAAGGCACGGAATTCGGCCTTGAGGCTTTCTTCCTCGGCGGCGCTGTAGAAATTGCCGAAGGGTTTGCGGCAATAGCCGGCATCGGCGCCCTGCCAGGCCATGCTGCGCTTGATGGCGGCGATGGGGTTGCGCGGCAGGGTGAAGAAGATGACGGCATTGCCCACTTCCTGCAGCGCCTTGGCCTCGGCCATGTCGCCCGCCTTAACCGCCGCATAGAGCGCCAGGTAAATCTCGGGAATGGTATTGTAGAAACTGCCGATGATCCCGTCGGCGCCAAAGGCGAGGCCGGACATGGCCATCTCGTCGGCACCAGAATAAATGACGAAGTCGCTGCCGATCTCGGCCTTGACGCGCATGATGTCGTGATGGGTGGGCGCAGTATACTTGATGCCTTCGACGCCCGGGATCTCGGCCAGCCGCTTGATCATGTCGAAGCCGAACAAGCCTGCCAGCGGCACGTTATAGGCGCACATCGGCAGGCCGGTAGAAGCCGTGATATCGGTATAGTAGGAGACGACCTGGTCCTGCGAAAAGCCCCAATAGAAGGGCGGCACCGAGGACAGGGCATCGGCGCCCACCTTTTCGGCGTGCCGGGCGAGGTCGATAGACAGATGCGTGCTGATCGCGCCGATATGGGCGATGACCGGCACCCGGCCCTTGACCTCATCGGTCACCACCTCGAGCACCCGCTTGCGCTCCTCGGGTGACATCATGAAGGCTTCGCCGGTGCTGCCGGTCACATAGAGCCCGTCGACGCCCCGGCCGATGAGAAAATCGACGATGGCGCGCATGCGCCCCTCGTCAAAATTCTCATTCTCGTCGAATGGCGTGACGAGGGCGGGCAGCACGCCCGTAATCTTGGAAAGTGCGGACAATTCCGTCTCCAGGTTGGAAGGTCAGGCCGAAAGCGCGACAGGCTCCTGCGTCGCTTCCGGCAAATCGATGAGGTGACAGGCGGCAAAATGCTCATGCCCATCGGTTTCATAGCGCTTGAGCGGCGGCACCACGGACTTGCAAACGTCCTTGGCGTAGCGGCAGCGCGGATGGAATGGACAGCCCGAGGGCGGATTGACCGGGCTGGGCACGTCTCCCTGCAACACGATGCGCTCGGATTTCTTGTCGAGGTCAGCCACCGGAATGGCCGAGAGCAGGGCTTCGGTATAGGGGTGGAGATTCTTGGCAAACAGGTCCTCGGAGCGGCACAGCTCCACCACCTTGCCCAGATACATCACCGCCACCCTGTCACAGATATATTCGGTGACCGAGAGGTCGTGGGTGATGAAGATATAGGTCAGCTTACGCTCGTCCTTGAGCTTCATCAGCAGTTGCAGAACCTGCGCCTGGATCGACACGTCGAGCGCCGATACCGCCTCGTCGCAGACGATCAGTTCGGGATCGATGCTCAGCGCCCGGGCAATGCCGATGCGCTGCCGCTGCCCGCCGGAAAATTCATGCGGATAGCGATCCATATATTCGCGCCGCATGTTTACCGCTTCGAGCAGATCACCGATGATTTTCCGGCGCTCTTCCCTTGATTTAACGCCATACTTCTTCAGCGGATCTTCCAGCGATCCGAAAATCGTAAAAGCAGGATTGAGCGAGGAATGGGGGTCCTGAAACACGATCTGCAGGCGTTTGCGGAACGGCACCAAACCGTCATTGTCGAGCTTGCTGAGATCGGCCTCTTCATTGTCAGGCGAGCGATAGACGATCTCACCTTCGGTCGAGCGCACCAGCTGTAAAATGGTTTTGCCCAGCGTGGTCTTGCCACAGCCACTCTCGCCTACGAGCCCCAGCACTTCCCCGCGATAGACGTCGATATCGACGCCGTCGACAGCCCGTACATGGCCCACCGTTCGTTTGAACACGCCTGCCTTGACCGGAAAATGCGCCTTCACCCCGCGCAGGCGCAGGATAACATCCTTGTTCTCAGCCATTGGGGACCAGCTCCTTGTAGCGCCAGCACATGACCCGATGGGTCGGCGTGATATGGGTTTCCTCGGGCATGGTCTGACACTGCGCCACCGCGAAATCGCAGCGGTCGGCAAACTGGCAGCCCTTGGGGCGGTTGAGTGGATCGGGCGTCGAGCCGCGAATGGCCTTGATGTCCTGGTTCTTGCCCTTGCCGAGCACCGGCACCGAGGCGAGCAGCGCCTTGGTATAAGGATGGGTCGGCTGACGCAGAACCTCGTCCACCGTCCCGGCCTCGACGATATTGCCCATATACATCACGGCCACATCGTCAGCGAGTTCGGCCACCACCCCCATATCGTGGGTGATCAGCATGATACCGGTGCCATGTTCGCGCTTGAGCTTGTCCATCAGCTCAAAGATCTGCGCCTGGATGGTCACGTCGAGCGCCGTCGTCGGCTCGTCGGCAATCAGCACCTTTGGGTTGCAGGCCATGGCCATGGCGATCATGGCGCGCTGCCGCATGCCGCCCGAATAGCGGTGCGGAAAGTCGTTGACCCGCTTTTCCGGCAGGGCGATGCCCATTTCCTTAAGCAGCGAGATCGCTTTGTCATGCGCCGCTCGGCCCACCATCCTCATATGATATTTGAGGCTTTCCTTGATCTGGAAACCCACCGAATAGACCGGGTTGAGCGCCGTCATCGGGTCCTGGAAGATCATGGCGATCTCGGCCCCGCGAATGCGCCGCATGTGCCGCCCATTCTTTTCGAGCGCATGGAGCGGAATATCGCCGCGGTCAGCGTGATAGATGATCTCGCCCTGCTCGATCCGCGACAGCGTCGGCAGGAGTTGCATGATCGAGGCGGCGGTCACGGATTTCCCGCAGCCGCTCTCCCCCACGATGCATAGCGTCTTGCCCTTCTTGATATCGAAGGACACGCCGTTGAGCGCCTTGTTGCAGCGGTTGTTCGTATAGAAGAACGTCTTGAGATCGCGCACGCTGATGGCGATGTCTTGTGTGGTGCTCATCGCCTCACCCCTGCTGGCTCGGATCGGTCGCATCGCGCAAACCATCGCCTATGAAATTGACGCTGAGGACGAAGAGCGAGATCACCGTGCCCACCGGCAGCCAGATCCACCAATTGTTCTGCAGCACGCGAATATCCTGCGCCACGTTGAGAATGTTGCCCCAGGTGGGAATGGAAAGCGGCACGCCAAGCCCGAGGAAGCTCAACCCCGCTTCCTGAAGAATAAAGGCCGCAGTCGAGAGCGTGATATTGACCATGATCGGCCCAAGGGCATTGGGCAGCATGTGCTTGTAGGCGATCAGCGGCCGGCTGAGCCCGAAACTGCGCAGCGCCAGAACATATTCTTCCTCGCGCAGGCTCAGCATCCGCGCTCGGGCCATGCGGTAGATGCCGCCCCAGCCGGTCAGCGTGAAAATCAGCATCAGGTTGACCAGCGACTGGCCCATGATCGAGACCAGCATGAGCACAAGGATGATCTGCGGAAACGACATGAAGATTTCCGAGACGCGCATGGCAAGCGCATCGAGCCACCCGCCGACATAGCCGGTATAGACGCCGATCAGCACGCCAATGATCGCAGCCAGAATGGCGCTGCCAAGGCCCACCAGAATGGAAATCCGGCCGCCATAGAGCACACGGGCAAAGAGATCGCGTCCTGTCCGGTCCGTACCGAACCAGTGCTCCCAACTCGGCGCCTGCAACATGCCACGCAAATCGATCTTGTTGGGATCGTAGGGGGTCAACAGCGGCGCGAAGACCGAAGCCAGGATAATGATGGCAAAGACGATAAGGCCGAAGAGTGCCAGGCGGTTGTTGAGGAATTTCTTGACGGCGCGCGAACCGCCACCGGACTTGGCCAGACCTGCTTCTTCACGGGAACGAATGCGGTCGAACTGCGCGTCGAGCCGGGTGCGGCGGCGGGTGGTCGGATAGTTGGGACCTGACATGGACTATTCTCCCAGCCGCACGCGCGGATCGATCACCGCGGTCAGAATATCGACGATGAGGCTGGCGATGAGCACCGCCATGACCGAGAGCAGTGCGATGGTCATCACCACCGGATAGTCCTGCGAACGGACGGCGGAGATGAATTCATTGCCGATACCCGGCCACTGAAAGACCTGCTCGATGATCACCGACCCACCGATCAGCACTGGCAGGCGGAAGCCGATCAAAACCACGACCGGGGTCAGCGCCACGCGAAACCCATGCAGCAGGTTGACCCGCCATTCCGGCAGCCCCTTGGAGCGGGCAGTCTTGATGAAATCGCGGCTCAAGGCATCGAGCATGGACGAGCGTGCATAGCGCATGACGCCCGCCGTGAGCATGATCGAGAGCACCATGGCCGGCATCACCATATGCGGCAGCCGGTCCCAAAGCGTCACATGGCCGGGCATGGAACGCCCACCGACCGGAAACCACCCCAGGTTCAGCGCAAAAATGGAAATGGCGACGAGGCCGAAGAAGAATTCGGGGATCGACACGCCCAGCATGCCGACCACCGTCAGCGCGCTATCGGTCTTGCTGCCGCGCTTGAGGGCGCTGACGACGCCCAGAAGACTGCCGACGACGGTGGAAAAGACCAGCGCCACGGCAGCCAGCTCCAGTGTCGCCGGAAGGCGCGTTGCGATGATGTTGGAAATGGGCACTCCGCCACTCATCGAGTAGCCGAAATTGCCCTGCAAGAGATTGGTGAACCACGCCCAGAACCGCACATAAAACGGCTGCCCAAGCCCCAGCGATTGACGCAGGGCTTCGAGCTGGGCCGGATTCATGCTGCCCGCGGCATCGGGATTGATCATGTGGGAGACAGCGTCTCCCGGCGTGAGTTCAAGTCCCAGATAGACCAGGAAGCAGATGACAAAAGCCATCGGGATCAGGATCAGGACGCGCCTGATGATGTAGGTCAGCATGGTGTCTGGCCAATCCCCGTCGATAAATGGAAAAGAGCCACAGGGGCATCGGCGTCACTGCCAATGCCCCCGCAGTTGGGGTCAGTTCGTCGGATGCGGGAACTGGTTGATCCAGAGCATGCGGGTATAGGGAATGTCGATCGGGTGGACATGCATGTAGTCGAGGGCTTCGAGACCCGGCACGTCGCCTGCCGCCTTTGTATAGCCGAAGTCCGCCTTGCGGGCCTGGGCATTGACCAAGAGGTTACCGTCATTATCGCTCGAGGGACGGGCGATGATCTGTTCGATCTTCGGCGCGCCCTTGTGGTAGCTCTCGAAGGGGACCAGCGTGGTGTAGTCGTTCATCACCACTTCATCGATCTTGAACGGGCCCGAGCCGATCGGCTTTTGCCAGAACGGCGCCTGCTGCAGCGTCACCGGGTCCACACCCTCGAAATACTTGGCCGGAAGCGGCGCGAACTGGCTGAAGGTCAGCAGCACATTGGGATCGATCGTGCTGAACTTGATGGTGACCGTGTTGCCCTCTGCCGAGACGCCGGCCAGCGTTTCCGCCTCGCCCTTGATGAAGGCATCGGCGCCCTCGATCTTGTTCAAGGTGGTCTTGACCACCGGATGGGTGACGGGGAACTTGGCTGCGGCACCGATCGACCACACGACATCCGCTGCCGTGATCGGCTCGCCGTCATGCCAGGTCAGCCCATCCTTGAGGGTGAAGCTGAAGGTCAGGCCATCTTCGCTGATCTCATAGCTATCGGCCATTTCGCCGCCGATAGGGGTCAGCGCGCCATCGGCTTCGAGCACGGTGTCGAAGGCGAACTTGTTGGCCACCCAGATACCCAGGTTCTGCCATGGCACTTCGAAAAACTGCGCCGGGCCGGCATTGGTATAGAGCACAGCCTTGCCCGAGGCATCGGGATCGATCGTCCAGTTCTCGACGCCCCAGTTATAGTTGTACTGCTCGTTGCCATAAGGCGCGTCGTTGCGGTGCAGGCGGTCGCTCTCATAGGTGTAGAGCTGCTGGTAGTAGAGCGGGATCTGGTACACATTCTCATTGATGATGTGTTCCATCTCGAAGTAGCCCTCGCGCTGCACCTCGGGATCGGTCGTGCCGTTCACCTTGGCGACGAGCTCGTTCATCCGCGGAATATTCGGGATCATCGGCTTGAGGCCATAGGCGTAGCGGTTGAAATATTCCTGCAATGCCAGCGCGGCGCGGGCGCCGTAGAGCATGTCCCAGGTCACCTTGGACGGTCCGTTCACCGGATCATCCGGGACCACGGAAATCTGTGAAGCGACATCGCCTTCGACGAGGCGATAGTTCATGGTGATGCCGACATCGGCGAGATAGGCCTGGAGCGCGGCCATCAGGTCAGCAGTGGCCTGGTCGGTATAGTAATAGACCATGTCGAGCTCGCGGCTCGAATCCCAGCCTGCTTCGGCCAACAGCGCACGCGCCTTGTCCGGGTCGTAGTCGTAGCGGATGAGGTCGGTGGGCTTGTTCGGGCCATCGGGCAGCATGCCGACGGCGCGAACCGCCTGACCTTCGAAGATGGTCTCGATGATGGTGTCCATGTCGATGGCATAGGCAATCGCCTTGCGCACGCGCGGGTCGGACAATGGATTTTCGTTGATCGGCTGCGCGAGGGCATGACCGATGGCGGTTGTCGACATCAGCGCGGCGAGGCCGACGGCGATGAGCTTCTTGAATTGCATTTGCGTTCCCCTGTTATGAAACTTGTTCAATGGGTCCGGGCCGAATCCCCACTCGGTGACGCCGGACGGTTGCGGTCTCCACACCGCGTGTAGTCAGTCGTTCTGGCTCAAACCTCCGGGCTCTGATTGCTGTCCTCGAGTGGGGTCAGCACGTGATTGACGTAGATCGCGTAATTACGCGTCAGGTGTTTGGTGAGGATGGTCACGGCGGCCTCCGCGTCATGCGCGATGATGGCCTGGACCACGCCCTTGTGTTCGTCATTGCTGCGCCGGTTGTGGCTCACGACATCCTTCGGCCCCGGCCGCGACATCATCAGCCCGCCCACGAACGCATCGTGCAGCGCCACGAAGATCGGATTGCCCGGCACCTCGGCCAGCGCCCGATGAAACTCGACATCGGCGATGCGGAAAGCCGGCAGATCGTCGAGGGCTTTATCTCCCCGCTCGATGGCGGCAACCATCTTGCCGATCTGCGCCGCCGTTGCCGATTGGGCGGCATAGCGGGCAAGACCTGTTTCGAGAAAGAGCCGGGCCTGTTCCATATGCGCGCCGCCCTCGGTGCCGCGGAAAAACAGCTGGGACGCCGCAGAAATGCTGCCCAGGAGCTGCGTCAGAGTTGGATAGGCGACCCGAGGCCGATATCCCTTGCGCAGTTCCACCAGCCGCATGGCCTCGAGCCGCTTCACCGCCTCCCGGATCGTCGTCCGGCCAACCCCGAAGCGATCGCAAAGATCGCGTTCGGATGGGAGCATCGCCCCCGCACCCAGAATTCCGCCATGCACTTCCTCCGCCAGCATGCTGGCGATCTCCGCCGCCCCCAAAGCCACCGTGTCCTCCTCTTGATCGCGCACTACACGCAACCACGATCCAGAATTTGGTGTCAAATTTTCCATTTTTGGTCGACCAAACTGACTAAGGACACTGAAAGAACTGGTTTTTAGCGCTTCAGGAGAGGCTGATTTCGACATAATCGGCGGATCTCCTGAAAATCTGTTTCGCAAAATTGCCTATTCAGCGCTCAATGCGAAAGATTATTCTATCTTTCTTGACCTTCGGAGCCCAACGCCCTTGTTTGGCCCCGAAAACCGTTATTGACACCTTAAGCTATCTCATTAACATAACAACATAGTTTTTCGAGGTGTCAAGCGGCATTCATCATTGCGCTTGGTTGAGGGACAGGGACGGGATGAAGAGGGTTCTGATTATCGGGAGCGGCGGCATCGGCCGTCGGCACCTGCGCGGCTATGCGGCAACGGGGCGCGCCAGCCTCTCCATTGTCGAGCCTCATGCAGAAAGACGTGCGGAGGCCGAGGCGATGTTCGCTCTTGCGGGCAGCTATGCCGATCTCGATGAGGCCGACCTCTCGTCCTTCGATCTTGCCGTCATCTGCGCCCCGGCCCATCTGCATGTCCCGCTCATGCTCAAATGTGCTGCGGCAAAGCTCGCCTTCATGGTCGAAAAGCCGCTCGCCGTGACCATGGAAGGTGTCGATGCGGCGCTCGAGGCTGTCGAAAAAGCCGGGATCCTGGCCAGGGTTGGCTATATCCGCCGCATCGCCCCGGAAGTGCTGGCGGTCCGCCAACAGATCCATGACGGAAAAATCGGGGCGCTAAAGCTCGCCTACGTCAATTCCTCGCAGGAATTTCCAAAATACCGCCCCGACTTCCAGCGCACCTACTATGCCCGCCCGGAGATGGGCGGTGGCGCCATTCTCGATGCCGCCAGCCACACCTTCGATATGCTGGTCTGGCTCATGGGCCGGCCCGTTGCCGTTGGCGCCATGTATGATCGGCTGGTTCTGGAAGGCACGGACACCGAGGATACCTGCCTCGTGAACATCTGTTTTGCGAACGGCGCCATGGCCAATGTGACCATCAACCAGTTCCAGAAACCCAATATAAGTCAGGCCTCCTTCATCGGTACGGAAGGCAATCTCTTCCTCGAACACTCCGTCCTCAGTTTTGCCGACGACGACAGTGGCCACTGGAAAGATCGCCACGACTATATGGACGGGCTGGTGCCGACCGAGGCCCATCAGGCCCGCTTCACCCTCCAGGCCAATGCCATGCTCGATGCGCTGGACGGCAAACCCTGCCATCTCGCAACGCTTGGCGAAGCCCGCCAGAACCTCCAGATCGCTCTTGCCGCCAAGAAATCCTGGCAGGACCGCATCATTGTCTCGATCAACGACTGAGGCTGAACATGTTTTCTCTTGATGGCCGCAGTGTGCTCGTCACCGGCGGCGCCGGATATCTCGGCACCCCCGTCTGCCTGCTGCTGAAGGCACAGGGTGCCAATGTCATCATCGCCGACCGCGATATGGACCGGCTCGAAATCGCACGCACCACCATCGCCGCGGCGCCCGGAACCGGCGGTGTCGCCACCCTGCCCCTCGACATGTCCGATGAGGCCTCGATCCTCGCCTGCGTCGATGGAGCGGCAAAGGCTTTCGGCAATTTGTCCGGCCTCATCGCCGCCACCGCCTTCAATTCCGGCAAGGCCTTCGATGACCTCGACGCCGAAACGTTCGATCTCGCCAACCGCGTCAACCTGACCGGCACCTTCCTCCTTGCCCGCGCCGCGGCCGACAAAATGCCATCCGGCGGCGCTGTGGTGCTCTATTCCTCCATGTATGGCGTCGTTTCGCCCGACCCGAAAAACTATCCCGGCAAGATGACCCCAAACGCCATCGAATATGGTGTCGGCAAAGCCGGGCTCAACCAGATGGTCCGTTACATGGCCGGGCATTACGGGCCGAAGAATATCCGCTTCAATGCACTCTTTCCCGGCCCCTTCCCGCATGCGGCGGTTCAGCAGTCCCATCCCGATTTCATCGCCAATCTCGAAGCCGAGACCATGCTGGGCCGCATCGGCCGCCAGCATGAAACCGCCGGCGCCGCAGTCTTCCTCGTTTCCGATGCCGCCTCCTACATTACCGGCCAGGTGCTGGGCGTAGATGGCGGCTGGACCGCCTGGTGAGAACCATGACCTTTCCCTTTGCCGACCGCACCATCCGTCTCGCCATGCTCGGCATGGTCGAAGGCAATGGCCATCCCTATTCCTGGTCGATGATCATCAACGGCCGTTATGATGCCGAAGCGCTGAAGACCTGCCCCTATCCTGCGATCATCAACTATATCGGCAAGCAGCCGCCCGAGACGCTGGGCATTCCCGGCGTCGAAGTCACCCATGTCTGGACCGACAACCCTGCCGAAGCGTCGCAAGTGGCCGCGGTCGCCAAGATCGCCAATGTCGTCACCCGTGCCGAAGACGTGATCGGCCAGGTCGATGCCGTCGTCATCGCCACCGACAAGGGCTTTGAGCATGTCGAGCGCGCCCGCCCCTTCGTCGAAGCCGGGCTGCCCGTCTTTGTCGACAAGCCGCTTTGCGACAACCGCGCTGACCTCGAAACCTTCTCGACCTGGATCGCTGAAGGCAAGCCGATCATCTCGTCCTCCGGCATGCGCTTTGCCAAGGAATTTGCGCCTTATCACGGCGCCACCCACGAATTCGGCCCGCTGCGCACCGTCTTTGCCACCATGGCCAAGAAATGGGAGACCTATGGCATCCACGCGCTGGAATCGATCTATCCGATCACCGGCCCCGGCTTCGTCTCCGTCCGCAATACCGGCACCTATGAGCGCAATGTCGTGCACCTGAAGCACTCCAAGGGCATCGACATCGTCATCACCGTCACGGCGGACCAGATCGGCGGCTCTGGTTTCATTACCCTTGCCGGCACCGAAGGCGGCGTGACCCTGCGCAGTCAGGACACCTATACCGCCTTCAAGACCCAGCTCGAGAGCTATGTCGGGTTCCTGCGCACCGGCGTGCCGCCCGTGCCTTTCGCCCAAACGCGCGAATTGATGCAACTGGTCATCGCCGGCATCGAAAGCCGCGAGGCCGGCGGTGCTGAAATCCTGCTTTCCAGCTTCGGAGCCTGACCCGTGGGTGTACTCGATAGTTTTTCGCTCAAGGGCAAGGTCGCCCTCTGCACCGGCGGCGCCGGCCTTTATGGCCGCCAGATCGTCGCTGCGCTCGCGGGGGCCGGCGCCACAACCTATCTCGCCGCCCGCGACCAGACCAAGCTCGAAGCCGTCGCCGCCGAAGAGCGCGCAGCCGGCAATGACGTCACCGCCCTCTCGCTCGACCTCGACTCCGACGCCTCTATCGAATCACTGCACAAGACCATTTTCGAGCGCAGCGGGCGCTGCGACGTGCTGGTCAACAATGCCGTCACCCGCTCGGCCACCGATGGCTGGGACCACGATCTCGAAGCCTATGACCGGAGCCTTCGAGTCAATGCCTCCGCGCTCTTCAAGATCACCTCGTTGTTCGGCAAGTCCATGGCCGCCAACAAGTCTGGCTCAATCATCAATATCGGCTCGATGATGGGCATGGTTGGGGTCGAAATGGGCAATTATGCCGGCACCGACATGAACCCCAATCCCTCGCCCATCTATTTCTACGAAAAGGGCGGCATGATCAACTTCACCCGCTGGGCCGCCAGCATTCTGGGCAAGGACAATGTCCGGGTGAACTGCCTCTCGCCCGGCGGGCTCTTCTCCAACCAGCCCGCGCCCTTCGTGCAGAACTATTCCGATCGCACCCAGCTCGGCCGCATGGCCAATGACACCGATCTCATGGGTGTCATCGTCTTCCTCGCTTCCGATGCATCCGCCTACATCACCGGCACCAATATCCCGGTCGATGGTGGCTATACCGCAAAGTAACAGCCATGACCGAAAAGCAGCTTTATTCCGCCACCCCAGCCACCCAGCACCGCATGCGCAGGAGCCGCGTCCTGCGCACTATCGCCGCCGGCGGTGTCGCCAAGGTGCTCAAGCTCAATACCTTTGACGCAAAGGTTGCGGAGATTTTTGCCCAGGCCCAGCCCGATGCCCTTTGGCTCTGCCAGGAGCACACATCGGCCAGTCTCGAAGCCATCGAAAACCAGATCCGCGCGGCAAAGATCTACGATGTCGACAGCCTCGTGCGCGTTGCCCGCGGCAGCTATTCGGACTATGTGCGTCCCCTTGAAGCCGATGCCACCGGGCTCATCGTCCCGCACGTCATGGGCGCAGCCGATGCCCGCGCCGTGTGCGACATGACCAAGTTCGCCCCGCTGGGCCGCCGTGCCGTCGATGGTGGCAACAATGACGGCATGTTCACCCGCGTCGGCTTCCTCGATTATCTCGAAACCGCCAACAAGGAACGCTTTGTCTGCCACCAGATCGAAGACCCCGAGGCGCTTGAGGACATCGAAGCCATTGCCGAAATCGACGGCGTCGATGCCCTCTTCTTCGGCCCCGGCGACTATTCCGTCCGCCTCGGCATTCCGGGCCAGATCCAGGCGCCCGAGATCATCAAGGTGCGCGAGCGCGTCGCCGAAGTCGCCCGCAAGCACGGCAAGATCGCCGCCACCGTCGCCGGCAAGGCTAATGTGAAGGACTATGTGTCCATGGGCTACAACCTGCTCAGCGTTGGCGCTGACGTGGTGGCCCTCGCCACCTATGCCGACGATGTCCTTTCTGCGTTCGACGCGATATAGGACGGAAACATGCTCCTCGACGCGCTGCAGAAAACCCTGCTCGACGGCCGCACCAAAGGCATCCCGGCCACCGCCGAACCCTTTGCACTGAGGGACATTGCCGGCAAAGGCTGGAATGTCCTCCGCGAAGACCTGCCCATGCCGTTGATGCTGCTCAAACGCAGCGCGCTCGACCACAATGCCAGCGTCTTTGGGCAATATCTGACGAGCCACAACCTGTCCCTGGCGCCCCATGGCAAGACCACCATGAGCCCGCAAATCTTTGCCGAGCAACTAACGAGCGGCGCCTGGGGCATGACAGCGGCGACCGTCCAGCAGGTGCAGGTCATGCACCACTATGGCGTCAAGCGCATCATCCTGGGCAATCAGCTCATCGGCAAGGCGCATCTGGCAGGCATTGCCGCCTTGATCGATGCCGACCCGGAATTCGAGTTCTCCTGCTTCCTCGATTCCGCCGCCCAACTCGACAACATGCTGGTCCATCTCCAGGTGCTGGCGCCGAAGCGGCCGATAAAGGTCCTCTTGGAAATCGGCGCCAAGGGCGGCCGCACCGGTCTTCGCACCGAGGCCGAGGCCCTGTCTCTGGCGGACAAACTCGCTTCATCGGACCAGAACCTTGTCCGCTTCGCCGGCATCGCCACCTTCGAAGGCGTCGTCCCCGGCATCGACAAGAACCCGATGCTGATCGAACCCTTCGCCCAAGCCATTGTCGACATCGCCCGTGCCCTACCGAAAAGCCTCTATGCCGGCCTCGACGAATTCATCCTCTCGGGCGGCGGCTCCTCCTATTTCGACATCGTCGCCGACCGCTTTTCGACGCTCGACCTGCCCCTACCTGTCCGCGTGCTGCTGCGCTCGGGCTGTTACATCACCAATGATTCCGGCGCCTACAAGAAGGCCCAGGACGAGGCCAGGTCCGATCCGCGCCGCTCGTGGAAATCCGATCTGCAGCCGGCGCTAGAAGCCTGGGCCTATGTCCAGTCCATGCCCGAACCCGGCCTCGCATTCCTCTCCATGGGCAAGCGCGACGTGCCCTATGATGCCGGCCTTCCCGTCCCGTTCAAGCGCTACCGTCCCGGCACCGGCTTCTTGCCCGTCGGCGAGGCCACAATCTTCGCCACCAATGACCAGCACGCCTATGTCCGCCTTGGCGCTGACACCGATTGGCAGGTGGGCGATCTCGTTGCCTCCGGCGTCTCGCATCCCTGCACCGCCTTCGACAAATGGCGGTTCCTGCCCATCGTCGATGACGATTATACCGTCATCGACGGCGTCCTGACCTTTTTCTGAGGCTCGGCCCATGTCCAAGACCGTCCTTTTCGGCGGCCTCTATCACGAGACCCACACTTTCCTCGCCGACAAGACCGGCATGGCCCAGTTCGAGGATGGCGGCATCCGCATCGGTCAGGCGGCCCTGGACCAGAACCGGGACAATGGCTCTCCGAGCGCCGGCTTCATCGACTATGCCGAAAAGGCGAGTTGGCGCATTCTGCCTACCATTCAGCTGGCCGCCCAGCCCGCCGGCAAGGTGACCGACGATGTGGTGGAGCTGTTCTTCAGGCATTTCCTCGCCGGGCTCGATCGGCACATCCACGAGATCGACGGCATTTTCCTCGTCCTGCACGGCGCCATGGTCAGCGAAGGCTCGGATGACGTTGAAGGCCTCGTCATCAAGACCATTCGCGACCGTCTGAAAGCCGCTGGTCGCGGCGACCTGCCGATCGGCGCCGTTCTCGACCTGCACGGCAATATTTCGCAAGTCATGGTCGAAAACGCGACGGTCCTTCGCGCCTATCGCGAAAACCCGCATACGGACGCCTATGAAGCCTCCGTAGCAGCCGCCGAACTGCTGGACCGCGCTTTCGGCGAACCCAACATCCGGGCGCTGCACCGTTCGACCAAATACGTGATCTCACCCGTAGGCGTCGGCTCCGCCAGTGAGCCGATGAAGAGCGTCCTCGCCGCTGCCCGCGCCATTGAAGCCAGCGATCCCAATATCCTCACCATCAACGTCATGGCCGGCTATGCCTATTCCGACATTCCCGATTGCGGCTTCAGCCTCAATCTCGTTACCAGGGGCCCGCTCGCCAACGCCGAAAAACACCTCGACGCATTGGTCGGCGTGCTTGAAGCCAATATCGAAGCCGGTTATCCGCACGAAGACGATCTTGCCACCGCCCTCAAAAAGGCCGACGCGCTGCCACCGGGCAATGGCCCGATCCTTCTCATCGAACCCGCCGATAATATTGGGGGCGGCACGCCGGGCGATGCGACGGGCCTCCTCGGTCCCCTTCTCGACACCGGCCGCACGAACATCCTCGCGGCGCTCGCCGATCGCGAAGCCGTCGCGGCATGCTTTGCGGCCGGAACGGGC
The DNA here is from genome assembly GCF_900631955.1 of Devosia equisanguinis. Classification (GTDB taxonomy): domain Bacteria; phylum Pseudomonadota; class Alphaproteobacteria; order Rhizobiales; family Devosiaceae; genus Devosia; species Devosia equisanguinis. The sequence continues at coordinate 168,922 of NZ_UZWD01000004.1, read as the reverse complement.
GCCACACTGTCCCTGATGATCGGCGGCAAGACCGACCAGCACCACGGTGCGCCCATCGCTTTCACCGGCACCGTCGAGCATCTCAGCGACGGCGTCTTCCAGCTCGAAAACCCAAAATCGCACCTGGCGTCGATGGGTGGTACAACCATCCGCATGGGCCGCTGCGCCGTCATCGCCAATGACCAGGCGAAAATCCTGCTCTCGGAGCGCAAGACCGCCCCCATGGATCTCGGCCAATACCATTCGCAGGGACTGCGCCCCGAAGACGCCGCCTATATCGTGATCAAGGCCGCCGTATCCCATCGCGCCGCCTATGACGCCATTCAGCGGGCCAGCTTTTATGTCGACAGCCCCGGCCTCTGCACCAGCGACCTGCGCCGCCTGCCCTTTACCAAGCTCCGCGGCAAGGTCATTTCCCTGAGCTGACGATGACCAGCGCCCCGCAAGATCGGCAAGATTGGTGGCGGAGCCCTTCAAGGCTCCGCCGATGCCGTTCAGATCTTGCCGGCGGCCCGCAGGTCGGCCTGGAGCTTGGCCTGGTAGGCCGCCCGCGCCGCTTCATCCACCTTGGCGCTCTCGCCGAAATAGACAAAGCCGAGCGCCCGCCTTGCCCGCGTCGGCGAGGTATTGGGCCCGGCCCAGTGGATGGTCTTGGAGTGGTGCATCAGGAAGGTGCCCGCATCGCCCGGAAAAGCCACCGTATTGGCCGTGTCGTCCGGCGTGCCGAAATCGGTAATGCCCTGGGAGAATCCAAGGATTTCCGATCGCCCGTGCGGGCGGTAGCCATCGATCTTGTGCGACCCGCGCACATAGTGGATGCAGCCATTCTCCGGGTCGACCCGTTCCAGCGCGAGCCAGCCGGTCACGGCCGCCGGCGGGTTGAAATGGAAGTAGTACCCATCCTGATGCGGCGGGGTCGGCTTGCCGATGCCAGCGGGCTTGTTGAAATATTCAAGGTTCACCGCCCGGGCCTTTTCCCCCAGCATGGTCTCGGCCAGATCTCGGATCGTGTCGGTCTCGAGCAGGTCGCGAAAATACGCATCATAGTGCTGCATGTTCTGCATCTGCTTGAGCGTGCCCTTGGCGCCCTTCTCTTCGTAGAACACCTCGGTGTCTTTCATCCCGGGCACGCAGCTTTCGACATAGCGGTCGAACTCGCGATTGATCTCCGCCATCTTGCTGGCATCGAAAAGCGGCTTGATGGCGATGAAGCCATCCCGGTCGAAATCGCTCTTGAGGCTGATGAGCGGGTCCTGCATTACAGCGGACATCGGCTGTCTCCTTGTGGGTTCCCTCTGCCACCATCAGAGCCCAAGCTTTGCCATCCGTCTGTTGAGCAGTACGGCAGGCGATTAGGAAATCCGATTGCGCACACCACACGGCAGTGGCAGCGTCCGCCACTTCATGCTGCTGTGCCGACATGACACAAAGCCTGGACCCAGCTGGCATCATTCTGCGCGAGCACCGTCTCGGTCGCTTCGACCGCCGTATGCCCATCGGCCCGGCGCAGTGGGAGTTTCATGACCTTCTGTGGATTCACGAAGGCAGCGTCCGCCTCAGCGTCAATGGCGACGACAGCGTTACGCTCAGCGCCCCCGGCGGAATACTGATCCTGCCGAACACACCTTTCTCCGGCACCACCATAGGCGGCTTCGCAACCGCCTCGATCTGCCACTTCACCATGGCCAGCGCGCAAACCAGCGATCCCGGCTATCTCCTGCCCCGCCCCGGCGAAGCCATGCACGTCCAATCCATGCTGCGCCTGAGCCTCGATCTCGCCAACACGACCACGACGGTGGACCTGCAACGCCGCCATCGGCTCCTCCTCGCGATACTCGATTGTTTCGATCACCCAGCCGCCACGTACAACGAGCCTGCACCCAGCGATGACGGCCTCGACATGGCCTGGGGGCAGGCAACAAAGTCACTACACAAGATGCGCACCCTCAGCGACGTCGCCGCGGTAATGGGCGTCCATGAAAGCGCTCTGCGCGCCCGACATCGCCGCCAATACCACACCTCTGCCGGCAGCCACCTGCGCGAAATGCGCCTACGCCGCGCCGAAGACCTGCTTTCAACCACCCGCTACACGCTGGGCGAGATCGCCCGCCTCGTCGGCTATGGCCACGCAGAAACCTTCATCGCTGCCTTTCACCGCAGCCGTGGCTGCACCCCCGGCGAATTCCGCCACCGCTCCAATCCCTTTGCCTGAGAGCCCCAATGCAGTTCCTTGAGACGGGCATACTCTATGCCAACCCCGACCCGCTTCTCGTCAGCCGCCAGGCCGCCTTCCCAGGCCTTGCTCGCCTTGCCAGTGGCGATATCGTCGCGCTCTTCTCCATCGGCCAGGCCTTCGACGCTGCCGACATGCGCGCGCATGTCAGCAGGAGCACCGACAATGGCCGGACCTGGAGCGCGCCCAGCCCGCTTCACACCCGCGCCTTCACCCCCGAAGAATCCGAAACCTTCAAGCCGGTCGCCCTCGCGGACGGCACCCTGCTTGCCACCGGTTATGTCTTCCTCCGCCCCACGTCGCTGACACCCATTGTCGATCCCAAGACCAACGAACTCCTGCCCCTTCACAACAAGCTGTCCCGCTCTCACGACGGCGGCCACACGTGGACCGCGCCGGAGCGCTTCATCGTCGAAGATGCCGGCCTCGAACTCTCAGGCCCCATCGTTCAACGCGCCTCCGGCGAATTGCTTGGCTCGGGCGCCCCATTCCATCTCGGCCCCGACAATCACGAAGGCTGGCTGATCTCCAGCGTCGACAATGGCAAAACCTGGCAGAAGAAATCCATTTTCTTCCGCGCCGAACCCAGCATCATCGCCCCTTGGGAAAGTCGCCTGATCGATTTCGGCGGCGAGCGTATCGGCGTCCTCTTCTGGGCCTTTGACATCGCCGCTGGCCACAACCTGACAAATCGCCTCGCGCTCTCGGAGGATGGCGGCGACACCTTCCGCACCCTCGACACCGGCATCCATGCCCAGGCCTCCAACGGCCTCGCCCTCGGCGACAGCGAAATGTTCAGCATTCACGCCCACCGCGAGTCGCCCGTCGGCCTCAATATCTGCCGCTCCCGCCTCCACCATGATCGCCTGGAAGTACTGGACACGCTTGCGCTTTTCGCCGACGAGAGACTGGGACAAGGAACGGGGGAGGCCGACCCTTTCGCCAACCTGCGCTTCGGCCAACCGAGCCTGCTGGCGCTGGGCCGTGACGAATACCTCGCCTGCTGCTGGCAGGTCGAACACGGCCAGCACGTCATCAAAACTTTCCGCATCCGGCTGTGAGGCAATCGTGTCGACGACACCAGAACTGACCGACTATGCCAAGCTGAGAAAAATGCCGTTCTACTACGGCTATTCGGTACTCACAGGCACTGCGGTGCTCTGCACCGTCGGCGCGCCGCTAGTGCTGTTTTCGGCAGAACTGGGCATCGACAAGGATCGCATCGGCCTTATCGGCGGCATCCTGCCTTTCTTTCAGGTCCTCGGCATCGCCGCCTTGCCGGTCATCCTGCATTTTGGCACCAAGCGTGTTGCCGCCCTTGCGCTCATTGCCCGCTATCTCTTCCTGCTGCCGCTTTTCATTGCACCTCTCTTCATCGCCACGCCCAACGTCGCGTTCGCGCTGATCTTCGGTGCCATCATTTGCTTCGCCATCTGCCGCACCCTGTCCGAGGCCGCCGTGGTCCCCTGGTCGCAGGAGATCATCCCCCGCCTTGTGCGCGGTCAGGTCAGCGGCAAGAACGCACTGGCCTATCTGCCCACGGCGCTGATTGGCTCCTTCCTCATCCAGCTCTGGCTCGACGGGCGGGATGGCATCGAGCGCTTCTATCCCGTCTTTGCCATAGGCATTGTCATCGGCATTGCTGGCGGCCTCTTCCTCTTCGGGCTCGGAGGCGGCGGCCCGCGCAAGTCAGCGGGCAGCAGTCTCGAAGGATTCCGTCAGCTCCGCGTACCGTTGCGCGATCGCAATTTCCTCGCCTTCCTCTATTCCTCCGGCAGCCAATATCTCGTCTTTTCGGCGCTCAACATCTTCCTGCTGCTCTTTTTCCGTGAGCGCCTGGGCATATCGAGCGGCCAGATCGTGCTCATGGCAGCGCTCATCCCCGTCGGCTCGGCCGCTGGCAGCTATGCCGCCGGCTGGTTTATCGACCGCCACGGCACCCGGGCCATCCGCATCACCCTGCAGACCCTGCAGGTCGTCATGCTGCTTGCCCTCCCCTTCCTCCACGATGGCATTCCCGGCGTCGAACTGCTCGCTGGCCTCGTCTTCTTCCTGTTCGGCTTCCTCGTGCAGGGCGCCATGGTGGGCGGGAGCGTCTATATGCTCAATTATGTGCCGCCCACCGAGCGCGAGAGCTATATGGCGCTCGCCTATTCCAGCGACGGCATCTTTGGCGGCGGCCTCACCGTGCTCGCCGGCATTCTGGTGCAATATTTTGAGCACAATGGCACAAGCATCGGCCCCGCCGATATCGGCGGCTACGAAGCGCTCTTCCTCGTCGCTGCCTTGGTGACCGCCAGCTCCGCCGCGGTGTTCGCTCTCCTCAAGGAGGAAGGCGCCACCGGCGTCCGGGATTTCCTTGGACAATTTTCGACCGGCAATCCCCTGCGCGCCCTCTGGGGCATCCAGCGCTTTTCCAGCTTCACCTCCGAGCAGCGCCGCCGCGATCTCGCCTATAGCTTTGGCGGCTCCGGCAGCACCCTGGCCAAGGACGAACTGATCTCCGCCCTGTCCGATCCCAGCTTCGACGTGCGCCACGAGGCCATCCGCGCGCTCGGCCGCCTGCCGCCCACGCCCAAGGCCATCCAGGCGCTTGAGGGCATTCTCACCTATGACGGCCTGATCGAACTGCAATATGCCGCGCTCGACTCCCTCGGCCAGCTCCGCTCGCGCGCCAGTGCCGGAAAAATCGCCCGCTTCCTCGATGACGGCAATCGCCTGCTGCGCTCGCGCGCTGCCCGTTCGCTGGGCGACATTCGGGCAGAAGACTACCTGCCGGCGATCCGAAAAATGCTCCTCGAAGACGCCGATATCGATTGCCGCCTCGCCGCCGCGTCTGCCCTAGGCAAGTTCGGCGACCGGCAAAGCGTGCCCGCTCTCGTCGCCATCTATGTCGACCAGGCCCGGGACGACAACCCAATCAGCGAACCCCGCAGCAAGGTCGTGCTGCTGGCCATCTCCAAAATCCTCGGTATCGAAGAGCAGTTCGCCCGCAACTGGCGGCGCGAACAGCGCATGCCTGGCTACTGCCTGCCAGCTCTGCTGAGCCGCCTCGCCAAGGCGCTCGACGCCAGGGACAAGCGCACGGAAAGCATCCGGGCTGCGCTGGTCCAGTCCGCCGCCGGTCTCGGCACCGGCCCGACGGCCGAAAGCTTCGCCGCCCTGCATGCCCTGCGCCCACTCATCGCCGCATCGCCTCATGGCGACGCATGGCCCGTCGTCGAACTCATAGATGGCACCCGAGACATCACCGAGGCCCACCCGGCCCTCATGGTGCTGCTCGCCGTGGCAGCACGCCACGTCCTACGGCCGGCACAGGACTGAGTTCAGTCCTTCTTGCCCGGCCAGCCCATCAAAAGCTGCACGGACTTCTCCGCCTCTTTCGCCTTGTCCGCATCCTTGAAGATGCGCATGACGCAACGGGGCTCGGTGCGGCTGATCACGTCATAGACGAGGTGATAGCCAGTCTTGTCCATGATCGGACCGATCCAGCCAGCGCAATGGTCGCAATAGCGTGTCATTGGCGCAGCATCATTGTCCATCACCTTGGCCAGGCTCGGACAACCATGCATGTGCAGTTCGAGATGCTCGTCATCGACCATCAGGTCGAGCTCGCAATTTTCCTCTTCCTCGATCACCGACCAGTATTCATACATGCCCTGCAGACCCTTGGTCTGGATCAGCTCGAGAATGTGTTTTTCCTGGTTCTTGCTGATTTCGAGCCAGTAGAGGTCGAGATCTTCCTGCCCCTTGCTCTCGAGGAATTTGAACACCTCGTTGTAGAAGCGGGTGAAATGGTCGCTCGGGATCATGCGCGCCTCCGGATGATCTGCCGGCACGCCCCCGGCCCGGTAATCTCGGTATCAATCCGATAGGGCGTGCCCTCGGCGATCGCCTCGTTCACCTTGGTCGTCTGATCGCAGAAATGCACCGAAACCGATGGAGAGATCTTTGCGACATGGTGCCAGGCCGTGCAGCGGCGCACGGTGAGCACAATCTCGTCCTCGCTGACCGCAATGTCATAGTCGGCATTTTCGCGGGTAAAGAAATACCGCCAGTGCCGCACCATCTCCTCGGGATGGCCGTCCAGCATATGCCGCCGCAGGTCGACATAGACATCCTTGCCCACCTTGGCAAAAATCTCGTGCAGCACCTCGACGCCATAGCGCTCGACGATAAAGTCGATGGTCGTGTTCACCGCCCCATGGAAATCGAGGTGAACATTGCCCTCTTCCTGATAGCGCAGGGGTGTTTCAGGCTGCTTTTGCATGGTCGCGCCTAAAATAGGATTTGCCACCGACAATGGTCTCCACAACCGATAGATCCGCCGCATCGAGCAGCACGAAATCAGCCAGTTTGCCGGCTTCGATACTGCCCATATCTGCCTCTCGCCCGATAACCCGCGCCGGCACCAGGCTCGCCGCATGCGCCGCCTGCACCAGGTCGGCGCCGGCCATCGACACATAGTTTCGCATGGCCTCGTCCGAGGTCAAAGACGAGCCGCACAGCCCCCCATTGCGATCGCGTACCGCCTGGCCGGGCGCGCTGGTCACGAAATAGCCGGGATAGAACTCGAATTCCGTTCCCGGCAGGCCCGCATATTTCATCGAGTCCGTTTCGAGAAACACCCGATCCACCGGCAATTGCGCCAGGATACGCAGGAGTTTGGGATGGGCATGAATGCCATCCGCCACGACGCCCAGCGCCAGGTGGCGCTCGGCCAGCAGTGCATCGGGCAGCGAAAATACATGCACCCCCGAATTGTCCGGCGGCATGGTTCGCATCACGTCATACATATGCGTCACCGCATCGATGCCCCAGCTCACATAGCGCGAGACATCGTCGGGCGCCGCCTGGCTATGACCGAAATGGATCGATACCCCCGCTGCCTTCATCCGGCGGATGAACGGCTCCGCGCCCGGTAATTCCGGCGCAATGGTCACCGCCGCCAGCCGCCCTTCGGCCTTGTCGAGCATCATCTCCGCCAGTTCGACCGACGGCAGCTGAAGGTTCTGCGGATTATGCGCGCCCGGCGAATTGAAACATGGCCCTTCGCTGTGAATACCGAGCGCCCGCGCCCCCTCGGCACGGCCACAAGCCTCGGACAACCGCGACAGCACCGAAGAGAATTCACCGGGCGGCTGGCAACCGATCGAGGGCAAGAACGCCGTTACCCCGCGCGCCGGCAGCTTGGCCGCAGAATCTGCCACCCCATCCGGCGTCGCATCGGCATAAAGGTTGATGTCGAAGCCATGCTGCAGCAGGTCGATCATGCCTGGAAACAGCAGCTTCCCGCTCGCATCATGCACCTGCCAGTCTGCCCCGGTCGCCATTTCCGGTGCGACCAGCCCAACAATCCGGCCATCTTCCACCAGCAGGTCATGGCGCAGAATCCCCGCCGGCGTCACGACGAGACCGCCTGCCCACTTCTGCTTGACACCCATTGGGTAACCTCTATTACCATGTTATTATGCTAATGAGTTAACTCACTTCGTTTCGGGTGTAAATATGGATCGCCGCACCGTCTGCATTACCGGCTCCACGCATGGGATAGGCCTCGGAATTGCCAGGGCTTTTGCCGCTGACGACTATCGCGTGATCCTCAATTCGCATATCCGAGACGACCATGCGGAGCTTGCCATCGGCGAACTTTCCGCCCTCACCGATGTGCACTTCGTGCAAACCGATCTGGCAGGGCCCGGCGCAGCCGAACGGCTGGTGGACGAGGCCTACGCACACTGGGGCAGGCTCGACACACTGGTCAACAATGCCGGCACTTTCCTCGACGCCCCTTTTGGCCAGCTCACCGAAGACATTTTCGAGCGCACCTTCGCGCTCAATGTGCGCGCCTATCTCTTCGCGAGCCAGGCCTTCGCCAATCGCGTGGCAGAGGGTCAGGCCGGCGCCAGCATCATTTGCGTCGGCTCCACCAATTCCATGGCCGCCGAACGCGACAGCGTCGCCTATGACACCTCCAAAGGCGCTGTCCTCATGCTGGTAAAGTCCCTCGCGGTGACCCTCGCCAGCCGCGGCATCCGCGTCAACGGTCTCGGCCCCGGCCTGGTGCGCACACCTCTCACCGCCGCTGCCCTCGGCTCCGAGGATTTGAGAAAATCCCTTGCCCGACAGATTCCACTTGGCCGCATTGCCGAGCCCGAAGATATCGGTGGAGCCGCGGTCTTTCTTGCTTCCGATGAGGCGCGTTATATTACAGGACAGATGTTGTTCATCGATGGCGGGATTCTTGCCAACCAACTGTCCTGGGGTGCCGAGCCGTGAATGTTGAACTGACACCCCGCCACCTGCAGTTGCGGGACCTCTTGTTCCGCCGTTGGAAAACCGCGGGTCTCAAGGCGGGTGACAAGATCGAGTCGCAGAACGAGATCACCAAATTCTGCGATTTCTCCCTGATCACCGTCATCAAGACGCTCAAGGATCTGGAAGCCGAAGGGGTCATTCGCCGCCAGGTCGGGCGCGGCTCCTTCCTCGAAAAGGCGCCTTGGGCCGAAGCCCATCACCGCGTCGGCTTCTTCTACAATCGCAACATCGTCGGCGGCGGCATCTTCAACAACGAGTTCTATACCCGCCTCGTCATCGCGCTCGAACGCGGCATTGTCTCGGATGGCCATGAATTCGTCATGGGCAGTTTTACCCACGAGAAAATGCCTGTGACCTTCTGGGATCGCCTCGACATGGTAGTGCTTGCCGGCATCACCGACGAAACCGACATTTCCTCCCTCGGCCAGACCACGAGCCAGATCAGCGTCCTTGACGCCACGCTCGACCTGCCCGGCGTTCACAGCTATGGCCTCGATTATGGCCCGGCCTTCAAGGAAATGTTCGACCGGCTCGGCAACAGGCCCAATCGGGTGCTCTATCTCGATACGGTGCACCTCTCGCTCGAACAGGCCACGCGCCTCAAGAAATTCAAGGCTGCCTGCGCCGCCAGCGAGGCGGTCCAGATCCTGCGCGTCACCGAAGTGAACCAGGAAGACCCGACAGCCGATATCGCGCCGCTCGAGGCCACCATCGCCGAATTCCAGCCGGACCTCATCTGCGGCTACATGCACCACCGCTGGCATGCCCGCTTGGCCGAAGCACTCTCCAAGCCCGTGCGCATCTACCCCTATGGCCTCGATTCCCACCGTCCCGGCTTCGTCGTCGAAAGCGGCGCATGGCTCAAGACCGTGCTGCCGACCATCTATCAGAACCTCGATGATCGCCCCGGCGCAGGCGGCGTTCACACCTTCCCGGCCCATTTCGTCTACTGATCAGGACCTTTTCATGCTCAAGCTCGTCGATAGCGGTGCGCGCTCGCACCTGCCGTTCAGCCCCGCCTTCATCGCCGGTGACCTGATGTTTGTCTCCGGCCAGGCCTCGGTCGACAGCGCCAGCGGCGCCATCATCACCGACACCTTTGAAGGCGAAATGCGCCGTTCCATCGAGAACCTGCGCTCCATCCTCAAAGCCGGCGGCCTCAGCCTCGACCACGTGGTCAACGTCAAATCCTACGTCGCCGACGAAGCCGACCTCGCCCTCTACAACCAGATCTACCCCGAATATTTCAGCGAGCCCCGTCCCAGCCGCAGCACGATTGTCGGCGTGCTCGGCACCAAGCTGAAATTCGAGCTCGACTGCGTCGCCTATGCCAGGGCCACCCGCCAGCAGGCAGAACGGATCGGCTGAGGACTAGCTCAAACCTGTTGGCGTGGTCGGCGGCAGTGCTTGGGTAATCCGGCGCGCCGCATCCTGCAGCGCTTCGGCGGCCCGGTCGGCCAGCACCCGCATGCGGCTCTCCGGCGCCGACAGGCTCATGGCCGCAATGGCGAAACCGTGCTCGTCGAGGATGGGCACGCCGATGCAGGTGACCCCGTCCTCGTTCTCGCCCGTCTCCACGGCAAAGCCGCGCCGGCGCGTCTCCACCACCTGCCGCCGAAATGTCCGCGGATCGGTCAGCGTCCGGAACGTGCGCTGTTCGAATTCGGGGCGAATAAGCCGTTCGACCGTTTCCTCCGGCAGAAAGGCTGCGATAGCCTTACCCAGCGATGTCGAATGCACCGGATGGCGATGGCCGATCCGCGCCTGGAACCGCTGCGAGCGCGTTGCCTCGCGAATATCGACATAGACCACTTCATCGTCGGCCAGCACGCCCAGGTTGACGGTCTGGCGAAAGCCGTCGACGAGCTGATCCAGTTCGGCTTCGGCCGAGCTGCGGATGCTGTGATAGACCGCATCCTTCTGCGCCAGCCTGCGAAACTGCTGGCCGACCCCATAGCGATCCCGCTCGATGTCATGCGCCAGCATGCCCGATGCCGACAGCGTATGCAGATAGCGGAACACCGTGGTCTTGGGCAAAGCGAGCGCCTGCGCCACCTCGGCCAGCGTTGCCGCATGGGGCTGGCTTGCGACATAGGCGAAGACCTGCATCGCCTTTGCCACCGGCAAAACCGAATACTGGTCCGAACCCTTCGCCATGGCCGCCCTCGTTCTCTTCTTGGCGATTGGAGATCATGGCAATGGCGGTGTCAACTCGGCGGAGCACGTCCCAAACTATTCCGTCTGGCGAAACGGCACCTCGTTTACCGCGCACGCGCACTGGTGTGTCCTGCACCCACAGAATTCGAGGAGCAGCACATGCTGAAATTTGAAGAGTCCGCACGCATCATCGCGTCCGAGTCTCGCTATGTGGCCGGCGGCGTGAACAGCAATTTCCGCCTGGGCATGGGCCACGGGCCCCTGGTGTTCACCCATGGCGAAGGCGCCTATCTCTATGACGTCGATGGCAACAAGATCATCGACTACTATTGCGGCATGGGCGCCATGGTCCTCGGCCACAGCCCCGCAGGCGTGCAGGCGGCCGTCAAGCAGCAGGTCGAAAAGGGCATTCTCTTCGCCGGCCAGTCCCCCGTCGAATACGAAGCTGCCCGCATCATCTGCGAACGCATACCAAGCGCCGAGCGTCTGCGTTTCGGCTCCTCCGGCTCCGAAGTCGCCCAGGCGGCCATGCGCCTTACCCGTGCCGCCACCGGCCGCCGCACCATCGTAAAGTTCGAAGGCCATTATCACGGCTGGTTCGACAATATTCTGTGGTCTACGGCTCCCTCTCTCGCCGATGCCGGCCCCGCCGAAGACCCCAATCTCGTTCAGGGCAGCAAGGGCCAGAGCATGGCGGATGCCGAAGGGCTCGACGTGCTGCAGTGGAACGATCTCGCCGCCGTCGAGGCCCGTCTCTCGCGCGGCGACGTCGCAGCTGTCCTCATGGAAGCAGCCATGTGCAACCAGGGCGCCATTTCGCCCATGCCGGGCTATCTCGAAGGCGTGCAGGCCGCCTGCCGCAAATACGGCACCATCCTGATCTTCGACGAAGTCATCACCGGCTTCCGCCTGGGCCAGAAGGGCGCCCAGGGCCGCTTCAACGTCACGCCCGATCTCTCGATCTTCGCCAAGGCCATCGCCAACGGCTTTCCCGTCGCCGCCATTGTCGGTCGCGCCGACCTGATGGACATGTTTGCCACTGGCGGCGTGCTGCATGGCGGCACCTTCAACTCCCAGCCGGTTCCCATGGCCGCCATGGTCGCGACCCAGCAGGCGCTTACCCCTGAGCATTATGAACGGACCTCGGTCTATGGCACGCGCCTTCGCGAGGGCATCAAGTCGATCTTTGCCGAAACCGGCATCAAAGCCCAGGTCACCGGCTACGAACTGATGTTCCACATCGGCTTTGGCCTCGACGCCCCGGCCCGCAACTATCGCGACCTCGCCCATGCCGACAAGGCCGGCTATGCCCGCTTCGCCGGGGCACTCCTCCGCCAGGGCGTCCGTGTCCTCGAACGTGGCGCCTGGTTCGTCTCCTCCGAGCACAATGACGATGTCGTAGACAAGACCCTCGAAGCCGTTCGCGTGGCCGCCCGTGAAGTGGCCCCGACCCTGCCAGCCTGACCCACCGCAGAGCCGGCGCACTTCACCCGCGCCGGCTCCCAGCACCATACGCCGCTACCGTCCCCACGAAGACCAAGGTAGTCTAGGTGTGGAAGCTATGAAGGTTGGTCATTCGAGGAAGGGCTGAGAAGCTGGGGTTGCGACACCGACCAAGCTTCAACGGAGTTGCTCGAATGAACAACCTTCATAGCTTTGTCATCAAGGCAGCGGAGGAGCAGATATTCGCTCCTGACCGCCTCATTCCCATCGTGCAGGCTATGATCGACCGGACCGACGACACCCGTCAGCAGCTAGAGTCCGAGATTGACCGCCAGCGCGCCGCTGTGGCTGACATACAGTCCCGCCTCGGCCTCCGCTGTGACGCCATCGAAGCTGGATTGGCCGAATTGGGCGAAGCTTGCTTCAAACAACGCATTGACCTAGCCAAGATTCAGATACGCAAGGCTCAGCAAATCTCGATACACTGCGCCAGCGCAATAAAGCAAAGGCGGAGATTTCTCCGGCGATGGTGAAGCGCTTCTCGTCCGAAATTCGTCGCCGGTTGCGCGACGCCGATCCCGCTGTCCGTCACAATTGGCTGCACCTCTTTGTCAGCAAGGTCGTGATTGGACGTGATTGGGAAAGGACCGAATCCAGATTTGCGGCCCCAAGGATCAGCTATTGAAAGCCATTTCTGAAGAGGGAAATTTCGCGTGGTCAATCTTGGGGCAGTGACGGCCAGACAGCTTTGGGGCGATTAGCGCAAAAGAGCTGGCGGAGTTGATTACCCTTGAGGCTTTCTACCGGAGCCGAACTATGCCCGCGCAGGTTGCAGCGAGGTCGTCAATGAGGAGAAAATGGAAAGCGCTCTTCTTAACGAGCATCACCCTCGACGTGCGTGAGATACATGCCCTGCAATTCGGTCTAAGCTAATTACCAGAAGAGCGCCGCATAACAGCCCTAGCATGCCAAAGTGAATGAAACCCATCGTTCCGGCAAGGACTTGGTTGAGCAGCACCCATGGCGCGGCCTGTTTCTCGACCCGGCTTGGTGATTGTGCTGACATCGGGCACCTCCTAGCGGTAGTTGAACCGCCGGTGAGCCTGACTCAACTCTGCGTTTGCCGCAAGTCATTGTCAGTTTCCGCTGAAGGAGTAGTCTTGATCTCTCGATGCGTTGTGACGGCGGAGATCGTCAGGCGCTCCAGTTGAGGAGGAGCAACCGTGTCTCATTCGGGATTATCCAGCCAGCTCATCGACTTGGACGCCGCGCCACCCCTGATCCCGGCTGATTATCGTGCGCCGGCGAGGATCCATTCCATTTCCCCCGCAATTGTCCTCGATTGCTTACGGGCGGGTTGGTGCGACTACCGGCAAGCGAGGACCTACGGCTTACTGTTCTCGGCCTTTTACGTCGTTTGGGGCATCTTGCTTGTCAGCAGCCTGTTCGCGTTAAACGTCGCGTTTCTGGTCTTTCCGGTCATTGCGGGTTTTTTGCTCGTCGGACCGATCGTCGTGGTCGGGCTATAAGATGTCAGCCGCCGCATTGAGACCGGAGAAGCCCTCGCGCTAAAACCTGTCCTATTCTCGTTCACCCGCCATGGCGCTACGCAGCTTCTGTTGTTTGGAGCGCTGCTCGTCTTCATCATGGTTGTCTGGCTCAAGGCCGCCGCCCTGCTCTATGCGCTGACCTTTGGGCTCAGCCCGATTCCCGCCGGTGAGATACTGGTGCGAGCCTCGACCGATACGCGGGTTTTGACTTTCCTTCTCGCGGGTAATGCCATTGGTGCAGGTCTGGCGGCTTTGGTCTTTTGCATCAGTGTTGCCGGTATCCCATACCTGTTGGACAAGGATGTCGACTTCATCACCGCCGCAACGACCAGCATAAGGGCCGTCATGCAAAACAAGGGCCCGATGGTGGTCTGGGCCATCATCCTGGCCGTGATGCTGCTAGGTTCGGTCGCCACAGGCTTCCTCGGGCTATTGGTTGCGCTGCCCGTGGCGGGACACACCACTTGGCACCTCTATCGCAGGATGGTGGAAGACCAGGCGCAATAGAGGCGGCGCCAGAGCCGCTATTTGCGCCAGCGCAAATAATCCAGCCGAAATTCGACAAACTAATCCGTGTCTTAGCTCAGAGGTGCGACAAAACGGGCAGTTGTGGACTCCGCTTGGGCGCGAATAGCTAAGGCGACGGAGTATTCGGGCCCATGCAACACTATCGGGAGTTTGCAGCAGAGACAGGCAGGGCGCTTGCGCTTCTTGCCGTGTACCTGCTCGTGATTCTTGTGCCTTTGCATCAGGCCGCCGGTATGCAGCGCGACTTCGCCAAGCTCGGTTACGAGACGGAAGCCAGCTGGAGCATCTGTGCGCCTCTGGGCAGTGATGGCGACCAGAGCGCCCCGCAGATCAAATGCCCGGCCCATAGCATCGGCAAGAACGACCTTGCCCTGCCAGACACGGATCTCGGGTTTGCATGGACCGAACCAGAATCGCAACTTGTCGGCAGTCTTTTTTCCGACGCAGGCCGACATAACCATTCCTCCATCAATGTCCGGCTCTCTGGACCGCGCGCCCCTCCAGCCGACGCGTAATCCTGCCTGCCAGATGATCCGCCAATCCGGCCCTTGGGCACGATTGCGCCTATCGTTACGGCTCGCACCCTGATGTTTCCGAAAATCCCTGGGCATGTGCGTGCCCGCAGTACCGGCTTTCCTGCTGCCAGCGGCTGACGCCGTCTGGCGCGTCTGTCCGGCCCTATTGGAATACAAGTGCATGTCGCAAAGCGCCGCGCAGCCGATCGCCTTTGACGAGGCCATCGTTCGCAAATTCGTCGTCGCCACCGTGGTCTGGGCCATGGCCGGCATGGGGGCCGGGGTGTTCATTGCCGCGCAACTGGCCTTCCCGCTGCTCAACTTTGCCGAGTGGGTCAATTTCGGGCGGCTCCGGTCGGTGCATACGAGCGGCGTCGTGCTGGGCTTTTCAGGAAATGCGCTCTTTGCGGCGGCGTTCTATGTGGTGCAGCGCACCTGCAAGACGCGCCTTTGGGGGCCACGCTGGCTGAAGGACGCCGTATTCTGGGGGTTCCAGTTCTTCATGGTTCTGGCCGTCACCGGCTACATGATCGGCATTACCCAGTCCAAGGAATATGCCGAGCCCGAATGGTATGCCGACATTGTGCTGCTTCTGGTCTGGATCGGCTTCTTCCTGATCTTTACCGGCACGATCGTGACGCGGCGCGAGCCGCATATCTATGTCGCGAACTGGTTCTTCTGGGCCTATATCGTCACTGTGGCGGTGCTGCATATCGTCAACAATATCGCTATTCCGATCGCGCCCTTTGCAGCCAAGAGCTACACGATCTTCGGCGGCGTGCAGGATGCGCTGATCCAGTGGTGGTATGGCCACAACATGGTGGGGTTCCTGCTCACGGCAGGCTTCATCGGCGCCATGTACTATTTCCTGCCCAAGCAGGCGGGCCGCCCGGTCTATAGCTACCGGCTCTCTATCGTGCACTTTTGGGCGCTGATCTTCCTCTATATCTGGGCCGGGCCGCATCACCTGCACTACACCGCGCTGCCGGACTGGACGCAGACACTGGGCACGGTGTTCTCCATCATGCTCTGGATGCCCAGTTGGGGCGGCATGATCAACGGCATCATGACGCTCTCGGGCGCGTGGGGGAAACTCCGCACCGATCCGATATTGCGCTTCATGATGGTCGCGGTAGCCTTTTACGGCATGGCGACGTTCGAGGGGCCGCTCATGGCCATCCGCCAGGTCAACGCCCTCTCGCATTTCACCGACTGGACCGTGGGCCACGTGCATTCAGGCGCGCTGGGCTGGGTGGGCTTCATGGCCTTCGGCGCGCTCTACTACATGGTCCCGCGGCTCTGGAAGAAACCCCTTTATTCCATGCGTTTGGTGGAGGCCCATTTCTGGCTCGCGAGCACCGGCATCATTTTGTACGTGACCGCCATGTGGGTAGCCGGGGTGACGCAGGGTCTGATGTGGCGCGCCTACAACGCGCAGGGTTTCCTTGAATTCTCCTTCAGCGACACCGTCGCCATGCTGCATCCCCATTATGTGACGCGGCTTCTGGGTGGACTCTTCTATCTCTCGGGCGTTCTCGTGATGGCCTATAATTTCTGGCGCACCATCCGCCAGCCAGTGCCGCAGAAATCGCCGGTCCCGACCGCCATCGTGGCAGCGGAATAGGGGGCGGGCATGTTCATCAATCACGGCAAGATCGAAACCAGCGCGGCGCTGCTGATCCTCCTCACCCTCGTCACCATCGGCATTGGCGGGATCGTCCAGGCCGTTCCGCTATTCACTGTGGAAAGTACCATCGAGCCCGTCGAGGGCGTTCGGCCCTACACGCCGCTCGAGCTCTATGGCCGCAATATCTACACGCGCGAAGGCTGCTACACCTGCCACAGCCAGATGGTCCGTCCCTTCGTGGATGAGGTCGAAAGGTATGGTCATTTCAGCCTGGCGGCGGAAAGCCAGTACGATCACCCCTTTCTTTGGGGCTCGAAGCGCACGGGGCCGGACCTCGCACGCGTCGGCGCGCGTTATTCCAATGCCTGGCATGAAGCGCATCTAATCAATCCGCGCGATCTGCTGCCATCCTCGATCATGCCGCCCTATGCCTTCCTGCGGTTGCGCGAACTCAAGACCGACGACATCGGCGACCACATGCGCACCTTGCGGCTCTTAGGCACGCCTTACACCGACGCGCAGATCGGCAATGCCCAGGCAGATATTCTGGCCCAGGCGCGGCCGGACGAGCACGACACCGAATCTTTCCTGGAACGATGGGGCAAGGCGCCGCTCGGGCGGTTCACCACGCAGGACCACTTCGTCTCCGAAATGGATGCTTTGATCGCCTATCTGCAGGTCCTCGGGACCATGGCTGACCTCTCCACCTATGACCCCGCGACGATGAGCCAGCAGCAATGAACGAAGCCATGATCGGATATTTCGAGGGCGCTTTCCTGACACTGGCAATTGTCGCTTTGTGCCTTGTCGCCTGGTTCAGCTTCAGCCCGCGTCGCAAGGCGGGAATGGAAGAGGCTGGCCGCATCCCCTTCCAGACGGAGGATGACGATGGGCAAGCCTGAAAAAGATGAAATCACCGGACAGCATACCACTGGCCACGAATGGGACGGTATCCGCGAGCTGACGACGCCGGTGCCCAATTGGTGGCTTCTCACCTGGTTTGCCTCGATCGCTGTAGCCTTGCTCTATGTCGTGTTCTTTCCCAGCTTTGCCGTGCCTGGCTGGGTCGTGCCCGGCGCGCTGGGCAATAGCGCACGCAGCGAGCTTGCCGCGGAAACCTCGCGTATCGCCCAGTCGCAGGCCGGAACGCGTGCCGCACTGCTCGAAACCCCGATCGCCGACCTCGCCGGCAATGCCGACCTCTATGCATTTGCCTGGTCGGGTGGGCGCGCCGCCTTTGCGGTCAACTGCATCGCGTGCCATGGCGCGGGTGCTGGCGGACAGATTGGGCAATTCCCCTCCCTCATCGATGACGACTGGCTCTGGGGCGGGACGCCGGAAGCGATTGAGCAAACGATCTTGCACGGCATCCGCTCTCCAACTGATGAAGATACGAGACTGAGCGAAATGCCGCCCTTCGCCGACGCCCTCAGTGCCGAAGAGATATCGGATGTGGCCGATTATGTCCTCTCGCTCAGCCTTGCCAATGCGGGAGACGCGGAGGTGCTGGCGCGCGGACAGGCTATCTATTCAGCCAATTGCGAGGGTTGCCACCAGCCTGGCGGTACCGGTGGACGCGATTTCGGCGCACCACGCCTCGACGACGCCATCTGGCTCTATGGGGGCAGCAAGGCCGACATCATCAGGCAGATCAACGCGCCCAGGATGGGCGTGATGCCAGCCTTCGTACATCGGCTCGACCCGGCCACGATCCGCATGCTGGCCGTCTACGTCCACAGCTTGGGCGGTGGCGAGACATCGGAGCCCAGTCCATGAGCATGGCCAGTGCTGGAATGGCTGGAAAAATCTATCCGCGCTCTGCCAAGGGCCGCTGGCGCAACGTCAAGACAGCTTTGGTCTGGACGATCACGATAGCGCTGCTCGCACTGCCCCTGATCCGCTGGCCGCGGGCCGGCAGCAGCGATCAGGCAGTACTGTTCGATTTCGCCCAAGCCAGAGCCTATGTGTTCTGGTTGGAATTCCTGCCGCAGGACCTGTTCCTGCTGGTCTTGGTGCTGATCGCAGCGGCCCTGACGCTGTTTCTCACCAATACGCTGGTGGGCCGCATCTGGTGTGGCTTTGCCTGCCCGCAGACAGTGTGGACCGACATCTTCATGTATGTCGAGCGCAAGCTCGAAGGTGAGCCGGGCGAGCGGGCGAAGCGTCTCGCGAAGGGCGGGCTGGGTCTCGCGCCCTTGCTCAAGCATGCCATTTGGCTCGCCATTGCCTCGGCTACGGGGCTCGCCATAATCGGCTACTTCACCGATGCGCCGACTCTCTGGCAGGGCATGTTCACAGGAACGGCCGGGCCCGTAGCAACGGTCTTCGTGCTGATTTTCACCGCGCTGACCTATCTGCTCGCCGGCTTCGCACGGCAGAAGGTATGCACGCATATGTGCCCCTGGCCGCGTTTTCAGGCGGCCATGCTCGATGCCCACAGCCTCTCAGTCGCCTATCGCGTCGACCGCGGCGAACCGCGCGGCAAGGGCGTCAGGCGCGACGTCGCGGCCGAAGCGCCTAAGGGAGACTGCGTTGATTGCGGTCTCTGTGTAGCCGTCTGCCCCATGGGCATCGACATTCGTGAGGGGCTGCAGCTCGATTGCATTGGCTGCGGTCTCTGCGCCGATGCCTGCGATGGCGTAATGGAAAAGGTCGAGCGACACAGGGGGCTGATCGGCTTCTACAGCGAAGCCGAGCTGTCACCGCAGCCTGTTCCCAAACCGAAACTACGGTTCAGGGCCTTCGCCTACAGGGCAATTCTCCTGCTGGTTGCGGCCATGTTGTGCGTAATGCTGGTTGGTCGCGAGACGTTCAGCCTCGCTATTTCGCCGGAGCGTAACACCCAGTTCGTGCGGCTCTCCGACGGCAGCATCCGCAACCTATACACGATGCGGATAACCGAGCGCGGGGCGCAGGAGGGAGATCTCAGCGTTGTCGTGGATGGACTTGATCATGCCCATGTTCTGGTGAGCCGCGACGGGGTCTCGGGAGACAACGGCAATCGGATCGCAGCCTCCGGAGCTGGCCACAACGGCTCCTATCGGCTGGCTGTGGATGTGGCGCCCGATCAATTGGCTGCCGGACGCAGCACCATTGTCATCAAGCTTACAGACGCAGACCGCAATCTTTTGGCCGCCACAGAAAGCTATTTCTGGGCGCCGGAGGGAGTGCGGCCATGAACGCACTCTACAACCGGTTCATCGCCAGAGACCGCTGGATCGGTTGGCTGTTCGTGCTCTTTTTCGTGGTGCTGACACTGGTGGAAATCCGGCTCATCACCTTCGCGGTCGGCAGCTACAACGGTCTCGTCACCGAGCGCGCCTATCCGGTGGAAATGCCGCAGGCCGAAGTGCTGGAGCGGGACGCGGATATGGCGACGCGAGGCTGGCAGCTCGAAACGCGCTATGAGGGCATTGCGGAAAAGACCAGTCTGCTCGAACTGGTGCTGACGGACGCAACCGGGGCCCCCCTCAGCGGCGTCAGCATCGGCATCGTGGCCGAGCGCGTCACCCGCCATGGACAGGCCCTGCCGCGATTTCCCACGGAGACATCACCAGGCCTTTATACCATGCCCCTGCGGCTGCCACTGGGGGGCGCCTGGACGCTGCGGCTGACGATGAGCAAGGACGGGGTGACCGAATATCGACTTGCGCCCATCGATGTCGGAGCCAGCGGATCATGAGCACGATAGATCTCGGCGCAAATCTGGAACGGGCCGCTGCACCCAGCGATGCCAGCCTCGTCGGATATGTCTCGCGCGAAGAGCACGGGACCAATGCGCTCTCACTGCTGGTCGCGGGCGCCCATTGCGGCGCCTGCGTGGCGCGCATCGAAAGGGGCCTTTCCCAAATGGATGGGGTGACCAGTGCCCGGCTCAATCTCTCGACCCGGCGGCTCGAGGTCAAATGGCGCGGGCCTGCTGCCGCGGCCGACGCCATCGTGCGCGGCGTCGAGCGGCTCGGCTATGACGCGGTGCCCTATCTGCCGGAAACCCTGACCGAGCGAGACGAAGCTGCAGACAAGGCGCTGATGAAGGCGCTGGCTGTTTCCTTCTTTGCCACCGCCAATGTGATGATGCTGTCGTGGGCCGTCTGGCTCGGCCATGGCGGCGGGATGGGAGAAGGTACGCGCAGTTTCTTCCATTGGCTCTCGGCGGCAATTGCCCTACCCGCCATCGCCTATTCCGGCAGGCACTTCTATCGCTCGGCCTGGATGGTATTGCGGCGCGGTCGCACGAACATGGACGTACCGATTTCGCTCGGTGTGCTGCTGACCACGATCATGAGTCTCGTGGAGACGGCATTGGGCGGGGTCTATGTCTATTTCGACGGCGCGCTGATGTTGCTGACGGTGCTGCTGCTTGGGCGTTTTCTCGACCATCGCGCCCGCGCCAAGGCGCGTTCCGCCGTGCAGCAACTGATGACGCTGACGGCACTGCCGGTGCATGTGCGCCGCGAGGACGGAAGCATGGAGGCCATGCCCGCCGGGTCGGTGCGCCCGGGCGACGTGGTTCTGGTCGCGGCGGGCGAGCGCATCGGCGTCGATGGCATCGTGCTCGAAGGCCAGTCCAGTGTCGAAACTGCCCTGATTGACGGAGAATCCATACCCAAGCCGATCAGCGCGGGAGATGCGGTCATCGCCGGCGCGGCCAATATCGGGCAGCCCATCTCGGTGCTGGCGCGGGCGACGGGCGGCGGCACGGTTCTGGCGGAGATCATCCGGCTGCTGGAAGCGGCAGAACAGAAGAAGGGGCGTTTTGTGACCATCGCTGACAAAGCGGTGCAGGTCTATACGCCGGTCATTCATATTCTCGCCGCCGCGACATTTTTCGGCTGGCTCGCTTTTGGGGCAGGCTGGCAGGTAGCGCTGGTCAATGCGGTCTGCGTTCTGATCATCGCCTGCCCCTGTGCATTGGGTCTGGCCGTGCCGGTGACGCAAGTGGTGGCGGCCGGCCGGCTGATGAAGACCGGTGTGCTTCTGAAATCGGCCACGGCGCTGGAACGCTTCGCAGCCATCGACACAATAGTCTTCGACAAGACCGGAACGCTCACGCTGGGCCGTCTGGTGCTGGATGCCTCTGGCATCCCCCAGGAGGCTCTCGCGCTTGCCTCTGGCATGGCCGCCCGCTCAACCCATCCGGCTTCCGTCGCTATCAGGCAGGCGCTTCCCGACCAACCGTCCCTCGACGATGTCACCGAACAGCCGGGCGAGGGTTTGCTTTGGGCCTCAGCCGCGGGCGATGTGCGGCTCGGTTCCACGCGCTGGTGTGGACTTGCCGATGAGGGCTCAAACGGCATCGCCGTATGGCTGACACGGCCAAATCACGCGCCGCAGCGGTTTGCGCTGACCGACAGGCTCCGCTCGGACGCCGCGCGCACCATCGCAGCGCTCAAGACGAAGGGCTACGCCATCGAGATGCTCTCCGGCGACCGTGGCAGCGTGGCCGAGAAGGTTGCCGATGCGACCGGCATTGCAGACTGGCGCGCCGAGGTTTCCCCGGCAGACAAGATCGCCCGCGTCGAGGCTTTGCGGGCTCAAGGCCGAGCTGTGCTGATGGTGGGTGACGGGCTAAACGATGCCCCGGCGCTGGCGGCGGGCACGGCATCCATCGCCCCTGCCCGCGCCGCTGAAGTCAGTCGCCGCGCGGCTGATGCCGTATGGCAGGGCGAGGCTCTGGCCCCGCTGCTCGCTGTGCTGGGCGTGGCCCGCAAGGCGCGCACCATCGTGGTGCAGAACATCGGCTTTTCCTTTGTCTACAACGCCGCCTGGGTTCCCGTTGCGATGGCAGGCCTCGTGACACCCTGGATCGCGGCGATCGCCATGTCTGCCAGTTCCATGCTGGTGACCTTCAATGCCATGCGCCTCGGGCGCCTGCCGAAAGGACCACGCTGATGCAGGTCCTCGGATTCCTCATTCCGGTCGCCATCTTTCTCGGTTTCATGGGCCTTCTCGCCTTCTTCTGGGCGGTGCGAACTGGCCAGTACGAGGATCTTGACGGGTCCGGAGAACGCATTCTTTTCGACGAAGAGCAGAACGATGACCAAGCACGCTGACGACTCCACCGACATCGCGTTCACCACACCGATCATCAGCGCGTTTGTGCCTTTGGCGATCTGTTTCATGGGCTACCTGTTCCGCGGCCGAATGGGCCTGGCAATCGGCATCGCAGTCTCGCTCAGTCTCGTAATTATCGGCTTTTGGCTGGACGCAAGACGACGTCCCGGTTTCGCAATTCCGGGTGTAAATGTGCTTGTTCAGACCGTTGCCTTTTTCCTGCGGGCCATTGTGATCGCAGCCGCAGCAGCAGTCACACTGCTTGTGGCCTCGCTTTGGATCATCGGCGGGTGGGTCGGCGTGTTGTTTGCCAATCTCACAGGCCCCATCCGACGCCTGCTTCCCAAACTCTTGCCTACTTTCAGGATTGAGCGCCCGCGTCTGAACTGGGAGCGAGTCTGGGCCGACGTCGTCAAGGCCGACAACCTCGCCCTGTTCATTCTCAACATGCTGCTTTTGCTGGCTATCGCCTGCATTTTCATCGGCATGGAGGTCGCACTCTATGTGGCTATCGTCCTGACGCCCATCTGGCTCCTGGGGCTGGTCCTGCTCGCTATACAGGGCAACGATCCTCAGTTTGTCTTTGTCGACGAGCACGGACTGGATGTTGAGGAATGAGCCTGCCCTTCGAGTATACGATCGTGGGAGGTGCACTGGTTGGGCTGGCTTCGACGCTGCATTGCGCAGGTATGTGCGGCCCCATCGGATCGGGCCTTCTTTTCACCGTCGCCCCTGACCGTTCCCCGCGCCAGCGACTTAAAGCAATTTTGATGGCGCAACTCGGCAAGGCTGGCAGCTACGCCTTGGCCGGTTTCGCGCTCGGAAGCCTGGGGTCAGGCTTTTTTGGGCTCTTCAATCGCGAAGCGGCCTTTCTGGTCGCGCAGTGGGCGGCGGCGGCAACGCTGTGCTGGGTAGGCCTTTCGGTCGCCGGCTATGTTCCTTCACTGGCCGCGCTGGATAAACTGAGCATGCCGATCACGGAGATCGTCACCAGTATACGGCGTGCCAATGCCGCTCACCTTTACGACAATGCCGCCCTTGCTGGCGTCTTCTGGGGTCTCGTGCCATGCGGCATGGTCTATGCGGCCCTCCTCAGTTCAATGCTGACAGGCGATGCCATTGCCGGCGCATTTTTCATGCTGGGCTTTGCCCTTGGCACCGTGCCCTCTGTGACACTGGCATCCCTTGGCATCACGAGCCTCAAATCTCTATCCCGTTCAGACAATGCGCGGCTGGCCGTCGGGCTCACCATCGCTGCCACAGGCATTCTGGGCGCCATACTGACAGCGCCAGGGGGGCCATTTTGCTACACCCCTTAGAAGCGGTGCAGCGCATGCCGCCCAGCACTAAAGCCGGTCATGCTCTGTTTGCGGCACCGCACACGGAGCGCCTGCTGCTGTTCACAGGTATGAGCGGGCGTGCGGTACAAATGGTCCTGCGCAGGGGGCAGGTCCATGAATTCGCGCCAACTGAGGCCATGTCTCTGGGCGCCCATACTTCTGGCCATTTCGGCCTGGTGCTTGATGGATATCTCACGCTTAAGCGTTGCGGTCCTGCGGGCAAAAGCATCGCTCTGAGCTTTTTCGGCCCCGGTACATTTCTTGATCTGGCGACGGAGCAGGAGTTTCTGGTGGCATCAACACCCAGCGTCCTTGTGTCATGGGATCAGGACGCGTGGGAAAGTTTGGGGCGAAGACACGCAAACCTTGTCCAGAATGCTCTTCACCTGCTCCGTGCGCGTCTTCGTGACGCCCGGGAGCAAGTCCACGAGATCACCACTCAGGATGTCGAACGGCGTCTGGCGCGCCTTCTGCTGCGGATATGTTCTGACCTGACTGCGTCTGGGGACATCGCGACGACAGGCCATCCGGTGTCTCGAAAGGACCTGGCGGATCTGGTTGGCACCACTGAGCATACCGTATCGAGGATGATCCGCGCCTGGCATGTCGGCGGCATCGTCGATGCGGGCCGGCGAAGGGTTGCAATCACGAACCTGGCCGCGCTGAACGAGCGCGCCCGATCCTGACACCTGCCGCCCATTTACGGAAAGGCTCCGACTTGTTCACCGCACGTATCTGGCTATCTCTCCTGATCTATCCCATGGCCGCTGCCGTGCTCTTCGGCGCGGCAGTCCTACCAATCATGCTTGTGCCTTGGCTGGATGAGCGCGCAGCGGATTTCTTCCCTGTCGCTGTGGCGATCAGTGTCCTGGGTGCCGCGCCGATCGCTTGGCATCTCGGCGGACGGATCCGAAAGAAAGTGCGGTAGATGTTGCAACGTCACCGAACGGATCAGGGTTGCCGCAGCGCGCTTTTGCCGAGGTGTAGTCCGAAGGCTAAAACCAGCCAGCGCCATCGGCGCCCACGCATCCCCAGCACATGCCGGAGGCACGTTGTCTTTTCCGTGGCCCCCTTACCGATCCGGGACCATTTATCCGGAACGTTGAATACGATACGCTTGCCCAGCCGTTTAACAAACGACACAAGGGTCCGCACTCGAGCTCTCGGGGACTAAGTCTTGATGTCGGGTAACAAACAGATTGTGACAGAGATTGGCAGGGCATTCGCCTTGCTTGGTCTGTACATCCTGCTTCTGCTTACGCCGCTCCATCAGGCTGCGGGATTGCAGCGCGACCTGGCTGCTCTGGGCTATGAAACGGCCGCCTCCTGGAGCGTTTGCGCGCCGCTTGCCGAAAAGAACGGCGACGAAGCGCCTTTACTGGTCAAGTGTCCGGCACAGCATCTGGGGTCGCACTATACACCGCCTGCCGGCGCCACAGATCACGCTCCAGACCCTGTCTGCCTTTTTGTTGGCACTGGCACCCATCCAGCCCCCATCCTCACGCCCCTTTCTGCGACCGGTTCAGGCGGCTCACGAGCACCACCCGCCCTCGTGTGATCGGGCGTTCCATGCCGCAATGCGGATCGAAGCGCCTGTCGCTGCGCGCACCCATGAACCTCTGAGGCATGGGGCGCAATGTCGTTGACCTTAGCCCAACCGGGCTTACGGAATCGAACCGATGGCCGAACACCATAATTCTCTTCGCTCCGCCCAAACTTCTATGGCGAATTACCCTGAAGCGTATGACGATGCGCTCCGCCGAGCCGCGATCTTCGACGCCATGTCCAACACACATAGGCATGCCATTTTGGCTCAGGCTACCGTTCTTGAACTCGGTGCCGGTCAGATCTGGCAGAAAGACGACACGTCGCAGGACTTCTGCTTACTCGTCAGCGGGCGGCTTCGAATGCAGCAGGAGACCAGCGATGGCCTTCGTCATATCGCCCGCTATGTTCTTTCGGGTGATGTCTTCGAAATGCCGCATGACCTCGACGCCGAGCCACAAATTGCTGCCGCCGCCTGCGCGGACAGTACGGTGCTCATCTGGTCCAACCCGGTCTGGACGTCCCTGCTTGCACAGGACGTGCTTCTCAGCAGCAACACCGCACGTGCCCTGACGCACATCCTGCGCGAAACGCAGACGCGGGTTCGTCAGATCGCCACCCAGGACGTCGAACAGCGGCTGGCCAATGCCGTGCTCGGTTTGCTCGATAGGGCGTCACAGCCGGTCAAGGGCGGCCTTGCAATCGACTTCCCGATTGGCCGCAAAGACTTTGCAGACATGATTGGCACGACACAGACCACGGTATCACGCATCGTCTCCACCTGGGAAACCAAGGGTTTCTTGCGCACCGGCAAGTTCAAGTTCGAGGTCACCAACATTGCCCAGTTGCGAGCCTATGCAGCCGGGCTTGACCGCAATTCTCCGGCCCGGTTCGCCAACCAGCGCAAGCAGGCAAGGCTCGCTCTGGCCTGAGACAAATTACGATGCCGCGACCCGTGCTGATCTGGTCGCGGCTTTCAAATTGGAGTTATGGCGCCTTCCTTGCGGCAATCGAGCCGATTGGAACCTCCAGGTCGATCGTCCCTGCCTTTTCGAAATTAAGGGTGAGGGGGAGCGTCTCGCCCTCCTTGAGGGGCTGCTTGAGCCGCACAAGCATCAAGTGCAAGCCACTTGGTTCAAGCACCACTGTGCTGCCGGCCGGAACCGGGATGCCGTCCGGCATCTGCCGCATGCGCATCACATCGCCATCCATCGCCATGGAATGGAGTTGCACCTCTTCGGCCACAGGTGTCTCGGCAGACAGCAGAATGTCATCTTGGGTGCCAAGATTGGCAATGCTGAAATACGCGCCGCCAGTGCCGGCATTGGGCAATGTGGCGCGAGAGAACGGTGTAACAATCTGTATTGAACCCGACTGCTGTGCAAACGCAGTGGGTGCCGTGCACATCATCAAGGCCAGAACGCCAACACGAAAGAACTGCATGCTTGATCCTTCCAGAATTCAGTTCAGCGGAACGGTGCCGGCGAAGGCATCGAAACGCGTGATGTAGTCGCGGCCAAGGGCCGTTTCGCCGGCCGCCAGTTCCTTGCGCAATTGATCCGCGGTCTGCACGCCAACGCCCAGGCTGGTCAGCGTGGCCGGCAGCAGCAGACTCGGACCCGACCATAAGACGACCTGCCATGAACCTGCGCGTTTGCGCAGAAAGGCGCGCGCGCCGATGTCACCGCGCGTCCACCCGGCAATGGCGACATCCCCCACGATTGCCAGCGGCGCTATGGCCGTGTCCTCGCCCAGCTCCGCGCGCAGGGCCGCCGCAATGGCCAGTGTCGCCTCCGATGTGTCGGCGCGCTCGCTGGCCTGCATAGGCAATTCCTCGATCGGCTCGATCGGGTCGATCATGAAAAACATCTTGAAGCGGCCTCGTTTCTCGAAAACGAAAGCGCCATCAAGTTCGCCGCCTTCCACAAGCGGTTCTTTGAGGCCCTCTACGCGACCACGGAATTCGCCCTGGATGAGCAGCACCGTCTCACCGGGTGGAATGTCAATCCAGGCCATTTTCTGCTGCGTGGCGACCCCATTTGCGTCAGTGACCTGGCGTTCGAGAACGGCTTTGCCATAGGCGGTCTCGATGGCGAGCAGCCGCTCAGGCTCCGTACCATTGTTGACCAGCGCCATATAGATATGGGCCGTGTCGCCATCCAGCGGTGTCGCTGGGATCGCGGGATGGATGATCTGCAGGTCGCCGAGCAGGAACTCGTGCGCGGCTGCAGGCTGCGCCAGAAATAGGAGCAGAAGCAGAACGAACCGTTTCATGGCATGACCCTGTTGATCGAGGCAGCATGGCCCTCGGGCCATGGATCAGCGTAGTCGGGATTGGTGAGGAAGGTCTCGTCGGTCAAGCTGTTCAGAAAAGCGATGATATCCGCGATCTCCTGGTCGCTGGCCTTGAAGC
Source organism: Devosia equisanguinis (assembly GCF_900631955.1). Classification (GTDB taxonomy): domain Bacteria; phylum Pseudomonadota; class Alphaproteobacteria; order Rhizobiales; family Devosiaceae; genus Devosia; species Devosia equisanguinis. Next base: position 141,199 of record NZ_UZWD01000004.1, on the reverse strand, counting down.
CCACGATCATCGTGTCCTTGTAGGGGTTCTTCGAACCGTCTCCCGCGTATGGACCCTCCGCGATGACGCGCCCGGCATTGGCATAGTGGTCCAACACGTCTTCAAGCGTGGCCGCCGAGCCATCGTGAAAATATGGCGCCGTAACCCCGACATTGCGAAGGCTCGCCGTGCGGAAGCGGCCCATGTCTGCGGGATTGCCGGTGAATTCGATGAAACCGGTTGCCTGCGGCGGATATGCCCCTCTGCCATCGATATTGTAGAGGCCATTATTGTGGTTGCCGCGCTCGACGACGGGGCTGCGAGAGGTCTGCAGGTTGTCCGAGAACATGATGCCAGTGTGGCAGTGATAGCATTCGAACCGGTGGTCGAAGAAAAGTTGTTCGCCGCGCTTGGCAGCATCCGAGATCGCGTCGGTCTCGCCCCAATACTTGAACCGGTCATAGGGGCTATCGAGGGAAATAAGGGTGCGCTGGAAAGCGCCAAGGGCCCGTGTCACCGTGAACAGATCAATCGCCGGCCGTTCGGGAAACGCCCTGGAAAAGGCCTCTGCATAATAGGGGTCGTCAGCCAGTGCGGCGAAGATCCGCGCTTCCTGCCCCGCCGATCCCATTTCCAGAGGATTGTCGCCGAACAGGGGTACAAGGGCCTGAAATTCAGGCGTCGTCATATGTGGGTTGCCCCAGGTCAATTGGGGCATGTAACCGACATTTGCCAGCGACGGCACATTGCGAACGCCGACTGTAGAATCAACACCAACGGACAACTCCCGCCCGTCAGTGAAAGCTTTTGACTGCTCGTGGCAGGATGCACAGGCAACCGTGCCGTCACGTGAGAGACGGGAATCGTAGAACAAGTGCCGGCCAAGCTCTACCTTGGCGGCACTCATCGGGTTGTCTTTCGGAACGGGCGGCGCCGGCATCCACGCCGGAATAGGCCAAGCGAAATGCTCCGCGGCATCAGTGCCGAGCATGGCGACACCCATGACCAGGATCAATGCGACGCTGCCCTTCAACATGGCTTAACGCACCGTTGCGAACAATTGCTCGCCCGCGTCCACGCCGTCATATTCCAGACCCAGCTTGGTCATCACGGTCAGGCAATCTGCGTCGCCGGGGAAGGACATGCAACCCGGGGCGGTTTCGGGTGCATTCACCGTCATATCGGCTTCTGCCACGACCGGACCGGGATCGAACACGACGACATTGCTGGCTGGATCGAATTCGGGAAACAGCACAGTGACCAGATTTGGATTGGCGCAGGGCGAGGTGGGCGCCTCGGTTTGCGAATTGGCGGCGCATAGCGTGGAGCCGAGATGCAGAAACCAGCCCATGGCCCCAGCCTCTCCGCCACCGTGACCAGCATGGGCGTCGCCCTCGCCGTGGCTGGCATGGGCCTCACCTTCGCCGTGGCCAGCGCCCATCGCCTCCCCGGCCATTGCCGCCTCGGCAACGACGGGCACCATATTCACCTGCATGAACCGGAAACCGAACTGCCAGTTCCAGAACATTCCCGTAGTGTTTAGCGGCGCGGGCATGACAGTGGGGTCGACGTGGTTCAGCTCGAAAGGCAGACCTATGGTAAAGGCCAGACCCACATATTCGCCGTCCTCGACCGTCCCGCGCAGACTGGTATTGGTTGGTGAATTGCCAGAGCTTGAGCAAGCTGCGGTGCCATCCTCAAAATCAAGCAGAGCGGCATTTTCATACTGCCATTGCCCATCCTGCTCGAGGCTGATCGGCGCGAGGCTGCCATCTGCGCGCACGAGTGCGGCATCATGCACGAAGAGCCGGAAATCGGTGACCGACATCGTGGTTTTGCCCGACCCGATATCGGGGAACGTTTCGGCACAAGAGAATGGCTTGCCGCCGACATCCGCAGCGAAGTTGATCGTAACGGCCTCATCTGCGATCGCTGGTGAAACCAATAGAGCGAACGCTGAAGCAATGATAGAAGAACGCATTTATATCTCCAGGTCTATTGTGGCGCCGCAGTGCCGTCGGCACTGAAGGTCGCGAGGTAGGCAATCAGATTGTCTCGGTCTTGCTGCTTCTTCAGGCCGCCAAATGCCATCTTGGTGCCGGGCACCTTGTCCTTGGGGGCTTCAAGAAAAGCGTTCAGGTCCTCAGCCGTCCAAACCAGGCCTTCAGCGCCTGCAGTTTGCATCGCGCTGGAATAATTGAAGTTGACGGCGGTGCCCGCTGGACGCCCCACAATGCCGTTCAGTTCCGGACCAGATTTGTTGCGGGCATTTTCGCCCACGGCGTGGCATGCCTGACAGCGGTTGAACACCTTCTGCCCGGCCGCAAGATCATCTTGCGAGACTGATGGGGCGGCCATCAACAGCATGGCTCCCAGGACCAGTACGTACCTATTCACTTCAAACTCCTCCTATTATTTTGTTTTCATTGACGCGCATGACGCCCGTCAAAAACGGTCGTGGGTCGGCGGCTACTGCGGACCAAAGCCAATTGTCGCCACGAGTGGTGCTGTCAAATGAGGGGCCGCCGACACCGTCGTCTTACCGAGAATCGTGCGGCCCAGCTCCCCGGCCGGACGCAGCCGGCCAAAGCAATGGGCTGCTCGCGCTCTGAAATAGAGACGCTCACGAAAAACGGGGCGACGTAAACGGGAGCACCTGCTCAGGCAGTGCTGCCAGATGTCAGACGAAAAGCGGGGGACCTCGGCTGCGATGCGCAGCGGATACGGTCGCACTAGGCGCTGTATCGTTCGTGTAGCTGTAATAAAGTAAAAAGACGTCTAGCTTCAGTGGCTCGGCGACGTTCGGTGGCGCAGGCAGGATGATGTCGGCACCGACCCGACAGGCATGGCACGGTATGTGGTCGTTTCTGCCGGAATCGTCGGGGAGCCCGCAATTCTCAGTTCCAACCACAGTGAAGGACAAACCATCGAAAGCCACCGATGGCAGCGGCTGCATGCCAAGATTGAGCATGACAAGCGCCAGCACCAAAAGTGCTCGCGTGACTTCGCTCAAATATGGCCGAAGCTTTTGCATCTATCCCACCCTGCCCTATTGGTTAGCAGACGGCGTAGGTTTGGCAATGGTACGATTGGTCACATCATACAAGCGATGCCGCGAGCAATCGTGACGGGACCGCATGGCAAGAGTTCGGCGATTGCTGTTGTCCCTTGTTCCGCTCGGCCAGGAGTGCATCCGGAAGTGTTCCTGGTTCAAGTGACCCCAGATCAGGACTCATGCTCATGTCCATGCTGACACGTCCCTAAGGCCGCAGGCGCCCCCGGGACAGGGATGAGTTCCATATAGCCATGCGCACTGAGCTGCTGCCGGTTTTGAGGACACCGAGTTAAGGTGTTTTTGGAACTGGAGAGTTTTGATGGAGAGACGCAAGTTCAGCCGGGAGTTCAAGCTCGAGGCTGTTAAGCTGGTGAGGGAACGGGGCGTTGCGGTGGCGCAGGCGGCCCGTGATCTGGACCTGCATGTGAACGTGTTGCGCAAATGGGTGCGCGAGCCGTCTGCCGATCCACAGCAGGCCTTCCCCGGCCATGGTCAGATGAAGCCCGAGCAGCTCGAGATCGAGAAGCTGCGCCGGGAGTTGGCCAAGCTCAAGGCGGAGCGCGATATTCTAAAAAAAGCCGCGGCCTACTTCGCCAGGGACTCGATATGAGGTTCTGTTTCGTGGCGAAGCACCGAGGGATCTGGCCGGTCTCGTGGATCTGCGAGGCGCTCGGTGTGTCTCGCTCGGGCTTCCATGCCTGGCTCAACCGCTCGCCGAGTAGAAGGGCTCAGTATGATGAGATGCTCGTCGCCGGGATCCGTTCCAGCTTTTCCGGCAGCGATCGCACCTATGGCGCTCGAAGGGTCTGGCACGACGTGCTGGCCGAAGGGCTCGATGCGGGTCTCCATCGCATCGAACGGCTGATGCGCAAAAAAGGCCTGCGGGCACGTCCCCGCCGGCGGGGCTTGCCCAAGGATGGCGGGCAGCGCCATGCGGTCTCGCCCAACATCCTGGACCGGGCGTTCGTGGCGTCGGCGCCGAACCAGAAGTGGATCGCCGAATTCGCTTCGCGGACCTTCGGTCCACCTACATCTGGACGGCCCAGGGCTGGCTCTATGTGGCGGCAGTGGTCGACCTCTACTCCCGCCGGGTGGTGGGCTGGTCGATGAGCTCATCGATGGTCGCTCAACTGGTGACCGATGCGCTGATCATGGCGATCTGGCGTCGCGGCAAACCCGACAGCCTGCTGCACCACTCCGACCAGGGCAGCCAATATACATCCGAGCAGTTCCAGCGGCTGATGGCCGATCATGGCATCACCTGCTCGATGAGCCGGTCCGGCAATGTCTGGGAGTTCAAGCCAATCCGCGACAGCGGACAAAACGATCCTGTGAATCGTTTTGAGGGGCAGAACGCGGCGATGGAGAGCTTCTTCTCCTCGCTCAAAACCGAACGCACCGCCCGCAAGGTCTATCGCACCAGGGACGATGCCAAGGCCGATATGTTCGACTATATCGAGCGCTTCTACAACCCGAGGCGCCGACACTCGACGCTGGGCTATCTCAGCCCCGTGCAATACGAAGAGCAAGCTAAGCTAGCCTAACTTCGTGTCCACCGAACCGGCAGCAGCTCATTGTCATCAAGCGAACGGCCAATGTCTTTGGCCTCTATGTAGCCCACATCCACTGCCGTCTTTTGATCGGTAATAATGTAATCGGGCGCGCCACAAGCGATCCTTGCGGGCTCGTTGGTGGTGAGAGTGTCCGGAGCCAAGGCCTGAAGCAGGTTTTGCAAGTCGCCCCGATAGCTATGCTCTCGCGCGATTCCGGTCTGAAAGCGCTTGTCGAGATTGGCGACGTATGCCGAAAGATCCATCAATGCACGCCCTCGAGCAGGTGTGGTTTAGCCGGAATTGCTTTTGATACCAGATAAGCGCCCGCCATCCGGATGATATATGCCGCCCACTTACCCGTTGATGACACCATCTGCTCCCCCCAACCTGTCGTTCACACCTTAACAGTGCAGAGTCTGTTTGGAAGTAGAGACGCACACAATGTTATCGATCCCCTCGCAGGAGTTTTCCCCATCGTCGGATTTTGGACGGATCAATCGGTAAAGAGCCCCTCGCCTGTCGAGCTTTTCGACAGGAACTCAGTTTTGCTGCCAGTATTCGATCCAAGAAGAAATTGCGAGCCGGAGAACATCTTTGAACGGCTGATCAAAGCCTTTGCCAATGGCCGACAGTCGGATTTTGCTGGAGGGCTTTGCTAGGCCTCTGGCGATATCTGGTTCGAGGTCACGGCAAAGAGGAACGAATGGCAGGTGTCAGTGACATCCTAGGTCGACGTAAATGACCACAATGGGGTCGAGAACAGACCGGCGGTTACGCGCCCCATTTCGGTCGTTTCTCTATCCGTTGTGCGCTCTGCAAAGCGGACGTTCTGAATTAGGGATTTTCTACTCCACTGCCCCAAATCACCCCTTGAGGATCGTGATCGGTATTCCGTAGTTGAGGATTGAGGCGTTGCGTCCAAATCTAAGCCATCGACCGGCGAAGGAATTCAATCATCGCGCGCACTTTGGCGGGAAGAAAACTGCGGCTGGGATAAATCAGCCACGCAGCCGTATCGAAGCGCGTCGCGGTGACATCCCAACCTCCGATACAGGTCTGCAACAGCCCCTGTTCGATGTCCTCGGAAATCAGCCAATCCGGAAGGAGCGCGGGACCCAGGCCGGCAAGAGCGGCGTCGCGGATGGCACCTGCCGGTGAGAGGACCAGATCGCCCTCGACCGCCTGCTCGGTGAGGGTGCCGGCGGCGTCGCGGAATATCCATCTGGACCGGTAATCCCGATAGGGAAAGAGGATGGCCCTGTGATGGGCCAGATCCTCAGGCTGTTCCAGCCGGGGCGCCCGGCGCAGATAGTCCGGCGCGGCGACAACGCGGTATCGTGTGTCCATGAGCTTGCTCACGACATAGTCGCCATCAATCATCGGGGCCAATCGGATGGCAAGGTCGACACGGTCCGCGACCAGATCGATGGTGCTGTCCGAAAACACCCCCTCGACCGTGACAGCCGAATACAGCGCGCGGAAGGCGCTCAAACGGGGCACGATGATGCGTTGGCCAAAGGTGGCGGAGGCCGAGAGGCGCAGCGTGCCCCTTGGTTCAACCTGCATGGCCCTGCACTCTTCCACTGCCCTGTCTAGCTCTTCACTCAAGGGACCGACACGGGACAGGTAAAGGGTTCCCGCTTCTGTCAGCTCCATCCGGCGCGTCGTTCGCGCAAACAGCCGGAAACCGAGTTCGTGCTCGATGCCCGCGACAATGCGCCCGATGGAAGACGCGTCTACATCGCGCTGGCGGGCCACAGCGGCGAAGCTGCCATGCCGGGCGATCTCCTGGATAAGGCTCAGATCTGCGAGTTTCATTCCTGCATAATGCGCACGAATATGCGGATAGTCATGTCATTTATCTGATCTTTCAGCGGCAATATTCCTGTTCGCGGCCATGGACCAACAGGAGATGCTCATGCCAGCCTTTACACTGCACACAGCCCAGACCGCGCCCGAGGGGTCCAAAGCGACACTGGCCTCGGTTTCGGCAGCATGGGGTTTTACGCCCAAAATGCACGCCACCCTGGCAGAAAGCCCCAGTGCGCTGGTGGGCTATGAAACACTTTGGGGGCAAATTGCCAGTTCGACGCTGAGCGCCATCGAGCAGCAAGTGGCGTACCAGGCCGTCAATGTGTTCCATGGCTGCCGATATTGCACGATGGGGCACACATTCCTGTCGCGGCAGGCAGGCATGGACGAGGCAACGATCGCCGCGTTGCGCGCCGGCCGACCACCAGCGGACCAGAAGCTGGCGGCCCTCTGGACGTTCACGCGGGCAGTGGTCGCGGCACGGGGAGAGGCGCCTGAGGCCGTGCCGGTCTTTCTGGCGGCAGGCTACAGCCGGGCCAATGTGCTCGATGTCGTCGCCATTATCGCCACCAAGGTCATAGCCAATTACAGCGCAGCTCTGGCGGACATTCCCGACGAAGAGTTCATGTCGAACCCGGCCTTGGCCTGGACCACCCAGATGGCAGACGCTGCCGAATGACAGCAAGGCCGGGGCGGCATCGCCCCGGCCGCTCGAAAGGACAATGAAATGGATATGAACGGCAAGGTGGTGGTGATCACCGGGGCCAGCCGCGGCATTGGTGAAGCCACGGCGGCACATTTTGCATCATTGGGGGCGCATGTCGTCCTGGCTGCCAGAACCGCTGACCGCATCGAAGAGACTGCCACGGCGCTCAGGACCAGCGGCGCTTCTGCGAGCGCGGTTGCCTGTGACGTGGCTGATCCCGAACAGGTGGTGGATCTGATCACGCGGGCCAAAGCCGCAACTGGCAGGCTTGATGTGCTGGTCAACAATGCGGGCTTGATTGACCCCATAGCGCTGTTGGCAGACAGCGCGCCGCAGGAATGGTCGCGCGTTGTCGACGTCAACCTCAAGGGGGTCTATCACGGGATGCGGTTCGCCATCCCCCTCATGGTGGGGCAGGGCGGCGGGACCATCGTCAATCTGTCCTCGGGCGCTGCAACCTCTGCGCTCGCGGGCTGGAGCCATTATTGTGCGACCAAGGCTGCCGTGCTGTCACTGACGCAAGTGGCCGACAGGGAATATCGCGACAAGGGGCTGCGGATCATTGGCCTCAGTCCCGGAACGGTGGCAACGCGTATGCAGGAACAGATCCGTGCCTCGGGTATCAATCCAGTCAGTCAGCTAGACTGGTCCGCGCATATTCCCGCCGAATGGGTCGCCAGAGCCATCGCCTGGCTGGTGACGCCGGACGCTGATTCATATCGCGGGCAGGACTTTTCGTTGAAGACAAACGAGGGGCGCAGGGCGGCAGGCCTGCCGGAGGTGTGAACCCAGCTGGCGCGGCCATTCCATGCGGTTGGGCGCCTGCGCGCCACACTTCCGAAACATTTCTTTTGCGCCGCAACGCGGCCGTTCAATCTCCACCGAAGAATTCCCTAAGCGGCCATTCCAATCGGCCACCTGAGGCCTCATTCGGTTGGGGAAATACGCCTCACAGACGGACTCCGGTTCCAGCGTCAAACAGATGAAACTTGTTTGGACTGATGGCAATGTGGATCGTATCCGCCGGCTGCCCGCTGAATCTGTCCCGCAGCACGACCGTCATGTCCTGTCCGGCAACGCGGGCTGCCAGATGAGTCTCTGACCCCGTGGGTTCCACTACCTTTATCGTCGCCGGAATCCCGGCCGGCGATAACAGGATGTCTTCGGGCCGAATGCCGAGCACGACCGGTCCTGGACGAGTAGCGGCGCTGCCGGGCAGTGCGATCGAAATGTCGGGCGCAAGCTGGAAATGCAGTCCATCGGCTTGCACGATGTCACCGCGCAGGAAGTTCATGGATGGCGAGCCAAGGAAGCCGGCGACGAACTGGTTTGCGGGGCGATCGTAAAGCTCGAGAGGCGAGCCGACCTGCTCGACAATGCCACCATGCATGACCACGATCTTGTCGGCCATGGTCATGGCCTCGATTTGATCGTGGGTCACATAGACGATGGTTGTGCCCAGCCGCTGATGCAGCGCCTTGATCTCAGCGCGCATTTGCACGCGGAGCTTGGCATCGAGATTGGAAAGCGGCTCATCGAACAGGAAGACCTGCGGATTTCGGACAATGGCGCGACCCATTGCGACGCGCTGTCTTTGCCCGCCCGACAACTCCTTCGGATAGCGATGGAGCAGGTTTTCGAGGCCCAGAATGCCGGCAGCGCGCTGGATGGCGGCATCGAACTCGCTCTTGGATGCTTTGCGTAGGCGCAGGGAAAATCCCATATTCTCTGCCACCGTCATGTGTGGGTAGAGCGCATAGTTCTGGAACACCATTGCAATGTCCCGATCCTTGGGCGGCAGGTCGTTCACGACCCTGTCGCCAATGCTGATCGTGCCGCCACTGATGGGCTCAAGGCCGCCGATCATGCGCAGGAGTGTGGACTTACCGCAGCCGGACGGCCCCACCAGCGTCACGAACTCCCCTTCGGCAATGTCGATCGTAATGCCGTGGATAACCTTGGTGGCTCCATAGGCCTTCTCGACCCCCGCGATCTCGATTGATGCCATATCCCATCCTCCATTCCTGCCCCTGGGGCGATAATTCGTCGTGGCATCAAAATGCCCTTGACGTCTTCAAGCACAGGTTCCTATAGTCTGTAAATTATAAAATATATGGATCGGCCAATGAAAGTCGCCAGCGTCGTCGCTATTCCCCTTGAAGCCCGTTTTGCCGACGTGTTTGGCGGCGCAGACAAAGTGCCTGCCCATATCAGCTCGCCGGCAAGCCACTTTCGCCGCATCCCTCGAACAGGGCAGGTGACGACGCTGGTGATGGTGACGGCCGACGATGGCGCTGTTGGCTATGGCGAGTGTTTCGGCCTGCCACATCCGCAACTGGCCAGCACATTGGTCAGCCACGTCATTGCCGATTTTCTCAAAGGCGCAGTCATCGACGATCCTGCCGAGATGACCGCCGATCTCTATCGCTATTTCATCGCTTTGGGAGGCACGCATGGCGCGCCCATAGAGGCTCTGAGTGGTGTCGATATCGCCCTGTGGGATCTCAAGGCACGAGCTGCCGACCTGCCCCTGGCCACCCTGCTGGGCGGAGAACCCGGCCCGGTCGAGACCTATGTCAGCCCGGTGGGGCTTCACGCCACGCCCTCAGAGACAGTTGCGGCGGCGCGTGCCTATGGGGAGCGTGGATTCCACGCTCTCAAGCTCAAGATTGGTCGTGGCCCCAAGGTGGACGCTGAGCATCTCAAGGCCGTCCGCGACGCCATGGGCGACGGTTTTCCCATCTATCTGGACGCCAATTGTGCCTATGACGAACATTCGGCCCTGGAGGTGGCGGAAGCCCTGGCGCCCTATGCGCCCGGCTGGCTTGAAGAGCCGATACCCCCGGGCGATGTCCTGGCATACGCACGGCTGCGGGAGCGCTCTGCGGTGCCGCTCGGTGCCGGGGAGAACGAGTTCACGCTCGACGCCTTCCGTCGCCTGACCGAGGCTGGTGCCGTCGATTTCCTGCAGCCCAATATCTCTCGAGCCGGCGGCGTCTCGGGCCTGCTCGCAATCGGAGACCTCTGCGAAAAGGCAGGCATCGTCCTCGCCCCTCATGGCGTGGGCGGGTCCATAGCGGTTGCGGCGGCCGTCCATACCTGCCGCGCCGCCCCGGCTTTCGGTCTCTACGAAGCCAATATGCTGCTCAATCCGCTTCGCGACGAATTGAGCCTTAAAGCTCCAGTGATCGCCAATGGAAATCTGGTGGCGCAGGACCTGCCGGGCCATGGTGCTGTGCCAGACCCGGCAATGGTGGACCGGTTTCGCTGGACAGCAAGGAGCTGAAGCAATGCATTTTGCAGCCCCCATTCAAGTTCGAGACTTGTCCGACATGGGTCAACTTGTCGGCAAGCCCGGCGAGACGCTCACCGAGACCCTGCGGCGGACCCTGCTCGAAATGATCGTGTTCGGATATTTTGATCGCGGTTTCCGGCTTTACCCGGACAAGCTGGCCGAGCAGTTCGGCGTCAGCCAGACGCCGGTGCGCGAAGCCCTGATGCGCCTGGCGTCGGAAGGCTATATCGAAGCGGTACAGCGGCGGGGCTATCACATCCGCACACCGAGCGCCAAGCAGGTCCTAGACCTTTGGCAGGTGCGTCTCGGCCTGGAGTTGGCCGCTGGCGAAATTGCCATCGAGCGCCTTGAGGCGGGGACGCTCCTGTCCGGGCAACTGGACCAGCTCGACCACATCCGCGCACAACTTGAAGCCGATCCCGACCATATCGAACACCGCCGCAAGCTAGGCCTGAATACCGAGTTTCACCAGCACATCGTCGCGCTAAGCGGCAATGACATGCTGATCTCGATCTATTCGGGCATCCAGATGCAACTGCTCGGCGAATGGATCCAGCGCGGGCTGCAATCCTGGCGCAAGCGCCTCGATAACGAGGCCGAGGAGCATGCGGCCATCGTGGCTGCGCTGCGGGCCCGTGACAGGGACGCCTATTCCGCTGCCATCCGCATTCATATCGGCCGCTCCCTCAAGGACGCGCTCGGCGACCTGAACAGCCAGGAACAGCGGCCCGACTAAGCTATAACAAGGAGGAACTTATGAAACGACTGACCAGCACATTCCTGGCCACATTAGCCATGAGCACCATGTTGCCCTTTGCGGCCATGGCGCAGGATACCACCATCCGGATGTGGACCTTCCTGAACCCCACGGGCACCTCGCCGCGCGAAGTGGCTCTGGCCGAGATCATCGCCAGCTACGAAGCGGCCAATCCCGGCGTCGATATCGTGGTGGAAACCCAGGCATGGGACCAGATGACGCCGAAATTCCTGGCCGGGCATGGCACGGGCAATAATCCCGATGTGATCTGGGTTGTCACGGACTTCCTTGGGGACGCTATCAATTCGGGATCCCTGCTCGACCTGGGCCAATCCTTCATTGCCGACTGGTCGCCGGAAGAGATTGCCGACCGCGCCGGCCCCTATTGGGACCTGACCGCCGATGGCGACAAGCAATATGCCCTGTTCACCTCGCGCAATTACATCTCCATCATGTACCGCCCGGACCTGTTCGCCGAGGCAGGCATTGATCCGGAGAGCCTGACGACCTGGGATGCGTTTCTCGACGCCGCCAAGGCTTTGACCGTCACCGACGCCAATGGGCAGGTCAGCCGCTACGGCTTCCTGCAAGGCTATAGCGAGAGCCAGGCCGATCCGGCGCTGATGATCTCGATGATGCTGGGCAAGGGTGAAACGCTGTTCAACGACGATGGCACCGCGGCCTTCGCGACGCCAGCGGGTATTGAAGCCCTCGAATTCCAGACAGCTCTTACCACTGAGCATGGCGTCTTGCCCGAGGCCGCCGTGACCTGGACTTCGGATGACGTCTACGAGCAGTTCGCCTCCGACCGCGCTGCCATGATCCTTGGCGCGAGCGTTCGCGTTTCGACGCTGCAGGACAAGCTTGGCAAGGACAAGGTCGGGCTGATGCTCTGGCCGGGCGATGGCGCCACCGAACACTCTCCGGCGGTCATGGCCGGGTGGGCTGTTGGTGTCTGGTCCGGTAGCCCGGTCAAGGAGCAGGCCGGCGATTTTGTCGAATACATGCTGGGTGCAGACTCCGACCCCATCTGGGTTGCAAAAGGTGGCCAGACCCCCGGTATGCTGTCCACACTCGACAACCTGGCGGATTTTGTCGCTCAGCCGGGCAACGAATATCTCTCGGTGGTAGGCGAGGGTGCCGCCCAGTACGGCTGGCTCGCGCCGATCGAATATTCCGTTGGCGGCTATCGTCAAGCCTTCAACAAGGCCATCCAGAACGTGCTGATCAATGGGGCAACGCCCGAGGCCGCCTTGCAGCAGGCCGAGGACGACTTCAACCGCTCGCATAATCGCTAAGGCATGGGCGGGGTGCAGGCCTTGCGCCTGCACCCCCTTGCAACGAGAGATTTCCATGTATTCGCGCCGTACCGGCCTGACCTATATCGCCCCGGCATTCGCCATGCTGGCCCTCGTACTGTTCTCACCAGTATTCTACGGGTTCTGGTTCAGCCTCTTTCGTATCCAGTACGGCAACATGACCGACTTCGTGGGTCTGGAAAACTATGTCCGGCTCATGGGCGACCCCGCCCTTATCAACACGCTTGGTCGCAGTGCATGGTTCACCTTCTGGGCCGTTCTGCTCACAGTTGTGCTCGGCCTGGGCCTGTCCGTCTGGATCCACAAGCTGGGGGAAAGGCGCGGCTTCATCGTCCAGATGGTGGTCATCGTTCCCTGGATCATCTCCACGGTGGTAGCCACATTGCTGTTCCGTTGGGTGTTCGTGAACGACACCGGGTTGCTGCTGTCGGCGCTGCGCTGGTTCGGTATTGATGGCTCCAGCATGCTGACCAATCCCGACACGGCCATGAACTTGCTGATCGGGGTCTCGGTGTGGAAGCGCACCGGCTATGCGGTAATCATTATCCTGGCCGGGCTTAAGGGCATACCTGACGATTACGAGGAAGCCGCACGGATCGATGGCGCGACTGCCTGGGACATTTTCTGCCGCATCACCCTGCCGCTGTTGCGCACTCCGCTGCTGCTGGTGACAGTGGTTCTGACGCTCTCCAATCTCAATACTGTTGAGACGCCGCTCGTGTTGACCGGCGGCGGGCCAGCCAATGCGACGCGCATCCTGCCCATGGAGGTGTACGACCGCGCCTTCATCTCCTATGACATCGGCTCCGCCACCTCGCTGGCGCTGCTTATGTTCCTCGGGAATATCCTTTTGGTGCTGGCCTACGTTCGGCTCGCGAAGTGGAAAGTTTGAGCATGACGATGGCAATCTCCTCCCAAACTCAAACAAAGCCACCACGCGCTCATCGTCGCCACCTGCCCATCGCATCCGGTGTGGCGCTGGCACTGGCCTTTACGGTGCTTGTCGTTCTCAACTTGCTGCCCCTGGTCTGGGGTGTGATCACCTCGCTGAAGTCGGAAGCGGATCTGTTCCGCTTTCCGCCAACTCTGTTCAACTTCACGCCAACCGCGGAAAACTATCAGCGCGTGGTCCAGAGCGGGTTCCTGGGCAATATGCAGATGAGCCTGTTTTACAGCCTCGCCACTGTCATCGGCACCCTGGTGCTGGCACTTCCGGCAGCCTATGCCTTCGACCGCTTCCAGTTTCCATTCCGCAACGCGCTCTTCCTGCTCATCGTCGCCAGTATCCCGCTGGCGCTCGGGGCGGCGGCGCTTCTCATTCCCAACTACGTCTATTTCTCGCGTCTGGGACTGACGAACCAGTGGTACACGCTGCCGCTTATCTACATCGCCCATCAGCTCCCGATGGCGATCTGGATCATGAAGGGCACGCTTGAGGGGATTCCCCGCGAACTGGACGAAGCCGCCATTGCCGATGGCGCGAGCCATTTTGAGGTCCTGCGGCTGATAATCCTGCCGCTGACAAAACCCGCTCTGGGCGCCGCCGGTGTCCTTACCTTTGTCGGGGCCTGGAACGAGTTCGTGGCCGGATCGGTCATGGTCGACAGTCCTGCGCTGCGCCCGATCCAGCCGGCAATCTATAATTTCATCGGCTATTTCGGCCGCGAATGGGGCCCCCTCACGGCTTCCGCGACCTTGGCCATCCTGCCGATCCTTATCGCCTTTGCGCTGTTCGGACGGTTGATCGTATCGGGCCTCACCAAGGGCTCCGTCAAAGGTTGAACGAGGAATCTACTATGCTTAAGGGCAAAGTCGCGCTGGTGACCGGCGCGGGCCGCGGTATTGGCAACGCTGTTGCCAGGGGATTGGCCAAGCGCGGCGCGACGCTCGCGGTCAACGATCTGGACGGGAATACTGCAGCGGCAGCGGCAGCGGAAATCGGCAATGGCGCAATCGCTGTGGCCGGCGACGTTTCTGATGAAGCCGTCGTCAAGTCGATGATCGAGACAACACTAACCAAACTCGGCCGCATCGACATCCTGGTCAACAATGCCGGCATCGATCGCGCTGCCTCAATCGTCGACATCTCTGTGGATGAGTGGGACCGATTCATCGCGGTCAATCTGCGCAGCGTCTTTCTCTGCTCCAGGACCGTACTGCCCCACATGCGGGAGCGCGGTAGCGGCAGTATTGTCAACCTGTCCTCCATCGTGGGTCGGCAGGGTGCGCTCAATGGCGGAATTCATTACGCGACGACCAAGGCCGGCATTCTGGGCTTCACGCGGACCCTTGCGCGACAGACCGCCACGCAGGGCATTACGGTCAACGCCGTAGCGCCGGGCGTCATCGATACCGACCTGATCCGCGAGAATGTGACGCCCGAGGCAAGGGATCGGCTGACCTCTGCCATTCCCAAGCAGCGACTGGGAGAAACAGACGAAGTGGCCAATGCCATCGCCTTCCTGGCGTCCGAGGAGGCCCGTTACATCACCGGCGCCACCCTGGACGTCAATGGCGGCTTCTGGATGGGCTGACGATGCTCAACATGCTCTCGATCGGACTTGAAGAGGCCGAAACTATAATTGCTGCTGCTAGCACTGCTGCGTCGGCAATGAACGTGCCGCAGAATATCGCTGTGGTGGACGCGGCGGGCCACCTGGTCGCGTTCCGTCGCATGGACGGGGCCAAGTTTTCTTCCATAGATATCGCGCTGGCCAAGGCCTATACGGCGGCCGGCGCGCGCAAGGCGACGGGCGATATCCTGCCGGCAACTTTGCCGGGCCAACCCGGCTTTGGCCTGCAAAGTCTTAATGGAGGACGACTGACGACCTTGGGTGGCGGTGTTCCTCTTGAAGTGGATGGTCAGGTCGTCGGCGCCATAGGTGTCAGTTCCGGTAGCGTCGATCAGGACCGGCAGGTTGCTGAGGCCGGCGCCAGGGCCTTCAGGCCCATAGGCGGGTAAAACATGTGGGACATCATCATTGTCGGCGGCGGCAGCGCGGGATGCGTGCTCGCCAATCGGCTCTCTGCCGATCCCAAACGCAAGGTACTGCTCGTCGAGGCGGGACGTGACGTTCGGCCGGGAAAAGAAGGCTCAGCCATTCTCGACACCTATCCTGGACGCGCCGCCTTCGACCCTGCCAATCACTGGCAGGGTCTTCTCGCGCATCGCGGCGCGGCGCTGGATAATGCAGCGGCGGGACCACCCCGGCCTTACGAGCAGCCCAAGCTGATCGGGGGCGGCTCCAGCATCAATGGCCAGATGGCCAATCGCGGCACGCCTGACGATTACGAAGAGTGGGAGGCGCTCGGCGCCAAGGGTTGGGCCTGGGCAAATGTCTTGCCCTATTTCAACAAGGCCGAAACTGATCTCGACTTTGCCGGCCCCCTGCATGGCAGGACTGGACCTATTTCCATTTCGCGCATTCCGCGCGCCAAGTGGCCGCTATTTTCGCTCAATGTCGAAAAGGCGCTCAACACGCTCGGCTTTGCCTGTCTTGAAGACCAGAATGGTGAGTTCGGCGACGGTCATTTTCCCGTCACCCTGTCCAATGACGGTCAACACCGCGTCTCGACGTCCATGGCCTATCTCGACGCGACAACTCGCGCGAGACCCAATCTCACGATCATGAGCGACGCGGAGGTGATGCGGGTCCTGTTCGATGGGAGGAAGGCGAGCGGCGTCACCGTGCGGCATAGAGGCGCCGAAATCCAGCTCGCCGCTGCCAATATTGTCATCTGCGCAGGTGCGCTGCATTCTCCCGCAATCCTGATGCGATCCGGGATAGGCCCAGCCGTGGCACTGCGCAAGCTCGGCATCGCTCAATTGGGTGATCTGCCTGGGGTTGGTGCCAATCTCCAGGAACATCCAGGCATTTCCCTGTCTGCGTATCTGCGCCCGCAGGGCCGGCTCGGCACGGCGACGCGCCGGCACATTCACCTGGGGCTTCGCTACAGCTCTGGCGTCGAAGGCGGAAGCGTCTCGGACATGTTTGCCATGATGGTCGCCAAATCCGCCTGGCATCCGCTGGGCCGTCGGATCGCGACGATCATCACCTGGATCAACAAGGCCGAATCCCGGGGCAGCGTGTCCCTGACCAGCGCAGATCCGCTTGTTCCGCCGATCGTCCACCTCAACTACCTCTCCGAGCGCACCGACCTCGTCCGGCTGATGGACGCCGTCCGGTTCGCAGCGCGCCTCATGGCAGCAGAGAGCCTGTCCGATCTCCTCGAGACGCCGGGCCCTTCGAGCTATAGCGGTTTTGCAAAATCACTGGGTCGCCAGACGCTGCGCAACTACCTGCTCACCGCTCCGGTGGCGGCGGCGATCGACGTGGTCCCGCCCATCCGCAGGCCGTTCTTTCGCACCATGGTATCGGGTAATCTCTCGCTTGAAGATTTGCTGGCGGATGAATCTGCCCTGGAGGACTATGTCCGCGGCACCGCTTTCGGCCAATGGCATGTCTGCGGCACCTGTCGGATGGGGCCAGCCGATGACCGGAAGGCCGTCGTCGACCCCGAAACCGGTGAGGTGCACGGCATCAGCGGTCTCTACGTCGCCGACGCCTCGATCATGCCCACCGCGCCGCGCGCAAATCTCAATCTGCCGGTCATCATGCTGGCCGAGAAAATGTCAGACGCGATCGGATCGCACATCGGTTCTGCTTGAAAGTCCGGCGAGTGGTCGAGCCAATCCCGTTGGCGGCACAGGTTACTGATGTCTGCTTTCAACTGTCCGCGTACAAAAGCCGACAGTCCGCAGACGGCCCCATTTTTGTCATTGGCCAAGCGAGTTGGAATGTTAGGGTGGCGGCCCAAAGCTGCCGCTCATCGGTCCATGAGAAGCAAAATTTCCCAGCAATTACAGTGCCCATCTATCTCGCAGCGGGTGCGCCATTTCAGAACAGAACTATGAACGCCGAACGCCGCCGTTTCTACGCTAGAAGCGGCGACCAGCGTTCGCAGCAGTTCCGACTTCGATCCCATGATGCGAACCTCGTCGTCGGCGACCTCGACGCGCTGCGCCAGAGCGCGCAGATGGTCGCGTCGGTAGCCGCCATCGTCGAGTCGAATCCGCTCACGAGCCTTGCGGGCGAAGCCCTTGAGCATATCGGGGCTGACGCCCTGATTGCCTGAACTGTCGAGGGCGAGCTTTTTGCGCTCGGCGTCGGCGTCGGCGGCGGCCTGATCCCGCAACGCCTTTAGGCTCACCATGCGTTCTTTCGCCATGGCGTCGTCCTTGTCCACCATGCCGGATTCGATGGCGTCAAAGAGACGGCCGAGCCGCTGGTCGGCTTCCGTGATTCGCCGGTTCAGCTCGGCAAGATGCTCCCGGCGGGCTCGGCGCGCTCCTGCCGCCGGTCGATGACACTGGCGAGGACGGTTTCCAGTCGCTTGGGGTGGAGCAGCCGATCCCCGATATGATCGGCGACCAGATGGTCCAGCTTGTCCATCGGGAGCGTGCGGCCCTTGTAGCCGGTCTTGCCCTGCCGAGCCTTGGTCGAGCAGGTGTAATATCGGTATGTCGCTCCCGTGCTGCCTTGGCCGGTGCGCAACGTCAGCGCACCTCCGCACTTGGCGCAGAAGCAAATGCCTGTCAGCAGCGTGGGGCCGCTGGAGACACGCGCCGGCGTCACCATGGGATTGCGCGATTTGAGGCGGGCTTGCACCGCGTCGTAAATCTCGCGCTCGATCAGGGGCGGCACCGCCATAATCGCGACCTCGCTCTCTGGCTTCTTCTCCCGGTCCTTGTGCGAGCGGGTGTTGAACCTGTGCTCGCCGATATAGGTGGTGCGGGTCAGGATGGCGTGGATTTGCGCCAGCCCCCAGCGCCCGCCATCGCGGGTGAAGAAGCGGCGCTCGTTGAAATAGGTGGCTATGGCCTTGACGCCCATCGCGCCGGCCGTGCCATCGCCTTCGAGGAACAGGCGATAGATCAGCCGCACGGTGTCGGCGTGCAGCGGGTCGATCTCCAGCTTCTTCTTGGTCTTCGATCCCCGCTGCTCGGCCGCGACGATGCGATAGCCGATAGGTGGCCGTGCGCCGTTCCAGAAGCCTTGCCGGGCGTTCTCGTTCATGGCGCGCAGGACGTGCTTGGCGTTCTCCCTTGACTGGTATTCGTCGAACAGCGCCATGATCTGCAGCATCATCTGGTGCATGGGATCGTCGCCCATCTCCTGCGTGATGGACACCAGCTTGACGCCGTTCTTCGCCAGCTTGCGAACGTAGAACTCCATCTCGCAGTGATCGCGGAAGAAGCGCGAGAAGCTATGCACCACGACTATATCGAAGGGCGCAGGCTTGGACGTGCCTGCCTCGATCATGCGCTGGAACTCGGGGCGCTTGTCATTGGTGGCGGTGGCACCGGGTTCAACGTAAGTCTCAACGAGCTGGAAGCCGCGTTGCTCGCAATAGGCTTCGCCCTGCCGCTTCTGATCGGGAATGGAAATGTCATGCTCGGCCTGCCGGGCGGTCGAAACGCGCAGATAGAGGGCAGCGCGAGCGGTTATGGTTGGGCTGTGCATGTTCATGGCCGATCTCCTATGGCCTTCCTCGGCTTCGTACGGTCGATCAGGGGCAACGTCAGTTCCACGCGGTCATGCACCACCTTGGGCGCGAGCTTGCGGCCGTGGCCCGGCTCAAACCGCACAAGGCCGTAGCTCTCCATCGTTTTCAGGGTGCGTGAGAGATTGGAGCCGGCCCGGCCGGTGATTTCCGCCAGTTCCTCCAGCGAGGACGGGGCTTTGACCTATGGTCGGGGAGCCTGTGGCGTATACAACAGGCTTTCCGAGCTAAAGGCCATGGGGCCGTTTCGTGACGGTTACTAACTCCCCCATGACCAAGAGTCAGAGAGAATCGTTTGCGGGGGCGCACCGCAGACAAAGCTCTCTCGGATACGGGAATGACTATGCGGGTTCCCGTCGAACTCGATCCAGATGTGGACGATGAAGCGCCAACCGGCGACGCCATCACCATCTATGACGAACGGCATTTCGTGACCTATCTGCGGCTGCTCGATGCCAAGGCCGAGGGCGTAGACTGGAAGGAAGTCGCGCAAATCGTGCTGCACCGTGATCCCGTCGCCAAGGAGCTTCGGACCTACCGTTGCTGGCAAAGCCACCTCGAACGCGCGCAATGGCTTTCGCGCGAGGGCTATCGAAAGATTCTGGAGCAGGCGGCAGCCAACAAGGCGTGAGGTCAAAGGCCGAGAACGATCAACGCTTGTCGGGCTTGATCGGGTAGTGAAGCAGAAGCCGATAGCCCCCGCGCATCATCTTGATGCCGTGCGCGACCAGGCTGCGGGCCTTGTTCTTGCGCGGATCGCTCTCGAAATCCTCCTTCGTGCCGCGAAAGCCGAGCAGGACTTCGGCGATGGTGCGATAGCTTTCGCCGCGCAACCGCGCGTCAAGCGCGCGCAGGGTCAAGATATGCCATTGCCGGAGTTGCGCAGGCACGGCTCGGAAATCAGGACCGGGCGCACGGCCGATGAGAGATCGCCAGAAACGGCGTGCCGCGTGCGTTCGTAGCTCCATAAATGAATCCATCGGCAGCGTGACGGCATAAAACGCGGCGGCATCCGGCACGGCCTCGGGCAGCCAGAATTGATGGGTGACGCCATCCACCTGCCAGATGCCGTGCCAGCCATCGGTAGCCTGGCGCAGGTCGAGGCCTTCGAGATGTGCCAACGTCAATATCGGTTCGGTGTCGTCGTCTTTGTGATCGACCGGCGACAACCTCACGGCTTGCGGTTGAAGGCGCGGACACCAGATCGGTGATTGCCGGTCATGCGGCGCGTCGGGATCGCACGGGAAATCGCAACCCCCAGCGAGCCGCGAACACTTCAAGGTCGCGGGCAGCCGCCCCTCCGGTCGATGCGATGGTCTGGCAGTCCCGACGATATTCGTCGTTGCGGCGCAAATATTCCCAAGCGAAGCCAGCGGCAGGGATATGCTTTGTGTGCCCGTATGCCGCCGGAGATCGCCAATCGATGCTGAGCATGGCGTCACCTCCCCAAGCCTGGATGCTGGGCAGCGCCCGGCAAAAAGAGGTTCAAGGATCACTGGAAATATAGAAGCCGCTCAAAACAGATACCTTGAGCGGCTAACCCGATCATTCTTTGGTGTTTTTAGCTTGGCGACAGTCGGTGCTTTCGAGATGCCTGCCCGCATGAGCACGGACAGGAAGTCATGTTTTCATCTATTGGAAAACACATGCACCTCGCCGCGCGCGGTCTCGATGGTGAACAGGTCGCCGCCCATCTCGGCTTCGCGCGCCATCGCGTCCCAATCGACATAGTTGCGCAGCGCCTCGGGAATCGTGACGCTCTCGGTGGTCAATTCCTCCATGTAGTCGGCGAGGCTGGCGAACCGACCATGATAGCGGTCCTCCAAGGTGGATTCGGCTTGGTCCATGTCGCCGCTGAACTGTTCCAGCAGGCCCGCGCCGAGTGTGCCATGTTCTGCGATGAAAGCAGCCATCCGCGCCACGCTGTCGATGCCGGCATATTCGGAGATGCTGACGCCCTCGAATCCCTCATAGTCGTGAATGGCGTATTCCTCCGCATCCTCGACGGGGGAACGGGCAAGCATCGCGGCAATTTCATCCCTGATCTGATCGGTGTCCTGATCCGCGTCGATCCAAGCCCCATGCAGATAGCTGTTACTGTAGGCGGCAAGGCAGGCAACATAGATGCGGGGATTGCTGTCGGATATGTTGGTCATGTCTGATCCTCGGGTCTGAAGGTCAGCGAAGCGGAACGCCGCGCCTGACCTTCTGGCCGTCGCCGAGACTGGGGTATCAACGAGCAAGGGCGGTCGGGGCGGAGGAGGATCACCCGGTCTGCACAAGCGAAGCGCGGAAGGCTGGGGATACCGCCCCGGACGGTTCCACTTACCTTGCTGGCGCGAGGGCAAGGCCCTTAGAAATTTCCCGAGTACTGGCCTTGCAAACAGGTGGTTTCAGAATAGAGCTGCTCGCGACACCAGGTTTAGCAATGGCAAGGTTGGGGCCGTGAGCAGTCTGTCCGCAATTGGTGGTCGCATGGCGGAAAGCCGCCATTAGGTCTGCAGGCGCGCCGATGGCTCACTTGGGGCCGTTTTCAGACTGTCTGCCTTTTAAGTTCAGAACGCAGATAGCAGCCGCTCTGTTTCCGGAACCATTCCTATCGTACAACCCGCCGACGGAAATTTCATACTCGCCTGTATTAGGAGAACAGGCGGTTCCGCTGGAATGCTAACCGCACGACGTGTGGATAGAGCCTGGCAAATATGATTGGCTTCAGCGATGGGCGCCTTCCGCCGGCCTCCGCGATGGCATGTAATCCATCATCGTGCCAGGAGCTGTGTCAATAAAATGCCTTACGCGTGGGGCCTGCCGCCATGCTACGATTTTATTTGCGAACAGAGGCCAAATTCGATCAAAAACGTCGGGAATGACCTAAAGGAAGCCGGGCGATGAGTATTGCGGTCAACGACGCCATCGACCGTGAGCAAGAGCGGTTGGCCGCACTGGCGCGCTACGAGATACTCGACACGCCGCGCGAGACTGACTTCGACGATATCGCCCGGCTGGCCTCGGACATCTGTGGTACACCGATTGCGGTGGTCAACCTGATTGCCGACAGACGCCAGTTCTTCAAGGCCGAAGTGGGCTTGGGTGTAAGGGAAACACCTTTCGAAAGCTCATTCTGCGCCAAGGCGATTTTGGATGAAGACCTCTTGATCGTTCCTGACGCCACCAAGGATGCGCGGTTCGACGGCAATCCTCTGGTGACTGGCGAACCGCATCTGCGATTTTATGCCGGCGCGCTACTCAAGACCGATGAGGGACTCCCAATCGGTACGGTATGCGTACTCGATTTCGAGCCTCGGCAATTGAGTGAACTGCAGCAGCGCGCGCTTCGCGTGCTTGCCCGTCAGGTCATGACGCAGCTCGAGCTTCGTCGCGCCCTCAGGGCACAGGCATATCAGACCGAGGTGCAGCGCCGTCTGGGCATACGTCGCCAGGCGCAAGCAACACGTCTGGTGGCGGAGAACGAACAGATACGGCTGGACGAAGCCCGATTGCGCATTGCCCAGCATGCCGGCGGCATCGGCATCTTCGAAGTCGATATCGCCAGCGGCGAAGTAGAAGTTTCCGAGGAGTTCTGCCGCATTTTCGGGCTTCCGGCACAGCGATCTTATCCCGCTGCTACTCTTGAAGCGCTGGTGGAAAAGGACGATGAGGCTCTCCGTTCGGACAAGCAGACAAGGCGCACCGGGACGGCACGCCTGGACGTGGAATATCGAATCCGGCGGCCGGACGATGGCGAATTACGCTGGGTGGCACGGCGCGCCAGATTTGTGATGGACCCAAATGGCCAGCCGACCAAAATGGTTGGTGTGGTCATCGACATCAGCGACAGCAAGCAGCGCGATATCCGGAATGCCGCGTTGCTCTCGCTTGGCGACCGTCTTCGCGAAGTCGGCACGATCGAGGAGGCCCTGCGCATAGCCTCAGCGGTCCTGGCTCAGGGATTGGCGGTCGATCGCGCCGGTTATTCCCGCATCGATCGCCAGGCCGATGCTTTCGTGGTCGAACTCGACTGGAACGCTCCGAACGTCATTTCCCTTGCTGGTGGTAAACCGCTCGGCGGGTTTGCGGAGATATTGGAGAAGCTGGCAAACGGGCAGACGCTGGCGCTGCCCGATGTTGCGCAGGCTGACTGGCTTGGGGGGCATGGCGCCGACTATCTGGAGCACAACGTGCGCTCGCTGCTGAAAGTGCCTGTCGTCGAACGCGGCCAGCTCGTCGGCGTGCTGTTCGCCCATGACAGCACGGCACGGATATGGACCCGGGACGAAATGGAATTCGCCAGGGGCGTCGCCGACCGCACCTACGCTTCCCTG
Source organism: Devosia equisanguinis (assembly GCF_900631955.1). Classification (GTDB taxonomy): domain Bacteria; phylum Pseudomonadota; class Alphaproteobacteria; order Rhizobiales; family Devosiaceae; genus Devosia; species Devosia equisanguinis. The sequence continues at coordinate 117,837 of NZ_UZWD01000004.1, read as the reverse complement.
GGCAAGATCGGGGCCGAAGACGAGCAACGCGTCCTCAATCAGGAATTGAGCCATCGCCTCAAGAACACTCTGGCCATCGTGCAGGCCATTGCCACACAGACATTGAAGAATGTGTCGGAGCGCGACGCGGTAGAAGCCTTCTCCGCGCGATTGCAGGCGTTGAGCGCTGCTCATGAAATCCTGCTGAACCAGTCATGGTCACGGGCCAGAATGAGAGCTGTGATCGAAAAAGTGCTGGCGATCCACGCGGAGCCAAATCGCATCGCCATTACCGGCCCCGACGTTCCTCTCGGCCCCAAGGCAGGTCTTTCGCTGTCCCTGATTTTCCATGAACTGGGAACCAATGCCGTCAAATACGGGGCACTATCAAACCAGGACGGCAGGGTCGATGTTTCCTGGACAGTAACGGATGAGGGCGGCGACAGGGTCCTGAACCTGACTTGGCACGAGCGAGGCGGTCCCAGCGTCGTCGAGCCAACGCGCAAGGGATTTGGCTCGCGGCTGATCCGTATGGGAATCGCCGGAACAGGCGATGTCGACAAACGTTATGAACCGACAGGGTTGGTCGCGGTGTTCCGCGCGCCGATGAGCCTGATCCAGGAACTCGGCGATTAGGACAATAAATGGCATACCGGCCCACTGAAGCGGCACCGTTTGTCGTGCTCGTCGTAGAGGACGAACCGCTTATTCGTATGTCTGCCGTCGATCTCGTGGAAGAAGCGGGGTTCATCGCCATCGAAGCAGCAAATGCCGACGAAGCCATGTCCTGTCTCGGACAGAAGACAGAAATCTCCGCATTGTTCACCGATGTCGACATGCCCGGATCCATGGATGGGCTGGAACTTGCCCGAACTATATCGCGGAGCCGCCCAGATATTCGTGTCATCATCGGTTCGGGACATAGAAAGGTCACACCTGAGGATTTGCCTCGTGGTGCATTGTTCTTTTCTAAGCCATATGACCTGCCACGGTTGACAGAGGCGCTGAAAAAACTCGTTTCATAGCCAGCCCCACTTGAAGGAGGTTGATCTTCGTCCCGACTGGTATCCTTGACTCTCCAAAACTGGCGTGCGGGACAGCGGCCCATTTACTGGACCTGTCTGGTGCACGAACCGCTAATGCCCGCAAAGGGGTCTCAATCAGCTGTCGGCTTGTTGGGTGATCACGGAAAACCCCACAAGTGTGCTCGGTCCGAAGGTTAGCGTCAGGGGGACGTCTTCGGCATCGCGGCCACGCGCGATCAGGATGCGGCCGATCCTGGGATCATTGTTGCGAGGGTCGAACATATACCACTGACCGCCCAGAAAGACCTCGATCCAGGCCGCGAAATCCTGCGGCGCATAGGGCGGAGGAAGGCCGATATCGCTGATATAGCCGGTGCAATAACGCGTCGGGATGTTGAGGCAGCGCAGAAACGTTATCGCCAGATGGGCGAAATCCCGGCAGACCCCGACACCTTCGTTGTAGGCCTCCCAGGCGGTGCGGGTGGGGCGCGATTTGGTATAGTCGAATTGCAGGTGCTCATGGACGAAATTCACCACCGCCTCAACGCGAGCGCGGCCCAAAGGCGTGTTGCCAAACAGGTTCCAGGCCGTTTCCGATAGAAATGCGGTCTCGCAATAGCGGCTGCCCAAAAGGAATTGCAGCGTGTCGTGCGGCAGGTTCTGTATCTGTAGTTGCTCTGCATCCGGCGCGGCCTCGTCCCATAGCCCATCATCCCGAACCACGGCTCGCGTTCGCAGGATCATTTGTCCCTTGGGCGCCACCAACCGATTGCACCAGTTTCCGAAGGTGTCGCGATATCCCTCCACCGGCACGAGTGGGGAGGTGAGCAGATGGTCCGGCCCCTCAAGGTCGGATACGCGGGAGGAATGCACATTGAGGATGGCGATCAGCGGCGTGGGCTGGGCCAGCTCGAAGGTCAGCTCACTGCCGACAAGAATACGCATTAAGGACTCCTCGATGAGAATGTGCACTGGAGAACTGGCTGTTCATCCGCCTTTTCACGCCGTGCCGGTTGGAAGGCAGGCTAGAGCTTGACCACATCCTCCCGCGACCAGAGCCGCAGCTTTCGGCAGCTCTCGATGAACTGAGTGATCGCGCTCGCTGAGTCTAGGGCGATGACCCCCTCGTCCAGATCCGCTGCTATCCCGGCCTTTTCAAACAACGGAGCGGCTTCGGCGCTGTGGGCAATGAATTTGCAATGAGCGAAGGCATCGGCAACGAAGTCTCGCGCCGCCGCCTCGCCCAATAGGCGCTCAGCACCATCTGCGGACACGATCAGGGCGACGGCGTCGAACAGGACCGACGGGCCGCCATCGATCATATGGTGAGCACCGATATGCGAGCCATCGCCCGCCGTTACGCCACCCACTTTGGGCGCGACGATTTCCATCAATGCGCCTTCTTTCTCTAGCGCCGCTTGAACCTTCTTCACCAGGCTCGCATCACAGCCGTCAGTGACGAGAACACCGACCTTCCTGCCGGCAAAGCTGTCCGGGCCATTCTTGATGATGCTCAGTGCGTCCGATGCGGGAAGGTCATCACGTGGCGGCACCGCCGCATCGGCAGGTGCAGGAAGTTCAGTGATGCCGAGCTTGTCGGCCACGGTTTCGGCCAGGCCCGGATCGATATTGAGCAGATGGGAAATCATGCGCTCGCGGATAACCGGTGTTTCCACCTTGCTCAGCTCGAATGTGAGCGCCATGGCGATGTGCCTTTGTTCATGCACGGTCTGGCTGTTGAAGAACTGCCGCGCCTGGCTGTAGTGGTCGGCGAAACTTTCAGGACGCAGCCGGCTCTTGGTGCCCTCGAGTTCCTCGGGAAAGGCGCGATGTCCCCTCCTGGGATCTTCACGCGGCCCGGCCGCCCATGAATTGGGCTGGTAGTTTGCCCGGCCCGCCGGATTGTGCATCGCCATGTGCCCATCCTGCTGGAAATGGTGGAAGGGGCATTTGGGCGCGTTGATCGGCAGATGGGTAAAATTGGTCGAGCCCAGCCGCTTGATCTGGGTATCGAGGTAGGAAAAGTTCCGCCCCTGCAGCAAGGGATCGTTGGAAAAGTCGATCCCGGGCGGGACATTCTGCGTCATGAACGCGACCTGCTCGGTTTCGGCGAAGAAATTGTCGGGCATGCGATCGAGCACCAGCCGGCCAACCGGGACCGGGGCGATGATTTCTTCGGGAATGAGCTTGGTGGGATCGAGAATGTCGAAGTCGAAGCTGTCGGCAAAGGCCTGATCGAAAAGCTGGACGCACAATTCCCATTCGGGATAGTCGCCAGCCTGGATGGCATTCCAGAGGTCGCGGCGGTGAAAGTCCGGGTCGGCGCCGTTGATCTTGACGGCTTCGTTCCACACGACCGATTGCAGGCCAAGCTTGGGCTTCCAGATGAATTTGACAAAGGTGGAGCGGTCCTCCGCATCCAGCAGGCGGAACGTGTGCACGCCAAACCCTTCCATGAACCGGAAGGATCGCGGGATGGCCCTGTCGGACATGACCCACATGATCATGTGCATGGCTTCCGGCGTGAGCGAGATAAAGTCCCAGAAATTGTCATGCGCCGACTGTGCCTGGGGGAAGCCGCGATCGGGCTCGGGCTTCACCGAATGGATGACGTCGGGAAACTTGATGGCGTCCTGAATGAAGAAGACCGGAATGTTGTTGCCAACGAGATCCCAGTTGCCCTCCTGCGTATAAAGCTTGACGGCAAAGCCCCTGACATCCCGCGCAAGATCGAATGACCCCTTGGACCCCGCCACGGTTGAAAACCGCACGAAGGCCGGTGTCTTTTCGCCGGGACGCTGGAAGATGTCGGCCCTGGTATAATCGGCCAGGACATCATAGGCCTCGAAATAGCCGTGCGCACCATAGCCTCGGGCATGCACGACACGTTCCGGAATGCGCTCGTGATCGAAATGAAAGATCTTCTCCCGGAAATGGAAGTCTTCCATCAGGACCGGACCGCGTGCCCCGACCTTGAGTGAATTCTGGTCGTCGCTGACCGGCACGCCGTGAGCGGTGGTGGTCACCGGGGTATCGCCCGTGGCAAGCTGATGCAACTCCCCGCCATTGCCGCGCGTCAACACTTGGTCATGCACGCGCGCATCCATTGATGGGGATGAAGCCGCCGACTTGGTTTTCCTGGCCATTGTGGGCCTCCGATTCTCGCAGACAATTAAAAAGGCCCGGTTTCCCGGGCCCATGCGCATCAAGCCACAGCGGCTGAATTGACCGAAGTTTCCGCCAACTGGGTCAGATCGGTATCGGTCTGAAGTTCTTCCTGCAGCGTCGCGTCGAGCAAAGTGGCCGCTTCGTCGAGACCGAGCTCGGTGGCCCAGCGCTTGAGGGTGCCATAGCGGGCAATCTCATAGTGCTCGACGGCCTGGGCGGAGGAAATGAGACCGGCGTCAATCGCAACAGTGCCTTTGAATTCGTCGATGATCTCCTCGCCCTCGGCGAGAATGCCTTCAATGGCGTCGCAAGTCTTGCCGCGTGCGACCTTGCCGATCAGCTCGAACACCTGTTGCAAGCGCTCGACATGCCCCTGGGTTTCGCCGCGGTGCTTTTCGAACGCCGCCTTGAGTGCCTCGGATTGCGCTGCCCTCTTCATCTTGGGCAAGGCCTTCAGGATTTTCCGTTCCGCGTAATAGATGTCCTTGAGAGTATCCTCAAAGAGGTCGCTTAGTGTTTTCCCGGCGGCCACCGTGACGCTCCTTGATCAGCTCGCTCACGGAAGGTGAGGTGCAGGCTCAACGAGGTGCACATGCCTTCGTTCCTTGTCCTACGGTCACTTCTTTCCAATCCGCACAAGCCGAGGCCGAATGCGGCTCCCGCCACGGCGCGGAGTTCATCTCGGATGCACCTTACTCCCGCGTCCTGGGGCGTAACGGAAATGGCTGCACGCCGAATTGCGGCGGGATGAATCTCAGGAGCAGGGCACGCTCAGGGGCCAGGCGGGGCTTTGCGGCCAAGTTCGATGACAAGGATATGTTCGCCGCCATCGAGCGGCACCTGGAAGACGCCCCTTTGAGGCAGCAGCGCCGCCCCGTCCATTGTCGCGCTGCTGGGTGCCTCGGATCGCTCACTTCGGTGGCGCACGATGACTTGGCAATTTGTGTCCGCCAAGTTCAGTGTTGCGGAAAACTCCGGCCAATCCGGCGGAATGCAGGGATCGACAACCAGCGCATCACCCTGCCGCCGCAGCCCCAAGATGCCTTCGATGCCGGCGCGATACATCCAGCCGGCTGATCCCGTGTACCAAGTCCAGCCGCCTCGACCAATATGCGGTGCGACCGAATAGACATCGGCCGCTATGACATAGGGTTCCACCTTGTAGCGTGCGACGGACCGAGGATCCGAAGCGTGGTTTATTGGGTTGACGAGAGCAAACAGATCATGCGCCTTTTCGCTGAGGCCCAGCTTGGCGAACGCCATTATTGCCCACATGGCCGCATGGCTATATTGGCCCCCATTCTCGCGAAGCCCCGGTGGATAGCCCTTGATGTAACCGGGATCGCGTGACGTCTTGTCGAATGGTGGCGTGAACAGCAAGGCGATGCCGTCCGCCTTGCGGATCAGGTGTTGGCCGAGCGATGACATGGCTTTGAGCGCGCGGATCGGATCGGCCGCGCCCGACAGCACCGCCCAGGATTGGGCGATGGCGTCGATGCGGCACTCGTCATTGTCTTTTGAACCCAGCCAGGACCCGTCATCAAACGTGGCGCGGCGGTACCAGGCACCATCCCAAGCCTCGCGCTCCAACGCGGTCTTGAGGCGGGCCGCATGGTTTTTCCAGCGCTTGGCACGCATGGGATCGCGCTGTTCGGCGAAAGGCATGATGAGATCGATGGCGCTGATCAGCAGCCAGCCCAGCCAGACGCTCTCGCCCTTGCCCCCCTCGCCGACGCGGTTCATGCCGTCGTTCCAATCCCCGGTGCCCATGAGCGGCAAACCATGGTCGCCGCTGAGCCTGACCGCTTGGTCAAGGCCGAGCGCGCAATGCTCGAACAAGGATGCGGATCGTTCGGACACCATGGGCTGGAAGAAAGCATCGTGCTCGCCTTCGGCCAGTTTCTGGCCTTCAAGAAACGGCACGGTTTCATCCAGGATGGTTTCGTCCCCTGTCGTGCCGGCATAGCTGGCGGTGGCGAAGGCCAGCCACACGCGATCATCAGAAATGCGTGTCCGCACGCCCTGGCCGGAATGGGGCAGCCACCAGTGCTGCACGTCACCTTCGATGAATTGCCGTCCGGCAGCGCGCAGGATATGGGCACGGGTGTCCCCGGGCCTCGACAGGGTCAGCGCCATGCCATCCTGCAACTGGTCGCGAAAACCATAGGCGCCGCTGGCCTGATAGAAACCGGAGCGCGCCTGGATGCGGCAGGCCATGGTCTGATAGAGCAGCCAGCCATTGAGCATGATGTCCATGGCGCGATCGGGCGTGTTGACCTGCACTGCACCCAGCACTGACTGCCAATGCGCCTTCACTTCCGCCAGTACGGCGTCGAGGTCGACCGCGCGATAGCGCGCGATCAGGTCGCGCGCCGACGCCTCGGATTCCGCTTCGCCCAACAGGCAGACCAGTTCAATGCTTTCGCCCGCCGCCAGTTCGATCCCGGTCTGCAGCGCGGCGCAAGGGTCGAATCCGGCACCGGTCTTGCCGGACAATGCGGCGTGGCCGACAAGCGCTTCCGGCACCGCGGCATCGCCGTTGCGTCCGAGAAATTCGGTGCGGTCGGCCGTCCAGGCGGTTTGCCTTCCGCCCATATCGGCAAAACCGACTCGGCCGGGAAATGCCATCGCCCAATTGTTGCGCGCGAACAGTGCACCCGTCTGCGGGTCACTGACCATGGTAAGGAATGGTGCGGTCGTGCCGCGCTGCGTACCGAGAACGAACTCGGCATAGCTGGTGACCGACAGCCGACGCGGCCGCCCCGAGCGATTGGTGAGGGTGAGCCGCGATATCCTGATCGGGTCGGCGAGCGGCACATAGGACAGCAGATCGCTTTCGATGCCATGAGCCCGATGGGTAAAGCGGCTATAGCCGAAACCATGGCGCGCAACGTAACGCCCGTGGTCGCGGATGGGTTGTGCCGTGGGGCTCCACAGCGCCAGTGTGTCCTCGTCGCGGATATAGATCGTTTCACCGGTCGGGTCGGCGACCGGGTCGTTCGACCAGGGCGTGATCTGGTTTTCGCGGCTATTGCCGGCCCAGGCATGAAAGCTGCCTTCGCTCGATACCTGAAAGCCAAACCCGTCATTGGCGATGACATTGATCCAGGGCGCGGGGGTCGTGACGCCATTTTCGAGCACGGTGACATATTCCGTGCCGTTGCGGGCAAAGCCGCCCAACCCGTTGAAGAATTCCAGAGGGTCGGGCTGTTCGACATTTTCGGCCGAGACGGGGACACTTGGCGCCGCCGTGGGGAGAACAGAGGTCTTGTCCAGACCGGCATGGTAGGCGAGCTGGTCGCTGATGGGACCGCGACGGGCCGCGAGTACCACTCGTGCGGTAGCGTTGAGCAGGTTGCGCGTTTCCAGAGTCATCAGGTCGGCGCGGAGCACATGCACCGAGCCCTCGGCCGGCCTGTCGTCATAGCGCGGTCGGGACTGGCTGGAGCGCACAGCCGCTTCGATGGCGTTCTGCAAATCCTGCACATAGGAGGAGCCGCGCTCGTTCACGATCACCAGGTCGACGGCCAGTCGCTTGATGCGCCAATATTCGTGTGCCCGCAGGATTTGCCGCACCTGCGCCATATCTTCCATGGCATCTATGCGCAGAAGCACGATGGGCAGGTCGCCCGAAATGGCCTGCGGCCAAAGGGCCGATTGCGGCCCCATGCCGCTGGCAATGATGTCGGAGCCGGGCCGGAAACGCGGATCGGCATAGAGGATGGGCGCGGCCAGCCGCTGGAAGTCGGCAGCTTCATCCAGCGCGATACCAAGGTGATAGAGCTGCACCTGTGCCTGCGTCCAGGCCAGCGTGCGCGCGCGCCCATAGGCACTGCGGTCGTGATGCTGGTCGATCAGTTCCATCAGCTCGGCGCGCGATGAGGCCACCAGCGTCCAGAAAGCGATCCGGGCGACCTTGCCCGGTGGAATGCGCACGTGCTGGCGCAGCGAGAACACCGGATCGAGCACTGTGCCGGCCGTATTTGACAAGGCCTTTCCATCATGGATGGCAGCGGCATTGCCAATGGCACGGTTGCGTCCAAGAAACCGGGCACGATCGGATTCATACTGCGGATCGGCGATGACGTCGCCTTCGACGACAGCGAAATGGGCCGCCCAGATTTCTGGCTCGGAGGGTGAACGCCGGCGGCGCGTGGCGATCAGAGCGTCGAATTCGGCGAGATATTCGGTCTCCACGAACATCTTGGCGAAGGCGGGGTGGGCATTTTCGGTGGCCGGCGCGGTCAGCACCAGTTCTGAATAGGAGGTCACCTCGATCTCTCGTGCCCGGCGGCCGCTATTGGTCAGGCAAACCCGCCGCACCTCGCCATCGTCCTCGCCCGAGACCAACACATCCATTTCGCTCGCCAGCGTTCCATCCTGGCGCAGGAACTGGGCATGATCCTCACCGAATACTACCGAGGCTTCGTTTTTTTCGTTCATCGGCTGCGCAGTCGGAGAGAAGACCCGCCCGGTTTGCGTGTCCCTGAGGAAGATGTAGGCCCCGCAATTGTCGCTTGTGGCATCTTCGCGCCAGCGGGTGATTGCAATGTCGCGCCAGCGGCTGTAGCCGCTGCCTGAGGCTGTCAGCATGACAGCATAGCGCCCATTCGACAGAAGATGGGTAGCGGGCGCTGCATCACGCGGTAGGGTCAGGCGGCGGACTGAAGGGGCTGCGTTGATCGCAGCGCCGACGGACGCCCTGACCTCCTCGGCGCGCGGCCGGATAACTGCAACATCGCGCGGAATGCGCTCGGACAGCAGCAATTCGCTCGCCTTGATGATCGGATCGCGGTGAAACCGCTCCCGCATACGTCCATTGTCCAGCACATTGGCGAGGGCGACCAGGGTCATGCCCTGATGATGCGCCATATAGGAGCGCACGATGGCGACATTCTCTCCTTCCGGGAGCCTTGAGCGGGTGAAATCGAGCGCTTCGTAAAAACCATGCACGCCCAGAGCGCCCATTTTCTCAAAGCGCCGAAAATTCTCCGCAGCCTCCTGCGGATCGACCATGGCGGCGAGGCCAGTCGCATAGGGCGCGACGACCATATTGCTCGCCAATCCGCGCTTGAGCCCCAATCCGGGCACGCCGAAATTGGAATATTGGTAGGTAAACTCGTAGTCGCGCGCATTGTAGGCGGACTCGGAAATGCCCCAGGGCACGTTGCGCGCCCTGCCATAGGCCTGCTGGCGACCGACGATCAGTCGGTTGGTATCGTCGAGAAGGCTGCCGGCCGGCGCACGCATGACCAGCGAGGGCATCAGATATTCGAACATCGAGCCCGACCACGAGATCAGGGCCGAACCACCCCTCAGCGGGGTGGCCGTACGGCCGAGCCGGAACCAGTGCCTGGTCGCGACATCGCCCTTGGCAATGGCAAAGAGGCTGGCCAGCCGCGCCTCGGAAGCCAGCAAGTCATAGCAATTGCTATCGAGGCCATTTTCGGCCAGCGAGTAGCCGATGGACAGCAGCTTCCTGTCCGGGTCGAGCAGAAAGGCGAAATCCATGCCGAGCGCCATGCGGCGCGCGGTCTGCGCCAACGCGACAAGGCGCTTGCCAAGAGCCGCAGGATTGTCGTGGATCAACTGCCGGTCCCGTGCGCCTTCGGTCAGGGCGTGGCGCAGGGCCAATATCCAGAAAAGGTCAGGGCCTGCTTTGTCCGAGACCGGGCCGGATACACTCCCTGCCTTGAGCGCCTTGTCCGTCAGCCGCAAAAGTGCCGGAGTGACGAGGTCAAGCGATTGCGGTCCCTTGAGCAGGACGGCTATTTCGTCAAGAACGGAGGAAACGAGGCCATGGCCTTCGCCGGGGCTGTCCTTGCTCGCCACCCTTGCAAGCGCCAGCGTATCAAGAAGCCCCTGCGACGAGGATGCCGGCAGCGCTTGCGCCCAGTCTTCGCAGGCATTGGCGAGGGCGATCAGATGGCCCGCGAGATTGCCGCTGTCCACTGACGACACATAGGCCGGGTCGAGCACCCTAAGGTCGCGCGTATCATACCAGTTGAAGAAATGTCCTTTATAGCGTGGAAGCTTCTCCAGCGTGACCAAGCCTGCCTCCAGCCGCTCGATGGTTTCGAGTGTGCCGGCCCAGCCGAAATCGCGTGCGGCCACGGCCGACAGGAAATAGAGCCCGATATTGGTCGGAGAGGTCCTGTGGGCAACTGCCGGCCTTGGCGTTTCCTGGAAATTGTCGGGCGGCAGCATGTTCTCCTCGGGCGTGACGAAGGTCTCGAAGAACCGCCAGGTGCGTCGTGCTGCCAGGCGCAAATAGTCGGCATCGGTGGCGGTGAGTGCCCTATCCAGCCGGGCCTGCGGCGCACGGCTGATGCGCAGGGCAATAGAAGGCGCAGCCAGCCAGATCGTGCCAAAGGCTAGGGCCAGCGGCCAGGTGAGCGGCGCGACGATCAAAGCCGCAGCCAACATGAGAAACGCCAAACCAGTACCGCCGGCCATGTCGCGATAGAAACCGTAGAGGGCCAAGCGCGCCCTGCCGCCCGAACTGGCCGAGGTCGTCCATTCGAGCAGATGCCGGCGCGTCACTGCGAGGCGGAACAGCGTGCGCACGATGGCGTCGCCATTGCGCCAGGCCTGATCGGGCAGAAGGGCAAGACCAAGCCCGATCTGCAATCCCGCCATCCTGAGATCGCCGAAGAGGCCGCGCAGGTGGGCGCGCCATTGCAGACCCGGTCGCCTTGGAATGATGGCAAACAGGGCTGGCAGCAGCGCCGGGATTGCCAGCGTGGCAAGGATCGCCCCGGCCGCGACAATACCGATCCGAAGCGGCATCAGGCAGCAGATCACCAATGCGAGAAAGGCGGCCGGTGCAAGCAGCGACCGGCGCAGATTGTCGACCATCTTCCAGCGGCCCACTGCCGGCACGGTGCGATCCGAGCCGATCCAGGGCAGCAATTGCCAGTCACCGCGCGTCCAGCGATGCTGCCGCCGTGCGGCCACGTCGTAGCGCGCGGGAAAGTCGTCGACCATCTCGATGTCGGAGGCCAGTCCGGCCCGGGCGAAAACGCCCTCGAACAGGTCATGGCTCAGCAATGTATTTTCGGGAATGCGACCGGCCAGCGCCGTCTCGAAGGCATCGACATCGTAAATGCCCTTGCCGGTATAGGAGCCTTCGCCAAACAGATCCTGATAGACGTCGGAGACAGCCGCCGCATAGGGATCGATGCCGCCGGGCGCCGAAAAGACACGCTGATAGAGCGAGCCCTCACGCCCGAGGGGAAGAGATGGGGTGACGCGCGGTTGCATGATGGCGTAGCCGTCGATGACGCGCCGGCCTGTCGTGTCGAAGCGGGGCCGGTTGAGCGGGTGAGCCATCTTGCCGATCAGGCGCAGCGCCGCATCGCGTGGCAATTGTGTGTCCGCGTCGAGGGTAATGACGTAGCGCACATCTGTGGGCACGGTCTGCACGGCACCGGTTTCGGTAACAAAGCTGGTATCGGTTGCCCCGCGCAGAAGGCGGTTAAGCTCATGCAGCTTGCCGCGCTTGCGCTCCCACCCCATCCACACGCCTTCGCTGGCATTGAAGCGGCGATCGCGATTAAGGAGCAGGAAGCGATCGCCAGCAGGACCCGGACCATGTCTGGCGTTGAGCGCGGCGATGGCCTCCCGGCCGAAGCCGAGCAGCGCCGCATCGCCGTCGAGGATTTGCGCCTCGGCGTCCAGCCCGTCCGTCAGCAGGGCAAAGCTGATATCGCCACCTGCGCCGGACAGGTAATGGACTTCGAGCCGCTCGATGTCTTCGAGAAGGGTTGCCTGATCCGCCAAGAGCGTCGGCACCACGACCAGCGTGCGCAGCTCCGGCGGCACACCCTCGGCCAGTTCAAGACCAGGCAGGCTTGCGGATCCCAATCCCCAGCCAATGGCGCGATTGACGAGCGCGGTCGCCAGCTCGCTGGCTGGGAGCAACGCCAATGCCAGAAACGTGCAGAGCAGCGCCATGGGAAGCCCCAGGCCCGCTAGGCTCCAGCCGGTCAACGCAAGCAGGGCGAAGGTGGTGGCGGTTATGGACAGACCATATCCGCCGATCCCGAGGCGGCCGGCCAGTCGCCCGAAACGCAGCCGGGCTGGCGCGCGAAAGCCGATGGCCTGTTCAAGCGCCGGCCGTCCGCGCCCCAACAGGTGATAACCCGTATCGCCCTGCCGGTCCGCATCTATACTCGTATCAACTTGTCGGGCTGCCGACAGCGCCGTTTGGGCGATATCGAGCTCGGAAAGCCGCGAACCGCGCGCCAGATGTTCGATGGCGCTGCGATAGAGATCGCGCGTGGCAAAATCCATGCGGGTGAAGCCATCTGCCTCGCCCAGCTTTGCATCGACCAGGCTGACGCTTTCGAACAGGTCTGCCCAGTCTATGTCGGAAATCAGCCGCATGCTGGTGATGACATTGCGCACCGTGACATTGGACGCGCCCTGGCGCTGCTGGGCGTGCTGCACCACTGTCTCGATGGAGGTGCTCTGCCGGGCAAGACGGGCTTCGAGCCAGCCATGGGCCGGGGTGGTGCTCGGATCATGGTCGCGCAGTCGCTTGGCCAATTGCGCGGCAAACAGCTCATTCAGGGGCTCGTCCGATATGCGCGCCATTGCTGCTTCACCGCCGGAGGCGAGCAACAGGTCGGCGAGTGCGTCGCCCTCGGCGCGCGCCTTGCGTCCGGCGGTAATCTGGTCCGCCAGCCGGCGCAGATTTTCCACCAACACGATGCGCAAAGTGATCGCCACAGCCCATAATTCGCCGATGGTCAGTGGCTGGACCTGCTGGTAGGCGGCGATGAACCGGGTCAGCGTTTCCGGGTCGAAATGGCTATCGGTATGGGCGATAAACGCCCAGGCCAGCCCGAAAACCCGCGGATAGCCTGCGAACGGACCATCGGCAAGCTTGGGCAATTGCCGGTAGTAATTTGGCGGCAGATCGTCGTGGATCTCGCGGATCTGCTCCTCGACCAGATGATAATTGTCGAGGAGCCATTCAGCTGCCGGCACGACGCCACGATCGCTGTCCATCTCCATGGCGCTGGCACGATAGGCAGCCAGGAGGACGGCAGCATTGCTTTTCAGCCTTTTGTGCAGTGAGAGAACGGCAGGCGGACGTTCGGTTATGCGCTGGGCCGAAGCAAGGCTGTTCGCATGTTGTTCGAGCCGCTCGACACCGAACAATTCCTCGCGCACCGGAGCGGTATCGAGCCAGGGACTGGCGGGCCGCACCTGACCGCCGGCCGCTGCGGCCGCTTCGGTCATCGTTGCTTCTTTGGTACCGCGATCCGTTCCAGCACCGCCTTGCTCGATAGCGTTGCGGCCTCGGCCACCGGCTCTCGCACCTTTTTGGGCTTTTTGATCTCGCGATTGCCGCGTTTCTGTTCCTTGGCCATGATTGATCCTCGGCCCGGATACGGCCGGACGGCCGTCCGGAAAGCTCCGGAGTGGTTCTATGTCGAGCAGCCATGGCGAGCAGGACTGGTGACTACTGTCTGCTCCCGCGGCCAGGCTATTCCATCAGCCCTGGAGGCAAATCGCCCAGCTTAAGCAATATGCGGGGCTCGTCATAGGCGTCGGTTTCCACGTCCACCTCCTGGGAAAAGGCGATGACGCCAGCGCGTGTCGGCGCCAGCCGCTCCGCCGTTGCCATTGCTTTCTCAGCCGTCTTGGTGGTTTGGACCGGATCGGCAACGAGTTTCCGACCGACCTGCTTAAACGCCTGAACCAGATACATCGTCGCCATGCCTGCCTCTAAACTCCAAAATCATGTGCCATTGCCGCCCTTGCGCTTGCGGACCGATCATCGGCCTGCGTGCAGGGTAAGCTCATGGTCTGAGCCAGGGCGCGGTTGGGCACGCCATATCTTGGGGCGCGGGCTTCACCTGCGCCTTCAATTCTTCCGCCGATGCGAGGGCATTTGCTGCCGATCATGCGGGTCAGGGCAGCGTCGGCTCTATGCCCGAATTGCGGTCATTGAGGATCGCCGCCTCAAGATCGCCGGCGGTGACAGGGAAGGCTTCGATGCGCCCCGGATAGCGCAACAGAATGCTCGACATCGTTCGGTGCGCGTCCCACATCACGTCTAACTGTTCCACCTCCGAGCGGACCTCGAATGTGCCCGGCGCATGCGGCTCCTGCATACCCGGCAGCTTGAAGGGGAACAGGAACGTCACGGACCTGCTAGTTGAGGGGCCGCTGGTCATGCTTTCCCTCCGAGCCTGGCAATATCCTTGGCGCTGGTGCGCTACGGGCGCGTTCCGCCTTGAAGCGTGGATAGGCCGAGACTCGCACGGACGGAACCAGGGCGGGGTAGGCACTGCGTCTGAAGGGAATGATCTTGCTCGGAATAGTCATCGATATTCTCCTGGAGTGGACGTTTATTTCGTGACGAGCGCCGCCAGATGTCGCTGTGTACGCACAACATGCAGGGCAATCCCACCGGCAGCAGCCAGTGCCATCATGCCGGCCACTGGCGCGACGTGACGCGTGAGGTCGAGTTCGTAAAAGCCGGCGACTGCGGCCAGTAGCAGAATGGCTGAGACCGATCCCACCACACCGTAAGTCAGTACCGAGCCACCCGGTGGCGGAGCATCCGCGTTGGATCGCGGCTCGCTCTTCATGGGCGTTCAGTCCTGGCGAGCGGAAAAGCTGCAGCATCATAGAGGCCACGAATTTGAATGCCGTCGAACCGCTGCTCGTCGACTTCCAGCAAGGAGCCGCGCAGCAGGGGAGCCGGCATGTCCTCAATGGCATAGCGCACGGCCTCGGCGGCGGTGGTGAAGCGGCGGTAGCTCACCCGGCCCGATTTATAATGGCTTTTGCTGGGAAAGAGCTCGGCGGCGGAGGCATAGTCGAACTGCGTCATGTCCTGTTCTCCTTGTGAGTATATGTGTGTGGCTCTGAACGATTTCAGTTTTGAAGCCACGCGGAGGCAAGCGCCCATCAGGGCAATCTGAGGTTGATCGCCGCCATGCGGCCATCCGGGCCATTTTCGATGTCGTAGGAAATCTTCTGTCCCTCGCCGAGGCTCGAAAGGCCGGCTCGCTCGACTGCGCCCGCTTGAACAATGGCGTCCTTGCTGCCGTCATCTGGCGCAATGAAGCCGAAACCATTGGTGGTATTGTAGAATTTGACAGTGCCGCTGATCATGTCTTGGTCTTTCAAAGTCCCGCCGATTGCAGGTGTCAATGCCCCGTCGCGGAATGCGTAAGGGAATAAACGTTTGCAAAATCGGGGGATCGCCAAGCAGCCGGCTGTGCCGGGGGGATCAGGTCGCCTTGGAGGCTGTAAACGTATTTCTATACATAGGTACACAAAGCGCCCTTTACAAGGAGGCGCCATGCCAAGGTCGAATTTCCAGGAATTTACCGACGACAACGCAGCGCCAACCTCGCCCGACCATGTGAAACGGAAGCGTTAGGCTGCCTAGGTGCACTTCCGCCTTTGTCGAAACGAAGTAGATGTTCGAACGGCCGGAACGGGGCGCTTTGCTGATCGGCTGCTCACGTCGCCTTTTGTTCTCCGCGCAGCTGCGTGTGCTGTTAGTCCCTTCACATGAGGTGATTTCTGCTTAGCCTAGTCTAGGTTTGAGCGGGAGGTCGCTTTTGGAAAGGCATCTGGGACTAGACCCCTCTCCTGATCTCTGGCGCTACTGCTTCACACCGTTGTCACATTGCACGCCGATATCACGGCGGTGCAGAACCAAAGCCCCAGGAATGCGACACCCGATCGGCTGCAGGCAGCTTGCGAGGAACTGCTGCAGGCGGCCGAACATCCAGATCTCGTCACCGTGCGCAGCATTGCCCAGCGCGCAGGCACAAATGTTGGCGCTATCAGCTATCACTTCGGCAGCCTCGAACAATTGATCTTCTCGGTAGCCGAGCGCGTCTACCTCCGGCTCAATGCCGAGCGCCTCGCGCTCCTGCAGGCGGCCGTGCAGCGGGCGCATCCAGCGCCGGCATCGGTGGAAGACCTTGTCACCGCCCTGGTCGGCCCCTCCATACGCTGGAGCCTTGACCCGCAATCGAGCTACCGCGTGCTGCGGCACATGACGACGCTGGCGCAAGTCAGCGACAATCCTGAAATCTTCAAGCCGATGGTCGAGGACGTGCAGCACCACCTCGTCTTCGTGCCGCATTTCCGCAGAATTGCGCCGTGGCTCAGCGAGGTGGATATCGGCTTCCGCATATCGTGCCTCTTGGGGGTCCGTTCGCAGATGACAAGGAGCCGCCAGCGCACCGAGGAGCTGACGGGGCACAGGCTTGCCCTTGGTGATCCGGACGTGGTGATTGCCGAGGTGATCGCTGCCACGGCGTCGATGTTCACGGCGCCCAGGGCCACCTATTCAAACGCTGTTCCAAACCTGTCACGCGACTGAGACGGCCACGGCTTAAGCCATGCTCCAGACCTGCTGGAGCACAACGATGGCCGAGACCACTTTCATCCACCTGACCGACCTCCATGTCGGCAATCCTGCCGTTCCCGACGATCACCTCTTCAGCGACACCTCGGCAACGCTTGGGCGCGTGCTCGAGCTTATCGGGAGCATTGACAACAAGCCCAGCTTCATCATCGCCAGCGGCGACCTGACCAATCGTGGCGACGCGGACAGCTACCGGCATCTCAAGTCCCTCATGGCAGCCACTGACCTGCCTGTCGTCTATGCCTTGGGCAATCACGATACGCGTCCCGGTTTCTACCAGGGCATGCTGGAACGCGAGACCGATCTCGATGCGCCCTATGATCATGAGCAGGTGATCGCTGGCGTCCATATCATCACGCTCGATACGACGACCCCCGGCCAAGTGGGCGGCGCCATCGAGCCAGAGCAGTTCGCCTGGCTCGAGGAAACGCTCGACAGCCATCCCGACCTGCCCAAGCTCATCGTCGCACATCATGCGCCCGTGCTCGGCGACACAGTGCCATGGGACCATTGGCGCACCATCGAGTTCAACCAATCCCAACAGCTTGCCGCGCTGCTCAAGGGCCGCAATGTGCTGGCGATCCTTTCAGGACACATCCACCACGACCGCTTCTCCGTATGGCACGGCATTCCGGTGATCGTCGGCATGGGGCAGCACGCCGCCACCGACATTCTCACCACCGATGTGCTGCGCATGGTGGAAGGCGCCTCGTTCGGCATCGGCACCATCCGCCGCTCTGGCCTTACCATGGCGCTGGTGCCGCTGCCCCAAACCCGCAGCGAACTCAACCGCTACGATCTAAGCAAGCTGCGCCAGAAGCAGGAAGCAGCCCTGGCCGAAGCCGCCGCCAGCTAACCCCTCCCCCCGCAAGGACCTCAACCATGATCAAGCGCGACTTTCTAAAACTGCTGGCCGCGGCCAGCCTCGGCTTCACCGCCCTGTCCGGCGCCGCCTTCGCCCAGATGGCGGACAGCATCACCGAGCCGGTGACCATCAGCTTCTATAACTACAACCTCGCTACGGCGAGCGCTGGCGCCGATGCCACGCGCGAGCTGATTGCCAAGTTCGAAGCAGAAAATCCCAACATCAAGGTCGAGACGGTGGGCGTGCCCTCCAACGAGATCGTGACCCGCCTCCAGGCCGACATGGCCGCGGGCCAGCAGCCGGACGTGGCACAGCTCGTCTTCCGCGACCTGATCTACATCGCCAGCGATTTGGGCGCTAACGCGCTCGAGGACATGGCTGGTCCCGAAGGCTATGCCGAACTGACAGATGGCATGATCCCGCGCGGTCTGGACCTCGGCAAGGTGGACGGCAAGACCTATGGCCTCGCCTATACGTTCTCGACGCCCATCCTCTACTACAATGCGGACCTGTTCCGCGCCGCCGGCCTTGACCCCGACAATCCGCCCAAGACCTGGGCGGAAGTGAAGACGGCCGCCGAGGCCATCGTCGAAAAGACCGATGCCGAGGGCTTCTTCCCCGGCGCCTATGGCCCCTCGGACGGCACCTTCGTTTACCAGGCCATCCTGATGAGCAATGGCGGCAAGGTGCGCGACGGCAATACGCTGACCTTCGCCAACGAGGAAGGCATTGAAGCCGTGCAGATGTTGCGCGACATGGTCGATAGCGGCGCCCATGCCAAGCTCGACCCGTCCAACCCGCAGGAAGCCATGGCTTCGGGCCAGCTGGGCATGTACCTCTATACCAGTGCGCTCCAGAACAGCCTTTCGACCTCCGCCGAGGGCAATTGGGAGCTGCGCGTTGCAGCGATGCCCAGTTTCGGCGGCAAGCCAACCGCCCCCACCAATTCGGGTAGCGCCCTCTTCACCTTCTCCAAGGACCCGGTGAAGCAGCGCGCCTCCTACGAGCTGATGAAGTTCCTCACGTCCAAGTATGGCTACACGATCATCACCAGCAAGATCGGCTACCTGCCGCTGCGCCTCGATATCGTCGATGACCCAGAATATTTGGGCGAATGGACGGCGTCGCACCCGCTGATCCGTCCTAACCTCGAACAGCTGTCGCGCCTGACGGCCAACGTCGCCTTCCCCGGCCCGAACTACCGTCAGGCCGAGTCGATGATGAAGGAAGCCGTGGTCGAGGCTGTGCTGGGCAGCGGCGATGTTACCGAAGTGCTGACCGCCGCGCAGCAGAACGCACAGAGCCTGATGCCCTGATGCGACCCGGCGCGGCTTTCGGGCCGCGCCGACTTTCCTGAAATATATCTGGAGTACGAGCGCCATGACCTTGGCTGCAACGCGTCATTGGCGCCTGCCCGACACCCACAATATTCGTGATCTCGGCGGCTATGCCCGCCTGGGCGGTGGCACCACGCAGTGGAACCGCATCCTGCGCGGCGAAGCGCTGCACCTCCTGCGCGAGGACAGCGCGGCGCTGCTCGCCCAGCGTGGCCTGTCGCTGGTGATCGACCTGCGCGGCCCGCATGAAACAACGGTCACGCCACACCCCTTCCGCGAACACGATAGGGTAACCTATCGCAACGTCATCCTGTTCGATGCCCTGGCGCCGATTGCAATGAGCACAACGCCCTTCAACATGGGCAAACGCTATTGCGACGCGCTCGACCAATGCGGCCCGCAGCTGGCCGAGGTCATGCGCGCCATCATCACTGCCCCGCCCGGCGTGGTCCTCTTTCACTGCACTGCAGGCAAGGATCGCACGGGCATTGTCGCCGCACTGCTGCTGCTCGCCGCCGGTGTGAACCGGATAGACATTGCGGAAGACTATGCCCTCACCGCCGAGGCGGAAGGCCTGATCAGCCAGTTGCGCCAGCGCGCGCTGGCGGCCGGCGGAGAACCTGATCATGTGGAGCGCGTCCTCGCCAGCGATGCGGCAACCATGCTCACCATGCTGGACCATCTCGACCAGGCTCATGGCGGCATCGATAGTTATTTTGCCAAGATCGGGCTTGCGCCCGCCGAAACCAAATCTCTGGTCGACCGGCTATGTGCGTGACGAGTTCACGCCGCGATGACCGACCAGCACATGTCGGCGATCAGCTGGCGGTCGCCGCTGCTCAAGTGGGGACCGCTCAGGCGCTGGCGCTTGAGGGTGTTGCGGATCGCGCCACGCAGGAAGCTCATGATCATGGTCGGCGTGCCTTCGCGCACCACTTTGGCTGCCTGCGCCGCCTCGATCATGGCGATGCCATGCTGCACAAACGGTCCGAAAATGGCCTTGGCGTCTTCCATGGTGATCAGCGGATTGTTGTCGAGATAGTCAAACAGCCGCGCCCGGTCGTGGTCTTCCCAGATAAAGTCGATGTAGCTGTCGATGTAGTGGCGCAACGTCGCCTCGGGCTCTGCCGCAGGCGGCGTCGCTATCAGGCGCTCGGCCATATCGAGGCTCACGCGCGTATAGACGCCCAGCACCAGTGCCTCCTTGGACGCGAAGTAGTTGTAGAGCGAGCCGGTCGCCACGTTTGCCTCTTCGGCAATGGCGGCCATCGAGCACTGCAAGCCGTTGCGCACGATGAGCCGTGCTGCAGCCGCCAGGATCCGTTCACGCTTGTCGAGCATCGTGTCCATAAACTGAATGAACCTTCATTCACCTGTCATGTAGCGACGGTAAACCTCCCTCCGCCGCTTCGCAAGCAGAAAATCGAATTGATAAATTAATTCAACCGGTTAACCCGGTTTCGCCGTCATTTTCTCTCGCCGGAACAAGGAGATCCATAGTGTCTGACGCCGTCACCTTCATTCACCTGACCGACCTGCATGTGGGTAATCCCGACGTGCCGGACGCTTACCTGTTTTCGGATACCAGCTCAACGCTGCGCCGCATTCTGGCCGAGATCAAAACCCTCGTGCCGCAGCCCAAGTTCATCGTCGTCAGCGGTGATCTGACCAACCAGGGCGACGACGGCAGCTACAACCACCTTAAGGCCATCATGGCCGAGTCCGGCCTCGACATGCCGGTCCTTTATGCACTGGGCAATCATGACAAGCGCGACGGCTTCTACCCTGCAATGCTGGGGCGGACCGAAGACCTTTTCGCCCCCTATGACCACTCGGCGGTGATTGCCGGTATCCATGTCGTCGTTCTCGACACGAGCGTGCCCGGCAAGGTCGGTGGCTCATTCGAAGCGGGTCAACTGGAGTGGCTGAAGGGCGAACTCGATAGCCATGCCGAACTGCCCAAGCTTCTCGTCATGCACCATGCCCCGGCTCTCGATACCCATAATCCCGACATGGAATGGGAGGGGCTGTCCTTTGCCGATACCGAGGCGCTACGTCACGCAGTGTCAGGGAAGAATGTCATCGGCATCCTCTCGGGCCATATCCACTACGACCGGGTCGCCAACTGGTACGGCATCCCCAGCGTCGTCGGCATCGGTCAGCACGCCGCCACGGACGTCCTCTGGCTGCATGAAGGCCTGCGCATGCTCGACGGCGCCGCCTTTGCCATCGGTACGCTGCGGCCATCGGGCCTCGCCATCACCTTCGCCCCTCAGGCCGCGACCCGTCGCGAGCTGCACAGCTTCACCTTTGCCCGCATGACCGAGCTGCTCAAGCAGCGCGATGCCGCTGCCGTAGCGGCCGAATAGGAGACCATCCATGTTCCGCACCACCATTATCGCGAGCCTTCTGGCGCTGGCGACTTCCGCCCCAGTGCTGGCGCAGACCATGGCCGCAAGCGTCGACCAGCCCGTGACGATCCGCTTCTACAACTACAACCTTGCCAGTGCCGGCATCGGCGCCGAAGCCACGCAGAAGCTCATCAACGAGTTCATGGAAGCCAACCCGGACGTGACAGTCGAGGGCGTGCCCTATAGCTCCGCCGACGGCAGCCGCATCCAGGCCGACATTGCAGCCGGCCAAGCGGTCGACCTCGTGCAGACCGTCTTCAGCGACCTCGATTTCTCGATCAACAATTTCGGCGCCCAGGCACTGGAAGACATCGCGCCCACCGACGAGATCAAGGCCCACCTTGAAGGCATGCATCCCAACGGCACCAAGCTCGGCGTACTCAACGGCAAGACCTATGGCCTGGCCTATACGTTCTCGACCCCGGTGTTGTTCTATAATGCGGACCTGTTCCGCGAAGCGGGGCTCGACCCGGACCAGGCGCCCAAGACCTGGGCTGAAGTCAAGGATGCAGCGCTCGCCATTGAGGACAAGACCGACGCGGAAGGCTTTACCGCCGGCATTACCGGGCCCGGTGCCGTCGACTGGCTGTTTCAGGGCGTGGTGCGCTCCAATGGGGGCGAGGTGATTTCCCGCGACCGCACCACCCTCAAATTCGCTGAACCCGAAGCGATCGAAGCGGTCAGCATGCTGCGCGATCTTTATGATGCCGGCGCCTATGAGCAGTACGACTCCACGGCCGCCGTCGACGCCATGTCGAGCGGATCGCTGGGCATGTATCTGCAGACCAGCGCCCTCCAGGGTGGCCTGGTGGCAGGCGCCGAGGGCAATTTCGAGCTCCGCTCGGCCGCCATGCCGCAATTTGGCGACAAGCCCACCCGCCCCAACAATTCGGGCTCGGCGCTGACCATTCACACGACCGACCCGCTCAAGCAGCGCGCGGCCTGGGAGCTGATGAAGTTCCTGACCTCCGAGCACGGCTATACCGTGATCACCTCCGAAATCGGCTACCTGCCGCTGCGTCCTTCCATCGTCAACGACGAGAAGTACCTAGCCGGCTGGATCGCCGAGCATCCTCTGGTGGCGCCCAACCTCGAACAGCTCGACCGGCTGGAGCCTTGGGATCCGATGCCGGGCCCCAACTACCGCCAGATCGTCAAGACCATGATGGATGCGGTCGAGATGGCTGTGTTCGGCGGCGCCGATGTCGAGGCAACCCTCGCGGACGCGCAGGCCAATGCCCAGGCACTGATGCCTTAAGCCCCTAGGCCCGCCTCTCTGGGCGGGCCACCCCTCTCTTCAAGGAGCGCGACATGGCCCTAGCTTCCGCTGCCCCCAAAAGATTGCGCCGCAAGAGCCATGCGCGCTGGTCGCCCTGGCTCTATCTGGCCCCGGCACTGATCACCCTGGTGGTCTGGATCTACTGGCCACTGGTCGACGCGGTGCGCCTGAGCTTTTACCAGTGGAACATGCTCCCCACCTCGCCGCAGACCTTTGTCGGCTGGGAGAACTACCAGCGCATCTTCGCGCTGCCCAAGTTCTGGCAGGCGCTGCGCAATACCGGCATCTATGTGGTCGGCCTCCTGCCCCTGGCCGTGCTGATCCCGCTGGCGATCGCCATCTATACCCACGACCTGCCCGAGCGCTCTCGCAACATCTACCGCGCCATCATCTTCGTGCCGATGATCATCGCGCCCGTTGTGGCCGCCGCCGTATGGCGCTGGCTGCTCGACCCCGGCTATGGCCTCCTCAACCAGATGCTCAAGGGGCTTGGGCTCGATTCCGTCAAGTTCCTGTCAGACCCCAAGGTCACGATCTGGACGGTGATCGCCATTACCGGCTGGAAGCTGATGGGCTTTTCCACGCTGATCCTGTCGGCGGCCAATGCCAATATCAACCCGTCGCTGATCGAGGCGGCACGCATGGACGGCGCCAGCCGGTGGGAGATCATCCGCGACGTCCGTCTGCCGCTCCTGAGCTCCACCGTCCTGTTCCTTGTGGTCATGACCATCCTCCTGGGCGCGCAGTGGAGCTTCACCTATATCAACGTCCTCACCGGCGGTGGCCCGCTCGGCGCCACGACCAATATCTACTATCTGCTGTGGGATTTCGGCTTCTCCACCATGTCGGTGGGCTGGGGCTCGGCTTCCGCCGTCATCCTTTTCCTCGGCTTCGGCGCCATAGCCTTCGTGCTGTTCCGCCTGATCGACAGGTATTCCTTCCATGACAACTGATGCCCTCGCCCGCCCCGGGTTCGGCAAGCCCGTCGCGCTGCGCCGGATCTCGTCGCAGTCCGGCCTCAACAGCGCCGCCGGGCACCTCATGATGGTGCTCCTGTCGATCTTTTGCCTGTTTCCGGTCTACTGGATGCTGGTGAGCTCGTTCCGGCCGGCCAATACGCTGTTTGAAACCAGCCTCTGGCCGACGCAACCGTCGCTCGATAACTACACCCGCGCCATCGATGCGATCCCGATCGCGCGCATGCTGGTCAACACGCTGGTATTCTCGGCCGTGTCAACCGTGTTCCAGCTGCTGACCGGGATCCTTGCCGCCTTTGCCTTTGCGCGCTGGAAGTTTCCGTTCGACAAGCTGATCTATACCGGCGTTGCCTTGACCTGGCTGGTGCCGTTCCAGGTGGTGATGATCCCCAATTATCTCCTCGTCGCCCAGCTTGGCCTGCTCGACAGCGTCCTGGCGCTGATCCTGCCCAATATCGCCGCGGCGCTCGCCATCATGCTCTTGGCGCAAGCGATGCGCGGCTTCCCCAAGGAAGTGATCGAGGCGGCCCGGATGGACGGCGCCGGCAATTGGCGGATTTTGTGGGAAGTGCTGGTACCCAACCTTCGCGGCACGATCGCCTCGTTGGCCATCCTCATCTTCATCTCGACCTGGAACGAATACTTCTGGCCGCTGCTGCTTTCCCGCACTGCCGAGAACAGCGTCATCCAGATCGGCATCCAGATGTTCATGACCGCCGAAGGCAATGCCTGGGGCCCGCTCATGGCGGCTTCGACTCTGGCCAGCCTCCCTGTTCTCCTCATCTACATCGTCCTGCAGCGGCAGGTCGTGCAGTCCTTCATGAAATCGGGAATTCGCTGATGCAACCGGCCCCCAGCCGTCACCTGCCCATCACGGGCACCTTCAACGTCCGAGACCTGGGCGGCTATGCCGCCGGGGTCGGAGAGACCCGCTGGCGGCGCCTCCTGCGTGCTGATGCCCTCCACCGCATGGATGATGCGGGCGTCGAGGAGATGCTCGCCGCCGGCGTCACCACCGTCATTGACCTGCGTCATGGCGACGAGTTGATCCACCAGCCCAACCCGTTCCGGGAGCATGCTGAGGTCCGCTACCACAACGTATCGCTGCTGGAAGGGCTCGCGCCTGACCTCATGAGCGAGGGCGACGTCCTGCTCGAACTCTACAAGCTCGCCTTGCTTCAGCGCCAGTCGGCCTTGGCCGAGGTGCTGCGCATCATTGCCGATGCACCACCCGGCGCCGTGCTGTTTCACTGCACCGCCGGCAAGGACCGCACCGGCATCGTCGCCGCCCTGCTGCTGGCAGTTGCGGGTGTCGAGGCGGGCCTGATCGTCGAGGACTATGCGCTGACCGCCAGCATGATCGCGCCCATCGTGGCCGATATCACCGCTGGTGCCGTCGCCCGCGGCGCCGACCCAGCCGGCTTTGCGCGGCTGCTCTCATCGGAACCGGCCACCATGGTCGCGACCCTTGCCTTCATTGAGGCCGAGTTCGGCTCGGTTGCCCTCTATCTCCAACATATCGGGCTTGATGAACCGACCATCGAGCGCCTTCGCCACCGACTCCTGGGAGAAATCTGATGGCCGATCTTTCCATCACCAACGTCAAAAAGACCTATGACGGCAAACTCGTGCTGCATGGCGTGGACGTTGCCATTCCCGACGGTCACTTCGCCGTCATTGTCGGCCCTTCGGGCTGCGGCAAATCCACCTTGCTGCGCATGATCGCCGGTCTCGAAGACATCACCTCGGGCACAATAGCCATCGGCGGCACGGTGATGAACGATATCGAGCCGGCGGATCGCGGCTGCGCCATGGTGTTCCAGAACTATGCGCTCTACCCGCACATGACGGTGCGGCAGAACATTGCCTATCCGCTACGAATTGCCAAGCTGCCCGCGGCGGAACGCGACAAGCGCGTGGAGCAGGCGGCAAAAATTCTCAACCTTACCGACTTTCTCGATCGCCGGCCGGCGCAATTGTCCGGCGGCCAAAGGCAGCGTGTCGCCATGGGCCGCGCCATTGTGCGCGAGCCCGACGTTTTCCTGTTCGATGAACCGTTGAGCAACCTTGATGCCCTTCTACGCGTACAGATGCGCATCGAAATTAAGCGCCTCCATAAGCGGCTTAAGGCGACGTCTATCTTTGTGACGCATGACCAGGTGGAGGCCATGACCTTGGCCGATACTCTGATCGTGATGAATGCTGGCCGGATCGAGCAGACCGGCTCGCCCACCGACATCTACCGCAAACCGGCCTCGGTCTTTGTTGCAGGCTTCATGGGCGCGCCGGCCATGAACCTCCTCCCAGCAACAGTCTCAGACAACGGCCGGGTCCTGCTCGACAGCTTCGGCGGCTCAGAAATCGGCCAGACTGCGCTGGCAGACGGCACGACCCTAACCTTAGGGATTCGCCCCGAGAGCATCGCGCTCTCCACGACGGTCGGCGCCGGCCTCCCTGCCACGGTTGATCTCGTGGAGGAGCTGGGCGGGTCGCGCGTCGCCTACTGCAACCTCGATGGCAAGGAAATCGCCGTTGTGTTGCCGGCGGGCGAACAATCGCTGGATGGCGCGACGGTTTGGCTGAGCTTTCCCGCAGCGGCGCTCCATTGCTTTGACCGGATCACCGGCCAGCGCATCGATGTGCAGGTTAGTCCCACTGCTCTCCTTCTCACGGCAGCAGGGAGGGTGAGCGAGCGGGCCTAGCCGGTGCGTTCCGCGTGGTTGGCGAGCACCGGTGTCGGGAGCAGTGCCAACCTAACTAACGGGTGGTCTCGGCCGCTCTGACGGCACAATGCGCGCTGCCACGGTCCGCCACGCCCGCGTTCAGAGGCTGCATTGCAGGAAGCTACCATTCCGTAATCCATCCTATAGACGATCGGGGCGACGTAAGCGGACTGGCAGCTTTGGGGATCTCACCTTGCCTCTTTGAAAGGCCGGATTGGGGCGCGTTGTCGTCGAAGATCGGCGACTTACTGAACGGCGGCTATCCCAGCGTCGCCGCCTAGAAGCGGCCAGTCCGCATTCCACTTCCACTAGGCCGTTTGTCCCTGTTGGGCATCAGTACCCACAACATGGCCCTGCTGTCCTTCCGGAAGAGGCGCGAGGATTCAAATATCAATCCATCAGGCCAACGGCAGGTCAGGGAGCGCAAGCGTTGCAAGGAGTGTGCACGGAGTTGGATGGGCCTCACCGAACACTCCCTGGCATCCACCTAAGATGCGGCAGGTGGCTCTCGACATCGACTGGCCCATCGAGCAAACCTAGACGCTTGCAGCGACGAAAGTCTCTGGGAAACAGTGTTATGTGGACGCGGCGATCGCCTCCGCATAGCGAGCCTCATCATGCTGCCTCCCACACCTGGTTCAGAATCCTGGCAGCTATGGCCGCCTTATCTTGTGGGAGAAACCGGCCATAGTGCTGCTGCACCATGGCCGGGGTGTCCTGAATAGCATACGAAGCCTGCTCGTAGCTCCCGGTTTGCTTGAGAATATGGGTCGCGAGCACATCGCGAACGTTGTGCGGCCCATGAGGCAGCAGACCTTTGATGGCGCCGCGTCCCGTCCACGGGTTGTAGATGCCATAGCGCTGGATGGTGAGCCGCCAGGCCTCGTAGAACGTGTTCTGGTTGTAGCTGGCATCGGCGCTGGTGCGCTTGACGGATTTCACGAAGAAGGTGCCCGGGTCGACGGCATCGCCGATAAGGCGAGCTCTATGACGATCGATGTAGGCGTCGATTGCATCGTACAGTCCGGCCAGGTCCGGCAGGACCAATTTGAATGGCTTCGAGCCGAAGAATGATGACGTCGAGTTCTTGAATGCAACGGATGGGATCAGCACCTCCCATCCCCGATCGCGCTCACTCCACCGGAGTTCACCTCTCTTCCTGTCCTCGAGATGTCGCTCGGTCGTTGGCTCCCGGCCCCGGGGGCAGACGAGGAGCTCGCGCAGGTTGCGTTGGCGCAGGCCAGTGTGCATGCCCAGGCGGATGAGAAGGAAGGACCTGACGGCCTCGGCAGCGGGTCTGGGATAACGCTGCTCGTCAGGCATCAGTCGCATGATCTCCTCGGTGATCTTGCGGTACTCGCCCACTGGGCTGTCAGCCTCAAGCACAGGCATAATGGGCTCGAAAGGGTCCCGGTGGATGCGGGCAACACGTTCAATCTCGCGGATGCGATGTCGTGCGTGCTTGTAGAAGGCGTCGCTGCTGCGCGTCAAACAGGATGAGACGGAGCGGTTGGTGTGTGTCGCAGGGAGGGCGTAGCCCGACCGGAGGCACATACCAATCGCTTTGCCCGATTTTGGGGTCTGTGATCGCGGCCGTCCCGCTAGAGTGGTGGTTTTCAGGATTGTGGAACCACCTTTGTGCCGGGGCGCCATGTAACCGATCATCAGATGAGGCTTTTCATGAAGCTCAGACAAAACCACACCACCGAGACGGCGTCAGCCATGGGCCGGAAGGCCAGCGGAATGAGACCGCCTGCCAGCGACGCCCCTGGAAGCTGAGATCGAAGCCTGCTTTCGCTGCTACAAACGGGGCAGGAGGTTGCCGTGCCATGCATCACTTGATCGCATTGCTCCAATAACCGACACCCGGGACCTCGCCGCTCGGCTCTCGTTAAATACTTGCAACCGCTCGATCCCTCGTGGCCGATGCCATTGCCTTGGGCATACGCTGTTCCATCCTGCTGGATGGAAGCGCACTGGGCGGCGATAGGCCCGGCGTCCGATGGAAGAAGATCGAATACAGGAGCTCATACCTCCAGACGCGGCCCGCATATACACCCTACCAACCACCGATGGCGCTCGCTCGACTTGGCGACGACGTTGGCGTTCGACCTCATGATCCTTGCACCGACCGCCAGGAGCCGCGAGCCATGCCCGCACGCGTCATAGCTTCCACGTGGAAGACCGGCGCGTTGCCAACCAGGTTGGACTAGGGCTCGGATGCGACCTAGCCGCGCTTCCACACCGGCATTTCACCTTGGTTGGAGAGCCCCAAAGGATAGCCAATAATCCTCGCTCCCGACGATCTATATATCTGTAGGAATGTCGGTTCCACGTGAGCCGGCCGATCACATGCCCAGCGTCGACATCCCCCCGGACGAACTGTGCATTTTAAGGAAGCGAGCGGAAGAGACAAGGGTGGTTTCACCGTCGCGGACGGCATCGGACAGCGACCAGGTGGCCTCATGTTCCGCTGAGCCGACAACCTGTCGCCTCGCACATGGATTTAGACCATGGCGGACCACGTCGCGCCTGACTGACAGGAGGCGTCGGACATTCGTGCTCGCTAGCGCCGTGGTTCAGAGCGGTTGGCGATTGGACGGAGGCCGCTGCATTCATCAGCACGTTGGCACCCCACGTCCGTCGGAACAGGACCGTGCACATGCCGCGTGCAAACCCGACTTCGACCAAGGTCCGCCCGCTGTGGCCGCGGGACCCAATGGGACGATTTCGACGTTCTGGGTTCTCTCACAAGTTCTAGACTTTGCCGAGCCACCCAGGCCCCAAATTTTCAGTCGCTTGAAGATCAAAGAGGTGAAATTTGTCTCCAGCCGAAGCCGCACGCTTCTGAACGAATACAAGAAGGCCTTGAAATCTTGGGTGATGGCTTTCACCGGCTTCTCCGGTGAAGACGAGAGTAAATTGCGGGTCGCCTGACGATGGCCTGTCTGTCTTGTCGGAAATCATCAACGAGTTTCCTTAAATGGCCGATCGCGATGCCGAATAGGACAGCCCGCTGCTGCTGATAGATAGAGTGTGACGGAATGATTGGTTCCCACATTGCCCCGGCGGCCATGGCGTCACGCATCGCCTTCACGGGCCTCAGCTTCCCAGCGGCCTGTTTGCTCCTGATTGTCGAATCTCCCTTGAGAACAGCCTCCCCAAGACACGCCGCATGGACCGGTCTTCACCCTATGGTATGGCATTGCTCCTGAAGGTGCTTTCCCGGGCGGGATGATCTGCGGATCTATAGAGGCTGCTTGAACCACGAGCGCGGTCTGGGCATATGATCCAATCGCTTACCTTTGCCAACAATGAGAAAAACGATGAATGGCAGCGCCACCCGCGACTTTTCAAGAACTTCGCTTGGTATCGATCCCGGTGTGGCAATGGGGCTTGCCGGGGCGTTGATCTTCTTCATCGCGAGCGGATTTGTCGCGTATACGAATTTCCAAGCCCTTCGCGAAGGCAATCAGCGCATCGTCCAAACGCACGTCGTCATCGTCGCCTTGGACGAGCTCCTGTCACACGTGCAGGACGCGGAAACCGGGCAACGCGGCTATTTGCTAACCGGCACAGATACCTATCTCGCTCCCTACGACTCCGCTCTGCGTGCCATCGGGCCGCAGCTGGACAGGATCGCCAATCTGACCAACCAGAGTTCGGTGCAAGAGGATCGCTTGGAGATCTTGCGGCAGCGTGTCGATGCGAAGCTCGCCGAATTGAACGAAACGATCGAACTGCGTCGGACTGCAGGGATCGAAGCAGCTCTCGCCCTCGTCAATTCCGATCGAGGCATGATCGAGATGGATGCCATTCGAGCCCAGATCAGAGCCATGGCCGACGAGGAAGTGCGCATACGAGGACTGCGGATCGTCGAAATGGAAGACGCGCAGCAGCGGGCCCTGCTCAGCACGCTGTTGTCGGGGGCACTGGGCATTCTGCTCACCATCGTGATCGCATTCATGCTGCGGCGGACCACACTCTTGCGGCGGCGCGATCAATGGCTTCAGGCGGGCCAGGTCGGTCTCGCGACGGCGGCCATGGGCGACCAGTCGATCGACCGGCTCGGTAATGCCATCCTGGATTATTTGGCGGAGTACGTCGGCGCCGTGGCCGGCGCGATCTATGTCAGCGATGGCGATCGTTACAGCAAGGCCTCGGCGTATGGCATACCGGAGGGGGCGCAGGTACCAATGCACTTCAGGACCCGGGAAGGTCTGCTTGGCCAGGCGGCTGCCGAGCAGCGAACGATCGTCGTTGGTGACGTTCCTCAGGGCTACATCGCCTTCGGATCGGCGCTGGGTTCCGAGAAACCAAGATATCTGGCTATCGTCCCCGGCATCGTCGAAGGCGAAGTCAATTCCGTCATCGAGCTCGGCTTCGTGCATTCGATCGACGAGAAGGCCATAGCGCTCCTCGCCCGTGCGTCGGAGGGAATTGCGATCGCGGTTCGGTCCGCGAAGTATCGGGGCGAGCTGCAGAACCTTCTTGAGGAGACCCAGCGGCAGTCCGAGGAATTGCAGACCCAGAGCGAGGAACTGCGGGTCAATAATGAAGAATTGGAGGAACAGGGAAGAGCTCTCAAGGAGTCGCAGGCCCGGTTGGAGCAACAACAGGTCGAGCTCGAACAAACCAACTCGCAATTGGAGGAACAAGCGCAGCAACTGGAAGCCCAGCGCGACGATCTCGAACGCGCGAATTCCGCGGTTCTGCACAAGGCACGCGAGGTGGAGCAGGCAAGTCAATACAAGTCGGACTTCCTGGCGAACATGTCTCACGAGTTGCGGACACCGCTCAACTCTTCGCTCATCCTTGCCCGTCTCCTCGCCGACAATCCGCAGGACAACCTGACCACCGAACAGGTCAAATATGCCAAGACGATCGAAGCGTCTGGTAACGACCTCCTCAACCTGATCAACGATATCCTCGATCTCTCCAAGATCGAAGCGGGGCACGTCGAGATGCATCCGGAGATCGTGCCGGTGGAGCGCTTGGCGCAGGGTATGCGCCAGCTCTTCCAGCCCTTGGCATCGGAGAAGAAGCTCGATTTTCGGGTCGACGTAGCTGCAGACTGCCCGCCCACCGTCGCGACAGATCCCCAGCGTCTCGAGCAGGTATTGAAAAACCTACTCTCCAATGCAATCAAGTTCACCGAGACGGGCGCCGTCGCCATGACGGTTACGCCATCGAGCAGCGGAGAAATCTCGTTCGCCGTAACTGATACTGGGATTGGAATTGCCCCTGATCAGCAGCGCAGCGTCTTCGAGGCCTTCCACCAGGCCGACAGTACGATAAGCCGCCGCTATGGGGGCACGGGACTCGGTCTGTCGATCTCTCGCCAGTTGGTGCGTCTTCTCGGCGGTGTGTTGGAGCTCCAGAGCGAAGTGGGCAAAGGCAGCACGTTCACCGTCACCATCCCCTCGAAATACGACGCCGCAGCGGTCCAGCCGCGCGATGCCCTGCCGGTCTCGATGGCCGCGATGCCCGCATCCTCTCCTCAAGAGTCCGTCCCTGCAATTCATCGGAAGATCGAGGACGACAGGGATGCGTTGGCAGGGGGGCACCGAGTGCTACTCGTCGTCGAGGACGACGATTCCTTCGCCGGAATCATGCGCGATCTTTCGCGGCAGGCCGGCTTCAAGTCGCTGGTGGCCGGCACCGCAGAGGAGGCCCTGTCCTTGGCGCAAGAATTTCTGCCCAATGCCATCGTGCTCGACGTCGGTCTTCCCGACCAGTCGGGGCTGGCGGTTCTTGACCGCTTGAAACGCGACGTCAGGACCCGCCACATCCCTATCCACGTCGTGTCCGCCAGCGATCACACGGATACTGCCTACTCGCTCGGCGCCGTTGGCTACGCCATCAAACCCGTCAACCGCGATCAGTTGATGGACGTGCTGCACCGCCTCGAAGAGCGTCTCGATCAAGGCGTGCGCAGGGTATTGATCGTCGAGGACGATCCGGTCCAGCGCGATGCCATCGTCACGCTGTTGGCATCGCGTGCCGTCGAGACGGTGACAGCGAGCACCGCCGCGCAATGTCTGGAGCTGCTGAAGCAGCAGACATTCGATTGCATGGTGCTGGATCTCACCCTGCCAGACGGATCGGGCCATTCGCTCCTGGAAACGCTCAGCCAGGGCACGTCCTACGCTTTCCCGCCAGTGATCGTCTACACCGCCCGCGACCTTTCCGCGGACGAGGAGCAGCGGCTGCGGCAGTACTCGAAATCGATCATCATCAAGGGCGCCAAGTCGCCTGAACGCCTACTCGACGAAGTGAGCCTCTTCCTGCACCAGGTGGTGTCCGAACTTCCCGACGAACAGCAGAAGATGATCCGCAGAGCGCGCAATCGAGACGCGCTTCTCGAGGGCCGTCGCATCCTCGTGGTCGAGGACGATGTGCGCAACGTGTATGCGCTGACCAATATCCTCGAGCCTCGTGGTGCGGTCGTCGAGATCGCACGCAATGGCCAGGAAGCCTTGGATCGCCTCGCCAAGGCGGCGGAAGAACCGGACACCGCCATCGATCTGGTCCTCATGGACGTCATGATGCCGGTAATGGACGGCCTCACCGCCACGAGGGAGATCCGGAAGAACCCCGTCTGGAAGAAACTGCCCATCCTCGCTCTGACGGCGAAGGCAATGCCCGACGACCAACAGCGATGCATCGATGCCGGCGCGAACGACTACATGGCAAAGCCCCTCGATGTCGAGAAGCTGCTCTCCCTCGTCCGCGTGTGGATGCCCAAGTGACGGAGCTGCCCGAGAAGGTCGAGGACATAGAAATCAGACTGCTGCTGGAAGCCTTGTTTCTCCGGTACCACTATGATTTCCGAAATTATGCCATGGCTTCGATAAAGCGGCGCCTGCGGCAGGCGCGGGAACAACTCGGCTTCTCGACATTTTCTGCCATGCAGGAGAGCATCTTGCGGGACGCAGACATGCTGCCCCAACTGCTCCGGTTCATGACCGTTCAGGTCAGTGAGATGTTCCGCGATCCGAGCTATTTCCGCGCGCTGCGCGAGCGCGTCGTTCCGCACCTGAAGACCTATCCTTCGCTGAAGGTTTGGGTTGCAGGGTGCAGCACTGGAGAAGAACTCTATTCTCTGGTGATCCTTTTCCGAGAAGAAGGACTGGAAGAGCGCACCCTGTTCTATGCCACCGATATCAATCACGACGCGCTGGAAACCGCTCAAGCCGGTATCTATCCGATGGAACGAATACCATTGTTCACCCAGAACCACCGGCAATCCGGCGGGAAATCCTCGCTCTCGGATTATTATCAGGCCGCTTACGGGCGCGCGTCGTTGGACAAGACGTTGCGCAAGAACGTCGTGTTCTCCGATCACAGTCTGGTCACGGACTCTGTCTTCGCCGAGATGCACCTGATCTCATGCCGGAACGTCCTCATCTATTTCGACAAGGCACTGCAGGATAGGGCGCTCGGGCTGTTCGAGGACTCCTTGGCCCGCCGCGGCTTCCTAGGCCTTGGATCGAAGGAGAGCCTTCGGTTCTCGAGTCACGCCTCTGCGTTCGCCGACTTCGTGCGTGAGGAGAAGATCTACCAGCGGAGCAGCGAATGATGCGCCCGGGACCTCAAATCGTTGTCATCGGCGCCTCGGCAGGCGCCGTCGACGCGCTCGGCGCGATACTGCCTTCCATCCCCGAGGATTCCGGATTGTCGATGCTTGTCGTGGTGCACGTTCCTCCCGACAAGCGCAGCGTCATGGCTGAACTGTTCAGGGCCAAATGTCGTCTCATGGTGGTTGAGGCCGAGGACAAGATGCCTATAGAGCCAGGCGTGGTCTATTTCGCGCCCCCGGACTATCATCTCCAGGTCGAAGCCGATAAGACACTCTCGCTTTCGGGAGACGAACCAGTCCTGTATTCGCGCCCATCGATCGACGTCCTGTTCGAGAGCGCAGCGGAGGCTCTTGGGCCGCTACTGATTGGGTTGATCCTGACTGGAGCCAATCAGGATGGCGCCAACGGAATGGCCGCCATTGTTGGAGCAGGAGGAATCGGCATCGTCCAAGACCCTCGAACCGCCTTTGCACCGGCGATGCCGGAGGCCGCAATCGCGGCATGTCCACAAGTCCGAGTCTTGGCCCTGGCCGAAATCTCGACCTTCCTGCGAGAGGTTGAAGTCTGATATGGAGCCAGTACCGTTTCTCCTGGTCGACGATCTCGAAGAAAATCTCCTCTCCCTCGACGCACTGCTGCGTCAGGACGAGCTGCTCCTGCTCAAAGCCCGGTCGGGCGACGAAGCACTTGAAATACTGCTCCAGAACGATGTCGCTCTGGCGCTCGTCGATGTGCAGATGCCCGGCCTCGATGGATTCGAGTTGGCCGAACTCATGCGCGGAAACGAGCGGACCCGCCGAATCCCGATCATCTTCGTGACTGCGGGCGCGGCCGACGTACAGCGGCGGTTCCGCGGGTATGAAGCCGGCGCGGTCGACTTCATCCAGAAGCCAATCGAAGCGAGCGTTTTGCGCAGCAAGGTCGCAGTCTTCTTCGAACTGTATCGACAACGTCAGCAATTGACCTCGCAAAGAGATGAACTGGCGGTGCATGCGGAGGCGCTGAAGGAAGCCACGCAGCACAAGGACGTCATGCTGCGTGAGATCAATCACCGGATAAAGAACCTGTTCAGCCTCACTGGCGGTCTGATTTCTCTCAGCGCCCGGTCCGCGAACAGCGTGGCAGAGCTGGAATCCGATCTACGGTCCCGCCTGCATGCGCTTGCTGTCGCCCATGAACTGACCTTGCCCGACCCTTCGACGGACAGCCAGGGCGAGACCGGCACCTCGGTGATGTCATTGCTGCAGGCCTTGACGGCTCCGCATCAGCAGGCCCAAGGGGCAGTCATCGAGATCACCGGCGTGGACGCACCGCTGAAAGGCGCAGGACTAACGTCGTTGGCTCTGCTGCTCTACGAACTGATCACCAACGCCGTCAAATACGGTGCGCTGTCTACCCCGCAAGGTCATCTCGCGATCGAGCTCGCCTTGGCCGGTGAGAAGCTCCGCGTGAACTGGATCGAGCGCGGGGCGCCATGCCGGGAGGACCGAGCGGAGCGCGAAGGCTTTGGATCGACGCTGGAGAAAGCAGCGCTCCGGGGCATCGACGGCCAGATCTCCAAAGAATGGCGCCCGGAGGGGCTGAGCCTGCAACTCGAAATGCCCTTGACCAGCCTGGGGGGCTGAAGCGAAGGATCGACCTCGCCGCCTGGACCTGTCGGCACGCAAACGGTCAGGTCTCGACAAATCCGCTCGATGACCCAGGATTCGTGATGGCCGCCATTGTCGATCGTCGTTTGATGCCATCGTCAGCGAGGATGTATAGCATTGTTCGCCGTTGGATGCTGCCGCGGAGCGCACGTCCCCGTGTAAGGCATTCGGAAGCTTAGACCGCCGCAGTTTTGGGCGGCCAAAACGACGGTGGATCAAGCTCGTGTCTTCTCGACCGTCGAGTTGGTCAACGCGCTCGAGCAGGAGAAAATGCAAGGAAAGGCTGGTCAGATTGCCGGGCGCCTCGCTTATGCCGATCTCGTCATTCTCGACGAGCTGGGATACCTGCCGTTCAGTGCTTCAGGTGGGGCCTTGCTCTTCCACCTGCTCAGCAGGCTCTACGAGCATACCAGCGTCGTCATCACCACCAATCTCAGCTTTAGCGAATGGGCCAGCGTCTTCGGTGACGCCAAGATGACCACGGCGCTGCTCGACCGGCTCACTCATCACTGCCACATCCTTGAGACCGGAAACGACAGCTTCCGCTTCAAGAACAGCTCTGCTCATCCCCCGCCGAAACCAAAGGAGAAACCTAGACCCTTGACCGCAACAACCGACCCGAAAGAAAACTAAAAGGCGGGTCACTTCTCGGCTCTGACTCACATTTGCTGCTGTTCGGGCCAAGGTTCGCGCTGGTTCGTAGGAGGATCAGCAGATGCAGCATGGTTTTCAGCGCGCGAGCCTTGCGCCGAGTGGTTTTGCAGTAGATGCGGTGCAGGTCTTGGCGGACAGGGTGCAAATCCTGCTTCGATCTCGCCGATCGTGGGGAGACTGCCCTGCCTGCGGAGGCCGTAGTCGGCGTGTGCAAAGTCGCTATAGGCGACGGCCAGCAGATTTGCCGCTCGGTGGACGACGGGTAGAGCTTTCGATCCTGACGCGTCGGTTTTGGTGTGATGGTGTTCTTTGCGGCCGTCGCATTTTTTGCGAACGTTTCGATGACAGCGTCTTGGGTCGGTATATGCCAGAACGATCTTAACCGTTCATCTTCATCCATCACACTTCGTAGCCGATGTTGTCTGGACTACATCGGCTAAGAAGACCGGATTTAATTGCTCAAGGCTGCGGATCGCCAAGCCTGTACCAGCGCGACAACGTCCTGGCATATCCGGCGATAGGGTCGAGATAATACACTCCAGAGGTGACAACCGGCCCCGGCCTCACGCTCGGATGGCCTTCCACAAACCCCATCAATGCGGGCTCGGCGCGCCGGCCCAGGCGCCAATCGTTCAACACCGGGGCGGCAGAGATGTCCCGGATGGATGGCGCCTCCAACTCCTCGATGAGTCGGAGGTCACGGGAAAGAGCGTGGATGCGTTCCGCGATCTCGCGGACTTGAGGATTCTCGAACGTGAGCAGCACGACGACGTCTCCTAAGTAGGGGAAGTGGACGTCGTGCGGACGAGCGGCACGCGGGATCAGGCTTGGGGACTCGCATATGGATGCGCAGGCCGAGTAATTCAAGTGGATCGGGTTCCACTCGAAAGGGATATCGGGTTCAGACGGCTCGCAGCTTCGCCATTCGATGCTGGGAACGGGCGGCAGGCAACATTTGCCGGAAGCCTGGCGGCGCCCCGTCGGGGCGCCGCTGCGAATATTTAGATGCGGTTGCGCGACTGATCGATGTCGACCGAGCGATCGTCTTCGATCTCGACTTCCGTCTTACGAACTGTATCGCTGACGGTCTCGGTGCGATCAGTGCCTTCCTTGCGAAGGGATATCTCCTCGACCACACGAGCTTCCTTGGCGATCACCGCCTCTTCGGCATGCTGTTCCGCCTCGATAACGCGATCCGTGAAAGCATTGTCGGTGGCACCAAGCGGACGGTCGACGGATCGACGCTCGATGGTGACGTTTTCGTTGTGCAGATTGACGTCGGCGCTGACCGGTTCCTCACGCACATAAGACCGCACGCGAACTCGGCCCAGATTGACGTCGCGCTTGCCCACGACAAGGCGTTCGTCGACGACTGGAATGGCCTCGCTGCCGCCCTCTTCAAGCGTGCGTGACGATGCCTGTGCGGTGTTGGAGCCGCCATAGGTGCCGCTGATCCCGCCGGCAGAGGCGCTTTCGGTCGTGTAAGAAGACACCGCATCAGCCGAATAGCCGGACCAGCCTTCGCTACGCCAGCTTTCCTCGCGCTCGTCGAGATCGATCGAACCTTCATCATCGAGGATATCGAGGGCGACATCGTGCTGACTGGCCGCGAGATTGTCGACAACGACGAGATACCCGCCGCGCGACAGGCCTTCGGCATAGGAGTAGCGATCTTCGTCGGGGAAGAAGAAATCGGCGAGCGCGGCAAAGAAGCCCTGATGGTGCTGCGACCGGTCTTGGACCGGGGTGTCGCTCTCATAGCCTGGCACAATGCGGGCGGTGGTAATGCCAGCCTGGTTCAGGCGATCGACGGCGCGCGAGGCTTCGGATTCGCTGTCGAACAGCGCCGACAGGGTTCGGTTGTCAACACTCGAGATTTGGCTCATTTCAAGTTTCCTCTTCGCTGGTAGGGTTGGCGACATCGAGCCGTTCGATCACCGCGTGTTGTTCGCGAAGATCGATACTGGTCTCGACGGTCTCGTGCGAAACGGTGCGGCGGATATGCAGCTCTTCCTTGAGGACGAGACGCTTCTCGACGATGAGGATTTCCTCAACTATCGGGACGATAGTCACGTCGCCCTCGGTGCGAATGGCCGGTGCTTCGTCGACTTCGCGATTGACCGGTACCCGCTCCACATCGACAGCCTCCGAGCGCAAGGCGGCCGTCACGAGTTCGTCGTGATGCTCGGTGCGGGTTTCGACCCGAACCTTGCCGGTCACGACCTCGCGCTTAGCCAGGGTGGCGCGTTCGGAGACGATCTCCAATGTGGATGAAGGGTCCTGCATGGCTGATCCGTTTCAATGCCCGAAGCCAACGGGCCAAGAAATCACAAGTTCCGACGAAGCGACGTTAGCCGTCATCACGATGTGCTCGGGTAACCATTTCGCTGTTAAAGGCCGGAGAACCTCATGGATAAAAAGGGCATGGTTGGATCGCGCCAACTCGAATGAAGAGATGATGGACGGAATCACTTCGCCAGTGGTGAGTATCCCGTCGCAGAGCGAGATCGTTTTAGCCGTTTGGCAAGACAAGGCTGCCGAAAGTGACGTTTCGACCCTGCTGAAGGGGCAGAAGCGACGTGCGGCGTCTATGGGCAGCCGTCATCAAAATTGATCCGGGGATCCGTGTTCAATCACACTTCCCGGAACTAACACCTCGAGGAACTCTCGATGTATGAAAGCGAATCTTCAAAGAGCTGACTTCGTGCGGGTCGATCATCTTCAACACGCTTGGCATCAAGCGTTGAAGGAGCGGCTTGATCCGCATCTATCCGTGGAGAGAGAGGAGCGCATGTTCGACCTCGTGGCAAGCTGCGATCCCACGCCGGCAGGGCGTTACCTTTCATGGCTATCGCGCTGGCGTCGCAGGAATTGGGACATCCTGGGTCTGCGCGCCATGTGCGGCGCGGGAGAGTTGGCCGAAGTGATGGCGGCTCTTCAACATTTCGACCGTATCAGGAAGTTCCTGCCCAAGGGTCGTGGCGACGTAAACACGTATCATTCCGCTCAGGACCTCTTCAACGCCGAGGGATACATCAAGGGACCGGGACGGCGAGATCTGCGCCGTGCGGAACGCGATGTGGCCATGGCGGGCAGCGAGGTGCTGTTCGACGAGGGACGCTGGAGGCTTGTGCTGCTGAGAAGCCAAGCCGCGGCAGCGTGGTGGGGCATGGGAACGAGATGGTGTACCGCTGCTCGCTCTGACAACCGCTTCGAACTCTACGCCAGACAGGGTGACCTCCTGGTGATCCTCTCACCCTGCGACAGGTATCAATTGTCCTGCGCAACCGGCGAGTTCAGGAACTCGTCCGATGGCCACGCCAATCTCGCTCAAGTTCTCCACCGCGCGCCAAGCGCGATGAGAAGCATACTCGAAAGCAAGATGGGGCTTCGCTGGGAGACCTTGACGTCTCGGAGGGTTACCGAACTCTATTTTTCCCTTCGCTCCAGCGACGACACTTGCCATCGGGATCGTGCATCCGCGACAGGCTAGGCATGGTCGTCATGGCCAAGACGCGCGCGCGCAACGCTGCCACGTCTTCTGCTGCCATCCGTGCTTGGTGGCACAGGACTTCATCTGTTCCACCTCGACTGTCGGTTGGACGACGATCCTCGTGACTCCGGCAATGAAGGCTTGCAGATCCGGGGGACTTCCGGAAAGCTGAATGCAGGAAAAGGAATCGCCCATGACCCACAGCAGCGCAGTCACCCAGATTCTTCGAATGAATCGGTACGTCACCTCGACGTTCGCGCTGCTCGCGCACGCACGGGAGGATTTCGGTTCTCCCGACGGGGCGGCGAAACTTGCTCGTCTACTCGATATCTCACCTGCTCAAGCTGCTGGAATGATCGCTGGAAAACCATCTGCGGGATTGCATCGCCTCGCGTTCTACTACGGCTTCATGCCAGAGGGCGAAGAGCGAGATACTTGGAGGGCTTTGCCGATGCGCGAACAGCCGTTCAATGACGGACCGGCAATGGTTTGGGGCTCGGCTATGGCGGAATACGTGCACGACGTGCTCACCGCCAAATGCGATCTCCGGCCGACGCCGTGGCCCATCCGGTACTGTTGACCCCCTATCGGCATCCAATATTGACCCCCTGATGATTGTGGGGGCGGGCCGGACGTCGGAGCTGGTCAGGGTTGCGCAGGCGTTCGGCCCGCGAGGCGAGATGGTCAGGCTCTGTTCTTGAAGCGCCAGCTATCGTTTCCGGTCTCGACGATATCGCAGTGGTGGGTCAGTCGGTCGAGCAGCGCTGTGGTCATTTTGGCATCGCCGAAGACCGAGGGCCATTCCCCGAAGGTGAGATTGGTGGTAACGATGACCGAGGTCTGCTCATAGAGGCGGCTGACCAGGTGGAAGAGCAGTTGGCCGCCTGACTGGGCGAAGGGCAGATAGCCCAGTTCATCGAGGATTATGAAGTCCTTGCGGCCCATATACTCGGCCAGACGGCCTTGTTTGCCAGCCCGGGTCTCGGTCTCGAGCCTGTTGACCAGATCGACAACGTTGAAGAAGCGGCCCCGCGCACCATTGCGGATACAGGCCCGGGCGATGGCGATGGCCAGGTGGGTCTTGCCGGTCCCGGTGCCACCGACCAGCACGATGTTGCGCTGGGTGGTCAGGAAGTTGCCGGCGGCCAGGTCGCGCACCAGGGTCTCGTTGATGCCGGTATCATCGAACACGAAGTCATCCACGTCCTTGGCCAGGGGCAGCTTGGCGATGGTCATCTGGTATTTGATGGACCGCGCCTGCTTCTCGGCGATCTCGGAGGTGAGCAGGTCCGAGACGATCCGTTCGGGTTGATGTTCGCGCTTGATGGCCGTGGCGATGATCTCGTCATAGGCGCTCTTCATGCCGTAAAGCTTGAGCGCGTTCATCGTGGCCAGGATCTCGGAGCGTTCCATCATATTGCCCTCCTCAGGCTGTCATAGCGGGAACAATCGGCCGTTGGCTCGATGCGGAGCCGGAGGGCCTGTGGGGTATTGAGGATGGTGACCGGGCTGCGCGGTTCGTGTTTCCGGGCCAGGATATTGAGCACGATATCGGCGGAACAGACCCCCTCGCGCACCGCTTCTGCGCAGGCCGCCTCGACCACGGGCAGACCATCGCTGAGCACGGCGGTGAGGATGCTCACCATCTGCCGGTCGCCATCGTCTGCAGAGCGCAGCCGGCGCCGGATCTTCTCGATGCTGACCGGCAGCACCCAGTTCTTGAACGGAGCGCCATTGCGCCAAGCACCGGGCTTGCGGGCCAGCACCGGCACGTAATGCCAGGGATCGTAGATGGTCTGGTCGCGCCCGAAGGAACGGGCATGCTCACCCACCACGAGGCCATCCTGGCGCAGCTCGATGCGGTCAGCATAGGCCCGGATCTCGACCGGCCGACCGACGGCATGAGCCGCGACCGAGTATCTGTTGTTGTCGAACCGCACCAGGCAGGTCTTGCTGACCGATGCGGTCACGGCATGGAAGCCGTCGAAGGCGCCGGTATAGGGCACCAGGCTGGGGCGTTCGGCTTCGAACACCTCCCAGATGGTCCGATCGCGGAACTCGGGATGCCGGTGTGCCCGGGCATAGGCAATGGTCTTGTCCAGCAGCCAGGCATTGAGCTCGTCATAGCTCCGGAACCGCAGACGCGGCGTGAAGAAGCGTTCCCGCACCAGGCCGACCTGGTTCTCGACCTGACCCTTCTCCCAACCGGAGGCCGGCGTGCAAGCGACGGGGTCAACCAGATGATGGCCGCACATCTGCAGGAAGCGCTGAACCGCACCGGGAATTCCGGAGGCTGTTTGATTTAAGTTATGCGGCCATGGCCGGTTGTTCCAGTGCGGCGTAGAAGTTTGCCTTAGCTTCCGCTGGCGGGATATTGCCGATGGGCTCGAGGAGGCGCCGGTGATTGAACCAGTCGACCCATTCGAGGGTGGCGAACTCGACGGCCTCGATGTTTCGCCAGGGCCCGCGCCGGTGGATCACCTCCGCCTTGTAGAGACCGTTGATGCTTCCGGCCAAGGCGTTGTCGTAGCTGTCCCCGACGCTGCCCACCGACGGTTCGATGCCGGCCTCGGCCAGGCGCTCGGTATAGCGGATACTGACGTATTGCGACCCGCGATCTGAGTGGTGCACCAGACCGCCGCGATGGATGGGGCGGCGGTCGTGGATCGCCTGCTCGAGGGCATCCAGCACGAAGCTGGCATGGGCGGTGCGGCTGACCCGCCAACCCACGATATAGCGAGCGTAGACGTCGATCACGAAGGCCACATAGGCGAACCCGGCCCAGGTCGCGACGTAGGTAAAATCGGAGACCCAGAGCCTGTTGGGCGCCGGGGCATGGAACAGGCGATTGACGTGATCGAGCGGGCAAGGCGCCGCCTTGTCGCTGATCGTGGTGCGCACTGGCTTGCCACGGACCACGCCCTGCAGGCCCAGATCGCGCATCAGGCGCTCGACGCTGCATCTGGCAACGTCATACCCCTCCCGCTTCATCTGCCGCCAGACCTTACGCACGCCGTAGACGCCGAAGTTCTCGGCAAAGACCCGCAGGACCTCAGGCTTGAGGGTCTCATCACGCCGGGATCGGGCAGACCGCCGGACAGGATCGCGGCGCTGGGCAACGCGTTCGTGGTAGCTGGATGGGGCGATCGGCAGAACCCTGCAGATCGGCTCGACCCCATAAGCATCCCGGTGCTCATCAATGAAGGCGATCATCGCTTGAACGGGCGGTCGAGCTCCGCCTGGGCGAAATATGCGGAGGCTTTGCGCAGGATCTCGTTGGCCTGACGCAGCTCCCGGTTCTCCCGTTCCAGGGACCTGAGCTTCTCGGCCATATCCGTGGTCACGCCAGCCCGCTTGCCGCTGTCGACCTCGGCCTTCTTCACCCACTCGTTGAGGGTATGGGCCGAGCAGCCGATCTTGCCGGCAACCGACACCACCGCTGCCCAGCGGGACGGGTACTCCCCGCCATGCTCTTGAACCATCCGCACCGCACGGGTCCGGACCTCAACTGAAAACTTGTTCGTCGTCTTGCTCGTCATGCTCCATCCTACTCAGGAGTTGGAGCCTCCGGCAAACCCGGTGCGGTTCATTTCAATCGATCGCATTCATTCAAGCCAGCACTATTCATCCCTACCCGCGCTGAAGAAGCACCGACTGGAGGTCACCTACTGTGACCTCGTCGTATTTCTCGTATCCCAATCGTTTTGCCAATTTGATCGAGGCGAGATTTCGAGGGTCTATGCGACAGGTCGTCTTCCGCAGGCCCTTCTTCTCCGCCCATGACAGGACTGTAGTAAGAGCCTCACGCGCGAGACCTAAGCCCTGGTACCGCGGCAGCAAAGCCCAACCGGCTTCCGGGGGCTCACCGAACGACGTCAACGCGTCCCTATGGTAATGGGCTATACCCACTTCACCCACTAGTGCTTGGTTGAACTTGTCCTCAACAAGGAAGTACCCGTAGCCAAGCAGCTCCCAGTGGCCGGAGTAACGAAGGATGCGACCCCAGACCTCCTCAGACGTAGAGGGGCGGCCCGTGATGTACTTCGTCACATTTTCATTGCTCCACAG
The DNA here is from genome assembly GCF_900631955.1 of Devosia equisanguinis. Classification (GTDB taxonomy): domain Bacteria; phylum Pseudomonadota; class Alphaproteobacteria; order Rhizobiales; family Devosiaceae; genus Devosia; species Devosia equisanguinis. Next base: position 74,217 of record NZ_UZWD01000004.1, on the reverse strand, counting down.
GCGCAAGCACTCATGGAAGTCGGCTGGACAATGGGCACGTAGCACCAATCTGTCCGTCTCTAGGCGCGGCACATCCATCCCTGTCTACTCACCAATGGCTATGCAATCGTGACCAGGATGATTATGCCAAGCGCGGTGTCCAGAACGAAGCAGAACTCGGAGAGCGACCGAGATACGACCCTGTTCACCCGATGGTGGTAAACGTCCCACGCCGCGTGGGCAAAGAGAGCCACAGCTACTAGAAGGGCGCCCACCTTGGGCTCAACGGCCAACGCGACCAGAGCCGCCGCACTAAAGGTCAGCATTCCGATGGTCTGAAGCGGCAGTCCGCTCATGGGGCGGATGAACACGCCTTTCACGACACCATAAGCGAGAAGCGGGCCACTAAGAATGATCAGCACCCATGCCGCATTGAGGTCAAACAAGAATGACCCCAGCCCGCCAAGAAGCAAGCTTGCAAAGAATAGAGGCCACGACGAACTCTTCTTCTGCAGAGCCGCAGCGCCAAGATAAATAAGCGCGGATGCCGTAACTACCGGCGCCAGATCTCGACCTTGAGCGAGGTCAAAAGCGAATACGCCAGCCGCTACGGCTCCTGCCTGAGGGCCACCACTGCAACGTTTTTGCCCATCGTTCAAGTGAGTTCAGTGACGAGCTTGTTTCCTCGGGTGTCGATCGTGCAATTTCGGTCATGTATTGGCTCCTTTGATCTGGCAGGAAAATACAACATTCATGGCGTGGCAGAAATGACAGAACTGTACTGTTCTCTGCCACTTTCGCGTGCCGGCTCTCGTCAACCCATCTGCAGCGGCAATGCTTAGGGCCTAAGCTGAGCGCGGATAGCCGGCGTGAGGAACGCTGACTGTTGTGGAATATAGCCTGCCGGTACGAGCAGTAACGTTCACTGATCCGGTCCACTCGTTGGCACAAATGAACAGGGTCCGACCATCATGCCCTCCTAGCATGCAGGCGAAAGCCATGCGGTCTAAGGGAACCTCGTCCAGAACTTGCCCTCCTTCGGCGACTCGGACGCACCGAGCACCTGCAGCGATCCACAAAGCTCCCTCCGCATCCATGCACATCCCGTCGCCGCCTTGGCCCTTGAGTTGCGCCCACAGGCGCGGGTTGCTCAGGGCGCCATCGCTCTCGATGTCAAACGCCGTGAGTCTCCCGTTGAACGACTCGGCACAGATGAGGGTGCCGCCATCAGGTGTGACGACCATGCCGTTCGGGAAGGCCAAGTCGCCTACTTGCCGAACGACTGACCCATCTGGGTGGACGAGCGCGATGAAGCCAGGGCGAAAATCACCACCGGGGAATTCGAAGTTCACGTTGTTGAGGTAGATGCGGCCTGCGCCGTCCACGACGATTTCGTTGTAACGGTGTTCAGCTCCACCCAAGTCCACGAAATCTTCGAGGGCGCCGCTGTTCAACTTTTGCAGCTTCTTGGCCGTGGCATTGACGACCACGAACGTGCCATCCGGCAGCCAATCGAAGGAGATCGGTAGCGAAGCAAGGTTCAGCTGGACTTCGCTGTCTCCGCTCTCGTCCACCGCAAGGATCGCCTGTCCGACCCAATCTGCGAACCACAAGCGCCCCTCATGCCATCTGGGACATTCACCAAGCAGGATGTCAGACTTCAAGAGTTTGAGCTTGTGAGCAGTCATGGTCTTACCTGGGATCTTTGGCGGTTCAGGGGTGTTCAGGGAGGGGCGGGTTAAGGCTGAGAGCCTCCCGCACGGGGTCTTCAGTTCAGGTGCGTAAGGAAACGACGTACTCGACCTTCGAACTTCAGTGGGTTAGCGTTCCAAACCTGGCCGTGATCCCCTTGCTCGGGCAGCCAGACCTCAACCTCTCCCCTTACCTCGGCCGCCAAGCGAACAGTGTGGTCGAATGGAACCAGTTGATCGGACTTACTGTGGATGAACAGCAAAGGTGGAAGGTCGGCCATCCTTAGAGCTTCAACTGCCGACGGAGCTGCGGACGACCCGGCGCGCAGTTGCGCTACACCCGCAAGGCTAGCCACCATCCAATCGGGTAGCCCCTCCGACTCGCGAGCATCCCGAAGCAACTGATACAGGCTCTCCATGGGGTTTTCGAGAATGACGCCATCAACACCGTGCGTCGACGGCAAGGCCCTCAAAATGGACAAAGCGCCGACAGAGCTTCCCATCACAACGACATGCCGGTAGCTCGCAGTCAGCTGCCGGACCGCAGATCTGACATCCACCGACTCTTTATCGCCGTACGACACTCCGCCTCCAATACACGGCGAGATTCCGTGGCAAACCGGGTCGAAGGAGGCCAAGTCGAATCCGAGGCTGTGTGCCAGATCGACGTACCGACTGGCTTCCCTTCGGTCGCTGCCGCCACCAGGTACATAAAGCAGCACCTTTCGGTACTCGTCCTGAGCGTTGGAGCGAAGTATCCAGCCGCTGAGCATGTACTCGTTGTCCGACTGGACCTCCCACGGGAGTTTTTCAATGTCCGTTCGCGCGCTCAAGCGCCCGCAATCCGTGCCCCATGCCTGCATTGCTAGTTGTGAGCAGCTACCTATCTCACCTACGCCACCTGGCCCAGACGGTCGCAAAATTGCTTCGCTCGCCGGCCACAGAATTGCGCCCACGGCGATTGGCGGAATGGCAAGAGCCGCAAGCACCAGGCCAGCTGAGATGAAGATAATAGGGCGGCTACTAAGCTTCGACATCGCTTTGCTGCTCATGGAGCGTTCTCGCCATGGCCCCAGCGGATAGATCCCGGCGTTGTCAGAAGCTCTCCAGTTTCAACCAAGGTCTTGAGACCAGACAGGATCATGGGCCACCCTCCATAGAGCTCCGGATTGGCACCTTCCGGCAGCATGTCGTGGACAACGGTGAGCCTGCAGGAGTCGCCGATCGGCTCGATCTCAAGAGTAACTTTGGAAGGTGCGTATGCTGCGACTCCTGGAGTCCAGTGTGCGTTGTAGGACTGAACGAGCCGCTTTGGGGGGTCATATTCCAGCGTCTCGCCAGAGACTATGGTCCGACCGCCTCCTGCCGCCGTGTAAGGCTCGCCTGCGCGGAACTCAGGCGAAAAAAGAAGGCCAAACTGATACTTGGCCCTTTCGTCGGGATCGGTCAGCGCGAACCAAATCCTCTCTGGAGAGGCCTTGATGTAGATTTCGAATACCTTTTGCACAGTCGTCTCCAGCTCCGATTTTAAATGGACAAGCGCCTCCGCCCATGGGGCTGCGAACCTCGATACCCAGCGGTCGTAAATCTGCGCGATGGGGAGGGTATTCAGGAAATGAAGGCGTTCGCGACCGTGTTTCCGCGCAACCACGAGTCCGGCGGCCTCCAGCACCCTGAGGTGCTTGGCCACTCCAAATCGAGACATTCCGTGAGCTGCTTCCAAGGCGCTTAGGCTCTGCCCATCTCGTTCTTGCAAAGCGTCGAGCAATGCCCGGCGGGTAGGGTCAGCCAAAGCTTTGAACACGTCATCCATGTGCAACCCGATAGGTGACTGTAAGGTCTCGTGTCAATACGGAAATGAGACCAAACGGTCACTTTTTTGCATTTGAGTGGGTGCTCACCGGACTTGGCGCAGAATAAGCTCGTATGACACGAGCTTGGAGCTAGAAGGTGATCACCTCAGAAATCTTAAAAAGTGCTGGACGGGCGGCCTTTGGCCTCGATCCCGCGGGCTATGATCGGGCGCGGCCAGATTATCCTGCGTGGGTATTCGAGTGCCTGTCATCACGTTGCGATGTGGGTACCAGCACTGCTGCCTTCGAAATCGGAGCGGGAACTGGAAAAGCTACTCGGCAGCTATTGGCCTTGGGCGCAAACCCGGTCGTCGCAATTGAACCCGACCCTCGATTAGCAGCCTTTCTCTCGAAAGGTGCCGCTGTTCCGGCACTTCGGGTCGTAAACAGTGCTTTCGAGGACGCCGATCTGGACCCCTTCTCTTTCGACTTGGGCATCTGCGCTACTGCATTCCACTGGCTGGATGAGAGCTCGGCGTTGCGGAGGATTGCCGACGCTATCCGCCCGGGAGGTTGGTGGGCCCCATTCTGGAACATCTATGGTGATCCCCACAAACGGGATCCCTTTCATGAAGCTACTCTAGACCTGCTCGCCTCTGGCCCTGCCAATCCATCGAATCGAGGTCATCCTCACCTGGAGTTCGGGGCGGATGTAGACGCGCGCGTCTCCGCATTGAGGGCCGCTGAAGCTTTTGACAGCATAGAGGTGCATCAAAGCACATGGTCAGTCACTCTCAACGGATCCCAGATCATGGACCTTTATGCGAGCTACTCCAACGTCAGCCTACGTTCAGATCGCGAAGCCGTTTTAGCTGAGCTCGGACGGATTGCACGAGAGGACTTCGGGAACTGCGTTACTCGCAACATCACGACGGTGCTCTATTTGGCTCGGCGTATGCTCTCCGAATAACACCGAGAGAGCCGCTGGTTCAGATGGTCAATCGTGCATGACCACGCGCCCAGGAGCAGCGACTCAGGTCAAAATGAAACTGACGGAGCCGTGCATGGCTAGCCCGCGCCACCCAGCGTCGAGACATGGGTTGGTCGATGAAAACTGCGATCGCATCACGGATGTGCGACACGGCAGCGCATGAAAACCTGTGGCCGCTTCAAGTGGGCGGCCAGCTAATTTGGAGCTATCAATGATAAAGCCAAAATCGTCCGGCTACGTGCCTGTGTCTGGTGGCGAAGTGTACTATCAAACCTATGGCCACGGCAGGCCGATCCTGCTCATCCACGGTGGATTTGGGATGATCGAAACATTCGACCATATGATCAAACAACTCTCGGAACATCACACGGTCATCGGAGTAGATTTGCAGGGCCATGGTCGGACTGCTCCATTCGATCGACCCATGTCTCACGGCAGCCTCGCCGACGACGTCGTCGCGGTGATCGCCCACATAGGATACGAGCGGGCCAATCTCCTTGGTTATTCAATGGGTGGAGAAGTCGCTCTGCAAGTTGCGCTGCGGTATCCGAAAGTGGTCGAACGTTTGGTCATCGTATCTGCGCCATTTTCTTGGGGCGGGTGGCACGACACCACGCAGGCCGCGCTACGAACGATCGGTGCAAGCAGCATCGAACCGATGAGGGGAACGCCCCTGTATGACATGTATGTAAAGGTCGCCGACAACCCTGAGGAGAATTGGCCGAAGCTCCATCTCGCTTTGGGTGGAATGGCCGCTGGCTCGGCTGGCTATGATCACGGAGAAGCGCTGAAGCGGGGACTTCCGGCGCCGACGCTGCTGGTATCCGGTGACTGGGACTCGGTGATGCCCAGCCACATGGTCGAGTATTTTTCTAGGCTTGTAGGCGGTCTGCGGGATGCTGGCTGGGATTCTTCCGGAATGAATCAGCATCGACTAGCCATTTTGCCGGGACAGACCCACTACTCAATCCAATCCTCAGCTGCTCTCTCGCAAGCCGTACAGGAATTCACTACAAGCGTCCCCGAGCTCGAGCGGGAAGTGCTTCGAAGGTCCTGAAGGTCGAGCGCGGGTTTGGCAGCGGCGCAAGCAGCGAGCTCTGGAACTGGACGGGTCGGACCGTCTTCTGCTGGATCACCATGGAGCGCGCCTGTTGATTGCCACTGAGAAGTGACCCGTTAGGCGGGACTATTTCCATCGAGATTTGGCTCTGGCGCACTTTTGCTGAAGCTTCGGCTATGGGGCTCCGATCAGTCTCGCCTGCAGGAGATCGAGCTTCGCGCGCCCGTACATTTGTCGTTTCACGAGCTTCAGGCGCGTGATCTGTCCTTCGGTCTGCCCATTCGACCAAGGCGAGACGATCGCGTTTCTGACGGCGGCCAGGTCCTTTCCGACACCATTGGCAAATGAGCTTACAAGGCTGAGTTTTGCCGCCTGCAACCAGTCATCCAACTTCGTCGCTGTTTTGGATCGGATCATGGACTGGAAGTCGCCGATAACTGTGCGGGCCACCACCAGCTCGGGTACATTCACTTCGATCGCAGCGACCAAGATCGCTTCGGACTTTGCCAGATCATCCCGCGCCGTGGTCAACAGCCTGGCGATGACGCGCGCAGACGGTGTTCGTGCCAACCCGCTTTGATTTGCCTTTTCAGCAAGACGCCGGCGTTGCGCCCATTGTGAGACGACACCGCTTTGTCCTGGAAAGCCCTGTGCCTGCATCTCGCGCCAGAGCGCCAAAGCATTCCGGACGCCTTCGTCCCAACGGGTGTTTAGCCACGGGAGCCAGCTATCCAGAGAACTTGGCCTTGTTCGGAACACGTCGAACCTTTGGCCGCGCAGAACGTCGCGTACGACCTTCCGACTATGGCCTGTCTGAAGGACGATTTGACGGATCGAGGTTCCCTTCTTCGACAGCTCTTTGATGGCCTCACTAGTCTCCTGCCGGCGCAGATATCCTTCGTATTGCAGCCTCTCGGCATAGGTCAGCAGCTTGGGGTCGACGATATTGCTGCCGACCGCCTGTCTTATCTGACGCATGGATTTACCGACGGCGTCGAGGAAAGCGCGGCTTGAGTTCTCCATGAGGTGCCAGCGGTCGGCGACCTGTTGGGCATTCGGCAAGCCTCTGGCGATCGCCTCGCCATAGCCGCCTCCACGATCTCGGGCAACGACTGATATGGATGGATGCTCGGCCAACCAGGCGCGGGAGGTATTCAATGCGCGATCTGGCAGCAGGACGACCGGCCTGCGACGCTCGAGGTCGCAGACAAGCGTCCCATAGGTTTGCCCGCGCCGGAAAGCGAAGTCATCGATTCCAACCACCGTCAACGTGTCATCATGGTCTGTGACCCGTCGGCGGACGACGCGTAGCAGTGTGTCTTTGCTAACCGGTATCATGAGACGATCCGCAAAACTGGCTGCGGGCCTGCCGCCTAAAGCCAGACCGAGATGGTGCACGATGGTCTCGAGCCGTTGCGTGCGCCGGCTATACCGACCCAAGACGCTGTCATCGAAACGTTCGCAAAAAATGCGACGGCCGCAAAGAACACCATCACACCAAAACCGACGCGTCAGGATCGAAAGCTCTACCCGTCGTCCACCGAGCGGCAAATCTGCTGGCCGTCGCCTATAGCGACTTTGCACACGCCGACTACGGCCTCCGCAGGCAGGGCAGTCTCCCCACGATCGGCGAGATCGAAGCAGGATTTGCACCCTGTCCGCCAAGACCTGCACCGCATCTACTGCAAAACCACTCGGCGCAAGGCTCGCGCGCTGAAAACCATGCTGCATCTGCTGATCCTCCTACGAACCAGCGCGAACCTTGGCCCGAACAGCAGCAAATGTGAGTCAGAGCCACTTCTCAATGGAAAACCTGGGTCACTTCTCGGCGGAAATCAACACGAATAGCCATTAAAACTGCTGGGCGGTGCTATCGACGGTCTCGCCAAGACTGCGGAGAGCCTGCCGAAGAGCCAGCGCGACGACATTGCCGCCAAGATCGCGGTCTTGTCGGCACAGGTGCAGCAGGTTTTGGACGGTGGCCCCGACAAGCCCATGCTGTTGGATCAGCTTGAGGTTTGGACCGCTCTCCGCAAGGACCACGCGCAGGACAAGAAGGTGAAGACCGACGCGAACCGCATTCGCGATTTCGTCGAATATGCCGGCGACAAGCCGGTTAACCGATATCGGTTCTCTGATTTCCAGAGCTTCACCAACGTGCTGGCGCGGTCACCGGCCAATATGACCAAGGAACGGACGTTTCACGGCATGACGCGTGCACAGGCTGCCGATCACAACGACACCCTGAATGACCGCCGTTTCCCAACGCTCACCGGCAAGGCCATCGAAGCGAACTATCTCAGCCCGCTTCGCATGTTCTTCAAGACCATGGCGGCAGAACATGACTTCCGCTCCCCACTCGCCGACATGAGCCCGACCATTCCGAATACGGCCCGCGATTCCGTGGTCCGTGTGCCCTTCACCGTCGAGGAACTGAACGTCTGGTTCAAGGCGGCGGCACAAGAGACGCGCCCCGACCTCAAGTGGTTACCGCTCTTGGCTACCTTGACGGGTGCCCGCGTGGGCGAACTGATCTATTTGCAGGGCAAGGACGTCCGCAAGATCAACGACACGCTCTGGGTCGCGGACTTGACCACGGACCTGATCATCGAGGGTGAAGAGACCGAACGGCAGATCAAGAACGAAACCAGCCGCCGCCTGTTCGCGCTGCACGAGGTACTGGAGCAGACCGCATTCTACGACCTCTGCGCCAAGCGTAAGGCCGATGAATGGCTGTTCCCTCACGCCTTCCGGCATGGCAGGGAACTAGTGAAGGACCCCGCCGATGCCGCTTCCAAGCGCCTCAACGGTCGGTTGGAGAAGCTGGGCATCCACCGGCCATATGAAACCACCTTCCATTCGAGCCGACACACGGCCAAGGACATTATGAGGGTGGCCAAGATCGACCCCCGTACCGCCGACCGCCAGACCGGCCATGCGATGAAGACCGCCGGCGACAATTACGGCAAGAAGACCTTGCTGGTCGAAGAAGTCGAAGTGCTGGCCGCGTTGCGCTTGCCCGAGGGGCTGGACCTGTCACCCTATATCATCAAGCCGAAGGCATAGGGAGCGTCGGAAATCGACCCCATTTCGGACATTCAGGCATAGTCCAAACCGAGCTAAAAGCTGCTATGCCTTTCTGCTGCGGCATGTGCGCGCGCCATAGACACATCGGCTACGCCGATAATTCCAGCGTCTGCGCCCAAAACTGCCGGCCTGATCGTAGGACGCAGGTGGCTGGGCTCCAGCAATAATCTTGCGACCAGCCGATCACGAAATTGCGGCAGCATGCCGATGCCACCGCCCAGCACCACGACCTGCGGATCGATCAATCTTTGCATGTCACCCAAGGCCACGGCCAGATCCCCGACAGCTTCATCGAGCAGCGCGACGGCCCATGGCAGGCCATTTTCGACGCCGGCAAAAATCTCATGCGTCGTGGCGGCATGGCCCAGAGCGGCTGCCGACGCGACCATGCCGAAACCCGAAGCGCGCGCTTCGAGACGTTCCGACGCCGGCGCACCTCTGATCTGACCCAGGCTGCCGGCGAGGCCATTGGCGCCCTGCAGCAGCCTGCCCTGCAACACGATCCCGCCGCCAATGCCCGACGACACGGTGACAAATACCATGTCCCGCGCGCGCCCGGCCCCATGGCGATACTCGCCCCAGGCCGCGGCCTGCGCATCGTTTAGGGCGATGGCCGGCGCATCGAACAGCGTGGTCAGCCGCTGGACCAGCGGCGTGCGCTCGGGAATGGCCAGCGTGCGCGGATTGAGGGCTGACCAATGGCCATCCTGCACCACACCGGTCACGGCGGCGCCGACCGCGTCGTAGCGCCCCCGCCAGTTGGAAGCCAACAAACCGATCGTGCTGAACCACGCATCCGTCCCAACGCCCTGCGGCGTCTTTATCGTCTGCCGTTCGAGAATTTTCCCGTTCCGGACCAGCGCCGCCAGCGTCTTGGTTCCGCCGACATCGAGCGCCAGCACCGTGGCCTTGCTGCCGCTGACCGCCTCATCCACGGCAATACGGAACCATTCGGTGACGTGCTCGGTGCGCGTGATGGCCGAGCCGACACAGACCGCACTGGCGCCTGCTGAAATGGCCGAAGCTGCCGCGGCGGGGGTATTGTAGCGTCCCTCCGCCACGACCACACCGCCCAGCCGGCGGCAAGCCGCCACGAAATCGAGGTCGGGCCCGGCCGGAACCGGCCCGCCGGTATAGCCCGACATGGTGGTGCCCAGAATATCGAAGCCGAGCCGGCTGGCGATCCTGGCTTCCGCTTCCGTCGCCAGGTCGGCCATCGCAAGAGCTCCGGCGGCGTGGATGGCAGCCAGCAGGTCGGCCACCGGCACCGGACGGACCCGGTCGGTGCCATCAACGGCGATGACCGTCGCTCCGGCCGCGGCAAGCGCCTTTACGTCATCGATGAACGGGGTGATGCGCACCGCGCTATCCGGCAGGTCGCGCTTGATAATGCCGATGATCGGCAGGTCGCAGGCCCTGGCCACGGCCGCCACATTGTCCGCACCCTCGATGCGCAGGGCACGGGCGCCTCCATTGCGGGCGGCCTGAGCGAAGGCGACGATAGCGGGGATGGTATCGAGCGGACCATCATCGACCGGCTGGCAGGAAACGATCAGGCCACCCTGGAGATCGGTCAGGAATTGGGCATTGTGCGGCACGGATCGCTGTCCTTCAGGCGTCAGAGAATGTCGTCGCGAATGCAGGCGCGCAGATGCCCCGGCGCAACCTCCCGCAAAGCCGGAACCTCGCCGGCACAGGCCCCGATGGCAAACGGGCAACGCGTGCGGAACACGCAGCCCGACGGCGGATTAGCCGGGCTCGGAATATCGCCGGTCAGGATCTGCCGCTGCGGGCGCGTCGCCGGATCGGGCGAGGGAATGGCCGAGAGCAGCGCCCGTGTATAGGGATGGCTGGGCCTGGCATAGAGATCGGCGGCGGGCGCCATTTCCATGATGCGGCCGAGATAGAGCACGATCACCGTGTCGCAGATATATTCCACCACCGCCAGGTCATGGGAAATGAACAGCATGGTCAGGCCCAGGCGGGTCTGCAGGTCGCGCAGCAGGTTGATGACCTGCGCCTGGATCGACACGTCGAGCGCCGAGACCGGCTCGTCGGCCACGATGAAATCCGGCTCGAGCGTCAACGCCCGGGCAATGCCGATGCGCTGGCGCTGGCCGCCGGAAAATTCGTGGGCGTAGCGGTCGAAGGCGTCGACCGGCAGTTCCACCGCCATCAGCGCCTTTTCCGCGCGGGCACGCCGCTCGGCTCGCGTGCCGATGCCCTGGATGTCGAGCCCTTCGGTCAGCACCTGGCCGATGGTCATGCGGGGCGACAGGCTCGCGAAGGGGTCCTGGAAGATATACTGCATCTTGCGCCGCTGCCGGCGCAATTGCGCGCCCGAGAGCGTGGTGACATCCACGCCGTCGAGCATGACCTGGCCGCTGGTCGGCTCGATCAAGCGCAGCACCGAGCGGCCGATCGTGGTCTTGCCGGAGCCGGATTCGCCGACCAGGCCGACCACCTGCCCGCGGGGAATGTCGAAGGAAATATCCTGCAGCGCCTTGACCACCGCCCCCCGGGAAAAGGCGGCCGGCTTGAAATGCTTGGAGAGGTTTCTGACCGATAGATAGGGCTGTTGCGTCATCAGAGTTCCTGCCAGCGGATGCAGCGGCTTTTCTGCGTCGGCGTCGTCTCGACCAAAGCCGGCATGGCGGCGCTGCAGGCGGCGATGGCGTAGTCGCAGCGATTGGCAAAGGCGCAGCCCTTGGGCAGGTTGCGCAGTGACGGCACATTGCCGCGAATGGTGGGCAGGGGCGTGCCGGCGCGTTTGAGCTCGACCGCCTGGCCCAGCCGGGGCACCGAGCGCAGCAGGCCCTTGGTATAGGGGTGCCGAGGATGGGCGAAGACCTCCGCCACTGGCCCCGACTCGACGATCCGGCCGGCATACATCACCACGACCCGGTCAGCGATCTCGGCCACGACACCCAGATTGTGCGTCACGAACAGGATGCCCATGCCGCGCTCGCGCTGCAGCTTCTGCAACAGATCGAGGATCTGGGCCTGGATCGTCACGTCGAGCGCCGTGGTCGGCTCGTCGGCAATCAGCATGCGCGGATCGCAAGCCAGCGCCATGGCGATGGTCACCCGCTGCCGCATACCGCCAGAAAGCTCGTGCGGATATTGCTGCGCCCGGCGGACGGGGTTGGGAATGCCGACATCGGCCAGGAGGCGCACGGCATCGGCCGCCGCCTCGCGATGCGGCTTGCCCAGATGGATGCGGATCGGCTCGGCGATCTGCTCGCCCACGGTATAGACGGGGTTGAGGCTGGTCATGGGTTCCTGGAACACCATGCCGATGTCATTGCCCCGAATCTGGCGCAGGGTTTCGTCGGACATGGCGGCAAGGTCGACGACCTCGCCGCTCTTGCGCGACAGCATGACCTTGCCGGCGGCGATGCGGCCCACGCGCCTGGGCAGTAGGCCCATCACCGACAGGCTCGTTACCGACTTCCCCGACCCGGATTCGCCGACCAACGCCACGGTTTCACCAGCGGCGATGGTCAGTTCCATGTCTTCGACGGCGGCAATGTCGGCGCCGCCGATCCGGAACACGGTCCGCAGTCCAGCAATGTCGAGGATCGGGGCGCCCATGGTCAGCCGAGTAGTCCGACGGCTTTGAGCACGGCGTCGACCTTGGCCGTCTCTTCGTCATTGAGGTGGCGTTGCGGTCGCGCCATGGTGTTGTTGGCAATGATGCCGAGTTGGCGCATCGCGGTCTTGAAGGCACCGACACCGGCCGAACCCGCGCTGGTGCGGGCCGTCGAAATCCAGACAATCTCGAACAGCCTGCAGAGTCGCTCCTGCTCAGCACGCGCGCCTGCGAGGTCGCCTGCCTGCACCAGGTTCCACAATTTGACATAGCCATGCGGGTCGACATTGGCGAGGCCAGGCACGACGCCGTGGGCGCCCATGGCCAGCACACTATCAACCACGATTTCCGAGCCGGTCATGCCGAAGAAATCGGCATCGTCCTGCATGTCGGCGAGCACATAACGCAGGTTGCCGTCGTCGCCGCTCGAATCCTTGAGGCCAACGATGGCGCCTTCCTTGGCCAGCGTCACCGTGGTCTTGCGGTCGAGCTTCAGCCCCACGCAGACCGGAATGTCATAGGCGATGACGGGCAGGTCCACCGCATCCTTGATGTAGCGGAAATGGTCCGCGGTCTCGGCCTGGTTGGTCCGCGTGTAGAAGGGCGCGGTCACGACCACGGCAGCGGCGCCGGCCGCCTTGGCGATGCGCGAATGCTTGATGACGCGGTCGGTGGTGGGGTCGATCGTACCGACCAACACCGGAACGCGGCCATTGGTAACCTTGATGGCGTGTTCGACAATGGCCTGGCGGGTTTCTGAATCGTGGAACACCACTTCGCTGGTCGAGCCTAGCACGAACAGGCCGTGGACACCGGCATCGATCAGGTTTTCGAGCACCCGGGTAAAGGACGCATAGTCCACGGTAAAATCGGCGTTGAGTGGCGTTACGACGGGAGGGACGACGCCGGTAAACAAGGGCATTTCGGAAACCTTCAGGGTCAGTTGAGAGCGGAGCGAGGGTCGAACGCGTCGCGCAGGCCGTCGCCAATGAAATTGATGGCCAGCACGGTCAGCACCAGGGCCGCGCCGGGGAACATCCATTGCCAGGGATATTGTTCGAGCACGACGGTGGAGCGCGCCAGGTTGAGCATATTGCCCCAACTGGCCTCGGGCGGGGCGATACCCAGTCCGAGGAAGGACAGGCCCGCTTCGAGCAGGATGGCATTGGCGACCTGCAGAGTGGCGTAGACCACTAGGATGTCGATGCAATTGGGCAGACCGTGCTTGAACAGCAGATGGGGCACGCCGGCGCCCATGCCGCGCGCCGCCACGACGAAATCGCGCTCGCGCAGTTCGAGGAGACGCGCGCGCACGATGCGCGACAAAGTGGGCCAGGACAGTAGTGAGATCACCAGAATCGTCGGCGTGATGCCGGTGCCGGCAATCGAGGCGAGGACCAGCAAGAAAATCACCGGCGGCAGGGTCATGGCGAGATCGACCAGCCGCATGAGCGAGGCATCGGCGACCCGACCTCCGAAGCTGGCAAAGGAGCCGACGAGGAAACCGATGACGGTGGAAATCGCCACCGAGACGACGGCCACGATCAGCGAGACCCGGCCGCCCTGCAACAACCGCGCCATAACATCGCGGCCCACGCCGTCGCTGCCCAACCAATGTTCGGGCGACGGCCCCTTGTTGAGCGCGCGCAGGTCGATCTCATTTGGCCCCGAGCCCCACCACCAGTCATAGGTGATGATGGCCACAAGGATGGGCAGGAAGATCGCCAGCCCGACCATGGCCGCGCGATTGCCGAAGAAGCGCTCGATGGAGCGGCGGGTCGGACCCTTGGTCCGTTCGATGGGGGTGGTCGCTGCATCGGTCATGTCAGGCCACCTGGATGCGCGGATCGACCGCGGCGTAAGTGATATCGGTCAGCAGGTTCACCGCGATCACGCAAGCGCCAACGATCAGGGTGGCGCACATGATGACGGGGTAGTCGCGGGTGTTGACCGCATTGACCAAGAGCAGGCCCATGCCCGGCCAGTTGAAGACGCTTTCGAGGAAGATAGCGCCACCGACTGCAATGCCGATGGTCGAGCCGATCAGAGTGACCACGGGCAGCAGCGCATTGCGCGTGGCATGCTTGATGATGACCCAGAATTCCCGGACGCCCTTGGCGCGGGCGGTGCGCACATAGTCCTGGTTCAGCACTTCGAGCAGCGATGAGCGCATATAGCGCATGATCAGCGCGGCATGGCCGATGGAGAGCAGGAAGGCCGGCAGGATGAGATGCGACAGCAGGTCGGACACGGAAAATGGGGCACCCGGCGTCAACATGCCGCCCGAAGGCGCCCAGCGCAGTTGTACGGAGAAGAAATAGAGGCCGAGCAAAGCGGTGAGGAAGGCCGGGCTCGATATGCCGATGGAGGAGGCGACCGAGAGGGCGACATCGGTCGCCGAATTGCGGCGTACGGCGCTGACAATACCGGCGGCGATGCCCAGCACGATGGCGAGGAGCATGCCCGTCCCCATCAGCAGCACCGTCGGCCCGATGCGCTCGAGGACCAGCGGCAGCACGGGCACGCCGGCGCGCTGGATGGAAAAGCCGAAATCGCCTGATATGGCGGCCCGCAGCCAGCCGAAATATTGCACCGGCAGCGGCTGGTCGAGCCCGAGCCTTGCCCGCAAGGCAGCGAGTTCATCCATCGAGAGCGGCGCGGCAGGATTGATATAGGCGTCGATGGCATCACCCGGTGCCAGGCGCAACAGCACGAAGACGAGGACGCTGAGAGCGACCAGCATCAACAGTCCGATGCCGATACGGCGTGCGATGTAGTTCAACATGACCAGGTCCGGTGTGGATGGAAGGCGGCGCGGATCGTCCGCGCCGCCATGCGCAGAGGAGAACCGCGCTTACTTGATATCCCAGAGTTCAGGATGGGCGGCGAAGGGGCCACCGGCCGGCGCCGGCGTCCAGACGAAGTCGACCAGGTCGGCAGATGCCACGCCATAGCGGTTGGCGACCCACATGGTGGCCCAGGGCAGTTGCTCGTTCATCACCTTGCAGACGTCCTGCCAGCGGGCATCGACCTGGCTGGCATCGGTCTCGCCGATGGCGGCGTCGAAAGCGGCGCTCAGATCGTCGAACTCGATGCGCATGATGTTGGCGCCGGCTGGCGGCAATTGCGACTTGTTGAGGCCGACATTGATCCCCGCCGGGTTGGGCCCGTTCTGCAGGCCCGCATAGATCAGCGGGAATTCGTTCCAGTCGGGGTTGTTCTCCTGATAGACGGTGCCGTTATAGGTCGGCACGTCGACCACGCGCGGTACGACGTTGACGCCGACCTGGGCCAGCATGGCCTGCACTGCAGCCATCACATTGGCGGCCTGGGGCGAGCCGTAATAGGTCAGCCAGGTGATCGGCTTGTCGCCGTTGATCTCGGCCCAGCCGGCTTCGTCGAGCAGCGCCTTGGCCTTTTCCGGATCATAGGCGTAATCATTGAGACCGTCGGGCACCAGATGGGGCGCGACATAGCCGCAATTGGCGAGCTTGGCGGCACCACCATAGAGGCTTTCCACGATCGCGGCACGGTCGATGGCATACATGAAGGCCTGGCGGACACGAACGTCCTTCCACAGATCGACCTTCTGGTTGAAGCCGATATAGTTGACCACATAAGAGTCGCCTTCGATGACCCTGAAGGCCTCGTTGCCGGCAAAGGTCGCAGCATCTTCCGGTTCGACATAGGTGAACTGGATTTCACCGGCGCGCAGCGCGGCCACCGCGGCAGCCGGGTTCTCGAAATAGCGGTTGATCAGCCGGTCAACCTTGGGCGCGCCGCCACGATAGTCCTCGTCGGCCGCCAGTTCGACATACTGGTCGGTGACATATTTGGTGAACTTGAAGGGGCCGGTGCCGATCGGGGTGGTCGACCACCAGGTGCTGGTGGCGATGCTCTCGGGCGCGACCGAAGCCAGGGCATGCTCGGGCAGGATCATGACCTGGGCCAGCACCGACAGCAGGCCACCATCGGCCTCCGACAGCGTCACGACGACAGTACGATCATCGGGCGCCTCGACATTGGCGACCTTGCCCAGGCGACCGGTAAAGACACTGCCCGAGGCAGCATCGCGGATCAGGTCGAGGGTGAACTTGACGTCGGCAGCGGTGAAGGCCTCGCCATCGTGCCAGGTCTCTTCGGCCAGGTTGAAGGTATAGGTCAGCATGTCTTCGCTGACGGTGTAATCGGTGGCCAGAGCGCCCTCGATGGCGTTCAGTTCCGCACTATAGATTACCAGCGGCTCGAAATAGGTGTTGAGCCAGGTAAAGCCACCGGTGGCGGCGAGCGGATTGAAGTTCTTGGGGAACCCGCCAGGACCGACATCGAAACCGCCGGTAATGGTCTTCCCATCCTGCGCGAAGGCCGGCGTGGTGAGTGCAGTTGCACCAAGCAGCAGGCCACCAATGGCCAGAGCTTGCGTGATCGTCCTGATATGCATGGTTTTCCTCCCCGGAAAGATCAGGCTTTGGATGGTTCGGTGCGGTTCCTGGCAATGACCTGCTGGATGCCGCGATAGTGATCGTCCAGGCGCTTGCGCGCCTGCTCCACGTCCTTGCGAGCGACCGCTTCGACGATTTCGTGATGGTCCCGCCACGTATCGAGCGGTTCAGGGTTGTCGAGATCGTTAAAGTTGGAGGCCTTGTTGAAGGCCGTCCAGAAGATGTCGATCAACGCGCTCAACATGTGATTGTTCTGGCAGCGGAACAGCAATTGGTGGAAGCGCTGGTCCTCCTCGGCGAAGCTCTCCTGCCGCTCCGCCCGCACCTTCATGCGCGCCGTGACATCACGCAAAGCGGCCAGATCCGCCTCGCTGATCATGGCGATGGTCTTGCCGATCAGCCCGGTCTCGAGCACACGGCGGATTTCGCGCAATTCCTCGACGTCGCGCAGCGAGTCCTGCAAGCCATAGGCCAGGTTATCGAGCAGCGGCTTGAAGGAGAATTCCTTGACGAAGACGCCGATGCCGCGCCGCGTCTCAAGGATGCCCAGCGATTCCAGTGCCTTGATCGCCTCGCGCATGGAATTGCGCCCGACGCCCAATTGCTGGGCCAGGAAAGTTTCGGGCGGCAGAGGATCGCCGGCCTTGAGCTGGTTGGCCTCGATATATTCCTTGAGACTCTCCTGCACTGTGACGTGAAGGAGAGGGGCCCGGCTCAACGGCGTCATCGCTTTCAAATTCGACATCGTGGTCCTCGTTTATCTGTTCCAGCTTTCTGGGCAGCACAGATCAACACCGTCAACGCTTGTTGTATAGCAACATATGGGATATCCTGCAAGTCGATATTGGATAGGTGGCCAAAGCATGAAGATTGCGCTGTTCGGGACCAGTCATTGGCACGCGGAAATGCACCTGGACGCAGCCCGCGCGGCGGGGGCGTCGGTGGTCGGCGTATGGGACGAAAACCCCGCCCATGCGGCTGCCTTTGGAAAGAAACATGCCCTGCCGACGGTGGAGGATATGAGCGACGGCCTGATCCTGGCGCCGGACCTGGTCGTGCTTATGGGTCATCCGACCACCCTGCCCGCCCGCGCGCAGGCACTGATCGAAGCCGGCATTCCCCTGATTCTTGAAAAGCCCGCTGCCAGCAACACAGCGGCCATCGCGGACCTGGCGCAACTGGCCGCAAAAAGAAAAGGCTTTGTCGGGGTGCCGCTGCCCAACCGCTTCGGGCCGATTTTCCATGCTCATCGTCAATTGCAGGAAGCCGGTCGCGCCGGCAGGCTCGCCCATGCCAGTTTCCGGCTGGTGAATGGCCCGCCGGGGCGATATCGGCAGGATGCCGTGGGCTGGCTGCTCGACCCCGCCATTGGCGGCGGTGGCGCCCTGCGCAATCTGGGCATTCACGGCGTCGATGCCGTATTGAGCCTGGCGCAGGGGCCGGTGACCCTGGTCTCGGCCAGTGTCGGCAATCGCATCCATGACGAGGCCGTGGACGACCATGCCCTCTTGGTGCTGACCGACGCGGCCGGCACGCTGTTCACCGTCGAGGCCGGTTATACCTATGCCTCGATGGCGCCCGGCGGCGAATTCGAATGGCGGCTGGTCACGGCGAACGCCACCCTAGTGGACCGAGGCGACAATGCCAGTAGCGTGACGCTGGATGACGCGAGCACGCGCGCGTTGCCGCCCGAACCGACAGCCACCCGCTATCGGCTGTTCATGGCCGATACACTGCAGCGCCTGCGCGACGGCCGCCCACCGGCAATCACCCTCAACGACTATCTCGCGGCGATGACCCTCATCGATGCCGCATATACAAAGGCAAGATCATGATTGGAATTGGTATCATCGGCGCCGGACATTTTGGCGCGGTGCATGCAAAGGCAATGGCCGAGGTCGACGGCGTGCAGCTCGTCGCCAGTTGCCGGGAAGACCGGGCAGCCGCCGAGCAGTTCGCGCAGGAGCATGGCGGCAGCGCCTATTCCGACTGGCGCCAGCTTCTCGCTGATCCGAAAGTCGATGCCGTCGTCATTGCCACGCCGCACCACCTGCATGAAGAGATCGCGATCGGCGCGGCCGGGGCCGGCAAGCATATCCTGCTGGAAAAGCCGATGGCGCCGACCACCCGCCTCTGCGACGCCATCAATGCGGCTGTCGCCAAAGCGGGCGTACAGCTCATGGTCGGCCATGTGATGCATTTTGCCCTGCCCTGTCTCAAGGCGAAGGAGGTCCTCGACTCCGGCGTGATCGGCAAGCCGGTGCTGGGATCGAGCTGGATGATCAAGTTGTGGATGGAGAGCAATCGCCGCGACTGGCACAAGAATACCGCCTCAGGCGGCGGCATGCTGATGACTGCCGGCATCCATGCGCTGGACCGGCTGGTCTGGCTGATGGGGCAGGACGTGGTGGGCGTCAACGCCCTGGCCGGCACCTTCTTTCACGAGCAGCAGGCCGATGACAGCGCGCTGATCGGGCTGCGCTTCGCCAATGGCGGCATCGGCCAGGTGCAAAGCGTCGGCTACCGCAACGGCGCGGTCGGCTTTGCCATGGACCTGGTCTGCGAAAACGGCACGCTGCGCATCGATTTCGACAAAGGCGTTTCGATCGGCCGCGACGCCGTCTGGACGCCGGTGCCGGATTCGATCGAGGCCGACTGGATGCATCACGCGGTGGTGCGCGAATGGCGGGCCATGCGCGACGCCATAGCCGGCATCGCGCCCGTGCCCGTTGACGGTGCGTATGCCCGCCAGATTGTGGGAATTATCGAAGCGGCACATCAGGCCAATGACCAAAAGCGGGAAATCGGGATCGGCCATGGCTAGCCAATCGACCGGGCAGTTCGCCCGAGCCTATATCGCGGCGCATCGCGACCCGAGCAAGCCGGTGCCGGCCGCCGCCTTGCAGGCGCTGGACGCCACCGGCGCCATGGCGGTGCAGGGCGAAGTGCTGCGGCAATTGGGCGAGACCGCCTCGGTGGCCAAGGTCGCCGCGCCAGCCGGGGGCCCAGCCCTGGCCGCGCCGATCATCGATAGCTGGGTCACCAGAAGCGGCGGCACGCTGCAACTGAATGGCCGCAATATGATGGGTCTCGAAATCGAGATCGCCGCCGTCCTCAAAAGCGATATCACGCCCGATATTGCGCGCCAGGGCAAGACGGCCGTGCTGGCGGCGATCGACCATTTCATCGTCGGCATAGAGCTGATCGGCACCCGTATCGACCAATATAAGCACGCTGGCGCGTATGGCTCGCTCTCCGATTTCATGGTGACGTCGGGCTATGTGACGGGGGCACAGGTCATCCCTACCCTGCCCGAAGTCGATGGTCTGCTGATCACGCTGGAAACCACCGCCGGCACCACCCAACTTGGACCGGCCAAACTCCCCTTTGGCGGTGTACTCGAGCCCATCATCGCCTATGCCAGCGCCCCCTTCGACCATTTCGGCGGACTGCGCGCCGGCATGGTTGTCACCACGGGCTCCCTATGCCCGCTCATCGAGGTCTCGCCAACTGGCACCTTTGCGCTGCAACTGGGCGATTTCGATCCGGTCTCATTGACCCTATCCTGATATCGCGCCGCTCAGTGCATCTACTAGCCGACGGTTCTTTGCTATCAAAGCAATTCCGGACGCTCTCAATTTCGTCAAGCGACAATGAGGGGGGCATTGCCCGCACGGTGGCGACACCACGGCGATCCGCCGGTGCCGCCAAGTTCAGGTTCCTTCATTGCTCGGACGGGTTGAAATAATATTGCGCACCCCTAGTGCCGGTCCCGGGCCTCAGCCCGACTTCGGTGTTGTCGTACCCGTGACCGAGCATTAGACGACGGTCCGAGGCTGCCCGAATGCCTGAAAGCAGCGTCAAAGCGAATTCTCGGAAGCGGAAGTTGGGCAAATGGCGATACGAGGCTATCTGCATAGACAGACTTGACGCCAGTTCTCCACATCGAATGCCACTTTGTCGAAGTCCCCGTATCTGCTCAGCAACTCGAAGCCATTATGCTGAAGAAGGAGTGGTAACTCCTGAGGGTATATCTGCCGCATATCCACGCTTGTGTGACGAAACTCGGGTTCGGTGACGGTGGACCAGTACCAGTCGGCATGACTTACTTGCGTGATGGGGTTGTAGCGGATCGTCTTCAACAGAGATTTCGCCGAGCAGGCTATGCGAGAACTTGCCAACGTGCTGGCGCTCATCGGGATGCCTGCTCAACATGTAAGCGCTCGGGACAAAAATATCGAAGGCCAGGAGACCGCCAGGAGCCAGGTGGCGGCGAATGGCGGCGAATGCCCGCGCAAAATCCTCCGATGTGTGCAGGTGCAGGAGAGAGTTGGCGGCGACGATGACGCAGTCGAAAAGCGCATTGAGCTCCAAGTCCCGCATATCGAGTTTGACGAAATGCACGTCGAGCCCCCGGGTTAGGGCGCGGCTTTCAGCCTTTTCGATCATTATTTCGGACAAGTCTGCGCCAGTAGTCTGCGCACCACTTTCGGTCAGAGGAATGGTGAGCCGACCTGATCCACATGCCAGTTCCAACACTGTCCTGCCAGGTCCGCCGGCGATGTCGACGTAAAAGCGTTCCATTGATTCATCTCTGGGTGAGACGAGATCGTAAAGGTCAGCATCGTCATAGAGTCCGGGCATCGTCCCTCTCCCTCGCTTCGAGAAGACGATAACCGCAACAGGGAGAGTGCGGTTAATCGCGGCCGCTTTTGGCTGCAGCAATCAGTAAATGCAGACTGTCCCCTCACCACCCCGTTTGAGCCGTCTGCCGTACGTTTTGGCGACGGCAGCTTTCGGGAAATCGCCAGAGCTACCTGAGCGGCCGGAATGGGGCGCGTTTCCGATCGGCGGCTCACGACCCGAGGCTGTGTGAAAACCTCCGATTGTGCTATGATCTAGTAGTGCAGCTGGCATGCAAGCGGAAGCGACGAGCAGTGCGCCCGCGAACAAACGAGAAACCCGATCTCGTTCCACAATGCAGCTTCCTGTGCTGCTCGAAGTTCTTCGAGTGGCACCTGGATAGGCTTGAAGTCCAGCCGATACATTGGAACCTGCCATTGGTTGTAGAGGTATCGAAGCTGGTCTTTCTCGGCATTTTCGGAGATCAAGCCGGCTACGTGCAGTCGTTCGAGCATCGCATGCGTCAACTCGCGGCACCGAATAGCATTCGACTTCACCGATGAAGTCGACGGACCCCCATGCTTTTCGCATGATTCTGGCAAGAAGACCCTTCGGCCAATCCTGGAAAACCTATGAACCATCCCGACGGGCCGATGGGAGATTAGGTGAAAAATCCCGCCGGAATGGAGCAGTTATCCACGCAAACGTGGAAATGGCATATTAGTGTCTCCTCGTGGTCCTACGGTCGCATGGCGCGGTCGCGGGACGTACTTGCATAATTTGTCAGGAGACCGCTCTAGCGGCTACGCGTTGTTCGCGAATGAGGATCTCCTTGACCTTGTCAGCAACAGCGCGACCGAGGTCGAGATTGTTTTGGGCCGTGAAATGAATGCCGTCGCAGCCGTCTGTGGTGATGACCGTTCCAGCGTCTAGGAAATCGACCTTCATGAAGTCGGCCATGGCTGCATATTCCTTGCCTAGTTCCTTGGACTTGGCATGGGCGCCGCCGAACATGCCTTCAAAGTAAGGATGGGGCATGGGTGTCAACGGCGGTGGAGCAATGACAAGGCATTTCGGTGCAGGATAAGGTGTGCCGACGCCGCCTGCACTTGTCAGCACCTGCCCGACCAACTTGGCCATGCCATAGGCGATGTCGTAAGGGGTTCGATTAAAGAACGGCTTGGTATCGTTGGTGCCGAGCAGGATGATGACCAGATCGAGCGGCAGATGGCTCGCCAAGGCCGCTGGAAGATACTGACTGCCGTTCAACCGGTTGTCGTTCGGATCGTCGGCAGATGTCGTGCGGGCGCTCAGGCCCTCTTCGATGATCTGATAGCCCTGGCCAAGCGCGGTTGCCATTGCGCCAGTCCATCGCTGTGCGAACGGATACCTCACCGTCGGCGAGCCTTCGTCGACAGGTATCCAGCCCCAGGTAAGGGAATCGCCAAAGCACAAAATGGACTTCGTTTCTGACATAGATGCCTCCTCATACTCTTCAGTTGGTGCGTTTTGCAGCGACGCCATAGAAAATGGCTGCAAGCATGATGATTAAGCCCTGTGCGATGAGCCGGCCGGGATCGCCGACGCCCAGCGTCGTCATCACGACGAAGAGCAGGGCGAAAGACAGCACACCGAAAAACGGCCCCCATACTCCACCCTCCCCCCGTCCAAACACGACTCCACCCAGGATGGTGGCGGCGACGGCCAGAATGGGCAGATCTAGGCCAACGCGCACGCTGCCCACGGCGATCGAAGCAGTTTGAACAAGCGCGGCGATCCCCGCGATAAAGCCAGCCAGGGTATGCGCGAGCATCACCGTCCGTTCGACGGGCACGCCAGAGAAGTGGGCGGCTTCCGGGCTTTCCCCCACGGACGTTACAAAGCGACCGAAAACAGTTAGGGACATGAAACCGGCCATGATCGCCGTCAGCACGGCCCAGAAGAGTACTGGTGCTGGCACCGGACCAAAACTCGTATTGAACAGATGGTTGAAATATTCGGGCACATCGCCGGGGGGCTTGCCGCTTGAGAGATACTGAACGAGGCCCACAAGGACGATGCTGACCGCTAGTGTGACAATGACAGCCGATACGCGCCGCTTGGCGACCATGAAGCCGTTGAAGAACCCAACTGCGGTCCCCGTAGCCAGCGCCAAAGCAACGAAGAATGCCGGATGCGCGTCAGGAAACGTCCCCGAGGAAATGAAGTAGTTGATGAGCAGAATGACGCCGCCGGAAGAAAGGTCGATGCTCTTGACGCGCATGACTAGCATCTGCCCCAGGACCACAACGCCGAGGGGAGCAACTTGTCGGAAGAATACGCCCATCACGTTCAGGTTGAACATGTTCGGCCTGGTGAACCAGAGGACGGCCAGAAGGACAACAAAGACGATGTAGGCTGGAGGAATCCGCATTAGGCGTTCGGCCCAACCGCGACGCGACTGGTTCTTACCCAGGGAGTTCAATATGCTGTCGATCATGTTTACAGCCCCGTCCGCTTGCGGGTCTGTGTACCGACGACCAAGAGGAGAATGGCTCCCTTGATCGCGGTCTGGATGAAGGGCGAAATGTTGAGAAGGTTCATGCCGTTGGCGAGGAGTGCCAGAACTAATGCGCCAATGACGGTACCATGCAGGCTCCCGACTCCGCCTGAGAGCTGGGTGCCGCCAATCGCCACCGCGGTGATTGCATCCAGCTCAAAAAGAAGCCCAACATTGGGATCACCGGAAACAATGCGGCCGGCCAGGAAGATGCCAGCAAGGGCGGCGAAGCAGGACGAGGCGACATAGGCCAACACAATGTTGCGCTTCACCGCGAGCCCGAAATTACGCGCCGCATCCTCGCTGCCTGCAGCGCTTCCACCGCCAATAGCGAACAGATGAAGTCCAAACCGAGACCCATATAGAAGCTTCCAGGCGATGAAGATCACGGCAGCGCCCCAAAAGATGGGCATCGGGATGCCGAGGATGTTGCCGGACACAGAGCTGATGACGATTTCGGGGACTGTACCGCCCGACGTTGGGCGCAGAATGCGCGTTACGCCGAGCAGGACGTATTGCATGCCCAAGGTGGCGATGATCGGATGGACATTGAAGCGGGTAATAACAAGCCCGTTCGTGGCTCCGACGAGGGCCGCCAAAGCAATTGCGCTAGGGATAAGAAGATAGCCCGGCCCGCCGATCGCAAGAACCGCGGTAGTGAAGCTGATCACCGATCCCACCGAGAGATCGAGACCTCCGACGAGCACCACAAACAGCTGACCAATGGCTGTTATCATCAGCGGCATAGCCTGCGCGACAAGGTTGAACAGGTTCTCTGGCCGAAGGAATTGACTGGTTCCAACTGTCAACGTCAGAACCATCGCGGCAACGATCAGGAGCGGCAGTAGCCACAGGCCCTGACGGCTCTGGGCACCGATCCAAAAGCGGTTGACCGTAGTCTTCATGTTAGTCACCTATGCCGCGGAGGCGGACAGCGCCGCATCAAGGATGTCGTGTTCTGTCGCCGTCTCTCCCCTCATCTCGGCCACGATAGTGAAACCGTGGACGACATAGAGGCGGTCGCAAAGTCCGATCAGTTCGAGCGTTTCTCGGGAGAGCACCAAGACTGCTCCCCCGTTGTCTGCAAACTTGCGAAGCAGGCCGTAGATTTCAGATTTTGCGCCCACGTCGACGCCTCTGGTCGGCTCCTCAATTAGAAGTAGATCGGTATCCGCCGCCAGGTACCTGCCGAGCAGAACCTTCTGCTGGTTACCGCCTGAAAGCTTTCCGACACCGGTGCCCATCCCCGCTGCCTTAATCGACATGCTGGACACAGCATAGGCGATTTCATCACGATGACTCTTCGCCCCGGAGAGTTCGCTTCCGTTCGCATGAAGTCGTATGGCGATGTTGTGAGCTATCGACAGTCCTAGAAAGAGGCCTTCGCCTTTTCGATCCTCTGGTACGAAGCCGACCTTAAGTGCCTGCAGCTTCCGCACTCCGGATTGCTGCGGCACCGGCAGCGGAAGGTCCGTGCCGTTAACTGAGGCCCTGCCTCCATGAGGCCGATATTGCCCAATCAACGCCCGGAGAATTTGCTGCTGACCTTGCCCCTCAAGCCCGGCCAATCCGACGATCTCGCCTTTCCTTACGGTGAGATCAATCGGTCTGCTTGTGGGGGTAAGGCGCAACTGATCGAGCTCGAGGACGGGCGTACCCGACTGGGTGCCGCGCGGAGGAAAAAGGTCCTGCAGTTCCCGGCCAACCATCATCGCGATCAACGACTTAGGGGTCATCTCGGAGATCTGGCGAGTGCCCACTAGACGGCCATCTTTGAGTACCGTTACGGTATCGCAAATGGCGAAGATTTCCTCCATGCGGTGGGAAATGTAGACGATCGCCTTCCCTTGTTCCTTGAGGCGACGAATGTGCTTGTTGAGCACTTCGACATCGGCGGCATTCAGCGCGGCAGTGGGCTCGTCTAGGATGAATACGGATGCGTCCGCTTCTATACCGTGCGCGATCTCAACGAACTGCCTTTGAGCGATCGAGAGATTGGACACGAGCGTTTCCGGATCCAGGTCCAGCGACAGAGCTCTCAGCGCATCCGCAGTCGCCTTGTTCATCTTGCCGTAGTCGATGCTGCCGAAGCGTTTGATCGGTTCGCGACCCAGGAACATATTCTCAGCAATGGTCAGGTTGGGCAGTAGCGACATCTCTTGGAAGACGGTCGAAATACCCGACGCCAGCGCCTCACGCGGATTGTAGAAAAACACCTTTGCGCCATCCTTGCGGATCTCGCCCAGGTCCTGACGATACACGCCGGCGAGGATCTTCATCAGCGTCGACTTGCCGGCACCGTTTTCGCCCATAAGAGCGTGAACCGAACCCGCCTCAAGCTTCAACGACACTCGGTCCACCGCAATGGTCCCACCGAACGACTTGAGGATGTCTGACATCTCCACGAGCGCCATAGCCGCCTCCCTAGAGTACGCCGGCCGAAGGTTCGCCCCGGCCGGCGCTAGAAATCATTTCCCGTAGAATTCCTGCAGCTGCTCTTCTGTCAGCTCGGAGGGCCACCAAACGTTGGCCGACAGATCATCGCGGTAAAGCTGCTTGGCGGCTTCGAGATCCAGCCCCGGCGGATTGTAATTGTAGCTCTTGTAGAGCTGCTTGCCTTCAAGCAGCGCGACAGCAGCCCGGACGCCTGCGGCACCCTGATTGGGACCATATTCAGGCGAGATCGACTGGAATCCGTCGGCGATCCACTGGCCGAAATAGCCATTGTTGCCTTCCCCGCTAATAGGTGGAATCTCCGCGCCAAACTGCTTGAAGACGTCAACGCAAGCACGGGTCATATCGGCACCAGAAGACCAGATGCCATCCACGTCAGGATTGCTTAGATAGAGGGTCTCGCAGAGGCTCTTGGCCTTGTCGTACTGCCAGTCACCATGGTCTTCGGCGATGATCTGAACATTCGTGCCTTCGAGGGCCTGAACAAGACCATTGTAGCGGTTCGTATCTTCCGGGTGGCCGGCCAATCCGCGAAGGACCCAAATCCTGCCATCGTTGCCGACGGTGTCAACGAGCCAGTCGCCCATGACCTTGCCGAAGTGCTCGGCACCACCCTGAATTTCAGTGGTGAAAGCGTCAGTCTCAATTCGGCCGGTGTGTAACACCACCGGAATGCCAGCGGCGACGGCCTTCTCAATGGAAGCATCGGCTGATGTGGACGTTACTGGCTGGACGATAATGGCATCGACGCCTTGTGCGATCAGGTCCTCGATATCCGCAACTTGCTTCTTCTGGTCCAGTCCAGCATCGAGCTGAATGAACTTTTCAATACAGTCGTTTGCGTCAGCTGCCGCCTCGGCTTCATGGGCCACCTGGACGGTCCAGGTATTCGCATTGACGCCGAAGTAGCTCATGCCAATAGTCCAGCCGCAGTCCTTTTGGAAAGCACCAGCCTCGGTGAGCGGGTTGTCGCCTTCGGCGGGCGTCACGCCCTTCATGAGCTCGACGTCCTGAGCCAGTGCCGGAAACGAGAGACCGGCAGCGATCATCAATGCGCAGAGCGACGCCGCATTATGCAGTTTCATCATGTTCTCCTCCATCGGGCATGTCCTCCAGTTGCTCCGCCCGATACGGTCGCAACCCGCCGACGTTTCGGCACAATGCCTGGGGTAAGTCCGAGCAAGGCTTCGCCGGCCACCAATTTGCTGGTGATTGGGCGATGAATAGCGATGTCACGGGACCTCCCCCACAGCCGATAAAGAACACGAGCAACCACATGCGTCAATAGTTATTCAGAGTGAATGACCAATTCTCGGCTTGTTCGAGAGCAGTGGCTAGTGGCATCTTTGGGCAGCGAGCGCACACAACCTAGGGAGGAAACATGCACACCGTCCTGTGCTTCGGTGACTCGAATACGCATGGCCAAGTTCCTGGTGGCTTACCCACGAGCCGCTACCCCTTCCCGCAAAGGTGGGGTGGCGTTCTGGCGCGGGAGCTTGGCCCCTCCTGGCATGTGATCGAAGAAGGGCTAAGTGGCAGAACCACAGTCCGTGATGATCCGATAGAAGGCGCCCTCAAAAACGGCCGAACCTATCTCAGGCCATGCCTTATGAGCCATGCGCCTCTTGATCTGATCATCCTGATGCTCGGGACGAACGATCTGAAAGCACGGTTCAGTCAGCCAGCGTCCGAGGTTGCGATGGGTATCGGGTGTCTCATCCATGACATCAGAGAGCTCTCACCTGGCCCCGAGGGTAAACAGCCCGAGATCATGGTAGTCTCTCCTCCCCCTATGCGCGACGATATCAAGCAGTGGGAGCAGATTTTTAAGGGTGCGCAGGCGAAGTCGCACGAGCTTGCCCTTCAGTTCGAGATCGTTGCCGATTCTCTTGAAGTTCACTTCTTTGATGCCGGATCGGTCTGTAGCTGCGACCCAAGGGACGGCTTCCACATCGATGAAGTGGCGCATGAAGCGCTCGGAACGGCGCTTGCCAGAGAAGTTGAGGCAATCGGATGGAAGTGAACAGCTGGCAACTGCGGGGTGTCGAACTAACCATGAGAGAGTTTTCCTTCCATGCCTGACATGCGCTTCGCACCGCCCAATCCGCTGCGTATCGCGGATCGCGCCACGGGCCTCAATTCGGGGAGCGTGCGCAGCTACAATGAGCGTCTGGTGCTGTCCTTGCTGCTGCAGAAAGACGCAATCACTCGTGTAGAAATGGGTGAGCGTACGGGATTGTCGGCGCAGACAATTTCGGTGTTGGTTCGCTCTTTAGAGCAGGAAGGGCTTGTTTCTAAGGGTGCAGCCCAAAAAGGCCGGGTCGGTCCGCCCACCGTGCCCCTCGCGTTGAACCCAGAGGGCGCGTTTTCGATCGGAGTAAGCGTCGGGCCAAAGCGGACCGAGGTGGTCCTTGTGGATCTTGGTGGGAAGACCCGCTTTCACGAGCGGCTTTCAAATCCGGACAAGCGGGATGGAAACCATTCGGAATTCTTGGACACGATACGTCGGGCCGTGGAGATCGTACCCGAGAATGCTAGACCACGTCTGGCTGGGGTTGGCCTTGCCCTACCCCACGATCAGCGCTCGGAAGCAGCAGAAGACGATTTTTTCAAAGCTCTCCAGGCTGAAATAGAGGTACAGATAGACGTGCCCGTCTTTGTGCAGAATGATATAGCGGCAGCAGCGAGTGGTGAGAGCATGTTCGGTGCCACCAAGCAGCTATCGGACTACATGTACTTCTACCTTGGAGAGCGTCTGCACGGTCGACTTGTCCTCAATCACCGCATTCACAAGGGCAACTCGCCGGTCAATTTCGATGTGGGCGTCGCCGCACTGGAGCGTGCACTAGCTGGCAAGGGCCTCTCCACTGACACGATATGGAGCCACGAGGGCTGGCCCGATCTTGGAGATGTGGAATCGACTTGGCAGGCGGACATAGTCGACGAGATTACGACAGCTGTGCAGGCCGTCGCCCAGTTCGTTCAGTTAGAGGGTGCCGTCTTCGCTTCCTTCATCCCAGTCGAGCTCTGCCAAAAGGTGTGCGCAGGACTACGCGCGCGATCGCCATCCTTGCCGATCTTCTCCAGCACCATAAGCCCAATGCCAGAAGCCATCGGCGCGGCCAGCTTGCCGTTTTCGTCGATCTTTACTGCGGAAGCGTCATCTTAGGATGTGGTTGCGTCGAAATCGTTCGTTGGCGTGTGGAGTGCACCCCATTTTGACCGGACAGCCGGCATAGCCGATAAGGCACAGGTACGTGCCCCGCGTTGTTCATTGAGCCCGAAGCCAAACAGTACTAGTGACAAACGGACTACCGGGGCACCTTGAGATCGCTGGAGTGGACCCCTTTTCACCGGACAGGCGGCGGTTGGGTTTAGGCACTGAGGCGCAGGAACTCGCGTGGTGAACGGAACTTGAGCCCGGAGTGCGGGTGGACCTCACAGTAGTCTTCGATCCATTCGGGCAACAAGGCCAAGATGGTGCTGGCGTCAGTGCTGACGCCGGACATAGACGTTCCTGCCGGGACGCTACATGCCCTCGCGAGCCTCGGGCCATCTCAAATACAGGTCCATGAGGTTCAGACCGGCACTTGTCGGGAAAGCGATATCGAGCGGTATGCCGACCACAGCGGGCGTCACGTCGATGGAGCAGAGGACCCCAAGATCGCGCGGGGTCTGCTGGCCTACCGAACGCTCGTAAGTCAGGTGACAAGCATGCCCTGATGAAACCTTTGCGGAGCTTTGTAGTCCCGCACCGCCGACCAAAATGGGGCGCATCGACGATGATCCGGATGTACTCCTGGACAGGGCGCGATCGTGTGATTGCTGACCGGCCGGTTCCGGCGATCGAACCAAGATGTTCCCTCGGTGTCCTCTCGTGCGGCCTCACCTGCGGTGGGACCGCTGATCGTCAGACTACTGTGTGCTCCGCCAGTTCCAGTGCGTCCTCAACATCGACGCCCAGGTAGCGGACCGTGTTCTCGATCTTGGTATGGCCAAGAAGGATTTGCACGGCGCGGAGATTGCCGGTTGCCTTGTAGATGAGTGAGGCCTTGGTGCGCCGGAGCGAGTGCGTACCATACTCCTCTTTGCGCAGACCGATGGCGGTGAGCCAGCCCTATTTCTACGAGACAGCGGGCGGAGCCGGTAGCGATCTGCCAACCGCCAGCTTCTTCTGGGAAAGCTTTGGCACGATCAACACGATCGAGCTCACCCCCCGCCAATGGGTCGAATCCAATGGCCGCTGCGAGCCAGTCGGCACCAGCCAGCTTTGCTATATGCGGGGCCAGGACATGATGCTCGATGTGGTCTTCGAAATGATCCTCGACACGCTGAGCGTGACCCCGCCCGGCGCACAGATATCGACCGCTCAGCCCGAGCGGAGCGGCGCCGTGTATCCCATCGATCTCAGCAACACCACGCCCGAAGCGTTCCGCCAGCTATTGTCCAATTGAGGAGCCAGCACATGCACAATTTCACGAGACGCGGTGTCCTGGCATTCGGCCTTGCCGCAGGGCTCTTAATGCAGGTCGCGTCTGCCCAGGCGCAATATGTCCAGTTGGCGATCTGTGGGTCTTCCGGCTGCACCTGCAAGGTCAGCTCGGTAACGATCGAGGAAGTCGAGGCGACGCTTAAGATTCCAACCCGCGAGGGCGCAATCGACATGATCCTCGTCGAGGACGATGACGGGTTCAGTTGGCAGGATCTGACACCGGCCCAAGTGGACCGCAAATATGGTGGAGATGGCTCGTGTCCACTGGCCGTCGCCAGTAATTCCGGGCTGGAGGACGGGCGTTGGCAAATCAGCGTCGGCGCGACGGATACTTCGCAGTGCAAAATGGTCAGCGGACAGGTACCGACCGGGGGCATGTCCGGCCAGACCAGGATGATCCAATGGGGCAGCGAGTTCCATCCCGACAAGCTGTTCATGGAATCGGCAGGCATGGTGCGCTGGAACAAGACAGGGCTGCGGACCTGGCGCGGTGTCGTGGTCGACGAGCGCATGTCCGCCAATGGCGGGTCTTCGGGCGCCAGCGTCATTCACACCATGCAGATCGACAGCTCCACCCAGATCAGCGGCAGCACTGTGTTTGAGTACGACCTCAACATTCCCGGTCTCGACGCCGCCGCCGCATCCGTCATCGCCGGAATGCAGTGCAAGACAGTCACGCCGTTCACTGCGCGCAAAGTTGGCTAATAGGCGGCGCTCACCACAGCGCCCTCGATCGGTCCAGGCTTGTCGGCCCCGCTGGAGGTGGAAAGGTCACTTGCTCATGCACTGTGGCTGCTTCCGGAAAGTTGTGCGACCAGCCTCTATGGCTGGATGGAGGCGCGTTGCCGATTGGCAGGTGCCGACCCCCAAAGTCCATCATTCGGGTGGGCAGCGAAGCGCCCGAACCTGCCATTCGTCCGGCAACTGTATTCCGGCTCAAGCGGGGCCGACGTTGGCGACATCGGTGAGTTCGGCATTAGCACCGTCGAACGTATTTGATGCCACCGAGCCGCTTACGTTGGCCGCCGAGTGTTACAAATGCCTTTAGCGGGCCGCTGTCTTCTTGAATGACCGGCGCTTAATAGCTGAGACAAGCGAGTTAAAGGTGACGCTTCGAAGTTCGCTGGTACCAAAGCGATGGCGCTCGTCCACATCCCAACCGAACCAATGCCTTTCGGAAATATGGTGGCGGCGTCCGTTGAGATCGATCAGTCTGCAGGTGTTGCCGAAGTCCTTTTGAACCAAAGTTAGGTCCACAACCCCTGTCAGGGCGATGTGTCCCCTGCTAGTTCCTTTGCGCCAGTGCAGGATATCACCGTTGAGCCAGAACGCCTGTCTGCGCCGAAACAGGCCGGGACGGAATACATGGCCATACTTGCTAAGCTCTTGACTATCCATTTGTGTCTGCAGTGGCTCCGGTTCTGACTACAGGCCCATTTCGCGGGTTGCCGCATGCTCAGCCGAAATCTTAGGAATCGTTCAGACACGTTGCAAGGTGAAGGTAGGAGCGCGTTGGTTCCGAGCGGGAGTTGTCATAACGGAACATAGTTTCGCGGCCGCCTCGGGTGTGCCGGCAAGTAGTTCGTCAGTCACGCGTCCCCCAAGGTGTGATGCATCGGCATCTGGCGTCCCATAGCCGGCTGTAAGGTTCCGGCCTCGAATCTTATGGTCCTCTACTGCCTGCGCTTGTAAATAACCCGACCGAAACCGACCTTCCACTGGCCACCGGCCTTCGCCTTAGAACAGAAGACGCGAAACGGCTGGTTTCGGGAACTCGGCAACTTGGTCTGAACGGCCGGAATGGGGCGCGTTCAGCCCGTCCGCAACTCAAAAGTCTCCACACTTGTATTTCAGGATCCTTTTGCGAACAATCCCGACTCATTGCCATTGATCATCCGCACAGTAGTGGGCCAGGCTTTCGGCCTTTGTCCTCCGCTGTTGTTCCTCCACCGAGCAAAGTCTGGTCTGCAACCTCTCCTAAAGCCACGTCAAGCGCGTGATCCTGGGGATCCACAATCCGGGTGGTGGCACCTCGGAACCACCGGCAGTCACCATGCGGCATGCCTACGAATCTCAACCGCGCCGATTTTGTTCTGATCGACCATCTGCAGGCGACCTGGGTCCGCGCGGGCCGGGAAAACCTGGACCCGTATCTGTCGGTCGGACGCGAAAAACGTGTCTTTCCGCTGATCTGCCAGTTCGACCCCTCCGAGGGCCTCTACCACGGCTGGCTTTCCCGATGGCGCCGCCGGCTCTGGGACCAAAGAGGCTTTCGGACGAGCGTGGACCTCATGCAGTTGGAAGACGTCCGGCGGGCGCTTGCTCGATTCCATGACCTCAAAGACCGGCTGCCCGTTGAGCGGCGTGATATCGGTCAGTACCGAACAGTGGATGACCTGAGGTCAATCATTCCAACCCGCATTGCCGAAACGCACCGGCGCAGGGAACGCGAAAGCCTTAAAGCAGAAGCCTATCGCCAATCCGAATTTCTCTACCGCGATGGCAAGTGGATAGTGGTGCGGCTGAAGGGTTTTGCGGCAGCCCGGTTCTGGGGCCTGGGCACAAAGTGGTGCACGACCTCGGCTGAACACATCTACCTCAGTTATGCCGGCAAAGGTGAGATTGTGGTCTTCCTGACGCCGCACGGCAAATACCAGCTCGCCACCCAAAGCCGAATGTTCCGGAATGAGCGCGACGACCCGATCGACCTGAGGATTTTCCGCGGCGCGCCGCCAGCGTTCATGAGGTTGGTAAGTAGCAACTGGGCCGATGACGGGACGAGACGATGCCCAGTGGCAGAGACCTAAAGGTATGGAGAGGCTGACCAAGCGCTGAGCGGTGCTGATCGATTTGAACCGGAGCAAAGCCAAAAAATAGCGCCCCTTCTACCGCTTAATCTATTCTCCACCCCACGCGTTCGGCGGCCCGAAACCAAAAATTAACCACGATTCACGCTGGCGCAGAATGGGGATTGCCAAGCGAAAATGGATCCCGCAGCCTTTTCAGACGATGCCAATCCCGGCGTCGAAACGGTTGGAACCGCTTCTATTTTTGAGGCGGCCGACAGGGCGCTTGCAACACCCTGCCGACCTGACCGACATCAAACTGAGGTACAGTAAGATGAAGGCTATTGCCACTTCTAGCGGCCGCACGGCTGCACGCAACCCCCTATCCGCAACATCTGATCTGCCCGCATCGGGCGGTGCCGATCTTTCGCATCCCGGGCTGATCAGCCACCCGACGCTGACGCCCAGTGTCCAGGTGCAGATCCTGTCCGTGGTCGATGCGACCGGCTCGGCGTGTATCGGCGACATTGTTGCCGAGCTTCCCGGACATGACGATCCTGTCAGCGCCATCTTCGCCCTGGTCGCTGCCGGCGCCCTGGCGGTGCTGTCGGAAGGCATCGTCGATGCCCACACGGTATTGGCACGACGGCTGCCGTCCGACCAATCCGATGACCCTGTCCCGGTTGACGCGGCTCCTTCACCGGTGCCTTCGAGCGAAAGCCTGGAGGACAAGCTCGCAACTGCGCAGTGGACCGACTTTGTGGGCAATGCCGACGCTGAGCTGCCGCCAGACCTTGTGCAGGTGCCCTCGTCGACTCTGCAGCCGCGGATCCTTCGTGGGGCCGGCAGGCATCGTGCTGCCTTCAAATATGCCCCTGGCCTGCAGCAGCCTGGTGTCTATATCCAGCTCTGCGGCGCAGAAGCATATGTTGGCTTTGGCGGCGACGTCGGGTTCCGCATCGCCATGGGCAAACAGATGGATGCTTTGCCTGACACCATCTTGGTGATCACTGACGCGAACAATAGTTTGAGTGAAGAAGACGGGCTCGCCCTCGAGCGCATTCTTTGGGCCTATGTGTCGGACGATGCCGGCTTCAGCGTGGTCAACAAGCAGCCCGACGGCGCCCCGATCAGCGTCGAACGCTACGATCAGCTGGTTCAGTTCACCGCGCAGGTGGTTCTGGCCCTGCGCCAGGCCGGCATCATGTTCCTTGAGGGTTCGGTGCGCCAGCGGCTGGCTGGTCCCCGCGCGGAACCCGATCGCCTCGGAGCCCCGCGTCCCTTCGATTCCATTCCCGAAGGCCGGGTGATGGAACTCAACTATCGCGGTCTGACGGCATTGGCGGCAGAGCGTGACGACGGGACCTGGTTGCTGCTGCGCGGCAGCGACGTGCGCATCGACACGGTAAAATCCGCATCTGCCAATGCGTCCTTCCAGCGCGCGGCATGGCTGCATTCAGGATTGTTGGAGCTGGCCGAGGATGGCAGCTGCTATGTCCTGATGCGCGACGTTGTCTTTTCCTCCGGCAGCGCTGTGGGCCACTTCGTCTCGGGCAGCAAAGGCTTCGGCCTGGCCTGCTGGCAGCCCATAAATCCGGACGACTGTGAGATGGACGCACTCGCTCTTTAGCGCGCGTCCGCCACCCGACCCCAAACCCTTTTCCCATTTTCTGTTCAAGGCGCGGCTTCGGCCGCAGCCGATGGAGAACGCACATGTCTCTTTCCGCTCTCAACCGGAAGTCCCGCAAGGACACTACCGGCAACACCGGTGGCATCGAGCCCGCCACAGCACCACGGGAACTTGAGCGTCCCGGTGAGGCTTTGGGCCGGCTCCTGCTCGACGGGGCTCTTACGCCCAAGCTGCGCCGGCTGTTCAAGGCTGCGGCGAAGCTCATCATCATCAAGACCAAGGATGAGGCCACCGCGCGATTGCTCGACACTTACATCGCGTCCCAGGATGGGAACGTGGTCGTCGAAGCCTATTGCGAGCTGCCGCGCCCGGGGAAATCGCAGGACCTTAATGGCCGGCACGAGTTGGCAAAACTGCAATGGGGGCGCACGGTCATCCTGATCTCCCCGGATCCAGAGCGCGTGCTGGTGCCTGAGGCTTTGGTTGGTGCGGATGTCATCATCACTGTCCCACCGCCGAACCTGGCCGTTGTCCGGCAGACTATCCAGGCCGTGACGGGCCAGTCGGTACGGGGCCTACACCGTGCCGATATCGAAGGTCTGGGCGTCAAAAATTTTGTCACGGCGATCCGCCCTCTGCTCTCGGCTCGAGAATGCGTATTCAATCTGCGTCGGGCTTCCAAGGTTCTGCGAAAGGACGTGGGCGCCGGCCCGACAGTA
Organism: Devosia equisanguinis; assembly: GCF_900631955.1. Taxonomy (GTDB): domain Bacteria; phylum Pseudomonadota; class Alphaproteobacteria; order Rhizobiales; family Devosiaceae; genus Devosia; species Devosia equisanguinis. The sequence goes on along the minus strand of NZ_UZWD01000004.1, from coordinate 38,339 downwards.
ACCCTTGGGGACCTGGCCATGACGCGCTCGGTTGCCAGCTGGGCCTTCGAGACGCTGGAGCTCATGGAAAAGGTGGAAGAGGGAAAGCTCAAGTCAACGAGCCTCGTCCATGCCTGTCTCGAAGGTCCGCCCGGCACGGGCAAGACCACATTGGCCCAAGCTCTGGCCGGCTCAGCTGATTGGACTTTTGTGCGGACATCCGTCGGCGAATGGTTTGCCAGTTCCGGCGGACATCTGGGTGATGTCATTCGCGCGGCCCGACGGTTTTTTGACGAGATCGCGCTTTCCACCACGCCGGTCGTCGGTCTGATCGACGAAATCGATAGTCTGCCCAATCGCGCTGCCATGGATGAAAAGGATAGCCAGTGGTGGACGCCCGTCGTCACTTTCGTTCTCACAGAGATCGACAAGCTTCGGCATGCGGGAAAACCCATCCTGCTGCTCGGCGCGACAAATCACTTTGAAAAGCTGGATGGTGCGCTCATCCGTCCCGGCCGGCTGGAGCGGCGGGTGCCGGTCCTCTTGCCAGATGCCATGGATCGTCAGCGATTGTTTGCTTGTTTCCTTGGGGACAGGCTGCCGACATCCGCAGTGGTCCAGCTGGCACGGCTGGCGATTGGTGCCAGTCCGGCGCGCATCAAGAGCTGGTGCGAAACTGCCCTGGCACAGGCCCAAAAAGCGGGGCGCCCTCTGGTCCTGCGCGACGTTTTGGACCTGGTCGCGCCGCCCGATGGCCGATCGCCGCACAAGGACCGTGCTGTAGCCCTGCATGAGGCCGGTCACGCTGTGGTTGCGATTGAACTGGGGCTGCCTGTCCAGGAAGTGTCTATCCTGAGCATGGGCGCCATTGGCGGCTATGTGACCACCGGTGATGGCGACACCGGTCTTCTCACCCGAGAACAGATTGAGCGCACCGGCACAATGATGCTGGGCGGTCGAGCTGCCGACGAGGCTTTGGGCTCTGGAGGCCATGCCGGGGCCGCGGCAGACCTTGAAAGCGTCAACTCCCTGTTGCGCGCGGCCATGTTGGACTTCGGTCTCTATGGTTCACTGCGGACAGCGAAGAACACCGACTATCGGGACTTCAAGAATGGTGTTCCGCTGGCCGTGGTCATCGACATCGAACTCAACCGCTTTCTCAAGCGGGCCACGGAAATCGTCATCCGCCGCCAGAATGACATTGCCCGCCTGGTCGACGTCCTGATCGACGAACGGGTCATTACCGGTGAGCGTCTCCACGAAATCCTCGATGCACCCGAAACCACTCTGCCCGATCTGCCATCCGACCATGACGGGACCCCGTCTCTGGCGGAGGCCTCATCATGAGCATCGCCGCCGAAACCAGGGCTTTGATCGAAGCCTGTCTCGCCGAGGATCCCGCTCTGGTGTCCCTGGCCGTCGTAGGGGCCTCCCCTGACACTTTGACTGCCCATATCGCGCCAGGGCGGCCCGTCAATGCCATCGGCGGATCGGGCTTTTCCCCTCATCCGCCCTTCCTCCGCGAAACGCTGGTGGAGCTAATTGTGCGTATGCAGCGCCTGCGGTGGAACCGGTCGGCGCCCTTTGATCCCAAGGGGTGGCCGCCGGAGGATCGAGACCTGCAAGCCCTTCACCGAAAGCACGCCACGGCAGTGGTTGGCTTTGAATGCGGTCCTGGTTGGACCGATCTTTTGGACGCCACCTTTTCTTGGCTCCATGAGATCGCATCCACCAGAGAATGGGCACCAAGCCAGATCAAAGAGAAGTTCGGCACGCTGCGCTTCTATTGGTATGGCGACCTGCCGGACCTTGGCGACGAAATCATCTCGGCGGCTGAACACATCTCCGGCCACCTCTGCGAAATGTGCGGTGCGCAGGGGTATGTGCGTAAGGATCTCGGCTGGTGGAGCGTGCGTTGCCGTGAACACGCCAAGGCGGCCTGGTCATGAAAAGGGTCTCCGCAAAAACGCTGAAGAGAGCCTTGAAGGACTGGGAGAAGCTGTCCAATGGGCACTCACCCAGTGCAGACGATCTGTCCAATGCGCCGCTGTTGACGGACTGGGAGCCACGCTGGACCGCGACGGGTGTCATGTTCTTGGTCGGACAGGTTCGGGGACATCCAAAGCTCGCGGACGGTCCGTGCAGCACTTCCGTGGTGCTGGCAGCCGATGTCCGCGAGGGCTGGGCACGCACAATCAGCCGATACTACCGGCTCGGCCCGCAACGCGGAGAGACCCTCCATTGAATCCAGCCGGTCCGAGCATAGTCGCGGTACAGCAACAACGTCACCCCGCATTACAGTACGGTTCTAAACCATACTATGCTAAACCCCTAAACATCAGGAGCTCATGATGAACGCAGAAATCGCTAGCCTCGAAAAAGTCCGTGCCGCCGTGGCCCAGCTCCATCTTGACCACCAACGCGCCACGGCAGACGCCGTCATTGCCGCCATCGGCGGTGGCTCGAAACCGACAGTCTTGAAGCACATGAAAACGTTGCGTCAGGAGCCGCAGCAGCCGGTGACCGACCTTCCGGCTGGCATCCTCGATCTGGTCCGGCCGGTCATCGCGCAGATCTTTGCAGAGGGCAGTAAAGCTGAAGCGGCGCGAACCCGCGATCAGATTGCGCGCCTGCACCGGATGCTTGGTGACCTCGAGGCCGAGGTTGAGGCGCTAGGAGCGGCCAACGCTGCGCTGGAAGAGCGAGTTGCCGAACTCGGCAATGACCTTGAGCGTTCGAACAAGGCCCTGTCGGCCGCCGAAGGGCAGCTAGCTGTCAGGGAGCGGAAAATCGAAAAACTATCCGCACAGCTGACCGAGCGGGACTCCATGGTGCAGAGCCAACTTTCCGAGGCGATGAAGGGTGTCGACGAAAAACTTGCGCAGCTCGCTCAGCGCCTGACAGACGCGAAGACGGATCGGGCAAGCACCTAAGGTTGCCCATGCCACATCGAACTTTGTGAAAAAGATTGCAATCTGGAAACACATCAATGGAAGTCTAGAAAAGTGTTATCAGACCATGATCTTTCGTCACCAAACGAGGAGGTAACGGGGTGTATTGGCCCCGGGTAGCAAGGCTGATTTGAACGCCTCATCGGCGTGTTGGGCACCATGTGACGGGCGGGCCGAACTGGCATATAAAGAAACGTCGACCCATCTGCGGCTCGTGGAATTTGCGGACCGGCTGAAGTGCGCCCCATATCTGCCGTTCAGACCGCAACTCCGATTCCCCAAAAGCAGTCGGTCCGCCTAAGTCGAAGCAATGGCGATAAGGGGGTGGGATCCGGACAGTCCGCTATTAAGATGATGTCTACCAAGCTGACTTGGCCGGCTTGCAAGGGCTCACCCCCGAGGGGCTAAATTCCGATTGCCATGATTGGCTCTTGGATGTGATTCAGGAAGCGTTTTGCGGGTGATATCCGCCACCATTGGCCGTCCGGATCACGATCTCGTCGCCTGCCTCGATCACTAGCCCGCTGACAAAGGCATAATCCTCGCTCACTCCGCCCTTGCGCCTAACTGTCAAGCCATTAGTGCCGCCCAAGCCGCCGCCCTGCAGCGACCAGACCGGCTGGCGGTTGCGGCTGAAGCCCGCCGACAGCACTACTCTGCCCCGCGGTCGGTAGACCAGGCTTAGGCCCTTGCCGCCGCTATGGCGTCCCCGCCCCTCCTCGGTCTCATTGGGCCTTTTATAGGCAACGTCGATGCCGTAGCGGCTCTCGCAGATCTCCACTGGGCAGTTGAAGGTCTCCCCATGGCAGGCCGAGTACATAGCGTCGAGTCCGTCGCGCTCGCTGCTCGCACCCCAACCTCCCATCTGCGGTTCGACCATGGTAAAGCGCCGCCCCGTGTCAGGATGGGTCCCGGCGATCACCGTGCCGCAGATCGAGGCGAAGTTGCCGGCCGGCAGCCTGTCAGGCATGGCGCGCGCCAGGCACTGCCAGAGCATGTCGTAGAGCCGGATGCGCGTCTCGAAATAATAGCCGTGCGGGGCATTGCCCGTCGCATGGAAGATGGTGCCGGGCTCGGTGATCACCTCCAGCGCCCGGAACGAGCCGGCATTGGCAAAGAGCGTCGGGTCAGTCAGCGCCTTGAACACCATCTGCGCGGCAATCACGGCACCATCGCGGCTGGTATTGTAGGGTGCCGAACGCTGCTCCGGATTTCCCCGCAGATCGACGGTGAACCGATCCTCAGAAATCGTGATCGCCGCCTGCCACAGGGCCGCGTCGTCCTGCTCCTCGGTGATGGTGAAAGTGCCCTTGGGCAGCTCCGCCAGCCCCTTGCGCCCGCGCGCCTCGCCCTCGTCGAACAATGCCGCCAGCGCCCCGCGATAGGCCGCAAGCCCATAACTCTCGACCAACTGCCTGATGCGCGTCTCCGCCCGCCGGCTCGCCACCACTTGCGCCCAGAGATCGCCGCGCACGAAATCGGGCAGGCGCGAATTGGCCTCGATGATATCAAAGACGGAGCGGATCGGCTCGCCGTCCCGGAACAGGCGCACAGCCGGCAGCCGCAGCCCTTCCTGGAAGATTTCGGTCACATCCACCGCCATCGACCCCGGCGTCTTGCCGCCGACATCGTTCCAGTGCGCGATGGACGCAGTCCAGGCAACCAGAGCCCCCTCGGCAAAGACCGGGAGCGCGATCACCACGTCGTTGAGATGGGTGACACCGCCATACTGGGGATCATTGGTGACGAAGAGATCGCCATCGCGAATGCCCTCGGGCCCATGCAGTTCCAGGATGCGCTTCACGGCCTTGTCGAGCACCCCGACAAATGTCGGGATGCCCGCGCCGGAGCTGACCAGCTCGCCATGGGCATCGGTGATGCCGGTACCGACGTCAAGCACTTCGTAAATGATCGGGCTCATCGCCGTCTTCTTCAAGACGGCGAACATCTCGTCCGCGGCGGCAACCAGGCTAGCCTGGATGACATCCGACGTGAACCGATCATTTGCGTGGGTCATGGGTCCTCCTCAGGCCTTCGCTACATGGGCGTCGCGCGGGAGGGTGGAGAGGATCTCCGGCCCGTCCTCGCGCAGGATCACGATTTCCTCGAGCCTGATACCGAAGCGGCCGGGCAGATAAATGCCGGGCTCGATCGAGAACACCATGCCCACATCGAGAACTGAGTCCGAGGTGCTGGTGAGATAAGGCGGCTCATGGCCTTCGAGCCCCATGCCGTGCCCGGTGCGGTGCACGAAATACTCGCCATAGCCCGCTTCAGTGATGACGTTGCGCGCGGCCTTGTCGACCTCCTTGGCCGCAACGCCCGGACGTGCCGCCTTGAGCGCGGCTTGCACGGCACGCTCGACGATGGCATGGATTTCCGAATAGCCCTCGGGCTCCTTGCCAATGATCGCCATGCGGGTGATGTCAGAGGAGAAATCGCCCTTGCGCGCGCCGATATCGATGACGACAGCATCGCCCTCGGCCAGCTTACGATCTCCGGTCTGGTGATGCGGGAAGGCGCCATTGGAGCCGGCGCCGACGATCGTAAAGAGCGGGCTCGAAGCTTCCTGGGCGAAATGCGCTTTCACCACCGCCGCCACGTCGCGTTCCGTCATGCCCGGCTTGAGTGCGGCAAAGGCCTTCTGCATGGCCTCGTCGGCAATAGCCGAGTTCATCCTGAGCTCTTTGTATTCGCTGTCGTCCTTGCGCATACGCAGCGCACCCAGCGTCTCGGCGGTGAAGCTCTGCTTCGCCGCCGGCAGCTGGGCGAGCAGCAGCAGGGCGAAATCGGCGCGCATGGTCTCATCGACCACCACATGCCCGGCGCTGTCCTCAGCGATATCGGCAAGGGCCGCCCGCAAGGCGGCATTCGGCCCCTCGGCATCGCTCCAGGTGTGGAAGCCGATGTCCGTGCTCTCGCGCGAACCTTCGGCATTGAGCACCGGCATTAGGAATGCCTCCTTCTGCTTGCCGACCAGCAGCAGGCAGGGACGCTCATCGGGATGCGGGTGGAAGCCCAGCACCCAATGCATATGTGACCCGGGCCCCAGGGCGACGAGATCGACGCCATGTTCCGCCATCTTGCTGCGCAGGGCAGCCAGCCTGTTCTTGGTTCTCTCGGTCATTCCTGATGCCCCGGGTTTCCTTGCCTTACTCGTCCTAAGCCTCGACCACGATGCGGTTGCCGAAGGCCTCACCGTCGTCGAACCCACCGAAGCGCGCCATTTCGGCTTCCGAAGGCGCCTCGCTCGACCACTTCCGACTCGGGATCCAGCCGCTTTGCTGCTTGAGCACGGCGGCGTATTCCGCGCGCTTGAGCGCGGCGATGGACGGGTCGATCACCGGCACGCCCAAGGCTTCCTCTACTTCCCGGTAAAAGCCCACTTCCATGGTGCAGCCGAGGATGATGGCCTCGGCATAGTCCTCTTCCACGGCCTTGCGCCCGGCGGCGATGAGGCGCCGGCCGGTTTCGGCATGATCCTTCTGGAAGTCATCCACCCCCAGCTCGACATGATAGAAGCCCGACAGCCGGTGCTCATGGCCGTGCTCGCGCACGGTGCCATGCATCTGGTTCACCCACTTGCGCCGCCCCACGATGATGCCGAAGCGGTTCGACAGGCTCGCGGCGATCTCGCAGGAGGCAACGCAGGGGGCGGTGATGATCATCTGCCCCGAGACCTCACGCGCATCATGGAGAGCCGTGTCGTAGAAGCAGCCAATGGCGAGCGCGTCGAATCCTTCGCGCGCCGCGGCACGCACGCCGCGGATGATCCCGCGGGTGACCATGGCCTCATAGGAACGGAACTCGATATGGCTGAAGCCGCCGACATCGGCGGGCATCGAGGTGATGTGCACTTCGGTGCCAGGCAGTTTGTGCTGGCGGGCCATGTCGGCGAAGATCGCATCGACCCCGGAGCTGGAGGCGAGCGGATTCATAAACATGATCTTGCGTGGCTTGGTGGCCATTTTCAAATCTCTCGGGTTGATTAGTTGGAATTGGCTGCAGGCGTGACCGCGACGACGATCTTTCCGCACTGCGAGTTGCCCTGCATGTGCTGATAGGCTGCAATTGTTTCGGCGAAGGGGAACACACGATCGATTTCGGGGCGGAACTTGCCGTCCCGGATGTTCTTCATCACGAAGTCGATGCCCTCGCTCAGCTCATCGGGGGAAATCGTGTGGTTGAACATCGAATAGGGATGAACACTGGCGTTCGAGCGAATGGACGGCAGGATCGGGATATTGATGTCGAGTCCTTCGAGCATGCCGTAGATGATGACCTTGGCACCCCAGTTGAGCCCGCCCATGTAGTCTTTGAGGAAATCGCCGCTGATGGGGTCGAACACGACGTCGACGCCCTTGCCGCCGGTGAGTTCGCGGATCATCGGGGCGAAGTCCTCCCCAGATCTGGTGACGATCACATGATCGGCCCCGACCTTCTTCAGGAACTCGATCTTGCTGGCACTGCGCGTCGTGGCAATGACAGTCGCGCCGATGGCTTTGGCCGTCTGAATCGCCCCGACGCCCGCACTACTGGCCGCCGCGGTGATGATTGCGCTCTTGCCCGCTGAAAGCTTGCCCACCCTCAGCAGTGCATAATAGGCGGTCAGATACTGCATCCAGACCGAGCATGCTTCAGTCGCAGAGAACCCCTCGGGCCAAGGGGCGAGGAACTGGTCTGGGACGATGGCATATTCGCCCTGCACGCCATGCCAGTCGGATTCCTGAGAGTAGAACGGTACGGATGAAACCTTGTCGCCGACCTTGAAACGGGTGACGCCTTCGCCGACGGCGTCGACCACGCCGGCCGCTTCCGAGCCGACCCGCGAGGGGAGTTTCAACTCAGTATAGTGTTCGCCGGTGATGTAGAGGATGTCGGCGCGGTTGAGCGCAAATGCCTCGACCTTGAACCGGACTTCGCCGGCGCGCGGTTGGCGAACGTCGACGTCCGCGATCGACAAATGTTCAGGCCCGCCCAGAGCCGCCACGTGGATGACCTTGGCCATAATAAACTCCCTTACTTGTGTGTACTGAAGTGAGCGGCGCGGGTTCAGAGTGCGCCTACGCCGCTACAGGTTCTTGTTGTTGCTCAGTTCGCGACGGCTGTTCCCTGTAGCTCGCGCGCCTGGCAATCGATGAGTTCGACTAGGCTCCGTAGACTTCGCGGGCACGTTCTGGCGTGATGTAGCCGTTGCGCAGATCGCTTTCGATTTGCTTGGGATCGCGCTTGGTCGGATCGCCGAGACCGCCGCCGGTGCCTGTCATGACGCGGATGACGTCATCCTTGCCCACGGGCAGGACCGAGACGAAGGAATAGCGCTCGCTGCTGCCATCGGTGCGGATGACCTCTGCGTAGTTGGGCGAGCCCTCATTGCCGCCTTCCAGCGTCCAAGGCAGGACCTTGGAGCGGGTATAGCCGACGGTGACCCAAGAATTGTCCGAGCGGATGCGGTAGTCCATGCGGATCCCGTGGCCGCCCACCCACTGGCCCTCCCCGCCCGGCTCAAGATTGAGCTCCATGCGGTCGACGAACAGCCCGTTGCGCGCCTCCGAGATCTCGGCCGGCGTGTTGTACGTCTCGCCGTGGAAGGCCGAGAAGATGGCGCTATTGCCGTCCCGGCCGCGGCTTGCGCCCCAGCCGCCGATTTGCGGCTCCACAATGGTGTAGTGCCGGCCGGTATCGGGATGCGGGCCACCGATGAAAGTGCCGCAAATCGAGGAGAAGTGGCCCGCCGGCAGCCGCTCGGGGATGTGCGGGGCAAGGCAGCGCCAGATCAAGTCGAAGACGCGCACCTCGGTTTCGAAATAGAAGCCGATTGCCGAGGGCTCCTTGGCGTGGAAGACCGAGCCCTCCCGCGTCAGGAGCCTGATCGGGCGGAACGACCCCTCGTTGGCCGGGGACTGCGGATCGGTCAGCGACTTGAAGATCATCTGAGCGCAGACCATCACGCCGTCGCGGCTGGAATTGGTCGGGCCGATGTCCTGGTCCGGGTTGTCGCGCAGGTCGATGACGAACTCGGTGTTCGAGATCGTCACCTTCACGTTGTACTGGCGTCCATCATCCTGCGGCTCGGTCAGCTCGAACGTGCCATGCGGGAGCTTTGCCAGCTCGGCCAGCGACACCTGCTCGCCGAAATCCATGAAGCCTGCCATGGCGGCCTCGAAGGTGTCGGGACCATATTTGTCGGCAACGTCGGCCAACCGCTTCGCACCGATGCGCACCGAGGCGATGGCCGCCCAGATATCGCCGCGCAGGAAATCGGGCATGCGCGAGTTGACGGTGATGATGTCGAAGACCGACTGGATGGCCTCGCCCCTCGAGACAAGCTTGATCGCCGGAAGGCGCAGGCCTTCCTGGAAGATCTCGGTAGCGTCGGCCGAAAGCGAGCCGGGCGACTTGCCGCCGATGTCGGAGTTGTGGGCGATGTTGGCAGTCCAGGCGATGATGCGGCCACCGGCGAAGACCGGCATCGCCACGACGATGTCGTTGAGGTGCGTCACGCCGCCATAATACGGGTCGTTCGTGGTGAAGACGTCGCCGGGCTCGATGTCGCCGGGCTTGTCGTACTTGCTGACGATCACCTGCACAGCCTTGTCGAGCACGCCGATAAAGGCCGGGATGCCCGCCCCCGAGGAGGCAAGGTGGCCCTTGGCATCGAGGATGCCGGTGCCCATGTCGAGCACCTCGTAGATGATCGAGCTCATCGCCGTCTTGCGCATGGCGGCGAACATTTCGTCGGCGGTGGCCTGCAGCGAGTTCTGGATGATCTCGAGCGTGATCGGATCGTTGATGGGATTGGTCATGTGGGCCCCGCTTACGCTGCCAGATGGATGTGGATATTGCCGTAGCCGTCGATCTCCACGCGGTTGCCCGGGTGGATGACCACGGTGGTGCCGGGGTCCTCGACAATGGCGGGGCCGGCGAAGGTCATGCCGGGCTCGAGCCTGGTGCCATCATAGATCGAGGCCTTGTGGATGCCTTCGAGGGCATAGTCGACGTCGCGCTCGCCCTTCTTGGCCAACGAAGCGTCGTTTCCGGTCGGCTCAGACTTGGCCATCTTCAGCTTGCCGACTTCGGCGGAGGCCACGAGGTGGATGCCGACCATCTCGACAGGGGCGTCAAGCCGATACGTGTATTCACGCTCATAGGTCTCGTGGAAGGCAGTTTCGATCCCGGCGAGGCGCGCGTCGCTGACGGCGCCGTCCTCGATCAGCACTTCGGTGGTGTGTTCCTGGTTCTGGTAGCGGAACTTGCCGTAGCGCAGCATCTTGACCTTGCCCGCTTCGATGTTCTCGGCAGCGAACTGGCTGCGGGCCAAGGCCTCGGTCTCGGCAAACAGCGCCTCGATACCGGCAGCGGCGCCTTCCTTGAGGTCGGCGAGGCGGGTGACGAAATAGTCGCGCCGCAGGTCGGACATCATCATGCCCCACGCCGAGAACACCGAGGCGCCGGCGGGCACGACAACCTTCTTGACGCCCAGTTCGGCGGCCAGCGCAACCGCATGCATGGCGCCACCGCCACCAAAGGCCACCAAGGTGAAGTCACGCGGGTCATGACCGCGGTTGAGCGACACGAGCTTGAGCGCATTCACCATGTTGTTGTTGGCGATACGGATGATGCCGCGGGCAGCCTCGTCGGCATTGACCCCCAGCTTTTCGCCCACGGCCTCGATGGCCTTCTGCGTAGCCTGCATGTCGGCAACGACTTCGCCGCCGCAGAAATAGTCCCGATTGATACGCCCGAGCCAGAGATTGGCGTCGGTCGTCGTGGCATTGGTGCCGCCGCGGCCGTAGGCGGCCGGCCCGGGCTTTGCGCCGGCCGATTGGGGCCCGACATGGAGCTTGTTGAACCCGTCCACCCAGGCGATCGAGCCGCCACCGTTGCCGATCTCGACCAGGTCCACCACTGGCACCATGATCGGGTAGCCGGCCGAGGTGCGGTCGCGCTCGATCCAGTAGTCGGTCATGATCTTGACCTGGCCGTCCTCGATCAGCGAGCACTTGGCGGTGGTGCCGCCGATGTCGAGGGCCAGCACATCGGGCTCGCCGATCAGCTTGCCCAGTTCCGCCGCGCCCCAAAAGCCGGAAGCGGGGCCAGATTCCACCATGGTGATCGGTATCTGCGACACCGCCTCGAGCGAGTCGACGCCGCAGTTCGACTGCATGATATAGGGGTTGCCGCCAAAGCCCTCGTTCTTGAGCCCCTCGTTGAGGCGCTTGAGATACCGCTCCGCCGCCGGCTGCACATAGGCCGAGAGCACCGCCGTGTTCGTGCGCTCGTACTCGCGCCACTCGCGAGTGATCTGGTGCGAGGCCACCACCGATCCTTCCGGCCAGAGGCGCTTGACCTCCTCGAGCGTCGCCCGCTCATGGGCGGGATTGGCATAGGAGTGGAGGAAGCTGATGGCAATCGCTTCCACGCCGTCCTTGCGGAAATCGTCGAGGATCGCCGGCAGACCGGAAAGGTCCAGCTGCGTGACCTCTTCGCCCTTGTACGTCATGCGGCCCGGCACTTCGCGCCTGAGGTAACGCTCAACGAAAGGCTTTGGCTTTCTGTAGTCCAGGTTGAAGAAATCCGGGCGGTTGCCGCGGGCGATCTCGAGCGTGTCGCGGAAGCCTTCCGTGGTGATGAGGCCGACCTTGACGCCCTTGCGCTCCGTCAGCGCGTTGATCACCACCGTCGTGCCATGGGCGAGGAAGTCGATCTCGGAGGGGCTCACACTGCTCTTGGCGATGACGTTCAGCACGCCTTGTTCAAAATTGGGCGGGGTCGTATCCGACTTGGCGGTCTTGATGGTTGCCTTGCCGGTCGAAAGATCTGTCTCGAAGCACACGAGGTCGGTGAAGGTGCCGCCGACATCCGTCGCGACTCGGATGGTCTTGTTAGCCATTGCTGGCCTCCTTGGTCTGAAATTGCTTTTGGAACAGCAGGCAAGCGACGCCCGCGAGCTTGAGGCTCTCGGCGGCGGCAACGCGTTCCGCGGTGTAGTGCCCAGCCACGTCAAGGCAGTTGATGGTGCCCCGTACTTCCCCTGCGGTGATCATGGGAATGTTGATGACGGATTCGCAGCCGAGCGAGCGGATCAGCTCGTGGTCGTTGAACACGGCCCGTACGCCCTCATAGTCGTTGGCGACGAAACTGCGATGCTCCTCGATGACGATTTGCGTCCAGTGGGTGGGGTTGAGTGGCTTGGTACCCGAGACAGGATAGGCATCCGGCATGTTCGAAAAGACGCGGCTCGCCTCGCCCGTCTCCGGGTCATAGGTCATGACGGTGAAGAGCTTGGCGCCGATCGTCGCCTGGGTCAGTGCCCGCAGCGCGTCATAGACGCTTTGCGGGTTCGCGCCCTTTGCGGCAAGCGCCTGCGAAATGATAGAATGGTCAGTCACTACTATGCTTCCATGGTTAGTCGGTCGCGCAAGGCAGCTTCTTCCGGCGTCACCACCGGAACGGCCGCGATGAGCTTGCGCGTGTAGGGGTTCTTGGGCGCGGTGAAGATCGTCTCGGTGTCGCTGAGTTCCATCAGCTTGCCGCGCTCGAACACGGCGACCCGGTCGGCGACATTGCGGACCACCGACAGGTCGTGGGTGATGAACACATAGGTCAGGGAACGCTTGCGCTTGAGGTCGTCCAGGAGCTTGAGCACGCGCGCCTGCACCAGCACGTCCAGCGCGGAGGTCGGCTCATCGAGCACCACCACTTCGGACTCGCAGGCCAGCGCCCTGGCGATGGCGACGCGCTGGCGCTGCCCACCCGACAGGCTCGCCGGCGAACGACGGGCGAAATCGGCAGGCAGGCCTACCTCTTCGAGCAGCTGCCCCACCCGCGTTGCCCGTCCGGATTTGGGTCCGATATCATGCACGTCCAGCGCCAGGCGCAGCGAGGCTCCGATCGAGCGCTTGGGGTTAAGCGAGGAGAGCGGGTTCTGTTGTACCAGTTGGATGGACCGGCGGTGAGCGAGGGTCCGCCGGGCAGGCAGCGCCACGTCCTTGAGCAATATCTCGCCTTCGCTCGGTGGATAGATGCCGAGGATCATGTTGGCGATGGTCGACTTGCCCGAGCCGGACTCGCCCACAACCGCGAGGCATTCTCCCTGCTTCACGTCGAAGGAGACATTCTCGACAGCGCGCACTTCGTGGGTGCCGAGCGTGAAAATCTTGGACACCGAACGCAGCGACAGCAATGGCGCGCTCATGAGGACACCTCTACCTTGGGCGACGTCTCGTGGACCACCGTCGGGTCGTAGAAGGCTTGCGAGTCGTCCTCGATCTCAGGGATGCCGCCGCCAGTAAGCCGCGGCACTGCGGCCAGCAGGGCCCGCGTGTAAGGATGGCTCGGATTGGCAAAGAGGGCGGCTGTCGGCCCGGTCTCGACCATGCGGCCCTTGTATATGACGTAGACCCGGTCGGCGAATTCGCGGACGACACCGAGGTTGTGCGAGATGAACAGCACCGAGGTGCCCTGCTCGCGCACCAGATCGCTCATCAGTTTCAGCGTCTGGTTTTGCACTGTCACGTCCAGCGCCGTTCCCGGCTCGTCGGCAATAAGCAGAGACGGTCCATTGGCCAGCGCCATGGCGATTATGATGCGCTGGTTCATTCCGCCCGATAGCTGGAAGGAATAGGACTGCAGCACCCGCTCGGGATCATGGATGGCCACGCGTGCCAGTGCCTCGGCGGCCTTCTTTCGCGCCTGAGCCCGCGAAATGCCGGGATTGGCGCGCTTGAGCACTTCGTGGAACAGCACCTCTATGGTGTAGACCGGATTGAGCGCCGAGGTGGGATCCTGGAAGATCATCGACATCTTGGTCCCGCGCAGCGAATGCCGCTCGCGCCTCGAGAGCGTGTTGAGGTCCTTGCCCTCGAATTCCAGCCATCCTTCGACGCGGGCGGAGCGCAGTTCCTGCAACAGTCCCAGCACAATGCGTGCGGTGACCGACTTGCCCGAGCCCGATTCCCCGACCAGCGCCACGCGCTCGCCCTGAGCGATCTGCAGCGAGATGCCGTGCAGCACCTGGGCAAGACCGGCATAGCTCTTGAAGCCGAGCTTGAGATTTTCGATGAGAAGCGTGGGACGGCTCATTGATCTGCCCCCAGAATGTTACGCAGCGCATCGCCCAACAGATTGAAGCCGAACACCGCGACGAGGATGGCAAGGCCGGGGAAGACGGTGAGCCACCAGCTGTCAGGCAGATAACTGCCGCCTTCGGCGACCATGGAGCCAAGATCCGGGGTCGGCGGCTGCACGCCCAGTCCCAGAAATGACAGCGAGGACGCGATCAGGATGACGAAGCCGAGGTCGAGCGTCATCTTGGTGATCACCGCCGGCAGAGCATTGGGCAGTATCTCACGGAAGATTATGTGTAGCTTGGAGGCGCCCAGCACCTCGGCGGCCAGCACGTAGCCCTCTTCGCGCTCGGAACGGGTGATGTTGTAGACGAGCCGCGTATACCAGGGCCACCACATGGCGGTGACGGCCAGCATGCCATTGGTGAGCGAGGGCTCGAGTACGCCCATGATCGACATGGCAAGAACCAGCGGCGGGATCGACAGGAACACGTCCGTGATGCGCATCAGCACATATTCGGTCCAGCCGCCGATATAACCCGCGACGAGCCCAAGGGTGACGCCGATGGGAACGGCGATGACCAGTACCACCACGCCCAGGATCAGCGAGGTCCGATAGGCAAAGATAATGCGGCTGAAGAGGTCGCGGCCGACAAGGTCGGTGCCGAACCAGTTCATCGCGTCCGGCGCCTTGTTGAAGTTGGTGAAGTCCACCACCGCGCCGACATGTTCGGGAAAGGGTGCCAGAAATTCGGCAAAGAGGGCCGAAACTACCACAACGCCAACCAGCAGGATGCCGACGACAGAAAGCGGGTTCGATAAAAGGATGCTTGCGGTACGCTTCATCAGGTCCTCTGCGAGTGACGGATGCGGGGGTTGATGAAGGCGATCAGCAAATCGACGATGATGTTGACGATGAGAAACATCGCAGAAATCACAAGAACGGTGCCGATGATGGCATTGAGGTCCTTGCGCAGGATCACCTGCACGCCATAGCGCGACAGCCCCGGCCAGGCGAACACCGCCTCTACGAGGAAGGCGCTGCCCAGCATGGCCGCAAAATCGAGGCCGATGATAGTGAGCGAGGGAATAAGCGAGGGCTTGAAGGCGAAGCGGTTGGCGATCGAGCGCTCCGAGAAGCCATAGGCCTGCGCCATCTCGACATAGGGCCGGTCATAAGTCTCGACCATATTGGCGCGAGTCAGGCGGGCCGCCTGCCCGATGCCCGACAGCGCCAGCGCGAAGGCGGGCAGGATAATGTGCCAGAAGGCATTGCCAAAGGCAGCGATATTGCCAGCCAGCAGCGTGTCTACGAGCAGAAAGCCCGTTACGGGAGGGATGACAAAAGTGTCGCTGATGCGCCCCGCGATCGGGAACAGCGTCAGGAAATAGGAAAACAGCAGCATCAGGATCACGGCCCAGACAAAGCTGGGTGCCGAAACGCCGAGCAGCGAGACGAGCCGAACCAAATTGTCGAGCCAGCTGTTGCGGTATCGTGCCGAGAGCTTGCCCAGCGGCAGGCCGATGCCCACCATGAGCACGCCAGCGACGAAGATCAGTTCCAATGTAGCCGGCAGGAACTGGGCGATATCAGCGGTCACGGGGCGGTTGGTGTAGAGCGAGATGCCTAGGTTGCCCTGCGATAGGTCGCGCAGGAAATAGCCATATTGGCTGACAAGCGGCTCATTGAGGTGCAGGCGGTCACGCAGCGCCTGAACGGCCTCGGTTGTAGCGTTGGGCCCGAGCGCTATGCGAGCGGGATCGCCTGGGATCACCCGGGCGATGAAGAAGATCAAGATGGAAACCCCGAACAGCACGAGCAACGAGGTTCCGAGCCGCTTCAAGATTAGGTGGATGACTGGTGACATAGATGCGCCCTCGGCAGAGTCTTCGGGCCGGCACAGGGCCGGCCCGGCAGTGTCCAGCGGATTACTGGCCAGTCATTTCCATGTTGCGGAAGGTCAGGTTCATCCCGTCGAGCGCATAGAACTTCGCCGGATCCGTCAAAGTCGGCACCTTGACACGGTTGCTTGCGGCGAACACCGACTGACGGTCGTAGGCGTAGATCGACGGAGCGATCTCCATCAGCCTTGCGTTGAGGTTTGCATAGGCCTCGACCCGCGCCTCTTCGGTTGCTGCCGTGCGCCCTGCCTCAAGCAGCTGGTCGACCTGCGGGTCGTTCAGGTATTCGGGCGACTGCCAGGTGCCAGCGGCCGAGGAATGGTACATGCCATAGAGAAGCGTGTCGGGATCGCCGGTAACGGCGTTCACGAAGAGCTGGCTGACATGCGGGGTATTCTCGGGCTTGGTTACCGCTTCGGAGAAAAGCGCCCAAGGCATCTTGACGATATTGGACTTGAAGCCGAGCTCACCGAAATTAGCCTGCATCAGCAGCGCGTAGCGCTCCTCGACGGGCACTTCTGCAATCCACGACAGGTCAATGGTGTAGTCGGCCGGGTTGTATTTGCATTGGGCCAGGTATTCCTTGGCCTTGTCGAGATTGCGCTCGAGCACGGTGTCGGCAGGGTTGGAGCCGAGCATGCCCACGGGAATCGCGCCCGAGGAAGGGCTGCCCTGCGCCGCATCGGCAGTGATTGCCACCATCTTGATCGCCGAGGCGTAATCGAAGGCATTGGCGACGGCCAGGCGGCAGTTCGGATCATCGAACGGGGCCTTGGTCGTGTTAAGCTTGATGTAGAGCGCGCCGGCACTGCGTTCGGTGAGGAGTTGCGCCCCCTCCTTGGCCAAAGCACCAAGCACTTCCGGAGGTAGCCACTGCGAGGAGATGTCGTGCTCGCCCTGCGCGATAAGCGTCCGGACCGTCGCTGCCTCAAGGCCATAGCGGTAGCGAACCGTATCGGGCGCCACATCGGGGACGCCGAGGAAGTAGTTCGCGTTCTTTTCCATCACGGTTTCGGACTGCGGATTGTGCGAGCTGACGGTATAGGCACCCGTGCCAGCACTGTCGGCGGACAGGTAGGCCTGGCCCCAGTCGCCGAACTCGCCTTCGCCTTCGCCGAGATTCTCTTTCACCAGTTTGCTATCGACAATCGGCAGTCGAACCAGCGAGGCCACGAAGGGCGCATAGGCTTCAGTGAGGGTGAACTTGACGGTTTGAGCATCGACGGCCTCGGCGCTCTCGATCTTCTCGAAGAGATAGGAGAGGCCCTGCCCGAGCGCTTTCGTGCGCTCGAAGGAGAAGACGACGTCTTCTGCGGTGAGCGGATTGCCACTCTCAAAGGTCACGCCTTGGCGCAGCTTGAAGGTGAAGGTGTTCCCTTCGGTCTCCCAGCTTTCTGCCAGGTGCGGCTGATAGCCTGGCTTGCCCTGGTTCGGGATCACCAGCGTGTCATAGACATTGAACATCAGCACGCTGTCTGCGTAGTCCGAGGCTTTTGCAGGATCGAGCTCGCCTACCGGCACCTCGTCCAGCCGCAGCACGGTTTGCGCCATCGCAACACCAGTGACCGCCGTCAATGCCGTGGCGGCCAGCGCCGCTGCCGCCAAAATCTTGTTATACTGTCTCATTCCCGTTTCCCTTGTTGTCGTCTCGACTGCCCGGTCACGAATGCACGGGTCAGTTTTCCTTGCCGTCTTCACCGAAGAGATCCTGCGTGCCCACCCAAAGCGCGACAGATGTGTGTTGCGAACTGTTCCACACCTGATGCGGACTGGTGGATGGGAAATGGATCGAATCCCCCTCATGCAGGATCACGTGATTGCCATCCACTGAAGTGCTGAGCTCTCCCGAAAGGACGAACATCATTTCCTCCCCATCATGGGAGATCACTTCCGAGCGATACCCGGAAGGTATGTTCATGATAACGCTGCGAATTTTGCGCCCGGGGAAATTGGCCGAGATGCGCTCGTAGCGGATGGGGCGCTCTTCCCGGGAAAGAGCAAATGGGTAGCGCATCCCATTGCGCGAATAGCTGTTCTCGAGACTGGGCTGCTGCAGATACGTGCCGACATCGGTCTTCAGGACCTTGCAGATGGAGACCAACGAGGAAAGCGAAGGAGCCGTTAGGTCTCGTTCCACCTGCGAGATGAATCCCACTGAGAGTCCGGCTCTATCTGCGACCTCTTTCAGGGTCATGCCCAACTCTTGTCGGCGCTCGCGAAGACGCCGGCCAAGCGGAAGTTGTTCGTCACCCTTTGTCAGCAGCATTGACCACGTACCCGCGTCGGATTTTAGCTCCACTAAAATCCATCAAAGTGCCTACGGAGGATACTGTCAAGCGAATTTTAGTGTGGCTAAAAATCTGACATTTGCCTAGGGGTGCCGGCCCAGGCGCTGAACAGGATGATCATCAGCAATCGTGGTGAGGCTCGCAAAGTATGCTATCATTGCAATATGGTTCCGACACCTGCGCACACGTCCGCTGTAGGGAAAGCAAAGCGCAGGTCACCCCTCCGGAATGGGGTCGGCAGCCGCCAGTCAGAAACGCGCCCCATTCCGGCTGTTCAAGAAGCGTGCTTCATTCGCTGAAAGCAGACGCTCAGACCTACGAGAAGGATATTGCCTGGACGGCTCCAACTCTCGTGCAAGTTGCGTCCGTTTTCCCTGCTGCTGGAAGTAAGCGTTGGAGTTGACGTCAGGATCACTGCCGCTCACACCCTATCGTGCTCATGATAGAAAGTGGCTCAGGTTTGTCTGCTCAGGCGGTGGGCAATGGACGCACATACAAAGATCTGGAGTTGATGAAAGATCAGCAATGGCAGCACGATAAGACTGACGGCCTGTCCCATGAAAAGGATATTCGCAACTGGAATGCCGGTGGCCATGCTTTTGGTCGAGCCGCAAAACAGCAAGGCCACGCGATCGGAGCGGTCAAGACCGAGCTTCCGCGCCAGCAGCATGCTCCCGGCTAATATGATGGCAAGCAGCAAAATCTCAGCGCCGAGGAGGACGACAATGTCACAAGGTGTGACGCGCATCCAGACGCCGGCAACCATTCCCGCGCTGAATGCGGTGTAGACGATGAGGAGAATGGACCCGCGATCTACGGCCAGCGTCAGGCGTGGATGTTGCGCGAACCAAGCGCCGATGACGCGCCTCGAGATCTGACCAAGGGCGAACGGCAGCAAGATCTGGACACCGATGTTGACCACTGCCGACCCGCTTGGCCCCTCGCCCGTCTGCAGCAGTATTGCCGATAGCAAGGGAGTCAACGCGACGGCCGCGATATTGGATAGGGTTGCTGCGCAAACGGCTCCGCCGACATTGCCTTGAGCCAGCGAAGTAAAGGCGATGCAGGACTGGACGGTCGAAGGCAGAAGGCAAAGGAATAGCACGCCCAGCGCCAGATTGGCTGGTAGAATCGAACCAATTGCGGTTGCCAGCGCAAGACCGATCACTGGAAACAGCGCGAAGGTTGTGAGTAGCGTCGTCCCCTGCAGGCGCCAGTTGGCTAGCCCGGCCAGCACGGCACGCGGATCGAGTTTGGCGCCATAAACAAAGAAAAGCACGACGACTGCGGCGTAGGACGCGCGCGACAACCATTCCGCCACCATGTCGGTCGCTGGAAGGACCATCGCTGATAGAACTGTCAGCACCAGCAGGACAAAAAACGGGTCCGGACGGAAACGCTGCAGGGGTGAGGGCGAGGACATGGAGCGTATTGCTCTGAATTATAGCGTCGGCATGTCGGCTGGCTGGCTTCCAGATGCCGCTTGTGCGAAGGCCAGAAGTTGCCGGTCACCGTCTGCTTGCCCAATCAGCTGGCAGCCGGCCGGCAGGCCACTCGCGCCGCGCGCCGTAGGTATGGTGATCGCCGGCAGCCCTAGCGCATTGGCAAAGGCGGTGAAGAGGGCATGGCCCCGTGGACCGACCGGGACGCCCGCAATACTGTGCGGATGCGACTGCTCCTTCTCCCAGGAGAAGGCGGCAATGGCGGGTGTCAGCATCATCTCGTAACCGTCGATCAGCGCTTCGAAGGCATGCCGCATATCCTCGAGCGCGGCCAGCGCCGCAGCATAGTCACCGCCGCTGCAGACGCGACCGGTCTCGGCCATGGCGCGAATGCTCTCGCCGGCAAGGGCATCGAGCTCGGGGTGGCAGTCGAAAAGATGGGCGACGCCGCTGCTGGAAACCACCGGCCAGATCCTGTCAATCGGCATGAAGGTGTCGACGGAGTCCACGGTGACGACCACGTGTCCCTGAATTGCCAGGGCAGCGGCAGCCTCGGTCACCAGGCGATCGATCTCAGGATCGACAGGCTGGTGGTTGAAGCTTCTCACGTGGAGGATGCGGGATGGTGCGACGTGCCTTGGATCACCCGTCGCCGGAGCCAGAATATTCATCATGGCGGCGATGTCGGGCACAGAGCGCGCGATCGGCCCTACGACTTCAAAAGCACCCAGAAGTGCCGGGAAGCCTTTCCCGCGCTGAACCGCGCCAGCGCTGGGCTTGAAACCGAATTGGCCGGTATGGGCAGCCGGCCGGCGAATGGAGCCGCCGCCATCGGTGCACAAGGCCAACGGACCAATGCCTGCCGCCACCGCTGCTGCTGCGCCACCGCTCGATCCGCCCGGGGTCAAGTCAGGCGCCCAGGGATTTCCTGTGGGGCCGAAGAGCGCGTTGTCGGTGTAGCCCTGCAGCGTCAGCTCCGGCACATTGGTCTTGCCGATAAAGACCAATCCGGCGCGTCGGAGCCGGGACACCGGCACTTCGTCGGCGTCGGGCACGAAGTCGGCAAAAGCGCGACTGCCCCAGGTCGTGCGCAGACCCTGAACCAGCAAGTTGTCCTTGATGGTGATTGGGACCCCGTCGAGCGGGCTCAGCGCTTGGCCAGCCTGCCAACGTGCGGTGCTCGCCATGGCGTCGCTTTCCGACGCCGGGTTAAACGTGACCACAGCATTGAGGCGACCGTTTACTTCGGCGCACCGGTCCATGACTGACCGCAGCGCCTCGAGAGGTGTCGCGCTCCTCGCTGCGAAACGTGCGGCGAGCTCAGTCGCCTGCAATTGCCAGAGCGGTCGGGTCACGAACGAGCCCTTACAATCGCGGCAATCGGCGCCTCGCCGGGCGGGCACTGATGCTCGGTGCCGCCCGATAGAAAGATAGCCGGATCACCGGTGACCGAGGCTATCACCGCGCCGACTGCAGCCCGGGCATGTCGCTCGTAATTGATATCGGCGTCGGAATACATCGTCGTCCGCCGCCCGCGCAGCATGGTCGATGCTTCGGCTTTGGCAAAGACCGTGACGATGTCTTCCACCGCGGCATTGGCGCTGCGCGCCGCCGCGCCCACAGCGCTTGCGTCAAGAGCGTCTTTCAGCGTTGCGTGGCCGATACTGTAATCGCTGCTGGCGCTTGGAGAATTACCGAACAAGATGATTTCACATTTGGTGAGCTCACCTCCGGCAGAGGTAGATGCGACCTTCGAATAAAGGTTCATGTCCCGGGCAATGCTTGCCGGCGTAACCTTCTCCGCCTGTACTTCGCCGAGGCCGACGGCGACCCCGAGCGCCATCGCGCCGCGTGCAAAGGGCTTGGATCCATTGGGGTCGTCGGTGACCAGAGCTTGCCCGGCGGCCTTGGCGGACGCGATTGCCGCCGGGGTTAGCAATGGACCCTTGACCTGAACATAGTGCACGTCGGCCGGGTCTTTGATGTCGGCATCAGCCAGGGCCTGCCGCACAGCGTCGGCGACAAGAATGACATGCGCGGGCGTGCCAAATTCGTCTGGTGCAATGTCCCGGGTCATAGCTAGACCCAATGCCAAGCGCGGGCTCGCCGGAGGAATAGTTGACGCGTTGGAGCGGGTAAAAACGGTCGCATGCGGGGACAATACACCCTCGGTACCCCCAGACCAGACGAAGGCAATTTCGCTCATGATCGCTTCCTTAGCGCGGCCGAGATGAGGCTCGAGTGCCAGCGCAAAAGAAAGCGTCGCGAGAGCTCGCGTAAAGTCGTTGGCCCCGCCATTGCCTTCGGTCTTGCCGATCACCGCAACGATTTCGCGAGGATCGAGGGCGCCGGAGGCGATCAGGCCCTTCAGTTCAGACGTGTCCGAAGGGGCCGCCATAGCGACCTTATGAACTCCAATCTTCATGACTCGATGACCCTACTTGCCTCCCCAATGAACGAAGCGCCGTTCAATCACCATGAAGAGCAGGTTGAGCACGTAGCCCAGGGCCCCGGCGGCAAAGATCGAGGCATACATTTCGGGCATGTCGAAGATCATCTGCGAGTCGATGATGCGTTTGCCCAGCCCGTCGCTCGAGCCGATGAACATTTCGGCGACGATGACGATCACCAGCGCAATGGAGATGCCAGAGCGCATGCCGACAAAGGTTTGCGGCAGCGACTCCCAGATGGTGACGTCGGTCAGGACACGCAGGCCCGATGCCCCCATGACCCTTGCCGCCAACTGCCGCTGCTTGCGAGCGTTCATCACGCCATAGGCGACATTGAACAGGATGGCCAAGGCAGCACCGAAGGCCGCGACGGCGATCTTGGCTTCTTCGCCGGTGCCGAAAAACACGAGAAACAGCGGGAAAAGCGCGGAAGCCGGCGTTGAGCGGAAGAAGTCGATCGTGAACTCGATGCCACGATAGACACTGTCGGAGGATCCCAGCAACACGCCAAGGGGAACGGCGATGATGGTGGCGATGGCGAAGGATACGGTGGTGCGCACGATAGTGCGCCAGAAGTCGACCCACAGACTGCCCTCGGCGAGGCCTGAGACAAAAGCATTCCAGCTCTCGGCAGGAGATGGAAGCAACACCGGATCGACGGCCTGGATGGCGTTGATGAACCACCAGACCACTACCAGGGCCGCGGCGCCGAGAAGTGGCTGAATGCGATAGACGAGGCGTTTTGCGGCAGTGCTCATTTGCGGACCTCCCGCTGAAAGATTTCGAGGGTGCGCGTCTTCACATCGATGAATTCGGGCGTGATGGTGGTTTCCGCCGTACGCGGGCGTAGGGCGTTGAATTCGAGGCGCCCGGCAATGTTGGTCGGCTTCTTGGTGAGCAACAGGATTTCGTCAGCCAGTTCTACCGCTTCGTCGAGATCGTGCGACACCAACACGGTGGTCACCTGCATCTCGGTCAACACCTTTTGCAACTTGGAGCGTAGGAACAGGGTCATTTCGTAGTCCAACGCGGAAAAGGGCTCGTCAAGAAACAGCACTTCAGGGTCGACGACGAGCGCTCGCATGATCGACACGAGCTGCTGCTGGCCGCCCGACAGCTGGTAGGGGTAGCGGTTGAGGTCGATCTTGACGTCGAAGCTGCTCAGAAGCTGTTCAACGCGCCGGTCGCATTCAGCCTTGCCGAGTTTGAGGAATTGTAGCGGATAGCGAATGTTGTCGATCGCCCGCAACCAGGGGAACACCGCCTCACGATAGTTCTGGAAGACATAGCCGATGCGGGTTTCGCGCGCCGTCTTGCCGTCGAATAGGATCTGCCCGGCATCATAGGGCATGATGCCGGAGATCATGTTGATCAGGGTCGACTTGCCGCAACCATTGGGCCCAAACACCGAAACGATCTTGCTCTTGGGAATGTCGAGATCGAAGCCCTGGTACAAAACGACGTCGTCGAACGTCTTGGTCAAGCCGCGCACGGTAATATGCGTGCCGGGCGGAAACCACATGTGGCGGTTCGGATCTTCGGCGGGAGGCGCGGAATGCGCCTCCCTTCTGGTTGCGAGCTTGAGAACGGTGGAGGCCAAGGCGTGTCCCTTCAGTAGGAAGTCAGGAGAGTGCTGGCATCGACGGTGGTGGGAACGACGCCCAGATCGACACCCACATCGACGAACTTCTGAAAGTCGGCGATGTCGTCTTCGGTGAGATCGCTCGCCATAACGAAATGGGCCAGCGGCACGGTACGGACCAGGTCAGGCGGCACGTTCATGTCCCCGGCGAGGAGTTCGCGCGCGCTCGGATCATTGTTGGCATCTTCGACAGCCAGAGCCCAGGCCGCTGCAAAACGCGCGGCGACGTCAGCCTTGTCGCCGATGAAGCTGCTGGAGAAGGCTGCCCCTGCCGCATAGGCCTCGGCTTGGGCATCGCCGAGCAGGTAGGTGGAGATGACACCGGCCTCGAGCCGCTTGGCGATGCCCTGAGCGATCATGTTGGTTGCCAGCGGCTCGAGGGTGTAGCCGCCCTCGAAACTGCCGGACTGGATGGCGCCGATATGGTTCCCCATCGGCTGCTCCTGCATGGTGTAGTCGGCGCCTTCTTCGAGACCGATCTCGGAAAGCACGGCGATCGCAGCGCCCATATTGGCGGGACCCGGCGCCGAGAACAGCCGCGCGCCTTCAAGATCAGCCAGGGTTTCCGCTTCGCTGTCGGCGGGCACCACGAACTGCTCGGTGATGTACTCGGCATTCTGCCCGTTGATGGCGATGTATTTGAGCGTATCGGGGCGGCGTGCGACGATATTGGCGCCTTCAAGGGTCACAACGTTTGAGGCCACATCGATGTCGCCGGTTACCAGCGACTGAATGATCAGTGGGTGGGTGCTAAGGATGACGGTTTCGACCTCAATGCCCTGGCCAGCAAAATAGCCGCGGTCGAGCGCGATGTAATAAGGAAGAGCGGAGCTCGACGGGAAAACCCCGACCCGGAC
The DNA here is from genome assembly GCF_900631955.1 of Devosia equisanguinis. Taxonomy (GTDB): domain Bacteria; phylum Pseudomonadota; class Alphaproteobacteria; order Rhizobiales; family Devosiaceae; genus Devosia; species Devosia equisanguinis. The sequence goes on along the minus strand of NZ_UZWD01000004.1, from coordinate 13,759 downwards.
CTTGTCGAGGTCCTGGGCGGCGGCAGTCCCCATACCAGCTAGCGTGAGGCAGGTTGCTGCCAGAAGTATTGCGCTGCGGCGGTTAGTGATCATTTTTGTTCCCTGTTTTCTTTTTGTCTCGGCAAAGCGTCGCCGATTATTGTGCGGCGCGCTCCTGGCCTTGCAGCGGCCAGGTGGCGTCGAAATCGTGGTAGAGTTGCTTGAGCTTGGACTGGAATGCCGGCTCAGTCTTTTTCAGCGTTCCGGCAACCGGGTCCGATCCGGCGAGGAGCGTGTCACTGGCTTCGAGCGAAAAATTCATGACAAAGCGGATGCGGGCGGCGCGCGCGTCGGAAACGGCGCCCAGCCATTCGCGAGGATCGAAATTGCCTGCGGCAACTAGGTCTCGGATCACCATGAGCGCCGTGCATGACCCTTCGATGGCCTGCGTCGCGCCTTGCCCAAGAGTAGGCACCATACCGTGCGAACTGTCGCCCAGATAAAGCACGTCGGAGTCTGGCTCGAAAATGCGCACTTCCGATTCCTGTAAGCGCGCCCAATGGAGATTGGTCGTTGGGTTGCATACCGCCTCGACCAGCCACTGGCCCTGCTCACTGAGCGTCCCGTCGGACGGCGTGTAAGCCTCCCGCAACGCCTCGCGCGCCTTGTGCGCATCGGTGATGTCGCCACCCACCGAGATCGGGAACGTGCCTGAAATATAGATATGGTCCGGCGGCACGCGGAAGCCGAGCAGGCGATTGTCGCGATTGAACCACTGCTCGTAATCGTTGATCACGCCCTCGCTGGTGTCCGCCAGCAGGGTGCGGAAGATGGCGACGCCAACCTGCCTGGCCTTGGCGTCACCGGCGAATCGCTGCCGGACCTTGGAAAATCGGCCATCGACGCCGATCAGCAAGTCGATGTCGTCGAGGGCATGCGCGCCAGTCGCGTCAGTCCAGCGCAGGAAGGTGCGACCACTGCCGTCGCCCGTCGGACCCATATCGGTGATGTCGGCGCCATAGCGTATAAGGCCATCGGCGCCCTGGCGCAGCACGCGGTAGAGCTCGGACCAGCGCAGGCGCCAACCTGCGCTCGGCGCCACATCGCGCATCCTGATGTTCATGAGCTCGGTGCCGTCGGTCAGCGTCACTCGCCAGGTGTCCCAGGGCAGCGCCGCAGCGGTGATTGCATTAGCCAGTTCGGCATCGACCCGGCTCAAGGCGCCAACGGCGTTTGGCCCGATGTTGAGCCCGGTGCCGGCTTCAGCCTGATCGTCGGGGGCCACGCGTTCGAGACAGGTGACGTCGAGCCCCGGGAGTTGCGCAAGGCCCCGTGCCATGATGGCTCCGGCCACGCCTGCCCCGACGATTGCGATCCGCATGCTCATTCTCCCGTCAGTTCTTGTTGGGCCGCGCGCTCGGCGATTACGGCGATCAAACCACCGCCATCGGGCCCTTGATGTTCGGCACCGCCCGACACGAAAATGCGGGTATCTCCGATCACGCCGGCGACAAGCCCGCCCACCGCACCGCGAATGTGACGCTGCGGATCGATGTCGATGTCGTTAAGCATGGTATGTCGCTGCCCACGAATGGCGCCGCGACGGTCCGGTTCGGCTTTGACAAGGACGCAGCGGATACGGTCGCGATGCAACGCACCAACTTGTCTGCTGGGCGGGAGACCAAGGTCTCCCAGCACGTCGTGGATGGCATCGAGATCGATAGCATCCTGCATGGGCCGGTGCGCCACTGTGAGCGGACCGGTCCAACGCCGCGAATTCCCGAGCACAACCACTTCGTTGCAATCCACCTCGACGCCGGAGGAAATGCTGGCGCGGCTGCAATAGGCGGCGAAGTCGCCCAGCATCATATCGTCATTGATTGCATCGAGATTCATCTCGCCCAGCCCGACGGCGACGCCCATAGCTCCGGCTGCGCGGGCCCTGGCCATGGATTGTCCGGCCGAACTGGCCTTGAGCGGCACGCCTGTCGCCTGCAGCGCTGCCAGCCGCGCCGAGGTAAGGCAGGGAGTTTTGACCTGGACGAAATGGACGTCGTCCATGGCTTCGATTCCGGCATCTGCGACAGCCGCACGGACGGCCGCAGCGATGCTCTGGGCATGTGCCTTGGTACCGATAAGCGCATGCTCGGTGGGTTCGGAAAACGCCGTACCGATCGCTAGCGCCGGTATGGAGCCAGGCCCATCCGCGTCTACCCGGCAAAGCACGGTATAGTGGGGCGACAACACACCCTCGGTGCCGCCGGACAACACGCAAGGGATGCGCTTTGCCAGCATGGTCGCCGGTTCGTTGAGATAGCGCTCGAGCAGCGTCATCAGCCGGTCGGTAAAGTAGCCACGGGTGAAGTCGTTGACGCCGCCATTGCCCTCGGTCTTGCCGATTATGGCGCAGATGGATCGCGCATGGACGGCGCGGCTCTGGAGCAGACTCGCGAGCGCGGAGACGTCTCCCGGATGGGCCATCGACAATCTATGGATTTCGGCTCGCACGCGGCACCCTCGCCTTGCTAAGTGTTCACTTACGAACACACTGAGCGACAAGGCTGGTCTGCCGATAGAACAATTAGTTGATCGACGTGCACACAAATTGTGTGCGGTACTGCCTAAACGGCTGCGATTACTGACAGGACGAACGGATAGGGCGCACGCGCCATGCGTTCACTGCATGCGGACCATGATGGTTTTGCAGCTAGAGGCGGCCGAGCCGCTGTTTCAGGGCTTCACTAAAGCTGAGCGCAGGCAGCGACAGCTTCCGGCCGGTGCGGCATCCCAGCACGAGATTGCCCCGGCTGAGCTCGGGATCACTCAACGGGATGGCCACCAGTTCACCGCGTTCGACATCGCGGCGCGTGCCGATCTCAAATTGGAAGCAGATCGCCCCAGTTTGCCGTGAAAATGTTTTGAGCGACTGGACCGTGCTCGATTTGAGCCGCACATCCAGAGTTAGGTGCAGCCGCTTGAGCACTTGGTCGATCATGTAGCGACTGCCGAACGAAGCACTGCCCAGGGCGACCGGGTAAGGCTGGCAATCGGCGAGGCGCAATTTGCTGCGTCCGGCCAGTGGATGGCTCGGCGGCATCATCGCACAGAGTGGCTGGGCTACCACGGCCATGGTGGTAAAGTCAGCGGAGCTGGGCGGATTATGGCCTAGGAACACTTCGGCATCGTCCTTGAGCAGCGAAGCAAGCAGGTCGCTGGTGCCTCCTTCGATGATCTGGAACTGCACTCGCGGGTGATGAGCCTGGTACTCGGCAATGGCCGACGGCACGAGATCATCGGAGACCGAATGGGCGATGGCCAATTGCACGCTGCCCCGCACCAGCCCGCGCAATTGTTCGATCTGCGCATTGACGGTCTCGATATCGGAAAGGTTGCGACGGATCGAATTGAGTAACACTTCGCCGGCCGTGGTCAGTCGAACCCCTTTGGCCAATCGCTCGAAGAGCGGTAGGCCCATCTCTTCTTCGATTTCGATGATCTTGCGGTTGAGCGCCGTCGAGGCCACGCCGAGCTTGGTAGCGGCACGACGAATTGAGCCGTGCCGCGCGACCGCATCGAGATAAAGGTAATAGCGAGGAGGGCGGAACATGTTGCCAAAGCTAACCAGTTTTGATCACCCAAACCAGACTTCACTACGGCAACGAACCAACAACAACGGACTGCAACTTTGCGCCCCATTCCGGCCGTTGAGGCCGGAAATCCGATATCCCAGACCTGCCGTTCCACCGTGGCCGGCTCAATGGCGATTTTGGGTGGAATGCTGACAGGCTGCTTTGGAATGTCCGCATTACGAAAACTGACGTCTCGTATCGACGAATTCTGGAGCCAACCTGCGTTTTAGATCGACTTAATGCCGACCCGCTCCTCAAGTTTAGCTGCCGTTTCTTTACGCTCGCTGTAGCGGGAGGTCAGGTAGCCGGAAACGCCGCGATTGATCAGCGTGACCTTCACCAGCTCTTCCATGACGTCGACAACCCTGTCGTAATACGACGACGGTCTCATGCGTCCGTCGTCGTCGAACTCCTGGAAGGCCTTGGCCACCGACGACTGGTTCGGGATGGTGACCATCCGCATCCACCGGCCCAGGATACGCATCTGGTTCACGGCGTTGAAGGACTGGGACCCGCCCGACACCTGCATGACTGCCAAGGTTCTACCTTGCGTGGGGCGGATGGCGCCTCCCGGTAGCGGTATCCAGTCGATCTGCGCCTTCATCACTGCGCTCATGGCACCGTGTCGCTCGGGCGACGTCCAGACCTGCCCCTCCGACCACAGCATGGCCTCACGCAGTTCCTGCACCTTGGGGTGAGTGTCCGGTGCGTCGTTCGGCAGCGGCAAGCCGTTAGCGTGAAAGACCCGGACCTCGGCGCCGAACGCTTCGAGCAGCCGCTGCCCTTCAAGGGTCAGGAACCGGGAATAGGAGCGCTCCCGCAGCGAGCCGTAGAGCATCAGGATGCGTGGCTTGTGCTGCAGGTTCGGAGCATTGAGACGAGAGAAATCTGGAACTTCGAGAGCGGCCGGTACGACGTTGGGTAGATCAGACAAGCCGGCTCCCTTCTGCATTGATGATGACCTCGCCGTCCTCTTTGGTGAACGGGCCGATCTCAGGGTTTTCGAGGATGTCGAGCACGACCTCGGAGGGGCGGCATAGGCGCGTGCCTCTCGGGGTCACCACAAAGGGACGGTTGAGCAGGATTGGGTGTTCCGCGATCGCGTCGAGCAAATCATCGTCGGTCCTGGTGGGGTCAGCCAATCCGAGTTCATCGAAGGGTGTATCCTTCTTTCGAAGCGCCTCGCGCACAGTGAGCCCGGCATCGCGGATCAGCCGGGTGACGGTGGCCCGGTCGGGCGGGGTCTTGAGGTATTCGATCACCGCGGGCTCGACGCCGCTCTGGCGGATCATCGCCAAGGTGTTGCGAGACGTGCCGCAGTCGGGGTTGTGATAGATGGTGACGCTCATTCGGCGGCCCTCGCTTCGGTGTTGCGGCTGACGGCTGCACCGCGTTCGTACCAGCCCTTGGTGCGGTTCACGATCCAGACCACCGAGAGCATCACCGGCACTTCCACCAGCACGCCGACAACGGTGGCAAGCGCTGCGCCGGAATTGAAGCCGAACAGGCTGATGGCGGCGGCAACTGCCAGCTCGAAGAAGTTCGAGGCACCGATCAGGGCGGACGGTCCCGCAACGCAGTGCTGCTCCCCCGACACCCGGTTCAGCAGGTAGGCGAGGCCGGAGTTGAAGTAGACCTGGATCAGGATCGGCACCGCCAGCAGCAGGATGACCGTGGGCTGGGCGATGATCTGTTCGCCCTGGAAGCCGAAGAGCATGACGAGGGTCAGCAGCAATGAGGCAATGGAGATCGGCTGCAGGACTGCAAGCGCCCGGTTCATCTTGTCGATCCCGCCGTTGGCCAGCAGCCAGCGGCGGTAGAGCTGTGCGGCGATCACCGGCACGACGATATAAAGCCCGACCGAGAGCAGCAGCGTGTCCCAGGGGACGGTGATAGCGGAGAGACCGAGCAGCAGGCCGACGATGGGGGCGAAGGCTATCACCATGATGGCGTCGTTCAGCGCCACCTGCGACAGGGTGAAGTGCGGCTCGCCCCGGGTCAGGTTGGACCACACGAATACCATGGCGGTACAGGGTGCAGTGGCAAGGATGATAAGGCCGGCTATGTAGCTGTCGATCTGCGTTTCCGGCAGCAGCGGGCGGAACAGCCAGCCGATGAAAAGCCAGCCCAACAATGCCATGGAGAACGGTTTGATGGCCCAGTTGATGAACAGGGTGACGCCGATACCGCGCCAGTAGGCGCCGACCTGGCGCAGCGACATGAAGTCGATGCGCACCAGCATGGGGATGATCATCAGCCAGATCAGGACCGCCATCGGCAGGTTGACCCGCGCATATTCGAGAGCGGCCAAGCCCTCGAAGAACGAAGGCAGGAAATGGCCGGCGGCGACCCCGACAATGATGCAGATGGCGACCCAAAGGGTCAGGTAGCGTTCGAAGATGGACACGGGGTCAGGTCTTTCGGATCAGCTTGCCGTTGAGACCGGCAGACTCGGCGACGGTGTTGAAGATGGTGCCGTATTTGCGTACGTTCGTGTGCAGCAGTTCCAGCCTCTGGTCGGACTCGTCACTGTCGACCGTCAGGACGTAATCGACCGAGATGATGCGCGGCGGAGCATCCTGGCGCTTGGCCTCAAGGCTCACCTCCACCCCGCGAAGCTCGAACTTCAGCATCGGGCTGACCCGCTCGATGCCCTTGAGCATGCAGGCGGCTATCGAGGCGAGAAACAACTCGGCCGGATTGAAGGCGTCCGGGCGTCCCGCAAGGGCGGTGTCGATAACCAATTCCGCCTCCTTGCAGGTGGCGAGGCTGCCATTGGCGTCGACCCGCCTTGCGTGAACCTTGTATTCAAGCATCAGGCCGCCCCTTTGTCCGATCCGGTGGAGCCATCCATGGCGCCAATGCCTTGCAGCCTCGAGGTGAGCGACATCCGATCGATGGTCGCCAGCGGCAGGTTCATGAAGGCCGCGATGCGGTTGCGCAGGTAGCGCAAGGCGTCGTCGAACGCAGCCTCCTTCTTGAAGTCGGGGCCCTCGACTGCGGCGGGGTCCTCGATGCCCCAGTGCGCCGTCACCGGATGTCCCGGCCAGACCGGGCAGGCTTCGCCGGCGGCGTTGTCACAGACGGTAAAGACGAAGTCCATCTTCGGCGCGTCAGGCGTCGCGAACTCGTCCCATGCCTTCGAGCGCAGGCCGTCGGTGGAGATTCCCGCCTTGCGCAGCGTCTGCAGGGTCAGGGGATGCACCGCACCCTTGGGCGTCGAGCCGGCCGAAAACCCGCGGAAGCGATCACCACCCACATGGTTGATCAGGGCTTCCCCTAGGATCGATCGAGCCGAGTTTCCGGTGCAGAGGAACAGGAGGTTGTAGACGCGATCAGCAGGCATTCTTTCCCTCCGAAGGGGTGGTGCAGCATAGGGTGAATTCGGCGACGAGCGGCTCACACAGTTCCGGACGACCACCGCAGCAGTCCTGGACCAGGAAGCTGGTGAGTTCGCGGACGCGGTCGAGGACGGCGCGATAGATGATGGAGCGGCTGTGACGCTCCGACTCGACCAGCCCGGCGCGCGCAAGGATCGCCAGGTGCGAGGACATCGTGTTCTGCGGTACCTCCAGGCGGCGCGCGATCTCGCCGGCCGGAAGCCCCGCCGGCTCGTGCTCCATAAGGAGACGGAACGTTTCGAGGCGTGTCGGTTGCGAAAGCGCAGCGAAGATTTCGATAGCGTAATTTGATTCCATATATCGAGGATTATGGATTTATGGGCCAGTGTCAAGATGTGGACATTCCACGTTTCGTGGAGTGCCTTGGCAGCTTTCAGTACTTAGATGCGACAGCCCAAATGGCAGAAATGGGGTCGATAGCGACCGGACTACCATTCAGTTTGATGGCCAAGCCGTGTCCAATATTGTAATCTGCATGGGCCATAAATATGACGAACCTTTTCCACGCGCTCAATCGGGCGATTAGCGGGCAAAGTTCGAAATTCACTTCTCCACGCTGGCTGTGTGACTACGACAATCAACCATTTTGAATTCCAGCGCACATGGCATCAGGCGGCGCTTCGTAGCGCATCAACCGAAGGGCACCAATGTACCGTCGGCGTCCATCATCATCGTGCGGTTGCGGCCAAGTGCTTTCGCTTCGTAGAGCGCGCGATCCGCAGCCTTCACTGCGGATTTGAAGCTCTCTCCGGACTGCGGCGGCCAACAGTATAGGCCGATGCTCACCGTTATGGGCGCGCCGCTCCCTGTCACACTCGCCGCAGCCTTGTGCAGACGGCACACGAAGTGACTTGCGGCCTCGGCATTGGTGGCTGTCACGGCGAAGATGAATTCTTCACCCCCATACCGGGCGGCAAGTTCGTTCGACCCGACCAATGGGGCGAAGGCTCCACCAAGCTGACGCAATACATCGTCCCCGGCTAGGTGTCCGTAGGTGTCGTTGACTGCTTTGAAACGGTCAATGTCCAGGAGCAAGATCACGACCGACGCAGCAGCGCGATTTGCCGCCGCACTAAATGGCGCGATCATGCGTGTGAACTCCCGCCGGTTCATCAGCCCGGTCAGGTCGTCTCGCGCGGCCAACTCCTTCAGCGAACGCGCTTGCTTCTGCAACAGATTGCGGGAGGCCAGTACCTCCGTCTGAAGCTTGTCGCGCTTGTCCGCGCGCATAAAGCTCCAGAACACGAAGCCCGGCCTGTCGCCATGAACCCAAGCGCTGACAACCACCGGAGCGCGGGTCCCCGACCCGGTCTCGACGGTCAGCAAGACTTCGTCGCAGTGCCCTTTGGTAAGCAGGATCGGAAGGACGTAGCTATCGCAGAAAATCCGGGATGCCGGGGTCAGCAATGTCTCGATACCAAGTCCCAGCAAATCGTCTTGTGCGCGGTCCAACTGCATCGCGGCATGCGCATTGGCGAAGCGGATGACACGCATGTCATCCGTCGCAATGCACCCCACCGGAAAGCGGTCAATACCGAAAGGGTCGCCCGCTGCTGTGTCAAACACCAGTGAATTCTCTGATGAGGGTCGCGACCTGGGTGGGATGGGTCATGTGGAGGCAGTGCCCGTCCGCGTCGATCACCTCATATTGGCTGTTGGGAAGCGCATCATGCATGTATCGCCCCACCGAGGTCGCGGCGAGCGAGTCGCGCTCGCTTTGAACAAGCAGAACGGGGTGAGCCGCCCTGCTCAGAAGATCGCGATGGTCTGACAGGAATGTCGCCTCGGCGAAGGTTCTGGCCGTCAAGGGATCGGTGGAGCAGAAACTGCGCCTGAGCTCTTCTGACAGCTCGCTGTCAGCGGGCTGACCACTAACGAGTGGAGCCAAGTGTTGCGCCCAGCCGATGTAGTTTCTGTCCATCAGGGAAATGAGTTCCTCCAGGTCGCTCCGCTCGAATCCGCCAGCGTAGCCAGGCAGGTTAAGAAAGCAGGGCGAGGGACAGACCATCACAATATCTGCGAAGCGCGCAGGGGAAGCGACGGCGGAAATCAGCCCGATCAGACCGCTGACGGAATGGCCGACCAACGTGGCACCGCGCAGGTCGAGAGCCTCGCAAATCTCGCCCAAATCCTCGGCAAAGCCTTCCAGCCGGCTGTGCCGGTCAAGGTCGAAGGCAGAGAGGTCAGAGCCTCCGCTGCCGGTGTAATCGAAGAGAACGAGACGAAAGCCATCGAGATGGGGCATCAGCCGCTGCCACATGTTTTGATCGCAACCAAAGCCATGTGCCAACACAAGGGTGCGTTCACCGTCGCCCCGGATTGCTACGTTGTTCCGGCTCAGTACGTTGGTGAACATAAATCCAGCTTTGCTCAAATGGTTAGCCCGCCACGCGAAACATAAAATTTCTACATTAACTTTCCACGAATTTGGCTAGCTGGATCGTAACCTTCGTGACGTCGCAGTGCTGGATGGCGATCTCATAGCAGTTGAACGGCGGCTTACAGGCAATCGACGAAGCGGTCTGAACGGCCGCAATGGGGTCGACTGCGGGCGGTCTGGTGCCCCTACTCTGCCCTTGCGTTTAAGGATGCCGTCTTTTCGCTAATGCCCCTGCCATAGTCGTTTCTCTTTTGGCCGCTTTGGCCACAGGAGAAATGTAATGGGTATCTCGCAATATGACCCTGCCGCAGCAGGCAGACCTGCCTGGAACGCCGGTAAGCAAGTGGGCGCCAAACGCGCTCTGAAAATTAAACAGATTTGGTCAATCCGCTTCTTTCTTGATCGGGAAGGTCGAATGCGAGATCGAGCGCTGTTCGACCTTGCGCTCGACAGCAAGCTTCGAGGCTGTGACTTGGTGAAGATCAAGATCGGGACGCTTGTGACTGGCCCCACTGTCCGATCTCGATCGATGGTGGTCCAGCAAAAGACGGGAAGACCAGTTCAGTTTGAGATCACCGCCGACACGAGGGCCAGCTTGCTCGCTTGGCTCGAACGGCGAGGCGGCAGCGTCGATGACTACGCGTTCCCAAGCCGCGTCCATCCTCGAGACCACCTCAGTACGCGGCAATACGCAAGACTCGTGGACGAGTGGGTGACTGCCATAGGTCTTGCACCCGAGGAATATGGCACCCATTCGCTCCGTCGAACCAAGGCCTCACTTATCTACAAGGCCACAGGCAACTTGCGAGCCATTCAGATTTTGCTCGGGCACAGCAAGATTGAGAACACGGTTCGTTACCTTGGCGTAGATGTCGACGACGCCTTATCGCTTTCAGAGGCCACTGAAATCTAACCATCAAAGTCTTCGCCGGCGGCTAATTCAATCCGTCGGCGGAGCGCCCCATTTCCACCGTTCGATGAACCTTCTCGCCTTCCGAGAAGCGGACGTCGCCGAATGGCTAGCTCAACGGCAAGACGGGGGTGGATATCTGCTGGACAGCAACGCACGCCTTCCAGTCCTCCGACGAAGCTTCTCCCAAACCGGACATTGGCCGTCGCTACCGCGTCCGATCGAGAACCGATGGCTTAGCTGTCGGGGACGATCTTGCGGCGCGGATCCGCGTGATACGAGGACGACAGCAATCATCGCTGGAGCGTCACCCAGCCCTATCTAGGTTTTGACCTCGCGATCTGGGAGTCGGCCAAATCGACCTTGACCTCCGTGAGCGTCGATATCACGGTTGGCTTGTTTCGCTGTCGAGGGAGAGCACCATGACGATGATGCGAGCCGCAGCCTTGACCTTACTGTTAGCTCCGGGCCCCGCAACTGCTGCAGGCTCGGTTCCGTGGGACAGCTTCCTAGCTCAGATGGAGTCGTATGAGTTCATCACGGGGACCGCTGATCAGTTCGCGAGGTTGCTGGGGAACGAAGACCAGGAAGGCCTCGACGCCCTTGCCAAGGAGGTCGCTCAGAGCCTGAATACTGATCACCTTGCGTTAATCGCGGAGGGTTTCAACGTCGGCCCTCTCCCGGGCGAGGATGAGGCGCAGTATTTCGAACGCTTGAGCACCAAGGTAACGCAGCTTGGCATATTTGAGGACGCCAGCGCCTCACGCGTAGCGCTGGAAGGCCTTGGAGCGTGCGAGACCGCCGGTATCCTCCTGCGGCATCTGATTCTCATGGTGGCAGACGGCGCAGCTAAGCCTAAACTTATCGAGGGCCATCTGGTTCTAGACGGCACCGGCAACGACTGGCGATACGCAGAGGCTTTCGCTCGCTGCCAGATTGTGGGGCGGCACGTGCTCCAACCATCGGCAGTCGGCTATAGTCAAAATGCCTGCCAAGCCACCCGGCAATCTTACTGCCCCGATATAGTTGACCAGTAGACCATCTGTACGACCGGTCACGTCCCACAGCGTTCAGGGTAAAACTGGAAGACGGCTATGCGCCCCATTCCGCCGTCGTTGGACTAAACGAGCAATCCAGAAAGACCCCATTCCTTTCACTAAGGAGAAATGGTGCGATGATTTACAATTGACTAACGCTCAGGAAGCCCGGCGGCCCTGAGGCTGGGGATTACTGCGAGACCGTACGCGTCATCACACCGGTCAACGCCCTCCTCGAGCGCTGTCAGGGTGAGCGTAGGGTTCAACTCGCGAAGCCGCCTGACCATGGCTCGGGCGTCGTCCATTCGACCGAGGCGCTCGTAGCAGGTGGCCAAGGTCATGTAGGTGAAGGGCCACTCGTTGAAGGTCGCTAGCGACCTGAGGCACCATTGCACCGCAGTCTCAAGATTGCCGCGCATCATCTCTGCCGCCCCCATGCCGTGCAAACTCACGTAAGCGTCAGGGGCACTGGGGCTGAGCTCGTAGGCGCGCCTCCGGCATCGCAATGCCTCGTCCGCGTCACCGCTCATTTGATGGCCGATGCCGCTCAGATTGAGAATAACGACATTGTTCGGATTTTCTCGCACCGCTTCACGCAAACCTTCGAGCATGGCGGCATTGCGTTCCAGTCGATAGAGCACGAAGCTGCAAATGGCCCGCACAATCGGATCACTGCGTCCGACCTTGAGCGCCGCATGGGCGAGCGCAATGCAATTGTCGTGGTCGCTGTTTCCGAGGGAAGGCAGTCGAGCAGAGATGCGCTTTTCATAGATCCAGGCCGCATAGGCCAATGGCAGGCCAAAGCTCGGATCGAGTTCTGCCGATTTCTGCAGCAGTGCCAACGCCTCCTCATGCCTCTGCGGCGTTGGCGCATAGACCATGGGCAGGGCCTTGAGGAAGAGGTCATAGGCATCGAGACTCTCAGGCGGTTTGCGGCGCACGCGCTCGATTTCGGCCGTGCGGATGGCAGGTTCGATCACACCCACGACAGCTTGTGTGATGCGATCCTGAAAGGCGAAAACCTCCGACGCGCTGCCATCATAGCTCTCCGCAAAGAGCGCCGCTCCGACATCTGCACTGAGCAGTTGCGCGGTAACCCGCAACCGATCGGCCCGGCGCCGCACCCCCACTTCAAGGATGTAGCGCACGCCCAGTTCGCGTGCCGCAGTGGCGGCATTCGAGCCCCGATCCCGCAAGGCAAAGCTTGCGCTGCGAGACAGCACGGCAAATGTCTTGAAGCGTGACAGCGCAGTGATAACGTCGTCGACAGTGCCGTCAGAGAAATCGTTTTCCTCGTCGCCAGAACCTTGGTTAAGGACAGGGAGGACAGCAATCAGCGGCGGACCGCGCAGGGTTTCGGACGATGGAGGTCGGACCACCAAGCGATAGCCGATGCGCGGTACTGTGATGACGATGCTATCACCATCGGCGCCCAAGGCGCGGCGCAGCGCCGAGATCTGCACGCTGAGATTGCTTTCCTCAACGACCAGTCCAGGCCATGCCCGTTCCATCAGCGTGTCCTTGCTGACGGCTGCGCCCCCTGCCTCGGCCAAGGTTTCAAACAGCACATATCCCCGCTGACCGAGGGCCAGCGTTCGTCCATCGCGCATCAACTGACGGCGTTCGTGGTCCAGCGTGAATGGTCCCAAGGTCGTGCCCATAGCGCCGAGCATAGCCAGTTTTCGGAAGTTTTCGACTCTTTCAAAAGACCCGAAACACCCAACTCTGAAAAGCTCCTGCATCGACAACAGGAGAGTTTCCGATGACCAGTTATGCCCATCTGACCAATGCGCTTGTGTCCGTGTTCGCATTTTCGGCAATGCCGATGTTGGCAATGGCCGACGATGCCGACGCAACGTATCAGAATATCAGCGAAACCTATGGCGCTGTGCCCACGTTTTTCTGGCAGTTTCCTCGCGAAGAGCTCCCCAATGCCTGGGAAGCATTCTCGAACCACCAGATGAACCCCAACCTGGCGCTGGAGAGCGGCATGCGGGAGCTGATCGGTGTCGCCGTCGCTGCGCAAGGTTCTTGCCAGTCTTGTCTCTACTTTCACACCGCTGCAGCGCTCGCAAATGGCGCTTCCCAAGCCGACATTCTGGCAGCACTTCGTGTTGGCGAGGCTACGGTACGTCTTGACGCTATAATCTCTAAAGTCGATGTGGCGCCCGAAGACTTCCGGCGGGCAACGGATCTTGTTCTTTGGGGCGATATGACAACGGTCGCGGTGCGAAGCCCATCCGCCGAATTCTGCGGACGGCTTCTTGCGGCCGTTGATTTGGCCGGATTTTGCGAGGAGTAGGCCACTCCGTTTCGGCTCTGTGGTAAGCGGGTAACCGAGGCCGTTATGGCTTGAAGTTCCAAGGCATCAGTTCGGTAATCTGGTTGTTAGGCCAGCCGCCGGCGATGCGCTGTAGGGTCTG
>NZ_UZWD01000029.1 GCF_900631955.1 Devosia equisanguinis | reverse complement strand
CCACTGATGGACCCCCACCCTCATTCCCTCCCCTCAAGGGGGAGGGAGGCGAAAGCGCCACGCTCACCGCCCGCCCTCCGGCACAGGGATGCCCCGCCTACTCTGCCCCTTCCCCTGTCATCGCATCCACCGCCGCATGGGTCTCGGGCAGGGCATAGGCGAGGAAATAGTCTCCGATCGGGGTTTCCATGAAACTGTGGCCACCCGCATTAATGACGAGGAATTGCTGGCCATCCACCTCATACATGGCCGGCCCGGCCTGGCCGCCGGCTGGCAGTTCGGCTTCCCACAGCACTTCGCCGCTCTCGATATCCATGGCGCGGATGAGGTCGTCGGTCGTCGCGGCGATGAAGATCAGCCCCGATGCGGTGACCACGGCGCCGGCATTGTTCGGCGTGCCGATATCGAGCGGCAGCATGGAAGGAATGCCGAAGGGACCGTTTTTGCGGGCGGTGCCAAAGGGCTTGTCCCACAGCACTTCACGCGTGGTGAGATCGATCGCCGTGATGCCGCCATAGGGAGGCTGGGTGCACAGCATGTCGGTGAACGGCACGCGCCAGCCGGCATTGACCTTGATGCCCCATGGCGTATCGCCCTGCGGGCTGACATTGCTTGGCGCGCCATCTTCGCGGCCGCCCTGGTCGATTGAGCGCACGCCCATGGCGTCCACATCCTCGCGCGGGATCAGCCGGTTGAGATTGGCCGTATTGTTGTAATTGGCGACCATGATATTGCGCACCGGGTCGATGGCCACGCCACCCCAGTCCGAGCCACCATTATAACCGGGCCACTGGATCCAGTTCCGATCCGCGGAGGGCGGCGTATAGATGCCATCGTAATAGGCCTGCCGATACTGGATGCGGCACCACAGCTGATCCAGCGGCGTCATGCCCCACATGTGCTTTTCGAGCAGGTCCGGCTGCAACAGGTTCGGGAAGTCGACGACAAAGGGCTGGGTCGGCGACAGGCGCTCGGGCTCGACGCCGCCCTGCGGCACCGGACGCTCTTCCACTTCCACCAGCAGCTCGCCGGTGCGCCGGTCAAAGATCCAGAACATGGCCTGCTTTGTCGGCAAGATCAGTGCCGGCACCGGACCGTTTTCGGTCGGGAAATCCACCAGCGATCCCTGCGAGCCCAGGTCATAATCCCAGATGTCGTAGTGCACCGTCTGATAGAACCAGGCCACGTCGCCTGTTGTGACATCGAGCGCCACCAAAGCGGTGGAATAGCTGTTTTCCGCTTCCGAGCGCATGCCGCCCCAGTAGTCGACCGCCGAATTGCCCAGCGGCAGATAGACATGGCCCAGCTCATTGTCGCCCGAGGCAATGGTCCAGACGTTGGGCGTGCCGCGCGTATAGGTCTCGCCTTCCGGCGGCAGGCCCTTTTCGCCCGGCCGGCCCATATCCCAGGCCCAGAGCATGTCGCCGCTTTCGGTATCATAGCCGCGCACCACACCCGAGGGCGCGTCGCGGCGCTGGTTGTCGCGCACCTGCGAATAGACCACGGCCACATTGCGCACGATGGTCGGCGGCGAGGTCGGCGCATACCATCCCGGCACCGTGTGACCGAGACCCTGCTCCAGATCGACAATGCCACCATTGCCGAAGTCGCTGCACAGCTGGCCCGTCGCGACGTCAACCGCGATCAGCCGCGCATCCAGCGTGTTCATGATCACCCGCTCGGCACAGAGCTCGGTGCTTTCCAGTGTCGGCGAGGCATAATAGGCCAGGCCCCGGCAGGTGGCGTTATAGGGAATGGCGTCGGTGGGTACCTGCGGATCGTAGCGCCAGCGCTCGAGCCCGGTCTGGGCGTCGAGCGAGATCACCTTGTTCATCGCCGAGCACAGCAGCAGCTGGTTGCCGATCTTGAGCGGGGTGTTCTGGTTGGAATAGCGCTCATCTTCTTCCGGCATATCGCCGGTGCGATATTCCCACACCAGTTCGAGTTCCCCCACATTATCCCTCGTGATCTGCGACAGCGGCGAATAGCGGGTCGCATGATGCGTGCCGCCATAGGCGGGCCAGTCGGCGCCGGCTTCGGGCATGGCGAAATTGATCGGGGTGACGTCGAGGGGCGTAGGGGGCGTGGCCGTATCTTCGGTGGTGGCTTGCGTGTCTTCAGGCGCGGGGACCGGGGCAGTAGCCGGTTCGGTCACCGGGGCGTCGGTGTCCTGGGCCAGGGTGCTTTCCACGCTGTGATTGGCGATGCCGATGGCGGCAAACAGTCCGGCAATGGTCACCGCCGTGGCCGCCGTACCCGTGCCGAAGCTGCGGCGGCCGCGCTTCAAGGCCGGCCAGGTGGACAGCACCAATAGCAGCACCACGCTGGGCGCGACCAGTCGTGGCACCTGGGCCCAACCATTGAACCCGGCCTCCCAAAATGCCCAGGCCAGCGTGCCGATATAGGTCAGAAGGTAGACCCCGATGGCCGTGCGGTCCTGCCGGATCAACAGAAACGCGGTGAGCAACAGGCCGATGCCTGCCGGCAGGTAATACCAGGAGCCACCGAGGGTGATGAGGTAAAGTCCACCGGCGGCAATCGGCGCCCCAAAGGCAATGAGCAGAACCGCCACGATCACCGCCCACCAATAGGTCGGGCCCCGGTCAGTGGTGTGTCGCGCCCTTGCCTCAGCCATGCCGGTCTCCCTGTAGGTTGTGTGGGGCCAACGCAGGGGCGCCGCGATGGTTCCGGCACAATTTTGCCGTTTTTCACTTTGCCCAAAAGTCCCGGATTCCTTGGGGGCGTTCCGGAGTCGCGGCAGCGTCAAGGCCAAAATGCGTCAGAATCCCCGTCGATCATGGCAAGCCGACATTGACGTAATGGAGCCGTCATATACCATATGTAGTGTTCGAGGTTCCGCTGCGCGCAAGCCGTGGCGGCTAAGATGGGAATTCGGTGCAAGGCCGAAACTGCCCCCGCAACTGTAAGCGGCGAGTTCTTGTTCGCGTGATGCCACTGGGCCCCAGAAGGCTCCGGGAAGGCCGGATGAGTGCTGTGACCCGCCAGTCAGGAGACCTGCCCCGAGCGTAGTAACGTCCACCGGCGGGGTGTCCGGTCAGGCGAGCGGTATCGCTATGGCATCTGCCATGCGCCGTTTCCCTGTCTGTCCCCCCCCCGCCAAGCACAATGTCCGCGAGGAAACCCATTCGATGACCATCACCGTCTATTCCAAGCCCGCCTGCGTCCAGTGCACCGCCACCACCCGCGCGCTCGACCGCAAGGGCCTGGCCTATTCCATCATCGACATTTCCGAAGATGCCGAAGCCTATGCCCGCGTCGAAACCATGGGCTATCGCCAGGTGCCGGTTGTCGTTGCCGGTGACCAGCATTGGGCCGGCTTCCGCCCGGACATGATCGGCGCGCTGGCCTGATCGGGTCATGGCCGGGCTCGTCTATTATTCCAGCACCTCGGAAAACACTCATCGCTTCGTCGAGAAGCTGGGTGTGGTGGCCATGCGCCTGCCGGTCGATGCGGCGAGCGCGCCGCCCGAGGTGGCTGAACCCTTCGTGCTGGTGCTGCCCACCTATGGTGGCGGCGACGGCAAGGGGGCGGTGCCCAAGCCGGTGATCCGTTTTCTCAATGTCGAGGCCAATCGTAGCCTCATTCGCGGCGTCATCGCTGCGGGCAACACCAATTTCGGCAGCGGCTATGCCCTTGCCGGCGACATCGTCGCGCAAAAATGCGCTGTGCCGCTCCTTTATCGGTTCGAACTGCTCGGCACCGAAGAGGACGTCGCCACTGTCAAACAAGGACTGGAACGGTTTTGGACACGCTGACACTCGAACGCCCGGTCAAGCCGGCCGACAAGGTCCATGACGAGGATCAGGCGCTGGATTACCACGCGCTCAATGCCATGCTCAATCTCTATGATGAGCAGGGCAATATCCAGTTCGACAAGGACAAACAGGCCGCGCACCAGTATTTCCTGCAGCATGTGAACCAGAATACGGTGTTCTTTCACAATCTGCGCGAGAAGCTGACTTATCTCGTTGAAGAAGGCTATTACGAGCAGGACGTTCTCGACCAATATAGCTTTAACTTCGTGCGCGATCTTTATGACCACGCCTATGACAAGAAGTTCCGCTTCCCGACCTTCCTCGGCGCGTTCAAATATTACACCTCCTATACGCTCAAAACCTTCGACGGTAAGCGCTACCTCGAGCGCTATGAAGATCGCGTCTGCATGGTGGCTTTGGCTCTGGCGCGCGGCGATGAGAAGCTCGCAAAGAACCTCGTCGATGAAATCATTGCCGGACGGTTCCAGCCCGCGACGCCAACTTTCCTCAATGCCGGCAAGAAGCAGCGCGGCGAACTGGTGTCGTGCTTCCTGCTCCGCGTCGAAGACAATATGGAATCGATTGGCCGCTCGATTAACTCCGCCCTGCAGCTGTCCAAGCGCGGCGGCGGCGTGGCACTGAGCCTCACCAATATCCGCGAGATGGGCGCGCCCATCAAGCATATCGAAAACCAGTCCTCGGGCGTGTTGCCGGTGATGAAGCTGCTCGAAGACAGCTTCTCCTATGCCAACCAGCTCGGGGCCCGTCAGGGTGCGGGTGCGGTCTATCTCCACGCCCACCACCCCGACATCATGCGCTTCCTCGATACCAAGCGCGAAAATGCCGACGAGAAGATCCGCATCAAGACCCTCTCGCTGGGCGTCGTGATCCCCGACATTACCTTCGAGCTCGCCCGCGACAATGAGGATATGTACCTCTTCTCTCCCTATGACGTGGAGCGCGTCTATGGCGTGCCGATGACCGAGATTTCGGTCACCGAAAAATACCGCGAAATGGTCGAAGACAAGCGCATCAAGAAGAAGAAGATCAAGGCACGCGAATTCTTCCAGATCATCGCCGAGATTCAGTTCGAATCCGGCTACCCCTACATCATGTTCGAAGACACGGTGAACAAGGCGAACCCGATTGCGGGCCGCATCACCATGAGCAATCTCTGTTCGGAAATCCTTCAGGTCAGCGACGCTTCGGTGTTCAACGAAGACCTCAGCTACGAGCATATGGGCAAGGATATTTCCTGCAATCTCGGATCGCTCAACATCGCCAATGCGATGGATAGCGAGGATTTCGGCACCACGATCGAAACCGCGATCCGCGGCCTCACCGCCGTGTCGGATATGAGCAATATTTCCTCGGTGCCATCGGTGGCCAAGGGCAATGCCGAAAGCCACGCCATCGGTCTCGGCCAAATGAACCTGCACGGTTATCTTGCCCGCGAGCGCATCTATTACGGTTCGGACGAAGGCGTCGATTTCACCAATATCTACTTCTACACGGTGACCTATCACGCCATCCGCGCGTCGAACCTCATCGCCACCGAGCGCGAAGAGACGTTCAAGAACTTCGAGAATTCGAAATATGCCGACGGCACCTATTTCGACAAATACACGTCCAAGGAATGGAAGCCCGCCACTGAGCGCGTCGCCAAGCTCTTTGAAGATGCCGGCATTCACATTCCGACCCAGGAAGACTGGCTGGATCTGAAGGCCAAGGTCATGATGTCAGGCCTTTACAACCAGAACCTGCAGGCCGTGCCGCCGACCGGCTCGATCTCCTATATCAATCACTCGACTTCCTCGATCCACCCGATCGTTTCCAAGATCGAGATCCGCAAGGAAGGCAAGATCGGCCGCGTCTATTATCCCGCCGCCTTCATGACCAATGATAATCTGGAATATTATCAGGACGCCTATGAGATCGGCCCGGAAAAGATCATCGACACCTATGCGGCGGCCACCCAGCACGTCGATCAGGGCCTGTCGCTGACGCTGTTCTTCCGTGATACCGCGACCACCCGCGATATCAACAAGGCGCAGATCTACGCCTGGAAGAAGGGCATCAAGACCATCTACTATATCCGCCTGCGTCAGCTTGCCCTTGAGGGCACCGAGGTTCAGGGCTGCGTTTCCTGCGCGCTGTAAGAGTTCGCCCCTGCGGTCATGCACCGCAGGGCGGGCTCGGCCGCCTCCCTCCCCTTTGTGGGGTGGTAAGGTGGGCGGGGGTCCAGCAGTGGATCAAGAAGCCACCCCCTCCCCGGCCCTCCCCTCAAGGGGGAGGGGGCGATGGAACCCGAGTCCGTCAAATTTGAAATGCCAAAACCATGAACGTTCACGTAAAGCCTCTGTCCCGCATTCGCGCCATCAACTGGAACCGCGTTCAGGATGACAAGGACCTCGAGGTCTGGAACCGCCTGACCAGTAATTTCTGGCTGCCGGAAAAGGTGCCGCTCTCCAACGACATTCCGAGCTGGGCAACGCTCAATTCGGTCGAGCAGCAGCTGACCATTCGCGTCTTCACCGGCCTCACCCTGCTCGACACCATCCAGAATGGCGTCGGCGCCGTGCGGCTGATGGCCGATGCCGTGACGCCGCATGAAGAGGCGGTGCTGTCCAACATCTCCTTCATGGAAGCGGTACATGCCCGCTCCTATTCCTCGATCTTCTCCACCCTGTGTCTGACGCCGGATGTGGATGACGCTTATCGCTGGAGTGAAGAAAACGAGTTCCTGCAGCGCAAGGCGCAGCTGATCATGGAGCAGTATGACAGTGGCGATCCGCTCAAGAAAAAGGTCGCCTCGGTCTTCCTCGAAAGCTTCCTCTTCTATTCCGGCTTCTACCTGCCCATGTATTGGTCGAGCCGCGCCAAGCTCACCAATACTGCCGACCTCATCCGCCTCATCATCAAGGACGAGGCCGTGCATGGCTATTACATCGGCTACAAATTCCAGCGCCATGTCGAAACGCTCAGCGAAGAGCGCCGTCAGGACATCAAGGATTTCGCCTTCGACTTCCTGCTCGAACTCTATGACAACGAAGAGCGCTACACTCAGGAGCTTTATGACGGCGTCGGCCTGACCGAAGACGTCAAGAAATTCCTCCACTACAACGCCAACAAGGCGCTGATGAATCTCGGCTACGAGGCCCTTTTCCCGCCCGAAGCCTGCAAGGTCAACGCCGCCATCCTCTCGGCCCTCTCCCCCAATGCCGACGAGAACCACGACTTCTTCTCGGGCTCGGGCTCAAGCTATGTCATCGGCAAGGCAATCGCCACCGAAGACGAAGACTGGGATTTCTAGGTTTTTCGGCACCCCTTATGCGTAGGTCCGGCACATTTGCGCTCACGTCCAAGTCAGGACAGGGGTGTGGCGCCGGGCGCAGCTTTGCATTATTGTAAACATTACGAGGGATGATTTACTGAGACCGGCTACCGAGGGCTGGATGCTAAGACTATTTGGCCTACCGCGATTTGATGCCGTGACAGCGCGGTTGCCTGCCAAGGCCTATCTGTTATTTGCGCTGGTCTTGCTCGAGCATCGCAGCGGTCTCGGCCGCAACGAGGCGGCCACCGAGCTCTGGGCCGACAGCGCCCAGGACAAGGCCTTCGCCAATCTGCGTCAGCTGCTCGCCTCCATCAGCCGCTGGCAGGAGGCGACAGGACTGGTCGCGCTGGAGCTGGACGGGCGCAGCATTCTGCCCGGCCCAGCGCTCGACCCGGCCGATATCACCCAGTTTCTTGCCCTGCCTGCGCCTGCCAGCGGCACCGAGATTACCCGGCTCGATGCGTTGACCGGGGATATCTTCCTCGCCGGGGTGGATATCCACGAGCCGGAGCTGACGCGCTGGATCGCTGATCGGCGCGAAACCTTGTCCGCCCGCCGCATCAACCTGCTCATCGCTGCCGGTGAGCGCGGCGCCTTTGCCGAACTCGAAACGGCGCTGGCCCGTGACGGGCAGATCAACCCTGCCGACGAGCGGCTGGCCCGGGCCCGCATGGCCAACCTGGCTGGTCTTGGCCGTGATCGCGAGGCGGCGCGGGTCTATGACCGACTCACCCGGCAATTGCGCGACGAGCTCGATATCGAGCCCGCCATCGAAACCCAGGCGCTGGCGGCTCGCATCCTGCAGCGCAAGGCCTCCTTCGTCTCTGCCCCGGCCCCGGCTCCATCTGTCGATCCGCCACGCCAGACCCCGCTGGGCCTGCCAAAAATCATCCTTCTGCCCCCCGAGACCAGCGCCTGGGCCAAGCCGCAGGAAATGGATCTGGCGCGCTATCTCGTCAGCGACATCACCCTGCAGCTCTGCCGCATGCGCGCCTTCGCCATGTTCGCGCCGCACACGGCCCGGCAATTGACCGGCCAGGACCCGCTCGCCGCCGCCGCGCCCTATGGCGTCGACTATGTTGTGCATACCTCGATCTTTCCCGGCGCCCGGGCGTCGCGCCTCGCCTTCAGCCTGATCGAGTTGGGTAGCCAGCGTGTGCTCTGCGCCGACGAGGTGCTGCTCGAAGCCGAAAAGCTCCTGGGGTCGCAGGAATTGGTGGCCGAGCGGTTGGCCCGCGCCATTGCCCATCAGGTGGCCGATGTCGAGCTCAGCCGCTATCGTGCCACCGGCGCCGCTTCGGCCTATGTGCGGTTCCTGCTCGGCTCCGACCTGGTGCAGAACACCGACCTTTCCCTGCTGCGGCGCGCCCGCAGCCATTTCACCCAGGCGCTGCGCCTGTCGCCCGATTACGTGCCGGCGCTGGCGGCGCTGGCGCGCACCTATTCCATCGAATGGCTGCTGCTCGGGCGCAGCGATCGCTCCATGCTGCGCACGGCCCAGGGGCTGGCGCAGCGCGCAGTGGAGCTCGACCCGCTCAATGCCACCGGCCATCGCGAACTCGGCCATGCCAGTCTCTATCTCGGCGCCTTCGACGAAAGCCGCATGCATTTCGATGCGGCGGTGGAGCGCGCCCCCCATTATGCCGACCTGCTGATGGATCAGGCGGACGTGCTGGTGCACACCTCGCGGCCGGGCGAGGCCAAGCCGCTGATCGAAAAGGCCTTTGCGCTCAATCCCCTGGCCCCGGACGATTATCGCTGGATCGGTGGCTCCGCCGATTTCTTCCTCGGCAATTACACTGGCGCCCTGGCGCTCCTGACCGGCATGCAAGACCAGAGCCTGGCCGGGCGTCTCATCGCCGCCACCGCCGCCATGGCCGGCGATTTCGAGCTGGCGGCCAGCCACCGCGACGACTGGATGGCGCGCTATCCCGAATTCCGCCTCAAGGACTTTGCCGGCTTCATGCCGCACAGCTCCAGAAGCGATGTCGAACGCTATGTCGAAGCACTGGCGCTGGCCGGATTCCGCTGACACCCTTAGGGGATTTTCCCAGGCCCTCCTTCCCAAGAGCGAGCGGCTCGCCCTCTCATACAGGCCGTTTCGGCTTGCGATAACTCCCAAAAGACGATGAAAAAACAAGGCGTTACATCTTCCCGATCATTCACGGGAGATGCAGATGTCGTCCTATCAGATCACCTCGTCCGACCAGCCTGGCTTTGTGCGTATTACCGATCTGGCCAGCGGCGCCACCCAGCTCGTATTCATGGGCAGTAAGGCCCAGAGCTTCGACGGCGGCGCCCTGGCCCAGCCGCGCCCCGATGCGCCCTCGCAGAAGTGGACCGCCGTCGTCGCCGCGTAAATGCAGCACCCGGGCTATCATGATCGGGTCTGCTCGCCGGAGCAGACCCTTGCCACCATAGGCCCCCATCTCGGCCGCTATGGCATTACCCGGCTGGCGCGCCAGACATCGCTCGATCTTCTGGGCATTCCGGTCTTCGCCGCCATCCGCCCCAATGCCATGACCCTCGCCACCTCGCAGGGCAAGGGCCTGACCGACGCTGCCGCCAAAGCCTCCGCCGCCATGGAAGCGCTGGAATATGCCATTGCCGAGCGGCCCGAATGCCCGATGCGGATTGCGGCAGCCGAAGAGTTGCAGGCTGCGGGTTTCGCGCTGCATCTTTCCACCGCCACATTGCCGCTTGGCGCCACTTTCCCGCTGGATCGACCCATCACCTGGCTTGAAGGCAGCAGTCTCTTCGGCGGTGAAACGGTGCTCGTGCCCCTGGATCTGGTGGCCCTGCGCGGTGCCGCCAGCGACCTCCCCGGAATTTGTCAGCATACCAATGGTCTGGCCTCCGGCAATAGCGTCGAAGAGGCGCTGTTTCATGGCCTATGCGAACTGGTGGAACGCGATGCCGGCAGCTTCTGGGCGCTGATGCCGCTGGCCGATCGCGACAACCGGCGCCTCGACCCCGCCGTCTTCGGTGACCCGGAAGTCAAGCGCCTGGCCAAGGCGGTAGCCGATGCCGGGCTGGTGCTGCGCCTTTACGACCAGACCAGCGACCTCGCCATTCCCACCATCATGGCAGAGATCGGCCCGGCCGGCACCCATGCCAGCCAGCGCCATCAATTGTCCTCGGGCTCCGGTACGCATCCGGTAGCGGCGCGGGCCGCCCTGCGCGCCATCACCGAGGCGGCGCAGTCGCGTGTCACCGCCATTGCCGCGGCGCGCGACGACATGCCGCCCGAACTCTATGCCGGCATGGCGCTGCAACCCGAACAGGGCGACAGGCCAACCCGTGCGGCACCCGCGGGCCTGACCCTCGGCACGCCGCTGGCCGAGCTGCTCGACCATATGCTGCAGACCCTCTTCGCCCACGGCATCGACCGGCTGATCGCCGTGCCCCTGGGCGGCGAAGTGGCGGGCGTTGCGGTCATGAAAATCCTCAGCGACCAGCTCGAGGATGTGGGCGTTAATCTCCACTGGCGCCCCGGGCCCCGCGCGCTGGCTTTTCTGGCGGAGCTGGCGGCGTGAAGATCGTCTTTGCCGGTCCCAGCCTGCACGGGCACCAGATCGACTGGACCGGGCTGGTGCCGCGTCCCCCGGCCGCCCTGGGTGACCTGACGCAAGCGGTTAGCGACGGCGCCAGCATGATCGGGCTCATCGACGGCTATTTTGGTTGGACCGCGAGCGTCTGGCACAAGGAAATCCTCCACGCCCTTGCCAAGGACATTCCCGTCTATGGCGCCGCTTCCCTCGGTGCGCTGCGCGCCGCCGAATGCGCCCCCTTCGGCATGATCCCGGTGGGGCGGATCGCCCTGGCCTATCAGCGCGGCGAGCTCGACGATGATGGCGATGTGGCGCTGCTGCACTATCCGGCCGAAGCCGGCTTTCTGCCGATGACCGAACCGCTGGTCGACATGCGCGCCAGCCTCGACGCCCTGCGTGATGCCGGTGTGCTGGACGCCGCTGCATACGCGCATCTTTGGACGCGGGCCCATACTCTCAATTTCCGCCAGCGCACGGTTGCGGTCTTGCTCGATGGTCTGCCGGCCGAGCGGGCAAGCGAACTGGCATCTGCCTATGAGATCCATCGCGTCTCGATAAAGGCCCAGGATGCGCTCGAACTGGTCGCCACCATGCGGGCGGCAACACCATCGGCGCCACACCGGGACTGGGATTTCGAGCCCTCCTTCCCCTGGCGGCGCGCCGGGCTCGATCACCCCGCCAAAGGCTGAACCGCAGATGGCGTGAACGCGGATTCACGCTGCAATCACGCCAGCTGCGCTTCACTGTACGTCAGACAGATTCTAACGTGCGGAGACGCGCCAATGACCCACCATTTCGGCCGCGAGGCCATGAAGCCCGAATATATCCTGCCCGAGCTGCTGGAACGGCTGACGCCCCGGGAAAAGCAGGTGCTCGACATTATCCTCGAGGCCAAGACCGCCAAGGAAATCGCTTTCGATCTCGGCATTTCCCAGCGCACGGTCGAGGCCCATACCGAGCGTTTGCGCATAAAGTTGCTCGCGCGCTCGATCACCGATATCCTGCGCATTGTCGCGGCGGCCGAGCGCATGGGCCTGGTCCGCCACGATCAGTTTGTGACCCCGGTGCCGCATCGCGCTGGCCGCGTTGGTCTGCAGGTGGCGGCCAACTGAGCGGCGCCGCCGAAATCGGGTTTTCTGCATAGCGATATGGGATTGAGACGGAGTGGCTGGTTAAGACGCCATTAACTATAAACATTTAGGAATATTCGTGAGTTATCCGGCTTTGGGGGCTGCTGGATTGCGTGTTTCTTGACGCGAGTAGAGCCCGTATGACGCCCAAGGCCGGAACAGCATCGTTTCCCCCCTTTCGCTCCGGACTGGCGCGTGCCCTCTGCGCTGCGGGTTTAATCGGGCTGCTGCTCTCCGGTTGCGCCTCCAACCGCACCAATGTTCCCCAGGAAGCCCGCATCGTCACCCCCAGCGAGTCGGTGATTCTGCCGCCGCCGGGTGGCCCGGCCCTGGTCAAGGTCACCACCACCAGCTTCCCCAATGCCATCCGCCAGGATGTGTGGCTCGAAACCACGGCCCGCTCCACCGGCGAGAACAAGATTTCGGTGATCCGCTTTACCGACAAGGGTGGCGACGGCAGCGATGCTCGCCTGCGCGACATTCCCTTCACCAATGTCAATCTGACCGAAGAGGCGCTGGCCGCCTGGCCGGGCAGCGGCATGGCGGTCTCGCCCTTCTATGTCCAGAACGACTACGGCCCCTTCGGCTATGCCATCGGCAAGCCGGCCAATGGCGATACCTGCATCTATGCCTGGCAGCGCATCGATCCGATGCTCAAGCCCTCCGGCGCCGTCGATCGCGGCGCCATCGTCATTCGCCTGCAGATGTGCCGGCAGCGCAGCACCGAGCAGCAATTGCTCGAAGTGATGTATCGGCTGCGCCTCAATACGGCAGTGTTTCCGCCCAACAAGGCGCCGGCGCTGATCGGGCGCAATTCGGCCCCCATCCGCCCCATCGGCGTCGAAGGCTTTGCCGAAGTCATTCCGATCAATGTGGCCCCACAATCCACCAATCCGGTAAAGGCGGTGGCAACCAAGCCGGTGGCCGCGCCATTGCCGGCCGGTACCCCACTGGTACCATCGCCGGGCACGCCCGCCGCCGGCACGGTGATCGTTCCTTCGCCCAGCACCAGCACAAGCACCAGCACAACCGGACCGGTGGTGCCCCGCCCGCCCAGTTCCGGGACGTCGACCTCAACCGGCCAGTAGACCCCCCGCTTTGGGCATGGAATAGACAATGACGAAGGCACTGACGATCCTGATCTGGCTGGCCGTTTCGGTGGTGATGTTCGCCATTATCAGCCTGCCTGTCAGCCTGCAGGTGCACCTGGTGACCGCGGCCGTGCTGATCCTGGCCATGGCGGTGATCAAGATCCTCAAGCTCGACGGCAACTGGCGTCTGCTGCTGCTCACCTTCGGCACCGTCATCGTCTTGCGCTATGCCTTCTGGCGCACCACCAGCACCCTGCCGCCGCTCGACCAGTGGGGCGATTTCATCCCCGGCGTGATCCTCTATCTCGCCGAGATGTACTGTATCATGATGCTGTTCCTCAGCGTCTTCGTCGTCATCAAGCCCATGCCCTCGCGGCCCTCGATGAAGCTCGCCAAGGACGATGCCGTGCCCACGGTCGACGTCTTCGTGCCCACCTATAACGAGGATTACGATCTGCTCGCGGGCACGCTCGCCGCCGCCAAGGCCATGGATTATCCGTCCGACCGCTTCACCGTCTGGCTGCTCGACGATGGCGGCACCGATGCCAAACGCAACAATGCCGATCCCGATGTCGCCGCTGCCGCTCATGAACGCTACGAGCAATTGCGCCGGCTCTGTGAAGAGCTCGATTGCCGCTATCTGACGCGTGCGGAAAACGACCACGCCAAGGCCGGCAATCTCAACAATGGCCTGGCGCATTCCAGTGGCGACCTCATCGCCGTGTTCGACGCCGACCATGCCCCGGCGCGCGATTTCCTTCAGGAAACCGTGCCCTATTTCGCCCGGGATGATCGGCTCTTCCTGGTGCAGACCCCGCACTTCTTCCTCAATCCCGATCCGCTCGAGCGCAACCTGCGCACCTTCGAGGTGATGCCCTCGGAAAACGAGATGTTCTATGGCGTCATCCAGCGGGGCCTCGATCGCTGGAACGCCTCGTTCTTCTGTGGCTCGGCCGCCCTGCTCAGCCGCGAGGCGCTTGAGGTCACCGGCGGCTTTGCCGGGCGCAGCATTACCGAGGACTGCGAAACCGCGCTCGAATTGCATAGCCGCGGCTGGAACAGCATCTATGTCGACAAGCCCCTGATCGCCGGGCTGCAGCCGGCCACCTTCTCGAGCTTCATCGGCCAGCGCACCCGCTGGGCCCAGGGCATGATGCAGATCATGCTGTTCAGCTTTCCCCTGTTCAAGCGCGGCCTCAAGATCCCCCAGCGCCTCAGCTACATGTCCAGCATCCTGTTCTGGCTGTTTCCGCTGCCGCGCATGATCTTCCTCTTCGCACCCTTCTGCTACCTGTTCTTCGACCTGCAGATCTTCACCGCCTCGGGCGAGGAATTCGCCGCCTATACGCTCACCTATGTGCTGGTGAACCTGGTCATGCAGAACTCTTTGTTCGGGCGCTGGCGCTGGCCGTGGATTTCCGAGCTCTACGAATATATCCAGTCGGTGCACCTGCTGGGGGCACTGCTCTCGGTGGTGCGCAATCCCACCAAGCCGACCTTCAAGGTGACCGCCAAGGACGAAAGCGTCGACAAGTCGCGCCTGTCCGAGCTGTCGCGGCCCTTCTATCTCATCTTCCTGCTGCTGATCATCGCCCTGGGCATGACCATCTACAAGATCGGCGCCGAGCCCTATCGGGCCGAGGTGACCATGGTGGTGGGCGGCTGGAACATCCTCAACCTGATCCTGGCCGGCTGTGCCCTGGGTGTGGTCTCCGAACGCCGCGAATTCCGCACCGGCCGCCGCATCGAGGTCGAACGGCGCTGCGAAATGCGCGATGCCGACGGCAATTGGGTCAAGGGCACCATTATCAACGTCTCGAGCGGCGGGCTGGCCGTGCGCCTGCCCAATGGCAGTGCGGGGCTGGGGCGCGGCGCGCCGTCCGCCATCCGCTTCAATACGCTGACCCCGGTCGACAGCAATGAGCTCAAGCTCTTCGTGCGCTCCACCATTTCAGAGGGCAAGGGCGCCATTCTGGGCGCGCGATACATGCCCGAACGCGGCCAGGATTACCGGCTGATCGCCGACCTGCTTTACGCCAATTCGTCCACCTGGCAACTGCGCCAGCGCTCTCGTCAGATCAATATCGGCGTGGTGCGCGGCACCCTGCAATTCCTCGCCATGGCGCTCTACCAGACCGGGCGTGGCCTCGGTTACCTGCTGCGCTTCGGCTCCACCAGCTCCTCCGGAGCGGCAAATGACTAAGCGCCTGCTCGCCCCCCTGCTTGTTGCTTCGGCGCTTTCCGCCCCGGCCTTTGCCCAGTCGACACCGTTCGACATGGGCCCGGAAAGCGGGCTGGTGGTGACCCCGCCCCCGACCAGCGCTCCCGAGGCCACGCCCTCGGTCACCGTTCCGACCCCGCAGCCGACCGGCTTTGACCGCTATATCCTCCCCGATTCCACGCTCTCGCTCGAAGGCGAAACCAGCCGACGGCTGGTGGCGCTCTATCTTACCGCCGCCCAGGCCCAGGCCCCGGCCACGCTGCATTTGAGCTATCTCAATGCCGTCATGGTGGCGCCCGAAGTCTCTCGCCTCACGGTCACCATCAATGGCGTGTCGCTGACCTCCGTCCCCATCGCGGCTTCGGCCGGCCCCGCGGCGCTGTCCGTCGACGTGCCCAGCGGCGTGCTCAAACCCGGCGCCAATGTCGTCGAGTTCAGCGCCGTCCAGCGGCACCGCACCGATTGCACTGTCGGCTCGACCTATCAATTGTGGACAAGGCTCGAGGCCGAGGGCATTCGCCTCAGCTTTGCCGGCAATGGCCTCGACCAGATCAGCCAGCTGGCCGATATCGCCGCCATCGGCGTCGATGCCGAGGGCGTTACCACCCTGCGCGTGGTTGCTCCCGATATGAGCAATCCCGACGCCACCAGCGCGCTGATGCGGCTCACCCAGCAATTGGCCATCGCTCTGCGTGTCGCCGATTTGCGCATCGACCTCGTCGATAGTCTTTCCACAGAGGCGCAGCCGGGCACGCTCGACCTGGTGCTGGCCCCAGCCAATGGCCTGCCGGATGCCTTTGTGGCGCTGCGCGACCAGGCCGCCGGCGGCCCTGTCGCCTCCCTGCAGTCGCCGCAGGGCGGCAATCCGGTTCTGGTGGTGTCGGGGCCCGACTGGGCTGCCATTGGCCGCGCCGCCGAGGCGATGATGCCGGCCATGGCTGCCGACGGACGGCCGCGCATCGATCTGGGCCGCACCCTGCCCTTGATCACCGGCGGTGGGGAAACCAGCCTGGCGCTGCTGGGCGGCCAGACCACCGAATTCAACGGCCGGCGCTATACCGACCAGTTCCAGTTCAACCTGCCATATGATTTCTACGCCAATCGCTACGGCAAGATGGAGCTGGTGCTCGACGCCGCCTATTCCAGCGATGTGCTGCCGGGCAGCGAGATCGACCTTTATGTCAACGGCCAGATCGCCTCGGCCACCCCGCTGCTGCGCACCGATGGCGGCCTGCTGCGCGATACCGTCATCCGCATCCCGATGAAGAGCCTGCAGCCGGGCCGCAATGTCATCGACTTCTCGGTCAATCTGCTGACCCAGTCCGATCAGGTGTGCAGCGCCGGCTGGACTGGCGAGGCGCCGACCCGTTTCGTCTTCTCCGCCACCAGTGCCTTGCGCATGCCCGATTTCGCCCGAGCCGAAACCGCGCCCGATCTGCGGGCGCTGGCCGCCACCGGCATGCCCTATGCCGCCGAGCCCAGTGTGCAGTTCGCCTGGGGCGAGGACAGCGCCTCGCGCGTCGCCGCCATGACCATATTGGCGCGACTGGCCGCGGCGGGCGAGCAGGTGACGGCGGTGACCACTGTCCCCGAAGCAGCGCTCTCGCCTGGCGCCGATGCGCTGCTGATCATGCCGCTTTCCGCCATCTCCGCCACCACCCTGGCGCGTTCGGGCCTGGCGCTGCCCGCTGCCGGCACCGGCGGCGATGATCGGGTGCTGACGCAGTTCTCGACCGGCACGCCCGGTGGTCCCCTGGCCCCGGTGGTCAACTGGGTGCTCAACCGCGCCGGCCTCACTCTCGACGATCTGCGGGTGCTGCCCGCCAGCCAGGCGCCCTTTGCACCTGCGCCCGGCAGTCTGGCACTGTCGCAGATGCAACAGGCCGAAGGCGGCCTGTGGACCACCATTGCTGCCGCCGATGGTGCAAGCCTGGCCTCCGGCGTCGAAAAGCTGGTCGAAACCGCCCGCTGGCGGCAGATCGCCGGCCGCGTGACCACGCTCAATGGCGATGTGCTGACCACCATCGCTCCGGGCGCGGTGGCCGTGACCCCGGCAGAGCCGGTCTCGCCCTTCAATCTGCGCCTCGTGGCCGCCAACTGGTTTTCGGGGAACATCCTGGCCTTTACCGGGTTGATTGCCTTGGCGGCAGTGCTGCTCATGTTCGCCACCTCTGGCGTGCTGACCCAGATCGGGAGGCGCAAGTGAAGTCCATCCGCGCAGCCATTTTCGCCATGGCCAGCCTCTTCCTCCTTCCCGCCGCCGCGGCGGCGGACACCGTGTTCCAGCCCGGAGAGTGGCAGGCCTATATGGGCAATTTCGTCGGCGATGATGGCCGCGTCATCGATACCGGCAACGCCAATATCAGCCATAGCGAGGGCCAGGGATATGGCCTGATCCTGGCTGCCCTCGCCGATGATCCCGAGGGTTTCGAGCGCATCTGGAAATTCACCGCCACCGAACTGATGGTACGCTCGGATGGCCTGGCCGCCTGGCGCTGGGAGCCCGACGCCAGGCCCCATGTCACCGACATGAACAATGCCACCGATGGCGACATGCTCATCGCCTATGGCTTGCTGCTCGCCAGCAAGGCCTGGGACCGGCCCGACTATCTCGACAAGGCCCGCACCATCGTTGCCACCATCGGCAAATCCATGCTGCGGGTCGAGGACGGGCTGCCGGTGATCGTGCCGGGGGCCGCCGGCTTCCTCGCCGCCGATACCGGCAATGACGGCACGGTGCTCAACCCCTCCTATTGGGTGTTCGAGGTCTTCTCGCCCTTTGCCGAACTCGATCCGGTGGTCGATTGGCGCGCGGTCGAGCAGGCCGGGCTCGATATCCTGCGCCGCTCTGCCATCACCCCGGCGGGCATTCCCGCCGACTGGATCCTCATCAGCGACGGCGCGGTGCGTCCGGCGCCCGGCTTCCCGCCCGAATTCGGCTATAATGGCCTGCGCATCCCGCTCTATCTGATCCGCGCCGGCGCCGATCCGGCTTTCCTCAAACCCTTCCGCCGCAATGCCGTGCCGCCCGATCTGGCCAAGGTCAATGTGGTGAGCGGCAAGCCGGTCGAGCCGATCACCGAGCCCGGCTATCGGCTGATCCTGGCCGGCATGGACTGCCTGCTCGATGGCACGCCGGTGCCCGAAGAGCTGCGCACCATGACCCCCTCGAGCTATTATTCAGCCACGCTGCAATTGCTGTTGCTCGACCATTTCCGCCGCAACGATCCGCGCTGCCTGGGCGGCGGGGAGAGCCAGCCATGAAGCCCATCACCTCGGCTGCCGCTCTGGTTCTGGTTGGCCTCGGCACCTATGGCATCCTCGCCTATCAGGGCTGGCAGTCGCGCTATCATGCCGATGCGCAAATGCCCACTCTTGTGGCCCAGGCTTCACCCGCTGCAGCCACGCCGGCCGCCAATGCGCCGGGTTTCACCATGGTGGCCCAGAACGCCACCCCGGCGCCTTCGGATGCCGAGATCAATCTCTCCGCGCCCACCGAGCCCGGCAATACCACCACCACGCCGAGCCCGACGGCGCCGGCCACCACCCCGTCCGCGCCGGCCGTGGAAGTGGATGAATCGGCATTGCGCTATTTCGCCCAGCAGGGCGACACGGTGCGCCTGCAGCGCGAGATCGAGCGGCTGCGGGCGCTGCATCCCGGCTGGCAGCCGCCCGCCGATCCGCTGGCCGACGACTATGTGCCCGACGCCGATATCACCGCCATGTGGGACCTGTTCTCCAAGGGCGACTTTGCCGGGGTCCGCGCCGCCATCGCCGCCAAGCAGGCCAAGGACCCCGGCTTCGTGCCCTCCGCCGACCTGCTCGACAGCCTGAGCCTGGGCGAAGCGGGCTTGCAGCTGCGCCAGGCCTCCGATGCCGGCAATTCGGCCGAGGTGATCACCATCGCCGCCAATAATGGCCGGCTGCTGGTCTGCGAGAGCGTCGACAATCTCTGGCGTCTGGCCGAGGCCTTTGTCGATACCGGCACGCCGGACCGCGCCGTCGATGCTTATCGCTATATCCTGACCAGTTGCACCAATCCCGAAGAGCGCTTGGCCACCATGCAAAAGGCGATCGCGCTGCTCGACCGCACGACGATCGAACCGCTGCTGGCGCTGGAAAAGACCGACGCCACCGGATCAGGCGAATTCGCATCCCTGCGGCTCGATCTCGCCCGCACCGCCATCGCCGCCGCGCTCGAACAGGGCGGCCAGATGCCGGTGGCATCCGACATCGATCTGTTCGAGAAAAACGTCGCCGCCACCAATGCGCCCGAAGACCTGCGGCTCCTCGGCTATTTCGAGCTGCACCGCAATCGTCCCAATGAAGCGCGCCGCCTGTTCCAGAAGGCGCTCGATGTCGATCCCGGCGCCGAATCCGCCGAGGCGCTGGGCGTGGCACTGTTGCAGGTGCGCGACTTCGCTGCCGCCGAAAGCGTGCTGGCCGACTATCGCGACGACAATGACACGATCGGTCCGCTCTATCTCAATGCCGCCGCCGCCCTGCTCTCGGGCGAACCGCGCAAGGTGCTCGACCAGGCGGTGCTGGGGCGTATCGCCGATGCGGCCATGTCGGCGCTCTCGGCCAATACCGCCCAGGAGCTGGGCTGGTATGCCTATGCCTTCAGCCAGCCGCAGACCGCGCTCGAATGGTTTACCCTGGCCCTGCGCTGGCAGCCCGATCTCGAACCGGCCGCCTATGGCATGGTGGTGGTCGCCGACGCTCTGGGCGACAGTGCCACGGTCAAGAGCATCCAGACCCAATGGGTGGGGCGCTCGGTGCGTATCGCCAATTTCGGCAAGACTTCGGACGCCGCAGCAACGCCGCAGACCCCGGTCGCCAGCGGCGCGCGCAATGCGCCTGCCAGCCCCCCGGCCGATCCATCCCCGGGTGGAGGCGGTGGGGGCGGTGGCTCTTCTTCGTCCTGCACCGGCTATGTTCCCGCCGCCAGCCTCTCGGCTGGTGCTGCCTTGTCCCGCGCCTGGTGCATGATGCGCTCCAACCGCCCGGCCCAGGCGGTCGATCTGTTTGCCCGCGCCCTGCAATCGCCCTCCCAGGGCACACGCAGCGACGCCGCCTATGGCCAGGCCCTGGCCTATGTGCGCATGGGCCTGGCCAGCGAAGCCTCGGTGGCCGCCGCCGCCG
The DNA here is from genome assembly GCF_900631955.1 of Devosia equisanguinis. GTDB lineage: Bacteria > Pseudomonadota > Alphaproteobacteria > Rhizobiales > Devosiaceae > Devosia > Devosia equisanguinis. Next base: position 8,683 of record NZ_UZWD01000029.1, on the reverse strand, counting down.
CCCCGCTGACCAGCAAGCAGATCATCGAACTCGATATTTCCATCCTCACCCTGCGCGCCACCAGCGCCTATTCCATCGGCGACTATGTCCGCGCCCTCGATGCGCTGGACCAGCGCGCCCGCTATGCCGCCGAGCGCAATGACCTGCTGACTTTGCGCGCCTGGAGCTATTATCACCTGCGCCGCTATCGCGAGGCGCTACAGATCTTTACCGCCGTCGCCGCCACTGGCTATGGCGATGCCGCTTCCGGCCTCGACGCCACCAAGCGCGCCCTCAACCTCTTCAACTGAGCCGGCAGCACCGCTGCCCGTCCATGCGGCCGATGCACACAAGACAATCGGGTCGGTGGGCTGGTTTTTTCGACGCGCCGAGGCCACATAGCGCTCAAACAGCGGTCCATCGGGATCGGCCACCAGGACAAGCCACATGAAAAAGATCGGATTTCTCTCCTTCGGCCATTGGAGCCCCTCGCCGCAATCGGGCACGCAGACCGCCGCCGATGCGCTTCTGCAGTCGATCGACCTGGCCGTCGCCGCCGAGGAACTGGGAGCAGACGGCGCCTATTTCCGCGTCCATCATTTCGCCCGCCAACTGGCTTCGCCCTTCCCGCTGCTCGCCGCAGCCGGCGCCAAGACCAAAAAGATCGAGCTCGGCACCGCCGTCATCGACATGCGCTACGAAAACCCGCTCTACATGGCCGAGGATGCCGGCGCTGCCGACCTCATCGCCGGTGGGCGCCTGCAGCTGGGCATTTCGCGCGGCTCGCCCGAACAGGTGACCGATGGCTGGCGCTATTTCGGTTTTGCGCCCGAAGAGGGCAAGACCGATGCCGACATGGCCCGTCAGCATGCCGAGGTCTTCCTCGAAGTGCTCAAGGGCAAGGGCTTTGCCCAGCCCAATCCGCGCCCCATGTTCCCCAACCCGCCGGGCCTGTTGCGGCTCGAGCCGCATTCCGAGGGCCTGCGCCAGCGCATCTGGTGGGGTGCTGCGACCGACGCAACAGCCGTTTGGGCCGCCAAGCTGGGCATGCATCTGCAGTCCTCGACGCTCAAATTCGACGAGACCGGTGAGCCGCTCAGCGTGCAGCAGGCCAAGCAGATCCGCGCCTATCGCGCCGCCTGGAAGGAAGCCGGCCATGCCCATGAGCCGCGCGTCTCGGTCAGCCGCTCGATCTTTGCGCTCGTCAACGACCAGGACCGCATGTATTTCGGCACCGGCCGTCCCGAGCAGGATCAGTTCGGCTATATCGAGCCCGAAGTGCGTGCCGTCTTCGGGCGCGGCTATACCGGCGAACCCGACAAGCTGATCGAGGCGCTGCGCCAGGACGAAGCCATCGCCGAAGCCGATACGCTGCTGCTCACCGTGCCCAACCAGCTCGGCGTCGACTACAATGCCCATGTCATCGAGAGCATCCTAAAACACATCGCCCCCGCCCTCGGCTGGCGCTGAGCCGCGGCGGGCTCATCGGTGATGGTCGCTTGACCCCACCTCGCATTGAAGGTGAGGTGGGAGATGGCCAGGGTAATGCTTTCCGATAGCAGGGATATAATTCGTCGTCTGGAGGCGACGGGCAGGGTGGTCATCCTGCCCCATCCGCGCCGTGACATTCCCATCGGCACGGTGCGCTCGATCTATCGGCAGGCAGGATGGCTCAACCATGACGATCGCTGACACCCACTATGTTGCCCTGATCCACAAGGATGACCAGTCCGGCTACGGCGTGTCGTTTCCCGATCTGCCGGGTATCATTGCCGTTGCAGACACGCTGGATGAAGCGATTGCCGAAGCGGCTGCCGCGCTCGATTTCGCTTTCGAGGATTGGGTTGGACCCGTCCCAAAACCACGGTCGATCGAGGCCTTGCGCCGGGACGCTGATTTCATGGCGGCGTCAGCCGATGCAGTGATCGCCGTTATTCGCCCCTCGGCCAGCTATTACGCTGCTGCCGAATAATCACGGTAACGCATATCCAGACCCCGCACAGCCATTGGCCTCCCAATAGCGGATGACCGGGGTAAATCTGCCGGTGGCCAGCTGTTCGATGCGGGCGGCGAAGGCCATGGCCTGGCATTCGTTTGACCCTGCCACCACATGCACCATTTCGTGAAGGATGGTGAGGCGCCTGAGATCGTCGGCGCCTGGTGTCGAAAATTGCGGACACAGCACCAGCCGCACCGCGCCGCGCTCCGGCGGCAGCCGCACATAGGCGGCATAGCGCGAGCAGGAGCCGCTCTCCTTGCTCTCTGACACCACGGCGACGGCGATCTCGCCGCCCCAATGGCGCGAGGTGAAGCGCCGGAGGCTGAGCGCGTCGCGATAGGCTTTTACATCGACACCGAAGGCCTCTGCGCCCAACTGCGGCAGGGCCGCCTCGGTCTGGGCGATGGCAGCGTCGAAGGCACGCTCGGTCGCCGACTGCGCCAGGACGGCCGAGGAGAGGCAGAGGCTGAGCGCAACGAGGAGAAGACGAATCATGGTTTTGCGGTCTTGGCGGTGCTTTGCGGCTTTGCTGCGGCGTGGCGGGCATGCAACACCGCGCTCATGAGCGCAAAATGCCACATAAACCGGCCACAATTGCCAAGGAAAACCGATGCTGTCGCAGTTTGAGCCCCGATTGGCCGCTTGTGGTGTGTTCGGCCCGCTTCTGTTAACCGCTCGGTAACCATTGGTTTCCCTAGAGTGAGGAACAGGGTAGAAGCGGCCCGGTGATCTTCTGGAACAGGTCTGCTTGATGGATTTCCGCATTTCTGCCGATGACCGTGTTGGTGCCCAGCCCGCGCAAAAGGGCAAGTCGCAGCCGCGCGCTGCCGCCAAGGGCCAACGCATCGAGCCGAGCATCGGCCAGTCCATGGGCTTGTTATCCGATCGCGAACGCCCCGTCGGCGGCGGTTCAGGTGGCGGTGGCGGACGCAAGCCGCCCAAGGCGCAGAAGCCGGAAAAGCCGCGCCGCGGCAAGGCCGAGACCGCAAAACCCCGCAAGAAGCGCCGTTCCGGCGGCTTCCTCATGGGCCTGCTCTGGTGGGGCTTTGTCGCCTGTCTCTGGGGCGGTCTCGCCGTTATCGGCGTCATCGTCTATTACGGCGCGCAATTGCCGGCCTCCAATACCTGGGCCATTCCCGAGCGTCCGCCCAATATCCGCATTCTCGCGGCCGATGGCAGCCTGATCTCCAATCGCGGCCAGACCGGCGGCGAAGCCGTCACCTTCCGCGAGCTGCCCTATTATGTGCCCGCGGCCTTCATCGCCTCCGAAGACCGCCGCTTCATGAGCCATTTTGGCGTCGACCCCATCGGCCTCATCTCCGTGGCCATCGAATCCGTGCAGGCGCGCGGTGTCACCCGCGGCGCCTCTACCCTCACCCAGCAGGTGGCGAAAAACCTCTTCCTCACCCCCGACCAGACCCTGGGCCGCAAGGTGCAGGAAGCCATCCTGGCCATCTGGCTCGAACAGAATTTCACCAAGGAAGAAATCCTCGAACTCTATATGAACCGCGTCTATTTCGGCGCCGGTGCGACGGGGATCGAGGCGGCGGCGCAGACCTATTTCGGCGTCTCCGCGCGCAATCTCTCCCTCGGTCAGGCAGCCATGCTGGTGGGCATCCTGCCGGCGCCCTCGGCTTACAATCCCAAGGTCAATCCCGAGCGCGCCATCGAGCGGCAGCGCCTCGTGCTCAACCTCATGGCGCAGGAAGGCTATATCACCGCCGAGGAAGCCTCGGCCGCCCGCATCGACCCCGACCAGACGGTGCGCACCCGCGTCGCCGGCTCGGAATCCTATGTGGCCGACTGGGTCGAAAGCCTGATGACCGCCTATATCGGCGACATCCAGAGCGACGTCGTGGTGCAGACCACCATCGACTACAAGATGCAGAAGGATGCCGAATTCATCGTCAGGGAAGCCGTGGCCGAGGAAGGCGCCAAGCGCGGCTTCAGCCAGGGCGCCCTGGTGGCCATGGATGTCGACGGCACCGTGCGCGCCATGGTGGGCGGCGTCGATTACCAGGCAAGCCAGTATAACCGCGCCGTCACCGCCAAGCGCCAGCCCGGCTCGACCTTCAAGCCCTTCGTCTATCTCGCCGCCATGGAAAAGGGCTATACGCCCGACACTTTGGCGGAGGACGCCCAGTTCGACTACAACGGCTGGAGCCCGCGCAACGCCTCGGGCAAATATGCCGGCACGGTGACGCTGCGGCAGGGCCTGGCCTATTCGCTCAACACCATTGCCGGGCGTCTGGCCATCGACGTCACCCCCGAAAAGGTGATCGAAGTGGCCATGCGCATGGGCATTTCCTCGCCCCTCACCCCCGTGCCCTCCATCGCGCTGGGCACCCAGGAGGTGAACCTGCTCGAATTGACCAGCGCCTATGCCCCCTTCGCCAATGGCGGCAATGGCGTCATCCCCAATGTCATCACCAAGATCGAGGATGTCAGCGGCAAGGTGCTCTATGAGGCTTCCGATGCCGGCCCGGGCCGCGTGGTCGATCCCAAAGTGCTCTCCGAGATGAACGACATGCTCAAGACCGCCGTCGAGGTGGGCACCGGGCGTGGCGCCAATATCGGCGGCTGGGATGTGGCTGGCAAGACCGGCACCAGCCAGGAATCGCGCGACGCGCTGTTCGTCGGCTATACCTCGGCCATGGTCACCGGCGTTTGGCTGGGCAATGACGACAACAAGGGCACCAAGCTTTCGGGCGGCAATGTCCCGGCCTCGATCTGGCACAATTTCATGACCAAGGCTTTGGCTGGCAAGAACCCGGCGCCGATTCCCAGCGGCTCCTATGCCGGCCAGGTCATCGCCCAGCAATTGGTCGACCCCAATACCGGCCTGCCGGTCGTCGATCCAGCTACCGGCCAGCCACAGGTGCAATATGTCGATGGCGGCACCGGCCAGCCGGTGCAGACCACGATCGACCCGGCGACCGGGCAGGTGGTGGCCATCGATCCCACCACCGGCCAGCCGATCCAGGGCCTGCAGCCGCTGGCCCAGCAGACCAGCAACCCGCCGATCCAGACCAATCAGATGGTCGATCCGGCGACCGGCATGCCGGTGACCAATGGCGCCGATCCTTGGGCCCAGCCCGGCCAGACCGTGACCTATGACGCCAATGGCCAGGTCATCAATCCCAATGCCGGTCTGGTGCAGGACCCCAATGCCGGCCTCAACGCCGCGCCGATCGATCCCGAAACCGGCCTGCCGATGACGCTGATCGTCGACCCTGCCACCGGTCAGCAGGTCTGGGTGCCCAGCGCCCCGGCGACGCAGAACCAGCAGGTCATCACCCAGCAAAACAACACCTTCGCGCCGCCGGCCGCCGTGGAACAACAGCCCACCTATCAGGGCGAGCGCCAGCAACGCACGCTGATGGACCTGATCTTCGGCAACTGAGCCGTGAAAACCAAAAGCCCCGGATCGCTCCGGGGCTTTTTGTATTTTCGGGCTGGTCTGGCCCCACCACAGTTCCGCCCTCGGGCTCGACCCGAGGGCCTCTCCAGGCAAAAACGAGCTTTGCGGGCTTTCGCCGACAGGCCCTCGGATCAAGTCCGAGGGCGGCACGGCGAAAGGCGCTGGGGCGCCCCCCATCAATCGGAAATGTTCACTTTCAGCGCATCGGGAGGCACCGAGGCTTCGGCTCCTGCTCTCCCTCCCCCTTCTACAGGGGGAGGTTAGGTGGGGGTTCTGCAGGTTCAGCAAACGCCCATGAACGAACGATTCCTTGATGGTTCAACACCCTCCCAACACACAAAAAAGCCCCGGACAATCCGGGGCTCGCTTGTGGCGCCAAGGCCATGGGCGCCGTCAGATCACCACGATCGGCGCCCCATTGGGCACGCGGTCATAAAGATCGATGATGTCGTGGAACAAGAGCCGCACGCAGCCGCTTGACACCGCCTTGCCGATAGACACCACGTCCATAGTGCCATGCACGCGATAGAGCGTGTCGCGATTGCCCTGGTGGATATAGAGCGCGCGGGCACCCAGCGCGTTGAGCAGACCCGGCGGCTGGCCGTGGCGATACATTTCCAGCTCCGGCTGGCGGTCGATCATTTCCGCAGGCGGCGTCCACACCGGCCATTTGCGCTTATAGGCGATATGGCCCTTGCCGCTCCATTCGAAGCCGGCGCGGCCCAGGCCCACGCCATAGCGCATGGCCCGGCCATTGGGCAAAGTGAGGTAGAGGTAGTAATTGGCGGTGTCGACCACCACCGTGCCCTCTTTCTCGCCGGTGATATTGTCCACTTCCTGGCGCCAGAACCGCGGGGCCATCATCGAGATGTCGGCGGCGGGCACCGGATGCTCTTCTTCCGGGCGGGCCGCATACATGGCCAGCACATCGGCGGGCACGACCGGACGCACCGGTTCGGCGGGAGCGGTGACGCGGCTGGCGCCGGTGGTGGAGCAGCCGGCAAGGGCGAGGGCGGCCAGGCTGGCAAAACCAGCCATGACGGCGCGACGCGACAGGGTCGCGTCCTGAGCAAAAGTCATGATGTCATCCTTGGCCCCCTTGGGGCGCGGGAAATAGGGAAAATGAAACGGGTACGGGCGGGCGGATCAGGCCGCGCGCGGCGGTCGCAACACGTCTATCCCCGAGGAGGCCGGTTCATCGGCATCCAGCAACAGCGGCAGCGAGGTGGCGGGCGCCACCTGCGGCAGCCCCGCAATCTCCACCGGAATGGCATGGTGCGGGCCGCAGGGCATGACAATGCCCGAGCCCAGGTCGATCTCGCCCCGTTGCACGCTCACCAGCACCGGAATGGCGGTGTTTTCCGCGTCGACATGGTTCAGCACCACAATGGGCGTGCTCACATAGCGATGGGCATGCGCAGTCGTCGCTCCGGCCAGGGAGGCGAAGGCGAAAACCAGGGCGATGAGGGCTACCAGACGCTGCATGGCACCCTGATAGAACAAGGAATAAGGCAGGATGGAGGCAGTTTGCTCATGCGCCCTCCTTCCCGGGCGCCTGCCAGGCCATAAGTCCGCGACCGTGTGCTTTTAGCCACGCTCGCCCCCGCTCCATATCGGGCAGGGTGCGCTCCACCGTCGCCCAGAAGGCCGGCGAATGGTTCATTTCCACCAGATGTGCCACCTCGTGCGCGGCCACGTAATCGAGCACATGCGGCGGCGCCAGGATGAGCCGCCAATTGTAGTTGATCGTGCCGCTCGACGAGCATGAGCCCCAGCGGCTCGATTGGCTGCGCAGCCGGATCTGCTTGACCTCGACCCCAAGCCGCCCGGCATGCCAGTGGCTCTGACGTTCCAGATCGACCAGCGCCTCGGCCTTGAGCCAATCATAGAGCCGCCGCGGCTGATGCGCCGTATCCCCCGGCACCAGCAGCACCGGGCTGCCCGAAACCTCGCCGCGCTCGACCCGTCCGCGCAGGCTGCCCAGCGCCGCGACCCGATGCGGCACGCCGCGCAGCGGCACGCTGGAGCCCGCTTCCAGCCTCTGCGCCTGCGCCGTGCGCGGCAGCCGCGCCGCCAGCCAGTGCCGATGCCGCTGCAGAAATGCCTCCGCCTCGCTCCAGCGCGCCCCCTCGGGCAGCGTCAACAGCGGACCCGCGGCCGGCAGCGACAGCCGAAAACTGCGCGACCGCTTGCTGACGCGCACGCTGACGCTCACCGGCTCGCCATCGAGCTCGATCTTGGTGCTGGCGGGAACGGCGCTGCCGCGCGGGCGCAGAAAGGAAAACATGGAGCCCCAGAATCACGAAGCCCAAGCCTAACCCAGCCGCGCCCGCCCCGAAATGCCGCGCCGTGCGCTGCACCCGATCGTGAAGCCTGTGTCTTAACCCTTCATTCACCATAAACCCACTTGGGGGGAGCCGCCTGGATGCTCATGCATTGCATTTATATCAAATACGAGGCAGCCCCATGGCCCATCACACCCCGATGCCCGACGCCTATATCGCCGAATTCCTCGACCTGGCGCGCTCGGCCAATGTCAGTTTCGACATCACCAATGACCGCCTGCACATGCGCATGGTCAATCCCGACTGGACCCTGTGGTCCCCCATCCGTCACCTGCTCGACGAAATCGGCCAGGAACAAATCGAAGCCTTTTTACGCCGCGAAACCGCCGCGCAAGACCTGGTCGCCCGCAGCGCTCAAGCCAGTGCGGAGCGCCTGCATCTGGCGGTGGAGGTGATGCGGACCCCCACCTAGCATCCGGTCCCTTCTCCTCCCCCTTCTATAGGGGGAGGCCGGGTGGGGGTTCTCTTCCCTATCCCCAATGCTAATCTCGTCCAAGGAGCCCCCATGGACGACCCCGTCACTTTCGCCCGCCAACTCCGCCGCCGGCAGACCCCTGCCGAGCGCAAGTTCTGGGCGATCCTCCATCCGTGGCGGATCGGCGGTCTTCATTGGCGGCGTCAGTCACCCATCGGTCCCTATGTGGTGGACTTCATCTGCAAGAGCCAAAAGCTCATCGTCGAGATCGACGGCGAAACCCACTACCTCGAGGCCGGCCCGGCCCACGATCAACGCCGAACCGCCTTTCTCGAAACCCGCCGCTGCCGCGTTGTTCGCTTCACCAACCATGAGGTGATGGACAACCCCGAAGGTGTTTTCACCATGCTGACCGAAATTCTCGGCCCACCAGCGCCCGAGCCCAAAACACCCCCACCTAACCTCCCCCTATAACAGGGGGAGGGACCCATCCAGCCCGCCGCACCCTCAGCGAACCCCCCTTC
>NZ_UZWD01000075.1 GCF_900631955.1 Devosia equisanguinis | reverse complement strand
TTGGAGCCGAAGCTCCGGCGCAGGGGGAGGTGGGGTAGGGTGTTCCGTGCCAGAATGCTCATTCCCCGAAGGTCAAACCGGCCAGTTGCGCGGCCATGTCGGCCGTGGCGGGGACGTTGCGGATGCCGGCTTCGGAGGCGGGGAAGGGGAGGACGAGGTAGCGCTGGTGGATCACCGCGTCGAGCTTGCTGGTGATCGGGTTTTCCGCCAGCAGGGTTTTCTTCTGCGCAGCGGAGTTCCAGGCGGAGTCGACCAGGACGATCACATCGGGATTGGCATCGACCACGGCTTCCCAGCTGGCCGAGGTCCAGCCTTCGTCGACCGTGGCAAAGATATTGGTGAGGCCCAGGGCTTCCATGATCATGGCGGGGGCATTGCGGCCGGCGCCGACATAGGGGGTCTTGGTGCCGGACGAGTACCAGAGCGCGGTGAGGCCGCGCGTGTCGGGGGCGATGGCGGCAAGTTCGGCCTTTTGCGCGGCGACGAGATCGGCGGCGGCGGCTTCGACGTCGAAGATCGTGCCCATCTCCGCGATCTCGGCGAACAGCATGTCGAAGGTCAGTTTGGGCGGCACGACGGAGCGGCAGGCGGCGGGGGCGACATAGGTGGCGACGCCCAACTGCGCCAGGGTCGGGCGCTCGCCGGCGCCATCGGCGGCGAAATTGCTCTCCCAGCCGCCATAGATGAAGTCCGGCTCGGTTTCGAGCACGACTTCCTGGCTGGGCAGCTTTTCGGAAAGCACCGTGAGGTCGGCGCCTGCCGCGGCGAGATTGGCGGGCAGCGGACCATCCTGGAAGCCGACGCCGACGATTCTATCGGCCAGGCCCAGCGACAGCAGCAATTCGGTGGCGGTGGACTTGATGGTCACCACGCGCTCTGGGGCGTGCTCGACGGTGACCGCGGTGCCGCAATTGTCGAGGGTGAGCGGATAGGTGGTGGCGGCTTGGGCCGGGGCGGCGAGCACGGCCGCGGTCAGCAGGCTGGGGATAAGAAGGCGCATGGAACTAGTCCTGTTTGACGCTTTTGGATTTGGCTTCCGCCAGCGCGGCTTCGTAGCCGAGGCGGTAGGCTTCGGCAGAGCCGAAGCGGAACATGTCGTCGTCGCCGGTGCGGGTCAGACTGCGGGCGCCGGGGGCGTCGAGATCGGTGACGAAGCGGGCGAGGCCGCGCACCACGGCGACGGGAATGCCTGATGTCTTGCCCTTGACCAGATCGGCGGCGCCGGCGATTTCGTCGGCAATGACGGCCTGGGTGACGTGGAGTGGGCGGCCATTGGCATCATTGGCACCGCGCAAGTCGTCGGTCAGTTGCACGCCGGCGGAGCCGATAGCCATGTCGGTCTGGCCGACGCGCCAGGCGCGGCCGATAGTGTCGGTGATGATGATGCCGATGTCGATGCCGAGCGTTTCGCGCAGGCCCGCGCAGAGTTTTCTGGCCGAGGCGTCGGGATCGGCGGGGAGGCGCAGGGCCAGGCCCTCGGGCACATTGGACATGTCGATGCCGGCAGCGGCCATGACAAGGCCCTGGCGAGTCTCGACGATCTTGAAGGTGCCGCCGGGATGAACGCGCTCGGCGACGACACGAACGGTGTCGGCAGCGATGGCCTGTTCCCGCTCGGAGGCAGGCACGAGCATGTTCTCGGACTTGGAGACGATCTTGGAAGTGACGACGAGGATATCGCCGGATTTCAAGGCGAGGTCGGGATCGGCGACGGACTGGGTGGCGACGGCGTCAGCGATGAGGGTGACGAGGTCGTCATGGGGTGCGATTTCGGGGAGGCCGGTAATGCCCCAGACGGAGAAGCGGGGGGTCATGGGTGGAGCCTAGGCTGTCTCGGATTGTCGCCGCCCGTTCGATCGTCACCCTCGGGCTTGACCCGAGGGGTCTGTTGTTGCGGTGCTGCTGTCAAGTGTAGGGCCCTCGGGTCAAGCCCGAGGGTGACGAGCGGAGTTTGTCGGTGGAGTTGGGTTTCAACCATTTCATCCCACCAGCTTCCGCAGCCTTGGCAAAATCTCCTTGGCGTAGAGGGCGAGGAAGCGGCTTTGGTCGGTGCCCGGCGCGTGGAAGACGAGATGGTCGAAGCCGTAGTCGATATAGGTCTTTATTGCCGCGACGTGCTCGTCGGGATCGGAGGAGACGATCCAGCGCTTGGCGACGCGCTCGATGGGCAGGGCATCGGCGAGACGCTCCATTTCCTCGGCGTCCTGCACCGAGTGCTTTTCCTCGGCGGAGAGGGAGAGAGCAGCCCAGTTGCGGCAATCGTTGAGGGCGCGCTCGGGATCGGTGTCGAAGGAGACTTTCACTTCGATCATGCGCTCGAAGGGCTTTCCGGCCAGTTCGCTCTCGGCACGGCCAGCTTCGACATTGGGCAGGAGTTGATCGACATAGAGCTCGGCCCCCTTGCCGGAGGTGCAGATGAAGCCATCGCCGGCGCGGCCGGCATATTTGGCGTTGAGCGGGCCACCGGCAGCGATGTAGATCGGCACCGGCTCGGCGGGCTTGTCATAGATGGTGGCGTTGACGGTTTTATAATACTGGCCCTCGAAGGAGACGCGATCCTCGCTCCAGAGCTGGCGGATCAGTTTGACTGCTTCGCGCAGGCGCGCCGAGCGCTCCTTGAGTTCGGGCCATTCGATGCCGGTGGCCGGCACTTCGTTGAGGCCCTCGCCGGTGCCGACGCCGAGAATGACGCGGCCGGGGAACATGGCGCCCATGGTGCCAAAGGCGTGGGCAACCACGGTGGGATGCAGCCGGAACGTGGGGGTAAGCACCGAAGTGCCCAGGATGATCCTTTCGGTGCGGGCCAAGACGGCCGACATCCAGCCCGGCGCGAAGGGCGCATGGCCATCGGTATGCTTCCAGGGCTGGAAGTGGTCGGAGACGAAAACCGAGTCAAAGCCGCCCTGTTCGGCCTCCACCGCAAATCGCAGCAGATCGTTGGGCGCAAATTGTTCCGCCGATGCCTTGTAGCCGAACCGCATTGTGTCTCTCCTGTCCCAATATTTGATCGTTTGGTCAAAAATCGGTCTTAGTCAAGCACCTTCCGTGTGGGGACGATGGCGGCATGCACAAGCGCGTTGGTTTCAAGTGGCGTTTCCGGCTATTGCGGTCAAGCCTGTCGCGCGGCGAGGAGACTGAGCATGCCGAAATTTTCCGCCAATCTGTCGTTTCTTTATGCCGAGGTGCCGCTGATCGAGCGCATTGCGCTGGCGGCCGAGGACGGGTTTGGGGCGGTCGAATATGTCTCGCCCTATGCGCATGACAAGGCTGTCCTGGCCGGGGCGCTGAAGGTGGCTGGGGTCAAGCAGGCCCTGTTCAACCTGCCGGCCGGCGATTGGGAGGCGGGCGAGCGCGGGCTGGGTTGCCTGCCAGACCGGGTGGATGAGTTCCGCCGGGGGCTCGACATGGCGATCGACTATGCGCTGGCGCTGGACTGCCCGACGCTCAATTGCCTTGCCGGAATTGCCCCCAAGGGTGTCGATAAAGCGAAGCTGGACCGCACGCTGGCGGAAAACCTCGCCTATGCGGCGCCGCGTCTTGCCGAAGCGGGGATCGGGCTGGTGTTCGAGCCGATCAATCAGCGCGACATGCCGGACTATCACGTCTCGACCACCGATCATGCCGAGGCGATCATGGCAATGGCGGGGGTAGAGAACCTCAAGCTCCAGTACGATTTCTACCACATGCAGATCAGCCAGGGCGATCTGGTGCCCGGCTTCGAGCGCCTGTTGGCGCGCATCGGGCATGTGCAGATCGCCGATCATCCTGGGCGGCATGAGCCGGGGACGGGCGAGATCAATTATGGTTTCGTGCTCGAGGCGCTGGATCGGCTTGGTTTTGACGGCTGGGTGGGGTGTGAGTATAGGCCCTTGACCACGACGCGCGAGGGTTTGGGCTGGATGAAGCGCTGGCGGTAAGGGGGATTTTCTGGCGAAGCGCGACAGATGGGTTTGAGCGCGTTGCACACCCCCACCCAACCTCCCCCTGAAGAAGGGGGAGGAGCCGCATCGTGCTGATTGCGCCTGTCTTGCCAAAACCCGGGGGGAGGAAAGTGTTCTGCCATTGCGCGCATTTTGGGCGAGTTGGTGAGGTTTCTTGCTGATGTGGCGGGGTTTTGCGCAATGACTTTCTAGCAATCCCGGGCAATTGGGGTTGGGCTCGACTTGGTTTCGCGGGCTGCTCTCGTTAGGTTCCATGGCTGGAACAGGGCCCGGAGTTGAGTAGCGCCGATGGAAGTCAGAGTTGAGCAGGTTCGCAAGGAATTCGACCGGTTTCCGGCTTTGCACTATGTGTCGCTGGATATCCGCTCGGGCGAGCTGATCGCTTTGCTGGGTCCCTCGGGCTCGGGCAAGACCACGCTGCTCCGGCTGATCGCCGGGCTGGAGCGGCCCACTGCCGGCAAGATCTTCTTCGGCAATGAGGACGCCTCGGAAAAGAGCGTGCAGGAGCGCAATATCGGCTTCGTGTTCCAGCATTATGCGCTGTTCCGGCACATGACGATTCTCGAAAACGTCTCCTTCGGGCTGAAAGTGCGGCCGCGCTCGAGCCGCCCTGCTGCGGGCGAAATCCGGCGCCGGGCGCTGGAGCTGCTTGATCTGGTGCAGCTTTCAGGGCTGGAAAAACGCTATCCGAGCCAGCTTTCGGGGGGACAGCGGCAGCGCGTGGCGCTGGCGCGGGCACTGGCCATCGAGCCGCGGGTGTTGCTGCTGGACGAGCCGTTCGGGGCGCTGGACGCTCAGGTGCGGCGCGAATTGCGCAAATGGCTGCGCGAAATCCATGATCGCACCGGCCATACAACAGTTTTCGTGACCCATGACCAGGAAGAGGCGCTGGAGCTGGCCGACCGGCTCTGCGTCATGAGCCAGGGGCGGATCGAGCAGGTGGGCACGCCCGACAGCGTCTATGACACGCCGTCCTCGCCTTTTGTCTTCGGCTTTATCGGGGAATCAAGCGAGCTGCCGGTGCAGGTGGAAAAGGGCGATATCTGGCTGGGCGACCGGCCGGTGGGCATTTCCGGCGCCGAGGGGCAGGGCGCGGCGCGGCTGTTCTTCCGGCCGCATGATATCGAACTGGTCGAGGGTGATGCGGCACTGGCCGGCGTGGTGGCGGCTAGCCGGCGCGTCGGTGGTACGCGGCGCGTTGAGCTGGATATTGGCGGGGGCGGGCACCGCGTCGAGATCGACCTGCCCTTCGATCACCCGGCGGGCGAGCGCAGCCGGATTGCGTTCAGGCCGAAGCGCTGGCAGCTGTTTGCGGCTTGAGGTTTTTTGACACGCGGTGGGTGCCTCGGGCCTGCATAAGTGCAGAGCCTCGGCTCAAGGCCGTGGGTAGGATTTTTTGGGTGGGGCGGGCAAGGAC
>NZ_UZWD01000010.1 GCF_900631955.1 Devosia equisanguinis | reverse complement strand
CATAGTCGCAGACATAGAACATGACACCCCCACCAATCAGAGAGTGCCAAATACCGCCGCCTCAACCGGCTGAACAGACGGGGTCAGCTTAGCGCTTACGCTCTGTGCTGTTCCGGGATCGGAGGACATTCGTTAGGCAGCGGCCGACTTCACTGGTGAGGCCGTTGCTGCAATCCGCCCCAGCTATAGGTTCCGACCATCGTGATGCAAATCTTCAGAGCGGAAATGCCCATGGAGTGCAATGGCGGAATCGCCGTCTCTCAACCCTTAATCTAAATGGTCGCATCCGTTTCGTTGATCAGTTGAGACACGGCTATCACTAATTGCGCCATAGCAAAGGGTTTCGAGAGCATGATGCTCTTAGGAACGCCGTTCACCGACCATTCCGATGCACTGTCACCTGACATGTAGACCACGGGCAATGAAGGAACGAGCTCGCGCGCACGATGGGCAATTTCCCAACCATTCGGCCCTTTCCCGAGGCGAATGTCTGTAACCAGAGCCTTAAAGCGATCGGCACCCTTATCTAGTTCAGCGATCGCCGCTTGGCCGTTGGCGACGAGCAGCACCTTATAGCCTGCACCAATCAGATCATCTTCCAAAGCCAGGTGGAGCAGCACTTCGTCTTCTACGACGAGCAGTAAGGGTGTGATTGCCATGGTCGCTTTTCCCGGAAGCGTTATTTTTTCCAGCGGCCGTGCGCCGGCTTGTTTGTTCACTTTCGGAACTTATGCCGATGTGCGAAGAATGGATACGCAAATCCAACGCCTGCGGATCATTGTCTGATATCGGACCTTGCAGGTTTGGAAATCGGCATATCCTTCTGGCATGAAGACTGAATAATGCCCATTAGTGCGCGCGCTTTCGTCCGATCGCAGATCCTGTTCATCGTCGTTGGGTTGTCGGCGTTGATCGTGATCGTTTCGATGGCGTTCTGGCTCGGCGGACGATCGCAGGAAATCGCTGAGGAGATAATTGCGGCGCGCGATGTTAAGGCCCAAGCCGTTGATCTTGGCGCACAGGTCCAGCGGGCAGAGTCTAGTCAGCGCGGTTTTCTTTACACCGATAACGAAGTCTATCTGGCGCCTTATGACCTCGCCAAGTCTGCAGCGCTGCGGATCTCCGGCGAGTTACCACAAAGGCTTGACGACTACCTTGACCTTGATCCCGCCGTCGAACGGCTGATGCAAGTGCTGGAGGAGAAGTTTGCCGAGATGGACGAGACTATCGCGCTGGCCCGCTCGCGCGATGCTGCGGCAGCGCTGGAACTAACGCTGACTAACCGCGGCAAGGCGCTGATGGATGAAGCCAATGTCTATGTGACCGGCATCGCTCTTGCCGCCGACCAGCGCCTTGCCGGCCTTGTTTCCGAGCAGACCGAGAATGCGCTCCTCCAGCGTCTTGTGTCCGTTTTCGGCGCGCTGGTGACCGTCGCTGCCGCAGCCGCCGGTCTCTTCACCATCATGCGCTATGCCGGCGAATTAGCGGAGGCGCGAAACTCGCTCACGCGCGCCAATGCCGATCTTGAAAACAAGGTAACGAACCGAACGGCAGACCTTGCCCGGCGCACCGAGGAAATGGCTGCCGCCAAGGAGCGTGCGGAACTCTTGCTCCACGAGGTCAATCACCGGGTCGCCAATAGCCTTGCGATGGCATCCTCGCTTGTCGGCATGCAGGCAAAGGCGGCGAGTGATGGTTCGGTGAAAGCGGTGCTGGCCGAAACGCAATCTCGCATCCAGGCGATCGCCATGGTGCACCATCGCCTATACAGCTCCGGCGAAGTGACGGAAGTCGCGCTCGACGAATATCTTCGGAGCGTCCTCGAGCAGTTCCAGTCGACGCTGAGCAGCGAGAACAACATCTCCTTACGCTACCAACTCGAACCCATCGCCCTGCGCCCTGATGCCAGCATCAATCTGGGGGTGATCGCAGCAGAATGGGTCATGAACGCGGCCAAATACGCCTATCCCGACCGTGCCGGCGAGGTGCGCGTGGTATTGAGCCGGCAGCCAGACGATACAGTGATGTTGGCTGTCGAGGACGATGGCGTCGGGCGTGGCGCGGGTTCTGCCAAGGGAACGGGTCTCGGAAGCCGCATCGTCGGCGCCATGGCAAGTTCGCTGCGCGGTAATATCGAATATATCGACCGGCGGCCGGGGCTATCGGCACGATTAGCCTTCCCGCTCAATGCGGTATGAAGGCCGTTGGCATAAAGCCTATTCCCTTCTATTCCTCTGATGGTCGGAAGAGGGCCGCAATGCCAATATGTCGAGCGCTTGCCACGGGTCTGGTTGCGGTTGCGTGCTGCCTTTTCGTATCCGCCACGGCGCAGGATCAGACCGACGTTCCTCCGGGTCTGACCGATCCCGTTGTCCTCAAGCCTTTCGTGCCGCACAAAGACCTCTGCGCAGTGCCGAGCGGGCTCAACCCTTCGCTCGTTTTTGTGCAGGACAACCGGCGGGAGTTTATGGAGGGGGTTGGCACTGGCCTCGCCCGGGCCGCTCTCGACCGTGGTCTCTCATATGACAATCTGGTTGCCGATGACGATGCGCAGCGGATGATCGATGACGCCGCACGGCTGTTGCAGGATGGTGGTGGGGCCATTGTCGTCGCGCCAGTCAATCCGCGCTCGCTTGCTCCCACCCTTCAAGCACTGATCGCGCGGGGTGTCTATGTCGGCGCCGTCGTTCCTCCGCCCGCCGTGACCATCCTCAACGCTCCGCAATATCTCACTGGCAAAATCCTTGCAGACGAAGCTGCCACCTATATTGACGAGAAGCTGGACGGACACGCCAATGTGGTTCTGTTAACCCATGACAGCCTGCAGTTTCTGGCGCCGCGATTCACGGCCATGCGCGACGTGCTCGGCAAGCTGCCCGATGTCAGGATCGTCGCTGACATTTCGCCCGCCGTCGTCAACGAAGATGGCGGCTACCAAACCATGAAAACAATTCTCCTCGCCCAGCCCAATGTCGATGTCGTGCTGGGCGCCGACACGGTGGTGCTGGGCGCCATGCGTGCGCTTAGCGAAGCTGGCAAGCTGCGAGCCGACCAGTTCTTGGGCGGTATCGACGGTGAACCCGATGCCATCGCTGCAATTGAACATGTCGACAGCGCCTATAAGGCCACGGTGAGCCTTGCGTCTCCGGTGTTCGGCTACGCGCTTGGCCAGTTCGCTGCCGACTGGCTCGAAGGCAAATACGTGCCGCAGGCCATGGACGTGCTGCCCACGCTGCTGACGCCGCTCAATCTCGATCAGTATCGGGCGGATCTCGCGGCTCCAGACCTTGTTTGGGCTGATCCTGCGCGACGCAATTCCTACCTTCGGATGTACGGCAGCATTTGCTACGATACACGAGAATCCTATCTCAATTTCTCCTGGTCCTCAGAAGACGCGGCCGATTGAAACCCAACATCTGGCGCCAAAGCAGCATAATTTTAGTGCCGCTAAGCGCCCCATTTCGGTCGTCAGCCATTGAGTTAACGCTACTCAAGAGCTGCCTTTATCTCTCATTGCCCATACTAGAGCAGCTCAACAGATGACGCGCCCGGTTATTTCGCGCTAAACTGATCCGGCGGAAATGCAAATATGCAGCTGCGGGGAGGATCTGTGGCTCTACGGGCGCGATCGAGGTGGTATTTCGGCATTGCTGCCACGGCCTTGGTCTGTGGCCTTGCAGCCATGGCGTACAGCTTGGCCCATGATGCTGGTATTGACCGGCTGGCGGGCCAGTTGCGAGACCGGCTGACCTTGTCGCAACATGCCGTGGAAAGCGAGATCGAACGCTTCGCCTATCTGCCACAGGTGCTGGGAGAAGACGAGCGCGTGCTCGGGCTTCTTGCCGACGCATCGGACGCGCGCGTGCACGAGGTCAATGCCTACCTTGCCAATGTGGCTCGCCATGCCCAGGCCGATGCAGTCTATCTGATCGACCCTAATGGGCTGACACTGGCGGCGTCGAACTGGAACCTGCCCAGCTCGTTTGTCGGCCACAATTACGGCTTTCGACCCTATTTCACTGACGCCGTCGAGCATGGTCGCGGTGACTATTACGCGGTGGGCGTGACCACCGGGGTGCCCGGATATTTTCTCTCCAGCCGGATAGAGGGACCGGACGGGTTACTGGGCGTTGCTGTCGTCAAGGTTGATATGTCGCCGCTTGAACGGGTGTGGGCGGAGGCGGGCGAAATGACCGGCTTGGCCGATGGCGCCGGAATTGTCTTTCTCAGCGGAGTACCAAACTGGCGCTATCGCCCGCTCTTCGCGCTCCGAGATGTGGACAGGGATCGCATCGAGACGGAACGCCGCTATGACGGCAATGACGTCTTTGGCCGCTTGCCGCTGGTTAACGCGCTCGATGCTTCCGGCCTGACCCATATGACCGAAGAGGGGGCACCGCCTCTGGCCATGAGCGCCATGCTGATCGATCCCAAGGGCTGGCGATTGTTCAGCGCCATGCAATCGGCGCCGGTCCGCGATGAAGCCCGGCTTGTTGCCGGCGTTGTAGGACTGCTGACGCTCGTCTGCCTTCTGCTGGGCCTTTATGGCTACCAGCGACGCCAGCTCACGCGGTGGAAACTCGAACAGAATGGTGTTCTCGAACGCCGGGTCAGTGAGCGCACCAGCGCTCTTGCGCGGGAAGTAGAGGAGCGCAAGCGCACCGAGGAAGAGCTGCGTCAGACTCAGGACAGTCTCATTCATGCCGCCAAACTGGCTGCCTTAGGCCGCATGTCGGCCGCCATCGTTCACGAAGTCAGCCAGCCACTTTCAGCATTGGACAACACCCTGGCCGCAGCGGGGCTGCATGCGCGCAATCACGCCCACGACAAATCCATTGCTTCGATCAAGGTCGGACGCGACCTGCTCAAGCGGATGCAGCGCACCATAAAGAGCCTGAGGACCTTTTCGTCGCGCGCCAAGGCGCTTCCCAGCGAACCCGTCGTCATCGGCCAATCCGTTGTCGAAGCACTGGAAATCGTCATGTCACAGGCGCGGGAGCGAAAGGTTTTTCTATCCTTCGACAATAAGGCGCCCTCTGCATTGGCTTCAGTCAATGCGGTGCGGATCGAGCAGGTGTTTATCAATCTTCTGCTCAATGCCATCGATGCCACGGCCAGCATGGGCAATGGCCAGATCACGGTTCAACTGCGGCAGGCAGGGTCCAGGGCGCTGGTTGAATTCCATGATGCCGGCCCCGGTATCCCAGACGAGATCGCTGACCAGATGACTGAGCCCTTTTTCACCACCAAGGCGACCGGAGAGGGTCTGGGACTGGGGCTGTCGATTTCCCGCGCTATTCTTGAGGACTATGACGGCGCGCTCTCGTTCTCGCCGGCTCCCGGTGGTGGAGCTTGTGCCATCGTTTCCCTACCGCTTGCGCAACACTCGGCCAGATTGGTGCTGGCCGAATGAGCCGCGGCAGGATCGTCTTTGTTGATGACGAACCCGAGCTCTGCGCGGCGGCAGCGGACTGGCTCGGCGCCAGCGGATTTGAGGTGCGTGTATTCAGCGATCCGGGCAGGGCGCTGGGCGAGATCGACATCGCAGCAAGCGATTGCGTGGTTTCGGACATGCGCATGCCCGGCCTATCCGGCCTCGACTTGCTCGGCGATATATCCAAGCGCGATGCGGACCTGCCCGTAGTGTTGCTCACCGGTCATGGTGACGTCGCCCTGGCTGTAGAGGCCATGCGGGCCGGCGCCTATCACTTCCTCGAAAAGCCCTATGACGCCGACCAATTGGTCTCGATCCTCGACAATGCCGTGGAGAGACGGCGGCTGAAGCAGGAAATCGAACGGCTGCGCGGCGGACCAGACGATCTGGAGGCGCGGCTGATCGGAACCTCCCCCGCCATGGCGGCGGTTCGTCGCTCGGTGCAACATCTGGCAGACATCGATGTGGACGTGCTCATCACCGGCGAAACCGGCACCGGCAAGGAGGTCGTCGCCCGCGCCCTGCACGATTTCGGCCGACGCCGCTCGGGACCGTTCGTTGCAATAAACTGCGCCGCCATTCCCGAAACCATCTTTGAAAGCGAGATGTTCGGCCATGAGCGCGGCGCTTTTACCGGCGCGCAGACCGCCCGGCAAGGCAAGATCGCCCATGCCTCCGGCGGCACGGTTTTTCTCGACGAAATCGAATCCATGCCGCTCTCGCTTCAGGCCAAGGTGCTGCGCGTGATCCAGGAGCGGATCGTGGAGCCGGTAGGCTCCAATCGACAGATTCCCGTCGATGTCAGGTTCGTTGCGGCAACCAAGGTCGATCTCAAGACGGAAAGCGATGCGGGGCGCTTCCGTCCCGATCTGTATTTCCGCCTAGCGACAATCGACCTGCCTTTGTCACCGCTGCGCGAGAGGCCCGAGGATATTGCTCTGCTTTATACCGTCTTTGCGCGCCGGGCAGCCGAACGTCACCGGCTTGCGTTCCGCGAGATGCCTGCCGACCGGCTTATCGACCTTGCCCATGAGAGCTGGCCGGGGAATGTGCGCGAACTGAAATCGCACGCCGAGCGCGCCGTAATCGGCCTGGAGGTGGCGACATCGAAGCCAGCGCTGCCAAGCAATCTTCAGGACCTTGTCGCCGCATATGAAGCCAAGGTGATCGCCGCAACGCTTGAGGCGGCTGGCGGCGCGACGGCCGAGGCCGCCGAGC
The DNA here is from genome assembly GCF_900631955.1 of Devosia equisanguinis. Classification (GTDB taxonomy): domain Bacteria; phylum Pseudomonadota; class Alphaproteobacteria; order Rhizobiales; family Devosiaceae; genus Devosia; species Devosia equisanguinis. The sequence continues at coordinate 24,371 of NZ_UZWD01000010.1, read as the reverse complement.
GCCTCGGGGTGCCACGCCGTACCCTCAATGAGAAAATCGCCAAATACGGGTTGCGGGCCGAGCCGAGGGCTGGCGAAACTTCGCCCGGCTAGTGGCATGCGAGGCGGATTTTCGCCCGACGACACGAAATACATCAAGTATTTCAGCACTTATCCGTTGGCACGGCCCTTGCAAAGTCATGCAGGGGACGCCGCGAGGATCGGCGACCACCAAACCTATTTGGGAGGAAATCGATGACCAAAATGATGACGCGCTTCGGCGCGGCAGCTCTGCTGTGCACCGCTCTGGCTACCCCGGCGGTTCATGGCCAGGAATTCATCAACGTTCTGACGGGCGGCACGTCGGGCGTTTACTACCCACTGGGCGTTGCGCTCAGCGAAATCTATGCCGACGGCATCGAGGGCTCGCGCACCCAGGTGCAGGCAACCAAGGCTTCGGTCGAAAATCTCAACCTTCTGGCCCAGGGTCGTGGCGAAATCGCCTTCGCATTGGGCGACTCGGTGGCCCTGGCATGGGAGGGCAATGAGGAAGCCGGCTTCCCGCGCCGTCTTGAAAGCCTGCGGGCCATTGCAGCCATCTATCCCAACTACGTGCAAATCGTCGCCGATGCGCAATCCGGCATTGTCACGCTCGAAGACCTGCCCGGCAAATCCATGTCGGTGGGTGCGCCCGCTTCGGGCACCGAACTCAATGCCCGTGCCATCTTCGAAGCCGCTGGCATCAGCTATGACGATCTGGGAAGGCTGGAATATCTGCCCTATGCGGAATCAGCTGAACTGATCAAGAACCGCCAGCTCGATTCCACGCTGCAATCGGCGGGTCTGGGCGTTGCCTTCATCCAGGATCTGACCGCTACTCACTCGATCAACATCGTTGCCATTCCGGCAGAGATCGTGGTGCAGATCGGCGAACCCTATGTGCCCGCCATCATTCCGGCGGGAACCTATCGCGGCCAGGACGACGACATTCCAACCGCGGCGATCGGCAATATCCTGGTGTCCCACGAGGGGGTCAGCGACGAAACCGCCTATCAGATGACCAAGCTGATGTTCGAAAATCTCGACCGCATGCGCTCGGCGCACAGTGCAGCGGCAAACATCGACATCAACGCCGCCATCAAGGGGCTTCCCATTCCGCTCCATGCCGGTGCTGAGCGCTATTACCGCGAGCAGGGCATCATTCAATAAGGTCCTTGGGTCCGCCGATCTCCTCGGCGGGCCCGCATATCGCTCTTTTTGGGAGGAAAGAGACCCATGACCAACATAGCTGCGGCCAGCACTAATAATCAGGCCCATCAATTTGAAGACGAAGTGGCCGAGGGCTTGCCGCCTGGCTTTGGTCCCGGCATCACCGGCAGGATCGCCTTCGGCATCGCCATCACCTTTGCCCTGTTCACGCTGTGGACGGCGGCCTATGGCGCCCTGCCCAGTCAGGTCGTTCGCGCCATGCATGTGGGCTTTCTGTTGCTCCTGACCTTCGGACTTGTGGCCAATCTCGTGGCCAAGACTCTGCCGGGCAAAATTTTCTTCTGGAGTCTGGGCATAGCGGGCTTCCTCACCGGCATCTACAACTGGGTCTTCTATATCGACCTCATTCGCCGCACCGGCTTTCTCACCACGATGGACCTGGTGGTCGGCGCCGGGGTCGTCGTGCTGGTCTTTGAAGCGGCACGCCGCATCCTGGGTTGGCCGCTGGCGCTGATCGCGGGCATTTTCCTCGCCTATTGTTTCTTTGGCCAATATCTTCCCTCGCCGCTGATCCACCGCGGCTATAGTTTCGAATTGATCGTGGAGCATTTCGGCTTTGGCACCGAAGGTATATACGGCACCCCGATCTATGTTTCGGCGGCCTATATCTTCATCTTCGTGGTCTTCGCCGCCTTTCTCGAGCGGGCCGGCATGCTCAAATTGTTCAACGACTTCGCCCTGGGCCTGGTCGGCGGGACGCGCGGCGGCCCCGCGCAGGTGGCGGTGCTGTCCTCGGCCCTGATGGGCACCATTTCCGGCTCGGGCGTCGCCAATGTCGTGGCGTCCGGCCAGTTCACCATCCCTTTGATGAAGCGTTTCGGCTACCGCTCGGCTTTTGCCGGTGGCGTGGAAGCCACCGCGTCCATGGGTGGCCAGATCATGCCGCCGGTCATGGGCGCCGTAGCCTTCATCATGGCCGAAACGCTCAACGTGCCCTATGCGGCCATTGTGCAGGCCGCCATTGTTCCGGCGCTGCTGTATTTCGCCGTCTGTTTCTGGATGGTGCGGCTGGAAGCGGCAAAGCTCGGTCTCAAGGGTCTGCCCAGGGATCAACTGCCCAATCCATGGCGCGCCGTGAAAGAACAATGGCCGCTTATTCTGCCACTGGCGGCGCTGATCTATCTGCTCTTTGCTGGCTATACCCCGGTTTTTGCCGGCACGATGGGGCTGGCCCTCGTGGTCGTTCTGATCCTGGGCACGCCACTGGCCGCGCGCATCGGGCCCATGGCATTCCGCGTCGTGTTCTGGATTGCGCTCGGCCTCGCCGCTGCGTCATTCACCTGGATGGGTGTAAACCTGCTGCTCGCCGTGATCGTGGGCCTGATTGCCGCCTGCGCCTTCTTCAAGGGCGGGCGGGAAACGCTGGCCATCTGCCGCGACGCGCTTGCCCAGGGCGCGCGCAATGCCTTGCCCGTGGGCGTGGCCTGCGCCGTGGTCGGTCTGGTCATCGGCACGCTGACGCTGACAGGCATTGCCTCTACCTTCATCAGCGCCATCATCAGCATCGGGGAAAACAATCTCTTCCTGTCGCTGGTGCTCACCATGCTCACCTGCCTGGTGTTGGGTATGGGCATTCCCACCATTCCCAACTACATCATCACTTCGTCTCTGGCCGGGCCGGCTCTGCTGGAACTGGGCGTGCCGCTGCTGGTCAGCCACATGTTCGTGTTCTATTTCGGCATCATGGCTGATCTCACCCCACCGGTGGCACTGGCCTGCTTTGCGGCAGCGCCGATCGCCAAATCGAGCGGGCTCAAGATCTCGCTCAATGCGGTGAAGCTGGCGGCGGCAGGTTTCGTGATCCCATTCATGGCGGTCTATACCCCGTCCCTGATGCTGCAGGACGGCGGTTGGATGGCGGAAGCCTTCGGCTATCCGGTGGAAGTGGCCTATGTGATCTTCAAAGCCTGCGCCGGTATCGGACTTACGGGTGTGGGCCTTGTCGGGTTCCTGTTCGTCAGAGCCGGATGGCTGGAGCGCCTGCTGTTCCTGGCTGCCGGCATCTCGCTGATCCTGGCCCTACCATTCACCGATGAGATCGGATTTGTCGCAGGTCTGGTGCTGGTAGGTCTGCAGTTTTGGCGCGGACGGATGGAGGCCCGAAAAGGACTGGGCCAGCCTGCATGAGCCTTTGCATCGCCGCAGGCGGGACGATTATCGCGCTTGCGGCGACCAGCTTCTCGCTGAGCTGGACCCATTCGGTGGAAAAGACCGAGTGGGTGGAAAAGTGGACTGTGGTTGAACATACGCTGCGGCTCGAGGAAGCAAGCGTGCAGGGGGCGGGTGCCGGAATCAGTCTGCCGGATAATGCGAGATTACACGACGGATTCTGGACTTATTCGCCCGACTTGCCCCCTCTCCGGCAATTGAGCCTCGCGGCCTCCGGCGCGACTGCTTCCCCTTGGACACTCTGCACCAACACGTCATGCCTTCAACTCGGCGAACATCTTGGAGAAACGATCAACATTTGGGCAGCCGAGCGGTGTTCTCAATCCTAAGCACCACTTTAGTTGAACACAGCGCCAGCGACAGGCAATTTACGTAGTCGTCACTGTGATCTGGCAGTCAATCGACAGTCCAACCCAGCGATCTGATCAAAAATCAGGCCGGAATGCGTCAAGGGCAAGGTATGTCCACCATCTTCAACAGTAACGACATCGGCGTTGGGCATGGAGGCCGCAAAATGATGAACTGCGCCTTCGGCCACAGTACGGCTCTTTCCCCCATGGAACAGTCGAACTGGCACATCCAATCCACGCGCCCACTCGCTCCAATCGAGGTTTGTCAACAACATGTCCTGTCGAAATCCGTGGGCATTCTGGGCAGCCATCAAACTATAGATTGACCTTAAGGCATCAGCATTGTCGGACATTGTCCATGCCAGACGATCAAATTCACAGCCCCCAAAAAACAGGTCAGGCATAATCGACACGCCCTGACGCTGAATTTGGCCGACACCGAGGGTGATCATCATATTCATCAGCCGTGGCACACGCTGCGCGGCCCAGGCATGGATGCGGTGCGTGCTTGGCATGTCTTCGGTCTGAGCCCAAGATCGCATCGGTGGCGACACCGGTGCCGCCAGTATGGCCGACACCCTCTGCGGAGCGCGGTAGGCGAAACGGAACGCTGCTATTGTTCCCACATCATGCGCGAGTACGACAGTTCGCTCGATGCCCGTGTGGTCGAGCAGTGTGAGCATATCGTCGACTATTGTCTCTACAACGTCACCATGGGCGGGGGTGGTACGGCCATATCCCGGTTTCTCGGCTGCAAGCACCCAGAGCCCGGCCTCACGGGCCGCCGCCCTCTCGATGGCAAGGTCGCCGACACCGAACATGGCTCCATGCACCAGCAAAACAGGCCGTCCACCCGGCAGGCCAAATCCGCGAACACCGATCCGACGATGTCCATTTACAAGCGTAAGAACCTGGAAGTCTTCGCCCGGACCGGACAAAGACCCAGCGCTCAGCCGATGCCACGACAAAGCGGTGGAGGCAACGAGGGCAAGCGCCTGTGCTTGAGTGGTTACCTCAAGCTTGGCGAGCACTGCCTTAATCTGTTGCCGTACTGTTCCGAGGGCACGGCCATCACGCTCGGCGATCTGCTGCGCACCTTGCCCCGACATCATATCCGTCAAAATGGCGGCTTCGCGCTCGGTCAGGCCAAAGAGACGCCGGAACTCATCCAGTAGCGCCGGAGGCCAGGACCAGATGCCCGCCGAAACCAAATAGGCGTCAAGCTCCGGAACATATCGGCCCGCCAAAATCGAGCGCTCATACTGGCTGGGCGGATGCGCCACCAACAGCGCTTGGCGATCAGATGCCGCGTCACACCGTGCCATGAACGTTGCGATGTCGACTTTGGAAACGCCTAGTGCAGCAATAGGGTCGCCGCTGGCGAGGCCGAAACGGTGCGCCGCCGTGCGATTGGCCGCGAGGACCACGCCATTACTCGAGAAGACGATTGCCGCGTCGAGCAGGCTGTCAACGCGCCTGGTGAGAGCTGTCTGACGCTCCCTCAGTGATTGAGCGACACGGCTGTCCTGCGGTGCAAGATGCTGCAAGGAAAGTTGTGCCAGCGCCTCGTCATTCTCCTCGAAATGAGCGGCAAGCGAAGACACTATATCATCGAGGTTCGCCTGTGCTCCGCTCTCGCTGATCTGTGCGCGGAGGGATAGAACGATGTTTTCGAGATCCCGAATGACCTTTCCTCCGCTTTGGACTATGTCGGAACGATAATTTGCTATCCAATATCAATTTCCAGACGGCAAACCGGCTCCATAGAACAAATTTTCTTGGATCCGGGTCGTTTTATTCCCATTTATACCATGTGGTACATGCGTCGATTTCGCAACCACCTTAGCGTTCTCAGCAAGGGGCCAACTTTTCGTGTGTTTGCACGGAATGAGGGATTGTGGACGCAATGGTGGAGAAGTTGGCCAGCCGGTTCATCGGCTGGATAAGCATTGTCTATATTATGGTCTGTACGATCACATCGCCTGCGCAGGCTGTGGTGTATCCCGACACAGTCAACGCACATATCGACGCCGAGATTGAGCGCTTCGTTGAAGCGCCCGGTTTTTTTCTGCTCGACCCGAACTATTTCGGCTCGCCCGAATGGAACAGCCTTGAGCGGTTTCCATTCGGGGACTCCCCATATACCGGCTATCGCGACTGGGGCATGTCGGACGCCGGCAAGGGGATCATGGCGCTTGAGGCTTTCGAGCCTGTCCTGCCCCATACGCGCTATCGCGTCAGCGTGCGCAATGTGGACGGGAACGCTGAATATCCCAACGTGGCACGCCTCATCAAGGTCATCCGCTTCAATGTCGGTCCGGCCCTGGCGGCTAATATTCAAGAAATCTATGGCGACCAGTTCACGCCAAGCCCAGTAGATATCGGTGTCGGCCGTCATGTGGCCTATCGCTTTGCCATGTTCTCTTCGCAGAACCTGCCCAATCAGATCGCGGCCATTTCGTACCGCGTCCTGAGTGAATCGGAGGCGCAGGCCCAGGACTGTCTGGGCACACCCTGCCTGGCGCTGACGGACCCCGGTGACGAGGACGGAAACTGGACCGACATTTCGGTCGACGAGGATGACGACATTACTCCTTATCGCCGCCGCGATCATCAAGGCTTGTCGATACCCACCCGTGTCGCCGACCTGCTGAGCGGACAGAAACTGTTTGGCGAAGACCTGGACATGGTGATCTCCAACAATGTCATCGGTCAGGACATGATCACCAATGGCGTGATGCTGCGCCAGGACAATTTGCAGTTGATACGGCGGAGTGAGGTTGCGGGAATTGCCGCTTTCTGGAGCACGACCGGCCACAATGAAGCGAGCGGCGAGACCGGCATGGTCGACGTTATCTACGCTTTCCAAGATGGAACCGAAGGACCGGCGTTGCGCTATTCGCTGCTCTTTGAAACCGAAGGCCGACCGGTGCAGCGCTATACGGTCCTGACCAATGGAAGCAACGTTCTCCATAGTGACGGCAATACGAACTTTATCGGTCTCGCCGATTTTCCAGGCCACCTTTATGCACATGCGCCCCACGACAACCTTGCTTTGGCTGTGTGGCGCCAAAATGCCCACATGCCCGCCGATCAGCTTTTCGCCATTCGCGTTTTCGACACGGGGCGGCGCGAAGCGATGGGACAGCACCTCGGGCACGAGCTGCGCCTTGTAGCCAGCCTGCCGGACGCAGGTGCCGACACATATCGGGTCTGGACGGGACCAATCTGGACGATTCCGAACCTGCCTTCGGCTCCTGGCTTGCAGACATTGCCCGGATCGCCGTTCTCGGGTCATGCGCGTGGCCTGTCCGTCGTCAGGCACAATGTCGCTGATGCGCTAGCCGCCTATGGGCTGATTGCCCGGGCCGAAATCACCCTTCACACGGGGATCGGTCGGGAGCGTATCGAGGCGCTGTTGTCCGACAACACCGACAATTCCCGAATGAGCCTTAATGGTACGGACCGGCAGATCATCCGCCTGCGCATCGGCAATCTCGAGCAGGTCGAGGACGGCGCGCTGGGCAAAGTGTTCGACGCCCCGCCGCGCATCGCGCCCGGCTCTTGGCCGGGCTCTTCTTCAGCCGTGGCCATTCCCCTTCTCAATGACTGACACAACGATTTCTCTGGAGACGCAGCAGATGTTCACACCAACCACCGATCAACCAATGCAGGCCCGATAATGTGGGATTTTTCGATTGCCCGCTCACTGGGCCTGATGAGCAAGACAATGCCCTTCGTCTTGCTGCGCGTGGCCGTCTATTTCGGCATCGCGGCGGCTTATGTGATTGTGACCGCCACGGGCGCCGGCATTGGCTGGGGCGTCGGCGCCTTTGGCGATGAGGGTTTCCGGGCAGGCTCGATCTTCTGGGGCGGCACGATCGGTTTCGGGGTGACGGCCGGCGTTCTGTATGTCCTGCGCGAATATATCCTCTACATCGTCAAGGCGGGGCATATCGCCGTGGTGGTCGAGCTGCTCGACGGGCGGCAGATGCCCGAGGGCAAGTCGCAGGTGTCCTACGCCACCTCCGTGGTCAAGCAGCGCTTCGGCGAAGCCAGCGTGCTATTCGCGGTGGATCAATTGGTCAAAGGCGTGCTGCGCGCGGTGACCGGATTGATCCAGGGCATCGCCGCCTTCCTGCCCATTCCCGGCCTGCAACAAATGACCGGCATTCTCCGCGCCTTTCTCAATATCGCGGTGGGGTTCATCGACGAGGTGATCCTTGCCTATGCCATCCGCACCGGCTCGACCAATCCATGGGGCTCGGCACGGACGGCGCTGGTGCTTTACGGGCAGAACTACAAACCCATGCTCAAGAACGCAGCCTGGCTGACACTTATCGTCTATGGCCTGTCGTTCCTCGTGTTCCTGCTCATGCTCGCCCCGGCGGCGGCACTGGTCTATTTCATCCCCGGCGCCTGGTCGGCGGGCGGTTTCGTCTTCGCCCTGCTTTTTGCCTGGGCGGTGAAAGCCGCGCTGATCGAGCCCTTTGCCATCGCCTGCATGATGGACGTCTATTTCCGCACCATCGAGGGCCAGGTGCCCAATGCGGAATGGGACGCCAAGCTCTCGGGCATGTCCAAGCAGTTCACCAAGATAAAGGACAAGGCCGCCGGCTGGCAGCCAGGCTCCGCACAGAGCACTGGCGGCTCCACCCTGCAGGGCGGAGCCATGACATGAATTTTCATTACAGTATCGGAGGGACGTCCGGCATGAGGGGACGATTGAAGACTTTTGGGCGCGCAGCGCTGGTGGGCGCCGTAGCCACATTGGCCACGCCGCTGGTGGCGCAGGAGGCGGACAACGCCTCTATCCTCATCTACGACGCCTCAGGTTCGATGTGGGGCCAGCTCGATGGCGGCATATCGAAAGTCGAGATCGCCCGTGAAGTCATCGGGGACTTCTTCATCAGCCGCGACAATTCCATTCCGCTTGGCGTCATCGCCTATGGCCATAACCGGCGCGGGGACTGTTCCGACATTGAGGTTATCGCCGATGTCGGGGTGAATGACCCTGCCGGATTGTCCAGCCGCCTCAACCGGCTCAATCCGCGCGGCATGACGCCGATCACGGATTCGCTGTCACTGGCGGCTTCGATGATCCCGCCAACGGCGGAATCCGCCGACATCATCCTCGTGACCGATGGGCTCGAAACCTGCGAGGCCGATCCCTGTGCTCTGGCGGCACAATTGGCCAATGAAGGCATTGCCATTCGCGCCCATGTGGTCGGCTTCGGCCTGACGCGCGAGGAGGGCGAAGTCATGTCCTGCGTGGCCGACGCCACCGGCGGACTATTGCTGACCCCGCAGACCGGGCAGGAACTGGCCGATGCGCTGCGTCAGGTGGCGCAGGTGGAACCTGTTCCAGTGCCAGAGCCGGAGCCTGCGCCCGTTGCGGAAGCGTTTTTCGATATCGGGCCGAGCGCTGAAGCCGGTTATACTTACTCTATTACGTATAGGGGTGATCCTCGCCCAGAATACTACGCCGGCTTCACGCTACGTGGCGAGGGCCGACCGAGCACTAGCCCCTCCTTTGGCGTTATCGGCGGGGCTGGCGCATTGGGCAACAATCCGTTCTCCAAGACCGCGCCGACCGAGCCGGGCGCCTACGATCTGGTGATGTTCGCCAATGACAGCACGATTATCGCCCGTCAGCCGATCGACGTGGTTCCGCCATCCAACGGCTTTGATGCCATTGGTTCGGTCGAACCCGACACACGGTTCGAGTTCACCTGGCGCGGTCCCAATCAGCTCGGCGAGCGTATCGTCATCGCTCGGTCTGGTGCTGCTCCCAACGATTATTTCGAGAGCTGGGGCTATCCCTACACTAATCGGCAGGCGCAGCGCATGGGCCTTCGTGCCCCAGCTGAGCCCGGCATTTACGAGCTTCGCTATATCTCGGCCAATGGCAGCGAAATCTTCTTTTTCCGCCAGTTCGGCGTCGGCGTGCCCTTCGAGGATACCGATGGGACCAATACGGCCGGACTCGCCGCACAGGCTGCTGCCGCAACCCAGGCCGCGCCCGGGCAGGATGACCTGCCCATGGTGCCCGCAACGTTCCGCCTGCCGCCCGACTATCCGCAGGAACCCCATGAATGGTCTGCCATTCCGCTCGATCCGGATATGAGCCCGGAAGCCTGGGCGCCAAGCGGCAAGACGGTTATTGGCCAGGGCGTGTTCGAGCCCGGCCGTTACGAGGTCACGGCAAACTGGGGCCCCAAGGACACGTTCAAGGGTGTCGTGGAAATCCTGCCCGGTCAGGCCAATGACTTTGTCATCCCGGTCATGAGCGAGGAGGACCCGTTTGTACCGACGCTGGACGGTCCCTGGCAGGTGCTGGGCGTGCCGCCCTACCAGGTGCAGGCGGGCGCCGATCAACTCCTCACTTTGGCGCTGGAGCAGGCTTATCCCGATGCACCGATCGGCGGCACCTGGACGGCTGCCGAAATGCTGGCGGGCCCGAAGGCCGCGGGTCGGGAAGGCAGTTTCACCACTGCAAATCTCGACGGCGGCGCCCTCCGCATGACCTTCACCGTGGGCGAGCCGATCCCCGAGCCGATGACCCTTTACCTCACGCCCTACGAGATCGGCTATGCCGGCACGCTTTCCTCCGGCGCCATGGGCATCAGCGTGGTCATGTGGCCCGGCGGCTATACCCCGCCCTCGCTGGCGGAAATGCGCGAAGCCGTACATGGCCCCGCGCCAGCCGACTTTGTCGACATGACCTCGTCTGTGCCGGCGGCTTCGCAGCCCGGCGAGCCTGCCGCCGCAAATGTGCCGGTCCGGCTGCGCACGCCGTTCGAGATCGGCGATGTGGGTGTGCAATGGTCAGCCATCCGCATGGATGTGCAGGAAATGGACGTCTCCTTTGCCAGCAATGACCTCGAGACCAGCTTTGTCACCAGCCTCGCTGCTGGTGGCACCTATGCGGTGGAGGGCGTCAATGAAGGCGCGGGTATTTACCTCGCCGACACCATCACCATCGACCCAAATGGCCGCAATGATTTCGAGATTCCGCTGGCACAGGACGGCGACCCCGGTTCCGCGCAATCGGGACTTGGCGAAGATGTCGCGTTTGTTTGCATCAATACGCCTGCCGGTTGTCCAGTCAGTCACGCAGCAAGCGGCATCTCGCTGACCCTGCCAAACGACTGGGCGATGGGTGAACCTTATTTCTACGAGACGGCGGGCGGCGCACGCAGCGATCTGCCGACGGCCAGTTTCTTCTGGGAGAGTTTTGGGACGATCAACACGATCGAGCTTAATCCGCACCAATGGCTCGATTCTAATGGCCGCTGTGCGCCGGTCGGCGCCAGCCAGCTCTGCTACATGCGGGGTCAGGACATGATGCTCGATGTGGTCTTCGAGATGATCCGAGACACGCTGGTCATCACGCCTCAGGGCGCAGAGGCGGCAGCCGCGCCATCGGCCGGCAATGGGGAATTCATCGGCCTCTCGGCCCGCGCGACCACCCAATTCGACAGCGCCTGCTTCATAGGCTTTGAACTCGACAATCCCTCGCGCGAGACTTTTACAGCATATGCCCCTGTTTCGGCGCAGAGCGACGGGCGGCAGGTCGGCGAGGTGATCAGTTCCGAGGAACCCCTGGTCATGGAGATCGTGACTACGGGCAATTATGGCGCATCCATTGGACAAGCCATGTTGCGCGCGGCCTGCGAACGTCTGTCCCTGGATGTCGGCCCGGTGCAATGCCGCATGGGAGCGCCACCGGCCGGGCCGCTGGTCGCGTGCCCGATGCCCATTCAGGTATTGGATCGCAATATTCTACAAGACATTCGGCTTGTCAGCGAAGCGGGGACGGTGATGCGGGCCCAGCGGTCTGCCGATGCCGCGAGAAGCGGCGCCGTCTATCCCATCGACCTCGGCACCACCACCCCCGAAGCGTTTCAGCAGCTGTTGGACAATTGAGGAGCCACGCGATGAAGATGTTTACAAAAAACAGGGCAATGGCACTGGGTCTTGCAGCCGGCCTTGCAGCTCAGATCGCTCCGGCACAGGCACAGTATGTCCAAACCGCAGTCTGCGGATCATCCGGCTGCACCTGCAAGGTCACCAGAGTGACGGTCGACGATGTTGAGATGACGCTTGGCGTGCCTGCAATAGAGGGCGCAAGCGACATGATCCTGGTCCGCGACAATGCCGGGTTCAGCTGGCAGGACCTGACGCCGGCCCAGGTCGACCGCAAATATGGCGGCACCGGCTCCTGCCCGCTGGAAGTCACCGACAATTCGGGACTGGAGGATGGGCGCTGGCAGATCAGCGTCGGCACCACAGACACGTCCGCATGCCCCATGGTGGGCGGGCAGGTCGCGGCAGGCGGGGTGAGCGGACAAACCCGCAATATTGTCTGGGGGAACGAATTTCATCCCGACAAGCTGTTCATGGAATCTGCCGGCATGGTGCGCTGGAGCAAGACGGGGCTGACGACCTGGCGCGGCGTCGTGGTCGACGAGAGCATGTCGGCCAATGGCGGATCGTCTGGCGCGAGCGTCATTCACATCATGCGCGTGGACAGCGCCACTCAGGTGAGTGGCAGCACGGTGTTCGAATACAGCCTCGACATTCCTGGCCTCGAAGGCGCGGCCATCGGGATCATCGCTGGCATGCAATGCAAGACCGTGACGCCATTCACGGCGCGCAAGGTGGACTAGAGCTGGAGAGTGCGTCAACAGGTCTCTCGCTTGGCGTTTGCGAGAAACACGGCGAATCCATTGGTGGAATATTGATAAGCGAGAGGCGAACCGCGCGACCTGCCATTGCGTCATCGATACGGTTGCTGCCATCGGCGCCAAGTACCTAGTTCACAGACAACCAGGTGGTAGGTCTGCTTACTAATAGCTTCTGATCAAAACCAGACTGTCAGCTTCCGGCCCCCAATAAGCCTTCGGCACGCCTGCAGACCTTGTGGCCGCTTTCCGTCACCCTACCACTGCGAGCGGACAGTCCGCTTACCCCCATTGAGGACTCACGGACCCACGGACCCACGGACCCACGGACCCACGGACCCACGGACCCACGGACCCACGGACCCACGGACCCACGGACAGGCATGATTTGGCTGTCCGGTTGTCAAGCCGTCTACTCGCTCTTACGAAAAATCCTGTTCTCCGGGCCTATCGTGGGCGGGTAGATCGCGGCCACCTTTGCGGCGCAGATAGTTCCCAAACCAGGACGCCAGTTCAAATAGCCCAGGGCGTCCATCGGCTCGCAAGCCCTGATCGATATAGCGGGCAATGAGAGCATTGACAGTTGTCTCGTCAGCGTCAGCCTTCTGTTTGAGCGCTGCGATCCCGGCGCGCGGCAAGCGGATGCGCACTTCCCGCACGTTCCAGGTCACCTTCTCTGGAGCGACCGCTGCAGCCTCGTCGAGTTCCTCAGCTTGTGTCATTTTCAGGCCACCTGTCGCTTTTGCACTTCCGCGAAGATCGCTGCCAAGAGCCGACGCATCTCTTTGTCGCCGACATCACCGGGCAGGTATTCTGAAACCCCGAGGCCTTGTTCCATGGCATCCAGATACTGTACGCGCCGCCCCACGAACGCAGGCAACACGGCCCCCTGCTCGGCGTAGCGATCTACGTAGTAGCGAGTGCGCGGCAGGGTCTCCCTAATGACCTGGGTCAAGGCGATGCTGGCTGGAGTCTGAGAAACCGACCAGAGGCGGCGGATTGGCGCCGTCGCCTGGAGGTCAAGTGGCGAGGGTTGCGACGGGGTCAGCATAAAGTCGGCCAGGTCGAGGGCATGCTTCATACCCGCCATGTCACGACCTGCGGTATCAATGATGATGAGGTCAAAACCGTTCTGCTCTGCCCAGCGAATGGCTTCGCCGATGCGAGCAAGACTTGCGCGACGCACAACTAGGTCGCCGGGGCTTCGGTTCTTGGCCCATCGCATACACGACTCCTGCCCGGTGTCGCCGTCAACGTCTGTGTCAAAGATAATGGTCTTGAGGCCGCCCAGACTGGCAGTCACGCCCAGGTTGACGGCCAGAGTGCTTTTGCCTGTGCCGCCCTTTGACGCCCCCATCAACAGGACAAACCGCTTGTACCGCGGTGGCAGTGGGATTGGCTCTCTATTGAGTGGATAACGCATGTTCGACCCTTGACGTTCTTGTCAGATCTAATATTGTGATCGCTTATTGGATAAGTCAAGGACCTGTTATGTTCTTTTTCCTTCTTGGGGCCAGAGAGCCCCACGACAGCCCGGCGTTGGAGAACTTTGCGCATGCCCTGCACATTGTGCAGCTGCGTTATCCCACCCTCACGATAGGCCAACTCTCAACACTCTTGAGGGTGGGGATGACCCCAAAGGGACAGGGCCAGAATGTCTCCGTCTCCGACATCGTGGCAAAAGGGCAAAAATATCCAACCGTTGCGCGTCAACTCGAGTTGCTCGGCGAGGGCACCGCGCGGATCCCCGGCCTGGGGCTCATAGATAAGGAGCCGGATCCGCAGGATCGCCGGAATCGCTGGGTTGCTATCTCGGAGAAGGGCAAGAACCTGCTCTATGAGATCGACTTGATCCTGTCTCCTCACATTGTCCAGTCGATTGGCAAGGCCAGGACCCACGAGGGGATGGATGATGGCGCGCCCAGGGATCGCATTGATAGAGGCAAAAGAGAGTGAACCGGATCATCCGCACGATCGGAATGACCCAATCCGTCGCGCGGGATTCTTGCTGATCAGCCGGTTACAGTCTACTCAACTGTAACATAGCCGCCGAGACCGAAATGACCGATATCTCACATTATCCAGAATGTCTGCGGCGCCCGGATGCGGGCGGACACGTACAGACGCGGTCGACGCAAAGCGAGCATGGATATCGAGAACGCTATGCGGGGATGGCGAAGACCCTAAGTCGAAAGCTCGGCATGGACGCAGTGTCCGTGGCGGATCTGGCCATCGACATCGGCCATCGCGCATCCAGGCTGAAGCCCAATGCACTCAAGATGTATCATGCCTGTGTCCGGCAGCATCTGCGCGATCAGTGGGATGAAGACCGTATCACCTTGGAAGAAATCGAGCGCATTGACACCCTGATGCGGGACCAGGTGCCCATGGCAAAGACGGCAAAGGGCAGGAAAGAAAACAACACGTCTGCCGGCCGCGCCAAGTCGGTCAAGCCTGAAACCCTTTCGGCCCTGGTCAGCGAGTTGTTGGCCAGCGACACAAGCATCCGCCGCATTGCCGCTGCGCTTCTGGAGTACGGGGTGGAATTGGCGACCCGGCCAGGAGAGTTTTTGACTCTGAGTGAAGATCCCCTTGGCCGTCTTTGGGTTCGCTCCGCCAAATACTCCAAGTCTAATGGCAAGGGACTCCTGCCCGTACGGATGCCCATAGTCGACCATCTAGAGCCTTTTGAGATTGAAGAGCTCAAGTTCATCGCAGCGCTTATCAAGGCCGAACGCGAAAACGGCGCCACGACGAACAAGCTGCTTCGCCGGTGCCAGCGCGCAATTCGAGAAGCGCGAAAGGTGGTGCGCGGCCGATCGAAAAAGGTAACTGCATACACTGTGCGCCATCAAGCACGAGCTAATATGGCCGCTATGGGCATGACGCCCGCCGAAGTCGCCGTCGTTATGAACCATGCCAATGCCGACACGGCCCAATCTCACTATTCCCCTGCGCGCCGGGCCTGGAAGGGCTCAGAGGGCGCAAAGCCTCCTGCCCTCGATCCTGATCTCGTCGCCAAGGTTCGACCGGGCAACCGAACGCGCGGTTGGACCGCAGGGCAGTCAACCGGACCCAAACCGAAATGATTAGTTACGCGCCGGGAAACATTTGGCCTCGTTCCACTGCCGAAGGAATCGGCCGAAGCTCGAGTCCGCTGGAATGATCGAAAGCCGGCCTGGACGCGTGCGCCCCACGGCGCGACCGCGGCCAATCCGCATTGCGTTGGCCCTAAGGACCCGCGGACCCGCGGACCCAAGATTGAGAGCGTAACATTCTGATTTTCTCTACAAAAATACGTTTGTCACAGGCGGAAAAATGGGTGACGCTTAGAACGCACTGAGAACGATCATCGAGATCGGCCTCTGTGTCGCTCGGGGTCAGGTGCCGAAAATTCTCCCGCACCAGCCAGCAGTCAATCCCCGATGTCGTAGACCGCTGGCGGGTGCGGGGCCCCAGGAATTCTATGGCGTCAAAACCACCCGGCCAGCTGGCGCCAGGCGTTCCCCACGCCAAGCCAGTCATGAAGTCCTCGCGCCTGTGCACCGGCGCAACATTGCCGACCGTCGCGGAGATGATGGTCACTATCGACTTCACTATCGGGCTCGACGTGTCCGTAGCTGAAGCCGATCTCTATCTACACTGGGCCAGCGACCTGCTGTCCACAGAAAGGGATGATGACGATGCTGGTTGCTGCTGGACAGATTAAGTCGCAGTCCTCTGCTCAAAGGCTTCGGGCTGTCGGCTATTGCCGCGTCAGCACGAAGCGGCAGGCCGATCACCAGATCTCGCTCGAAGAACAGGAAAAGAAGATCGACGCGACCTGCGTGCTGCGCGACGCGGATCTCGTCGAGACCTTCGTCGAACCCGGACTGACGGCTCGCGTCGATCGGCGACCCGAGCTCAAGCGCATGCTGGAGTTTGCCTGCGACCCACGCAATCAGATCGATCTCGTTATCGTGTATGCCCTATCCAGGTTCTTCCGCAACGCCACCCAATATCTCCAATACAAATCAAAGCTGAAGGAGGCAGGCGTTCGCCTCATCTCGGCAACGCAGGAAATTCCGGAAGGGCCCCACGGCGAACTAATGGAGACAATCCTCGCGGCTTTCGACGGCCATCAGTCCGAAGTGAATGCTGGGGTCGTGCGCGATATGATGATGGCCAATGCCGAAGAGGGCTACTGGAATGGCTCAGCTCCGCCTTTTGGCTATCGCACCAAGGTCGCTCTGGTGCTGCGCCGCAAGGAAAAGAAGGTCCTCGAAGTCAACGCGGAAGAGGCCACCATCGTCAATAAGGTGTTCCGACTCTATGTGCATGGCCACGAGGGGAGCGGCCCGATGGGCATCAAGGCCATCACCACCTACCTCAACACCAAGGGCTACCGCTACCGCGGCAAGGC
The DNA here is from genome assembly GCF_900631955.1 of Devosia equisanguinis. Taxonomy (GTDB): domain Bacteria; phylum Pseudomonadota; class Alphaproteobacteria; order Rhizobiales; family Devosiaceae; genus Devosia; species Devosia equisanguinis. The sequence continues at coordinate 7,516 of NZ_UZWD01000010.1, read as the reverse complement.
CTTCTATACCGCATCGGTCGAGCGCATTCTCAAGAACGAAGCCTATATCGGCATTCACTACTACAATCGCATCGACAGCCGGACCCGGAAGGAGCGCCCGCCATCCGACTGGATCAGGATGGACGTCCCGGTCATTGTTGACCAGGAAACCTTCGATGTTGTCCAACGAACCTTGCGGGCACGCAATCCCAAAAATACGGCACCTCGGGTGGTCACCGGCCCCACTCTCCTGACCGGCATTGCCGTGTGCGAGAAATGCGGACGCGGCATGATGCTGCGCACCGGCAAGGGCGGACAATACAAATACCTCACCTGCGCCAAGAGCGCGACAGAAGGCACTGGCTGCGGCCATTCCGTCCGCATGGACAAGGTCGATGACATTGTCATCCAGGCCGTCGAGGACCAAGTCTTTGCACCGGAGCGCCTCACCGCCATTCTGGAAGCCATGACCGAGCGCACGGACGATACGCGTCAGCAGCTTGAATCCGAAATGGACCGCCAGCGCGTCGCGACCTCCGAAGCGCAGTCACGGCTCGATCGGCTCTATGACGCCATCGAGGCAGGCGTAGCCGAACTGCAGGATCCGAAGTTCAAGGCGCGGATTGACCTGGCCAAGCTGCAGATTCGAGAGGGAAACGCCAACCTGGAAACCTTGCGCCAACGCAGGAGTGCCAAGGCGGAACTGTCGCCCGCCATGATCCGTCGCTTCTCATCAGGAATCCGTCGCCGCCTTAGGGACGCTGACCCTTCGTTCCGGCGCACGTGGCTGCACATGTTCGTCAGCAAGGTCACCATCGGCAAGGATAGCATCCGCATTTGCGGACCCAAAGACCAACTTTTGAAAGCCGTTTCCGACGGGGAAAATTCCGCGCGGGCAATGGTGCCCACTTTTGCACGAGAATGGCGCGCCCGAAGAGATTCGAACTCCTGACCCCCAGATTCGTAGTCTGGTGCTCTATCCAGCTGAGCTACGGGCGCGCAGGCCTGCTTTGGCAGGCACTTGTTGGAGCGGGGCAAGGCCGCCGTCCAGAAGTGAGGCATCCCTTACAGGGCCCTTTTGGCCATTGCAAGCGGCTACTTACGTTTTTTGCAACAGAGCTGTGGATCACGCCTCGATCGGCGCCATTGGCAGGGTGAGATCGAAGCGCGTGCCCTTGGGCTGGTCGACAAAGCTGAGCTGGCCGCCATGCGACTGCACGATTTCGCGCGCGATGACGAGGCCCAGCCCGGTGCCACCGGAGCGCGCCGAGCCTTCGAAGGCGACGAAAAGGTTGTCGCGCGCCCGCGGCGGCAGGCCCGGCCCATTGTCCACTATCGAAACCTGCGCCATCGCCCCGGCCAGCCCGGCAGAGGCAGAGGCAGAGACCACCACTTCGAGCGGGTCGCCGCCGCCATTGAGCTTTTCCAGCGCCTCGCGCGCATTCTTGAGCAGGTTGAGAAACACCCGACTCAATTGCCCGGCATCGGCTGTGACCACGAGGTCCGCCGGCACCTGGTTGACGAAGGCCACCGTCGGATGGCCGGACAGCCGCGCCTCGAAGGCGGCCTCCTCCACCAGCGGCCGCAGCGCCACCGGGGCGAATTTCGGCGGCGCCACCGCGTCGCGCCCGTAGTCGAGCACCGCCTGGGCAAAGCCGATGGCCTTGTCGAGCGTCGTGACCAGTCGCGGCGCCAGCCGCTGCACATTGGGATCGTCCAGCGTCGCCACCTGATCGGAGAGCAATTGCGCCGAGGTCAGCGTATTGCGCAGGTCGTGATTGATCTTGGCCACCGCCAAGCCGAGATCGGCCAGATGCTGGCGTTGTCGCAGCATGGAGAAGAGATCGCTCTCCATCGCCGCCAGCTCGCGCTCGGCAATACCGATTTCGTCGCGCCGGCTGGAGGGGGTGAGAATCAGCGCCGCATTGTCCGGCTCCTTGCGGAAAGCCAGCATATTGGCGCTGAGCCGCACCATCGGGTCGATGAACAGCCGGCTCACCACCATATAGAGCGCGAAGGCGGTCACCGAGGCGATGCCCAGCGACACCAGCATGATATTGCGCGAATAATCGAGCATGTCGCGGCGCAGCGGCTGCTCGGGCATGAGCAGCTCGACCAGACTCTCCTCGCTGTCGCCCTCCCCCACGATGCGCAGAGTGCGCCCCGGGCCGGCCAGGAGCGTATCGATGGCGCCCATGATCTGGCTGGGCAGATCGCGCTGCCGCAGATCGGCCATGGTGACAATGTCGGGCATCACCGGTTCGGCCCGCTCGATCAGCTGGCTCTGACCGGCACGGCGATAAACGATGGCGTCGGCCTCTGCCGAGGTCAAAAGCCGGTCGGTCAGCTCGCGCGGCAGCGCCATCACGTCGGGCACGGCATCGAGCACCCGCGCCGCGACCACGCCCACGCGCAACCGGTCTTCGAGCCAGGTATTGCGAAAGCTGGCGACGGAGGGGAAATAGATGACGATTTCGACCAAGAGGATCACCCCGATAATGGTGGCGATCAGCTTGTTGGAGAGGCCGGCAAATCGGCCGCGCAGGGCGCTCGGGTCGTCGTTCATCGTCTTGGGATCATAAGGCAAATCCGCCCGCCCCGACAGTCCAATCCGCAATTTTGCTTAGCGCGGCAGCAACCGCCTTATCACGCGCAGCATTGGCGTCGCCCAGCCCGGCTTTTCGCCGGCCCGTTGCCGCTCGCCCAGCGCCGCCAGTACGCCAAACAGGCTCGGATGGGGCACGCTGAGATCAGCCAGCGCCCCGGCCGGCAGACCGCGCTCCATGGCCAGCGCCAGCACTGCAGCGAGCTCGCCGGCATCGGGCCCGACAATGCTGCCGCCCAGGACCCGGCCCCGGGCATCGACCACTATCTTGGCCACGCCCATTTCGACGCCCAGCGCCCGCGCCTTGTCGTTCTCGACCATATTGGCGCGCAGCACCCCGGTGCCAGCGCGCGCCTTCTCGCCATTGCCGGGCAGAAGACCGATCTGCGCCAAGCCTGGCGCCGTCTGCACCAGCAGCGGTTGCGCCGGCAAGCGCCGTTGCGGCGCCCCCAGCACCAAGGCCTCGACCACGCTCCGACCATGCGCCAGCATATGGTGCCATTGCTCCAGCCCCAGCGCCGGCCCGGTCAGGCGCAGCAGCCGGTTGGAGGTGCGACCCAAGGCACCGGTGACAAAATTGCCGTTCTGGCCGCTAGCCGGCCGCAGTTTCAACCGATCGATTCGCAGCGTCTCGAGATCGGCCCTCCGCCCCATCGCCACCAGCACATGCGACACGTCGAGCGCCTCCTGCGTGCCGTCGGCATGTTCGGTGATCACCCCGGTCCCCATGGCGCGCGGCACGATGCTGCGCACATTGGCCCCGGTCATGATGCGGATGCCCTCTTCGCTCAGCGCGCGTAGCAAAAGCGACGCCGCCTCCGCGTCATACCCGGGCAGGACCGGCCCCTGTGGCACCACGGTCACCGCCGCGCCCAGCCGCCGCTGGATCTGCGCCTGTTCCAGCGCCTCGGCGCCGCCGCCGATCACCACCAGATGGGTGAGTTTTCGCGTATTCGCGGCCAGACTATCCACGGTGAAAAAGCCGATCTCGCTTAGCCCCGGCAAGTCCGGCACCACCGGAGCGCCGCCCATGGCAATGAGCACGTGGCGCGGCCGCATCTGCACATCGCCAATGGCCAGCGTCCGCTGATCGACGAATTCCACCGGCCCGCGCACCAGGTCTACACCCTGGGCCCGCATATGGTCGGGACTGTCCTCGGCCGCGCGACTCGCCGCAATTTGCGCAGCGCGCTCTTGCACCGCCTTGGGCACGATTTTTGGCGCTTCATCGGCAAAGCCGAAACCGGCGCCGCGCCTTTGCGCCTGCGCAATGGACGCACTGACCGCCAGCGCCGCCTGCCGCAGCGCGGCCTGCGGCTGGTCGCCGGGCTCGGCAACGCCGCGGTCGGCCAGCACGACACGAGCGCCCAGGCGCCGCGCATGCAGGGCCAGCGCCATGCCGAGTGCGCCCGCGCCGACAATCACCAGATCGGGTTTCGTTGTTTCAGCCATGTGTGCCGCTGGCGAGATGAGGTTTCCCTCTTATCTTCGCATATGGCCTCCATTACAACCGGTCCAAGCAGACGAGGAAAGCGCGGCAGGCGCGTTGACTTGGCCCCGTCTTTTCCCTATAGACCCCACCAACCTGACGCTGGCGCGGTCTCCCCGCCGGCGGGTATCGATTTTCTGCGAAAGCAGCAGCAATAAGAGGAACCGTGCCTCGCGCGGTCTGATGTTATGAAGCGTACATACCAGCCTTCCAAGCTCGTGCGTGCCCGCCGTCACGGTTTCCGTGCCCGCATGGCAACCAAGGACGGCCGCGCGATTCTCAATCGCCGCCGCCGCGATGGCCGCAAGAAGCTGTCGGCCTAAGGGTTCGTGGCCGGATGACGGCCGAGGACACCCGATCCGAAGCGAAATTGCGCCGTCTCGTGCGGCGCTCGCAATTTTTAGGAGCAGCCCGGGGCAATCGCGCCGGGCGCTCTGCGTTTGGGCTACAGGTCGCGCCGTCGCCGGAAAGTGAACCCGGCATAGGGTTTACGGTGACCAAGAAGGTCGGCAATTCTCCTGAACGCAACCGCATGAAACGCCGCCTTCGGGCGGCTGCGGCAGCATGTGCGCGTGACTTTCACGCTGGCCATGACTATGTGCTGCTGGCGCGGCGTGAGGCTCTCACTGTGCCCTTCGCCAAGCTCGTCGCCGATCTGGGCGGCCTCATCTCCCGCGTGCACGACACCAACGCGGCCCCGAAACGCAATTCTGCCGGCCACGGCCAACGGAACGCCTGATCATGAATTCAGACAATCGCAATGTGATCCTAGCCATCGTGCTCAGCATGGCTGTGCTGTTTGGCTGGCAGTTCTTCATTGCCGGCCCGCAACTCGAGCGCGCCCAGCAACAGGCCCAGCAGGCCGCTGCCCAGCAGCAGGCTGAAGCACAGGCCAATCTGGCGGTTCCCCAGACCGGCACCGATGGCGCCACCAGCGCCACCCCGGCTGAAAACACCGCCAACCAGACCTTCGCAGATCGCGCCAGCGCCATTGCCGCCAGCCAGCGCGTCGAGATTTCGACGCTCGATCTCGAAGGCTCGATCAACCTGACCGGCGCCCGCATCGACGATCTCGAACTCAAGCAATATCGCGAGACGGTCGATCCCAATTCGCCCATCATCACCCTGCTCTCCCCGTCCGGCGCGCCAAACGGCTATTACATTGAACAGGGCTGGGCCCCCGCCGCCGGCACCACCATTGCCGTGCCCGATGGCCAGTCGGTGTGGACGCTCGAAGGCGACAACACCACGCTGACCGCCACCACGCCGGTGACCCTGCGTTTCGACAATGGCCAGGGCCTCGTCTTCCGCCGCACCTTCTCGTTGGACGACTATTATCTCTTCACCGTTACCCAGAGCGTCGAAAATGCCGGCTCGGGCGATGTGGCGCTGTTCCCCTATTCGCGCGTCGTGCGCCAGGGCACGCCCAAGGTGCAGAACTTCTTCATCCAGCACGAAGGCCTGTTGGGTGTGCTGGGCTCCAACAACTGGGTGGCCCGCAAGTATCACGACATCCAGAACGACAAGCAGGTCGACTTTGCCTCGACCACCGGCTGGCTCGGCATCGCAGACAAATATTGGGCCACTGCCGTGCTGCCCAAGCCGGGCACCAATATCAATGCCCGCTTCACTTATGCCATGTCCGGCACCACGCCGGTCTACCAGTCCAACTATGTTGAGACCCAGCCGGTCGTGGTTCCCGCCGGCGGCTCGGTGACCCACGAATCCTACGTCTTCGCCGGCGCCAAGGAAGAATCGGTCATCAATTCCTATGAGCGCGAATACGGTTTCGACCGTCTCGAACTGCTGATCGACTGGGGCTGGTTCCACTTCATCACCAAGCCGATGCACTGGCTGTTGGTGACGCTCTATGGCTTGCTCGGCAATTTCGGCCTCGCCATCCTGGCGGTGACAGTTATCGTCAAGGCGCTGTTCTTCCCGCTGGCCAACCGCTCCTACGCCTCCATGGCGGCAATGCGCCGCGTGCAGCCGGAGATGAAGGCCATCCAGGAGCGTCTCAAGGACGATCGCACGGCCCAGCAGCAGGCGATGATGGAGCTCTACAAGAAGGAAAAGATCAATCCGCTGTCCGGTTGCTGGCCGGTGCTGATCCAGATCCCGGTCTTCTTCGCGCTCTATACCGTCATCTTCATCTCGCTCGAAATGCGGCACGCGCCGTTCTTCGGCTGGATCCAGGACCTGGCGGCACCCGATCCGACCAATATCTTCACCCTGTTCGGCCTGATCCCGTGGAACCCTATGGCGGTTCCGTTCATCGGCTCCTTCCTGCATCTGGGCATCTGGCCCGTCATCATGGGCATCACCATGTGGGTGCAGATGAAGCTCAATCCGCCGCCGCCGGATCCGACCCAGGCGATGATCTTCAACTGGATGCCGATCATCTTCACTTTCATGCTCGGCGCTTTCCCGGCCGGTCTCGTGATCTACTGGGCCTGGAACAACCTGCTCTCCATCACCCAGCAATGGGTGATCATGAAGCGCCACGGCGTCGAGGTGAACCTGCTCGGCAACATCGCCGACAGCTTCCGGCGCAAGCCCAAGCCGGCCGAAGACGCCAAGAGCTGATCGACCGCAACCGACCAATCCAATCCTGCCCGCCGGTGATAGACCGGCGGGCAAGTTCTTTGAGGCGACACCAATGACCCAGCCCGATTTTTCGCCCCACATCGTCGAGCGTGGCCGGCTGCTCTTTGCCCGCCCCTTCGCCTTCGTCAAAGGCTGCGTGCGCATTGCCGACCTGCCGCCCATGGACCGGGTGGAGATCGCCTTTGCCGGCCGCTCCAATGTCGGCAAGTCCAGCCTGATCAATGCGCTTTGTGGCACGTCGGGCCTCGCCCGCACCTCGAACACGCCGGGTCGCACGCAGGAACTCAACATCTTCGAGAGCCAGAGCGAAAACCTGCGCATCGTCGACATGCCCGGCTATGGCTTCGCCAAGGCGCCCGAGCCCAAGGTGAAGGCCTGGACCCAGCTCATTCACCAGTATCTGACCGGCCGCGCCACACTGCGCCGCGTCTATGTGTTGGTCGACAGCCGCCACGGTCCCAAGGACAATGACATCAGCGTCATGAACGAGCTCGACCGCGCCGCGGTGAGCTATCAGGTGGTGCTGACCAAGATCGACAAGCCTGCGGCCAAGGATCTGCAGAAGGCCATCGATCTCACCCGCGCCACCATCGCCAAGCGCCCGGCTGCCCATCCCGACATCATCGAGACCTCGAGCGAAAAGGGCGACGGCCTCTCCCACCTTCGCAGCGAAATCGCCCTGCTGCTGGAAAGCTGAGACGCGCAGGAGCCCGCCCCTGCGGGAATGCCTGACCCGGCCCTCGCCCCCACCACAGTTCCGCCCTCGGGCTCGACCCGAGGGCCAACCATCAGCCATCAGCCACCCACCGCTCGTCAGCCCTCACCCACCCCCGCTC
>NZ_UZWD01000076.1 GCF_900631955.1 Devosia equisanguinis | reverse complement strand
CCTGGCGTCGAATTGCGGTTGATAGTGGGCGATGAAGGCGTCGGTTTCCAGCCCCACCAGAATATCGTCGGCGATGCGCTTGTTGCCGATGACTTCGGCGTCGAGAACGGCGTCTGGCTGAAGGGCGATTGGCATATGCACTGCCGCCACTCGACGGACAGCTCCAATAACCCTCAATCGCGCATCATCACCTTTGCCGAAAAGCTCGGCTTCGACTATCTCGCCATCACCGACCATGACGTTCACGTTCAAGGCGCCGTCGCCCAGAACACCTGGGCCGATCCCGAATACACGTCCGAGACCGTCCTTCTTTTCTACGGCGCCGAACTCACCGCCCCCCGCGGCCACGTCAACATCCTCTCGGCCACCCCCTATGACCACCAGCGTATTTTTGACGCCCGAAACGCGCGGGACTGGGATCTTCTCAAACTCAAGCAGGAACTCGGCATCCACTGGTCGGCGAACCATCCGCACCACAAGAACCATTATGGGTTTTCGTTCGATCTCGCCGACAGCGTCGAAGTCTGGAACACCAGCATCTGGCCCAAGAACATTCCCAGCGTCCGCATCTGGGACGATCAGCTGCTTTCCGGCCGCATGATCGGCGCCCGCGGCGGCAGCGATTCCCACCACGGCATTCCCGACGATCCGGCCCTGACGACGCCCCTCACCATCGAAGGCACCGGCAATTATGTCGGCACCCCCACCACCTGGATATTCGCCACCGACCGCAGCAAGCCCGCCATCCTTGCGGCCCTTGAACACGGCCGTGCCTCGATCAGCGCCAACCCCTATAATCCCCGCGTCGAACTCCGCGCCGACAGGGATGGCGACGGCCGGTTCGAGATGATGATGGGCGATAACGCCATCCCCACCGGCGCCCCCGTGACCTTCGAGGTGCGTCTCTCCGACAGCGGCATTCCCGGCGCCAATTACCGCGTCCGCGTCATCAAGAACCGCAGCGATTTCGCCACCCTGCTGACCGACGCCACCACCCGCAGCATCCGCTTCACCGACACCCCCTCGCCCACCGACCGCAGCTACTACCGCGTCGAGATCGAAGGCCCCCAGGCACCCTATCCCGAAGTGCCCAATTCCATGGCCCTGAGCCAGAACATGGTCGCCCTCTCCAACCCGATCTATTTCAATTTCGATCCGACGTTCTGACGCGACGCCCCGGCACCGTCACTGGACAAAGCACCTCATCCGGGCATGATGGCGCCCGTCACCGTCGCCGGAACACCGCCCGGAGGTCCCCGCATGCCCCGCACCTACCTCATCGAAGGCATTTCCGGGTCCGGCAAGACCTCCGTCGCCACCGCGCTCGAAGCGCGTGGTTTTCATGTCGTCCACGGCGATCGCGTCCTGGCCTTTCAGGGCGACCCCGAGACCGGCGCGCCGCTGCCGCCGGACCGTCGCTCCACCGACCCCGCCTTCATCAACGCCCATCACATCTGGGATGTCGCGCGGGTAAAAACCATCATCGCCGACCCCACGCGGCCAGTGACCTTCTTCTGCGGCGCCTCGCGCAATCGCCAGCATTTCGCCCATCTGTTCGACGCGATTTTCGTGCTCGAAGCCGATTGGCCCACCATTGAGGCGCGCCTGGCGGCCCGCCACGACGAATGGGGCTCCGACCCCGCCGAGCGGGCCCTGGTGGCCGAACTCCACGCCAGCCGTGTGGATTTGCCCGCCAACGCCATCGCCATCGACGCCACCCGCCCGCTGGATATCGTGGTCGACGACATCCTCGCCCGCTGCCGCTGACCCCACAAATCGCTCGGTTCCTGCACATTCCGTGCGCGCAATGGCCTACCTATCTCTCGATCAGCCTTGAAAAAACCGCCTTGGCCGATAGCATCGGGAGAGTTACGGAGGAGAACTGCAATGCGAAACCTGTTGAGCGCCACGTCTGTGGCCTGTCTGCTGCTGGCCCCGATGAGCCTTTCGGCCATGGCTGCCGAGGCCTGGCGCACCGATGGCCTGTCCACCCCGGAATCGGTGGTCTATGATGAGGCCAATCAGCGCCTGATCGTCTCCAATATTATCGGCGAGGCCACCGAAGCCGATGGCAAGGGTTCGCTCTCCACCATCGCGCTCGATGGCACCATGATCGATGCCAACTGGGTCGAGGGCCTGGACGCGCCCAAGGGCTCGGCCATTGCCGGCGGCAAGCTCTATGTTGCCGACATCTCCAATATCCGCGTCGTCGATCTCGCCAGCGGCGCGGTCGAAACCATCGCCGTTGACGGCGCCACCTTCCTCAATGACGTGACTGCGGGCGACGATGGCGCCGTCTATGTCACCGATACCTTTGCCAACCGCATCTATCGCGTGGCCGACGGCGCTGCCGCGCTCTTCCTCGAAGATGCTGCTCTCGGCAGCCCCAATGGCATCCTCTTCGACCAGGGCGCGCTCGTGGTCGCCGGCTTTGGTCAACTGGCCGAAAAGCAGGAGGACATGGTCCCTGGCGGCCTCGTCTCGGTGGATATCGCCAGCAAGGCGATCACGCCCATGGCTGAAAAGGTCGGCTTCCTCGACGGCATCGTCCGCGTAGGCGACGCCCTGGTGGTCAGCGACTTCTTCGGCGGCAAGATCATTTCGATCGCCGCCGACGGCACCCAGACCACCCTGGCCGAACTGGGCATGGGCACTGCCGATATCGGCACCGATGGTACCGCCATCTATGTGCCGCTGATGATGCAGAACCAGGTGGTCAAGCTCGATATCGAGTAAGCCTCCCGGCCACGGCTCCGGCCGTGGCCACCTCCCGCCTCAGCCGCATTCCCCCAAAACCCGTCCGATCATCGTCTTCGAGCCCTTGGCCCCAAATATATTGGCGTCGATACCTTCGACCCCGCCGCCGCTTTTGACGCGGACAAAGGCCACGCCGATCGTGTCGCGCGCCTGCTGGGCAATGCGTGCCCACTGCCGCGCCACCGGCCCGCGCACGATCACCGAACTGCCATCGAGATGCACCATCGGCATGTCCTGGGCAAAGCTGGTATTGCCCGCCTGCGACACCGCGCTGCCCGCCGCCGCGTCAGGGGTGATGGCAACGCTGATGGCGCTGGCGCCAGCCAGCCGCGCATCCGGCTTGCGCACCCAGAACCCCATGGTCAGCGAGCCGCCGCGACAGGCGAACTGAAACTGCGCCGCGCCATTGTCGAACCAGGCAATGGGCGTCGCCCCGCCCTCATAGCGCCATTGCTCGGCAGTGGCAGGAGCGATCAGGGCAAGGCAGAAGGCGGCGGCGAGGGCGATGCGCATGGAAAAATCCGATAAAACTCAGCTCCGCACCCCACGCCACAAAGCCCTAAAATTCCCTTTCGGTCCTTCCCGCCTGACGCAATGGTGACCATTTCCGCTCAGGCAGATGCCTGCTAGCCTCCGCCAATCGGAGGAGTGATGCCATGGCCTATTTTCTTGCCGTCTATACGATGAAGCCTGAAAGCCTCGCCGGCTTCTACGCGCGTTCCAAGGCCGAACAGGACGCCATAGACGCCGAGGGCTTGCCCAAATGGGAGGCATGGGAGCAGCGCAACGCCCAGGCGCTGGTCAATCGCGGCGGCATGGTCGGCAAGACGCTGCGCGTCTCCAAAGCCGGCATCGCCCCCGCCAGCAACGATTTCTGCGGCTATGTGGTGGTCGAAGCCGAAACCATCGAGGCCGCCGCCGACCTCTTCCGCGACCATCCCCACTTCTCCGTCTTCCCCGGTGACACCGTCGACCTCATGCCCTTCCTTGCCGGCCCCGACCTGGAAAACAAACCCGCACTGTGACGCGATCGCCAAGCCGGACGAGCCATCATTCTTGGCAAACCCCGCCCAAAACACCAAGCTTCTCCTCCCCCTCCTTCAGGGGGAGGCCGGGTGGGGGTCGGCCTTGGTGCATGCAAACCAAGGTGCGACAGCTCCCTCCCTACCCCTCCCGATCGTGCAAATATCGCCTGACCCCGGCAAACTCCGGCAGCATCGCCTCCCGCCGCACTGCCCACACTTCATATTCCGGCACGAACTGATCCGGCGCATCGAACGTGCCCAGATGCACCTCCACCTCGTCGCCGCTGCGTGCAAACACCGATGACCCGCAGACCCTGCAGAAATGCCGACCCTGGAACACACCGGTCTCGCCCGATACCTCCACCTGCCCCTCGGCAAAAATCGCCGCCGCATAGAACAGGGCGCCATGATGCTTGCGGCAATCGAGGCAGTGGCAGATGCCGACGCGCAATGGCGTGCCGCGGGCCACAACCCGTACTGCGCCGCAAAGGCATCCGCCCGCCGACTCACGCAATGCCAAGCACCTCGACCTCGCCGGCAGCCCCGGCCGTGGCCACGTCACCCACCCTTTTGCCCATCAGCGCCCGCGCCATGGGCGAGGCAAACGAAATCGTCCCCACCTTGGGATCGGCCTCGTCCTCGCCCACAATACGATAGCTCTGCACCCGCCCATCCTCGCGCTCGAAGGTGACGCTGCTGCCAAAGGCCACGACATCGGCCCGTTCGGGCGGCGGCACAAGTTGGGCGGTGCGCAGCCGCTCGGCAAAATAGCGCACATCCCGGAACGGATTGGCCGCCTGCCGGCGCCGTTCATTGACATCTTCTATGGCCATGGCAGCGTCATAGGCCGCCCGCGCCGCCTCCAATTGCTGCCCTAGCGCTAGAAAACCCGCTTCAGTGACGAGGTTCGGCCCTTCGGGCACCGGCCGCTCCGGCAGCATGGTTTCCGAGGCGGTCTCGGCGCTGTCTTCCTTGGTAAAGGCTACACTCATCTAGTCCCGGCCCATTCGTTCAAGCAGCAGGTCGCGTGCCTGGTTGATTTTTGCGGCCAGAAATTCCGAGCCACCCCGATCGGGATGCACGCCCTTCATCAGCTCACGATGCGCTGCCTTGATGGCCTCGGCATCGGCCCCGGGCTTCAGCCCCAGCACCGCATAAGCCTCGGCCACCGGATCGGCGCTGCCCCCTCCCGCATGGCCAGCAGCACCCTGCCCGCCGCCGCCGGCATCCTGCTCGGCAAAATATTCGCGCCAACCCGCCCGATTGGTATCCAGCCAGCTTTCTAGCAGATTGATGCTTTCCGCATCATCGGCAATCTCGGCAATCAGGGTGCGCGTCTCCGCTTCCCCCAGATCCAGCAGATCCCAGCCTGCAAAGGTCCCGTCCACGATCCGCCCGGACAGCGCGCCGGTGTCATGGTCCAGCTCCATGGCCAGATAGCGGCTACGGACCTTGGAAATATTGCCGCCGCCACCGGAGACACTATCGAAGGAAAACCGCCCCAGCCGCCCGCGCAGCAAGACCGAAGCCGCCGCCGCGCCGACGAAAAGCGCCAGGTCGAACCGGCGCAGAAACAATGCGGCAACCGCCAACAAGGCGGCAACGCCGCCCACCACCCAGCGCAGGCTGCGCACCAGCACGCGCCGATCCATGCCGCGCATGGCCTGGTAGAGCCAGAGCGTCGCCAGCACACCAAACCCGATCACCAAAATCCAGGTCATCTGCCCTCGATCTGCGCCAAGAGCGCCCGCGCCTCGCCACCGCTCTGCAAGCGCAGATGCGCCTTGCCACCGCTTGCATAGGCCGCCACGGCCTTGAGCAGCGACGCAAGCTGGCCCGGCGCCGAATTGTCGAACCGGGCATAGGCGCCCTTGGTCAGCCGCGCGAATTCGCGGAACGCCGCTTCCACCCGCGCGTCGCGTCCTTCCTGGAACACGAAAACCGGCAAGCCGAGCAGCCCTAGTTCCCCCGCCTTGGCGCAGAGCGCATCGACATCTTCCTCGATGGCATCGCCGACGAATACCACCGCGTTGATCCGCCTGGTCTTGTGCTCGTCCCGGGCGTGGGAAAACACCTTGCCGATCTGGGTATTGCCGCCCTGACAGGAAATCGAGCTCATCAGCTTGGCCAGCGCCGAGGCGTCGCGCACCCATTTCGAGGCGCGGCATTCCCCCAGCCCGCGAAAATACAGCAGCTGCACCTGCAGCGCCGCATCCTTGGGAATGGCCTCGAACATGCCCGCCTGCAGCGAGATTGCTAGGTCCCAGGTGGGCTGCCGGCTCATCGTCGCATCCATGGCAAACAACAGCCGCCCGTCCTCGGCGGCATTGGGGCGCGCCAGCTTGCCCACTTTCTCGACGAAAGCGGCCACTTCGTCCCGGATTTCGCCTTGTCGCGGCACGACGCCATCGCGCCGCGTAGTCGGATTCTTCTCATTCATGCAGCGAATATGTGGCCCGCGGGCCGCCCGGGCAAGGGATGCACGAAATTCTGCTTGCCAGTGTCGAAACTCCGGCGCCTCATCCGTCATGCAGGTGACAATCCTGCAAGGAGGAATTGCGGAATGGAGCGGCATTACGGCTGGGTCATCGTCGCAGCGGGCGCGGTGATCACCTGTCTCGCCATGGGCGCCATGTTCGCCCTGCCCGTCTATCTTCAACCCATGGCCGACGATACCGGTTGGTCCCGTGCCGGCATTTCCGGCGCCATGACCGTGGGCTTCATCGTCATGGGCGTCGGCGGCTTCGTCTGGGGCACGCTCACCGACCGCATCGGCGCCCGCCCGGTGGTGCTGATCGCCGCCGTGCTGCTCGGCCTCGGCCTGTTCATCGCCAGCCGTGCCAATGACCTCCTGGTCTTCCAGTTCGCCTATGGCGGGCTGGTCGGCGCCGCCGGCGGCGCCTTCTTCGCCCCGCTCATCGCCACCACTTTGGGCTGGTTCGACCGGCATCGCAGCCTCGCGGTCTCGCTGGTGTCCCTGGGCGGCGGCGTCGCCCCCATGACCATCACCCCGCTCGCCACGGTGCTGATCGAGAATTATGGCTGGCGCAGCGCCATGCTGATGACGTCTATCGCCGCCACCCTGCTCATCATCCCCGCCGCCTTCCTGATCCGCCGCGCCCCGACCGTGCAGCGGGACGCGCCGAGCCCCGCCAGCGATATCGCCCCGGCCGAACCGCGCCCGGCCAATATGGCCGCCATTTTCCGCACGCCGCAATTCTTCATCCTGGCCGGCGTGTTCTTCCTGTGCTGCGCCGCCCATTCCGGGCCAATCTTCCACACCGTCAGCTATGCCATGCTCTGCGGCGCCTCGGCCCTCGCCGCCGCCAGCATCTATAGCGTCGAGGGCTTTGCCGGCCTGTTCGGCCGCGTCATCTTCGGCGTGCTGGCCGACCGCCTCGGCGTCAAGCGCGTCATCGTCGTCGGCCTGGTGCTGCAGGCGGCCGGCATCTACGCCTATATCTATGTCAGCGAGCTCCAGCACTTCTATCTGCTCGCTGCGGTGCTGGGCCTGGTCTATGGCGGGGTCATGCCGCTCTATTCGGTGCTGGCGCGCGACTATTTCGGACCCAATGTCATGGGCACGGTGCTGGGCGGTATCACCATGACCTCCTCCATCGGCATGGCCTTCGGCCCGGTCGGCGGCGGCTGGCTCTATGATACCTATGGCGACTACCACTGGCTCTATGTCGCCTCGGCCGGCGTCGGCCTCGCCGCAGCCGCTCTGGCACTGGCCTTCCCGCCCAAGCGCCGCGACCCGGCGCCCATCGACGCCGTGCCGGCCTGATCGATCAGGCGGGGCTGGTCACGGCCGCCCCGCCACCGCTTTCACCATCATCGTCCTTGCCGGCCGCATAGGCCGCCGACAACTGCCGGTAGTAGCGGGAGTTGATGGCGAGGATAGTGACCAACAGGCCGACAAACCCGGCCACGGTGAAAACAAGCGCAATGCCCCGCTCCGGCCCGGTGCCGAACCAGCCGCCGATACTCTGCGCCCCCGCACCATCGGTCATGAACGGAATGACCACGAACTGCGTCAGCGGCCCGATCAGAAATGCCGTGAGTGGCGAGGCCGATTGCTCCACCGACTGCGCGAAGCCGAACACCCGGCCTTGCCGTTCCAGCGGCACCACCTTCTGCAGCGTCGTCTGCTCGGCCGCCTCGGCATAGGGCCCGAGGAACATCCACACAAAGCAGCCCGCCGCCAAAAGCCAGATCGAGGATTGCAGCGTGAACACGCAGCACACCGCCCAGGTCACCATATTGACCATCAGCAGCGTCTTCAGCGGGTTCCGGCCCAGCCCGGTCTTGGAAATAATGATGCCGCTGGCGATGAAGGCCATCGACAGCGCCCCGAACAACAGCCCCCACACCTCCACCGACACCAGCGACAGCCCATAGGCATCGAGCAGCGCCATGAAGATGCCGCCGAGAAAATTGTTGAAGCAGGCGAAAAAGATCAGCGCGAACAATCCCGGCACCGCCGCGATCACCCTGATGGTTCCAGCCAGGTCCACGCGCTTGGGTTCGGCCGGCTCATCGGCACTCGGCGCCACCCGGCCCTCGTCCAGCTTGACCAGGCTCAAATGCACGAAGACCAGCGTCGTCACGCTCAGCGCCATGATCAGCACGCCCAGCATGCCGGTATAGGCCACCAGAAAGCCCGAAATCACCGAAGTGGTGAGAAAGCCGATGCCGCTGACCATGCCCACCAGTCCATTGGCCTTGTCGCGCTCGGCCTCTGGAATGAGGATGGTCACCAGCGTCGGCAGCGCGATCGAGCGGATATTGCCCGCAATCACGCCGAGCATGACCAGCAGCACGAAGCTCCAGAGATAAGGCCCATAGGGGTCGGAAAACGCCCCCTCGGGCGCGAAGAGCACCATCAGCAGGCCCGGCAGATACAAGAGCCAGGAAACAAGGCTCGATCCCAGCATGGCCAGCCGCTTGGAATTGTGGTCGACGATCGAGCCAAACCAGATGCCGAAGGCGGCGGTGAACACCAGGTAGATGCCCGCAATCATGCCGGTGGCGAACACCGATTGCGTCTCGAGAAACACCCAGAACGTCACCGCGAACCACACGGTGAAATTGGTGACATTGGCGGCGAGATTGTTGACGAGGATATGGTGAAACGGGGTCATGGGAAGCGTCCAATGCATGCAGCACCCGCGCGACGCTATCGCTCGCGGGGTGAAAGCTCAATCTTTACGGCGCGGTCGTGACAGCTGATGTCACCTGCGCATCGGAACCACTGTTTCGGATTGGGGTCATGGCAGGGCTCCTCGATGCGCTGCCATGGCGACGAACATCTCAGGGCGTATTCGACTCTGTCGGGCACGCATTGGCCATTTTTTCGATCACGTCGAACACGTTTTCCGCCGGGAACCGCCAGTCGCGCCCTTCAAAACTGAAGCCAATGCTGGAATTGGCCCGCGCCATGGCCAACAGCACTTCGTCGACCCCCTCAGCCTCGAGGCTCGACGTATAGACCAGCAATTCCCCCTCATGCTCGTCATAAAAGGCCGTCACCTCGACCGACTTGCGGTCGTCTATGCGCACCTTCATCACCCCGCTTTCGGGATAACTGGCCTTGGCGTCGTATTTCTCCGCCGTGTAGATGGTGATGTCCATGGCGTCGGGAAACCAGTCATCGCAAAAGATCTGCGCCTCGAGCTCCCCCGAAACATCCACCGCCCACCCCTTATAGGCCTCGCCGTCCTCGTCGCTCACATCGGAAAACTGCCAGGCAGCCTGGGCAGACGAAGCGACTAGGCAAAAGGCGGCAATCAACAGGGCGCGGCGCATGGCAAATCTCCAACTTTGCCGCACCATGCCGCCCATACCTGTCCCTGTCACCCCCAGATCGAGGGGCACGGTCGGCGCTGAACGCCGGCACGCCGCATTCCCGGAAGGAAGTGGTCGGCTTCTGGCGCGACACCCCCGGCCAGCACGCGACGCGCTCCTCCCCCTTCTTCAGGGGGAGGCTGGGAGGGGGTGGACAACAAACTCAAGCCCGCATGCGGTAGCCTCCCAACGTTCCTGCGCCCCCTTCACCGCGAATTAACCCCGTTCTCGCAGGCTCTTTCCGAGTACAAGGAAGGACCACAGCCCATGCATAACGAAATCCAGTGCCGGGCCTATGCGCTCTGGCAGGCCGACAATTGTCCGGAAGGCCAGGATCAGGCCTATTGGTTCAAGGCCGTTGCTGAATTGACGGCCGAAGCGGCCAAGACCATCAAGCCGCCGCGCAAGCGCGCTGCGCCCCGCACGAAAAAGGCCGCGTGAAGCGGCCTTTCTTTATCCAGCGTTTGGCCGCGAGCTCACCAGCAGCGCGGCCAATAGACGTCATTGCGGAAATCGCTCGGAATGGGCGATAGGCGCATCAGCGCCTGCGCGGCGAATTCGATCTGCTGGCAATAGTGGTCGATCCGGTCGGGGACAGGCACGCCGGTGACATATTCACGCATGCGCCACTCATCGATCCCCAGCGCCGCCTTGCGGCGCCATGCTTCCAGTTCGATATCCTCTGGATGCACCGCTATGCCGCCAGACCGTCTGGCGCTCGGTTCGCTCCATTCCCGCGTGTCACCAATCTCTGCAAAGCGCATTCTTGCCGTCCATGGGGCCATCCCGCCTTCTGCGGTGCCCGATTGCCCGAGGATGCGCGCAAGGCGTTACAAATCCGCAAAGATTTTTTAACCTCGCTATCACAGCCAAGTGACGAGCCATCCAATGACGATTCTCTATCTCATGGCCGCCGACGCCGAATATGGCCCGCACCTGCGGCGGCGGATCACCCCGCTCATGGTCGGGGTGGGTCCGGTCGAGGCGGCTATCGCCACCACCCGTGCCCTGACCGAGCGTCGCGACGCCCTGCCCCATCTTGTCGTCTCGCTGGGATCGGCCGGATCGCGTCGGCTCGAACAGTGCGGGGTCTATCAGGCGATCTCGGTATCCTACCGCGACATGGACGCATCGCCTCTCGGCTTTGCGCGCGGCGAGACCCCATTTCTCGGTCTGCCCGCTACCTTGCCCTTGGCGCCGCTGCTGCCGGGCCTTGCCCCCGCTACTCTTTCCACCGGCGCCAATATCGTCTCAGGCGCTGCCTATGACACCATTGCGGAGGACATGGTGGATATGGAGACCTACGCCATCCTGCGCGCCTGCCAAGGCTTCAACGTCCCCCTCCTCGCCCTGCGCGGCATTTCCGACGGCCGGGCCGAAGTCACCCGCATGGCCGACTGGACCGACTATCTGCACATCATCGACGAAAAGCTGGCCCATGCCGTCGATCTGATCGAAGCCCAACACCTGACCAACTAAGCCCTGACCGGCTAAGCACAGCCCTCACCCAGAGACCGTTCCGCCCTCGGGCCCGACCCGAGGGCCTGCCGGTTCATACGCCAAAAGGCGAGCGGCCCAGCAAACCCAGATCATTTCAAAATAAGGTGAACTCTGCGCGCTTTCCCGCCCTCCCCCTTGAGGCAGGGCTATCGCATTTGGGCTTGAGCGTGCTGCACACCCCCTCCCAACCTCCCCCTGAAGAAGGGGGAGGAGCCGCATCGAGTTCTGGGCAATAGTGGGTCAAAAGAACCGGTCCGTCTCCCTCCCCCTG
>NZ_UZWD01000018.1 GCF_900631955.1 Devosia equisanguinis | reverse complement strand
GTGGATCACAAAACCACCCCCCCCCCCAACCCTCCCCCTCAAGGGGGGAGGGAGGCGACACCGATGGTGTTCAACAACGCCCGAACGGCTCATGCCAAAAACGTGCAGCGGGCAAGGACTTTGCGGGCCGATCAGACAGTTCCCGAGCGCCTGCTTTGGCCATTGCTGAAAACCTTCGCCGAACGCGGTGTAGAATTCCGCCGACAGGTGACGCTTGGCAAGTATGTCGCCGATTTCGCCAGCCACAATCCAAAACTTGTTATCGAACTCGATGGTTCAACGCATTTCAGCGAAGCCGGCACGGCGCACGACGAGGCACGCACCACTTTTCTGAACTCCATCGGCTACGACGTTCTGCGCCTGACAAATTCAGAGGCCACAAGTCGTGAAGGGGCCTGGGCGCTCATTTCTGCAAAGTTGGACGATCTTTCGGCCCCTGCGCCTCCCTCCCCCTTGAGGGGAGGGACCGAGGGAGGGGGTCCATCAGTCGAAACGCAGACATACCCGCGCTCCGCCGCCGATCTCATCACCCTTCTCACCAGCGGCCCCACCAACGCCAATCCCCAGCGCGGCGCCTCATCCGCCATCCTGCCGCTGTCCCGCTACGCCGCGCTCTTCGCCAAACTGCCCGACGAAACCCGCGCCGCGGTCACCGCGCGCTGGGGCGATCCGGCAAACGATCCCTTTGTCCGCGACGACGCCTTCCATCTGCCCGCGCATCGTTTTGGCAACGTCGTGCTGATGCTGCAGCCCGCGCGCGGCTGGCAGATCGACGAGACGGCGAACTACCACGATCCCAATCTCGTCCCGCCCCATGCCTATATCGCCGCCTATCTCTGGCTGCGCCACGACTTCGGCGCCCATGCCATGGTGCACAATGGCAAGCATGGCACGCTGGAATGGCTGCCGGGCAAGGCGACGGCTCTTGATGCCGATTGCTATCCCGACGCGCTCTGGGGCCAACTGCCCCATCTCTACCCCTTCATCGTCAACGATCCCGGCGAGGGCACCCAGGCCAAGCGGCGCGCCGGCGCCGTCATCATCGATCATCTGGTGCCCCCGCTCACCCGCGCCGAAACCTATGGTCCGATGAAGGACCTCGAAGCCCTGCTCGACGAATATTATGCCGCCTCCGGCATGGATCGTCGGCGACTGAAAGACCTCAAGCGCCGCATTCTCGACTTTACCCGCGACAGTCGCCTCGACCAGGACATCGGTCTGCCCGAAGACGAGACCGAAGCCCTGATCAAGATCGACAACTTCCTGTGTGATCTCAAGGAAGCGCAGATACGCGACGGCTTGCATGTGTTTGGGTCATCGCCCGCCGGAGCACTCGAGCGTGACCTCACCGTCGCATTGGCAAGAATACCGCGCGGCGATGCCCCCGGGGATAACTCTCTCATCCGCGCCATTGCCGACGACATGAAGCTCGGTTTCGATCCGCTGACCGCCGATCTCGGCGCGGCATGGTCCGGGCCGTTCATAAATCGTTCATATCGCGGTCAGCAAACAAACCTGCGGCGGGTGGGAGACGTCGTCGCCCACCTCGAAGAGGTCGCCGCCGATCTGGTATCATCCGTAGAGGAAGTTACAGAGGACTGGCCCGCCACCCGGGCGGTCCTCGATACCGTGCGCATGCAGATAAAACCGCGCCTCGCCGCCTCCGGCCCAGCCGAAATGTCGGCCTTCCTCAATGGTCTGGACGGCAAGTTCATCACCCCCGGCCCCTCCGGCGCGCCCTCGCGTGGGCGGCTCGATGTGTTGCCGACGGGGCGCAATTTCTACTCCGTCGACGCCCGCGCCGTGCCCACGCCAAGTGCTTGGGAACTCGGCAAAAAATCCGCCGAAAGCCTGGTCTTGCGACACCTGCAGGATCATGGTCATCACCTCCGCGCGGTGGCTTTGTCGGTCTGGGGCACCGCCAATATGCGCACCGGCGGCGACGATATTGCTCAGGCCATGGCCCTGATCGGCGCCCGACCCACCTGGGACCCCGGCTCGCTCCGCGTTTCCGGCTACGAGATCATTCCGCTGCCCAAATTGGGGCGCCCGCGCGTCGACGTCACCCTCCGGATTTCTGGCTTTTTCCGCGACGCTTTTCCCGCGCAGATCGCGCTCTTCGACCGGGCCGTCCGCGCCATCGGCGCGCTCGACGAACCCGAAGACGATAACCCCATCGCCGCCCGCATGCGCACCGAAGCCCTGGGCCTCATGGTTTCAGGCAAGTCGGAAAGCGAAGCCTCCCTCGAAGCCGGTGCACGAATTTTCGGTTCAAAGCCAGGCACTTACGGCGCCGGCCTCGGTCAGCTGATCGACAATGGCAAGTGGAACGACAAGGCCGATCTCGCCAATCAGGCCCTCGCCTGGGGCCAATATGCCTATGGTGCCAAGGCCCATGGCACTCCGTTGCACGACCGTTTCCGCGCCCGCCTCGGCCAGATCGATGCCGTCGTCCACAACCAAGACAATCGCGAGCACGACCTTCTGGATTCAGACAATTACTACCAGTTCGAAGGTGGGCTCTCCGTCGCCGCCGAGATCGTATCGGGCCACAAGCCCGCCGCCTATCACAACGATCATTCGCGTCCCGAGAAGCCCAAAATCCGCACGCTGGATCAGGAGGTTAGCCATGTCATGCGCAGCCGCGTGGTCAATCCCAAATGGCTCGCCGGCGTCCTGCGTCACGGCTATCGCGGCGCCTTCGAGATCATCGCCACGCTCGACTTCATGTTCGCCTTCGCCGCCACCACCGGGGCTGTGCGTACGCATCATTTCGACCTGGCCTTCGAAGCCTTCGTCGAAAACGACGAAGTGCGCGAATTCATCAAGCAATCCAATCGCTTCGGCTATGATGAGCTGATCGGAAAATTCCTTGAGGCCCAGCAAAGAGGCTTGTGGTCGCCTCGCTCAAATTCCGTTTTTGCCTATCTGGAGGACACGCCATGAACGACAAGCCGCTCAAGAAAACCGACCTGATGAGCGAAGCCGAGCGTGATGCCTATCACGCTGAAAAGATGAAGAAAAAGAAGGCCGCGCGCGACAAGATCCTCTCGACGAAGACCGAGGAGAAGGGCCTGCTGATCGTTCATACCGGCAAGGGCAAGGGCAAGTCGACCGCCGCCTTCGGCATGGTCTTCCGTGCGCTGGGCAATGGCATGCGGGTCGGCGTGGTGCAGTTCGTCAAGGGCGTCTGGAACACTGGCGAGCGTACCGTGCTCGACAAGTTCCCCGACCAGGTGACCATCAACGCCATGGGCGAAGGCTTTACCTGGGACGTTGCCGACCGCCAGCGCGATCTCGCCGCTGCCGCGAAGGCTTGGGAACAGGCCAAGGCCCTAATACTAGACCCAAGCTACGACATGGTTCTGCTCGACGAGCTCAATATCTGCCTGCGCTACGACTACCTGCCGCTCGATGAAGTGGTGGAGTTCCTCAAGCACAAGCCGGCGGAGAAACATGTCATCATCACTGGCCGCAATGCCAAGGACGAGCTTATCGAAATCGCCGATCTCGTTACCGAAATGACTGAAATCAAACACCATTTCCGCGCGGGGGTGAAGGCGCAGCAGGGCATCGAATTCTAGCAGGCGCTGGCTTCAAGCGAGCGTTTCAGCCCCTCGATCACCTTGTCCATCTTCACCAGGTCGCGGATATTGTACTCGGCGCGGAAGGCGGCGTAACTCTCGCCGTCGCAGAGCAGGATCAGCCGCTCGGCAATCACCCGGTGATCCCGTTGAGCCGCGTAACTAGCCCATTTGGGGCTCGATGCCTGTTCTGACAGCATCCAGTTGACACGCTCGTCGGCCATGCGCGCCTCAGCGACCATGGCCTCGAAATCTCCGAGCAGGGCGCCACCCCAGACGGTCAGGCTCTGCTCGGCCTCGAGATTGTAGAAAATCTGCCCGTCGCCATTGTCGCTTTCACCATTGCCGACAAACCCTGGTGGGATATCGATCTCGTAGCCGAAGCGGGCATTGGAATAATGATCCCAATATTGCGCCAGGGCAGGCGTCGCGAAGAGGAGTGCAAGCAGCAAAAGGGCGGTGCGCATGGGGTGAGTCTGCGCCCGAACGTGCCGTTGCGCAAGCATGCTAGAGCACGACGATGCCGGCATGCTTGGCCTTGTTCTCCGGCTCGACATGAATGGTGATCTGCACATCCGCCACCGCTTCGCGCAGCTTGCCTTCGATATCGTCGCAAATGCTGTGCGCTTCGTCCACGCTCATGGCGCCCGGCACCACGAGGTGAAAGTCGATAAAGGTCATCTTGCCCGCCTGACGCGTGCGGATATCATGGGCTTCGATGGCGCCATCGGCATTGTTGGCAATCACCGCACGAATCAGTTTTTGCGTATCGGGCGTGACGGCGACGTCCATGAGCCCACCGACGCTTTCGCGGATCACGCCCCAGCCCGACCACAAAATATTGAGCGCCACCAGCGCCGCCAGCACCGAGTCCAGCTGGGCAAAACCGGTGAGATAGACCAGGCCCAGCCCGATCAAAACGCCGATGGTCGAAACCACATCGGTCATCAAATGCTTGCCGTCGGCCTCGATGGCGGGCGAACGGGCCTTGCGGCCATGCCGGATCAATACCTGGGCCCAGACCACGTTGATGACGGTGGCGAAAAAGCTGATAGCCAGACCCTGAAGAGGCGCATCAGGCATGGACGGCTCGAGAAAACCGTAAAACGCCTCGCGCAGGATCAATATGGCGGCGACGATGATCATCACGCCAACGACCACGGCGGAGAAATACTCGGCCTTGTGATAGCCATAGGGCAGGGCGGCATCGGCAGGACGCTGCGCCAGCCGCACCGCGATCAGCGCCACGATGGCGGTCACCACGTTGACGATAGATTCGAGCGCATCCGAATAGAGCGCTACTGATCCGGTCATCCACCAGGCCAGGGTCTTGAGCGCCAGCACGCCGATTCCGACGGCCAGGCTACCCGTTGCGATGGCAACGGTTTTGTCGGTGATGGCCATGTCCAGATGCTCCACAAGCTTGAGCGGCAGCCTTAGGGGATAGGTTTAGTGCTGGCAAGCCATTGTTTTTGCAAACGATTTTCATATTCATTCTTATCTGCGCACCTTCTGGCCAAGCCCTTGATTGACCACGACCTTTACCCGACCTAAAACCGACCCAAGCGCAGCGTTCCCTTGATGGAACTGAAACAGAGCTCGGTGCGGTCGACCCCGGAGGGGACCAAGTCCGAGGCTGCTCCGGTTTTTGAGCGAAGCTGCCTCGGGTTATGCGAGGCGTTATGACGGTCCATGATAGCGGTCCCCGATGGGCCGGGGATAAATCAGGCAAATCTGCTGTGATCGTGGGCCTTGGCGCGCGCCAGTCGGCGAGCGCGGACGACGTGCTGGCGCTGGTCAGCCAGTGTCTGCGCCAGCGCAACCTCACCCGCACCGATGTGTTGGCTTTCGTCACCCATCGCGACAAGCTGGCCCATCCCGCCCTGATCGCCGCGGCTACCCATTGGGGCGTATCGCTGACCGGCATTGAAGACACCGACATGGCCGCCGCCGCGCCGACGCCCTCGGCGCGGGTTGAGGCGCTGTTTGGCCGTCCCTCCGTGGCTGAGGCCTCCGCGATGGCCTTCGGGCCACTGCTGCTGACCAAGCAGAAATCGGCCAACGTCACCTGCGCTCTGGCGATGGTTCAGCCCCCCGTCGACCTGTCCGCCGCGCCAAGCACCGCCATGGCCTCGTCCACAGTGCCCACCTCTTTGGCCGGGCCATAATGCGGACGGGCGATCATGATCACCGCCACACCCAGGCGCTGGGCCGCCTCCAGCTTGGCGGCAGTCTGCTGGCCGCCGGAATTCTTGCTCACCATATGAGTGATGCCATGCCGATCCATAAGCGTCAGCTCATGCGCGAGGTCATAGGGCGGGCGCGTCAGTTCCAGCTGCGCATGGCGCGGCATGGGCATGTCCGGCGGCTCGATCACGCGCACCAGGAAGCGGCAATCGTCACGCTCCAGGAAATTTTCGAGCCCGGTATGGCCGGTGGTCAGCAGTACCGAGGCGCCGGCGGGCAGGGCGCTCGCCGCCGCCGCCGCCGTTTCGACATGCGTCCATGTCTGCCCCTCTACGGCCGTCCAGGCCGGGCGCATCAGCCGCAAAAGCCGGATGCCGGTGACCTCCGCCGCGGCAACCGCGTTGATCGACATCAGGCCGGCATAAGGGTGCGTCGCATCCACCAGATAGTCGATATGGGCGGCGCGCAGATAGGCGCAAAGCCCGGGAATGCCGCCGAATTTGCCCATGCGCAATCCACCATCGGGCAGGATCGGGTCCTGGGTGCGCCCCGCCAGCGAGGTGATAACCTCGTGTCCAGCCGCCACCAGGCGATTTGCCAGCTGGCGCGCCTCCGCCGTACCACCCAGGATCAGGATTTTCATCGCATCGTGTCCGCCTCTTTGTTCCAATCTGCCTTTTGCTCGGACCGTCCTCAAGAGGGGCAGCAATGAACGAAGCGCATTTTGCACGGCTGGACACGGCTGATTTTCCGGTCTTTGAACCCGGGACCGTCTGGCTGGTCGGCGCTGGCCCTGGCGGACCTGGTTTGCTTACGATGCTCGCCTTTTACGCGCTGGGCCAGGCCGACGTCATCGTGCATGACGCGCTGGTCTCGCCCGATATCCTGGCCCTCGCACCGCCCCATGTGGAGCGCATCCATGCCGGCAAGCGCGGCGGCAAGCCATCACCGAAACAGACCGACATCACCCTCCGCCTGATCGAGCTGGCGCAGGCGGGCAAACGCGTGCTGCGCCTCAAGGGCGGCGATCCCTTCATGTTCGGTCGCGGTGGCGAAGAGGCCGAGGGGCTTGTGCGCGCGGGCATAGCATTCCGCATTGTCCCCGGCATTTCCTCCGGCCTCGGCGGACTGGCCTATGCTGGTCTGCCGATCACCCACCGCGATACCAATCATGCCGTTTTGTTCCTCACCGGCCACGACGAAACCGGCACCGTGCCCAGCGCCGTCAACTGGCCCGCCGTCGCCGGGGCGGCTCCGGTTCTCGTCATGTTCATGGCGGTTAAGCACCTGCCGCTCATCGCCGCCAATCTGCTGGCAGCGGGGCGCGGTCCTGACGAAGCGCTGACACTGGTCTCCCGCGCCGCTACGCCTCAACAGCATGTCGTGGAAACCACCTTGGGCGCGGCGGATACCCTGG
Organism: Devosia equisanguinis; assembly: GCF_900631955.1. Classification (GTDB taxonomy): domain Bacteria; phylum Pseudomonadota; class Alphaproteobacteria; order Rhizobiales; family Devosiaceae; genus Devosia; species Devosia equisanguinis. The sequence goes on along the minus strand of NZ_UZWD01000018.1, from coordinate 149,191 downwards.
CCGATGTGCCCACCCCCGCCATCGTTGTGCTTGGACCCGTGGCCCGCTACCGCAACAGTCTCGACTGGTATGTCACCGAGGCGAGGAAACACGTCTTTGGCTAGGGGGCTGGTCATCGCCGCGCCGCGCTCGGGCTCGGGAAAAACCCTGGTGACGCTGGGGCTGCTGGCCGCCTTGCGGCGCGCGGGTCATGTCGTCGCCCCTGCCAAGACCGGCCCTGACTATATCGACCCAAGCTTTCTGGGTCGCGCAGCGGGGCGCGAAGCCATCAATCTCGACCCCTGGGCGATGAGCCCCAGCCAGATTCAGGCTTTGGCGGCTCAACAGGCCGTGGGCGCCGAGCTCCTGCTCGTAGAAGGGGTCATGGGCCTCTTCGATGGTGCCGCCGATGGCGCCGGGTCCACCGGGGATCTCGCTGCCGCGCTGCGGCTGCCCGTGGTGCTGGTGGTCGATGCCGAACGCCAGAGCCAGTCCGTCGCGCCGCTTGTGGCTGGCTTTGCGCGCTGGCGCGAGGATGTTCGCGTCGCCGGCGTCATCCTCAATCGCGTCGCCACCGCGCGGCATGAGCGCATGCTGACCACGGCCCTCCGCGCTACCAGCATCCCCCTGCTCGGTGCCGTGCCCCGTCGGACGGAACTGGCCCTGCCCGAACGCCATCTCGGCCTGGTGATGCCGGGTGAGATCGCTGCCTTCGACAGTTTTCTCGATGACGCGGCCGAGGCGATGGGCGATTTTGTCGACCTGCGAGCGCTAGCGTCAATTGCCGCGCCGGTCGCGGAAAGTCACGCCCTTCCGCTGGCCTTGCCACCCTTGGGGCAGCGCATCGCCGTGGCACGCGACGCGGCCTGCGCGTTCCTCTACCCCCATCTGCTCGATGGCTGGCGCGCGGCAGGCGCCGAGCTGTCCTTCTTTTCGCCCTTAGCAGATGAGTCTCCACGCCCGGTCGCCGATGCGGTCTTTCTTCCGGGCGGCTATCCGGAACTGCATGGCGCCACACTTGCGGCCGCGGGGCGATTCCGCAGCGGGCTCGTTGCCGCCAGGGATCGCGGCGCGCTGATTTATGGCGAATGCGGGGGCTTCATGGCGTTGGGCGAAGCACTTGTCGATAAAGATGGGAACTCGCATGCCATGGCGGGTCTGCTCCCCATGGTGACCCGCATCGATCGGCCCAAAAGGGTGCTCGGCTATCGACGCCTGGTGCATGAAAGTCCCTTGCCGTGGCCCACTGGCCTCAATGGCCACGAATTCCACTATTCATCGGCCAAGCAAACCGGCCTGCCGCCGCTGTTCGAGGCGCTTGATGCCGAGGGCATCAGGCAGGTGCCGATGGGCGCGATGCTCGGCCGTGTGATGGGATCCTATGCCCATGTGATCGCGGCCGCGTGACTCGTCATCGCGCGTGTGGGAGAAGTGCGCCGAACGGGCGGGAGCGACATGGCCAAAGCATTGATGTTCATGGGAACGGGCTCCGATGTCGGCAAATCGCTGATCGTCGCCGGGCTCTGCCGCGCCTTGGCCAATCGGGGCTATAAAGTCGCGCCGTTCAAGCCGCAGAACATGAGCAACAATGCTGCCGTCACCGCCGATGGTGGCGAGATCGGTCGCGCCCAGGCGCTGCAAGCCCGCGCCGCGCGCCGTGATCCTGTGACGGCGATGAACCCGGTTCTGCTCAAGCCCGAGGGCGAAACCGGTTCCCAGGTCGTGGTGCGCGGGCAACGCCGCGCGAGCCTCTCGGCGCGGCAATATTGGGCCGAGAGGGACCAATTGCTGCCCGAGGTCCTCGATGCCTTCGTCGAAGTGGCTGGTGACGTCGATTATGTGCTGGTCGAGGGCGCGGGCAGCGCCTCCGAAGTCAATCTGCGCGCCAATGACATTGCCAATTTCGGCTTTGCCCGCGCAGCCAGGGTGCCGGTCGTGCTGGTGGGGGACATCCATCGTGGCGGCGTCATCGCTTCAATCGTCGGTACGCTAGCGGTCATCGAACCCGACGATGCGGCGCTGGTGCGCGCCAGCCTCATCAACAAATTCTTCGGCGATCCGGCATTGTTCGATGCAGGCAAGGCTTTCCTTGTCGAGCGCACCGGCATTGCCTGCCTTGGACCCGTGCCGCATTTTCCCGATGCTGCACGCTTGCCCGCCGAAGATGCCCTGGCGCTGGAGGATTTTTCCACCCGCGCCGGCGGCGTCTTTCGCATCGCCGTGCCCCGCCTGCCGCGCATCGCCAATTTTGATGATCTCGATCCACTGCGCGCCGAACCCGGCGTCAGCCTCCGTCTCGTACAGCCCGGCGAAGCCATGCCACGCGATGCCGACCTCATCCTGCTGCCCGGCTCCAAGGCTACGCGTGCCGACCTTGCGGCGCTGCGCGCCAATGGCTGGGACGTCGATATCATGGCCCACCATCGCGCTGGTGGCGCGGTCCTGGGCATTTGTGGCGGCTATCAAATGCTGGGTCGCAGCATAGCCGATCCCGAGGGCATTGAAGGCGCGCCGGGCACAAGCGAGGGGCTCGGCCTGCTCGACGTGGAGACAGTGCTGGCGGGCCGCAAACAACTGCGCCTCGAGACGGCCTATCACGTCCAGAGTGGCGCGCCCCTTTCGGGATACCACATGCATATGGGCGTCACCGAGGGTACTGACCGCAGTCGCCCCTTCGCCATGGTTGGAGCAGAGGCCGAGGGTGCAGTCAGCGCCGATGGTCGCGTGATGGGCACCTATCTGCACGGCCTCTTCGCTAGCGACGGCTTTCGCCGCGCCTTTATCGGCCAGGCGGCCAGTGCCGATCTCGCCTACGAAGCCGGCATTGAATCGGCTTTGGATGGATTTGCCGATCATCTCGAACGGCATCTCGATATCGATTATCTGCTGTCGCTGGCCGAGACAGTGGAGACAATCCGATGAACATGCTGGTATCGACGCTGGCTTTGCTGGTGGAGCGGCGCTGGGGCTACCCAACCCCTTTGCTCGACGCCATCGGCCATCCGGTCATGTGGTTCGGCCGGCTCATCGACTCTCTCGAAACCCGGCTCAATCACCCCGACCAAAGCCCGGAACATCGTCGACGCGGCGGCATTATCGGCCTTGCCGCACTGCTCATCACGGTGCTGGTGGTGACGGTGCTGATCCGCGACCTTACCAACCGCATCCCGCATGGCTGGATCATCGAGATGGTGCTGGCGACCTCGCTTCTGGCGCAGAAGGAACTGGGTCGTTCGGTGCGCGCCGTGGCCGAGGCGCTACGCCAGTCACTGCCAGCGGGGCGAGAGGCGGTGAGCCAAATCGTTGGCCGTGACCCGCAAGCGCTCGACGAAGCCGGCGTGGCCCGGGCCGCCGTTGAGACGCTGGCCGAAAGCACTTCGGATGGGGTGGTAGCGCCGCTGTTTTTCCTGGCGCTGTTCGGACTGCCGGGGATCGCACTCTACAAGGCCGTCAACACCGCCGATTCCATGATTGGCCATCTCAACGCGCGCTATCGCGATTATGGCTGGGCTTCAGCCAAGCTCGACGACGTACTCAACTGGATTCCGGCGCGGCTCACACTGGTGCTGATCACTATCGCCTGCTTCTTCGCGCCTGGCGCCAGCCCCGGCAAAGCCTGGGCCATCGCGCAACGAGATGCCCGCAAGCACGAATCGCCGAATGCCGGCTGGCCCGAGGCAGCCTTTGCCGGCGCGCTCGGTTTCAAGCTCGGCGGGCCGCGTGCCTATGATGGAGAGGTGGTCGACCTGCCCGCTTTTGGCGACGGTCGCGCAGAATTGCGCCCAGCCGACATTCTTCTGGCGCTTGAACTCTACAACCGCACGCTGACCGTCCTCGTCTGCTTTTGCGGGGTGATTGCCGTCATGCAGCTGATTTCAGCCTAGGGCAGGGGGCTCGCCCTTCATGGTCAGCGGCAAGCCAGCGGCGACAAAATAGACATCGTCGCAAACCTCAGCCAACCGCTGATGCGCCGATCCTGCCAGGTCGCGAAAGGTACGCGCCATGGCGTTGTCGGGCACGATTCCCAGCCCCACTTCGTTGGATACCAGGATCACCTTGGCTGCCTCCAGTTCGACCAGCGTAGCGCTGAGTTCGCTGACTGCCTGCGCGACATCCCCGTTCTGCATCAATAAATTGGTGATCCATAGGGTCAGACAGTCGACCAGAATGACGTCCTGATGGGCGGCGGCGCGTAGAATCGCAGCGGAGAGTTCAATCGGCTCCTCGATCGTGGCGAAGCGAGAGGCACGCGCCGCCTGGTGGCTCGAAATGCGGTCGCGCATCTCGCTATCCATAACCGTCGCGGTCGCCAGATAGGCCGGCCTGCTGCCCGAGCGGAGCGCCAGTCGCTCCGCGAATGCAGTCTTGCCCGAACGGGCTCCGCCCAGAACCAGAGAGTGTCGCATCTTCGCCTCTTCGCTGGCCGGCGCCATCAGTCACCGGCGGTTCGTCCATGCTTGCGCCAACGATGAATTGGCACAAGTGTTCCCGTTTTGCAGCCTGCCCCGCAAGCGAGCCATGCAATCGATTGGCTTGGCAGGGCGATTTTGTTCCCTATGCTACTTTCGTCTTAGCGGCTTTCGCATTATGGTCCGCCCCGATTTGACACCTTAGGGTGGGTTCTGCACCGGGGGCGGCGTCAACGTCCATTGCTCCTGCTGCCGACCCCCAACAGCCCATGGAGAAGCCTTTCGTGCCCCGATACTATCTTGGCGTCGACGGTGGTGGAACCAATTGCCGGGTGCGTCTGACCGACGAAAACCTGGTGACGCTGGCGGAGGTCAAGAACGGCCGCTCCAATCTGCAGATTGACGGCGGCGATCCCGCATACAAGGCGATCATGGATGGCACGCGCGACGTCTTTAAGGAAGCCGGTGTCGACTTCTCAGATACGGCCAATACCTATGCCTGCTTCGGCATGGCGGGCGGCCGCATGGACTCGGCGCGCGACGCCTTCGCTTCGCGCAGCTGGCCCTATGCGGGTGTGAAGGTCTATGACGATATCGATATCGCCCATGCCGGCGCCTTGGGTGGCGACGAGGGCGGTGTGGTGATCATCGGTACCGGTTCTGCCGCCATGTCCATCGTCGGCGGCAAGCGCTACCAGGCTGGCGGCTGGGGCTTTCATATCGGCGATCAGATGAGCGGCGCCATTCTGGGCCGTGAATTGGCGCGCTACGCCGTCGAAGCCGAGGATGGCCTGGCCGAGGGCTCGGCGCTGACCAAGGCGGTGATCGCAGCCCTTGGCGGCAATAACCAGGCGTCGATGACCTGGTCCTTTGCCACCACGCTGGGATTGAGCCTTACCGGCAATGAGGGCGCTGAAGATCAGGCGCTGATCGGCCGCGCACCAGGTGAATATGGCAAGCTGATGCCGCTCTGGTTCGACTATCTCGAAAAGGACGACCCGGTCGCCCACAATCTGCTTGAGATCCAGATGGGCTACATCGACACCTATGTCCGCTGGTTCAAGAGCCATGGCGCAGAGGTGATGGCTATTGTCGGCGGATTGGGGCAGCGGCTTTTCCCCCGGCTCGAAGCGCGTTATGGCAGCTTCGTTGCCTTGCCCAAATTCGAACCGCTCCACGGCGCGGTCATCCTCGCCAAACAAAACTTCTCCGCCTGAAAAGGACCGACGCTTTGTCCAGCCGTATCATTCCCGTTCAGCCCTTTGATTACGTCGTGTTTGGGGCTACCGGCGATCTGACCAAGCGCAAGCTCGTGCCGGCGCTTTATCATCGCTTCATGGACGGCCAGTTCGACGAGAAGAGCCGCATCATCGGTGCGTCTCGCTCCAAGCTGAGCGAGGCCGAGTTCCAGAAGTTGGTGCGCGATGCGCTCGAGCAGTTCGTTGAAGCCGAATATCGCGATCCGGCGACCATCGACAGGTTTGTCGGCATCTGCACCTATGTGCCAGTCGATGCCAGCAAGCCTGAGGAATCGGGCGATCTCGGCAAGGCTCTACGTGATGATCCCAAGGTCGTGCGCGCCTTCTACCTCGCCGTGGCGCCCGACCTGTTCGAGCCGATTGCCGAATATCTCTCCAAAAAGAAGCTCTATCGCCGCGACGCCCGCGTCGTGATCGAAAAGCCGCTGGGCCATGATCTGGCCTCCAGCCAGGAAATCAATGATGGCGTCGCCAAGATCTTCAAGGAAGATCAGGTCTATCGCATCGACCACTATCTGGGCAAAGAGACGGTTCAGAACCTGCTCGCCCTGCGCTTTGCCAATACGCTGTTCGAGCCGGTCTGGAACTCCGCCCATATCGACCACGTGCAGCTGACTGTGGCCGAAAGCGTCGGCGCCGGCACGCGCGGCTATTACGACGAGAGCGGCGCGCTGCGCGACATGATCCAGAACCACATGCTGCAGCTGCTGTGCCTCGTGGCCATGGAGCCGCCGGCATCAGACGACGCCAATGCGCTGCGCGACGAAAAGCTCAAAGTGCTCCGCGCTCTCCGTCCCATCACCAATGGCGACGTGTCCAGGATGACGGTCCGCGGCCAGTATCGCGGCGTGAAGTCGGAAACCGCGGCGGTTGCGAGCTACCAGGACGAGTTGCCTGAGGACAAGAAGGGCAGCCGCACCGAAACCTTCGTGGCCATGAAGGCCGAGATCGACAACTGGCGCTGGGCCGGCGTGCCGTTCTACCTGCGCACCGGCAAGCGCATGGCCGAGCGCGTCTCGGAAATCTGCATACAGTTCAAGCCCATCCCGCATTCGATCTTCGATCATGCCGAAGGCGCGCCAAAGCCCAACAAGCTGATCATCCGCCTGCAGCCCGATGAGGGCGTCAAGCTCATGATGATGATCAAGGATCCGGGGCCGGGTGGCATGCGCCTGCGCGAAGTGCCACTCAACCTCAGCTTTGCCGAGACTTTCGCCGAGCGCACTCCTGAGGCCTATGAGCGCTTGCTGATGGACGTGATCCGCGGCAGCCAGACGCTGTTCATGCGCCGCGACGAACTCGAGGCCGCCTGGTCCTGGGTCGATCCGATCCGCGAAGCCTGGGATCGCGCCAGCGAACCGCCGCAGAGCTACACCGCCGGCACCTGGGGCCCCAGCGGCGCCATTGCCCTCATCGAACGCGACGGCCGCACCTGGTACGAAGGCACCAATTCATGACCCTCGATCGCCGCAGCTTTGCCGACAAGCCAACCCTCGCCAAGGAACTGGCCGAATCCGTAGCCGACCGCATCCGTTCTGCTATCGCGACGCGCGGTGAGGCTTCGATTGCCGTCAGCGGTGGTTCCACTCCCGGCAAGTTCTTTCAGGCCCTGGGCAAGACCAGGGATATCGACTGGTCCAAGGTCACGGTGACCCTGGTGGACGAACGCTGGGTGCCCGAGACCAGCGATCGTTCCAATGCACTGCTGGTCAACGAAAAGATGCTGCAGGGTCCGGCGGCCATTGCGCGCTTCTTCCCGCTGTATTCGGGCGGCGAGGTGCCGGACGAGGCTGCCGTCGCCAAGACCAATGCTCTGATGGTAGAGCTGCCCAAGCCCTTCGCCGCCGTGATCCTGGGCATGGGCAATGATGGACATACGGCGAGCTTCTTCCCCGGTGGCGACACGCTGGATCAGGCGCTGACCGCAGAGGGCCCCACCTTGGCGCTCGAAGCGCCGGGAGCTGGCGAACCCCGCATCACCTTTACCCTGCCGCGCCTGCTCGAAACCGATGCGCTCTATCTGCACATCGAAGGCGACGAAAAGGCCGCGGTGCTGGACAAGGCACTGGCCGACGGTCCCGTCGCCGAGATGCCGGTCCGCGCCGTGCTCCGCTCGGGAGCGCCGCTTACTGTTTACTGGTGCCCCTGAGGCCCCTGGGGCGGTCCCCAATCGACCGCCCTGGCCGCTGACGGTTCATCAGTTGTTTGATGCAAGGAATACCCGCGCCAGCGGCCCCCCTTTGGCGCGTCCTTGCCAACTATGGAGCCGAGAACCATGAAAGTCCGTCAGGCCATCCAGGACGTGACCGACCGTATTGCCGCGCGTAGCCGCGATACCCGCAGCGACTATCTCAACCGCCTCGATGCGGCCAGGGATCAGGGCGTTCATCGCGCGGCCCTCTCCTGCGGCAATCTCGCCCACGCTTTCGCGGCATGCTCCCCCAGTGAAAAGGCGGCCCTGGCCGGCAACAAGACGCTGAACCTGGGCATCGTCACCTCGTATAACGACATGCTGAGTGCCCATCAGCCCTACCAATTCTATCCCGATATCATCAAGGAAGCCGCCCGCGAAATCGGTGCGACGGCCCAGGTGGCCGGTGGCGTGCCCGCCATGTGCGACGGTGTCACTCAGGGCCAGCCGGGCATGGACCTGAGCCTGTTCTCCCGCGACCTGATCGCCATGGCCACCGCTGTCTCACTCAGCCACAACATGTTCGATGCTGCCGTCTATCTCGGCATCTGCGACAAGATCGTGCCCGGCCTGGTCATCGGCGCTTTGGCCTTCGGCCATCTGCCTGCCGTCTTCGTGCCCGCCGGCCCCATGCCCTCGGGCATTCCCAATGACGAAAAGTCCAAGGTTCGCCAGCTCTATGCCGAGGGCAAGGTCGGTCGCGCCGAACTGCTCGAAGCCGAGAGCAAATCCTACCATTCGCCCGGCACCTGTACCTTCTACGGCACCGCCAATTCCAATCAGATGCTCATGGAGATCATGGGCCTGCACCTGCCGGGCGCCAGCTTCGTCAATCCCGGTACGCCGCTGCGCGATGCTCTGACCCGCGAAGCCGCCAAGCGTGCGCTGTCGCTGTCCAAGGAAGGCAACAATTACACGCCCATCGGCCACATCATGGACGAAAAGGCTTTCGTCAACGGGCTGGTTGGCCTGCATGCCACCGGCGGTTCGACCAACCACACCATGCATCTGATTGCCATGGCCGCCGCCGCCGGTATCCAGATCACCTGGGACGATATGAGCGATCTGTCGGACGCGACACCTCTGCTCGCGCGCGTCTATCCCAATGGCGTTGCCGATGTGAACCATTTCCACGCGGCAGGTGGCATGGGTTATCTGATCAAGGAACTGCTCGAAAGCGGCCACCTGCACGAAGATGTCAGGACTGTCTGGGGTTCGGGCCTGTCCAATTACACCGTCGAAGCAAAGCTGGTCGAAGATCAGCTCACCTTTGAGCCCTCGCCGGAGCAGAGCGCGCTGCCCAAGGTCCTGACCAGCGCCAAGGAGCCCTTCGCAGCAACGGGTGGCCTCAAGCTGCTCAGCGGCAATCTTGGTCGCTCCGTCATCAAGGTCTCTGCCGTCAAGGACGAGCATCGCGTCATCGAAGCGCCTGCTCGCGTCTTCCACAGCCAGGCCGGCTTGCAGGCTGCCTTCAAGGCGGGTGAGTTCAATAGCGACATGATCGCCGTGGTGCGCTTCTCCGGCCCCAAGGCGCTCGGAATGCCCGAATTGCACAATCTCACTCCGCCGCTCAGCGTGTTGCAGGGGCGTGGCTTCAAGGTTGCGCTGGTCACCGATGGCCGCATGTCCGGCGCTTCCGGCAAGGTGCCCGCAGCCATCCACATGACACCCGAGGCGGTAGACGGCGGCCCGATCAGCAAGATCCGCGACGGCGACATGATCCGTCTCGACGCCAATGAAGGCACGCTGACCTTCCTTGGCGACGAGAAGGAATTCTTCTCCCGCACGCCGGCGACAGAAGACCTGCGCAGCCAGCATTTCGGCATGGGCCGCGAACTCTTCGCCGGTTTCCGCAGCCTCGTTGGCGTCGCCGACAAGGGCGCCAGCGTCTTCGGCTAAAGAACGCGCCATTGCACCTCTTCCCTTCTCCCCTAGTGGGGGAGGGGGCTCGCGTTCAACGCACACGAATGGGGTGGTCCGCCGCTGTCACTCCACTGGGGGTTCAACACCCACATAATGCGCCCGCGGCCGGATCAGTGCACCGGTTTCCACCTGCTCCAAGGCATGGGCCAGCCAGCCGACACTGCGGGCGAGGGCAAAGATTGTCAGTGGAGCATCGTCGGGCAGGCCGAATGCGGCGGTGAGGCCGGTCAGTGCAAAATCGATATTCGGCTTTTCGCCGCTCAGTCGCTCGCCAGCCTCTGCCAAGGCAGCAAGATGGGGTGGCATGACGAAAGACGCCATTAGGGCGGGTGCGCGCACGTCACCGTCCAGATAGAGGCGATGGCCGAAACAGGGCAGCGGCTGTCCGCGTCGCAAATGGGCATTGACCGCCGCCTCTGGCCCCAGGCGGCGCGCTTCCTCGACCAGTCCGGCCATGCTCTGGCTCGCAGTCCCGTGCAGAGGGCCCGATAGTGCGGCGAGGCCCGCGAGCACGGCCGCCGAGAGCGGCGCTCCGGTGGAGGCGGTGACGCGCGCAGCGAAGGTGGATGCGTTGAGTTCGTGCTCGGCCAGCAGCACGAGCGCCCGGCGAATCGGATCTGCTGCGTCGGGTCGCCCCCATTGCCGCGCCAGCCGTTCATGCACAGGGTCCGTGCCCGGTGCCGCGAGCGCGCCGGCAAGGAAAGACACTGTGCGTGCTGCGTCGCGTAGAAGCAGCGTAAGGCTGCGGCCATTCGCCGGCAGATCGGTGGCAGCCAGTTCGGCCACGGCCCGATAGGCTGCAGCCATGCCCGGCTGCAGCGCGCGTGCCCGACCGGCAAAGTCCACCTCTGCGCTTGCATTCCATAACAGCCGCGCCACGCCCCCGAGGGTGGCCGTTTCCGCAAGACGTGCCGCGTCCTGCCCGCGATAGAGCAGCCGTCCGTTGCGCACCGTTGAAATTGCCGTGGTCAGTACAGGCTCGCCCCAGGCAATCGCCTCGGCAGCGACCGCTTTTGCGGGTGGGCGCCCCTTGTGCCGGCTTGCCAGCCGCTCGACATCGTCGCGTCGATAGAGACTGCGCCTGGGATCACTGGGGTCGGGACGTGCCGCAATGCGGCCGCGGCTGACATTGGCGTAGAGCGTTTGCGGCTTTGTGCCCAAAAGAGCCAAGGCCTGTTCAGCACTGATCCAGCTCATCGCATCCTACATTGATCGTTTTCATCAAGATTGACGTCAATCTTGATAAATCCAATCTAGGGCTAAACAACACGGAGTTGCAACATGTCTGGCCTCGATGATGTCATTGCCGCCGAAACCGTCCTGTCCGAGGTCGATGGCGCCAATGGACGCCTGGTAATCTGCGGACAAAGCCTCGACGCTCTCGCGGGCAAAACCAGCTATGAAGGGGTTCTGTCATTGCTGCTGGCGGAGACCGTCGACCTCGATGCTGCAGGGGTGCGCGTGGCGCTGGCCACAGCCCGCCTACGGGCATTTGAAGAAGTTGCTCACCTCGATCCTGCTCTGCTTTCGCTCAGCATCACAGAAGCGCTGCGGGCGCTGATGGCGCGGCTTCCGGATGGCGAGGATGCGGAAACAGCACTTTTGCTGATTGCAGCCCCGGCCGTCTTTGTGCCGGCCGTGGTGCGACGCAAGGCCGGTCTCGGGGCTCTCGCACCCGATGTGAATGCCGGCCACGCCACCGACATGTTGACCATGTTGCATGGCCAGGTGCCCTATGTCGAAGCGGCGGCTGCGCTGGACACCTATCTGGTCACCGTCTCCGACCATGGTCTCAATGCCTCGACCTTTGCCGCCCGGGTGGTTGCCTCGACGCGGGCCGGCTATGGCTCCGCCGTGCTGGCGGCGTTGGGCGCATTGAAGGGCCCGCTGCATGGCGGCGCGCCTGGGCCGGTGCTCGACATGCTCGATGCAGTGGTTAGGCCAGAGCACGCCGCAGACTGGATTGCCGGAGAATTGGCGCGCGGCGAGCGGCTTATGGGGTTTGGCCACCGCATTTATCGGGTGCGCGATCCACGTGCTGATGCGTTGAAATCGGCCCTGGCCCGCCTTGGCGCGGGCGGAGGAATGGACATCACACGCCTGGCCCTGGCCGAAGCGGTGGAAACAGAAGCGCTGAAGCAATTGCATGCCGCAAAGCCGGGCAGGGTCCTTGAGACCAATGTGGAATTCTTCACCGCCCTGCTGCTCGAGGCTCTGGGCTTTCCGCGTGAGGCATTTACCGGTGTCTTCGCGGCCGGGCGGGTTGGCGGCTGGGTCGCCCACGCCCATGAGCAGATCGCCACCGGCCGGTTGATCCGGCCGCAATCGCGCTATATCGGCCCGAAGGCGGCCTGAAAGCCATTCCGACACCCGGCCGCCGCTCTCGGATTCACTCTTGAGCGTTGCGGCCGGCTGCTTCCGAATCGCGCAGCCATCGCCGCACCGCTTCCGTATCCGCATCGGTCAGATCATGACCGCCCAGCACGGTGACCACCTCCACATCGGCGCCGGCCGCTGCGAGCGCCTGCGCCAGCGCCTCGCCCTGCGTCCTGAAGGCATCGAACTGCCCGAGCACGATGAGAACCTTCGTATCGGAGAGATCAGACGCGGGCACGTCGCCCAGTGTCATGATAGGCCGTAGTAGCACCGCGCGTTGCACTAGGCCCGAGCGCAGCAACAGGGCTGCACCGAGCAGGTTGGCGCCGTTGGAATAGCCCAGCGCCACCAGACCACCCCTGCTGACGCCATAAGCGATCTCTATCTCGCCGAAAAAGGCCTCCAGCGCGCCGGATTCGAAGCGGATATCGTCCTGGTCGAAGATTGTGGGGCCAAAACTGCGGAACCAGCGCTGTACGCCGTCTTCGGTGCTGCGGCCACGAATGCCGAGCAGCGTGGCGTGAGGCGATGCACGATGGGCCAGCGGCATCAAATCCATCTCGCTGCCGCCGCTGCCATGCAGCAGCGCAATTGTCGTGCCGTCGGGTTCGGGGGGCACGTGGAAGCGGTGAGTGTAGATCAGGTCGCGATAGACCACGCGCTCTTCGCCCGGCAGGCCGAATTGCGGCAGCATCAGCTTGACCCCATCGGGATCGGCAGTATCTGGCGGCACAAAGAGTGCACTGCCCAAACTCTCGAGCGTCTCGTCCTGCAAAAAGCCGGGCCCATCGCTGGCCATTTCGATCAGCACATTGCCGGGCTCACGCACATAGAGCGAAGTAAAATAGTTGCGGTCGTGCAGGTTGGTGAGGCTGGAATTGCGCTTGCGCAGTTCGGCCTCGACCGCTTCGACCTCAGCCGCATCATGGGCGCGCACCGCCACATGGTCCACCGCGCCAGCGCCAGGCGCGCCCGGGAAGAACCCGGCTGCGTCTCGAATATCGAGCACGTCGCCGACATCGGAAACCAGACGTTGAATGGACCCCTCGGTGGCGGCAGCGCGAAATCCGAAATAGCGGGTGAGGAAAGCGGTAGTTTCCTCCTGGACTTCCGAAAGCAGCGTCACCCCGCGAATGCGACGGATGGCATGCTCGGCAGGAATGTCATTCTGCGGCATGTCGAGCGCCGGCAGATCGGCACTGACCAGCTTAATGAGCACACCATCGGGATCGCGCAGCTTGAGCACGGTCTCGCCGAATTCCTGCGCGGTACCTTCGCTCTTGACCCCCAGACGCAGCACGCGTTCGATCCAGAAGCCGATGGACCCCGGCTCTATTGCCAGCGCCACTTCGCTGACCTGCCCGGCGCCGACCTGCCCTTTCGAGCCGCCTTGCCACACAAGGAAGGTGAGGAGCGAACCCGGATTGGCGGCGTAATCGCCGTAAAACAGGTGCAACTGCGTTGCGTCCTCATAGCCGCCGGTGCGCTTGACCAGGCGCAGTCCGAGAAAGCCGACATAGAAATCGACATTGGGCTGCACGTCTTTGGTAATCAGCGTGACGTGGTGAATGCCTGATGTCATCTGCTTCTCCCGAACAGGCGCTCGATATCGGCCTTTTTGAGTTCGACATAGGTGGGCCGGCCATGGATGCATTGTCCGGAATGGGGGGTGGCTTCCATGTCGCGGAGCAGCGCATTCATCTCGTCGACACGCAAGCGTCGGCCCGAACGGACCGAGCCGTGGCAGGCCATGCGACCGATAATCGCTTCCATGCGATCGCTCAGCGCGGCGGTACTGTCCCATTCGGCGAGGCCATCCGCCAGGTCGCGCACCAGACCAGCTATGTCGCTCTGGCCCAACAGGGCAGGGGTTTCGCGCACGGCGACGGCGCGTGGGCCGAAGCGGTCGAGATAGAGCCCGAATTTTTCCAGCTCTTCCGCGGCCTCTTCGAGCCTTGCGCAGTCTTCCTCGGGCAATTCCACCACGACCGGGATGAGTTGCGCCTGGCTGGCGACGGGGCCGGATGCAAGCTGCGCCTTGAAACGCTCATAGACCAGTCGTTCATGAGCCGCGTGTTGGTCGACCAGCAAGAGGCCCGATCCGTTTTGAGCAATGATGTAGTTGTCGAACATCTGCGCCCGTGCCGTACCCAACGGGAAGTCCTCGACGACTGCCGGGGCTGCAATTTCCTCGACACGCGCGCTGGGGGCGGTTAAGCCCGCCAACTGGCTAGGACTGCGGTCGAAATTGAGCGGCGCCCGGTCGCGAGACCAGCCATAGCTCGGTGTCTGATAGGACGCTGACGGCGGCGGCAAAGGCGCTGGTGCTGCGGGTTCGTCCATTTCCGGAGCATTGAAGGCGCCCAGAATATCCTCGGCCACGCTGGTCGATGCTTTGAAGCCGGCGGCAGCCAGCGCCATGCCAATGGCCCGGATCACCGCGCTACGCACCGCCCCCTGGTCGCGGAACCGCAGCTCCGCCTTGGCCGGGTGCACATTGACATCGACCTCAGCCGGGTCGATGGCGATGTAAAGCGCCACCACCGGAAACCGATCGCGGAAGGTGTAATCGGCAAAGGCGGCCCGCACCGCGCCCACCAGCACCTTGTCGCGCACCGAGCGGCCATTGACGAAGTAGAACTGGCTGAGCGAATTGGCCCGCGTATAGGTCGGCAGTCCCGCCATGCCGGCAACCACGACGCCGTGGCGCGCATTGGCCAGGGGCACGGCGTTATCAACGAAATCGGCCCCCATCACCTGGCCCAGCCGGGCAGCCAGCGCGCCCTCGCCACTGACGGCGGGCCAGTTCGACATGGTCCTGTCCGTGCCTTCCAGAATGAAGTGGATTTCGGGATTGGCCATGGCTAGGCGCTTGACCACATCGGTGATGGCTCCGGTTTCCGCCCGCGCCGATTTGAGAAACTTCCGCCGAGCCGGCACCTGCGCAAATAGGTCCTTGACCTCGATCACCGTGCCGCGGTTCATCGCCTGCGGCATCGGTCCCGTGCGCCGGCCATTATCGACCACGATGATCAGGCCGCTTTCAGCATCGAGCGGGCGCGAGGCCACGGACAGGCGGGCCACCGAGCCGATCGATGCCAGGGCCTCGCCGCGAAATCCCAAAGAACGGATATCGTCGAGATCGTCCGAAGCGAGCTTGGAGGTGGCGTGCCGCTCGACCGAGAGCAACAGATCGTCCCGCGCCATGCCATGGCCGTCATCGGTAATGCGGATCAGGTCCATGCCGCCATTTGCGGTGGCGATGACAATGCGGCGGGCGCCGGCATCGATGGAATTCTCCACCAATTCCTTGACCACGCTGGCCGGCCGCTCGACGACTTCGCCGGCGGCAATGCGATTGATGAGGTCTTCAGGCAGCTGGCGGATGGGCAAGGGCGATTCTCCTTGGCCTCAATATAGGCAAGGCGCCGGCCTATTCCGACCCGCTTCCTGCCCTTGTTCCCGATTGGCGGAAGATGAGCGCGATTGCCCTCTATCCCTCACTCGCGCTACATCGGCGCCATGACCGAGCCCTTCGCCCCGATGGAACTTGCCTTGCGCCTCGCCGAGGAAGCGGCGGCGCTCGGCGAGGCGCCGGTGGGAGCTGTGGTGGTGGAAGGCTCGCGCATCCTGGCTGCGGAGCGCAATCGCATGCAGGCGCTGGGCGACCCGACGGCACATGCCGAAATGCTCGCCATCCGGGCGGCGCTCAAGGCGCGCGGCACGGGCCGGCTGGATGGCTGCGATCTCTATGTGACGCTCGAACCCTGTGCCATGTGCGCCGGCGCAATCGCCCATGCGCGCCTCAGGCGGGTCTATTTTGCCGCCGAAGATATCAAGGCAGGCGCGGTCGAAAATGGTGTGCGGCTGTTCGAACAACCATCCTGCCACCATCGGCCGGAGGTCATCGGCGGGCTGTCTGCCGCGC
The DNA here is from genome assembly GCF_900631955.1 of Devosia equisanguinis. Classification (GTDB taxonomy): domain Bacteria; phylum Pseudomonadota; class Alphaproteobacteria; order Rhizobiales; family Devosiaceae; genus Devosia; species Devosia equisanguinis. The sequence goes on along the minus strand of NZ_UZWD01000018.1, from coordinate 133,126 downwards.
GAGCCGAGGTCATGCTGGTAGAGTTCTTCAGAAAGCTGCGAAGCTAGCCGCTGCGACCCTATGCCAGCTCGCAGGCCTTGGCCACATAGGCGCCCACCTGCTCGACATTGATCGCGGCTGGATCGGTAAAGCGCAGGTGCCGGCGATAAGTGCCGTTGCCGAGCAGAATGCCGTCATGGAATTCGGCGCCGCGACTGAATTCCAGCGTCACATGAGCGGAGTGGCTGAAAATCCCGCAGAACGGCCGGCCATGGGTGTAATGCAGCCCGCCATATTTCACCGTCTCGCTGGCATTGGGCGCATAGGCAAACACCACGGCGCGCAGCGCCAGCATGATGGCGTGATTGGTGGGTTTCTTCTCCCCGATGGTATCGAGAAGCGTTTCACCTTCGGCGGAGAGAGGCGGGAGATTGGTCATGGTTCGCATATAGCGGCGCGTCGCCGTTGCGGCAATCTAAAGCTCGGTCACGGGCTCCAGCCGGCCCTGGATATAGTCTTCGATCTTGTGCGCCAAAATGCGTTTGAAGCGGTCCTTTTCCGCTTCGGCATGAGTGATGATCTCGCGCACCTTCCAGAACTCCATGGCACCGAAATTGGCGACATGGGGCCGGATATAGATATCGGGCGGATAGGCGGCCATCATATGGGCAGTCAGAGAATGCATCATGATCTGGGCCGAGCCGAACCAGATGTCGAGTGCCTTGTGATCGGTCTTGTTGAGACCTGCAGAGGGGTCGCCCGCCACGTCTATGCCGATGAGAAAATCGGTATCGATATCGGCTTGGTCCAGCGGCAACGGATTGACCACCCCACCATCGACGAGAATGTGGTTGTTGTGAACGACCGGACGGAAAAAGCTCGGTATTGCGATGGACCCGGCAATCGCCGGCCGCAACAGGCCGGAATTGAACACCACCTGATGCCAGGACTGAAAATCGGTCGCCACCACATAGAGCGGAATTTGCAGCTGTCGAAATTCGAGCGGAAAATTTGGCGGTGTGAAGGCGTCGACGATACTGGCCGCGTCCAGCTGCATGGAGATGCCGTTCTTGAGCAGGCCGCCAATGCCGCGGATTTGCGTGGCCCAGAGTTTGGCCGCGATGATGCGCAGCGTACCCAAGACCTCGAAGGAGTGTTCGCGCAATTCCTTGCCCGTCATACCTGCGGCCCAACCGGCGCCGATCAAGGCGCCGATCGAGGTGCCCGAAATGACCGAAGGTTTGAGACCAAGCTCGTCCATCGCCTCGATATAGGGAATATGCGTCAGCCCGCGAGCCGAGCCGCCACCCAAAGCCACGCCAATGCGGGGTCCACTTATCGTCGTCATGCTCGCACGCTCCGCACTCCCCATGCGCAGCCTGTCCGCCAGCGCCTTGCCCCGACGCTGCAGTGGCGTCAGGGGGCGTTGCGGCGGGGCCGCAGAAAAGACGGGTCTAGGGGAGAGTAGCGCAGCAAGATTGAGAAAAGGTTCAGTCTTGCTCGCGGGCGATTTCGCGCCAGCCGATGTCCCTGCGGGCAAAGCCTTCTGGCCAGTCAATCTTGTCCACGCCGTGGTAAGCACGTTCTTGTGCCTCTTTGACCGATGCCCCGAGCGCCGTCACATTGAGGACGCGCCCACCATTGGCCAGTAAACGTTCCCCATCGCGCTTCGTTCCGGCGTGGAATATGGTCAGCGTGTCGCTATCGAGACCATCGACGCCACCGATTTCGCTGCCCTTGCCATAGTTGCCGGGATAGCCCCTGGTGGCGAGGATGACGGTCAGCGCATAGGCGTCCTTCCACTCGACCGAATGGCCTGCAAGCGTGCCGGTGGCGACGGCATGCAAGAGTGGCACGATATCGCTTTGCATGCGCATCATCATCACCTGCGTTTCCGGATCGCCGAAGCGCGCATTGTATTCAACGAGCTTGGGACCATCCTCGGTGAGCATCAGGCCGGCATAGAGCACGCCGGCATAGGGCGTGCCGCGCTGGGCCATGCCGCGAACGGTCGGTAGCACGATTTCATCCATGCTGCGCCGATACACCTCTTCGCTCATCACCGGGGCGGGCGAATAGGCGCCCATTCCACCGGTATTGGGACCGGTATCTCCGTCGAAGGCGCGCTTGTGGTCCTGTGCTGTGGTGAGCGGCAGCACCGCCGTGCCATCGGTGAGCACGAAGAGACTGACCTCCTCGCCCTCCATGAATTCCTCGATCACCACGGCCGCGCCTGAAGCGCCGAAGGCGCCCGAGAAACAGTCGATGATCGCTTCCTCGGCCTCTTCAACGCTCATGGCCACGGTCACGCCCTTGCCGGCAGCCAGGCCATCGGCCTTGATGACGATGGGGGCGCCCTGGACGTAGAGATAGGCCAGTGCCGAGGCTTCATCTTCAAACCGGCCATAGGCGGCGGTGGGAATGCCGAATTGGTCGCAGAGCGCCTTGGTGAAGCTCTTCGAGCCTTCCAGCTGGCCGGCGGCCTTGGAGGGACAGAAGCAGGTGAACCCGGCAGCACGCACATCGTCGCCCAATCCGGCCACCACCTGGGCATCGGGACCAACGACGACGAAGTCGATTTCATGCGCACGGGCGGCGGCGATGACGGCTGCGTGGTCGGTTATGTCGACGGCGACATTGGTGGCGATGGCCTCTGTTCCGCCATTTCCGGGGGCAACGAACAGCGCGGTAACAAGCGGTGATTGCGCGATCTTCCAGGCCAGCGCGTGTTCCCGACCACCCGAACCGATCACCATTACCCGCATGTCATGCCTCCATCGCCGATTTGCGCGTGATGCACGAGGCGATTGCGAAGGGCAAGCTGAAACGCCTCACTTTTGGCTTCTTTCTTGGCGACCCACGGGTGAAAGTCACTTGGAGAAGCCTAGAGATGGACTGGACCCTGTTCGGCCTTGTGCCGATGCTGTTCGGGGGCGCCCCGGCGGATTCCCCGCGCGCTCTGCTCGATTCCATCTACCAGCCGCTGCAGAACGGCCAGGAGATCAATCTCGAACAACACTACTCCGCTCACCTTCAGGATCTCGTCGCCTATAATCTTTCCGCCAATGTGGTCGATGCGAAAGGTGCGCGGATCGATCCGCAAGCGCCGGAAATCGTCGCCTTCAATCCCTTCCTGAACGGAGCGGAAGGGCATGTCGACGGCCTCGCTGTGAGCGAGCCGGTAGTGCAGGGCGATAGTGCGGTGGCGCTGGTGAGCTTCGAGTCCAAGGGTGAGCCGACGATCCTCACCATTTCCATGCGCTATGAGGGCGAGTGGAAAATAAACGATGTTGCCTCGGTGGGCAGCGGCGAGAGTTGGCTCTACTCCTGGCTGCTGCAGTTCGATCCCTTCAACCAGCAGTAGCTGGTTATGGGCCGGAGACCGTGAAACGCTCTAGATCTCCGCTTCCGTGAACAGCGGCAGAACCGAGCCGTTCCACTCGCCGCGGAACTTTTCCAGCCAGCGTTCGGCGGGAGACTTGCCTGTGCGGATAGTCTCCTCGAGCGGAGCGAGATGGATGGTCTCGTCCTGGCCGGCCGTATTGAGCCGGTTGCGGCGGACGAGGCCCGCCTCGGCGATCCCCACCGCCTGCGCGGCGATGTCGAAGAGGCTCGAACGATCGAAGGGTGTCGACAGGCCAAGCCGCGGCACTTCTCGGCGCAGATAGTCGCGATCTTCCTCGCTCCAGCCCTTCACCAGTTCCCAGGCCGATTCCAGAGAGACCTCGTCATAAAGCAGGCCCGTCCAGAAAGCTGAAAGCGCTACCACATGGCCGCTATTGCCCATATCGGCCCCGCGCATTTCCAGGAACTGCTTGAGCCGCACTTCCGGGAACAGGGTGGAGAGGTGATCCTCCCAATCCTTGATTGTCGGCTTTTCGCCCGGCAGCTGCGGCAACTCACCCTTGAGGAAGGCACGGAAGCTCTCGCCAGCAACATTGATATATTTCTTGTCGCGGATGACGAAATACATCGGCACATCGAGCGCATGGTCGGCATAGTGCTCGAAGCCGAAGCCATCTTCGAAGGCGAAGGGCAGCATGCCGGTGCGCGCATCGTCGGTGTTGAGCCAGATATGGCTGCGGAAACTCAGATAGCCGGTGTCGCGGCCTTCCGAGAACGGCGAATTCGCAAAAAGCGCCGTGGCCACCGGCTGTAGTGCCAGCGACACGCGCAGCTTCTTGACCATGTCGGCTTCGCTGGAAAAGTCGAGATTGGTCTGCACCGTTGCCGAACGGTACATCATCGATGTGCCGAGGGTGCCCACTTCGCCCATATATTTGGTCATGATGCCGTAGCGCGACTTTGGCATGGCCGGGATATCGGACACGGCCCATAGCGGGGTGACGCCCAGACCGAGGAAATGAATGTCGAGTGGCGCCGCAACGGCCTTGGACACGCGCATATGCTCGGCCATTTCGTCGGCCGTGCCATGCAGATCGGCCATGGGGGCACCGGACAGCTCGAACTGACCGCCTGGTTCAAGGGAAATGCCGCCGGCGCTGGCATCATTACGCAGCCCGATCGGGTTCTCCCCATCATAGAAGGGTTCCCAGCCGGTCTCTCGCGCCACGCCATCAAGCAGGGCGCGCACCCCTTGGGGACCTTCATAGGTCACCGGGCGCAGCGGATCGGTGTGGAAGACGTGCTTTTCGTGCTCGGTGCCGATGCGCCACCGCTCGGCCGGCTTGCAGCCGCGCTCCATCGCCTCGATCAGGTCGGCGCGCGATTCGATGAGAGGCGAGGATGTGTCGGCGCCGGCCATGTGGACCTCATGCTATGCAAGCAGATAGATGGGCGGCGAACATAACGAGCGCAAGCCGGAAAGCAATCGCGTTTTATCGCCAATCGCCGATGGTCGCCTGAATAATCGCCATTGCCGCCACGGCGGCAGTATCGGCGCGCAGGATACGCGGTCCGAGGCTGATCGGCAAAACAAACGGCAGTCTGCGTAGCCGTTCGCGTTCGCTGTCAGAAAATCCGCCTTCGGGGCCGATCAACAGGCCTATCCTGCGGCCAACCAGGTTTTGCAGGGCGCCCAGGGGCGACGACGACGCTTCACCCTCGTCGGCAAATACCAGCACTCGGTCGCCATGCATTTGCGGCCATTGGCTCAACAGCGCATCGAGACCGATTTCCGGCGCGATCTCCGGCACGCTCAGCACTTCACATTGCTCCGCCGCTTCCATGGCATTGGCGGCGAGCTTTTCGGGTTTGAGTCGATGCACCTGGGTAAACTGGGTGGTCACAGGCTGGATAATCCCCGCGCCCATCTCCACCGCCTTCTGGATCACATAATCCAGCCGCTCGGTCTTGAGCGGCGAAAACCCGTACCAGAGATCAGAGGGCCGAGTCTGCGGCGCGATCTGCTCGTCGACTTCCAGAACGACCGATTTCTTAGAATCGCCGGTGAGCCGGCAAAGCCAGGCGCCGTCGCGGCCGTTGAACAGCACCACGCTGTCGCCGACGCCCTTGCGCAGGACCGCGGCCAGGTAAAGCGACTGTTCCTTGCCCAGCGTCAGGGCGGCGCCGGCAGCAAGGTCGGTATCGACGAACAGGCGCGGCAGCGCAGAATGAGAACGGGGCATGGCAATTCCTCGACGTGTGGCCCTCTGCCACGACCTGACCCTAGGGCTGGTTTGGATGAGGTCTACTTTGTCTTTTGACTTTAGAGTAGACCTCATGGCGAGCTTGTCGAACCACGAGGTCGTGGCACCATGTCCGATACCCAATCCGCCCGCGTCGCCGATGCCAAACAGAACAACTGGCTGGATCGTTACGCGCCCGAATGGTTGAAGCCCTATGGGCGATTGGCGCGCTGGGACCGACCGATCCCGGTGGGCCTGTTGTTCTGGCCCTGCGCCTGGGGCATTGGGCTGGCGGCGGTGGCTTATCCCGAATATGGCTTTGGCTGGTGGGCGGCCATTTTGATGGTCGTGGGCGCGCTGTTGATGCGTGGCGCCGGCTGCACCTTTAACGACATCGTCGATCGCGACATCGACGCCAAGGTGGCGCGCACCCGCTCGCGACCGATTCCTTCCGGGCAGGTGACGGCACTTGAAGCCACTTACTTTCTCGTGGCCCAGGCGCTTCTCGGTTCGGTGATCCTGTTCCAGTTCAATCGCTTCACCGTTTGGGCCGGCGTCGCCTCCCTGGTGCTGATCGCCATCTATCCGTTCATGAAGCGGGTGACCTGGTGGCCGCAGCTTTTCCTGGGCCTGGCCTTTTCCTATGGCGCCATCCTGGGCTGGACCAGCCAGACCGGCGGGCTCGGCTGGCCTCCGGTGCTGCTTTATGCCGGCGCCATTCTCTGGGTCATTGGCTATGACACCATCTATGCGCTGCAGGATGTGGAGGACGACGCATTGGTGGGGGTCAAATCCACCGCGCGCCTGTTCGGCGACAATGTGCGTCCGGTGGTCGCCGGCTTTTACGCCGGGGCGTTCGTCCTGTGGAACATCGCGTCATTGATGGTCGGCGGCAGCTGGATTTTCGCGGTATTTTCACTCGTGGCCGCCGGTGTGCTGGCCTGGCAACTTCTGACCCTCGATGCCACCGAGCCGGGCAACGCCAAGCTGCGCTTCGACAGCAATCACTATGTCGGCGTGGTGCTGACCCTGGCGCTGATGGCCGATTGGGTCTGGTAAAAACGCCGAAAGGGTCAACCGCACCACTGGTTGACCCTTTTCGTCGGACTTTGGAGTTTGGCGGGCGGTCAGTTCACGTCGGTCTGGCCCGGCTTGCGACGGTTGAGAAAGCGGGGGCGGCGGGCGGCTTCTGCCGCGAGCCGGCGGCGGGGAGCCGGATCGGACACCATCAGGCCATCGACCTGCTGGCTATAGGGCATGTAGGCACCATCGCCGGCCTTGATGAACAGCGGCAGGCGCAGTTTCTTGCCCCAGTTCTGCCATTCGGCCACGACGTTGTGGTTCCCTTCTTCCTCGAACACCTTGTAGTTGAGCTCGGCATCGGAGTGGACCAGTTCGATTGAGCTGGTCAGCATGCCTTCTTCGGAAATGCGGGTGGCCACGGCCACGCCGATGAACTCGGTGACCGGAACCTTGATCTTGATGGCCACACCGCTCTGTTCGAGCTGCTTGCGCACAGTGACCGTCTTGACCGGATCGCGCGGACCATTGTCGTTGGCCGCCACGAACCGGCGATCCGCCAGGGCGGGACGGCCGAAGGCGACAATCACCGAAGACCCTTCCATCGCAACGCCATGAACCATTTTAGATGCCTTCCTGTAACTTCGAGAGCTGGTTATTCCGCTCCGTTTGTGAGGCCAATCTAGCGCGAGGGATTACCCGCCACCTTAATCGGTTCGGTTAAGTTTATCTTGTTTTCCGAGAGGGTTAGCGGGATGTTGCACCTAGTTATGACCGATTAACCTCACGCAGTTGCCCCGTGTTTACCCTAAGGATTTGTGTGCGCGTTGGTCCCGTTCTCGCCATGCGCCTGAGAACGCGGAAGAAATCGGCACCGGCAGGTGAAATGACTCTCTCACTTGCCACAATGGCGCGATCCGGAGACCCAGGCCGCTCTCATCTGCCCATGCACTTCATCACCGCTACTGAGCCACCAAAGCGCCTGCCGTTTCGGTGTCGGTAAACGGCGTCAGCAGAATTGGGCCTGGGCAACTTGGCCTTCGCGCGCGATAGCGTACGGTGCCGGAATGGAGCCGGCGTCAGGCGCCGTCACTCAAGATGTAAACACCCTTCTGTGCGCGCCTCTTGCGGGATGGGGGTGTGGAGCATAAAAGCCCGCCATGCCGGCTTCCGCCCCACCTTATGATGATGATCTCGAATTGCTCCGCGCCAGCGCCGTAGTGGCGGGGATCATTGCCAGCGGCTTTTTCCGCAAGGACGTGAAGTCCTGGACCAAGGACAACGCTTCCCCTGTCAGCGAAGCCGATATCGTCGTCGATCGTTTTCTGGCCAGCAGCCTGCTCAATGCTCGCCCCACCTATGGCTGGTTGAGCGAAGAGACTGTCGACAATCCCAGCCGCCTCGATTGTGACCGTGTATTTGTCGTCGATCCCATCGATGGCACTCGGGCCTTCCTGCGCGGCGAGGATTGCTGGACCGTCTCGCTCGCCGTGGTGGAGCATGGCGTCCCGGTTGCGGGCGTGGTCTATGCCCCGGTGCGCGACGAACTTTATGAGGCCTATCTCGGTGGTGGGGCTCGCCTCAACGGCAAGCCGCTGCAGCGTATCCGCCGGGCCGGCGCCGCGCCGCTGATTCCGGCGCCGGGCGCTGTGCACCAGGAAATGCAGGCCGCCGGTCTCCACTATACTCGTGGCCCCTCCTATCCGTCGCTGGCCTACAGGCTGGTGCAGGTCGCGACCGGCACGCTCGATGCCGCCGTGGCGCGGCGCGGCAGCCAGGATTGGGACATCGCCGGTGCCGCGGTGATATTGCGCGAATCCGGTCTCGACTTCGCCGACGTGTGCAGCGGGTTCCCACAATTCAACAGACGAGATGTGCGCCATGGGGCGCTTGCGGCTTTGGGCGACATGAGCCTAAAACCGCTGGTCCATTCGGCGCTGATCAAGGTCTATGGCTGTCCGGCCGAAACCGAACAGGCGACCGAAACTCCTTATCCCTGAACGCGAGAATGACCCATGGCTGACACGACCGAAAAACAATTGCTGCATCTGGTCATCGGTGGCGAATTGTCGAGCCTGGAAGGCGTTACATTTGCCGACCTTGAAAAGGTCGACATAGTCGGCGTCTATCCCAATTATGCCAGTGCCTACGCAGTCTGGAAGCAGAAGGCGCAGATGACCGTCGACAGCGCCCAGACCCGCTACTTCATCGTGCATCTGCATCGCCTGCTCGATCCGGAAACCAGTAAGTCCTGAGCGTGAGCCAGACTCAAGGGCGCCCCAGCCAAGATTTGCTCGCCATCATTGCGGCCGTGACCTTGGTTGCCGGCCTGGGCTTCATGGGCACATCCCCCTTTATCGCCGACTATGTGGTGATGGCGGGTGGGCTCATTGGCCTTGCCTGGGCGGTGCGCATTCGCTCCGACATATTGGTGCATCGCTCGGCGCTGATGGTCTATGCCGCGCTTGCGCTCTTGGCTCTGACCCTGCCATTCGTCTACCGCAGCGAGATGGACCTCTTGCCGCTTCTGGCCTGCGCGCCGCTTCTGCTTGCACCGGGCCTCGCTGCGCTCATGCTGCGCAATGGTGCCTGGCTCAAGCCGCACGCCGTACCATTGCTTTGCCTGTTCGGCGCGGTCTCGGCGGGCCTATTGGGCCTGTGGGAGGTAATGAACACCGGCACGGAACGCGTGGGCGTGGGCAATAACCCCATCCATTATGCCGGGATCACCACCATTATCGGCTTCCTGGCCCTTACCGGCCTGGTGTCCAATCGCGATCCCTGGCGCTGGATTTACCTTCTCGGTCCGGCTTTCGCATTGGTCGGTGTCGTGCTGTCCGCCTCGCGCGGGCCGCTGCTCGCCTGGGCTGCGCTGGCGGCTCTGGCCTTCGTGGTCGTTGTCGTGACGCTGCGGCAGAAGCGTGTGGCGCTGGCGGGACTTGCCATTGTTGCCATCGGCGCAGCCATCTTCATGGTCACCGCGGGTGATAGCCTGGTGATGACGCGCATCACTGGTGGCCTGCAGGCCATCGGCGCAGCCGGGACCGCGGGCGGCGATGCGGTTCCGACATTGCTTGGTGCCGTAAGCGGGCAGGATGCGACACGCGCCGCCATGTACGACACCGGAATTGCCGCTTTCCAGTCTTCACCGCTCTTCGGCATCGGCTTTGGCCAGATGATGCCGTTGGCGCGAGACCTCTATCCGAAATTCGGCGAGTTGCAGACGCTCGAAAACCTGCACAGCGATCTCGCCGACTTCGCCGCGCTCGGCGGTGCCATGGGGCTGGCCGCCTTCGCCCTGATGCTGTTCTCGCCGTTGGCGGCACTGCGAACTGCGCGTCAAAAACCGGCGCTTCTGCTGGGTGCGCTGGTGCTGGTGGTGGGTTATGGCGTGCTCGGGCTGACCAACGCCATGTTCGGCGTCTTGCCCCAGACCGTGCTGTTCGGCACCGGCCTGGCCTATCTCATCACTCTCGATCGAGCACCAACGGTCTGACATATAGCGCAAAGGCTTGCGCTGAAGGCCCTACCTCTTCAACGCGGCCAGCACATGCTCCATGGCGCCCGGCCCACCAATGTTCTGGCGCCCGATAGCTCCGAGGCGCTGACGCTCTTCGGGCGATGCAATGAGCTTGGACAATGCACCAGCCACGGCGTTGGGATCGCCTGGCACGGCTATGCGCGCCTCCCCGAACAGGCGCTGTTCGTCGAGAAAGCGCGATTGCCGGTCCTTGGCACTGGTCATGTGAATAACGGGCTTGCCCAGGCCCAGGGCCTGTACCGTCGCGGTACCAGCCTGCGAAAGCACGATGTCCGACTCGGCCAGCGCATTGCCCATCGCCCGCCCGCGCAACAAATGCACCACCAGCGCGCCATCGGTCAGGCTACCAAGATCGTCGCCCTCGGTGCTGAGGAGATTGCTGCGCTGCATGTCGGCTGCACCCGCCAGGTCCTCGACCGAGAGGTCACCGGCGACAGCAAGGAAAATGTCGGGCACCGACCCCGTGTCGAGCTTGCGCAATGCCTTGATTTGGCGCGCAAAGTTATCCGCCGTCTCCCCGCGGCTGCCCGGGAGCAGCGTGATGGCCAGCGGGTGCCGGCGCCGGCTTTGGGCGTCATAGTCGCCTAACGGGATTGTATCCATCATCAGATTGCCAGCTGCCTTGGCGTCGATGCCGTCTTCGCGCAGCATGGCGGCGAGATTGTCGGCCCGGCAAAATGCAGTGGCGCAAGTGCGCTTGAGAATGAAGCGTTCGGCGGACGAATAAAGGCGGGCTGCCCCTGTCTTGTAGCAGTCGATATAGAAGAGGTTCTTGTAGCCGCTGAGCCAGGCCAGGGCCGGCACGGTAACATCGCCCACCACCACGACCTTATCGTAGCTGTCGCGCACGGAGCGCAGGAATTTCAGCGCCGGCGGCAGCATGGCGAGGCCGCCTTTGGCGACATCGCGCCGCAACGAGCCCTTTGCCGTGCGGGCTCCACCGGAATCGACACGACCGCGCGGGCCGACAATCGGGCAGATGCCGGCATAGGCCGTGCCGCTGCCCACCACGGGATAGGCTTCAACGCAGATATCCGGCATCAACCGGGCAACGATGGCAGCGGCGATCCAGTCTTCACCATGGCCGTTGGAAATGAAGAGGAAGCGCTGACGCGTCGCTGCCTCGTTCATGGTCAGTTGCCCCGACCGAAGCGTTCGAAGGCGGTGTGGGCGGCGACGGCATCGGCATAGGCCTCCTGCCGGTCGACACTCCAATAGAACAGCTCGTCCAGCGGGATCGGCTTGCCGGTTATGGCGCAGCGCACGAAGGTGCCGGGCTTGAGCACGACATAATCGCCATCGAGGTACCGCAAGCTGGCTTCGGCGGGCGAAAAGCCCTTATCGAATATGTTCATCCCAGGCTCCCTGCCATTTGTACGATATAGTCGAGCGGCATCTGCTTCAAAAGAGGCTTTCCTGCGACTCGTCGTCCGTAGGCGTCGCACGGGACGATTTGCGCCGAGCCGGTGGGGCCCCGGCAATGGTCGCCGCCACTTCACCATCGGCAAAGCTCAGGCGTACCCCGTCGCCAGGACGCAGCGCCACCGCGCTCGAGACCACCTGTCCCTGATCGTCCTGCACCAATGCATAGCCGCGTGCCAGCACATTGCGATAGCTGAGCGTTGCCAGCAACTTGCCCCACTGATCCAGTTGGGTGCGGCGCGATCCCATGCCTGTGCTTGCTGCCGCATCCCCCCGACGCACCAGCGTATCGAGCCGCTGCCCGGCATGGCGGAGATCGGTGCGAATGGGCTGGGCGGTGAGGCGCGGGGTGATACGAGCCATGCCGGATTGCTTGCGTTCAAGCAGTTGCGCCGCGGCACCGGGCAGGCGACGGGCGCCGGGGTCGAAGGTCAGTCGCGCGCGCTCGATGGTCTTGATCAGCCCTGTCTCGGCCCGGCGGCTGAGCGTCGCTACTCTTTCGGCGCGTTCGAGATGGCGCTGGCGCACCAGGCGTGGCTGGATGGCGGAGGCGAGGCTGGAAAAGGCCAGCCGCCGCGACTGCACGAAATGGCGCAGGGCCCCGGACAATTGGCTGGAGGCCAAGTCAAGGCTTTGACGCGGTGTAGCGACCAGATCGCTGGCCCGCGGCAGGCCGGCGCCGGCGGCGCGCAAGCGGTCGCGCAGGCTCGAAAGACTGCGCCGCGCCGCCTGACGCTGACGGCTGCCCTGGTCCTCGACATAGGCGATGAGCTCAGCCCTCACCGGCACCGCTGCCTCGGCTGCGGCTGTCGGCGTGGGCGCACGCATGTCGGAGGCATAATCGATCAGCGTAGTGTCGGTCTCGTGACCCACCGCTGAAATGACGGGAATGCCCGAGGCGGCAACGGCGCGCACCACCGCCTCCTCGTTAAAGCCCCAGAGATCTTCGATGGAGCCACCGCCGCGCGCCACGATCAGCAGGTCGGGGCGCGGAATCGGACCGTCCGGCAGCAGCGCGTTGAACCCCTCGATGGCATTGACCACTTCGGGTGCACAGGTCTCACCCTGCACGCGCACCGGCCACACCAGCACATGGCTGGGAAACCGGTCATCGAGCCGGTGCAGGATATCCCGGATTACTGCGCCTGTGGGCGAGGTGATGACGCCGATGACGCGCGGCAGATAGGGCAGGGGGCGCTTGCGCTCGCGGGCGAAGAGCCCCTCGGCCAGCAGCTTCTTGCGGCGCTCTTCGAGTAGCGCCATCAGCGCCCCGGCGCCGGCCGGCTCGATATTGTCGATGACGATCTGGTATTTCGACGAACGCGGGAAGGTGGTCAGTCGGCCGGTGGCGATGACCTCGAGTCCTTCCTCGGGTTTGAAGCTGAGTTTTGCGTAATTGCCTTTCCACACCACCGCATCGATCGAGGCGGCATCGTCCTTGAGGGTGAAATAGGCATGTCCCGACGAATGCTGGCCACGGAAACCGGAGATTTCACCGCGTACCCGGACATGGCCGAACTCGTCCTCAACGGTCCGCTTGACCGCCTGGGCGATCTCGGAAACGGTAAATTCGGCGGCATTGGTAAGCTGTTCGGCCATGCGTCTCTCGTGCGGCATGGGGCGGTTTAGGTCAAGAGGGACGACGAGGCCCGCTTATAGACGCCGCATAGCGTGTGGCCGCAGCCCCCCTGGCTATTCAGCCGCCTCGGCCTGCGGCGGATGCTCGAGATTGCCCATTGATTGCACGATATGGTTGGCTAGCGCGTCGTAGATGCCGCCATAAGCATGGCTGGCCCGCATCAGGGCAATCTGGGCGTCGGCGAGACGCGGCAGGCCATGCTCGTCGCCAATGACACGCATACCCGGCTGCAGCGCGCTTTCCGGTAGGAACCCCACCGCCAGGTCCGACAGCACTGCCGAGGATATGGCGGTCGCGTTGGACGACGTATAGGCGATGCGGTAGTCCTTGCTGGTGCGCTCGAGCGCGTCCATCGCATCCTTGCGCCAGATGCAATATTGCGGGCCGCAGGCAATCGCCATCGGCTCGTTGGCCAGCGCGCGCCCGCCATGGCTGGCTACCCAGAACATCTTTTCGGTGCGGAAGAGCTCTCCGAAATTCTGATTGGTGCCCTGGGTGAAGACGATGAGATCGTAGCGCCCCGCCTTCATCCCCTCGAGCAACACTTCTGAGGCCATGCAAGACACGTCTACCGCAATGCGTGGATGGGTGCGCTGGAAGCTCGAGAGAATGACCGGCAGAAGCCGTACCGCATAGTCGTCGGGCACGCCGAAGCGAATGGACCCAGCCAGGTCGCCATCGTTGAAATGGTCGAGAATCTCGGCATTGGCCCGCAGCATCTTGCGGGCGCGTTCGTATAGCACTTCGCCGTGATGGGTGAGGGTAACGCTGCGGCCATCGCGCGTGAACAGCGAATGTCCCAGCCGCTCCTCAAGCCGTTTGATCTGCATCGACACGGCGGATTGCGTCTTGTTCACCCGCCGCGCCGCCTCGGTGAAGCTGCCGCAATCGGCAATGGCGCAGAAACTCTGCAACTGGTCGAGATCAAGAGGAGCAGCCATTTTGGTCTCATCACGGATTTTGATCGAGAGGATGAAATCTATTTGTTGGACGAATGGAAGTCCAGAGCGCTATCTGGCGGTGACGGTGCAGTGACGCGCCGCCGCGCCGGCCTCCCTCCGGCGCCCATCCTGTTTGTCCTTGGAGATAATCATGGCTCTCTCGCTCCCCGGCGAGCGGTCAGTTGCGGCTGGCTCGCACTCGACGATTTTTGGCGCCTTCTTTGCCTGGGTCGCCCAGGTCAAGGCCGCTCGTCAGCGCCGCACCGCACTCAAAGGGCTCATGGGTCTTGATGCCAATCGTCTGCAAGACCTTGGCATTGATCGCGGCGACATTGCCGATGCCATGGTGGCGCGCAATGGACGCACCCCGGGCATGGTGCTGAGTGCAGCGCGCGCTCGCAACGCCCGCGCCTGAATTCTCGAATTGCGGCCGTTCGTGGCGGCTGCTGACCCGTTGGTTCGAACACGATGAGTGCTCGTGCCATCTCCCGGACCAGTTTTGCCGCTGGTCCCGTTTCCTGATGACTAGCCGGGCCGTGAAATTCACGTGCCCGGCCTTTTTATTTTGCAGTCAGGATGAAAACGCCACGCCCAATTCGGTGGCGGTTCGCCAGACGATGGCGCAGGAAAAGTGGCGCCCGTCGTCCATGGTCAACTCGAACTTGTCGGGAATGCCCACCACGCTGGTCACCACCAGCTTGGCGCCAGTCTCGGAAAAATTGCGCATTGTGCAATTGATTGTGGAAAAGCCATTGTTAAAGACGATCTTGCCGCCCTTGAGGGTGCGGTGGCGCGTGGCCCTCGATCGTTCTTCCATGGCAAAAACTCCCGATCAGGGGAGGGCGGCGAAGCCCTCGGCAAACCCATCGAGCGACACCGGTATGCCCACGCCTTCCTCGGGCGTCTTGAACACCACGAAAATTGCGGTGGTCCCTTCGGACAAAACCTTGATCAGGTCGTCATCGAGTTCCACCTCGGCGATGCAGCCATTGGGCAGGCAGCGCACGAAGGCGACGCGGCCCATATCATTGCCGTCGACATTGAGGCCCAGGCCATTGGGCAGCAGCACGCCAAGCGGCGCCAGCACGCGCAGCAGCCGCGCCTCGCGATCGGCGGTCCGCAGCACGATGACCGACAGGCCGACATTGGGCTGGTCTTCGGCAAGGACGTTTTGAATGATGGCGCATTGCTCGGAACTGGCGCCCGGGGGCGTGTCGCAGCTCATCTGCCAGTCGCCATGCTCGGCGCGAACCGTGCCCTGACCCAAAGCGGGTACTGCCAACAGGCCTGCCACAACAGCGCAAACCGTACCAAACTGCTTTGCCCAGACAATCACTCTATCAATTCTCCTGCCGAATCGGCGCATGCGCACAGGCGATTCCTGTTTCTGATACGCGTCCCAGCCTGTCAACCAAAGGCCGGATTTCCGGCAGGTTTTGCCGGGAAACTGGGGCGCGGGTGAGGCATGGCGCCCTCATTGTGGCAGCAATTTGCCGCATGCTGGACCCATCAGCCTACAATAGACTCGGCTCTTCCAATGTGATTTAGGTCAAACAAGAGTTTTACGCTCCGAGGTTGAGTCGGGGCGGCGTTAGCTATGCCGCTATAACCCTCATTCTCGGTGCCAGCCGCCAGAACAGTGCATAGGGGGTTTATGGTGACCGGGCAGTTCTTGAAGAAGTTGGGGGCCGTTTCCGCGGTCGCTTTGGCAATGTCGCCGGCGATCGCGTTCGCGCAGCAGTCCAGCGCCGGGCATCCCGAGCCTGGACAGATTCATCTCCAGCCTTCGGTGACCCCGATCATGGATTCCATCGTGGCTTTCCACGATGGTCCCCTGATGTGGACCATCACCATCATCGTGCTCTTCGTGCTGGCCCTTCTGGTCGCCGTCGTGGTGCGTTTCAACGCCAAGGCCAATCCGGTCCCGGCGCGTTTCACCCACAACACGTTGATCGAGGTGATCTGGACTGTCGTGCCTATCGTCATCCTGATCATTATCGCCATTCCCTCGTTCGGGGTGCTGTCCGACCAGATGACCGTGCCCGATGGGGAGCGCAAATATCTCGGCTCCAACATCTTCTCGTTCGGTGAAGTCGAAGTCCCGGCCCCGGGTCTCGTCGTCAAGGTCTCGGGCGAGCAGTGGTACTGGAACTACGAATATGTGGATCAGGGCGTTGCCTTCGATTCCAACATTCTGGGCAGCGTCGCCACCAATTACCATCAGGACATCAAGCCCGGTCAGCCGCGCCTCCTGGCTGTCGACAACGAGCTCGTCGTTCCGGTCGATACCACCGTTCAACTGCAGATTACGTCGAGCCCGTCAGGTGTGATCCACGCCTTTGCCGTGCCGTCCTTCGGCATCAAGGTCGACGCCGTGCCGGGCCGCCTCAACGAAACCTGGTTCAATGCCCGTCAGACCGGCATCTATTACGGCCAGTGCTCGGAGCTGTGTGGCAAGGATCATGCCTACATGCCGATCGCCGTCCGCGTCGTTACGGCTGAAGAATTTGAGGCCTTTATTACCGCATTCGCCGAGAACCGTGACTACGCCGCGGCTGCCGCCGTGCTGCCGGCTCTCTAAGCATAGGGTCAGGGGAGACAATCTATGGCTACTACAGCAAACCTCGAAGCCCATGCGACCGGGCACGATCATGCGGCGCATGATCACCATACGCCCACCGGCTGGCGCCGTTGGGTATTCTCGACCAACCACAAAGACATCGGGATCATGTACCTGGTGTTTTCGATCATCGCTGGTGTGATCGGCGGCATCCTGTCCGGCCTTATGCGCATGGAGCTGCAGGAGCCTGGCATCCAGATCTTCCATGGCCTGGCGTCCCTGGCCTATGGTCTCGAGGGCGACGCTGCCCTCGATGGCGGCAAGCACATGTTCAACGTGTTCGTGTCCGCCCACGCCCTCATCATGGTGTTCTTCACCGTCATGCCGGCGACCATGGGTGGCTTTGCCAACTATTTCGCTCCCTTGATGGTCGGTGCGCCTGATACCGCCTTCCCGCGTATCAACAACATCGCCTTCTGGCTGCTGCCGCCGGCGCTGCTGCTGACGATCCTGTCGATGTTCTTCGAAGGCCCTGCTGGTGCCCTCGGCTTCGGTGGTGGCTGGACGGCTTACCCGCCGCTGTCGACCTCCGGCCATCCTGGTCCGGCGACTGACTTCGTCATCCTGTCGCTGCACGTCGCTGGTGTGTCCTCGATCCTGGGCGCGATCAACCTGATCACGACCATCCTGAACATGCGCGCGCCCGGCATGACCATCCACAAGATGCCGCTGTTCGCCTGGTCGGTGCTGGTCACCGCCTTCCTGCTGCTGCTCGCCCTGCCGGTTCTGGCTGGCGCCATCACCATGATGCTGACCGACCGCAATTTCGGCACCAGCTTCTTCGCCCCTGAGGGCGGCGGTGATCCGGTGCTCTACCAGCACCTGTTCTGGTTCTTCGGTCACCCCGAAGTGTACATCATGATCCTGCCGGGCTTCGGCATCATCAGCCACATCGTGGCGACCTTCAGCCGTAAGCCGGTCTTCGGCTACATGGCCATGGCCTATGCCATGGTTGCCATCGGCTTCGTCGGCTTCGTCGTGTGGGCCCACCACATGTACACCACCGGCCTCAGCCTCGACGTGCAGCGCTACTTCGTGGCCGCCACCATGGTCATCGCGGTGCCCACGGGCGTGAAGATCTTCTCCTGGATCGCCACCATGTGGGGCGGCTCCATCACCTTCCGTACGCCCATGCTCTGGGCCATCGGCTTCATCTTCCTGTTCACCGTCGGTGGTGTGACTGGTGTGGTGCTGGCCAATGCCGGTGCCGACCGTGCCCTGCACGATACCTATTATGTGGTTGCTCACTTCCACTACGTGCTGTCGCTTGGCGCCGTGTTCTCGATCTTTGCGGGCTGGTACTACTGGTTCCCCAAGATGTCGGGCTACATGTACTCCGAACTGCTCGGCAAGCTGCACTTCTGGATCATGTTCATCGGCGTGAACCTGATCTTCTTCCCGCAGCACTTCCTCGGCCTCGCCGGCATGCCGCGTCGTTACATCGACTATCCGGATGCCTTCGCTCTGTGGAACCGCGTGTCCTCCATCGGCTACTACATCACCTTCGTTGCCATGGTCATCTTCTTCTACGCCACCTGGGAAGCCTTCCGTAAGAAGCGCGTCGCCGGTGACAATCCGTGGGGTGACGGTGCGACGACCCTGGAGTGGACCCTGTCCTCGCCCCCGCCGTTCCACCAGTTCTCGACCCTGCCTCAGATCGACTCGTCCAAGGCTCATTAAGCCGCAGGCGAAACGACATCAGCGGATCGCGCCCGAGGCGCGGTCCGCCACACAAGGAAAGTATCAGTGGCTTATATCGACGACAGCAGGAGCACACCCGCCATGGCGGGCGAAGCACGGGTAGAGGACTACCTGGCGCTGCTCAAGCCGCGCGTCATGTCGCTGGTCGTGTTCACTGCCTTTGTCGGCATGCTGATCGCTCCCGGTTCGATCAACCCGATCATCGGTTTCATCGCCATTGCCTGTATCGCCATCGGGGCAGGGGCCTCCGGCGCGCTCAATATGTGGTATGACGCCGATATCGATGCGGTGATGAGCCGGACCATCAACCGGCCCATTCCCGCCGGTCGGATGGCTGCCTCAGAGGCGCTGGTCTTCGGTGTGGTGCTCTCGGTCTTTTCCGTGATGCTGCTGGGCCTCGCGACCAATTGGGTTGCCGGTGGTTTCCTGGCCTTCACCATCTTCTTCTATGTCGTCGTCTATACGATGTGGCTCAAGCGCTCGACGCCGCAGAACATCGTTATCGGCGGTGCTGCCGGCGCCTTCCCGCCCATGGTGGGCTGGGCCGCCGTGACCGGCACGCTGAGCTGGGAAGGCTTTGCGCTCTTCCTCATCATCTTCCTGTGGACCCCACCGCATTTTTGGGCGCTCGCCCTCTACAAGCAGAGCGACTATGGCGCTGCGGGCATCCCAATGATGCCGAACGTGGTCGGTGAAGTTTCGACCCGCCGGCAGATCCTCGCCTACTCGGTTGTCCTGGTCGCGGCCAGCATGTTGCCACTCTTCCTCGGCTTTGCGGGGTGGATTTACGGCGCCGTCGCCATCGCCTTCGGCGCGGGCTTCCTCTGGCTGGCCGTTCGCCTGTGGCGCGCTTCGGAAAGCGTTGCCATGCGCAAGGCTGCCCGCAGCCTCTTCACCTTCTCCCTCAGCTATCTGTTCGTGCTGTTCCTGGCGCTTTTGGCTGATACCTTTGTCACCAAAATGGGGCTGCTTTGATCATGGCAACGCAAGCCGAATTTGAAATGCAGCCGATGACCCCGGAGCAGGAGGCGGCCCTCAAGCGCCAGCGCCGTCGTCGCTCCATTGCCCTCGGAGCCGCGCTGGCACTCTTTGCGCTGACGTTCTACGTGCTGACCATCGTCAAGATGGGTCCGGCTCTGTTCGACAGGGCGCTCTAGATGACCGATGTCTTGCACCATCGTAATCCGGCTCCTGCAGCGCCCAACAATAAGCGCCTGGGCCTGATGCTGGCTGGCATCGCCGCCGGCATGGTGGGCCTGGCCTTCGTGTCAGTGCCCCTCTACCAGATGTTCTGCCAAGTAACCGGTTTCGGTGGCACCACCCAGGTAGCAGCCGATAACCCCAAGGGCGTCATTGCCCGCGAGATGAAGGTCCGGTTCGACGTCAATGTCGAGCGCGCACTGCCGTGGACGGTGAAGGCTGCGGCGCCGGTGACCGACCGCATCGGCACTGTCGACACGGTCAACTACATCGCGACAAATAATTCCGACAAGCCGCTGACCGGCATGGCCGTGTTCAACGTCACGCCTGAAAAGGCCGGTGTCTATTTCAACAAGATCCAGTGTTTCTGCTTCAATGAGCAGACACTGCAGCCGGGCGAAACGGTGGAAATGCCCATCGTCTTCTTTGTCGATCCCGATCTGGACGACAATCCTGAGCTCCACACCATCAAAGAGATTACGCTCTCTTATACCTTCTACGCTTCAGACAGTGAGGGAAGCTGAACATGGCCGCCTTAGAAAAGAACCATGACTACCACATGGTCGAACCGAGCCCCTGGCCGTTCGTCATGTCGGTTGCCGTCTTCGTGCTGGCGATCGGTGGCATCGCTTGGATGCACCATTGGACGCCGTGGCTGTTCTTCATCGGCCTGGCTGGTGTGGTCTACACCTTCTATGCCTGGTGGGCCGATGTGATCAAGGAAGCCAATGGCGGCTTCCATACGCCGGTGGTCCAGCTCCACCATCGCTACGGCATGCTCTTGTTCATTGCCTCCGAAGTCATGTTCTTCGTGGCCTGGTTCTGGGCCTATTTCGATGGCTTCTTCCGCTTCGACGACATCGAGCAGTATGCCCGCGTCGCCTTCACTGGCGGACATTGGCCCCCGACTGGCATCGAACTGTTCGACCCCTGGCACCTGCCGCTGTTCAACACGCTGATCCTGTTGACCTCCGGCACGACAGTCACCTGGGCCCACCATGCGCTGCTTGAAAACGATCGTCAGGGCCTGCGTTGGGGCCTCGTGCTCACCGTGGCGCTCGGCGTGCTGTTCTCATTCGTTCAGTATCTCGAATACACCCATGCCGGCTTCTCGTTCTCGGGCAACCTCTATGGCGCCACCTTCTTCATGGCGACCGGCTTCCACGGCTTCCACGTCATCATCGGCACCATTTTCCTTCTGATCTGCCTGATCCGTGCCGAACGCGGTGATTTCACCCCCAAGCAGCATCTCGGCTTCGAGTTCGCCGCCTGGTACTGGCACTTCGTGGACGTGGTGTGGCTGTTCCTGTTTGCCTCGGTCTATGTCTGGGGCTCCTGGGGCGTGGCCCTGAGCCATTGAGGCCGAATACGACAATCGGAGAGGGGCGCGGCATGGTCTGCGCCCTTTTTCTTTGGAACATACCATGAGCACCCCCAATCCCATTTTGACCGGCATTGCCTGCCGCTGCCCGCGTTGCGGCAAGGGCAGGTTGTTTTCCGGCTATCTTCAACTCGCCCCATCTTGCCCCCAGTGCGGGCTCGACTACGACTTTGCCGATAGTGGCGATGGCCCGGCTGTTTTCGTGATATTTCTGGTCGCGCCGGTGGTGATCATTCTGGCGCTTATTGTCGGCGCCAGCTTCACCATCCCGCCGTGGATGCATCTCGTGCTATGGATTCCCACGACCTTGATCCTGTCGCTGGCCCTCCTGCCGCCATTCAAGGGCGTGCTGGTCAATGTCCAGTACCGCCATGATGCGCATGAGGGCCATCAATGAGCACTGTTCGCCTCGCCAATCTGCGTTGGACCGATTGGGTCTTTGCCGTCCTGATGCTGGCCCTCGCTGCAACCTGCGTTTTCCTTGGTACCTGGCAAATGGAGCGGCTGGAGGAGAAGGAAGCGCTGATCGCCGCCGTCGATGCCCGCCTGAATGCTGCACCCATCCCGGTGCCGGCCACCGATACCTGGCCCGATCTCGATGTTGGTGCGCTGAATTTCCAGCCGGTGTCGCTGAGCGGCCACTTCGCCTATGACCAGACCAGCACTGTCTTCACCAGCCTGGCCGATCCCAAGGGTCGATATGGCGGTCCCGGCTATTGGGTCATGACCCCCTTCGTGCTCGACGCGGGCGGCACCGTCTTCGTCAATCGCGGCTTCGTGCCGGAGCAGAATCAGGAAGAGGTGATCCTGGGCGGTCTTCATGATGCCAGTGAGGGACAGGTGACCGTCTCGGGGTTGTTGCGCCCTGGGGAGCCCACCGGCTTCATGACCCCCGAGACCAACATGTCCGACCGGGTAGCCTGGGTCCGCGACCCGACGCTGCTTGCCACCATGATCGATCCTGCCCTTGTGCCGGTGGCGCCTTTCTATGTCGATCTTCCGGCCGGCGCGCCCGATGCACTGCCGCAGGGCGGCGAAACCGTCATCAGTTTCCCCAATAACCATTTGGGCTATGCATACACCTGGTATGGCTTTGCCATCGTCGCCATTGTTATGCTCGGCTTCTGGTTGTGGCGGCAGGCGCAGCGGCAGCCAAAACGCTGATCGCGGCAAAACCTTGCGGCTCAGCGCGGCTTTGACTAGGTTGCAACAATTCTAAAAGGGCGCTTCTTCCCGATGCAGTTTGTTTCTACGCGTGGCAAGGCGCCCGCGCTTGGCTTCTCCGACGCAGTTCTGGCAGGACTTGCCGCAGATGGCGGCCTCTACGTGCCGGCATCCTGGCCGCAGGTCAGTGCAGACGAAATCGCCGGTTTCGCTGGTAAGCCCTATGCCGATGTCGCCTTCGCGATTATCTCCCGCTTCACCCCGGGCGAGATCGACGACGCGACGCTGAAGACCATCATCGACGAAGCCTATGCCAGCTTCCGCCACGCTTCGGTGACGCCGCTGGTGGAGATTGCCCCTGGCCATTTTGTGCTTGAGCTGTTCCATGGTCCGACCCTGGCGTTCAAGGACGTCGCCATGCAGTTCCTCAGCCGGGTGATGGACCATATCCTGGCCCAGCGCGGTCTGCGCGCCACTATTGTTGGCGCCACCTCCGGCGATACTGGTTCTGCCGCCATCGAAGCCTTCCGTGGCCGCGACACCACCGATATCTTCATCCTCCATCCCAAGGGGCGCACCTCGGAGGTGCAGCGCCGGCAGATGACCACTGTGCTCGACGCCAATGTCCACAACATTGCGCTCGAAGGCACCTTCGATGATTGCCAGGACCTGGTGAAGGCCATGTTCAACAATCATGGCTTCCGCGATCGCGTGCGCCTGTCCGGCGTCAATTCGATCAATTGGGGCCGCATCGTCGCGCAAATCGTCTATTATTTCACCGCTGCCGCATCGCTGGGCGCACCACACCGCAAGGTGAGCTTCACCGTGCCCACCGGCAATTTCGGCGATATCTTCGCCGGCTATTGCGCCAAGCAGATGGGCCTGCCAATCGAGCAATTGGTAATCGCCACCAATGCCAACGATATCCTGCGCCGCACGATCGATACCGGGCGTTACGAAATGGCCGGGGTGGAGCCGACGATCAGCCCGTCCATGGATATTCAGATTTCCTCCAATTTCGAACGCCTGCTGTTCGAATCTGCCGGTCGTGACAGCGACGCGGTCAACCGCATGATGTCGAGCCTCAAGCAATCGCGCGGCTTTGCCTTGCCGGATGCGGCGCTTTCGGCGATCCGCCGCGACTTTGCCGCCGGCACCACCGACGAGGCGGCAACGCGCGCCGTCATCGCTGGGACCTGGAAAAAGAGTGGCTACCTACTCGATCCGCATACCGCCGTTGGTCTTGGCGTTGCCCAGAGCCTGCCGTCCACAGCCGTGCCGATGGTGACGCTGGGCACCGCCCATCCCGCCAAATTCCCAGCCGCGGTGAAGGAAGCCTCGGGTGTCGATGCGGCCCTGCCGAGCTGGTTGGCCGATCTCTATACCCGCGAAGAACGGGTGACCGTGCTGGCCAATGACCAGCGCATGATAGAAGACTTCATCGGGGCGCGTAGCCGCGCGGCCTGAACGACACGGCGAACCCGCGGTCGCGATGGCCGCCGGTTCAGGAGGACCAGTGTGAGCGTACGATCGACAAGTCTCGACAATGGCATGGTGGTTCTCACCGACGACATGCCACATCTGGAAAGCGCGTCGCTGGGCGTTTGGGTCAAGGCCGGTGCGCGGTCCGAGCGCAAGGCCGAACACGGCATTTCGCACCTCCTCGAACATATGGCCTTCAAAGGCACCAAGACCCGCACATCGTTGCAGATCGCCGAGGCCATCGAAAATGTCGGCGGTGATCTCAACGCGGCCACCTCCATCGAGCATACCGGTTATTTCGCGCGCGTCCTCAAGGACGATGTGGTGCTTGCGGCTGATATTCTCGCCGATATCCTGCAGAACTCCACCTTCGACGAAGATGAGCTCGCCCGCGAAAAACAGGTGATCGTCCAGGAAATTGGCGCTGCCCGCGACAATCCCGACGACCATGTCTTCGACCTGTTCCAGGAGGCGGCCTACCCGACCCAGCCCATCGGTCGCACCATTCTGGGCACCGTGGATTCGGTGCGTGCTTTTACGCCCGAGACTGTCCGCAAATATATGCGCCGCAACTATGTGGGCGACCACATGGTGATCGCTGCCGCCGGCAATGTCGACCACGATGGGTTGGTGGAAGTGGCCAAGCAGCGCTTCGCCGACCTCGCGCCCAGCGGCGCACCGGCCCCGCAACGCGCCGAATATCGGGGCGGTCAGGAGCGGCTGGTGTCAGACCATGAACAGGCCCACATCGTTCTCGGCTTCGAAGGTCGCGCCTATAATTCCGATGGCTTCTATGCGGCCCAGGTCCTTGCCTCGGTTCTTGGCGGCGGCATGAGTTCGCGCCTGTTCCAGGAAATCCGCGAGAAGCGGGGCCTTTGCTATTCGGTCTATTCCTTCCACTGGGCCTTTGCCGATAGCGGCGTGTTCGGCGTTGCCGCGGCCACCGGCGAGGACGAAGTCTCCGAGCTCATCCCTGTCGTGCTCGATGAGCTCCGCCGTGCCACCGAGACCATTTCCGATGACGAAGTGGTGCGCGTGCGCAACCAGATCAGGGCGGGCCTGCTGATGTCGCTCGAAAGCCCCTCGGCCCGCGCCGGGCAGCTTGCGCGCCAGCAGATTCTCTGGGGTCGCCCAATCCCCATGGCCGAGACTGTCGAGCGCATCAATCGCATCACCGCCCAGCGCGTGCGCGAGGTCGCCGAGCAGATCTTCACCAAGGGCGCCGTGACCCTGGCCGGTATCGGCCCGATCGATCGACTGGCCGATGTCGAAAGCATCGGCGAGACGCTGCAACGCTGATCCCATGGCCTGGCCCTGGTCCTCGCCCCTGCCTCTGGTTGCTCTGCGTGGTGGTCGGGTCATGCTGCGCCTGCCGGTCATGCGCGACTATGAGCCCTGGTATCGTTTACGCCGCGAGAGCCAGGATTTCCTGAAACCCTTCGAGCCGCGTTGGTCCGAGGCCGATCTGGCGCGACGGGTTTTTGCCATGCGGGTCAAGCGGGCGCGTCAGGAAGCAGAGCAGGGCACCGATTTCACCTTCTTCGTCTTCCTGCCCGATGGTCGTTCCGAAACCCTGGTGGGCGGTATCACCCTCTCCAATATTCGCCGTCGCGCCGCCCAGTTCGTCAATCTTGGCTATTGGATGGGCCAGCCCTATGCCGGCAAGGGGCTGATGAGCGAGGCTGTCTCGGTCACGCTGCCCTTCATCTTCGACACCCTGAGCCTGCACCGCGTCCACGCCGCGTTCCTGCCCACCAACACGCCGTCGCGTCGGGTGCTGGAAAAGAACGGTTTCGTGGAAGAGGGCTATGCCGAGCGCTATCTGCAGATCAACGGCCGCTGGGAAGACCACGTTCTCATGGGGCTGACCCATGAGCGCTGGGAAGCGGAAAGAATGGGTGTGCGCCACTGGGTGGCCTAGCGGCTTAAGCGCCCATCAACCCACTGTGGCAGTTTGGCCACAGGAAACGACGCTTGTCGCAAGCGGCAATCTCTCGTACCAAGTTACCGCCCTCCGGGAGGAGAAAGAAAAACCAAGGCTGTGCGGCCTCTTTTGCGCCGCCGCCACAATGAAGCCTAGCGCAGGATTTAACTGCCCCTGATGCGTCACTTTCTCGCCGCCGCGATCTCCCTGGCCGTCGCCTTCCTCTGCCTCACCTCAGCGTGGGCCTTCGAGGTCATTTCCGTTCCCGAGGACGTCAACGCCGTCAATCTGTCCGCCGTGGTCGAGATCGTGCCGGGCCAGGATGGCCGCGTGCAATTGTCGACCGCGCCGGACTCGACCGGCATCATCCGTCGCATCGAAGTGCTGGCGGCCGAGCAGGGCACGAACCCTGCCTTTGCGCTGATCGCACTGCGCAATGACAGCGACCAGCAGATCGAGCGTCTGCTCGTCGCGCCCTTCTTCCGTCTGCCGGGTTCCGGCGTGTTCCAGCCAGATCTAGGCGAAGGCCGCGTCACTGCCGTAACGCCCAGCGCAGGCATCCGCCCGGTCCGCCTCGCCGATCCGGAAGCCGACGTTTTTGAGGTAACGCTCGATCCGGGCTCCACCGTTACCCTCGTTGCTGAGCTGACGTCAGGCAATCTGCCCGAACTCTACCTCTGGCAACCCAATGCCTATCGGGACTATGTGAATTCCTTCACCCTGTTCCGGGGCGTGGTTCTGGGGGTCGCAGCGCTTGCCGCCGTGTTCCTCACCATTATGTTCGTGGTCAAGGGACGCGGTGTTTTCCCCGCTACGGCAGCCGTAGCCTGGGCGGTGCTGGTCTACCTGCTCATCGATTTCGGCATCATGGGGCGCCTGTTCGGCCTGTCCCCAGGTGGCGTGCAGCCTTTACGCGCGGCGGCGGAGGCGGGCATAGCAACGGCCCTGGCCGGATTTTTGTTCATCTACCTCAACCTCCATCGCTGGCATCTGCGCTTCATTCATTTGGCGCTGGGCCTCGCGGCCTTGTTCCTGGCGCTCTTTGCCTTTGCCTTCTTCCAGCCCGCCATTGCCGCCAGCATCGCCCGGCTGGTGCTGGCGCTGCTGGGCGTTTCGGGTTTCTTCCTGATCCTGCTTCTGGCCCTTCGCGGTTACGACCGCGCGGTGCTCCTGGTGCCCACCTGGATCATCTATATCGCCTGGCTGTTCTACGCCTGGCTGGTCATTTCAGGCCAGGTGAGCAATGACGTGGCCCAGCCTGCCGTGGCCGGCGGCCTCGTGCTCATCGTCATGCTGCTTGGCTTCACCGCCGTGCAGCACGCCTTTGCCGAGGGGCAGGTCTCTATCGGTACGCTCAGTGAGGTTGAGCGCCGCGCCCTGGCGCTGACCGGTTCGGGCGATTTTGTCTTCGACTGGAACATCGAGCGCGACCGCGTCACCGTCAGCGACGAACTCGGCACCAGACTGGGCGAAAAGCGTGGCACGTTGCGTGGCGCCATCAAGCGCTGGCTTGACCGTGTCCATCCCGACGACCGCGACCGTTTCCGCACCGCCTTCGATACACTGGTGGAACTGCGCCGCGGCAAGGTTTCCGCCGATATGCGCATCGCCAGCCACGACGGCAGCTACCGCACCTTCCGCATGCGGGTAAAGCCGGTGCTGGGTGGCGATGGTCAGGTCAACCGCATCGTCGGCACCCTGCAGGACGTTACCGAAGACCGCGCCGCGCGCGAACGCCTGCTGCATGACGCGGTGCATGACAGCCTCACCGGCCTGCCCAACCGCCAGCTCTTCCTCGACCGGCTGGAGCGGGCCCTGGTCCGCGCTCGCATCCCCGGCGGCACCAAGCCGGCTGTGTTCCTCATAGACATCGACCGCTTCATGGAGCTCGAGGAACGCATTGGCCATTCCGCAGCCGATTCCGTGCTCCTTGCCATTTCCCGCCGCATCGCGCGCATCATGCGGCCGCTCGATACGGTGGCGCGGGTGTCTGGCGACCAGTTTGCCGTTATCCTCTCTTCCGAACAGGCTGCCAGCAAGATCGCCGAAACCGCCGAGCAGATCCGCAAGGCGCTGAAATCCCCGTTCAATTTCGGCGACCGCGACCTGGTGCTGACCGCCTCGATTGGCGTCACCATCTATGACAGCAATCCCTCGACCGCCGAGGATGTGCTGCGTGATGCCGAGCTGGCCATGTACTACGCCAAGCGGCTGGGCGGCGACCGTATCGAAGCCTATCGTGCTTCCGCCCGCTCTATCGCGGCCTACAACAAAGCCAGCGAGGAAGATCTCGAGCGCGGTATGAAGCAGGGCGAGCTGCATGTGCAGTTCCAGCCGATCATGGATCTGCAGACCGGTCAGATGGCCGGTGCCGAGGCCCTGATGCGTTGGACCCATCCCACCCGCGGTCTGGTCATGCCCGACGAATTCGTGCCGCTGGCGGAGCGCTCGGGCCAGATTGAAAAGCTGGGACGCCTGGCCTTCGAGCAGGCGGCGGCGCAGGCCCGCGAATGGATGACCACACCGGGCCTGCCGGAAGGGTTCTTCATCTCGGTCAACCTCTCTCCTACCCAGTTGGCGACGGAGACGCTGCTGACCGACATGCGCAACCTATTGTCCCGCGACAAGGAACTGGCCGCCCACCTCAAGCTCGAGATTACCGAGAGCCAGGCCATGACCAATCCCGAACATTCCGCCCATATGCTTGAGGCACTGCGCAATCTCGGCGTTGGGGTGGCGCTCGACGATTTCGGCACTGGCCATTCCTCGTTGAGCTATCTCCACCGCTTCCCGATCGACACCATCAAGATTGCTGCGCCTTTCGTGCGGTTGAGCACCGAAAACGGCATTGCCCAGACCCAGGCGCCGATCATTCGTGCCGTCGTGGCCCTGGCCACCGATCTCGATCTGTTGGTGATTGCCGAGGGTGTTGAAACGCAGGACGAAGTGGATCGCCTGCGCGACCTCAACTGCCGCTATGCACAGGGCTTCGTCTTTGGATCGGCCATGACCGGCGTGGAGCTTGGCAAGAAGCTGGCGGTGCAGCTGGGGCGGTAAACCCGCTCACAAGCTAGAGTGGCCGCGCTAACCGTGCCCGACTTCCGTGCTGAGGCTGGCGCGGGTGATATGCAGGCTGGCCAGCGCATGGTCGTAGCGGTCTTCCACCGGCACGTCGAACAGCAGTTCACGGCTGAACGGCGCAGTCAGCCAGCCATTGGCGCTGATCTCGTCTTCCAACTGCCCGGGACTCCAGCCGCAACAGCCCAGCGCCAGGAGAGAGGCGCGCGGTGCCGGCCCGAATGCCATGGCCTTGAGCACATCCAGCGTCGCCGTCAGCCCGACCTCTTCAGACACCTGATAGGTATTGCCGCTCTGGTAGTCGGCGCTGTGTAGTACGAAGCCGCGCCCCTTTTCCACCGGTCCACCGCGCATGACCGCACGCTGCCGGATCGCGTCTGGAAGCCGGATCACCGCATCGGGATCGCCCAGATCCAGTTCGTCCAGAATATCGGCGAAGCGCAGATTGGCCATTTCGTGGTTGACCACCAGTCCCATGGCGCCTTCGGTGCCGTGGCCGACGATCAGGATGACGCTTTCGGCAAAGCGCTCATCCTCCATATCAGGCATGGCGATCAGAAAATGTCCTTCGAGCGAGTTCATGATCCCAAGTGTAAAGGGCCCGGCCCGCCCTGCCAAGCGAACCAGGGCCGCAGCCGGACAATTGAGCATCACGAAGGCCTGATCGCCGATCAGCTATTCCTTCACCTTCTGCTGCGCTAATGCCAGCACCATGCGCACCCTTCTTGCTCTGCTCACAGTGCCGTTTCTTGCCCTGTCGCCCGCTTTGGCGGGCGAAACCGCCTGGCAGGAACTGGCGCCGGGCGTGACCCTCCGGCTGATCAGCACCGGGATCGTCAAGGCCGACGGCACCACCCTGATGGCGCTCGAAATCGACATGCCTGCCGATACCAAGACCTATTGGCGCGTGCCCGGCGATACCGGCCTGCCAACGCAAATCGACTTTACAGGCTCCATCGGCGTTTCCGGGCACGAAATGCATTGGCCCTATCCGGTGCGCGACCAGAAGGCGGATTATCTTGATTATGTCTATTTCGGTCATGTGGTGCTGCCCTTCGCCGTGACGGTGGATGACCCCGCCGGTCGCGTCGAGGCGGCCGTGACCCTTGGTGTCTGTGCCGAAATCTGCATTCCGGCCCAGGCTCGTCTCAGCCTTGACCTCCGCGATGCGGCGCCCGACCGGGCCAATGGCCTGCGCATCCGCCAAGCCCTGGCCAGCGTCCCTGCCAGGTGGGCCGAAGCCGATGAGCCGATCGGCGCTGTGGAAGTGCTTGATGGCGGCAAGGCCATCGGGGTGTGGATAAATGACGATGGCTTTGATCCCGCGAGCTTGATTGCCTCCACCCAGGAGGGTTTTCCGGTGTTCGGTGCGCCGCAAAAAAGCCCTCAAACCAACCTAGTCACGCTTCCCATCCATGGAAAAACGGACAATAGTGCCCTGCAAGGGAAGATTGTTCAGCTTACATTCATGACCGGCATGGGAGCTTTTGAGGTCAGCCGGACCATTGGTAAGCCTGTGGACGACGTAACTGCACCGCGCCCATAGACCGCCGGGTCTTGCTTGCGGCGGCAAAGCCGCATATCGCGGTGCAGAGTTTTGGAGTAGGCGGCGCTGACCGCCAGAGGCATGGGGCATTTCCACCAATGATCGAACGTGGCAATCCGATCCCGTCTATCGGGATCAAGCTTGTGACGGCGACCGGGACCAGCGACACCACCAGCGACGCGGTTTTGGGCGAAGGCACAGTTGTTCTGTTCTCCGTGCCTGGGGCCTTCACCCCGACCTGCCATGTCAATCATCTGCCCGGTTTCCTGGCCAATGCCGACAAGCTGCATGCGGCCGGTGTCGACAAGATCGTCTGCGCCAGCGTCAACGACGCCTTCGTCATGAAGGCGTGGGCCGAGGCCAGCGATGCGCTTGGTGCGGTCGAGTTCATCGCTGACGGCAATGGCGATCTCGCCAAGGCCATGGGTCTCGACAAGCAATTTGGCGGGCTTGGCCTGCGCTTCGTGCGCTCTGCCATGATTATTCGCGACGGCGTCCTCTCCGATGTGTTCGTCGAAGATGCGCCTGGCGTCAACGCCAGCGGCGCCCCCGCCATTCTGATGGCCCTCCAGGCCGCTGCAGCCTAATTTGTCAGGAGCGACAGACATGACCACGACCCTGACCACCACCTTGCGTTTTGCCTCACTCGGCGCCATGGCCGTTCTTCTCGCCGGCTGCTCCATGGGCGGCCTCATGGGCGGTGGCTCGCGCGACACCGCGCAGCTGCAGAATGCCACGGCCACCCCGGCTGCCGTTGCCCAGGCGCAGACCAGCGCCCTGCCGGTGATCGCCACCGAATGCCCGCCGATCAAGGTGCGTCTGGGCGGCGAAGCCATGTTCTATTATGGCGGCGGCCGCACCGGCGATGCCAAGTCCCTGCAATATCAGGGCGTCATCGACGAGACCTCGCGCAACTGCGTCGTCTCCAACGGCCAGATCACGGTCAATATGGGTGTCACCGGCCGCGTGCTGCTCGGCCCTGCCGGCAAGCAGACCTCGGTCAATGCGCCGATCCGCTTTGCGGTCGAGCGCGACGGCCAGGCCATCTTCTCGGAAAAGTACACCATTCCTGTTGCCATCACGCCGCCAGCCCAGTCGGCTGAATTCGTGAAGGTCGTCAACAGCGTCAATATTCCCTATCTCGGTGGCGAAAACATCACCATCTGGGTCGGGTTCGACACGCGCGGCTGATTTCAGCGCGGCAGACAAGAAAAAGGCCCGGATCGCTCCGGGCCTTTTGTTTACTCGGCTGCCTTCGGCAGCTCAACGGGCTTTTCCCATTTCAACACCGGCTGACGGGCCGCGCGGGTCTCGTCGAGGCGACGGCGCGGGGCCTTGAGCGGGGCTGCAGTAAAGCGCTCGGTATTGCCGGCCTTGGCGTCGTTGGCCAGTTCCGCCATCACGTCGCAGAAGCGATCCAGCGTCTGCTTGCTCTCGCTTTCTGTCGGCTCGACCAGCATGGCGCCATGCACCACCAGGGGGAAATACATGGTCATGGGGTGAAAACCCTCATCGATCATCGCCTTGGCGAAGTCGAGCGTGGTGACGCCCGTGCCCTTGAGGAAGCTGTCGTCGAACAGTGCCTCGTGCATGGTCGGATAGTCAGGGAAGGGCACCGAGAACACATCCTGCAGCCGCGCCTTGATATAGTTGGCGTTGAGCACCGCATCTTCCGCCGCCTGCGCCAGCCCGTCGGCACCATGGCTCAGCATATAGGTCAGCGCGCGCACATACATGCCCATCTGACCATGGAAGGCGGTGACGCGACCCAGGGCCTGATCTTCGACATGCTCGACCAGCTCCAACCCATTGGCACCCTTGCGGACGAACGGCACCGGCGCGAAGGGCGCCAGAGCCTCGGACAGCACGACAGGGCCGGCGCCCGGCCCGCCACCGCCATGCGGCGTCGAGAAGGTCTTGTGCAGGTTGATATGCATGGCATCGATGCCGAGGTCGCCCGGACGGACAACGCCCATGATGGCGTTGAAATTGGCGCCATCACAGTAAAAGAACGCCCCGGCCTCATGCACTGCCCTGGCAATCTCGATGACCTGCGGCTCGAACAGCCCGCAGGTGTTCGGATTGGTCAGCATGATCGCGGCGACCTCCGGCGACAGCGCCGCCTTGACTGCTTCGACATCGACCGTGCCATCGGCCTTGGCCGGGACGGGCTTGACCGTGTAGCCGAGGAAGGCTGCGGTGGCCGGGTTGGTGCCGTGGGCGCTTTCGGGCACGAGCACGACGGTGCGGTGCGCCTCGCCCTTTGCCTCCTGTGCCGCCTTGATGGCCATCATTCCCAGAAGCTCGCCATGGGCGCCTGCCTTGGGCGAGAGCGCCACGGCAGCCGTATTGGTGAGCGTCATCAGCCAATGGCTGAGTTCGTTCATCAGCTCCAGTGCGCCCTGCACGGTAGAGACCGGCTGCAGCGGATGAATGTCGGAGAAGCCGGGCAGGCGGGCCATTTTCTCGTTGAGGCGCGGATTGTGCTTCATCGTGCATGAGCCCAACGGATACATGCCGCTATCGATCGAGTGGTTGAGTCGCGACAAGCGCACATAATGGCGCATGGCTTCAGGCTCGGTCAGGCCTGCCAGATCGAGCTTTCTCTTGCGGCCAAACCCGCCGAGGCGGTTACTGGTCAATTCGACTTCTGGCAGGTCGACGCCGGAATGTTCGGTGTCACCGATTTCGAACAGCAGCGGTTCGTCGGGGAGCAGCGCCGAGCCTGAGGCGGAGGTGCCCAGGGTGCCGATGCCGGTGGGGCGGCCTTGCGTGTTCATGCTCATGCCAGTTCCTCCGTCAGGGCGGCAACCAGTGCGGCAATGTCGGCCTCAGTGGTGAGTTCAGTGGCAGCAAGGATGATCAGGTTTTCGACACTTTGCTCATCCGGCAGCAAGCGGCTGACCGGCACACCGGCAAGAATGCCACGGTTGGCGAGGCGCTCGACCAGACCGGCAGCGGGCTGCGACACCCTGATTGTCATTTCGTTGAAAAATGTGTCGTTGAGCACACGCACACCGGGGACACCGGCCAGCGCATCGGCCAGCTTTATCGCATTGGCATGGTTGAGCCGCGCCAGACGGGTAAACCCCGCCTCGCCGAGTAGCGCCATGTGAATTGAAAAGGCCAGCGCACAAAGGCCGGAATTGGTGCAGATGTTCGACGTCGCCTTTTCGCGACGGATATGCTGCTCGCGGGTGGAGAGCGTCAGCACGAAGCCGCGATTGCCGTCGGCATCGACAGTCTCGCCACACAGCCGCCCGGGCATCTGGCGGATGAATTCCTTCTTGGTCGCCATCAGCCCGAGATAGGGACCGCCGAAATTGAGCGCATTGCCGATGGACTGGCCCTCGGCCACCACGATATCTGCGCCGAGCGCACCCGGTGCTTCCAGCAGACCCAGCGACACAACTTCAGTGATGACGACGATCAGCAAGCCGCCCTGTGCATGCATGGCATCGGCGGCTGCCCTGAGGTCGCGCAAATGGCCGTAGAAATCTGGCGTCTGGATGACGATCGCAGCGGTGTTGCCGTCGATCTGGCTGAGGATATCACCCTGGCCCTCGGGGGACGGCGACAGGCAGACCAGATCCGCGTCGTCCTTGAGATAGGCTTTCACCACGTCACGGTAGTGTGGATGCAGGCCACCAGAAAGGATGATCCGGTTTTTGCGCGTGAGGCGGCGCGCCATCAACACGGCTTCGGCAGTGCCGGTGGAGCCGTCATAGAGCGAGGCATTGGCCACATCCATTCCGGTGATCTTGGCCACCTGCGTCTGGAACTCGAACAGCATCTGCAGGGTGCCCTGCGAGATTTCCGGCTGGTAGGGCGTATAGGCCGTGAGCCATTCCGACCGCTGGATCAGATGATCCACCGTCGCTGGGACGTGGTGGCGATAGGCCCCGGCCCCGACAAAGAACGGACCATCGCCGGCGGCGTGGTTTTTGCCGGCAAGGGCGCGCATATGCGCCTCGACCAGAAATTCCGGGCTATGCCCCGGCAGGTCGAGTGTGAAGGATTTGAGGGCACTGGCCGGCACGGCGCTGAACAGCGCCTCGACACTGGGCGCACCGATCACACCGAGCATCTCGGCGCGCTCATGGGCGGAATGGGGAAGATAGCGCATGATGTCCAGGTCTTAGAGTGTCAGCTCGGCATAGCCGTCGGCGTCGAGCAGGGTGTCGATTTCGCCGGCGTCAGCAATGGTGATCTTGAACATCCAGCCGCCGGCCTCGGCGGCGGAATTGACCAGACCCGGTTCACCATTGAGGGCTTCGTTCACCTCGGTGACAGTGCCTGACACCGGCGCGTAGATTTCCGAAGCAGCCTTGACCGACTCGACCACGGCCGCTTCGTCGCCCTTCTTGAGCACCTTGCCCAGGGCGGGCAGCTCGACGAAGACGATGTCCCCCAGCTGCTCCTGGGCATAGTGGGTGATGCCGACGATCCCGGTCGAACCCTCAACGCGGATATATTCGTGGTCTGGCGTGAATTTGGTGGTCATAGGGGGGCCTCAGGCTGATTTGCGGAAGTAACGGTGGGGAACAAAGGGAAGCGCGACGACTTCGGCCTTCTGAGCACGGCCGCGAACGGAGACCTGTAGGGCCGTGCCGATATCGCTCAGGGCAGGGGGCACGAAACCCAAGGCTATGGCCCGCCCGATAGAGGGCGCAAAGCCGCCGCTGGTGACGATGCCGACGGCATTGCCATCGGCGTCGAGAATTTCGGCCCCTTCGCGGGCCGGCGCGCCTTCGACCAGAAGGCCGATGCGCTTGCGGGACAACTCCCCTTGCCGCTCGGCCAGTATGCGAGAGGCGCCTGGAAAATCGGCAGCCTCGCGACGACGCTTGGAGACGGCGAAGCCAAGGTCGGCTTCGATCGGCGAGACGGTTTCGTCGAGGTCATGGCCATAGAGCGGCAGTCCGGCTTCGAGCCGCAGGCTGTCCCGGGCACCGAGGCCGATCGGCTTGACGCGCGGATCGGCGAGCAGCGCGTCCCAGAGGGCTGCGGCATTGTCGCCAGGCACCAGAATTTCAAAGCCGTCCTCGCCGGTATAGCCGGAGCGAGAAATCGTTGCTTTCACCCCGTTCCATTCATAGCGGCCATACTGCATGAAACCGAGTTGCGCGGCGTCAGGCACCAGCGCCGACATGACATTGACCGCCTCCGGCCCTTGCAGGGCCAGCAAGCCGCCGTCGTCCGCGCGGTGCAAGATAGCCTTGTCACCCGCCGCTTTGGCTATGATGGCAAAATCGTTTTCCTTGGTGCCGGCATTGACCACGATCAACAGCGAGCCCGGCGTGGTCGGCGAGCGGCCCACCATCAGGTCGTCCACAGCGCCGCCGGTATCGTTGAGCAGCAGCGTGTAGCGCATCTGGCCGGGCTTGAGTCCGGCGATATCGCCAGAGATCAGCGGTTCGATGACAGCGGCGATGGCTGCGTGGTCCGCCTCGGCGTCGCCGGAGGGATTGGTGAGGGTGAGAAAGCTCGGTCCCATATGGCTGACATCGAACAGGCCGGCCTGCTCGCGCGTCCATTTGTGCTCGGCCATGATACCGGTGGGATACTGCACCGGCAGGGCATAGCCGCCAAACGGCACGATGCGGCCGCCGGCGGCGACGTGACGATCGTAGAGTGGGGTTTGCTTGAGGTCTTCTGTGGAGGCTTCGGCCATGAACTCTCTCTGGCTGGACGGCGACACGACAAGGCTCCGCCTTACGGCGGGAATGCGTGCCCCCTCTGTCCTTGCCCTGAGAGATTTCCCGGCTGAGCACCGGTTGCTCCTTCGGAGAGGCCGTTAAGCCTGCTTTCCAGAGTTTCTGACCTGACTGCGGTCCTTTGGCCTGAGAGTTTCCGGGGCGGTTGCTCCTTCGGCGCCGGCACAAGGCCAGTCTCTCCCGCAGTCATCGGCACCATGGTGGAGATTTTTGCTTGCGTCAATCTGCGTCAAGAATTGTTCTGCTATCCAACCCGCAGTGCCCGGGGAACTCGCCTGCAGAGTCCCAGACTTCCAGCCAAAGTGCCCCCACCCCGCCTCCCCCTGAAGACGGGGGAGGAGCCCATCCAGCTTGTCCTCGCAATTGGGAGCCACTGCTGTTCTTATCCTCCTCGTGAGAGGGGGAGGTCGGGTAGGGGCCTCGTCAATTCGCATCAAACAAAAAAGGCGGGCATCGCTGCCCGCCTTTAAAATTCATGTGGACCGTTCGATCCTTAGTTCAGCCGGCCTGCGACATCGGCGATGGCGGCGTCGATGACCTTGCCACCATTCTTGTTCATCTCGTCGGACAGCACTGCACGGGCTGCCTCGATGGCGATGTCGGCAGAGCGCGACCGCACTTCGGCGAGCGCCTGAGCCTCGGCCTGGGCGATCTTGTCTTCCACGGCCTTGGTGCGACGGGTCACCAAATCTTCCAGCGAAGCCTTGGCTTCGACGGTGAGGCGCTCGGCCTCCTGCTTGGCGGCAGTCACGATGCCCTCGGCTTCGCGTTCGGCGGCAGCGCGCTTCTGTTCGTATTCGACGAGCAGGGCGGCAGCCTCAGTACGCAGGCGCTTGGCCTCCGCGATGTCGGTCTCGATCTGCTTGATCTTGCCGTCCAGCATCTTGGCGATGATCTTCGGCACGCCGAAATAGATCATCAGGCCCAGGAAGAGGACGAGGCCGACCGTTGCAAAGAAGCTGTTATCCAACCATTCAGCCATGGCGATTACCCCTTAACCTTGGCAACGGCAGCGCGAACGCTGTCTGCCGACACGTCGCCGACGATCTGCCCGACAACGGCCTGGGCCGTCTCTGCAGCAATCTCGTCCACATGGGTGAGGGCCTCGGCCTTGGTCTGGGCGATGCGGGCCTCCGCCGCCGTAACCTTGGCGCTGAGATCAGCCTCGACGGCAGTGCGCTTGACAGCGAGATCCGCCTGGATGGCGTCACGCGTCTGGTTGGCAATCCCCTGAGCGTTGGACTTGGCATCGGCCAAGGCCTTCTCATAGGCAGCAATGGCAGCGTCGGTCTTCTGGCGATCCGCGTCGGCGGCAGCCAGATCGGCATCGATCAGGGCCTTGCGGTTTTCCAGGATCCCGCCGATGCGCGGCAGAGCGACCTTGCTCAGCAGCACGTAGAGTGCGGCGAAGGTAATGGCGAGCCACACCAGCTGGCTGGGGAAGGTCGCGGGATCGAAAGGAGGGAACACGCCCGAACCATGGTCACCGCCATGCGCTTCGGTCGTGGCATGCGTATCAGCGGTCGGGTCGCCGTGGGCGGCGTCCGTGCCGTGAGCAGCATCGACAGCATGTTCTGCTGCCGGGGTTTCCGCTTCTTGAGCGTAGGCTTGCGTTACCATCTGGTCGAGGTCCCGTTAAATCCGGTCATCCGGCCGAAGGACCGGAGAAGGGAGCGCAGCCGAGCGAGATGCCCGGCCGCGTTAGTCTCGTGCTGTCGCGAATTAGGCGACGAACAGCAGGATCAGGGCAACCAGGAACGAGAAGATGCCCAGAGCTTCGGTCACGGCGAAACCGAAAATCAGGTTACCGAACTGGCTCGGAGCAGCCGACGGGTTGCGCAGGGCACCCGACAGGAAGTTGCCGAAGATGTTGGCCACGCCAAGGGCGGCGCCAGCCATACCGAAGGTAGCAATACCGGCACCGATGTACTTCGCGGCTTCAGCTTCCATTTCAAAGTCCTTTCAAGCGACTATGGGTTCCGGCGGGCCATCCGCCGAGATTGGTGGTTAGTGGGAGGGGTGGATCGCGTCGTTGAGATACATGCAGGTCAGGACCGCAAAGACATAGGCCTGAACTGAACCGACGAGAAACTCGAGACCGGTGAGGGCAATTGCCATCAGGATCGGCAGGATGGAGGCGACCCAGCCGACGGCACCCAGTCCGGCGATCATCATCACGGCAAAGCCGGTAAAGACCTTGAGTGTGATGTGACCGGCAAGAATGTTGCCGAACAGACGGACCGAGAGGCTGATCGGACGCGAGAGGAAGGAGATGACCTCGATCGGCGTCACGATGGGAAGGATATAGCCGGGAACACCGGCAGGCACGAACAGCTTGAGGAATTTCGGGCCGTTCTTGACGAAGCCATAGACGATGACGGTCACGAAAACCAGCATCGAGAGGGCGAAGGTGACGATGATGTGGCTGGTGACGGTGAAGAAGTATGGCACCATGCCGAACATGTTTGCCACGAAGATGAAGGTGAACAGCGAGAACACCAGCGGGAAGAACTTCATGCCGGCGGTGCCTGCCGAACTTCGCACCATTCCTGCCACGAACTCGTAGAGCAGTTCGGACACGAGCTGCGCACGGGTCGGGATCAGCTTCTTGCCGGAGGTGGTCAGCAGCAGGAAGGCGACGATGGTCGCCACGGTGAGGACCATGAACAGCGCCGAATTGGTAAAGGCGATGGTCGTGCCAGAACCTTCGGTGCCGTCACCACCAATGGTGAAAAGCTTGGCAATGTCATAGATGACAAACTGGTGGATCGGGTCAGTACCGGCCATGGAGCCCTCTAATCGTCATCAATTCTCATTCCGCTCTTCGTCTTCCGCGTCGGGACCGAGGTCGGCACCCTTCGGGGCAGGCGATGCGGCGTTCATTTCCGTCACCACGCGGATGACGTTCAGGATTCCAGCGGCGAAGCCCATCAGCAAAAGGATGAGCAAACCCCAGGGGCTGGTCCCCAGGCCAAGGTCGATCAGGTAGCCGATGCCGGCACCCACCAGAACCGCGGCGATGAACTCGGTGCCGATGCGCAGGCCGCGCGCCAGACCGGTCATTTCCGGGGAAGCGTCCCTCGAGGCTCTGTTGTCCTCCAGATCCCGCTCCCGCTTGGCCGAAGCAATACGCGATGCAAGATCGCGCGTCGCCTCTCGAGCATGTGCGGCTTTACCCTGGTCGTCAGACGGCTTGGTCACCCGCTGCTTCCTCCGGCCGGCCGCATTCCCCGGGGATTCCGGGCTGCCCTTCAAGTTGGGCGCAACATAGTGGTGGCCCCAAAAGGTGTCAAGGCGCATTGAAAAGGCATAAGCCTTTGTATTTTCAGCGGTATTCGAACCATTTCCGGGGTGCGGCATGCTGTCCACACCGTGATCGTGGCAGAGTCATGGCGCGCTTGGGGGATTCTTGGTCCCTGCTGGGTGTCTGCGGATGTCAGCTCCCGTTCAGGATCGAAGCGATAGGGAAGGCATGAGCGGAGGCCCCCATGAGCAAAAAGCGGCTGCTGTTATTCTGCCTTCTTGGCCCCTTTCTATCCTTGTGCGTTCTTAGGTTCGTGCTGGCGAGTGACACTTTGGATGCCTTCGATCCATTGTTTCTCGTGGTTGTTTACCCACCTGCTCTCGCCATGGGATGCCTGCCATTCATTGCTGCAGCTGGCGTCGACCAGGTGCTCGAGGAGAAAAGCCTGCCATTTCGGCCAGCGATCATGCTGGTGGTGGGATTTCTCTTCAGCTTCGTACCGATTGCCGTTCCGGTCGTGCTGTTCGGCCTGTGGTCGCCGCTGGTCCTGTTCTGGGGCCTGCTTGGTGGGCCTCCGGCTGCGATCTGTTCTCTGCTCGCCGCAATCGGCGCGCGCAAGCCGGCCGCCTGAGGCAGCCAAGGCATGGCGCCGTTGAGGTTGTGTGTTGCTTCCGATTGAGGCAATGCAGGAGGTGAATGTCAGCAAAACAGGAAAAGCATGATGGATCTGTCGGAAGTCGAGCGTCTGGTCAGCGAGTTGCTGGCTACCGGAGAGATGAACGAGGACACTTCGGCCGATCTCGAACGCATTCTTGCCGAGGCGCGTGCCGGCCAGTCCTATCCGGACGATCTCGACTATCTCGCGGCTCTTCATGCCCGGATTCTTTCCGCCGGTGCTCCGGAGGCCAATATAGCAGCGCCGACAGCCATCCATGAAGACATCGAAACCCTGCGCCGGGAAAACGCGCAACTGCGCGCCGAACTGCAGGACGCGCGCCAGATCATTTCCGAACTGGAAGCCCGCCTCACCCTGTAGCGCCGGCTACACCGCCTCGAGAAAACCCTCTGCGGTGGTCAAATCCACCGACACCAGCTGACTCACTCCGCGTTCGGCCATGGTCACGCCGAACAGGCGGTCGACGCGGCTCATGGTGATGGGATTGTGCGTAATGACCATAAAACGCGTATTGGTGCGCTGGCGCATATTGTCGAGCAGATTGCAGAAGCGCTCGACATTGGCGTCATCGAGCGGCGCATCGACCTCGTCGAGGACGCAGATCGGCGCTGGATTGGTGAGAAAAACCGCAAAAATCAGGCTCATGGCGGTCAGCGCCTGTTCGCCGCCGGACAGCAGCGTCATGGTCTGGGGCTTCTTGCCGGGCGGGCGGGCGATGATCTCCAGCCCGGCTTCCA
Organism: Devosia equisanguinis; assembly: GCF_900631955.1. GTDB lineage: Bacteria > Pseudomonadota > Alphaproteobacteria > Rhizobiales > Devosiaceae > Devosia > Devosia equisanguinis. Next base: position 92,526 of record NZ_UZWD01000018.1, on the reverse strand, counting down.
GCGGGTCGTCGCTCTCCACGAAGGTCAGCTCGGCCGTGCCGCCGCCGAACAGCGTCGTGAACAGCTCCTGGAAATAGGCATTGACCTTGCCGAAAGCCTCATTGAGCCGCGCGCGGCCTTCGCGGTTGAGCGAGGAAATGGCGCTGCGCAGCTTGGCGATGGCCTCGATGATGTCGTCGCGGTCCGCCACCATCTTGTCGAGCTTTTCCTGGACTTCTTCGGCTTCCTTTTCGGCCGAAAGATTGACGCCGCCCAGGCGCTCCCTCTCCGCCTTGAGTCGTTCCAGCTTCTGCTCGGTCGGGCTTTCGGGGGGCAGGGCCTCTTCCGCGCGAATACCCGAGGCTTCGAGCGTCTTGCTCGCCGGAATGCCAAGCGATTCTTCGGTCTGCCGCTCGATCTGCTGGCGTTGGGTGATGAAGCCCTTGAGGCGCTCGTCGATACGCGTCAGCTCGATACGGACATCGTTGAGCCCATCGCCGGCTGACTTGACTGCACGGTCGGCGTCGCGCCAGGCGGTTTGCGCGGCCGAGAGCCGGTCCCCGGCCTCCTTGTAGTCGATCTGCGCGTCTTCGATCTGGTCGTCGAGCTGGGCCTTGCGGCTCGAAAAGCCTTCCGGTGCCTCGGTAATGCCGGCCAGCTGCGCCTCCACCTCGCGGGTGCGCTGGTCGAGCGTATCGAGCTGCGCCTGGGCGCCATCGCGGCGGCGCTGCCAGGCGGCGGCGTCGCGGGTTAGCTGATCAAGGCGGGCGCTTCGCATGCGCGTGGCAGCCTCCACCGTGCCGAGATTGAGCCGAGCCTGCTCGGCCCGCTCCCGCAGACCGGACAAGCGGCGCTGTCCGTCTTCGGCGGCGGCCGCAAATTCGTCCTCGTCGCCGGCCTCTGCCAGCATGTCTTCGGCCTCGGCGCGGGCGGCCTCTGCTTCCTCCTGGCTGGAGGTGATCCGCTGCAACGCTTCTTCAAGCGCCGAGCGGCGGCTGGCGAATTCGCCCAACGCCCGCTGCGCCTGGTCCAAGGCGATCTGCGCCGCGCCGATGGCATGCTGGGCCTTGCGCCAATCCTCGCGGCGCGTTCGCTCTTCGTGGCGTCGCTCATCGAGCGCGTTGGTCAGTATGTCGATATCGCGTCGCCACGCATTGCGCTCAGCCTTGGCGCGCGCGATTTCCTCGTCCAGCTCCGCCAGCCGATTGCGCTGGGCCAAGCGCTGTGCTGCCGCTGTCGGTGCGTCTGCCGCAGCGACAAAGCCGTCCCAACGCCAGAGCGCACCCTCGATCGTCACCAGCCGCTGGCCCGGCCACAACGCTGTCATCAGCCCCGGCCCATCCACTGCATCGACCAGCCCGATCTGATCGAGCCGGCGCTTCAGCAGCGGCGTGCCGGAGACATAGCGCGACAACGGCTCGGCGCCCTGCGGGAGCGGCGGGTCGTCATAGCCCTCAATGGCGATCGACCAGTGCATCGGCGCCCCGGCATCGGATGAGGCTTCGAGATCATCGCCCAACGCCGCACCCAGCGCCGTTTCGTAGCCGGATTGCACCTGCAATTCATCGACAATAGCAGGCCATAGGCTGGCGCCGATATTGAGCATCTTGCCCAAGGTCGATGCCTCAGCCTCGAGCCCGCTCACCAGCGCGTCGAGTTCGGCCAGCCTGGGGCGGGCATCATCGAGCCGCGCCTGGGCAATGGCCGATTCTTCCTCGGCCTCCAGCGCAATGGCTTCGGCCTCGGCCGCGTCTGCCCGTGCGGTTTCGAGCGCTTCGCGGCAGGCCGTGACCGTCTCGTCGGCGTCCAGCACCTCGGCAATGCGGCTGAGTTCGGCGGCAACCCCAGCGCGTTCCTGCGCCAGTCGAGACAGGCGGGCTTCAGCGTCCTGGGCCACGCGCAAGGCCTGGGCCCGACGGCTGCGCAATTGCGCCAGGGCCTCGGTTGCCTTTCGCGTCTCGGCCTCGGCCTCGATCACCGCGGCGCGCGCCGCCTCGGTCACTCCGCTGGCCGCTTCGAAGGCCTCCTGCGCCTCTTCCTGCTCCTCGCGCAGCGCTTCCTGCTCCTCGAGATAAATGGCCAGCGTCGATTCGCTCTCCGCCACCAGCTCCCGTTCACGTGCGCCATCGGCCGCGATCTGGCGCAACCGTTCTTCCAGTTCCACCCGGCGCTGGCTCATGCGCCGCGCTTCATCGGCCAATTGCTCGGCCAGAATCGTGTAGCGCTGCAGAATTGCCCCGGCCACCGCCTCCTTTTCGCGCAGGGGCGTCAGCGCCGCCTCGGCTTCAGCGAGCCGTTTCTGGGCCTCGTGCTCTGAATGGGTAGCATCGGCCAATTGCCGCACCAGCACCGCCTGGGCCGCTTCGGTTTCCTTTTCCGCGGCGCGGGCGGCCACCCAGCGAATGTGGTAAAGCGTTGCCTCGGTGCGGCGGATGTCGCCGGACAGCGCGCGATAACGTGTCGCCAGTCGAGCCTGGCGCTTCAGCGTTTCGAGCTGCGTTTCAATTTGCGCAATGATGTCATCGACGCGCTCGAGATTGCCTTCGGCGGCGCGCAGGCGCAGTTCGGCTTCGTGCCGGCGCGAATGCAGGCCAGAAATGCCGGCCGCCTCTTCGAGCAAAGCGCGGCGAGCGGTCGGTTTGGCGGCAATCAGCTCGCCGATCTGCCCCTGCCGCACCATGGACGGGGAACGCGAGCCGGTCGAAGCATCGGCGAACAGCAATTGCACGTCGCGGGCGCGCACATCCTTGCCGTTGACGCGATAGACTGAGCCCTGTTCGCGCTCGATCCGGCGCGTGACCTCGAGCACATCGGCGGTGTTGAGCGTTGCCGGAGCGGTGCGGTCGGAATTGTCCAGCACCAGGGTGACTTCGGCGCTGTTGCGGCCGGGGCGATTGCCCGAGCCGGAAAAGATCACGTCGTCCATGCCCGACGCGCGCATGGCCTTATAGGAGCTTTCTCCCATGACCCAGCGCATGGCTTCGACGAGGTTGGACTTGCCGCAGCCATTGGGTCCGACAATGCCGGTCAGCCCCGGTTCCATGACCAGGACCGTCTCATCGCAAAAGGATTTGAAGCCGTGAAGCTTGAGCCGCGTGAACTTCATTTCTTGCGTCCTCCGGGGAGGGGCAAGGGGACGCGGCGCATTGCATGAATGGTCTTGGCGGCGGAGGCGGCGAAAAGCCCGTCATCCGCGAAATTGCCTTCTCCCCATGCAGGGGAGAAGGCGACGTCGGAATTACTGCTGCGCAGGGGCCGGGGCCATGCTGTCGGTCGCCGGTGCCATGGTGTTGGCTGGCGCCATCGTATTGGCAGGGGCCATCGTGTCGGTTGCCGGAGCCATTGCACCTGCGGCGGGCTGCTCGGTGGTCGCAGCCGGGGCAACGAAGTCAGCAGGCACGAGGGGATCAATCTCGGCAGCGAGCTGCTCGAGCGTCTTGGCCCCCGAAAGCGTCTTGCCGTTGACATAGAAAGTCGGTGTGCCCGTCATGCCGAATTCGTCGAGCGCCTGGTCGCGCTGCGCTTCCATCCCGGTGAACAGGGCCTGATTCGTCAAGGCGGTGTCGAAGCTTTCCTGGGTAAAGCCGAGCTGCTTGGCAATATCGAAGATGGCGTCGCGCGGCGTGGCCGAGGTGCCCCAATTGTTCTGGGTGCGGAAATAGGTGGCGAGCACATTATTGTACTGCTCGGGACCGGCCGCTTCCGCCAGCATGAAGATGGCGGCGTCGAGCACGTTGCGCACGAAGGGGCGCAGGATGAATTTCACCTTGCCGGTATCGACATAGGCGGCCTTGAACGGCTCATAGACCTCGTTGTGGAACTGCGCGCAATGCGGGCAGGTCGGGGAGGCATATTCGATGACAGTAACGGGGGCGTCGGGATTGCCCTGCACCTTGTCGGGAATATCGCCCGCCGGGGCCATCAGCTTGGCGACGTCGACCACGTCACCTTCGGCCGCTTGAGCGGTGACGACACCGCACAAGCTCAGCGCCGAAGCGGCAGCAGCGAGAATTAGAGTGTCGCGGCGAGTGAAATTCACGGGGAGGCTCCTGTTTTTCTTTGTGCGCGACACTACACGGGCGGAACTTGTCGGCAAGTAGGCACAATTATCACTTGGGGGTGAACAGTCTATCCGCCGTTCTGTTCCGATCTGCCGGAGAGCGCCAGGCCCAGGGCCCGCAACGCTTCCCGCAGATCGCTGTCTTGGACCTTGTCGGTCACAGCGCCGACCTTTGCGACTTCGCTCTGGCTCGGTTGATGAGGTTTATGCCGCTTCTGGCCTGAACCGGGACTGAACGGCTCGGCAGACAATCTGACATCGGCCACCAGCAGATAGCCGAAATAGCGGTTGACCGCCTGCGCGATCTCGGGCGCTGCATGCTGGGCGAACAGCGCCTGGCCCGGAGCGCAGCGCAATACCAATACCGCCCCTTCGGCGCCACTGGCCCCGCGCGGCCAGCTGAGCTTGTCGGGCAGGGTGGTCTTGTCGAATGGCGGCGGCGCGATGGCCGCCCAATGGGTGATGATGTCGCGACCGGCAAAGCCGCGCTTCTTCAGCACCGGATCGAGCGCATGCCCAATCGCGTCGGCAATGCTGACGGATTTGTTGCGGCGCTTCGGTTCGGGCGGGGTTTCGGCCATGTCTAGGCAGTACTGTTGCCGCCCATGTCATGCAAGGTTGATCCTGTCCGCTCAGCGTCCGGCTTGTCGGCAGCGGCCACAAGACGATATCCACGCCCATGCCCCTTTCGTCCCCGCATGCCCTCGATTCGTCTGCCGTCCTCGCTTGGTATGATCTGCATGCACGCGATCTGCCTTGGCGCGTTTCGCCTGCCGACCGCAGAACCGGCGTCAAGCCGGACCCCTATAAGATATGGCTGAGCGAGGTCATGCTGCAGCAAACCACCGTGGCGGCGGTCAAATCCTATTTTGTCCGCTTCACCAGCCTCTGGCCGACGGTTTTTGACCTGGCCAATGCGCCGCTGGATTCGGTCCTGCGCGAATGGGCGGGTCTCGGCTATTACGCCCGGGCGCGAAACCTCCACGCCTGTGCCGTCACTGTCGTTCGCGACCATGGCGGCGTGTTTCCGACAAGTTCCGTCGCTTTGCAGAGCCTGCCGGGGATCGGCGCCTATACCAGCGCTGCCATCGCCGCCATCTGCTTCGACGAGCCCGTCGCCGTGCTGGACGGCAATCTCGATCGTGTGCTGGCCCGCTATTATGCCCTTTCCGTGCCGGTGCGCGATGCCAAGGAGCAGTTACGCGCGGCTTTGCAGGTCGCGGTGCCCCACCGCGCCGGCGATTTCGCGCAGGCCATGATGGATCTCGGCGCCACCATCTGCGCGCCGCGCAACGCCTCCTGCCTCATCTGTCCGCTTCAGCCAGGGTGCATGGCCGCGCGCGAGGGCAATCCGCTGCTCTATCCGATCAAGCCGGCCAAGGCCGAGCGCCCCGTCCGAAAAGGCCACGCCTTTGTCATGCTGGACGCAGCGGGCGATGTGTATCTGCAGTCGCGTCCCGGCAAGGGCCTGCTGGCGGGCATGACCGAGGTGCCGACCTCGGAATGGAGCGCCGATCTCGTCGATCCCATATACCCACTGCCTGCAAACTGGCGGCATCGCGGGCAGGTGGTCCATATTTTCACCCACTTTCGATTAGAACTCGAAGTGTGGTCGGCTGTGGTGCCACCCGAAGGGTTGGACGGTGGCTGGTGGAGCGAACCTGCGCTATTGGGCGGCGAGGCTTTGCCGACGCTATTCCGGAAAGTGCTGGCTGCGGCCGGGCTTGATGGGTGACGAGATGTCACTCACAAAGATTGAAAGACGAAGAAATGCAAGCCATCCAAACCGAGCGCCTGACCCTGCGGAAATTTCGCGATGGTGATGCCCCGGCGCTGCTCGCCTATCTCGAGGCGCCCACGGCCGGCTGCTTCCTCTCGCTAAAGCTTGCCGATCTGGCGGCGGCGGAAATCGAGGTGAGCAAGCGCGCTGCCGAAGATGGCTATATTGCCGTGTGTCTCAAGCAGACCGGTGAGGTGATCGGCGATCTTTTCGCCCATGTCGAAGAAGACCCGTTCGCTGCTGTGCCGGACACGATCTCGGTCGGCTGGAATTTCAATCCCGCTTTCTCGGGAAAGGGCTATGCCTTCGAGTCGGCCAAGGCGTTTTTAGCGCAGCTTTTCCAAGAGCAGAATGCGCGGCGCATCTATGCCTATGTCGAGGATCACAATGTCGCCTCGCAGCGTTTGTGCGAAAAACTGGGCATGCGGCGTGAAGGCATGTTTATCGAATATGTGACGTTCATGAACGATGCCGATGGTAGGCCCATCTACGAAAACACCATGCAATACGCCATTTTGCGCCGCGAATGGGAGGCGCATGCTCAAGGCGCCTGACTGGCCGATTGCGCAAAGAAAAAGGCCGCCGGGGCAAACCGGCGGCCAGTGGATAGAGCCTGAGACGTGATTGGAGGTCAGGATCAGGCAGAAAGCAAATCAAGTTTTTGACGAACGCTGGCCCGAAGGGTGTCGATGGGCTCGGCGACGCCAAGGAAGTCGTGATGCCAGAAGGTCCACCCGTTGCATGCCTCGGCTCCCTGGACCAGCGCGCCGACCTTGTGGATCGACCCCTGGTGTGGACCCGAGACGAGCGAGCCGTCTGCACGAACCATGGCAGAGTAACGTTTCGTTAAGTCGAAGAGTTGCGCGCCCGGTTCAATAAGTCCTTGCTCGACCAATGAGCCGAAGGGAATGCGCACTTCCTTGCGTTTCGGCGTCACCGACTGCAGCGCCTCGAATACCCCCGGACGGATGGTGGCGATGCGGGTGCGGGCAGCTTCGATATATGCTGGTTCACGCTCGATGCCGATGAAATGCCGGCCCAGTTTGCGCGCCACCGCCCCGGTGGTGCCGGTGCCGAAGAACGGGTCGAGCACGATATCGCCCGGCTTGGTCGTGGCATTGAGAATGCGGAACAGCAGCGCTTCGGGCTTCTGGGTCGGATGGACCTTGCCATCGTCCTCGTTTTTCAGCCGCTCGGCCCCGGTGCAGATGGGAAACAGCCAATCGCTGCGCATCTGCGTGTCGTCATTGGCCAGCTTCATGGCTTCATAATTGAAGGTGACGCGGCTCTTCTGGCTTTTCGCCGCCCAGATCAGCGTTTCATGCGCATTGGTAAAGCGCGTGCCACGGAAATTGGGCATGGGATTGGCCTTGCGCCAGATGACGTCGTTCAGCATCCAGTAGTCCAGATCCTGAAGCGCGGTGCCGACGCGGAAAATATTGTGGTAGCTGCCGATGACCCAGATGGCGCCATCGGGCTTGAGCACCCGGCGGGCAGCGCGCAGCCAGCCGCGGGTAAAGGCATCGTAATGGGCAAAGCTGTCAAACTTGTCCCAGTCGTCGTCCACCGCATCAACCTTGGACTGGTCGGGGCGGGTCAGGCCCTCCGCCAGCTGCAGGTTATAGGGGGGATCGGCGAAGATCAGATCGACGGAGCCGGCCGGCAAGGCATTCATGTGGTCGATGCAATCGCCCACGAGAATGGTGTCGATTGGAAGGCGGGTCGCCTCCCTCTCCGCATCGGCCTTGCGGGCCGTACGCGCGGTACGCAACATACACTTAACCCTAACGCAGTACTAACAGTCCCGTTATAGCCCGTCAGGGTTAATGGAGCGTTCGCAAGGGGTTAGCGAGGGGTTAACCGGCAACCACAACCGTTGTCCGCCGCATCAGCAACGCCGTAACCGGCGCAAACCCGTTCCGGTGGTGGCGGCAGGGTCCATGTGTGTTGAGCGCGTTCAAATGCGCGGCAGTTCCATAGCCCTTGTGACCGGCAAAGCCGAATTGCGGTGTGTCGCAATCCATGATTGCGCACATGCGGTCGCGCGTCACCTTGGCGATGATGGAGGCTGCGGCAATCGACACGCTACGTCCGTCACCACCGATCAGCGCCAGGCCGGGGCAGGGCAGCCCCGGCGGCACGTCACGTCCATCGACCAGCACCCGATCGGCCGCACAGGGCAGGGCGCGCACGGCCCGTGCCATGGCGGCAAGCGTCGCGCCTCGAATGTTAAGGCTGAGGATTTCACCCGGTGGTGCGCTGGCTATGGCCACCGCGCTGCTTGCCATGATCTCGGCATAGAGTGCCTCGCGCTGGGCAGCATTGAGCTTTTTGGAATCGTTGAGCCCGGCCGGAATATTGTGCGGGTCGAGATGCACGGCCGCCACCACGACGGGGCCCGCGAGCGGACCGCGTCCGGCCTCATCGACGCCCGCCACGATCCGTGCGCCGCGCTCGATCAGCATGGTTTCATGCGAAAAGTCCGGGGTCTCGGGCATGGTGGCGAAAAGATCGTCGCCCTCTGGTCGCAAACGCCTTGCCATCAGCGCCCTCGCTCGAGCGCGGCGACCAGCGCCGCCCGGTCAGGGACGAATAAATGGTGGCCGATGCGGTTGGTTTCGCCGACGAAGTCGCGAAGCGCCTTGCTGGCGGCCATGCGTTCGGAAATATCGCCGATCACGGCCAGCCGCAGGCTGTAATTCTGCATCTTCTGGAAAAACAGCCCGGCAACGCGCGTGTCGAGTTGGAGAAATTCCGGCACCAGCCGGCCCACCGGCACCACCACCATCTCGGCGCCGGTCCCATAGGTGTTGCCGATAATGTCGACAGCATCCGCTTCGCTGCCCTGCAGCGGCCCTTCACTGGGCAAAAAGGCCAGCGTCAGGGGGCCAAGCTTTTCGATGTCCATGGCGTCGCCTCCATTTTCCCAGCACATTGACCCTGATATAAGAGTCCGTGCCGGGGGGCAAAGCGATTGAGAGACAACAATGCGCCTAGCGACATGCTTTGCCGTCGGCCTGCTTATGGCCATGCCCGCCGTGGCGGCCCCGTTTCACCACCCCTATGGCGAATGGCGCGAATATAATCGCGACTGGCTGGCGGCCTGTCCCGACAAGATCGACGAGGACGCCACCGATTTCTACGGCTATTCCTGCTTTGCCAGCACCGGTAGCCAAACGCTCAACGGCGCCAATTTGCCCTCCTACAAGCTGACCCTTGTTCGCAATCGCCTCGACGGCAAGCTCGACCTTGCCATTACCATTGCCGGCGAGGAGGGCGATTATGACCCCACCCGTCCCATGGAACTGCGCTTCGGTGGTGAGCCTCCCATCAGCCTGCCCATGGGCTCCGGCATCGAAACCCGTTTCAACACCATTAATCAGTTCTTCATCACCGATGATGTGGTCGAGACCGGGATCATCGACAAGATGAAAAACCGCAATGCAGTCACCCTTTCTGTGCCCCTTACCGGCCGCGATCAGCCGCTCGAGGTGCGCCTGTCCCTGCAAGGTGTCCTTGCTTCGCTCGACTTCATGGACATCTATGCGCGAAAGGTGGCGGAGTACTAAGGGCCGACCCGCGGGCCCGAGCCTTGCAGTCGCGCCGACCTTGTCTTTTCAGAACAGGCTCATCTGTCGGCTTTCCAGCGTCGGGGCCTCGAACAGGTCGATGCGCAGCGGCGGCAATTTGGCGTCGAGTTCCAGCCGCTCCCGGGCCTTGTCGAGGCGCTGGCGCAGCAGGGTGGCATAAGGGCCTTCGCCGGTCATGCGCGTGCCCCAGCGGGAATCGTAATCCTTGCCGCCGCGTGTGTCGCGCACCAGCGACAGCACATGGCGCACCCGGTCGGGGAAATGGCGCAGCAGCCATTCGCGGAACACGTCGCGCACTTCGCCCGGCAGCCGCAGCAGGATCATCTGTGCGCTGACGGCACCCTGCGCCTTGCCGGCATCGAGAATGCGTTCGAGCTCCATGTCGTTGATCGCAGGGATCATCGGCGAGGCGAAAATGGCGGTGGGCACGCCGGCCTCCGACAAGACGCGGATGGCTTCCAGCCGCCGTGCAGGCGAGGAAGCGCGCGGCTCCATCTTGCGGCTGAGCTTGTGATCCATCGACGTCACCGAAATCGCCACCTTCACCAGGTTGAGCTTGGCCAGCTTGGTGAGCAGGTCCAGATCGCGCAGGATCAGGGCTGACTTGGTGGTAATCATCACTGGATGCCTGGTCTCCAGCATCACCTCCAGAATGCCGCGCGTCAGCTTGTGCTTGCGCTCGGCCGGCTGATAGGGATCGGTATTGGTGCCCATGGCAATAGGCTTGGGCCGGTAGGACTTTGCCCCCAATTCGGCGCGCAATGCCTCCACGGCGTTGGTCTTCACATAAATATCGCGCTCGAAGTCGATCCCGGCCGAATGGCCGAGATAGGCATGGGTGGGCCGCGCAAAGCAGTAGGAGCAGCCATGCTCGCAGCCGCGATAGGCGTTGATCGAGCGATCAAAACCGATATCGGGGCTGTCATTGGTGGTGATGATGCTCTTGGCGCGCTCAGTGTGCTCGATGGTCTCGAACACCGGCAGGGGCTCCACATTGTTCCAGCCATCGTCAAAGCCTTCACGCTGGTGCACCTCGAACCGGCCCGTGCGGTTCGATTGCGCACCGCGGCCGCGAATACGGTCCGGATTTTCCAGCTCGCGCCGCGCCAGGTCGGCGTCGCGGCTGCGGCTCAAGCGTTCCAGGGCTTCGAAGGATGGGGCCTGATAGAGGGCCATTTCGTGTTCTCCTGCCTGCGACGGCGGCAGAATCGCTGCCTTCCGACACGCAAAAGACTTAACAGCAACACGAGAACAAAACAAGAACGAACTTGTTTGGGTGACCTTTCCTGCCTACCATATCGGCATGGCCGGCCTGCATTACAAGACTTTACGGCCCAGCCGCACTGGCGTAGACAACCGCGCCTGGGCCGGCCCACCCGTTAACACATTGTCCTGCGCCTTATCCCGCGATCCCGATCCCATCTCGGTTTCGCGTGCGCCCGATTTGTTGCTGACAGGGTCTGTCACGAATTTTTTGGAAGCGGTGTCGAAAGCCGATGGGTCGCTCCGTCGTCTTGCCGACACGCACAGCCATGAGGGACTGAGATGACAATGGACGCAACCATGGACGCCGCGCCGACCAGCGCGCCGCACCACCCCGACAATGCTGCGCGCAATCGGCTGGTGATCGCCATCCTGCTCGTATCGACCTTCGTGGTATTTCTCAACGAGACCATCATGAGCGTGGCCATTCCCCACCTCATGAAGGATCTCGAAGTGACAGCCAGCGCCGCGCAGTGGCTGACCACGGCGTTCCTGCTGACCATGGCAGTCGTCATTCCAGTCACCGGTTTCCTGCTCCAGCGCATCAACACTCGCCCGATCTACATGATCGCCATGTCCGTGTTTTCCGTGGGCACGCTGATCTGTGCGCTGGCGCCGGGGCTCGAACTGTTGATTTTCGGCCGCGTGGTGCAGGCCACCGGCACCGCGATCATGATGCCCTTGCTGATGACCACGGTCATGACCCTGGTGCCGCCAGAGGGCCGTGGCAAGACCATGGGCAATATCTCCATCGTCATGTCGGTGGCTCCCGCTATCGGCCCGACCATTGGCGGCTTCATCCTGGCGCATTTCGACTGGCGCTTCATGTTCTACTTCACGCTGCCCATCGCCATCGGTGCGCTGGTGCTCGGCGCCATGCGCATCCGCAATGTCTCAAATCCGCGCTATGCGCCGCTGGATGTGTTCTCGGTCATCGTCTCGGCCCTTGCCTTTGGTGGCATCGTCTATGGCCTCTCCAGCCTTGGTGAAGGCGCCGAGCATGGTTCGGCCATTCCGGCCTGGCTGCCCATCGTGGTTGGCGTCGTTGCAATGGTGGTGTTCATCCGGCGTCAGAACAATCTCGCCAAGGACAACAAGGCGCTCCTCGATCTGCGCACGCTCCAGCATCGCAATTACACCATGGCGCTGATCACCATGGCCATTGCCATGGTGGCGCTGCTCGGTTCCTCCATCCTGCTGCCGATCTATACGCAAAGCGTGCTTGGCCTCGACACGCTGCAGACTGGTATGCTGCTGCTGCCGGGCGGCCTGCTCATGGGGCTGATGGGGCCGATCGTCGGTCGGCTCTACGACAAGATTGGCCCGCGCCCATTGCTGGTGCCGGGCGTGATCCTGGTCTCCGCCGTCATGTGGGCACTGACTTTCGTCAGCCAGTACACTCCGGTCTGGGCCGTGGTTGCCGGTCACATCACGTTGAGCTTCGGCCTGGCCTTGACATTCACCCCGCTCTTTACCTCGTCCATGGGGTCGGTGCCGATGCCGCTTTACTCCCACGCCAGCGCCATTCTGGGTTCGGTCCAGCAGGTTGCCGGTGCTGCCGGTATCGCGCTCTTCGTTGCAGTGATGAGCCTGCGAACAGCATCCGGCATCGCCGAAGGGCTCGGTGGCGTTGACGCGCTGGCCGCCGGTATTCGCGCCGGTTTCCTGTGCGGTGCCATCATCTCGCTGGCCATGGTGGTGGCCGCCTTTTTCGTGCGCAAGCCGGAGGTGGCGCCTGGCGGCATGGCCCCGGTCGGCCACTGAAAACAGCGACGGCGCCCTTCGGGGCGCCGTTCGCTTTGGCGCCAGTTGTCATCGCCATCGAACCGCTTTTTTAACGGCATTGTTTGTAGGATTGAATGGCAGCACTTGAGGCTTGCGACCACACTGGCCGGGCCCATGGACCACTTCGCGTTTCTGCTTCCCTCGACGATGATCCTGTTCGCGATCACCTTTCTGGCCGTTGGCTGGTCAGGACCAAAGTCCGCGCGCGCCTGGGGGCTGGCTTTCCTGTTCGGCGCGCTAGGCTTCATTGCGCCCATATTGCCTCTCCCTTTCGCCCTGCAATCGCTACTTGCCAATGCGGCCTTTCTGGTTTCCTTTTATTGCTACGGCGATGCGCTGCTGCTTCACTTCCGTGCGCCGCGCATGATTGCCCCGCGTATTATCTTCGCGCTCCTGGCCTACGCCATGGTCATCGTGGCCGTCGAGGGCTTTGCCAGTCTCCCGCTGGAACTGACGGTCGCGGACATCTCTGTTGCCATACTGCTCGGCGTGCCGCTCGCTTCCGTTATTTGGCGCGCCCATACCTTGCCCGATCGCGTGCTCGTCGCGGTGGCAGGCATTGTCGTGCTCGACATTATCGTGCGTCTCTTCATCTTCAACGTGCTGGTGGGTATCAGCCCGGCACTGTCCGATTTTGCGGCCTCGTCCTATGCCTATTACAACCAGGTCGCCGTAGGCGTGCTGAGCGTCGGCTTTGCTTTGGCGGCCATGGGATCGATTGTCTCTCAGATGTTGGCCGGCTATCGCAGCGCGGCCGAACGTGACCCGCTGACCGGCCTGCTCAACCGGCGCGGCTTCGACGCGGTCGCTGCCCCCATGACCCCGATGGGACAGGGGGCTGCTATATTGCTGGTTGATGTCGATCGCTTCAAGCTGATCAATGATGATTTTGGCCATGAGGCCGGCGATCTGGTGCTGGCAGGGCTGGCCGATATCCTGCGCTCCATCCTGCCGGGCACTGCTGTTATCTCGCGCTTTGGCGGCGAAGAATTTGCTGTGTTGATTCCGCGGCTCAGCATGGCCGAGGCGGGCGCCCTGGCGCATGGTATTCGTCTTGCCTGTTCGGAGCGCGATTGGCGGCTGTGCGGCGTTGACCGGTTGGTGACGCTATGCGTCGGCGTCAGCCTTGTGCTCTCGGAGGAGCCGAACTGGAAGGCTGCGTTCAAGCGCGCCGACAGCGCCCTCTATGCCGCCAAGGACGATGGGCGCGATCGGGTTATGTTCGCCAAGCCCGACGCCTATCTCGCCATTGAGCGCGCTGCCTGACAGTTCCCGCCGGGACCGACCACTCGCGCGGTGTGGGGATAGCCGCGAACGCAGCTGTTCCCGCTCCGATCAGCGCGCCACCCTATCGAGCCCGGCAATATCTGGCCCCCGCGGGACTATGCCATTGGGATTGAGCGACTTGATCGAATAATAGCCGCGCTTGATATGGTCGATATTCACCGTTTCCCGCACCCCCGGAATATCCAGTACGCGCAGCATATAGGCCTGCAGATTGGGGTAGTCGGCAATACGCTTGAGGTTGGTCTTGAACAGCCCGTAATAGGCCGCGTCGAACCGCACCAGCGTTACAAAGGCGCGAATGTCGGTTTCGGTGAGCACATCCCCCAACAGGTACGCCTTGCCCGCAAGCCGCTCTTCCAGCGCATCGAGTGCCGTGAACACATCGGCGAAAGCCTCGTCATAGGCCAGTTGCGTGGTGGCAAAGCCGGCGCGGTACACCCCGTTATTGAGGCGCGGATAGATATAGTCGTTCAGCGCGTCTATCTCGGTGCGCAGTGTATCCGGATAGAGATCGTAGGCGTCGGAAGCCAGGCCGCCAAAGCCCGAATTGAGCATGCGCAGAATGTCGGCGCTCTCATTGTTGACGATGGTATTGCGCTGCTTGTCCCACAGCACCGGCACGGTGGCGCGGCCGCTGATCTGCGGATCGGCCCTGGTATAAATCTCGTGCATGTAGGTTGCGCCGTTGATCGGGTCCGGCATGGCAAAGCGCCATCCCTGGTCGGACAGTTCAGGCTCCACCACGGAGATGGAGATGACGTCTTCCAGGCCCTTGAGCTTCCGCGCGATGATGGTGCGGGAGGCCCAGGGGCAGATCAGTGCCACATAGAGATGATAGCGTCCTGCTTCGGCAGCAAATCCGCCTTCCCCGGTTGGCCCGGTGCTCCCGTCTGGGGTGATCCAGTTGCGGAAGCTCGAGGTCTGGCGCACGAAACCACCCTTTTCGTCCTTGGCCTGCACCGGCTGCCAATTGGCGCTCCACTTTCCGTTGACGAGCATGGCTCAGCTCTCCCTGGCGACGTTGAGGGTGATCGCAAGACCCCAAGGGTCGGTGATCGTGGTTTGGTTCGATTGCGCCCGCTCGAGAATGGCGCTGCGCTGCGCGTCGTCGTCGGCCAGAAGTTCGAAGCCGACAAGGCCGGTCTGGTTCTGCGGGATGGGGCCGGCGCCGCGGCTCGACCAGATATTGGTCGCCAGCTGGTGATGATAGCCGCCCGCACCATAGAAGCTGGCACCCGGATAGTGCGCCGTGATGTCGGTGCCCAGGACGCCCGAGTAGAACGGCTCTGCGATGGCATTGTCGCCCACCTGCAGATGCATATGACCAACGATCAGTCCGGCCGGCGCCCCGGCCCAGCTCTTTTCAGGCGCCAGATCCAGCAACGAGGGAATATCGAGCTGTTCGGTGCTCATTGTTATCTGCTTGCCGTCGATATCCCATTGCGCGCGGGGCCGGTCGGCATAGACCTCGATGCCATTGCCCTCGGGGTCGTGCAGATAGACGGCTTCGCTGACCAGATGGTCCGATGCGCCATCCACCGAGATCCGGTCAGTGGCGACGTGGCGCAGCCAGACTCCGAGGCTTTGCCGATCCGGCATCAGGAAGGCGGTATGAAAGAGTCCGGCCGAGCGCGGATTGCGTTGCACCAAGGCTGCATTGCCCCGCAATTCCAGCAAGGCCAGCCCGTTCACGCCCAGTTGCACCGTCGTGCCATCCTGGCCGATCCTCTCGAGGCCCAGCAGATGCCGGTAATAGTCGGCCACCCGGTTGTGGTCACGCACATTGAGCGTCACCATGCCCACCTGCAGGGGCGCGGTCGCGGTTCTGGACATGGTCAATCTCCTGTCGGGCGCTGGTTCAGCGCCGTTTCAGCAAAGATGCCCAGTCTGATTGCAATGTTAAAGGGAACGCTGACGAACGCGTTGTTCGCCAAACCTCACCGTTCGCTGAGCCGCGGCATGATCTCAACGAAATTGCACGGCTTGTGGCGGTAGTCCAATTGGTGGCTCAATATCCCCTCCCAGGCATCGCGGCAGGCGCCGCTGGAGCCAGGCAGGCAGAACACGAAGGTCTCACCGATAAGACCGGCCGTGGCCCGCGACTGCAGCGAGGACGTGCCGACCGTGGTTGCCGAATACTGGTGGAACAGCACCGAGAAGCCTTCCATGCGCTTGTCGAACAGCGGCTCAACGGCTTCTGGTGTCACGTCGCGGCCGGTAAAACCAGTGCCGCCCGTCGTCAGCACCACATCCACCTGTGGGTCTGCGACCAGAGCCTGCACTGCGGCGCGGATCAACTGGATGTCGTCGCGAACCACCTGGCGGCTGGCGCAGTGGTGGCCATCGGCCTCCAGCAGAGACTGCAGCAGTTTTCCGCCCTTGTCGGTTTCCAGCGTGCGCGTGTCTGAGACCACGACGATGGCGATCGATACGGGTTTGAGATCACGGTCTTCATATCTTGCCGTTTTGAACATCGTCGTCGCCCTCAACCGTTTCGATCAGTTCTTCCGGCACCGCTGTTTCGCGCGTCACCGGAAAATCGTCGGCATCACTATCAGCGCGCGGATCGAGTGCAAAGCTTTCCGGCGTCGCCTGCTTGTCGCTCATTGGCTGGAACGGCGCGCGGCTCGAAGCGTCGGGGCTCTTGCGTACGCGCATGCGCAGATAGGCAGTGCCGGCCAGGGCGCCGTGGAAAGTGGCGGTGACCACGAAGAGTCCAACAGGGCTCCAGGCGCCCATGATCATCGAAGCGACGGCCGGCCCAATGGCCAGGCCCGTACCCAGAATGAGCAGCATGCCTCCGGCGATCTTGGCAAATTCGCCATCCTTGGCGAAGTCGTTGGCATGGGCCACCGCGACCGCATAGATCGGGTTGGCCGCAAAGCCATAGGCGGCGAACAACACATACATGGCCCAGCCCGCATCGGGATTGATGATCGCCGTCAGCGCTCCGACGAGCGCGGCGAAGCTGGATAGGCCAATGAGGACCAGACGGCGGTCGATCCGGTCGGAAAGCCGTCCAAACGGCACCTGCGCCACGGCGCCCAGAATGGCGGCGATGGCAAAAAGCAGCGCGATACCACTGGCATCTAGACCCTGTTCGTAGCCGTAAACCGGCGCCAGCGTGCCGAAGGCCCCATTGGCCATGCCGCAGGAAAAGGCCGCGATCGCCGCCACCGGCGAGGTCTTGTAGAGCAGCTTGAGATCGAGCTTGGCCGATTGCAATGGCCGCGGCTGCGGGCTGGAGGTGAGGGCAGTGGGCAGAACCGCGCAGATAAAGCTGATGGCGCCGACAACAAAAGGAATATACCCCGCCGTGCCTGTGACCGACATGGCCAGCTGCCCCATGGTGGAGGCGGCCATGTTGATGGTCACATAGATCGAAAACACCGTTCCGCGGTTCTTGTTATCCGCCACCTCGTTGAGCCAGCTTTCCACGATCATGGCAGCACCGGCAAAACAGAAGCCGGAGAGGGCCCGCAGCAGGATCCAGCTGACATCGTTGACCAGCAGCAGATTGAGCAGAATGGTGACGGTGCCGATGGCCGCCATGACCGAAAAGGCACGGATATGGCCGACCTTGCGCACGATCAGCGGCACGAACAGCGAACCGGCCACGAACCCAACCGACCAGCCGGTACCGATCAGGCCCAGCGACAGTAGCGAAAACCCTTCCTCGGCGCCGCGCACCGAAAGCAGCAAACCCTGCAGGCCACCGCCAAACATGAGCAGGGCCGAACCGAGAAAAAGAGCATAAATCTTGATAACGGAAGCCATGGCGCTTTCGGGTCTGTAAGCAGATCAATCGTTGCAAATCACTCAAGCGTGACCATAACGCGGCATTCCGCGTTTGCGAGGGCCGATTGCGCCCGGTCTCTGAATTTTATCAGACCAGCCCGAGGAAGAGCGTCAGTCGCTTGCTGACCTCTTGCATAGTCTCCTGGTCCAGCCGGCCGATGACCTGTCCCACCTTTACTCTGCCGGTGGTGGTAATGCGATCCGTCATGATCTGGGAAAGTTCACGCAGCCCGTTGCCGGGTTTGGGCTGTACGGTAAGTCGGATCATTGATTCAACGACGGTGGAGGTGATCGGAACCAGGACAACGCTGCCTGTTTCGGAAAACAAATCCGATTGCAGAATTAATGCGGGGCGCGGTTTGCCCAGATCGCCGGGAAGCGCGACGATGACGATATCGCCGCGTTTCACTTTTCCAACTGGTCTAGATACTCTGCCAATTCCTGGTTGGCAGCGTCGAGAAAGCTGTCGATCGTTGGGTCTTCAGCGTCGGCCCGAGCGAGAAGGCGGGCTTCTTGCGCACACCTCTCCTTGAACTCGGGTGAATCGAAATCCGGCACCCAAATCGTCACCGGCCGCAATCCCGCAGCTCGCATTTCTGCTTCTTCTTCGGCTGTATAAGTTCTGGCTGTATTCGGCATGGCCAATACTCCATCCAAGCGCCAAATATAGAGCGCCGGGGGAGCGCCATCAACCCAGTCCCAGTTCCGCCATTTTGACCTTCAAGCCCAATAGGTCCCGCCAGGCCTGCTGTTTGGCAGCGGGATTGCGCAGCAGGTAAGCCGGATGCAGCGTCGGCACGGCGTCGACCTCATGGCCGCCAATGGCGACCCGTTGCCACTTGCCGCGCATCTTGATGATACCATTGGTGGTCTTGAACACCGTTTGCATGGCCGGCCCGCCCAAGGTCATCACCAGGCTTGGCGCCACCAATTCCACCTGCCGGTTGAGGAATGGCAGGCAGAGTTCCATTTCTTCCGGCGTCGGCGTCCGATTGCCCGGCGGCCGCCATGGCACGGTGTTGACGATATAGACCTTGCTCCGGTCGAGCCCGATCGCCGCCAGCATGCGGTCGAGCAGCTGCCCCGAGCGTCCAACGAACGGCTTGCCCTGTCTGTCCTCTTCCGCCCCCGGCGCTTCGCCGATCAGCATGATTTTGGCCTCGGGATTGCCGTCGGCAAACACCAGCTGGGTGGCGCGGAATTTGAGACCACAGCCATTGTATCCGTCCAGAATGCCGCGCAATTGCTCGAGAGACTGCGCCGATGCCGCCAGCTGCCGTGCCTCGCTGGGGTCCCCGCCCAGCGCCGCGGCAGGCACCGGCGCCGCCGCAGCGGCGGTTTGGCTCGGTTGCGCTGGGCGCGGCGCAATCGCCTGCGGCGCCGGCGCGATCTGGGCAAACCGGTCCACCGGCGCCTCACCCACGGCCAAGTCCACACCGGCGGACTGATACCAGTCCAGCACGGCGAGTAGTTCGGCGTTATCGAGGCTGCGATCTTGAGACATCGGGCCCGTTATGTCACACCCCGTCCGGGGGCTCCAGTCTTGCCCCGAGGTTGAGGATGCTTTCCCCATGGCACAAGCGGGCAATCGCGAAACGCTTTCCACCGATGTGTTGATCGTCGGAGCGGGCCCAGCCGGACTTTCCGCCGCCATCCGCCTCAAGCAGCGCCATCCCGATCTTGCCGTCACCGTCGTGGAAAAATCCGCTGAGATCGGCGGCCATATCATTTCCGGCGCGGTTATGGACCCTGTGGGCCTCGACGCGCTCATTCCCGACTGGCGGCTCAAAGGTGCGCCGGTCGGTCCCGCCGTTACCCGCGACACCTTCCATTTCCTCACCGCCGGCGGCGATTTCGCCATCCCCCATGGGCTGGTGCCGCCGCAGATGAAAACGCCGGGCGCCGTGATCGTCAGCCTGGGCCGACTGGTGCAGTGGCTCGGCGATCAGGCCGCCGAGCTGGGCGTCGACATCTTCCCCATGACCGCCGCTGTCGACGTGCTGGGCGGGGAGGGGGCTGCCGTAAGGGGCGTCATCACCGGCGATCTCGGTCGCGACGCCAGGGGCGAGCCCAAGCCCGGCTTTGCCGAAGGCATTGCCCTGGAAGCTAAATATACCCTCATTGCCGAAGGCGCGCGCGGTTCGCTGGCCAAGCACATCATCGCCGATAACGCGCTGGCCAACGATCCGCAAAAATATGGTCTCGGCATCAAGGAAGTGTGGGAAATCCCAGCGGCGCTGCACCAGCCCGGCCGCGTCGATCACTATCTCGGCTTTCCACTCGACAATGCCACCGCCGGCGGCGGCTTCGCCTATCATGCAGAGGACCGAAAACTCTATCTCGGCCTTGTCACCTATCTCGATTATGCCGATCCCACCCTTTCCCCCTTCGACGAATTTCAGCGCTTCAAGACCCACAAGTCCATCGCGCCATTGCTGGAAGGCGCGACGCGCCTGTCCTATGGCGCGCGCGTGGTCACCGCTGGCGGTTGGCAGTCCATTCCCACCCTGGCCTTTGCCGGTGGCGGGCTGATCGGCTGCTCGGCCGGCTTCATGAACGCGCCGCGCCTCAAGGCAATCCACAACGCCATCCTCTCGGGCATCGGCGCCGCCGATGCGGTGGGCGAAGCCATAGCCGCCGGTCGTCAACACGATGTGATCGACGATTTCGCCCATCGCATCATGCAGACCGGCATCGAGCGCGAGCTCAAGGGTGTGCGCAACGCCAAGCCGCTCTGGTCCCGCCTGGGAACCATCGCAGGCAGCCTCGCCATCGGCACCGATCTGTGGACCTCGGCCATTTTTGGCCGGTCCTTGCTGGGCACCCTGCATCACCGCAAGCCCGACCATGTCGGTTTGAAGCGCCGCGATCAGGTGCAGGGCCGCGTCTATGAGCGCCCGGACGGCACCACGCGTTTCGACCGCGCCTCCTCGGTTTTCCTGGCCAATCTTTCTCACGATGAAGACCAGCCGGTGCATCTTCGCCTGGCCGATCCCGCCGTGCCGGTGCGTGACAATCTGCCCGTCTATGGAGAGCCAGCTCCGCTTTATTGTCCCGCCGGTGTCTATGAACTGGCCGAGGAAGGCGGGGCGCCGGTGTTCCGAATCCAGGCCGCCAACTGCGTCCACTGCAAGACCTGCGATATCAAGGACCCGGCGCAAAACATCACCTGGGTCCCGCCCGAAGGCGGCAGCGGTCCCAACTACAGCGGAATGTGACCGGCACTTGTCTTGCCGATCTTGCGGCGCAGTCGCAAAACGGACAATCTTTGCCGCCAAATCCTGCCGTACTCGGCACAGGGAGACTTCAGTAACGTGATCCTGCTCAAGAACCGACTGGCGCGCCCATTTGCCTTGGCTCTGATGCTGTCGGCATTCAGCCTGCCCACCATGGCCGAAACCGCGCCAACCGGAGCCCTCGACTTCCTGAAGCTCCTGCGCCCCAGCATTTCGGGTTCGTTCATTGCCGGCCAGGAGGCGATGAAAGACCTGCGCACCGACGAAGCCGCGCGCTATTTCGGTCAGGCCGTGCAGGGCGATTGGGACAATCCCATTCTGGCCGAGCGCGCCTTCTTCGCCGCCGCCGCCGATGGACAAATTCCGCAGGCCGCGGAAATGGCCAAGCATCTGCTTGATCTGCAGAAGGGCAATGAACTGGCGGAGCTGGTGCAGGCCAGCGTCGCTCTCAAGGAGCGTCGCTATGGCGCCGCCGAACGCGCTCTGGCGCAGGTTCCTCAGGATACGTTCAGCGGCATCACCGCCGGCATTCTGCGGGCCTGGGCCCTGGTGGGCGATGGCCGCGGCGAAGAGGCCGAGCAACTGCTCGCCAAGCTCGGGCAGCGCGGCCTCGAAGATTTTCTGGTTTTCCATCGCACGCTGATGGCCGAGGCCTCGGGTAACAAGGCCAAGGCGCTGGAACTGGCCGAAAAAGCCTATGATGTCGAACCCTATGTGCCCCGCGTCGTCGAAATCTATGCGCGCATGCTGGCCAATGACGGCCAGTTCGATGCGGCGCTCGATGTGATCAACGAGTTCGAAGCCCAGGGGCTCAGCCATCCCGAGCTGACGGCGGTCAAGGCCACGATTGCCAGCGGCAAGCGCCCCGGCGTCTTCGTCGCCAATGCGCAGATCGGCGCGGCAGAGATGTATCAGGGCATCGGCGCCGCACTGGCCCGCGATGGCAGTTCCGATCTGGCGCTGGTATTCCTGCGCCTGGCCAACTACCTCAATCCGAGCTCCGACGTCATTCCGCTCACCGCGGCCCAACTGCTCGACAATGCCGGCCAGCACGAGGCCGCCAACCGCATCTATGATGCGGTTCCCGCCAATTCACCGATGAAGCCGGCGGCCGTGGTGCGCATCGCGCAAAACCTCGATGCCATCGGCAATCGCTCCGAAGCCCTGCGCCGCCTGCGCAATATCGTCGCCACCAATCCCGACGATCTGGACGCGGTTTCGGCGCTGGGCGATCTGCTGCGCTATGACGAGCAATATCTCGACGCCGCTGCCGCCTATAGCCACGCCATCGAGCTGACCGGCGGCGACGCTCCGGCCGACTGGCGCTATTACTATGTGCGCGCCATTGCCTATGAGCGCGCCAAGGAATGGCCCAAGGCCGAGGCGGATTTCCTCAAGGCGCTGGAGCTCAATCCGGAACAGCCGCAGGTGCTGAACTATCTCGGCTACAGCTGGATCGACCAGGACATGCACCTGGAGAGGGCGCTGGAAATGATCGAGAAGGCGGTCGAGATGCAGCCGCGCGACGGCTACATCGTCGATTCGCTCGGCTGGGCCTTCTACAAGCTCGGCCGCCTCGACGACGCCGTCGAAACCCTCGAACGCGCTGTCATGCTTCGCCCCAACGATCCCGAGATCAACGACCATCTCGGCGATGTCTATTGGGAGGCCGGGCGCAAGCTCGAGGCCGGCTTCCAGTGGCAGATCGCCAAGGCCATGGATACCGAAGGCGGTCATGTACGCGATCGGGCCGAAGCCAAGCTGGCCGAAGGCCTCACCGAAAAGACCGCCTCCGAATAGCATGGTTGCCCCATCCGTTCAGGCAGCGCCGGCCAAGGTCAATCTGGCGCTGCATGTCACGCGGCGGCGTGAAGACGGCTATCACGACCTCGAAAGCCTGATTGTCTTCGCGGACATTGCCGACGAGTTGGAGGCAAAGCCGGCGGCTGCAGATAGCCTCGAGATTTCCGGCCCTTTTGCATCCGGCCTGGGCGCCGGGCCGACCAATCTTGTCCTGCGCGCCACGGCAGCCTTTCGGAAGCGCTGGCCTGAAATTGCGCCGGCAGGCCTCGCCATGCATCTGGTGAAAAACCTGCCGGTGGCGGCCGGTATCGGCGGCGGCTCGGCCGATGCCGCCGCGGCGCTGAGATTGATGGCGGAATTGTCGTCCGAACAGGTGCCTGTGGTCGATCTGGCCGACCTGGCGGCGACCTTAGGCGCTGACGTGCCGGCCTGCCTGTTGTCACGACCGCTGGTGGCGCGCGGTGTTGGCGAAATCCTTTCGCCGCTCCCGGATTTTCCGGAGCTGCATATTGTTTTGGCCAATCCGCTCATCCCGGTGGTCACAGCCGATGTGTTCCGTCGTCTGCGGGCGCATGACAATTATCCGCTGCCCGCCCTCCCGTCGCCGCTGACGCGCCCCGCGCAACTGGGATTGTGGCTGGCCGAAACCCGCAACGACCTGCAGCCCCCCGCCATCAAGCTCGTGCCTGAAATCGGCGATCTCATCGACGACCTCGCCCAGACCCAGGGCTGCATTCTGGCCCGCATGTCCGGCTCCGGCGCTACGGTGTTCGGCCTTTTCGGCTCCGCCAGCCAGGCCCATGGCGCCGCGCACGAATTGCGCCTGCGCCGACCACAACACTGGTTCGCCGCCGCTCCGCTATTGCGGCCCTAATTTCTTCAAACAAGGCATACTCTGGACTCTTTCGCCTCCCTCCCCTCAAGCCGCGGCGCGCTTGGGCAACAGGCGCTTGATTGCCCGCCATGCCGGCGCCAGCACATAACCGGCGACAGGGATCAGCAACAGGCCCAGGATCAGTCCGACGATCCCGTCAATCAATGCGGTCATGGCCCAGCCGGCAAAGCCGGCAATGGCGGGCAGGGCATGCTCGGCCCATTCGGCCGCGGCCTCCACCATATGCTCGGGCGCCGCGATGCCGAAGCTGTCGAGGCCGTGGATCAGGATGCCGCCGCCGACCCAGATCATGGCAGCCGTGCCGACCACGCCCAGAACTTGCATCGCCAGCGGCATGGCGCGCACCAACCAGCGTCCGAACTTGCGCGTCAGGTCCAGCCGTCCCCTGCGGGCCAGCAGCACGCCGAAATCATCGGCTTTCACGATCAGCGCCACGGCGCCATAGACTAGCGCTGTGATCCCCACGCCCACCAGCGCCAATATGGCCGCGCGCGTCCAGAAATTGTTCACCTCGATCGCGGCCAGCGCGATGGTCATGATCTCGGCCGAGAGAATGAAGTCGGTCTTGATGGCGCTGGCCACCTTGGTGTCTTCCAGGGTCTGCGGATCGAGCGCCACCGGCTCGAGGCTAGCCTCATGCGCCTCGGCTTCATGCGGCTTGAGCGCATGATAGACCTTCTCTGCGCCTTCGTAGCACAGATAAGCCCCACCCAGCATCAGGATGGGGGTGATGATCCATGGCGCGACAAGGCTGAGGATCAGCGCGGCCGGCAACAGGAACAGCAGCTTGTTGCGCACCGATCCCCAGGCGATCTTGCCGACGATCGGCAACTCGCGATCCGAGGAGAAACCATCGACATAGCGCGGCGTCACCGCCGCATCGTCCACCACCGCGCCTGCGGCCTTGATCCCGGCCTTGGCGGCCTGTCCGGCAATATCGTCCAGCGACGCCGCCGCCACCTTGGCAAGCCCCGCAACATCATCGAGAAGGGCGAGAAGACCGACGGACATGGATAAGCCTCAAGGTGATTTGAGCGCGATAATGCGCGGCGAAACCAAAGGTGCCAAGTGGAAACCACGACGCAGGTCGACAGGCCAGCGCTCGATCTGGCCTGAAGCGGCGGCATCGCCACAAGGCAGGCTGAGATTGCCAATAGGCAGAGTGCTAAGACGCGCGGCCGACGCTGTGGCGGACGACGTCGGCGAGGATGGATTTCATCTCGCTGTCGGGGAGCTCGGACAGTGCGGCAATCGCGGCTTCGGCGTGGCCCTCGGCTTTGTCCAGCGTGCGCTTGAGCGTGTCGTAGCGGTTGAAGATGGCCACAACCTGCTGCACTTCGAGATCGCTGGCATCTACCTTGCCCAGGGCAGCGGCGATCACTGATCGCTCTGCCTCGGTGCCGTCGGCCAGCGCCAGGATGACCGGCAGGGTCATCTTGCCCTCGCGCAGATCGTCGCCGACATTCTTGCCGAGCGTGCCAGACTGCCCGCCATAATCCAGCGCATCGTCGACAAGCTGGAAAGCATTGCCCAGTTCAAGCCCATATAGGGCGAGGGCTTCGCGGCCGGCCTGATCGGCACCGCCGGACATGGCGCCCACTTCGCAGGCAGCCTTGAACAACACGGCGGTCTTGGCACGGATGACTTCGGCGTAGTCGGCCTCGGTGGTGGCGAGGTCGCCGGTCTTGGCCAGCTGAAACACTTCGCCCTCGGCCATCACGGCGGAGGCAGCGGAGAGCACGCCCAGCGCGCCGATATCGCCGGTTTCCACCATCATCATGAAGGCTTGCCCTAGCAGAAAATCACCTACCAGGATCGATGCTTTGTTGCCCCAGACCATGCGGGCCGCCGGCTTGCCGCGGCGCATGTCGCTTTCATCGACGACATCGTCGTGCAGCAGGGTGGCATTGTGCATGAATTCGACGGCGGCCGCGAAATTGACGGCATTGCCGGTGCCGCGGCCGAAGAGAATCGCCGTGGCAACGGTGAGCATCGGCCGCAGGCGCTTGCCGCCGCTGTCGATGAGATAGCGCGCCAGTTCGGGGACCATGTCGACATGGCTGTGAGCACGATCCAGAATCAGCGCGTTGACCCGGGCCATGTCCTCGGCCGTCGCAGCCATCAGGCGCTCGACCGGGTTGGCCACCGGCTTTTCTTTCATCTGGGGCAGAACTGACACCGCCGTAACGTCCTTGTTGCCACAACGGCAAATCGGGTTGAGACCATCGCTGCGACCCATATAAGGTCGCACCGAACCAGCCATCCGGGTGCGATGTCCCTAGACCAGCCAATCGAGTTTGTAAAACACCAAACGGTGACGCGCGACGCCTTTTTGGGCGGTCGGCTCACTCTGTCGCAGCCGCGCAACGGCTTTCGCGCCGGGCTCGACAGTGTTTTGCTTGGCGCCGCGGTACCAAAGGGCACGGCGCGACTTGCCGATCTGGGTGCAGGGGTGGGCACCGCAGGGCTCGTTGCCCTGGCGCTCGACCTCGCTGAAACCGCGCTTCTGGCCGAGATTGACGCCGAGGCCTTGACCCTGGCGGCTGAGAATATCGCGGCCAATGGCTTTGCCGCCCGAGCCGAGGCGCATGCCATCGACATTGCCGCCCCGGCTGCGGCCCGGCGCGCGGCAGGGCTTGTGGATAATGGCTTTGACGCTGTGATCGCCAATCCGCCCTTCTTTGCGGCAGGACGCGGCACGCCTGCGCCGGACGCGAGCCGGGCAGGCGCGCGGCATATGCCGGAGGCGGATCTGGACCAATGGGTGCGCAGCGCTGCCGCTTCGGCAAAGGCGGGCGGCACCGTCATTTTCGTTTATCCCGCCACCGCCCTTGCGCCGCTCTTGGCAAGCTTTTCGGCGCGGTTCGGGGCCATAACGCTATTGCCGCTCTGCCCGCGGCCGGACGAGGCTGCGAGCCGGGTGCTCATTCGCGGCATCAAGGGGTCGCGCGCGCCGCTGACACTTCTGGCCAGCCGGGTGCTGCACGGCACTGACGGTCGGGCATTCTCGGCAGAATTCGATGCAATTTTTCGCGGTGCGGCCCGTCTTGACTGGTAATGATCCGACCGAGCCCCTAAATCTGCGCCACCGCCCGAACCCGTCCTGAGGTTTCCCGCAAGATGCTGCTGCGCATTCTCCTGTTCACTGCCCTGATCGTGCTGATCTATCTGGGCATCCGCCGCATCTGGAAGGACTGGACCGGCAAGTTCAAGACCGACGAGGAACAGGCGCGTATCGCCAGACGCGAGCGCGACGCGGCCGAACGCCAGCGCCCCGACGTGATCGATCTCAAGCGCGACGATGACGGCACCTATCGCCCGCAGGATCAGCGCGACACCGACAAGCGCCATTGACCGCCCGGACCCGCCAAACTAGAGGTTTGTCCGGCTCTAGACCGTAGGACTGCCCGATGACCTCTCGCCCCGCTCACATGGACCCGAAGAACTCCTTCCAGGGTCTGATCCTGACGTTGCAGAATTTCTGGGCCGAGCAGGGTTGCGTGATCCTGCAGCCTTACGACATGCAGATGGGCGCCGGCACCTTCCACACTGCCACGACGTTGCGTGCGCTGGGCCCCAAGCCGTGGAAAGCCGCCTATGTGCAGCCGTCGCGCCGGCCCAAGGACGGCCGCTATGGCGAGAACCCCAACCGGCTGCAGCACTATTACCAGTTCCAGGTGATCCTCAAGCCGTCGCCGGAAAACATCCAGCAGCTCTATCTCGACTCGCTGGCCGCCATCGGGCTCGACGCTTCGGTGCACGATATCCGCTTTGTGGAAGACGACTGGGAAAGCCCGACGCTGGGCGCCTGGGGTCTGGGTTGGGAGTGCTGGTGCGACGGCATGGAAGTCAGCCAGTTCACCTATTTCCAGCAGGTCGCGGGCTTCGAATGCGCGCCGGTTCCGGGTGAAATCACCTATGGGCTCGAGCGCCTGGCCATGTATGTGCAGGGCGTAGAGAACGTCTATGACCTCAACTTCAACGGCCGCGAAGGCGACGAGAAGGTCACCTATGGCGAGGTGTTCCTGCAGAACGAGCAGGAATCCTCGAAGTACAATTTCGAGGCCGCCGACACCGAAATCCTGTTCCGGCATTTCGCCGATGCCGAAAAGGAATGCCGCGCCATCCTGGCCAAGGGCGCCGACGGCAACCGGCAGACCATGGCGATCCCGGCCTATGAGCAGGTGATCAAGGCCTCGCATAATTTCAATATGCTCGATGCGCGCGGCGTCATCTCGGTGACCGAGCGGCAGAGCTATATCCTGCGCATCCGCGAACTGGCCAAGGCCTGCGGCGAAGCCTGGTTGCAGACCGCCGGCGGCGGCGCGGAATAGGCTAGTCTACACACCCCCACGCGGCACAAGAGCAGATCGTCACCCTCGGGTCGAGCCCGAGAGTGACGGCTTGTGTTGTAACCCAGCGGTGTGCAGGTGTCTGCGAAGGCGGGGCGTGTCCTACTCCGCGGCGACCGGTGCTTCGACATCCAGCACGGTCAGCATGTGGCGCTTGTCGGCGCGGTCGCGCCAGGTGATGGACTGGCCCTTGCGCAGCCCGATGAGGGCGGTGCCGATGGGCGTCATCACCGAAATCTTGCCTTCGTCGATATTGGCTTCTGCCGGGTAAACCAGGGTGACCGCAATTTCCTTGTCGTCATTGGTGCGATAGGTGACGCGCGAGCCCATGCGGGCCACGTCCTCGGGCACCTTTTTGTCATCAACGACACGAGCGCGGTCGAGTTCGTTGAGCAGGCGGTCGGCCAGTTCGGGCATGCGGTCAAGCCCGGCGCTGGCCAGCGCGTTGAGTTTGGCGTGATCAGCCTTGCCCAGAATAATGGCAGGCGAGAGATCGCGACGAATGTCGTTCATGTGAGTCTCCTCAGGTTCCGGCGCGCGACAGCGCGACATGCGGAACGGTAATTATGAATGGGAATGACGAGTGCCGGATTTTCGGTGCGATGCACCTTGAGCCCTAAACAGGCTCCGGCGAGAGCGTGCCTAGGGCGTCTATCCTGCGAGCAGAATGGTGCAGCGATGGAAGAGGCGCGTTGTCATGGCATAAAAGCTAGGGATTGCGCGCAGGAAGTCAAGCCCGACCCATTGGTGGCCCGTTGCAATGGGCCGCTTGACCTGCCAGTCTCCGCCCCATTCGTCAGCCTGCCCGCGCCTGCCCAAGGGGCGCGCCGGAGCCGGGGACAGCTTTGGAGTCTAAGCCATGGAATGGGTCATTCTCGCGCTGGTGGTCGGCATCGTCGGCTATGCCATCGTCATCTACAACAGCCTCGTGTCCAACCGACAGATGGTCAAGGAGGGCTGGTCGGGGATCGATGTGCAGCTCAAGCGCCGCACCGACCTCATTCCCAATCTCATGGAGACGGTGAAGGGCTATATGGCCCATGAGCGCGAAACACTCGAGGCCGTGGTCAGCGCCCGTGCCAAGGCCACCAGCGTCGCTGCGGCCGGTCCCGAGGCTCGCGCCAAGGCCGAGGGCGAACTCTCGGCTGCATTGGGCCGCTTGCTGGCCATTGCCGAGGCCTATCCCGATCTCAAGGCGAATACGACTTTTCTCGAATTCCAGAGCGCGCTCAAGGGTGTGGAAGACGAAATCCAGATGGCCCGCCGCTACTACAATGGTGCGGTGCGCAACCTGAATATTCAGGTCGAGAGCTTCCCGTCCAACATCATCGCCAACATGTTCAAGTTTACCCAGAGCGAGTATTTCGAGCTGGAGAACGAGGCCGATCGGGCCGTGCCGCAGGTGAAGTTCTAAGCCTTTCGCAGCCAAATCAGCCAGCAAGGCGGACCATCGAAGGATGGTCTCGAAGTAGTCCCAACCAGGGGTTGGGATGGCACCGCGTCCGGGCCTTATGCCGAGTTCATGATCATGCGCATCCTCGCTTCGCTTTTTCTGCTGCTTGCCCTCGCCGTGCCCAGCCTGGCGCGCGAGGAAATCCGCAGCATGGTGTCGGATGTGACCCTGGCGCCCGATGGATCGGTACAGGTGGTCGAGACGCTGGTGGTCAATGCCGAGGGCGACCAGATCCGGCGCGGCATTTTCCGCGATATTCCGGTGACCATGCTGGGCGATTCAGGAAACAAGATCCGCATCGCGCTCGAAGTGCAAAGCGTCACCCGCAATGGCCAGGCCGAGCAATTCGATGTCGAGCGCGACGGCGATTTCCGCCGGATCCGGATCGGCAATCCCGACGCGCTGCTTCGCCCCGGCGAACAACGCTACGTGATCACCTATCGGCTCGAGCGCATGGCGCGGCCGAGCGCCGATGGCGACGAAATCTATTGGAACGCCACCGGCAATTACTGGAATTTCCCCATTCTCAATGCCGAGGCGCGGGTTCATCTGCCAGCTGGCGCAGTCATCGCCAACATGGCTGTTTATACCGGGCCTTTGGGCTCGACCGCGCGGGACGCCGCGATCAAGCGCGTTTCCGACAATGAAGCTGTGTTCCGCAGCCAAACCGTGCTGCAGCCCGGCGAAGGCATGAGCGTCGCGGTGTCGTTCCAGAAAGGGATCGTCAGTTATCCCGAGGGCGTGGATGCCCTGGCGCAGTCGGCATCGGATCTGCGCGAGGTCATCCTGCCCATTTTGGCCGTGCTGCTGGTGCTGGGCTACAATCTCATCGCCTGGAACAAGGTGGGCCGCGACCCGCCCAAGGGCACGATCATTCCACTGTTTCATCCGCCCGAGGGCTTCTCACCCGCTCTCACGCACTATGTGCATCGCTGGGGCTTCGCCAATTCCGGCTGGACGGCGCTGACTGCGGCGATCTTCAGTCTCGGCGTGAAGGGGCTGGTGACGATCTACAACCCAGACAAGACGCTGACCGTGGTCGCGACCGATAAGCAAGCCGGGGGCGAACTGCCCGCCGGCGAGCGCGTGCTCTACGGCTACTTTTCGTCCAAGCGGTCGGTCACCATCGACAAGGCCAATGGGGTTGAGCTGGGCGCCAAGCGCACCGAATTCGTCAAGGCCATCGAGAGCGAGAACCGCCAGCTCTGGTTCCGCAACAATACCGGATATGCGGTGTTCAGCTTCGTCCTTTCCGCAGCCTGCCTGGGGCTGATGGTGCTGTTCGACGTGCTCGATCCGATCTACCTCGTCGGGGCGGCGTTCTTCGGGGTCTTTGCCGGGATCATCGGCAGCCTCATGATGTCGGCATTCAAGAGCGGCATCATCCAGAAGGTCATTGTCGGGGTCTGGGTCGGCATCGTGCTGTTCAATTTGGGTGGCGGCTTCATCGAATCGCTGACCAGCATCACCATCAACAATGCGGCAATCGCCGCGGCGTCCCTGATCATCATCAGCGTGGTGTTCGCGGCACTGATGCGCGCGCCGACCATCCAGGGCCGCAAGGTGATGGATCAGATCGAGGGCTTTAAGCTCTACCTGGAGACCGCCGAAAAGAACCGGCTCAACATCAATGACGAACCGCCAATGACAGTGGAGCGCTTCGAACGCATCCTGCCCTATGCCATTGCGCTCGACGTGGAAAAGCCCTGGTCGGAGCATTTCGAGGCGGAACTGGCGCGCAATGCCGTGCCCGAGACCACCGCCAACAACTATTCGCCCAACTGGTATGCCGGCAGCCGCTCCTTCTCATCGGGCGGTCTGTCCAAGGCCATCAGCACCGCAACCACTGGCATGGCCGCCGCCATGGTCGCCGCGCAGCCTGTGCAGGCCAGCTCTTCCGGCTCGAGCGGCGGCGGCTTCTCCGGTGGCGGGGGTGGCGGCGGAGGCGGCGGGGGCTGGTGAGAAGGGTAGGTGAGGCCATTCCGCAATGGCGTGCGCGTATGCGCATAGACAAGCCCGCGCCCCCGCGCTAATCACGCACACGCCTTCAAATCCGGTACATTTTCATGCCCGAACTCCTGCTCGAACTCTTCTCCGAGGAAATCCCGGCCCGCTTCCAGCGTCGCGCCGCCGATGATCTCAAGAAAGCCGTCACCAATGCACTGGTCGATGCGGGTCTCGTCTATGAAGGTGCCAAGGCCTTCGCCACGCCGCGCCGCCTGGCGCTGACCGTGTCGGGCTTGCCGGTGCGCTCGCCCGACACGCGCGAGGAAAAGAAGGGGCCCAAGGTCGGTGCGCCGCAGCCGGCTATCGACGGTTTCCTGCGGTCGGCCGGGCTCAGCTCGCTGGATCAGGCCAAGGTGGAAAGCGATCCCAAAAAGGGTGACTTCTACGTTGCTCAGATCGAAAAGCCGGGTGCTGACGCGGTCGAGCTGCTCTCCGGCATCCTGCCCAAGGTGATGGCCGACTTCGCCTGGGCCAAACCGATGCGCTGGGGCTCTGGCAGCTTCACCTGGGTGCGTCCGCTGCGCGCCATTACCGCCACTTTCGGCACCGAGAACGACGAGCCTGTCGTGGTGCCCTTCGCCGCCGCCGGGCTGCAATCCGGCCAGACCACGTTCGGTCATCGTTTCCTGTCGCCCGACGCCATTCGCGTCAAGCGGTTCGACGACTATCTGGTTGCTCTGGAACGCGCCAAGGTGGTGCTCGATATCGATCGCCGTAAGGACATCATCCGCACCGATGCCGACAATCTGGCCTTCGCGCAGGGCCTGAGCGTCATTCATGACGAAGGTTTGCTCGAGGAAGTCGCCGGCCTGGTCGAATGGCCGGTGGTGATGATGGGATCGTTCGATCCCGAATTCCTCAAGCTCCCCGAGGAAGTGATCATCGCCACGATCCGCGCCAACCAGAAGTGCTTCTGCCTGCGCGATGCTTCGGGCAAGCTGGCGCCCAATTTCATCATCACGTCCAATACCATCCCCGCCGATGGCGGCGCGGTCGTGGTCGCGGGCAATGAGCGCGTCATTCGCGCCCGCCTGTCCGACGCTGCCTTCTTCTATCAGGGCGACCTCGCCATTCCGCTAGAGCACGGCCTGCCCAAGCTCGAAGACATGGTGTTCCACGCCAAGCTGGGCACCCAGTTCGCCATGGTGCAGCGCCTGGTCAACCTGGCGGCCGAGATTGCGCCGCAGGTTGGCGCCGATGTGGAAAAGACCAAGCGCGCGGCCGTGCTCGCCAAGGCTGATCTCGTTACCGGCATGGTCGGGGAATTCCCCGAACTGCAGGGCTTGATGGGCCGCTATTATGCGACGGCGCAGGGCGAGCCGGCTGAAATCGCCAATGCGCTTGAAATGCACTACAAGCCGCTGGGCCCCTCCGATCGCGTGCCGACCGAGCCGGTGTCGATCGCCGTGGCGCTGGCCGACAAGCTCAACGTGCTCTCCGGCTTCTGGTCGATCGACGAAAAGCCAACCGGCTCGCGCGATCCCTTCGCGCTGCGTCGCGCGGCACTGGGCGTGATCCGCATCGTCAGCGAGAACAATCTCAAATTCCCGCTGCAGGTGGAGCCGGATCTGCTGGCCTTCTTCCATGACCGTCTCAAGGTGACGCTGCGCGATGCCGGCGCTCGCCACGATCTGGTCGATGCCGTGATTTCTGCCGACAGCAACGATATCCTGCAGATCACCCAGCGCGCCGAGGCCCTGTCCTCGCTGCTGGCCAGTGATGATGGTGCCAATCTTCTGGCCGGTTACAAGCGTGCGGCCAATATTCTAGCGGCTGAGGAAAAGAAGGATGGCAAAACCTATGGTGGCGCCATCGATCAGGGCGCATTGAAGCTGGCGGAAGAAGAAGCGCTGGCCTTTGCGGTGGATGGCGTCCATGCCGCCGTGGCGGCGCATGTGGCCAAGGACGATTACAAGGGCGCCATGACCGAGCTCGCCACGCTCCGCGCGCCCGTAGATGCATTCTTCACCGCAGTGCTGGTCAACGATGCCGATCCTGCCGTTCGCGCCAATCGCCTCAACCTTCTCGCCCGCCTACGCGACACCATGCATCTGGTCGCCGATTTCGGAAAGGTAGCTGGGTAAGCCCGTAAGGCACCGTTCTGGTTGATGCTTCACACCCACCATGCCGCCGCCCTCGGGCTTGACCAGAGGGCGGCATGATGCGCGTTGCATCTGTCGTGCCAAAAGCTTTGGTTCTATTTCATCCAAGCCTGGCCGGCCTGCAAGCGCTCCTGCCTCTCAAGCGGAGACGCAGCGAAAGCGCCCCGATATAACCGGCAGTCGCTCGCTTCGGCCCCAACCACACCGCCTTAAAACGGTGCTGTGAAGCCTTCGGGCTTTTTGCCCTTGAATGGCGCCATGCCTTCGCGGGCCAGTTCGTCGGCCCGTTCGTTCAGTTCGTCACCGGCATGGCCCTTGACCCAGTGCCACGAAATCTCGTGCCGCTTGGTCGCCTCATCCAGCGCCTGCCAAAGGTCGACATTCTTCACCGGCTTCTTGTCGGCGGTCTTCCAGCCATTGCGCTTCCAGCCATGCATCCAGCTTTGGACGCCGTTTTTCACATATTGGCTGTCGGTATGCAGATCGATCTTGCAGGGACGGTTGAGCGCGTTCAGTGCCTCGATGGCCGCCGTCAGCTCCATCTTATTATTGGTGGTCAGCGCCTCGCCGCCCTTGAGCTCCTTGCGGTGCTGCCCGAACTGCAGAATGGCGCCCCAGCCGCCGGGGCCGGGATTTCCGGAACAGGCCCCGTCAGTATGAATGATAACGGATTCTGACATGGCCTAGGGGCGCCTCAGGATATGGAACTGGCAGGGAAGGCCGTAATAGTCGACGGCCTGATGCGTTTTCTCCATGCCGATCTTTTCCAGGACGGCACGAGACGGCGCATTGTCGACATGCGCCATGCCGATAAAGTGTTCGCCCTTGTCGTTGGCAAAGAACCAGTCGCGCAGGCCAGCGGCGGCCTCCTTGGCAAAGCCCTGTCCCCAGAACTCTTCGTAAAGCGTGTAACCGATCTCCGCCTCGCCAGTAGGCGGGTAAACGCCAAACCCAGCTCGACCCACCAGCGTGCCATCCGACTTCCGGCGCACTCGCAGCTTGCCCAGCTGCCGGGTTTCGAACAGGTCGATCCAGTGCGCGATTGCCTCTTCGCACTGTGCCCGCGTAAACGGCACGCCACGCGACGTCAGATAACGGGTCGCACTTTCGCTGCCGTGCAGGCGCATTAGGTCGTCGATCTGGTCCATGCGCCAGCCCGATAGCACCAGCCGCTCGGTTTCGAACAGGTCGAGATCGCTCATCGCCCCGAGGCCACTTCCAGATTGCGCAGCACCTTGGGAATGTTGAAAGCGATATGCTCTTCGGCGGTGGTCTTGGTCTCGACCTTGACCTCATAGCGGGCGGCAAAAGCGTCGATCACCTCTTCCACAAGGCTTTCCGGCGCCGAGGCCCCGGCGCTGACACCCAGCGACTTGAGATCGCCATAGAGTGACCAGTCGATATCGCTGGCGCGATCCACCAGCGTGGCAATCTTGCAGCCCGAGCGCAGGGCGACTTCGACCAGGCGCTGCGAATTGGACGAATGGGGCGACCCCACAACAATCATCGCATCGACAAGGGGTGCCACCGCCTTGATCGATTCCTGCCGGTTGGTGGTGGCGTAGCAGATGTCTTCCTTGTGCGGCCCATTGATAGCCGGGAAGCGCGCCCGCAGCGCCGCGACGATTTCGCGCGTGTCATCGACGCTGAGCGTGGTCTGGGTCACAAAGGCCAGCGTTTCCGGATGCTTGGGCGTAAAGGCCTTGGCGTCGGCAACTGTTTCGATCAGCGTCACCGCCCCTTGCGGCAATTGCCCCATGGTCCCGATCACTTCCGGGTGGCCCTGGTGGCCGATCAGCACGATCTCGTGGCCTTCCTCGAAATGGCGCTGCGCCTCCACATGCACCTTGGATACGAGCGGGCAGGTGGCGTCGAGAAAGAACATGTTGCGTGCCTTGGCATCGGCCGGCACGCTCTTGGGCACGCCATGGGCCGAAAACACCACCGGCGCCTCGGTCTCGGGGATTTCGTCGAGTTCCTCGACAAAGATCGCGCCCTTTGCCTCCAGGCTCTGCACCACATATTTGTTGTGCACGATGGCGTGCCGGACATACACCGGCGCCCCGTATTTTTGCAGCGCCAGCTCCACGATCTGGATGGCGCGGTCTACCCCGGCGCAGAATCCACGCGGGGCGCAGAGAAGAATGTCGAGGTGCGGCCTTTTTTCCATGCCAGATCAGATGCTTTCCGCGCTCCTGCAAGTCAAGTGCTGTTGCAGCAGACACAGGGCACGGGCAATATGATGCCAGTTTGGCGGGGACGGTCGGTCAGTGAGTTTAACCCAGGAAATGTTTGCGATTGCCCCGGCAATGGGGAAGGCGAACCTGAGTGCTGGGCAACTCAAATTGCTGGCCGGCAAGGCGCGCTGGATTTTCCGCGTCTGCGAGGCCGGTTTTCCCACTGTTCCCACCATCGTTCTCACCCGCGCCTGCTGGGATGAGTTGCAGGCCGAACGCGGCCGTCGCGACATGCGCCTGCGCGCCCATTGGGTGGCCTGCCTCTATAAGCTCGTCGACAAGGACGGCAAGCCGCCCATGCTGGTGGTCCGCACCTCCGCCGCCAGCCATAATGGCGGGCTGATGCCGGCCAAGGTGGGCATTCCCGCGCCGGGAGCTCCGGAAGACTCCGTGGATCCCGCGCGTCCGCTGGCCCGTGCCATCAAGCAGGCCTTCGAAAGCTATGGATTTTCAGGCGCCGGCTGGGGCGCCTCGCGCAGCGACGAGGAACGCGCCCGCCAGATCGTTTTGGTGCAGGCCGTGGCCGGCGGCGAGGTCGAACAATTCCTCACCCGCCACGCCACCACCGGGGCGCTCGGCCCGGCCGCCTTACCCGGCAGCCCGCTGCCCCGCTTGCCGGAAAGCGTTGGTGCACTGGTCTCCTTGCTCGATGCCAAGGCCGGCCGCCACATGGCGTGCCTGGTGTCGGTGGATAAGGGCAAGGTCCTATTCCTGTCTGCCCGTCCGGTCCAGGCCAGTGGCGATGCCGATCTCAACGCCGCGGTGGACCGGGTGCACCGCAAGGTGTGGACGCCGCAGGGCGCCGTCACCCGCGTCGATCCCAACCGCCTGGCGCTGATGCTGCATCCGCGGTTGAAATCCTCTGAAGGCGTCTCGCCCATCGCCATGGGCCTTGGCGTGTCCCCGGGTGCCGCCAGCGGCGCCATCGTCTTCAATGCCGAGGATGCGGCCCGCCTGCGGGCGCGCGGCAAGCATTGCATCCTCGTCGTCAACGAAACCGGCCCCGCCGACATCGAGGGCATGAAGGCCGCCACCGGCATCCTCACCGCCCGCGGCGGCATGTCGAGCCATGCCGGCGTCATCGCACGCATTACCGGCAAGCCCTGCGTGGCTGGGGTGCGCAATCTTTCGGTCGACACTACCGAAATGGTCGCCCGCATCGGCGACCGCGAATTCCGATCCGGCGATCGGCTGACCATCGATGGCGGCGACGGCTCGGTCTATGTGGGAACGTTGCCGCTGGCCCAGCCACAGATCGGCGGCGCCATAGGCACGCTGCTCGGCTGGTCCGACAGCAGCCGCACCATCGCTGTGCGCACCAATGTCGAAACCGTCGATTCCGCCGCCACCGCACTGAGCTTCGGTGCCGAAGGCATCGGCCTCGCCCGTTCCGAACACATGTTCTTCTCGCCCGAGCGCATGGTGGCGCTGCGCCGCATGATTCTCTCCGAAGATGAGGACCAGCGCAGCCTCGCCATCAATGGTCTGGTCGACTTTCAGACCGGCGACTATTCCGCGCTGTTCTCCGCCATGCGCGGCCTGCCGGTCAACGTGCGCCTCTTCGATCCGCCCTTGCACGAATTCCTGCCGCGCACCGACGAGGAGATCGAGGAAACCGCCGCTTCGCTGGGTCTTGCCGTCCGCGCCCTGCGCCTGCGCCTCGAGCGCATCGCCGAGATCAATCCCATGTTGGGCCATCGCGGCGTGCGGCTCGCGATTACCTATCCCGAAATCCTGCAAATGCAGATGCAGGCGGTGCTGGCCGGCGCCAGGGCGGCCAGCGAGGCCCTCAACCTCACCATTCCGGTCGAGGTCATGGTCCCCTTCGTGTCTACGGCCACCGAGGTCTCGTGGGTGCGCGAGCGGGTGTTTAATATCCTGAATAATTCCGGCCTTGTGCGCTCGGACCGCGTCAAATTTGCCTTCGGCACCATGATCGAATTGCCGCGCGCCTGCCTGCGTGCCGGCGACATTGCCGGCATGGTCGACTTCATCTCCTTCGGCACCAATGATCTGACGCAGACCACCTTCGGCATTTCGCGCGATGACGCGCCCACCTTCCTCGCCGCCTATCAGCGTAAGGGCGTCTATGAGCGCGACCCCTTCGTCACCATCGACGAAAAGGGCGTCGGCGAAATGATCGAGATTGCCATTGCCCGGGGCAGGGCGGCCAATCCCCGCCTCAAGATCGGCATTTGCGGCGAACATGCGGGCGATCCTGCCTCACTGCGCTTCTTTGCCGGCCTCGGCGTCGATTACGTCTCCTGCTCACCCTATCGTGTTCCGGTGGCCCGGCTGACCCTGGCGCAAGCATCTGCTTAAATTTGCGGGACATTATGCCTATATAGGACAAAGCGTTCGATCCGGCCGCAACAAGGCCGGACGCAAGGGAAGGAAAATTGCGCCCGTGAAAAGTCTGACGGCACTGCTTGTTCTGCCACTGCTCGTCGTGCCATCGGCACCCGCCTTCGCCCAAAGCGGCGCCCAGTGCGCACCCATTGCATCAGCCGAAGAACGGCTCGCCTGCTATGACGCCGTTTTCCGCCCCGATCCCGGTGCCGTTGCCACCAGCAGCGCAGTGGTCGAATCGGAACAGTTGATCCCGGCACGCCCCAGCGGCCGTGCCCCGGCAACGATCACCATTTCCTGCGAAGCAAAAGGCCTGCAGATCGCTTTCGGCTTTGCCGGAAACAACATTTCCGCGCTCGGACGCGATGCGGGCCTGACGCTACAATACGATCTGCAACGCCGCTCCAGCACCCTGCCGGTCAATCCCGACAATACGGCCATCCTCATCGATAACCCGCGCGACGCTCGCGCCTTCGTCGATAGCCTGGCCGGCGTCACCAACCTGACCCTGCGCATGACCCCGGCCAATACCAGGACGCTCTCGGTGCGCTTCCAGGTCGACGCCATTCTGCAAGCCGCCGAGCCGGTCGTCGCCACCTGCCCCTAAGCGTGATTGCCGTCTGCGCGCCGCGTGGCCTTCCCTCTTCCCTTCGCGGGAGAGGATGGCGCTCACTGCGCTAAAACCTGGGAAAAATTCAGTTCCGCTGAAAACCCACCGCGCCTTCGCGCCCGGTCTGGCCGCGGTGGCGCAGCATGTGATCGGCCAGGACCAGCGCCATCATCGCCTCGCCCACCGGCACGGCGCGGATGCCGACGCAGGGGTCATGGCGACCCTTGGTGATGATGTCGGTATCCTCATTGCCCGTCGTCACCGTCTGGCGCGGGGTGATGATCGAGGATGTCGGCTTGACCGCAAAGCGGCAGACGATGGGATCGCCGTTGGAAATCCCGCCGAGAATGCCGCCGGCATGATTGGAGAGGAAATAGGGTCGGTCCGTCCCCGCGCGCATTTGGTCGGCGTTCTCCACACCGGTGAGACCAGCCGCATCGAACCCATCGCCGATTTCGACAGCTTTGACCGCATTGATGCTCATCATCGCCGAGGCCAGATCCGCGCTCAGCTTGCCATAGATCGGCGCGCCCCAGCCGGCGGGCACGCCTTCGGCGACCACCTCAATCACCGCGCCCACCGAGTTGCCGTCCTTGCGGATGCCATCGAGATAGTCGGCCCACAGCGCCGCCGCCTGGGCATCGGCACAG
Organism: Devosia equisanguinis; assembly: GCF_900631955.1. GTDB lineage: Bacteria > Pseudomonadota > Alphaproteobacteria > Rhizobiales > Devosiaceae > Devosia > Devosia equisanguinis. The sequence continues at coordinate 53,290 of NZ_UZWD01000018.1, read as the reverse complement.
AATAGCGGGTTCTGGTCGACCTGGTCCCAGTCGAAATTGTTGTAGTCGATCTTGTGCGGCCCCACTTGCACGAGGCTGGCGCGAATGGTGACGCCCGAGAGAACCTGCCGGGCAATGGCCCCCGCCGCCACGCGCGCCGCCGTTTCGCGCGCCGAGGTGCGGCCGCCACCGCGATAGTCGCGAATGCCGTATTTCTGGTCATAGGTGTAGTCGGCATGGCCCGGACGATATTTGTCGCGGATATCCGAATAGTCCTTGGAACGCTGGTCGGTATTCTCGATCACCAGCGAAATCGGCGTGCCCGTGGTACGCGGCCCATCCGTGCGCTCGTCCTCGAACACGCCGGAGAGAATTTTCACCTCGTCCGCTTCGCGGCGCTGGGTGGTAAACTTGGATTGCCCCGGCTTGCGGCGATCGAGGTCCCGCTGGATCATTTCGGGGGTGAGGGCAATACCCGGCGGGCAGCCATCCACCACCACGCCAAGCGCCGGCCCATGGCTTTCGCCCCAGGTGGTAAAACGGAAAAGATGCCCGAACGTATTGAAAGACATGGATGCTCGCCTCGTATTGGCGCCTTCATAAAGCCTTTTGCGGCGCGAGGGAAACCGCTTTCATCGCGCGGCCCCTAGCAGCCGATATCGTTCGGCGGCTGGTTATAGACATAGGCTGAGACCGACATATAGGTCTTGGCCAGAACAAAGCTCCGGTCCTCGCCCAATGGCCAGACGGTCTGGGATGCATCGCTGCAACCAGGGATTGAGGAACCAAGAACGGCTTCCGCTGCAGCAGTAAACTTGTCCATGGCAAACATATCGGCTTCCACCTGTGAGGAGAGGATGAGGGCGGACAACGCTTCGCCGCTGCAGATATCCGCCTGGCCATGCAGGAACACAAAGCCGTTGAGCCCTTCAATGACAGGCGCATCCAGCGACGGAGCCGGCATGCTGATACTGAGCGTGCACTCGTCCGATCTGTTTTCCTCCGCCTTGCCATAGCGGCTCATCCACGCGCGAAAGGCATGTTCGTCGCCGAACGGCACCAGCTCGTCGCGGAGGCGCTGCATGAATTCCATCAATTGCTCGGGCACGAGAAGCTGTGCGCTATCGGTGGCGCTGGGCACGCAATTGGCGTCAAGCGGAGGAGAAGCGCGCACTGCGATTTCGACATGGTTGCTATTGTAGTCGAGTTGCTGCCAGCGCATCGACCGGTCTCGGGCAAGCTGCCAATGCTGGTAGCCGCTGATGCTGCAGGCGTCGTCAGGCGCTCCAAATCGACGTGTCAGCAGCGCCTCGAAACTGTCCCGGTTCTGCGTCGAGCCAAAAATTACCGACAGCTTCACCTGATGGGGCGAGCCGTCATTGATGTCGCGCTGCACCTCGAAAATGCCGGGCAGCTTGCCCGTGGCGTTGGTATAGAGCGCATCCGGATCGAGATCGGCAAGCGGACGCAGTTGCGCTGTGGATGTCGGGCCGTCTGCGAGCAGGCTATCCATATCGTTGAGCACGGCCGCGAGACGCTTCATGCCACCTCTCTCGAGCACTCCGAATTCGACAATGTAGTCGTCACCCTCGCCCTGCGCCCACGAAGGCGCACAGGAGGCCGATAGTGCTACCGCAAAGCCCAGTGCAGCAAGCAAGCGCCCGAGCGCGTGTCCCCTCACGCACCGCACTAGACGTCTGCAGCCGTGAGCAATTCCATCTTGCCGGGCGTGAAATGCATGATCACGTCCTGCGGCGGGGCCCAGTTGATCACTTCGACAATGGGTGCGCGTTCGATCAGTGCGCGCAGCGTCCGGGCAATGCCGCCATGGGAAACCACCACCGAGGGCCCCTTGAGCACGCCAGCAAATTCCACCAGCCGGGCCTCGACGTCGCGATAGTTTTCGCCGGCCTCGGGGCGGAATTCCCAATAGCTTTCATCACGATCGCCAGGGGCCACCGCCATATGTTCCGGCAGCTCGTCATGAAGGCTGCCCTCGAGCACGCCGAAGGAAATTTCCATCAGCCGCACATCGTACTGTACGTCAGGCAGGTGCTGGTCGAAACCGGCGCGGACGCGATCCATGGTTTCGCGGGTGCGTCCCAAAGGCGAGGCATGCCACTCGAAGGCAAGCGGGTCGAGCCCGCGCGCCTTGAAAAGGGCGGCCAGCGTCTTGCCGTTCTGGCTCGCCTGGCCACGGCCCTTGTCATTGAGCGGAATGTCGCGGCGGCCCTGATAGCGCCGTTCGGCGTTCCAGGGCGTTTCGCCATGCCGGATGAAGTAGATTTCCGGCCAGACAAGGGCAACCATGGTCACATGCGCGCCGCCACCGGCGCGCCCCTTTCGTTGGGCCTATGAACGGGTCTAGGCTTCGGCTTCGGTGGAATTATCATCCAGAAGTTTCATGCCGACGACATTGAAACCGGCATCGACATAGTGGATTTCGCCGGTCACGCCGCCCGCCAGGTCCGACAGCAGATAGGTGGCCGCGCCGCCCACATCGTCGATCGAGACGTTCTTGCGCAGCGCCGAATTGGCTTCCTGCCAGTGCAGCATGTCGCGCAGGCCGGAAATGCCAGAGGCGGCCAGGGTCTTGATGGCCCCGGCCGAAATGCCGTTGACGCGAATGCCCTTCTTGCCGAGATCGACCGCCAGGTAGCGCACCGAAGCTTCCAGCGCCGCCTTGGCCACGCCCATCACATTGTAGTTCGGCACATATTTGACCGCGCCGTAATAGGTCAGCGTCAACAGCGCCCCGCCCGGGTTCATCAGCGGTTCGGCGCGCTTGGCGACGGCGGTGAAGGAATAGACCGAGATGTCCATGGTCAGCGCAAAATTGTCGCGGCTGGTCTCGATATAGCGGCCTTCGAGTTCTTCCTTGTTGGAAAAGCCGATGGCGTGCACCACGAAATCGATCGAGCCCCACTTGTCCTTGATCTGGCGGAAGGTCTCGTCCATCGCGGCTTCGTCGGACACGTCGCATTCCACGAGGAAGTCCGAGCCGACCTCGGCAGCCAAAGGCTCGACGCGGCGCTTCAGCGCCTCGCCCTGATAGGAAAACGCCAGCTCGGCGCCCTGTGCGTGCAATTGCTTGGCAATGCCCCAGGCGATCGAGCGGTTGTTGGCGAGGCCCATGATCAGTCCGCGCTTGCCTGCCATCAATCCAGTGGCCATTGTTGGATTTCCCTTGCTGGAGTCGTTTGTCCGGTTGTGGCACATGGGGGCAGGGGCGGGCAAGGTTGCCTGCCGCGCGTCTCTCCTGTTTCCGGGGTTTTCCATGTCCCTTTCCGCCGCCCAGATCGTCTCTGCCCTCGCCGATATCGTCGGCAGCGCCCATGTCGTCGGTGAGGTCGAGAAAATGGGCGCCTGGCTCAACGAGCCGCGCAAGCGCTTCCACACGACGGCTGCTGCCGTGGTCACACCGCCCGATGTCGCGGCGGTGCAGGCAGTGCTGCGCTGGGCCAACCAGAACCGCGTGGCTATCATCCCACAAGGCGGCAATACTGGCCTTGTGGGTGCCCAGGTGCCGCTGCGGGGCGATGAGGTCATTATGAGCCTTGCCCGGCTCGACCGCATCCGCTCTGTCGACAGTGCCGCCGGTGTCATGGTCGCCGAAGCCGGCGTCATCCTCGAAAACGCCCATAAGGCCGCCGAAGCCGCCGGGACGATTTTCCCGCTATGGCTGGCCTCGCAGGGTTCGGCCCGCATTGGCGGCGTGCTCTCCTCCAATGCCGGTGGCGTCAACGTCCTCGCCTATGGCAATGCCCGCGAACTGACCATGGGTGTCGAGGCAGTCCTCGCCGACGGCCGGCTCTATCATGGGCTCAACGCCCTCAAAAAGGACAATACCGGCTATGATCTCAAGGACCTGCTTGTCGGCGCCGAAGGCACGCTGGGCATCATCACCGCGGCATCGCTGAAGCTTTATCCCTTGCCCGAGGATTATGAGACCGCGCTGGTCAATGTCGCCTCGCCCGATGCGGCGCTCGATCTGTTTCAGCTGATGCGCCAGCGCGCCGGCGGCCGCCTCAACGCCTTCGAGCTCATCCCCCATATCGGCCTCGACATCCAGCTGCGTCACGGCATGCTCGATGCCGATCCCACCGCCAGTGCCTCTCCCTGGTATGCGCTGATCGAAATGAGCCGCATGGCCGGTTCCGCTCCCGGCGCGTTGCAATCGGCTCTGGAAGCCGCCTTCGAGGAAAACCTCATCGCCGACGCCACAATCGCCGAATCGCTGGCCGACCGCACCCGCATGTGGGCCTTCCGCGAGCAGATGAGCGAGTGCCAGTCGCGCGAGGGCGCCTCGATCAAGCACGACGTCTCGGTGCCCATCGCCGCCATTCCCGCGCTGATCCGCGAGGGCAGCGCCGCCGCCGAAAAGCTGGTGCCGGGCATTCGCCCGGTGCCGTTCGGCCATATGGGCGACGGCAATATCCACTTCAACTTCTCCATGCCGCTCGGCGCCGACCCCAAGGCCTTCATGGCCCAATATGACGAGGCCATGCACGAGGTGATCTATGAGGTGGTGCTGCGCCATGGCGGCTCGGTTTCTGCCGAACACGGCATCGGCCAGCTCAAGGTCGACCTGCTGCAGCGCGTCAAAGATCCCGTCGCCCTCGAAATGATGCGCGCCATCAAGTTCGCCCTAGACCCCAATGGCATTCTCAATCCGGGAAAAATGCTTCGAACTGTGCCATAGGGCAAACGCGCCAGTGGCGCGTTTTTAACTGAGAAGGCCATGAGAGCTACGCTCGAATGGCACGAAGTCGGGGACTTCTTTCTTCCCGGTTCTCCCACTGTGCCTTCTTGCGACGGCACTCCGGCAGCACCATCTCTGCTACATGCTACTCAAAGATATCCAATTTCTCGACGACGCCACGCGCCCTGCCATTCCCGATCTTCCGGGCATAACCGAAGTGCAAAAGCTGCCCGGCCAGCACCTGCGCATGATCCATGACCATCTGCGCGACAACATGGTCGTGCTTGGCCGCCTGATCGAGCGCGCCGGTGAAGGCAAGGCCAGCGTCGCCGAAGTCAAGACAGAAACCGCCGACCTCGTCATGGTCTCGAACTATCGGCGCTTCGGCACGCTGTGTGGCCAATATTGCCAGTTCGTCCATGGCCATCACTCCATCGAGGACGTGGCCATCTTCCCGGCGCTGGCCGATCAGAGCCCCGCCTTCAAGGCGATTGCCGATCGCCTGCAGGCTGAGCATGTGGTGGTGCACACCCTGCTCGAAAAGCTGATCGATGGGCTGATTGCCCTCGCCGATGCGCCCGGTCGTGACAATTTTGATGCCGCCGTCAGCGTTTTCCGCGCCCTCGAAACCGTCCTCCTCAGCCATCTCGGCTACGAAGAAGACGCCATTGGCGACGCCCTGGGCTATTTCGACATCGGGGTTTAAGGCCAGCCAGCTTGGCCTCTGGCAAACTGCCTCCCCGTGCCCCATTCCGCCCTAGGGCTCGACCCGAGGGCTTCAACCGCCAGCCCTACTCCTCCGCGCCGGCCTCGCCAAAAGTGTAGCTTGCCCAGACCGGCAGTTCCAAACTCACCGGCTTGCCATCCACCGTCGCCGCACCAGCATCGCTGATCCGGTCGAGCCGCAAAATGGCGACGGCCTGTCCATCGACCACCTGGCCGATCGTGCCCGCCTCGCGCCCGCCCGCGACCACTGCGCTGCCCGCCGGCGCGTCAATGCCCGAAACGATCACCGGCCGCCGCCGCGCCGTGCCGCGATGCTTCATGCGGCTGACCACTTCCTGCCCGACATAACACCCCTTGGCGAAGTCGATGCCGTCGAGAATGTCGAGACCGATATCGTGGGCAAAGGCGTCATTGGCGGGGAAGTCATTGCCCTGATGCAGGATGCCGGCAGCGATGCGCTCTTTTTGGTAGACGCCGTCATCCTGCACCCAGCCTGTGGTATCCTCCACCGGCGCAATCACGCGCCACCCCAGGTCCACAGGACCAAGCCGGTCAGTATGGCGTACCCCCTCCAGTCCGGCCTCCTGCGCAAAACCCGCGCGATGTGTAGCGCGCAAATCCTCGATTTCGACCTTGGCGCGCAGCTTGTACATGCGCATGCGCTTGAAAAAATCGTCGGCCACCGACTGGTGCACATCCAGCCACAGCGCCTCCTCGGCATGGCCCGCCAACCCCTCGGCCAGGATCTTGCCCTGCGGCGATAGCAGCGCCCATGCCGCCGCGACCTCGCCGCTATCCGGAATTTGCCCTGTCACTACATCGTTCAGCAGGCGATGGGCCTCGGGCCCCGAAAAGCGGAAGACGGCGCGGTCGGCGCGAAGATAGGTGGTCATCTGGCTTGCCTCTCGGAACACCCATGCTAAACCGGCCGGAGGTGACCAGCAGCAGGACCGAAGACATGGCGCAGTACGACACGATTTTCAAGAACGCCACCCTGGTCAATCACGATGGCGAGGGGCTGGCCGACATTGCGGTGAAGGACGGTCGCATCGTGGCGCTGGGCGCCATCGACGGCAGTGCCGCCGAAATCGTCGACTGCAAGGGCCTGCATATCCTCCCCGGCGTCATCGACACCCAGGTCCACTTCCGCGAGCCCGGCCTCACCCACAAGGAAGACCTCGAAACCGGCTCGCTCGGCGCCGTTATGGGCGGCGTCACCGGCGTCTTCGAAATGCCCAATACCAATCCGCTGACCACCACGCGCGAGACCTTTGAAGCCAAGATCGCCGCCGGCACCAACCGCATGCACTGCGATTTCGCTTTCTATATCGGCGGCACTCACGACAATGTCGCCGAACTGCCCATGCTCGAAAAGCTCCCCGGCTGCGCTGGCGTAAAGGTGTTTATGGGCTCTTCCACCGGATCGCTGCTGGTCCAGGACGATGCCGGCGTCGAGGCCATTTTGCAGGCGATTTCCCGCCGCGCTGCCTTCCATTCCGAAGACGAATATATGCTCGAGGAGCGCAAGCATCTACGCGTCCCAGGCGATCCCTCCAGCCATCCCGTCTGGCGCTCGCCCGAAGTGGCGATGAGCTGCACCACGCGCCTCGTCAACCTCGCCCGCAAGACCGGCAAACGCATCCACGTTCTGCATATCTCGACCAGGGAAGAAATCGCCTATCTCGCCGACCACAAGGACGTGGCCTCGGTCGAGGTCACCCCGCACCACCTGACCCTCGACGAAACCGCTTACACACGTCTCGGCACCTATGCCCAGATGAACCCGCCGGTGCGCGACAAGGCGCATCGCGAGGGCATCTGGAAGGGCGTCGCCAATGGCGTCGCCGACATTCTGGGCTCAGACCACGCGCCGCATACGCGCGAAGAAAAGGACCATCCCTATCCGCAGAGCCATTCCGGCATGACTGGCGTGCAGACGCTGGTCCCGACCATGCTCGATCACGTCAATGCCGGGCGGCTGAGCCTGCAACGCTTCGTCGACATGACCAGCCATGGCTCCAATCGCCTCTTCGGTATCGCCAACAAGGGCCGCATCGCCGTCGGCTATGACGCCGACCTCACCATCGTCGACATGAAGCGCCGCGAGACCATCACCAATGACTGGATCAGGAGCCGTGCCGGCTGGACCCCCTATGACGGTGTCACTGTCACCGGCTGGCCGGTAGGCGCCGTGGTGCGTGGTCACAAGGTCATGTGGCAGGGCGAATTGCTCACCCCCAACAAGGGCCAACCCATGCGCTTCCTCGAAGCCCTGCCGCAGGGTTAGTGTCCTGCAGCGATCGCCTACCCGATCGTCACCCTCGGGCCTGACCCGAGGGCCCTGGCTCTACGCTATCCCTCCACCTCCTCGGTGGCGCGCTGGTCCAGCTTTTCCTGCATGCAATACGAATAGACCATCGGTCGCATGCTGCCGCCCTCGGCTTCCTCGTCGGCAGCGGCGTTGCATTCACCTTCCGCCTCGCTGCGCCAGGCAGCAATTTCATCGAGATGGGCCTTGGTCTCGGTCTTGCTCATGCCTTCGGCATTGTCTTGCACGATCTTTTCCAGGTTCATGTCCGCTTCGACGAAATCGTAGAACGCGCACAGATTCATCGCCATCTGCGTGGTCTCGCAATCGGCCAGGATATCCTCGAGCTCGCCCACCGGCACGTGGCTGCGCGCGGAAAGCTCGTCGAGCACATCGTCGGCCTGGCCTGGGCTGATCAGCAAAAGCATCGGCAGGACGAAAAGATAGCGTTTCAGCATGAGGCTCTCCTTTGAATTGGTACCATTCTACATCGGGGCGTTGGGCGAGAAAACGCCCGCATTCCCGATGGGGCAGGGGCTCAATCCCCGGCCACGAAAGCCGACCATTCCCCGCTCTCGCTGATATGGAGACGCCAGTAATACCAGCCTCCGAATTGCTTGAGCTCCTCTATGCCCTCGCTGTCGATCAGCCGATAGGCGTCCACCGTCTGCTCGGCGGTCAGGTTGTTGGGATCGAGTTCGGAGAGATAGGGCCAGATGTAATAGGTCTCCCCGCCACTATCGGGATAATAGGCATAAGGCTGGTCGAACAGGTCCAGCATCAGCCCCAATATCTGCCTGCCCTCGTCATCCTCCGACACGTCCTTGAGAAAGGCCACCGGGTCGTCGGGCGCGCCGAAGCTGACATTGGGCCGGGATTTCTGAGCGTCGATGATGGGGCGCAGCGCCTCGATGTCGCCGCTCCGGGCCGCTTCGATCAGCGCCGCGCGCTTTTCCTGCACCGCTGGGGGCAGGGCCGAGATATCGCTGCTGATCTGGGGTTCCGGCCAGTCCCATTCCGCCGCCTCCTGCGCCAGGACCGGCGTCGACAACAGCATGGCGGTGCACAACAGTGGGGCAAGGCGCATGGATCGGTCTCCCTTTTGCGAGGAAGCCTAGGATCACTCCGTGCCCTCACTAAGGCAAGGCAGGCCTATTGCAGGATCCGCTCGAGATTGTACTCGCCGTTGCGGATACGGTCAGGCAATTGCGCCACCAGGTCCGCGGTGGCCTCGTCGCCATGCATGCGCACAAAGGTGGCCAAGGCAGCGAACAGCGACGCATGGGCCAGCGAGGCGCTTTCCAGCCCGTCTTCTTCGGCCGAATTCCAGGCTTCGGCCAGATATTCGAGCGCCAGCTGGCGTTCGGCCTGGCTGCGGTCAAACGGGCCTTGACCCGACGATGCGGAAAATAAGGACTTGGTCGTGCTCATCATGGCGGCATAGCACGCCACGAACCACGCCGCGCGTGAGAAGTAACCCGAAGGTTAACGCCCGGTAGGCAATTCTACCGACCGGGCCCCGCGCCTATTCGGCAAAACGCGTGTGGATTTCCCGCGCCAGCTTTTGCGCTTCGCCGAGCAGCCGCCGCAACGCTTCCCGCGAAGCCGGCGTACACTGGTGATGGAAACGGGCAAAAGCCTCATAGCCGGAATTGAACGCCCCGGCCAAACGCTGCCGCCGATCTTCATCCGGCTCATCCAGCGCGATCAGATCCGCCATCTGTGCCCGCCAGTCCTCGGTCCCCGCCTTGCATAGTGGCTGCAGGAAATAGAGGCTCCCCATGATCTCCGACAACCGCTCCATCTGCCGCTGATAGGGCGGGTCGATGGCGAGGGCAGGGGCGGCGAGCGGTAGCAGCAGCAGGATGGCAAATAGTGGATACAGGACGCGCTTTCGCCAAGCAGCCGCGCGCTTTGCGACCTTCAATACGGCAATGTCTAGGGCAGGCTTATCAATAACCGATGTCAGCGCTCTTTCTCCTCCCTCCCCCTTGAGGGGAGGGATTGAGGGTGGGGGTGCTGAACCTTCCCCGAATCCGTTCGGAAATGGGAGTTTTCCAAGCCTGCAGAACCGCCACCCCAGGGGGGGATGGGAGCCCGAGACCGCAGTGATGCCAGCAACACCGTCATCAAGACCATCGGGGTGCGAGGAGCACACAGTGGGGTTGGGGATTTGCTGATGCACGGGCAACCTCATCCGCCTCCCTTACCAGCTCTGCCCCAGAACGGAGAAGCATTCCCGGATCACATCGTCGAGCCGCGAGGTGGTGCGCAGGGCCAGCAGCATGCCCGGATCGGCCCATTTATAGTCCGAGATCTCGTTGCTGGGCCGTATGGTGCCGACATAGTCGGTTGTAGTGAACACGGCCAGCCGGTAGGTGCCGTCGCGGCCGAGTTCCTGGGTGATGACATGGCGCGGATTGCGCACGGTCAGGCCCAGCTCCTCCTGTACTTCGCGGATGGCGCATTGCTCTATGGTCTCGCCATCATCCATCCGGCCGCCGGGAAAGGTCCACAAATTCTGATACGGCGCGAAGGCACGCTTGATCAGCAGGATCTTGCCATGGCGAACGATGCCGACGCTGGCGGCGTTAGGAAGATCTGTCATAGCCCTTGGGTTGGTTTGCGATTCGTTTCCGATGAGCTTATCTCCCAACAGGTGAAGGAGACATGCCATGTGTGGGCGTTATGCCTCGACTTTGCCGCCCGAAATGATGGTGGAACTGTTCAAGCTCATCAAAGGGCTCGATATCATCCCGCGCTTCAATATCGCGCCCACTCAGCCCATTGTCGCCATCTGGGAAGCCCAGGGCCAGCGCGAGGCACATTTTGCCCGCTGGGGACTGGTCCCCGGCTGGGTCAAGGACCCGCGCGAGTTTCCGCTTCTGGTCAATGCGCGTGCCGAAAGCATGGCTGAGAAACCGGCCTTTCGCGATCCGCTCAAGCATGGCCGCTGCATCGTCCCGGCCAGCGGCTACTATGAATGGCACACTGGGCCCGACAAGAAGAAACAGCCTTATTACATTACCCGCGCCGATGGGCAGCCCATGGCGCTGGCCGGCCTCTATGCCACCTGGTCCGGTCCCAATGGCGAGGAGATCGACAGCGTCGCTACCATTACCGTGGCGGCCAATGCACAACTGTCGGAAATCCACGATCGCATGCCGGCCATTCTCATGGATCGGCAGCAGCAGGACGAGTGGCTCAATGTGCGCGAGGTCCACGCCGCCGAAGCCGCGCAAATGGCCCTGCCGCTCGAAGATGGTGTGCTCAAATTCCATCCGGTCTCCACGCGCGTCAATTCCGCCCGCGACGACGATTCCGGTCTGATCGAACCCATCACCCTCGAAAAGCCCGCCCCAGTGCTCAAAAAAGCCGCCGGGGGCCAGCTGGATCTCTTTTAGTCCGCCCGCGCGGAAACATACCCGCTTGCACAGCGCCGCCCTCGGACTTGATCCGAGGGTCTGATGACCCATGCCCTGCTGGCAATTTACCCTCCGTCACACAGCCATCATTCTCGAATCGGCTGTCTCTGCTAGTCTTTCGGCAACAGTCCGCAAACGCGATCTCGCTCATGTCCCGCAACAGTTCCCGTGCCTGGCAGCGTATGCTGTCCGGTCGCCGCCTCGATATTCTCGATCCCTCGCCCGTCGATGTCGAACTCTCCGATATCGCCCATGGCCTGGCCCGCGTGGCCCGCTGGAACGGCCAGACCCAGGGCGATTATCCCTTTTCGGTGGCGCAACATTCGGTGCTGGTGTTCGAGCTATTCCGCCAGGCCAATCCGGATGCCTCGGCTGCCGCGCTCTTGCAGGCGCTCCTGCATGACGCCCCCGAATATGTCATGGGCGACATCATCTCGCCCTTCAAGGCGGCGATGGGCGGCAATTACAAGGACGTCGAAAACCGCCTGCTTTCGGCAATCTTCCTGCGCTTTTCGCTGCCCGCCACCATGAGCGTGGCCCTCACCAAGCAGGTCAAGAAGGCTGATCGGGAAGCCGCCTATTTCGAGGCTACCCATCTGGCTGGCTTCGATCCCGACGAGGCGCGCAAGTTTTTCGGCGAACCCAACCAGCCTGCCTTCGACGTCGAGGCTTTCGATCGTCTGATCCGGCCCTGGCCGACCCAGCAGGCCCATGCTCGCTTCGTCGAAGTCTTCGAAACTGCCGCCGCGACGCTCGTCGGCTGATCGTCAGGCAAATTAACCTTAACGAAAGATAAAATTCGCCTGATCTGCTGCCTTATGGTTACTGATTGGTTAAGGCGTCATGCCGCCTTGGATCAAATCGGGACAATAGCCATGAACCTGCCGCACCGTCTTGTCGCCCTGAGCCTGCTTTCGGGCCTGCTCTGCACCACCGCTGCCCCGATCATGGCCGATGAAATGCCGTCCGGCTTCGATACCAGCCGTCTCGTCAAGTTCGCGGACCGCGACTATCTGGTCGACTATGAGGATTGGGTCTCGACCGAGCCGCTGAGCGCCAGCCGCATCAAGAAGGTCGAGGGGGGCAGGGTGAGTTACGTGACCGTCACCCAGACCGCCACCGGCACGTATTCGACCGACGGCATGACCTCGCCAAACGTGCTCTATCCCGGCATTGCCGTCGAGGCGGTCACCACCCAGCCCAACCGCGTCGCGGTGCTGAGCTATAGCGGCAATTCCTTTGTCTATCTGCGCAACCGGGGCACGACCATTGTCAGCACCCCGGCACGCACCTGCATCTCCACCGCCAGCTTCACCTATTGCTGAGGCGTCAGCCGAACAACCAGCCGGGCTTGAACTTGTAGAAGACATGCAGGCCGATCTGGGTCACCTTGGTCATGCGCGGCGCCCAGGCGGGGCGAACATAGGTGGCGTGGTAGTGCGTCGCATCGCCCACTTCGGTTAGGTAAAGCTCGCCACTGGTCGTCTTCTTGGCGATTTCCTCAGCCTGTTCCCAAGGCTTGCGCTCGGTCACCACATCGGCAATGCCGTCGCAGGCAAAGGAGAACTGGCAGGCATTGCGGCGGTGCTGGTTCTGGAACACGACGCCGCAGATGGTGTTGGGATAACGGTGATCCTTGACCCGGTTCAGCACCACCTGCGCCACCCCGACCTGGCCGCGATAGGTCTCGCCGCGCGCTTCGAAATAGATGGCGGTGGCGAGGCACCACAATTCCTTGTCCGATGCCGCAGTGATGGGGCCGCTGTCGAATGCGCCGGTCACCGGGGCATTGGCGCGGGCATAGGCCAATTGCTCGGAGGCGATGGCCGGCATGGGCATGCCCTGCGGCGTTCCGAAAGCGGGCGGCGCGCCGAGCGAGGCCATTTGCGGGGCAATGCCGGCAATGGCGTCCAGAGCTGCAGCAGTCGAGGGATCGATCGAGGCCACCGACATGCGCGGACCGTCCTGGCTGCCCTGAACTGCGGCCGGCGTGTCGAGATCGGCTATGCGCGTCTGGCCGAGATCGGTGGGATCAAGCGGCGTGCCGCGCAGCGCCGCGATCTGAATGCGCGCTTCCTCGAAGCTGCGCGAAATTGCCAAGGCATCCACTTCAGGCCGAAAACGGTCGGTTTTGGCAGCGCGGTTGGGACCGGTGAAGCTGGCCGTTTCGAAAAGATGGTCGACCGACCCGGTAATCACCGGATCAACGCCGAAATAGCTCAGGCTCGCCACTTCCGCCGGCGTGGCGGCCGTGCCGATACCGACATCCGCGGCAAGTTCCGTCCCGGGCCCGAAGGCGCCGGTTGCAAGACCGATATAGGAGAGGGAAAGCGCCAAGCCTGCCACCACCACACGGGCGGCAGGAACAAGAAGGCGGACCGCTCTAGCCGGGCGCGAACGCACCACCGGCTGGTGGGACTGGGCCATAAACTCTACTCAACGCTACTAACACAACTCAAAGCCGACAAATGTGACGCTCAAATGCCGCTGATCCGGATCATCTCTCATTAGGGTTAGCAGGGAGTAAATCGCCAACAAGCCCACCCCAAGGCGTCCCTGTGGCGCCAAAGGGGCAGCGTGCGGTCTGACAGCATCGTGATCGGCGGTGTTAGGTTTTCGCGGACGGCAGACCGTATTCGCATGACGGTCTTCGGGCCGCCGGCGCCTGGCGCAAGTCCATCTCCTGCGGCCTTGCCCTCCGGTCACAATTCTTCTCGCCTGGCATATTCGAGGTCATTTTTCTTTGCACGCTGCGGATCGATATGGTCAAAAAGTTGCCGGATGCACGGAGAAACAAATGTTCGACTGGACTTCGGGTTATGTGGCCGAGCTTGGCTATACCTATGGCTTTTACCGCGAACTCACCCCGCAAATCCTGCAATTCAGCGGCCTGACCAAAGGCGTGTCCACCTCGAAATCATCGCGCGAGCGCCTCGCATTTTGCGAATTGGGCTGCGGGCAGGGCTTCTCCACCAATCTCTTGGCAGCGGCCAATCCGGAGATCGATTTTTACGCCACCGACTTCAATCCCGCGCAAATTGCGGGCGCCCGCCAACTGGCGGATCAGGCCGGAACGGAGAATGTGCATTTTTTCGACGACAGTTTCGCCCAGTTCGAGGCGCGCACCGACCTACCGCAGTTCGACATCATCGCCTTGCACGGCATCTATAGCTGGATCGCGGCCGAGCACCGCGACACCATCGTCCGCTTCATCGACAAGCGGCTGAAGCCGGGTGGCCTCGTCTACATTTCCTACAATTGCCTGCCGGGCTGGGCTGGGCCGTCGCCGGTCCGCCAGTTGATGCTGCTCGCCGGTGGCGCCGCTCCCGGCCATATGCTGCAGAAGATCGATGCCGGCCTCGCCTTCATCGACCGCATGAAAGCGGCCAATGCCCGCTACTTTGCCACAGTGCCCGGCATCACCGAACGCATCGAGCGCATCAAGGCGCAGAACCGCAACTATCTCGCGCATGAATATATGAACGCGGATTGGACGCTGTTCTACCATTCCGACGTTGCGCGCGAGCTGTCGCATGCCCGCCTGTCCTATCTGGGCTCGGCGCATCTGCTCGACCATGTCGACGCCGTCAATCTCACCGCCGACCAGCAGGCCATTCTCAACGAAACGGCCGACCCCGTGCTGCGCGAAACCTATCGCGACTACATGATCAACCAGCAGTTCCGCCGCGATATCTTTGCCCGCGGCAGCGTCGCCCTTTCGGCGGGCGAGGCACAGGCGATCTGGCTCGAAACCCGCTTTGCCCTGTCCTCCCCGCGCAGCGAGATAACCATGAAGGTCAATGGCGCCTTGGGTGAAGCCAATCTCCAGGAAGAGGTCTATGCACCGATTGTGGAGGCTTTCGCGCGGCCAGTGGAGGCGGGCCGGTCTGCAGCCATCAGCCTCAGGCAAGTGCTGGCCGACAATCCGAACCTGGGCGAACTGGGCTGGGGCCGCATACAACAGGCAATCCTCGTTCTCGTCGGTGCCGGCCACCTGCAGCCCTGTCCCCATGGCAATGCGGACGACGATGCTGTATGGGCCGAGTCGGCGACCCGCTTCAATCGCGTGGTGCTCGAAAAGGCGCGTTACAGCGCCGATCTTGGTTATCTCGCCACCCCGACGACCGGCGGCGGCATCACCGTCGATCGCTTCCAGCAATTGTTCCTTCTGGCCCAACTGAGCAATGAAGCCGATCCGGCGGCCTTCGCCTGGCGCATGCTGGATGCGCAGGGGCAACGCCTCCTCAAGGACGGCTCCATGCTGCAAACCGCCGAGGAAAACATCAGTGAGCTGCGTCAGCGTCACGCCGCATTCGAAGCGCGCCTGCCGATCTTCCGCGCCCTCGGTATCGTCTGAAACTCAGCGCGGCAGGGAAAGTCGCGTGCCGAACAGCCGGCGGTGCACCGTTAAATCGCCGCTGGCTTCGAGATATTCGATATGGGCGGTGATGGTCAGGCGCGCTGCGAAGCGCACCTTGGCTGGCTGCTGGGGGTAGATGCAGCCGACCACCTGGCCGATGCGGCGGGCACCGTCCCGCACCGCCGCGATCACCTGGCTATTGCGCAGCCGCCGATGCGCCTTGAGGGCGCTGGCATGGGTCGGGCCATCGGCGATGGGGCCGCCATGTGCCGGCAGATAGCGGCGATAGGGCAGGGCGATCAGCCTGTCCAGCGACGCTAAGTAATCCGCCATCGAGCCGTCCGGCACTGAAACCAGCGTTGAATTCCACCCCATCACATGGTCGCCCGACAACAACACCTCTGTGCCTGCAACACCGAAGGCCAGATGGTTGGCGCAATGGCCGGGCGTCGCATATACGGTGATGGCAAGGTCGCCGGCCATGATGCCCTCCCCATCCGAGAGCGTGCGGTCCGGCACAAGATCCCAATCGCAGGAGTTGCGGATGGGATTGAGCTCGAATCGCCGCAGCGGTCGCGATAGCCGATGTGGGCCGCCGAACCATAGTGGGGCGGCCAGCTCCTTTGCCCAGGCCGCTGCCGAGGCGCTGTGGTCGCGATGCGTGTGGGTGAGCAGAATGGCCGAAACTGGCCTGCCGCCAATGGCGGCGCGCAAGGCTGCGGCATGCGCTGCATCAGCCGGCCCCGGATCGACCAGTGCCAACCGCTCATGTCCGAGCAGAAAGCTGTTGGTGCCGGTAAAGGTATAGGCCGAAGCATTGGGCGCCGTGACCCGCACCACGCCGGGCGATTCGCTTACCGGCATGCCGGTATCCGGACGAAAGTCGGTGCTGAAGCGGGGGGCGGAAAGTGGGCTGGCCATTGCGCGGTCATGAACGAGAAAGTAAGAAGCAGGGGAGTGAACCGCGCGATGCTCTCATGGGCGGGCGGTTCTACCTAGCATGGAAGGTATGAAATGGCAGTGACTTTGACCACGCCCAACACGCTGCTCGGCGTGTTCCAGCCCAAGGGCAATGTTGCCAAGCTGGCGACCAATCTGGCCACCGTCGTCCTCGGGACCCTGTTGATCACGGCAGCCGCCAAGGTCAATGTCCCGGTCTGGCCCGTTCCGGTGACCCTGCAGTCCTTTGCCATTGCCGCGCTTGCCGCAGCCTTCGGCATGCGCATTGCCACCGCCACTGTCGCCCTTTACCTGCTCGAAGGTGCCATGGGCCTGCCCGTATTCGCCACTGGCGGCGGCATGGCTTACCTCGTCGGCCCCACGGGCGGCTTCCTCATCGGTTTCCTTGCCATGGCCGCCATTATCGGCGCCGCGGCCGATCGTGGCGCCTCTTCGCGTCCGGCCGTGCTGTTCGCCTCGATGCTCGTCGGCGGCAGCGTCATGTTTGCCTTCGGTTTCGCCTGGCTCGTGGCCATGGCCGGTCAGGCCCAGTGGGTCGATCAGGCCAATGTCGTGGGCTCCGCCTTCGCCAAGGCCGTCCAGCCCTTCATCGTCTGGGACATCCTCAAGATGGCTTTCGCCACCCTGACCGTCACCGGTGCCTGGAAGCTGTTTGGCGCCAAGCGCTAAGGGTTTTCCGACTGACACGAGTTCTATGAGGGCCGGTGGCAGCACCGGCCCTTTTTCATGCCCTGATTGGTCCTGTGCAATGCGCGTTGACGGCCGTTCCGCCGTCTGTTAGCTCCTAAACAGGACAATTATGGTCAGGTTAAATCTCATGGGGCTCTCTCTCCTCCGTCAATCCGCGTCTATGGGGCTTGCCTTGCTCCTCGCCTGCGCGCCGCTGGCGCCGGCCATGGCACAGGTTGCCGAAATTCTCGACACCACGGCCACGGCCCGCATCGTCAAGGACGCGCGCGGCGAAGTGGAAGTGCCGCTCGCACCGCATCGCATCGTGGCGCTGCACAACATGTTCTCCGAAGCGCTTGTTGCCATGGGCATTGCTCCCGTTGGTGCCGTGGCGCGGGTGAATGGCATGCCCGGTCAGCTGCAGGATGCGCTCAAGGATACCCAGCCCGTCGGCGACCAGTCCGCCCCCGATTTCGAGGCCATTCTCGGCCTCGAGCCCGACCTTATCCTCGCCCAGGCCGACAAGATCGGTGACAATTACGAGCTGCTGAGCGCCATCGCGCCCACCTTGCTGCTCGACGAACCCGAGGGGCCGTGGCGGGAGTGGCTGCATGGCCTAGGCGAAGCGCTCGGCCACGCCGAGCAGGCCGATGCCGCCATCGCCGCCTACGATGCCCGCGCCGCCGAGGTAAAGGCCGAGGTCGCAGATCTTCATCCCGACGAAACTGTGCTGCTGCTGCGCGTGCGCGAAAAGGATATTCGCGTCTATGGCGGCTCGCGCCGGTCTGGCCCCGTGCTCTACCAGGACTTGGGGCTGACCCCGCATCCGCTGGTGCCGCTCGAGGTCGAGCACGAGACCGTCTCCAACGAAATCATCCCGCAGCTGACCGCCGACCATATTTTCCTCATGGTCGAGGACGAGGCGAAGATGTCGGGCATCGAAGCCACTGCGCTCTGGCAAGGACTGCCGGCAGTCAAGGCCGGCCACGTCTATCGCGTCGATATCCAGCCCTGGAACCAGTCGACAGGCCCGATCAGCTTCGGCCGCATCGTCGAAGACGTCGCTGACCATATGGGCAAGGCGGACTGACTTTTGCGCGCTAGCCTCGTTCTGGGCGCTGCCGCAATCTGCCTGCTCGTGGCCATTGTGGGATCGATCTCTGCCGGTGCGGCGGAGATCGATCCTTTCACCATCTGGCAGGCCATGGTCCAGTTCGACTCGACCCAGCCCAACCATCTCGTCATCCAGGAATTCCGCCTGCCGCGTGTGCTCGCATCGGCAGCGGTGGGCGCGTGCTTGGGCGTCGCCGGTGCCGTCATGCAAGGCATGACCCGAAATCCCCTGGCCAGCCCCTCCCTGATGGGCCTCAATGCCGGCGCAGGTTTCATGCTGGTCATCGGCATGGTGCTCCTTCCTTGGCTCGATTTCACCGGCCTCATCGTTCTCAGCTTTCTCGGTGCTGGCCTCGGTGCAGCCCTCGTCTTCGGTCTCGGCGCGCTGCAGCGTGGCGGCCTGACACCCGTTCGCCTGGCGCTGGCCGGTGCCGCCGTTTCGGCGCTGCTCGGCGCCTTGACCACTGGCATCGTCATCGTCACCGGCATCGCCCAGGACGTGCTGTTCTACACAGCGGGCGGCGTGCAGGGCATTCGATGGCCCCACCTGCTGCTGGCGCTGCCCTGGATGGGGGCAGGGCTCGTGCTGGCGCTGCTGCTCTCGCGCGGCATTTCGCTGTTGAGCCTGGGCCAGGATGTCGCCACCGGCCTTGGGCAGCGCACCGGCCTGGTGCGCGCCGGCGGCATTCTCGCCACGCTGTTCCTCGCCGGCAGCGCCGTGGCGGTGGCAGGCGGCGTCGGCTTTGTCGGCCTAATCATCCCGCATTTCTCCCGCTTTCTCGTCGGGCTCGACTATCGCTGGATCATTCCCTGCTCGGCCGTAGGCGGGGCCTGCCTCTTGGTGGTGGCCGATCTCCTCGCCCGCATGGTCAATCCGCCGTTCGAAACCCCGCTCGGACTGATCACTGCCCTGATCGGCGTGCCGTTTTTCCTGTGGCTGGTCCGCCGCGACGAAAGGGGCATGTAGCCATGGCCATCCGCTTCCTACTGCTGGCCGGCCTGCTCGCCATTGCCGCACTGGTCAGCCTCAATCTCGGTTCCTTCGCCATCAGCCCGTCAGATCTCATGGCGACCATATTGGGGCAGGGCACCCCCAAGCAGGAACTGGCGCTTTACGCCATTCGCCTGCCGCGCCTCGTCATGGCCATGCTGGTCGGCGCCGGTCTCGCCCTTTCCGGCGCCATCCTGCAGGGCGTGTCCCGCAACGGCCTCGCCGATCCGGGCATTTTGGGGCTCAATTCCGGCGCCGGGCTCACCATCGTCGCGCTGCTCTACCTGCATCAGCAAGCCATTCTCGATGTGCCCGGGATAGTCTGGCCGGCGGTCGCCTTTGTCGGCGCCATGATCGGCGCCATCAGCATCTACCTATTGGCGCAGCGCCGCGGTCAGGTGGATCCGGCCCGCATGCTTCTGGCCGGCATCGCCATCAATGCCGGCTTCTCCGCCGCCATGCTGGTCCTCTCCATGCGGCTCGACCGTCGGGTCTATGATGCTGCCGCCGTCTGGCTGGCCGGCAGCCTGTCGGGCTCCAAATGGGCCGATGTCATGGCAATCCTGCCCTGGTTTATCCTGCTGGTTCCCATGCTCATCGCCCTTGTCCGTTCACTCGACATTCTCGGCGTCGGCGACGAGGCTGCCACGGGCGTCGGTGTGCGGGTCGAGGCGTCGCGGCTGGCGCTGCTGGCCATCGCCGTGGCCTTTGCCGGCGCCGCCGTGGCGCTGGCCGGGGCCATCGGCTTTGTCGGACTGCTCGGTCCGCACATCGCGCGGCTGATGGTGGGCCCCCGTCACCATGCCCTCTTGCCCGCGGCAGCCCTGGTCGGCGCCACGCTGGTGGTCATCGCCGATCTCATCGGCCGCACCCTGCTCGCGCCCATCGAAATCCCCGTCGGCGTCGTCGTCGCGGTGATCGGCGCGCCCTATTTTCTTTACCTGCTCGTCAGGTCCAACCAGCGGGCGCTTTCAGCATGATCCTGCAGACCCACAATCTCGGCTTCGCCTATGGCGAGGGTACGGTGCTCGAAGGCCTCGATCTCGAAATCCCCGAGGGCCGCATCACCGCCCTGGTCGGTCCTAATGGTTCGGGCAAGAGCACCATCCTCAAGAACCTGGCCCGCATTCTCAAGCCCAGCCATGGCGCGGTCTATCTCGACCGTCACGCCCTCGCCGACCTCTCCACCAAGGCCATAGCCCGCCGCATGGCCGTGCTGCCGCAGAGCCCCGAGGCCCCGGCCGGCCTTCTGGTGCGCGAGCTGGTCGGCTATGGCCGCTTCCCTTGGCAAAAGCCGCTCGCCGCCATGAGCGCCGAGGATCGCGCCGCCATCGATACCGCGCTCCGCCTCACCGGCCTCACTGCCTTCGCCAATCGACCGGTCGGTACGCTCTCGGGCGGCCAGCGGCAGCGGGTGTGGATTGCCATGGCGCTCGCCCAGACCAGCCCGGTGCTGCTGCTCGACGAGCCCACCACCTTCCTAGACATGGCCCACCAGCTCGAAGTGCTGAACCTGCTCGAGCGGCTCAATCGGGAGGAAGGGCGCACCATCGTCATGGTAGTGCACGACATCAATCACGCCCTGCGCTTCGCCCATCATGTGATCCTGGTGCGCGCCGGCAAGATCATGAGTGCCGGCGATCCCGAGACCGTGTTGACGCCCCAGACCCTCGCGGCCGCCTTCGGTATCCTCGCCGACATGCTCCGCGACCCGCGCAGCGGCAAGCTCCTCTGCGTACCCTATGGCCTCGCCGCGGCCCAGCACGACGCCGCACGCGCGCCGGCGTGAGTCCAAAATGCTGAAATCAAGGGAAAATGGCTGGGGTGCTAGGATTCGAACCTAGGAATGCCGGTACCAAAAACCGGTGCCTTACCACTTGGCGACACCCCAACTGGCGCGGTTCCTACACGGTTTGCCCGTGCTTCGCAACACGGTGAAACAGCGGTAGAAAACTATGTCGGAACAGCTTGAACACAGCAAGCCTCGCAGTTATAAAGCCGCCAATCGCGATGACGTCGCGGCGCCCCGACGCCGGCTTACGACCCTCTCGATGAATCCTGACGGAGTATAGCGCAGCCTGGTAGCGCACCTGCTTCGGGAGCAGGGGGTCGAGTGTTCGAATCACTCTACTCCGACCAATCAACCCCGGTCTCGCGAGAGGCCGGGGTTTTTGTTTGTCCTTGGGGCGATAAAACCCTACGCCCAGAGCTCGGCCCACTGGCTCTGCGATACCGCGACCAAGCCAGTCTCGTTTCCTGCTGGCGCAAACACGTCATTGCGGTGCTCCTGGCTGAGCGCAAATGCCACCAGCAGGTCCTGGCGCGATGCGCCCAAAGAGAGCTGATCCTGCCAGTACTGCACACCCTCGGCGTCGCCATCGCGGCCCAGGATGTTGTGATAGAGCGCCTGGACAAAGTCCCCGTTGGCTGTGCTGTCCGCCGCACCAAAGCGCTCCGCGAAACCCGCATCGGTTGTCAGTTCGGTCGCGAGGCTGGCCAGGTCCTGACCCTGGTCGAATTCGGAGGTCCAGAAATTGAGACTCTCGTTGCTTGGACCAAACCCAAGTCCGGCGCGATAGAGCAGGATCACGTCGTCTGCCATCGCGTGGTTGCTCTCCGGCACGATTGCCCCGATCAGCGAGAAAATGCCGTCGCGAACCGCCAGGAATTCCAGGCTGCTGGCAATGACCGAGCCGCCCTCATAGAGGATGCTGACAAGATCGTTGGCGTCGAAGGAAATGGTGAGCATATCGAGCACGAAGTCGAGCACGAGCGTGTCATAGCCCTCGCCGCCCTCGATGGTATTGCTGCCCAGGCCCGGAACGAAGATGTCATTGCCGGTGCCGCCGAGAAGAATATCGTTGCCGGCCTTGGCCGGTGCCGGGGGCAGGGTCGCAGTGATGAAATCGGCGATGTCGAGGCCGACAAGCATGAGCTCGCCCCCGATGCTGTCGCCCACCAGAATATTGCGACCGGCCACACCCTCGAGCACATCGTTCCCGGCACCGCCGATCAGCACATTGTCGGCAATATTGCCGCTGATCCTGTCATCGCCGGCACCGCCGATGGCGTTCTCGATCAGCGCCAGCGGATTGTCCTCATGCAGCATGGCCACGGCCACATTACCCGGAGCCATCTGCCCGTTTCCAAGATTCGCCAGCTGTTTGTTGCCAAAATTGGTCCAGCCACCCGGGCTGAGATCGACGCTCAGGTTGGTGGCATTGTTGGACAGATCGAACGTATCGCGCCCGCCACCGTCCCAAACGGTCTCGAACACCTTGTTGGCGCCCGGCTTGCCTTGGCCAATGCCATCGATGAATTTTTCGCCCGTCGTCTCGCTCCAGCGATAGACGGTGTCCTCGGCGCGCGTCTGGTAATTGGCGCCGTACAGATGTTGCAGCGCCGCGATATCGCGCGCCATCGGCGTCTGTGCATAGCCGAATTTCTCGTTGCTATAGCCATTGGAAATCGCCTGGCCCTCATAGGAGCGATAGCTCATCACCGACCACGCCATGGCATCCACCGGCGATGCAACTTCGACGGCAGTGGTGAGAGGTGTGGTCGTGCTCTGGCCGTGCAGGGTGCCGGCGCAGCAGGGGCAGAGCCCGCCATCTGGCGTCCCGCCGGCCTGCTTGGCCGCGGCTTCATGGGGGTGGCTCAGTCCCAGCGCATGGCCGATTTCATGCATGATGGTGAAGTGGGCATAGTTGCCCTTCTCGGGTGCGGCCAGATATTTCGTGCCGAGCCAGACATCACCACCTTGTGCCATTGCTGATGGCGTATAGGCCCAAGCCGTCGATGGCATGCTGGAAACGCCGATTCGGATCTCCGCATTGTTCGCAGTCGTCTGGATGATGTCGAGGTCAATCAACTCCCCCCACATCTTCATGGCGTCGAGGGTGGCCTTCTGCTGCGCAGTGTTGAGCGCTGCAAAGCTTGCGCTCTCGCCGCGTCCATATTTGGCCCCATAAACAGAGGCCGACTGCGAAAAGCCGAAGCTTACGCTGTCGCTGGTCCACTTCCGGGAGCCAAGCAGGTCGTCGACATATTTGTCACCGGAAGACGTCGTCAGAGTAATCGTCGACATAACTGCGCCAATCCCAGGATGCGTTGTGGGTTGACTGCAGTGCTAGAGAACAGACTTTCAGGCTCCGTTGGAAAATGGCTTCAAATTGTCAGCATGCGGGAAATCATCCGCTAACCATGACTAGGGTCATCATTGAAATTGATGCATAATTTTGCGCAGGCGATGGCGGTAATTCGTTTACCCTGCGCTGAAATCCGCGCCGGCTTGGAGGCGTGAGGTGTGCCGGGATATAGTCTGGCGAATACCCGATACGCTTCGCGTCAGTACGCGCGAGGCGAGGGCTATCGCATATATGTTTGAGTCCTGATCCCACACGAGCGGAAGCGCGACTTGGCGCGTCATATCGCACGGCGTTGCACATCCACAGTTCCGCCCTCGGGCTTGACCCGAGGGACCGTCGGCAGGCGACGGACCTTCCTTGCCAGCCACCAAGGCGTGCATGAGTGAACTCAGCGCGGCATGAACGGACCTAACCCGCCCAGGGGAACACGCGCCCATTGCGGGGCGCGCGTCGCAAACCGCCGGGTCAGACGTACCAGATGCCGTCTTCCACCTGTGCGGCAACCTTGAGCTTGTTCTCGTCGCTGTTGGAAAAGAACGCCAGCAGATCACTGCGGTTGGTCTCGTTGGCGTTGAGCTTGCCCACCCAGTAATTGAAACCGCCCTGATCGTATTGGCGCCCCAGCGTGTTGGTATAAAGCAGGTCGATGAACCGGCTATTGGTCACCGTGTCCTGAGTGCCGAAGGTTTTCTGGAATTCGTCGGACGCCAGGAAGCTCTCGGCGATGGCGGCGACCTTGATGCCCTTGTCCAGTTCGCGGATCCAGTAGCCCAGCCCGCTATGGTCAGGCGTGCGGTCGAAGGCCGCCTGGTAAAGCCGGTACATCTGCCCCGCATTGCCATCGATATCGGTGGCCAGCATGCCGTCGGTGAACACAACGCGCTCACCTTCGGAGATGACCATGTCCCAGCCGCTGCCGCCCGTGAGATAGAAGCTGAGATAATTGTCCTTGAGGCTGGTCCAGCCGATCTCGGAATACGCGAAATCGGTGTGAATGACGTCGAAGCCGGGCCCGGCCGAAATCTCGAAGGACTTGCCCGACACATAAATGGTGTCGTTGCCGGCGCGGGCGATGATGATATCGCGTCCACCGCCGCCATAGATGATGTCGTCGGAATTGGTGCCCTTGAAGGTCTCGGAGGCCGCGGTGCCCCATTGGGTCAGCGTGTGTGTCTGGTCGTTCCAGCTCCAGTTCGCCACCTGCGTGCCGTCCTGGGCATCGGTGCCATAAAGCGCCTGGATCGCCTGCAGGTCCATGGTACCGAGCTTGGGGAAGTAATCCTTGTAGCTCATGACCGTGACATTGCCATTGTCGAGATCGGCAGGCAGCCGGCGATCGCCCTCATGCGGGTGCTCAAGACCAAGGGCATGCCCGATCTCGTGCAGGATGACATGCCGATCAAGCCCGCTCTGATAGTCGAGGTAGAGGCCCTGGTGCGGATTGTCGCCCGGACCATAGATCTTGAACTGACCATCGCGCAGGAAAAACTTCGAGCTCGGCATGCTGCCATAGCCGGCAATACCGGTCGCAAGGTCGTAGACGCCGATATCGATGTCGCCCATGCCGGCTGGGACTTCGAAGAAGGTAATCCCCGAGACATCGTCCCAGGTCTTGAAGGCATCGCGCACCAGCTGCTGCTCGGCCGCGCTCAGCTGCCGGAAAAAGTTGGGGTCGGCAAAGCCCATGCGGTCGTTGATCCCCTCGGGCCGTGTCGCGGTGAAGGAATAGCTGACGAAAACCGGGGTGGGCTTCAGCGCCCCGCCAACCGCCTGGTTCCAGGTCGAGTCGGCGCTGACAAGCGCGGTATAGTCGCGGACGTAAGTGGCCATCTTCATCTCCATCGCGGCTGCCGACGCACTTTAGCGCTCTAATCATGTCGCAAGTGTTTCTGCCAATAAAAACCGAGCCAAAATCGCCTCAGCGCGCACCTTTCCGCAACAAAAGCGTCTTGATCGTGCGCACGGAGATGATCACGTCGAGATCGAAGGAGACGTGCTTGAGATAGTAGAGGTCGTAGGAGAGCTTTTCGATCTCCTCGTCCTGCGTTTCGGCATAGCCATGGGATACCTGCGCCCAGCCGGTGAGCCCGGGCAGAAGGATAGATCGGTTGATATATTGCGGAATACGGGCTTCCAGCGCCTCTGCAATCGCCACCGAGACCGGGCGAGGCCCGATAAAGCTCATTTCGCCGCGCGCGATATTGATCAGTTGCGGTAGCTCGTCGAGGCGCAATTGCCGCACCAGATGGCATCCCGGCAATACGCGGCTATCATTGGCCGAGGTCGAGGCGCCATCGGCATTCTTGTACATGGTGCGGAATTTGTAGAGGCGGAACGTACCACCGCCATAACCCCGTCGCTCCTGGATGAAGAAGGATGGGCCGCCATCGACGAGGCGGATATAGAGCCAGAGCAGACCGCCCACGACCAGCACCGGCACGGCCAGCACCAGCACGCCGACCAGATCGACCACCCGCTTGAAGCGATAGTAGAAAATCTGGCTCGGGCTGTAGGACACATCGGCCAGCTCGAAACTGTCGATGTCGACGCGGCCGGCATAGGTTTCCAGATAGCGCGGCCAGGCTTCCATTTCGAGCCCGCGCGTATAGAGGCGCGCAAGGACCGGCGCCCATTCGGCGCTGTGGTGAAAGGCCGGATCGATCAGCACCCGCCGGATATCGGGCCCAATTTCTTCGGGCGACACCACCTGCACCCGTCCATCGAGCTTTTGCGCCACCGCCGCGGCGCCGGGAAAGTCGAGGAGGCACGCCCGGCGCGAGAGGGACCGCGCCATGGCCAGGTTCGCCAGCGTGACGCAGAGCAGGGTTGAGGGAATGGTCAGCGCGATACCCACGAAACTCACCGGAATACGCGTCGCCGCCAGGATGGAGATGGCAAAGCTCAGCGCAAAGACCGTCACGGCCACGGCCATGCTGAAGGGGTGATTGCGGCGGCTGGCAATGACCAGCAGGCTGACGGCAATGGCGGGGACCATGGCCACGACCAGTCCGACAGGCAGGATATTGTGCCAGTCGACCCGGTCGGCGCTGACCATCACCAGCACATAGATGGCAAAGGCCAAAAGCGCGGCGCTGATCGTCGCCGGCAGTGCGGCCTTGATCAGCAGCACATTATTATGCGCCCGCCGCCGCGCCCCCAGATCGATCACCGCCTGCAGGCCATTCTGGCTTTGGCGAGTTTGGCTCATGAATACTCACGGGGGTTGAGGGCAGGGCGCAAAAGCGTGAGTGCTGTTGTTGTCGCAGACGGTGTCGGCGTCAAGGGTGAGTTGCCCAGGACGTGACACCAAGCGAAAAATGGCGCCCGATAGGGTTATCGGGCGCCACAGTTCGTACGAAACAGCTAAACTAGACAGCTCTGCTACTGGGGGCCGATATCAAAAGCGAACGCGCCGCCTTGGCCTACGATCACAGTAATCTCGGTCGAGGCAACCAAATCCCCATTCCGTTCAGCCAGTAGTTCAATTTCAAACTGACCGTCTTGGAAATCCCAATTAGGGTGATTTGCGTCGATGAGGTGCTTGATCCATCCAAAATGGAAGTTTTGGGAGTTCTGAGCAATCTTGTCACCAGCAATATCAAGCGGGCGATTGTTAGAACCCAGTTCAGTAGCATGATGTCCGCCGACATTGTCCGAGAAACCCACGGTCTGGGAGCCAGTCAGCAAGAAGGACTCGAACGCTCCATCAATGGTCGGGCCATCTGTCAGCTTTAGAGTGATGAAGTCGTTTTTCTCGGTCGGGTCGATGTCTACCTTGAGGAAAATGTCGAAGTCTTTCATCGAAAGCGGCGAGCCGTTCAGACCAGACGTAATGGACAGATCAAAGTTCCACTTGGCCTTGTCACCAAATATGCCACCGGCGGCGTCATACTGCTTATCTGTGCTATCGTACGTTACTGAATTTGCGTTGTCTCGACCGCGCGCTCTCAGCGCCAGTTCAATACCTGCCTCTTCGTTGGTAGAAATTGTGAAATTCGAAAGAGCGTCAATGCCGTTTCCGTTCCACATTTCCTTATTGTTGTAGATCGCACTTGCGTCGAGCTTTCCAAATTCGTTGACCGGGCCGGAATAATCCGAACGGTTCCAGCCCATCGCGTAGTCGAATGCAAGAACGACCTTGTGGGCGTCGCTGCCCACATCAGTGCTGCGCCCACTGAAGACTCCGCGTGCCACATAGCCTTCGCCTGCTTCGTCCTTGATCCGCTGAATCAGCTCAGCGGCTTCGTCGGTCGGCCACCGATCTTGAATCGTGCCAACGTGGAAATTTCCAAGAAGATTGTCGTGAAGGCTCTGATCGCGACCCGCCTCAACCTTTGCGGAGAAGTCGGAGAATGGAATTCCACCGTCTTTCAGATATTCCACATATCTAAGCGCCAGCTCCAATGTCGCAGTATTGATGTTTTTATTGTAATACGCATTCTCAGTCGACGTATAGACGTCGTCCCAAATGTCCCAGAGCGCCTTGATCGTGTCGCCCTCTGAGCCATTCACCGAGACATCGATGCCTGTCTGGCCGCCTTGGTTGTTGTGACCAAGATTGTAAATCGTCTCGATATACGTTGCGTAGTTGATGGATTGGCCGAGGGTCGCCTCCGCAATCACCACCCCGGTCACATTTACCACGCCATCGCCACCAAATTTGGCAAACGACCCCGTCGACGCCACGTTCACCTTGCCGCCGGCGGCAACGTTGATTTCGGTGACGCTCGCATCATTGAAAGCCACGCTGTAATAGCCCGGTCGGCTGAGCGTCAGCACACCATTGTTTTCCGACAGCGTCACTTCGGTACCAGCAGCGATCGAAATCACGCCATTTGCAATTGACGCCGCCGGCAGCGGATCGGGTACCACCGGGCCCCCGCCATTGCCGCCATCGGGGTCACCGCCGCCCGGCTCCTGGCCGCCATCGGGATTGGTCTTTTCCTCGATGAACTTGGCGATCTCGTCATTGGCGCTCTGCACGGAAGCCGGCGTGTGGTCGACCTTATCGACGATGGACTTGGCCGAGGCCATGTCTTCGCTCTTCCAGTCGGCGCCCGAAGCCACGAAATCACTAGTGAACTTGGCGGCCACTTCCGCCTTGTTCTTCAGCGCGTCAACATCGTTCTGGTTGGTGCTGTTGCGAGCAGCATTTTCAATTTCGAACAGCACGCGGACACCGGGCTTGCCCTGGTCCATCTCGGTCTTCCAGCGGCCGGCCCAGTAGTCGAGCCCTTCGTCGTCGGGCGTGCGCCCGAACATGTTCATATAGGCCTCGGAAATATAGGCCTTGATCTCGGCGTCGGTTGGGGAGGCGGTCGTCTCATAGATCGCCTTGGCTTCCGGGCTCTGGGCGAACGAGTCCGCCATGTCTTCGAGGAACATCTTGCCGTCGCGACCGGCAGCAACCTCGTCGTTATAGCGCTTCACCCAATATTGCAGGCCTTCCGGATCGGCGGCACGGTTGAAGAACGACACATAGAGGCGCGACACTTCCACGCTGATATCGAAATCCATCACTCAACTCCCCAGGGATTAAATCGATTAACGAATTGTTAATCTGACAATTCATGGGGCGTCAATTGCGGGCAATTGTAGTGCCTGTGCCCTATTCCTTCGGATTCTGTAAAAGACTCTTTTGTAACAAAGAATTAACCATTTTTTCACGGATGCCGGAAAAATGTCTGATTGTGGACAGAATTTCGCCTTTGCGATGCTTGCTGCTCACCATCTATACGTAAGTATACGAAGGGCCGGTCGATGGTTGCGCTTCGCGCTGTGCATACGCCACGGCACTTGCGCGGGGGCGAAGGGGCTCGTTTCGTTTTGCGCTTGCTGATGAACTGTGCGGTCCCGGACAGAAGTCCGCCGCGTCCCACGATTTTCGCGGGCTCGCCAAAGCGTCATCGCAGGGCGAAGGGTTCTGGCCCGCGATCCGCCAATTCAGCTTCGCGCCAGCGCCTGGTCGATCACGGCGCGCATGTTGTCGATGAACTGTGCGCGACCGAACCTGAGCGCTTGAGTTTCGCAGGCCGGCCGCATGGCGAGTGCTCGCTCGGGGGGCAGGGAATTGATCGCACCGATAAGGTCGCTGGCCGATGGGGCAGGGGGAAGCAGCAGTCCGGTTTCGCCGGGGAGCACGGTCTCCAGCAGCCCGCCTTCGGCCACGCCGATCACAGGCTTGCCGGCGGCCATGGATTCCACCGGCGACATGCCGAAATCCTCTTCCACCGGAATATAGATGGTGGCAATGGCCCCGGCGATCAGGCTGCGCAGCTGCTCGTCGCTGGTCCAACCCGCAAATTCAATATTGGCGGCACCGGCGGCACGCGCCCGCAATTCCGCCTCCTGGTCGCCACCCGAGGCGATGATCAGCCGTTTGTCGGGCATGGCGAGGAATGCGTCGATGATGGTAGCGATGCGCTTGAGCGGGGTCAGGCGCGCGGTTGACAGATAATAGCCTTGCTGGGGTTCCCAGGCGAAGCCACAGGTATCCACCGGCGGATAGACCACGATGCTCTCACGCCCCAGATGCTCGCGAATACGCTTCTGGATATTGACCGAATTGGCGACGATCACATGCATCCGCCCGACGGCGTGTTCATAGGCGCGCTGGAATAGCGGCCCCACCACGTCGAGGCCCAGCTTGCGCAATGGCCCGCTCTGCTCCCGGAAAAATGCCTTCTGGTCGTAGAGAAAACGCGGCGGCGTGTGGCAGTAAAAGACGTTGACGCCCGGCTTGTCGCGGGCTGGCGCGGCGAAAGGCGCCGCCACGCCGCTATAGATGCGCAGATCCGCCTGGGCGGCGTGGCCACGCTGCTGTGCAAAGGCTGTTGACAAGGCAATGGAGGCTGCGCCGCGTACCTTGCGAATGCCGGAAAGGTTGAGATCCTTGTGCGCCGGTGGAAAAGCGGCCTCGTCATAGCTCTCCGCAGTGCGGTAGCCATAGATCAGCTCTGCCGAGATGGCATTGGCCAATTCCAGCACCAGCCGTTCACCGCCACCGCGAATGGCGAAATAGTCGTGATAGACCTGCAAATGCCTTGAGCCGGCCGGCACTTGCGCCATCAGTGCATGGTTTCCTTGTCGAGGCTGTTGCGGAAAATGCCGCGTAACGTACCGGCCAGCTTGCGGCCGAGCACCGGATAGGCATGCACGTCTCGCCATTGCTGCGCCCGCTCGAGCACGGCCTGGCTTTCAGCGGCATTGGCACGCAGGTCGCGCGACAATTGCTTGAGTCCAGTCGCGATATCGGCCGGGGAAATGCCCGGCAGGGCGAAGACGCTGCCGGCCACATCGTCGAAAATCGGCAGCGGCGTCACCGCCACGGCCTTGCCCGCCGCCAGGCCGTAGCGCACTGCGCCGCTCGCCGATTCACCCGTGCTTTGATAGGGATAGACCACGATTTCGGCCTGTGACAGCAGCCTCAGGCTCTCCGCGTCGGGCAGGAAATCGGTATGCAGCTTGACCTCGCTGCCGAGCCCATAGCGGTCGATCAATCCACGCGCCTGTTCGATCAGCTTTTGTGAGACTTCGGCCGGGAAGGCCGCATTGACCATATCGAGCTTGAAGGCAAAGTTTTCCGCCTTGAGCAGACGGGCGGCCTCGACCAGTTCGATCAGCCCCTTATTGGGCAGGAAGAAGCCATAGCTGGCCAGGTGCACCGGTGCATGGGCGACAGGCCGCGACGTGTTGCCGGCGGGCGAAGCGAGCACGCCATGGGGAAACAGCCCGACATTGTCGACGAGGCCCAGCGCCTTCAGCCGGTTGAGATCCGTGATCGAGTGCACCAGCAGGCGATCGCAGCGCGCCAGGGCGTCAGCGATATGGGCCAGCTTGCGGTCGGGATCATGTGCGGGGTCAATGGTCGCGTGCATGGTCACCACAACCCGCGTACCGGCGTCGCACAGGCTGTGGAGCAGCTTGCCGAACGCAGCGAAGTCGAAAAATCCGTAGTTGAACTGGATAACGACCATATCCAGCTGGTGCCGTTTTACGGCGGCTAGCAGGTTGGAAAAATCGTCGACCTTGCCCTCGCGCCAGCATCGGACGATATTTTCGGGCTCGCCGGTGGGCAAGTCGTCCGGGGCGTCGGCGAGGATGATCGCGGGCATGCCCAAGACATCGAGCAGATGCTCCGAATAGGTGGCGATGCCGCAACGTTTGCGATAGGTCGACACCCAGCCCAGCCTCGGCTCCGCGGTCAGCGCCTCGACGCTGAGTGCGCGCGCCGCCTGCTGGTTGCGACGGGCCACTTCGGCCCAGCTCCAGCGGGGCAATAGCGTCTTGGTGGCATCGCCGGCCTTGCGCTCCAGCGCCTCGCGCAGCAATTGCGTCAGGTGCTCGCCGTCCGGCTCGGCCCAGGCGCTGAGTGGCTTGCTGGCTTCGTGAGTTGAGGCCGAGGCAAAGGTAAAATCGATCAGCGCGCTGTTTTCGGGCGTGCAGAAATCCATCTGCCCGCTCCAGCCGGTGGTGATCACATGCAGCCCGCTCAGCATGGCTTCCGCGATCGGCAGGCCAAAACCTTCTGCGCGGCTCGGCGCCACCAGCGTGTCGCACTGTTCGTAAAGCGCCTTCAGCGCACCGTCCGAGAGATCATCCATGATGATCGTCACCGCTGGAAAGTCCGGATTGGTGGCGCGCAGTGCCGCCAATTGCTGCTCGATGGTGTTGTGCGGGTTGGCAAAAGTCTTGATCACCAGCAGCACATCGTCGTCCTTGCGGAACGCCGCGCCATAGCTCTTGAGCAGCACATCGGCGCCCTTGCGCGGAAAGCAGGACGAGACGTGCAAAAAAGTGTGTCCCGCGGTCTCGACGCGGTAGCTCTTGTCTGCCTCCACCGCCAACCAATGGTCGACGCCATTGCCCACAACGGTCACAGGCACCGACACGCCGGCATCGATCAGCACCTTCTTGACGTGCTCTGCCGTCACTGTGACGAATTGCGCACCCTCGTTGATGCCTTCGGCATAGGCGAACGGAAAGCCAGTCTCCTCCCAAGCGTAGCAAGATAATCCATTGATCTGGCTGTCCATGTCCACCGCTCGGGGCGGATACATGTTGCGACTGACGACCTGTGCAGCAGCGCTATCGCTCGAGCGAGCATGCAGGGCGGCTATTTGCGGATTGGCCTTTAGGAACCCCTTGTCCGCCTCGTAATCACCGGGCCCCTCGGAGGCATGCAGTGCCGCGCGGGCCCCCGTCTGTTCCAAGCCCAGCGCCAACTCGCGATTGACCAGCGCCAGACTGTAGCTGCTGTCGAACGGGCCCTCGATGCGCCAGTCGATGACTTCGGGCAAGTCATAGGATCGTAAGAGATTGGCCACTCTCACGCGGTTGATCGCCATGGCCTGAGCAATCTGGGCGAGATCGGACGCGCTGGGGTGGCCGAACTGGCCCGGCAGGGTCTTGAGCGCCGCGATCAATTGCTGTTCTACCGCGTCAAGGCGGAGCCTGGTTGCAGTCCAGTCAGAGCCGGGTTCATTCGGCTGCGCGGTTTCCAGCAACGTGGCCAAAGCTATTTCGGCGCTCTTGCTCCAGGAGAACTTGGCTGCCTGCACAGCGCCCTTGGCCACCAGCGCGGCGCGAAAGGCGTCGTCGGTCAGGACCCGGTCGAGCAGCCGCGCCATGTCATCCACCGAATGAGGATCGAACATGGCGTCGTCATTGCCCATCACTTCGGGGATGCTCGAGACATTGGAGCCGATCACCGCTGCCCCGCATTGCATGGCCTCGAGGCACGGCAGCCCAAATCCTTCATGCAGCGACGGAAAGACGAAGACTTCGCAGAGATTGTAGAGCTCGACCAGGTCAGCATCGCTGACGAAGCCGAGCAGCTTGTATTCGCTGCGATCGAGACCAACTGCATCGGCTTTTTCCAGCAAATGCTGCCGCTCGCCCGGCGAAATACTGCCGGCCAGAACCAGTTGGTGCTCGCGCCGCAGCGCTTGCGGCAGGCGCGCAAAGGCTGCCATCAGCCGATCGAGGTTTTTGCGCGAGTCTGCGCCGCCGGTGTAAAAGATGAACTGGTCACCCACCCCGAACCGCGCGCGCGCGGCCGCCTTTTGCTCGTCCGACAGGCCCAGCGGCCGAAACTCCGGCTCGGCGCCTTCCGAAGCATTTACCGCCTTCTCGGCCGGATAATGCAGCAGTTCCACCGCTTCCTTGAACGACTGCTCGGAAATGGCGATTAACCCGTCGGCACCAACGAACTCTGCCAGTTTGCCGCGATAGAAGCGGGAATAGTTCTGATCCGGCTTGAGATAGCGCTCTTCGAGGATCAGCGGGATCAGGTCATGCACCGTCGCCA
This sequence comes from Devosia equisanguinis, assembly GCF_900631955.1. Taxonomy (GTDB): domain Bacteria; phylum Pseudomonadota; class Alphaproteobacteria; order Rhizobiales; family Devosiaceae; genus Devosia; species Devosia equisanguinis. Next base: position 19,600 of record NZ_UZWD01000018.1, on the reverse strand, counting down.
CCACCGGCACACGCGACAGCCGGTGCACGCTCAGCACCACGTCGTCGATAAAGCCTTCGAAGAAGCTGGGCATGAACACGACGTCGGGCGCCAGCATTTCGATATAGGCTTCGCGCAGCAGGGCCGAGGCATCATTGCGCCACCGCCCACGCTCCGAGCGGTCGTCCGCCTGGTCGAGCAATTCCACTACATGGATGTTCGCATCCGGCACGAAGTCCGAAAAATACTGTCGCAGCGGCAGGATAGTGTGTCCGAACCTGCTGTTGAGCAACAGGTGCACGCTGCCCGGCGCGGCGATCTTGGCGATCTCGCGCGCCATATTCTTCACATAGCGGCCCAGCCCGCGAAACCTGCTCTCGTTCTGGCAGGCTTGCAGGTCGATCAGGATGCGGGTCATTTTTGGCTATCCTCAGCGCGGTCTGCAAGTTGGGCGTAGATCATCCGGGCGCGTGGCGACAATAGTCGGTCGCCCAACTCCTGGCGAAAGCCGGCAGCGTCCACACCGGCCGACGCCGCCGTGCCATGCAGCGCCTGCCTCGCCCGGTTGGCCAGCGCCGGAAAGCGCGGTTCCGCCCATTTGGACAATTGCCGCACCGCCGGCACCTTGATCAGACGGCGCAACATCGCCTTGGCGATCCGCACCAGCATGGCGCGGGCGCGCTTCAAGGCCTTGCCGGCAAACCGCACCGGCCAGGTGAGGCGCCAGGACGTGCTGGTATAGATGGCGCCGATCTGCGCCCATTGCTCGTCCAGCCGCCGGTGCTGCTGCTCAACCAGTCCGCGCAAGTCGCCGAGCGCCTGGTCCTGACGGCGATTGATCTCCATGAGTTCGCCGATGCGGGCCTCCATCCGCGCCTCGAGCTCCGCCCGGGCCGCGTCGACCCGCGCCGCGCTCTTCTGCTCCAGCGTCCCCTCGAACCGCCCGGCCAGCGTTTCCAGCGTCAGCCCGCGATCGCGTGCATAGACTTCGGCCATCTCGGCGGTGATGTCGTCCGGGCCGGCCTTCTGCGCCACCACCGAATAATCGGGGCTGACGCCGGTGAACACATTGATCAGCCCCACATCCCCGCCATCCCGCAGGAGCGCATTCTCCTGCAGTCGCAAGACCTCGGCCCGCTCAAAACCGTGATGCCGCGGCAGAAAGGACAACAGCCCCGGCGGCAACGGCTTGTTATGGGTGGGGTCCATGTGAAAGCTCAGTGTGCCGACGCTGATATTTTCCGCATTCGGCGTTTCGAGGATCAACAACCCGCCCGGCCGCAGGGCCCGCGCCGCTTCGCTGATCAGCTTCTGCAACACATCGAACGGCAGATGCTCGGCGATGTGAAAGCCCGACACCACCGCCAGGCTGTTATCGGGCTCGTTGGCAAGATAATCGATGGCATCGCCATGGGTCACCGACAGGCCCCGCTCGATGCAGTCCGCCAGCATGCCCGCATCGAGATCGACGCCATGGGCAGAAAAGCCCATGGATTGTGCCAGTTCCAGCCATTCGCCGCGCCCGCAGCCCAGGTCGAGCGCCTTGGGCTCGGGCATGTGGCGCACCAGCACCGACAGGAAATCGGCATAGCCGCGCTCCAGCCGGCCATGGATTTCCTCGCGGCTGCCGCGGAAATTGCGCTCGAATTCGTGGTAGAAGTTCGCGTCGCTCATCGCTCTACCTCGAGCACCGGCGGCACCCATGCCATGCCGACGAATTCGGGGTGGTCGGCATTGACCACGCTGAAGGTCACCGCGAGGTCGCGCCACTCGTAATTCTGCTCCACATGGGTTTCGTGCCCATGCAGCGCTGCCGCAATCGAAAAATTGCCATAGCCGATATTGGCGTCGAAGGCGAAACGGAAGCGCACGATGTCGCCGGCTTTGAGCCCCTGCTGCACCTGCCCGAGCTGATGCGTATTGGTGCCGAAAACCGCCTGGCCCAGGCGATCCTTGATCATGTAGCCGGCCACCAGCTGGTCGATGTCCGTGTTGACCTTGGCTACGATCTCGAGTGTGACGCGGCTTCCAACCCGCACCAGTTCGGTGGGTTTGCCGGTTTCATCGAGCAGGCGCACCGTTTCCAGTGTCGCCTCGCCCGAGCCCGAGCGCGTCTGCACCCTTCCGCTGGCATCGGTGATCTGCTCGAGCAGATGCCCTTCCTTTTCAGCGATCAGCGCATTGTAGAGATCGAGCACCTCTTCGGGCGCCCCATCCTTGCGCACATGGCCGTCGTCGAGCAGGATCGCCCGGTCGCAGATGGCGATGATCGAAGAGCGATCATGCGACACCAGCAGCAGGGTCGTGCCTGCCTCGCGGAATTCGCGGATGCGGCTGAAACTCTTGTGCTGGAAATAGGCGTCGCCCACTGACAGCGCCTCGTCGACGATCAGGATTTCCGGGCGCACTGCGGTGGCCACTGCAAAGGCCAGGCGCACCTGCATGCCGCTCGAATAGACCCGGATCGGCTGGTCAAAATAGGCGCCGATCTCGGCAAAGTCCTCGATGCTTTTGATCAGCCCATCGATATCGTCCTGGGTGAACCCCATCAGGCCGGCGGAATTGTAGACATTCTGTCGGCCCGTCATGTCGGGATTGAACCCCATGCCCAATTCGAGCAGGGCGGCGATGCGGCCATTGACCGTTACGCTGCCCTTGGTCGGCTGCATGGTGCCGGTGATGATCTTGAGCAGCGTGCTCTTGCCGGCGCCGTTCTGCCCGACCAGGCCAACGGCCTCGCCCGGCGCGATGGAAAAGTCGATCCCCTTGAGAATATCGGTCTGGCTCTTGAGCTTTGGGGGCGCGCCGAACCAGGCGGCAAAGCGCGCCCATTCGCTGCTATAGGTATAAAAGCTCTTGTGGACGTTCTGTACGCTGATGGCACTCATAGCGCATCCACCATGTCAGGACCGGCCTTGCGGAACAGCACCAGGGCAAAGCCGCAGAGCAGCGCCGACATTACCGCGATGACGGCAATCGGCATCAGATGCGGTGGCTGATGATAGAGCACGATATTGTGGTAGGCCTCCACCAGCACATAGAGCGGGCTCAATCCCAGAAGTCCCTGATAGGCTTCCGGCACCACATTGGCCGGGTAGACGATGGGCGTGAACCAGAACAGCACCTGCAAAACGATGGGCACCACCTGTTCGGTGTCGCGCACGAAGACGTTTATCACGCCCAGCAGAAGCCCGATCCCCGCGGCAAATGCCGCCACGATGGGCGCCAGGAGGAAGTAGTAGAGCAGGTATCCGCTCACCCAGTGGCCCAGCAGCAGAAAGATGACGTTCATCACCAGGAACAGCGCCAGATTGTTGACCAGCGCCGAACCGATGGCGATCACCGGCAGGGTGATGCGCGGGAAATTCACTTTCTTCAGAGTATTGGCGTTGTTGATGAAGATCTTGAGGCACCTGTCGACGATCTCGGTGAACAGGTTCCATGCCAGCAGGCCCGCCATCAGGTACACCGCATAGCCATAGGTGCTGTCTATACCCGGCAGGCGGTTGGACAATAGGTTGGAGAGAATGAAGGCATAGATCATCACTTGCGACAGCGGTTGCAGGATAACCCATAGGCCACCCAGCTTGCTGCGGACGAACCGCGCCCGAAAGTCGTTCTTGATCGAGGTCCAGATAAAGAACCTATAGAGCCAGAGGCTGCGGAAAATGCCCTGCATGCAGGTCTCCAGGGGCGCAATCGAGCCCGGTTTCTAGGCCCCAAAGGCCTAACTTGCAAGTCGCGGTCCGGCTACGAGCCAACCCCGACTTGGCGATAAAGCTCAAGATAGGCGGCTGTCTGCATTTCTGCGCGAAACAGCGACAGATAGCGTTGCCGGGCCGCTGCGCCCATGGCTGCGGCGCGCTCGGGCGCTGCCTCCAGCGTATCGATCGCCGCGGCCAGTGCCATGGCGTCCGCAGGCGGCACGGTCAGGCCGGTCACATTGTCGAGATTGATATAGGTAGTCCCCGTGCCCATCTCGCACGAGATCATCGCCTTGCCGGCGCGCGCGGCTTCCAGAAGCGCGATGCCGAAAGCTTCGGAGCGCAGATGCGAGGGAAAGACGAAGGCGCGGCAGAGGCTCAAAAGCGCGATTTTGTCCTCGTCCGAAATCGGCCCGACATAGCTGACATTGTCACGGTCGAGCCCCGGCCATTCGCTGCTGTCTCCGGCTCCGGCGACCACGATACGCGCCTGCGTCTTGCCTGCGGCATCCGCGAGGAACGACAGGCCCTTGTAATAGCGCAGCGCCCCGACAAAGAGAAAAAAGTCCTGCCCCACCCGTTCGCGCCATTGCGCCACGAGATCTGGTTGCGGCTCAGGCACGTCGGGAATGCCGATGGGAATGACCTGCACATCATCCAGAGCCTTCAGCACGGCGCTCGATTGCACATAATTGGGCGAGGTTGCCACCACCGCATCCAAGTCGCGCAGGAAGCGGTCGCGCAGCGGCGCATAGGCCGCCAGCAGCCGCTTCTGCTTGACGATGTCAGAGTGGTAGGTGACCACGGTCGGGCAATTCGGCCGTGCCGAAAAGTGCAGCAGGTCCGCAAACGGCCAGGGAAAGTGGTAGTGCACCACATCCGCGCTTTTGCTGAGTCTGCGAAACAGTCCGAGGGCCGAAAACGACATGCCGGTCGAGGCGATGTCGAGATCACGATGTGCGATATGCACCGTATGGTGGTCGATTGGGATCTCGGTGCCGGTCTTGCCGGGGCCCAGAGCCAGCACCTGTGAGCGCACGCCCTGTTCCGCCATGCCCTCGGCCAGCGCGTGGATCACGCGCGGCACACCGGTAAAGTCCTCCGGCAAATAGGTTTTATAGACATGCAGGACGTTCATTGCGCCGCCTCGCGGGCAATGGCCGCGTTCATTGTGCCGGAGCAAGCAAGCGGGCGCATCATGCGCGCCCGAATTCGTCCTCGATGCGGATGATGTCGTCTTCGCCCAGATACGACCCCGTCTGGACCTCCACCAGTTCCAACAGGATCTTGCCGGGATTGGCGAGTCGATGCACGCAACCCAGCGGCAGGTAGATCGACTGGTTTTCGGTGAGCATCGTCACCTTGCCATCGACGGTTACCTCGGCCGTGCCGCTCACCACCACCCAGTGTTCGGAGCGGTGATGGTGCTTTTGCAGCGACAGCTTCTTGCCCGGCTGCACGAACAGGCGCTTCACCTGGAAACGCTCTCCGCTCAGCACCGAGGAATAGCCGCCCCAGGGGCGATAGGCGGTCTTGTGGATTTCGGTCAGGCTGCGCGTCGTCTCGTCAGCCTTGAGCGCCTTGACCAGCTTGCCGACATTCTGGGCCTGCGACAGCCGACCCACGAATACCGCGTCCTCGCTGACGATCACGGCAACGTCTTCCAGCCCGTCCACCACCACATGGGCCTTGTCCGACATCACCATGCTGTTGCGTGTATTCGACATCATGGCCGGGCCGATCACCACATTGCCGGCACTGTCGGCCTCGTGGGCATTCCACACCGCATCCCAGGCGCCCAGGTCCGACCACTTGAAGTCGACCGGCAGCACTGCCGCCTTGTCGGTCTTTTCGAAAATGGCATAGTCGACCGAGATATTGGGTGCCGTCTCGAAAGCGGCGGCATCGAGACGTGTGAAGTCGAGGTCGCTATGGCCCTGTTCCACCGCACCGCGGGCTGCGGCGTAGGTCTCGGGGGCCAGTCGCTCGCATTCGGCCAGGAAAGCCTTGGCCGAGAACATGAACATGCCCGAATTCCAGACGAACCCGCCCTGGGCCAGCATGGCTTCCGCACCGGCCAGGTCTGGCTTTTCTACGAAACGCTCGACCTTGCGCACGCCATGGGACAGCCCTTCGCCCACCGCGATATAGCCATAGCCGGTTTCCGGATGGCTCGGCTTGATGCCGAACGTCACGAGCTTCCCTTCGCGCGCGGCAGCAGCAGCGGCGTCGACAGCGCTGAAATAACTGCTGTCGGCGGTAATGGCGTGATCGGAAGCCAGAATATGCAGCACGGCATCAGCGTCATCGGCCATGGCCACGACGGCAGCTGCCGCGATGGCGACAGCTGTGTTGCGCGCCACTGGCTCGAGCAGGATCGATGCCAGCGCGACGCCGCCTTCCTGCGCCTGTTCGGCCACCAGGAACCGGTAGTCGGTATTGGTCAGCACGATCGGCGCGCTATAGCGCGAGGTGTCCGAAATCCGATCCAGAGTCTGCTGAAACAGCGACTTGTCTCCCACCAGATCGATGAACTGCTTCGGCCGGGCCGAGCGGGACATGGGCCAAAGACGGGTGCCTTGGCCACCGGCGAGGATCACGGGAACGATTGTCTGGGTCATCTGCGTCGAATGTTGATTGTCTTGCCTCGGGTGATAGCCGGTCATCCGCGCTTTGTCACCGTGGCGAGGCATTGTTTTGAACGGGGTAGGGAGCCGCGCCGCACCAATCGTTCTCACCCCTACCGGGCGAGATGGAAAGCGCATGCCCAAATGAAAAACCGCCGGACCCGGGTCCGGCGGCTTGATCGCAGCAACGGGCGCCTATTTCTCTCGCATGCCCTTGTGGAACATGTCCGACATCGGGCGGATGAAATATTCGGCCAGGGTGCGCTCGCCAGTGGAGACGATCACGTCCACCGGCATGCCCGGCAACAGCCGCTCGCGAATATCCTGCGGCACTTCCGAATCCCGCACCTCGATACGGGCGCTGTAATAGGGCGCCATATTGGGATTGGTCGGCTCGATTACGTCCTGCGACACCACCGAAATGGTGCCGAAGATCGCCGGCGTGGTTTTGGACGAAAAAGCCGGGAAGCGGACTTCCGCCTGCTGGCCCACCGAGACGCTGTCGATGTCGATCGGGCGCACCTGCGCCGAGATGATCAGGTCGTCGTCGAGCGGGATGATGTCCATCACCGGCTCGGCGGGACGGATCACGCCGCCTACCGTGTGCACGCGGATGTTCTGCAGCTTGCCGCGCACCGGCGCCCGCACCACGGTGCGGTCCAGCACGTCCCGCGCCACATTGGCCCGCTCGGTGGTTTCGTTCAGCATTTCGCGCAGATCGCGCAATTCGCCGCTGGCGCGCTCCACGAATTCCTGCCGCAACTGCACGATCTGCAGTTCCGTCTCCGAGATTGTCTGCCGCAGCTTGGCGATTTCCGAGGTCAGTCGGCCCAGCTCACCCTGCAATTCGAGGCGCGAGCGGTTCATCGACGACAATTGGTTGGTGGCAACGATGCCGCTTTCCTGGCCCCGCGTCATGCGGGTGATTTCGTCGGTCAGAGACGTCATCTGCCCTTCGATGGCGTCGCGCTGCAGCAGCAGCCCGTTGATGGCCTCGTTCACCTGCCCGACACGCGAAGTGAAGATGGCGATCTGCCCGTCGCGGCTTGTGGTGCGATCCTCGAACAGCGTTTCCTGCAACGCCACCTGCTGCTGCACTTCCGGGCTCGTGGAATTGCGCAGTGCATCGGGAATGACCAGCGTCGGCGCATTGGTGCTTTCCGCGATCAGCCGGGCTTCCTGTGCCTGCAGCATGGAAAGCCGCGAGCTGAGGAAGGCGTAATTGCTCTGCGCCTGGGTCGATTCCAGCCGCAAAACCGCCTGGCCGGCCTCCACGATCTCGCCTTCGCGCGCCAGGATCTCAGCGACGATACCGCCCTCAAGATGCTGAACGGTCTTGCGGCTCGATTCCACCGACACCGTGCCACCGGCCACCACGCCGCTGGCCAGCGGAGCGGTGAAGGCCCAGACGCCGAACACGCCAAAGGTCAATACCAGCGTGATATAGCCGAGGACCACATAGCGGCGCGGAGAAAACTCCTGATTGCGCACGCTCTTGCCATAGGCAAGGTCCTGGGAGTCGTCGCCTGAGAGGGTAGCGAGGGACATGGCCGTTCCTTAAGCAATGCTGCGGGTCGGAGTGGGGTCGGTCGGTGGCTGCACGGGTTTCAGTGCCGGCTTGATCTTGAGCAGTTCCTGCGTCGGGCCGAAGGAGCGCATGCGGCCTTCGGCCAGGATCAGCGCCTTTTCGGCCAGACTTACGAGGCTCATCTTGTGGCTGACGAACAGGATTGCCTTGCCCTGGGCTTTGAGCTCCTGGACGATCTGGAATAGCGACTCTTCGCCTTCACTGTCGAGATTGGCGTTGGGTTCGTCCAGAATGATCAGCGAAGGGTTGCCATAGAGCGCGCGGGCCAGACCGATACGCTGCCGCTGCCCGCCCGAAAGCGAGCGACCGCCAATGCCGATCTGGGTGTTGTAGCCGTCCGGCAGGTTCTGGATCATCTGGTGCACGCGCGCCTGGGTGGCGGCAGCCAGCACGTCCTTGTCGTCGGCGTCAGCCTGGAAGCGGGCAATGTTCTCGGCCACTGTGCCGTTGAACAGCTCAACCGACTGCGGCAGATAGCCCAGATGCTTGCCCAGCACGTCCGGATCCCAGTGCTGCAACTCGGCGCCGTCGAGGCGGATGCTGCCGGAAAAGGCCGGCCAGATGCCGACCAGGGCGCGCATCAGGCTCGACTTGCCTGCGCCGCTCGGGCCCACCAGGGCCACGGCCTCGCCAGGCTGCACGTCGAAAGTGACGCCCTGCAAGAGGGCGGTGCGGGCGCCGGGTGCCACTACCGCCAGGCCATTGATCGAAAGCCGACCGGACGGCGCGGGCAGGGCGGTTTTTTCTTCCTGTTCGGGCATCTGCTTGAACAGGTTCGACAAACGGCCATAGGCCTGGCGAGCGCCAACGAACTGCTTCCACTGGCCGACGACCTGATCAACCGGCTGTAGCGCGCGGCCCATGAGGATCGAACAGGCGATCATCGAGCCGGGCGAGATTTCGCCCTCGAGCACCAAGTAGGCGCCGACGCCCAGGATCGCCGTCTGCAGGCCCATGCGTACGAATTTGGAGAGAGACTGGATGGCGCCCGCCCGATCGCTGGCGATCGCCTGCTTGACCAACATGCCCCGATGCATGTCGTGCCAGCGGCTGCGCAGGCTGCCTTCCATGCCAAGGGCACGGATGGCTTCCACATTCTGCAGCGTAGTATTGGCGAAGTGCTGGGCCGACTGGCCCATGCCCGAAGCCTCATTCAGCGTCTTCTTGGTCAAGAATTCGTTGGCCAGCGCCAGCGCCAGCACAATGACTGCACCACAAAGAGCCACCCAGCCCACCATAGGATGGAAGAGGAAGCAGACGAGCAGGAAGATCGGCACCCACGGCACGTCGCACAAGGCAATCAGGCCCGAGCCGGTAAGGAACTCGCGCAGCCGGTCGACGTCGGCGAGCACGAATTCGGATTTGCCGTTGGGCTGGCGGATCGTGCTGGTCACCACGCGGTTGAACAGCGCCTTGGCGATCATTTCGTCGAACCGCATGCCGGCGCGAACCAGCACGCGCGAGCGGATCCATTCGAGAATGGCGTAAATGCCGAGCAGCGCCAGTGCGATGAAAGTGATCATCAACAGCGTCGTCTCGCTGCGGCTGTGCAGCACGCGATCGTAGACCTGCAGCATATACAAGGGCGACACGAACATCAGCAGATTGATGGCAACGCTGAACACGATCGTTGCCACCAGGATCGTACGATAGGTCTGAAGAGCCGCTTTGAACGGATTCTGTGTCGCCATAATGTTGCTTTCACTCATTCCCTGAGGGCGCAAAAGGTCGCCGCGGAAAAATGCCGGTCATGAACGGCAGTCTCCAATACAGTGCCACGCCAACATATAACAGCCCATTATCGGAAATTGCAGGCAGAAACATCGCCAATTGGTGCGACCTCATCACACTGTTTGGTGACGTCTTCTGCAGCCTGTTCGCAGCGCCTCCGGCGGCGCAATTGGCAGGCGGCGGGGAGCGCAATGGCGCGCTGCGCGTAGCGGTCTTGTTCCGGCCATTTGGGTCATTGCTTGGGCAGGGGCGCATCTGGGTCGGGCATCCACGTAGCGGAGCATCCGGCCGCCGGCAAATCACTCCGCCTCGCTCCGAATTGGGGCAGGTTTGTTGAAGACGAATTTGTTTAAAATAAGAAAGCTGACCACGGGCGTCAGCACAATGATCGCGGCCAGCGAATACAGATAGTGGACGTTGAAAAACTGTCCGATCTGAGAAATCGTCAATGTCATGCCAAGCGTGAACAAAGACGAGAAGAAGAATTTTACGTAGCGATAGACATGCAGTGATGCCTTGAAGGTGATCAGCGAATTGAGCACGTAGGAAGACACGTTCGCCACCATGAAGGCGCAGAAATTGGCCACTGTGGGATTGGCGTGGAACAGCTCGACCAGCAGGATCACCCCGCCGGCATGCACGACCGTATTGGCGGCGCCAATAGTCCCGAAAATCAGGAATTTCCGGTACTTGCGCAGTGTCCGGGCGATCCAGTTGTCCATCATGCTATTTGTCGATGATGTCGCGGACGATATAGATCGGTCGATATTTGGCTTCCTTGTAGATGCGCCCGATATACTCGCCAAGCACGCCGATGCCGATCAGTTGTACGCCGCCGATGAAGGACAGCAAGGCGGCCAGCGAAGGATAGCCCGCCACCGAATTGCCGAAGGCGATGGCGGTGACCACGATATAGAGGCCGTAGAGCAGGGCACACAGCGAGATGGTCGAACCTACATAGAACCAGAGGCGCAGTGGGGCTGTGGTGAAGCTGGTTATGCCATCGACGGCAAAGTTCATCAGCCGCCACAGGTTGAAGCTCGACGTGCCGAACTCTCGCTCCGCCACTTCGAACTCGACCACCTGGGTCCGAAAACCCACCCAGGCAAACAGCCCTTTCATGAAGCGCTGGTTCTCGCGCACCTGCTTGAGCGCCTCGACCACCTTGCGGTCCATCAGTCGAAAATCACCCACGTCCTTGGGAATAGGCACTTCGAACAGCCTGGCGGCCAGGTCGTAGAAACGGCTGCTGAACCATTTGCGCAGGGCAGAATCGGTATCACGCGTCTTGCGCTTGCCCAGCACCACCTCCGCGCCGTCGCGCCACAACTTGATCATCAACAGGATGGTCTCGGGCGGATGCTGCAGGTCGGCGTCTATGACGATGCACGCCTTGCCGCGCACATTGTCGAGCCCAGCGGTGATGGCCGCCTCCTTGCCGAAATTGCGGCTGAAATCGACGATGCGGATATGGGCTGCTTCGGTGCTGAGCGCGTTGAGGCGCGTCAATGTTTCGTCGCCGCTGCCGTCATTGACGAATATGGCTTCCCACCGCGACCCCGTCGTCGCCATCACGTCCTGCAGCCGTGCCCAGAAAGCGGCGATACCGTCCGCCTCGTTGTAGCAGGGCACGACAATGGAAAATTCGATATCCTCGGTCATGGCGTGACTCTGCAAATCGACCAGATCTCCAGCGTCTTGCACTGGGCATTTTCCGGCATGTAACTGGCAATCTGCTCTGGCGTGAAATGCGTCGTCGCAAAGACATAAGCCGATGTCGCCGGGTCAGAGGCATCGATCTCGGATGCAATGGCCTCGCAATCGGCGCCATAGCGCGAAATAAAGCCGGTAGTCAGATTATAGCCACCCTCGGCCGCCACCGACTGCAGGGGTAGCACTTCCCGCGCATAGCCCCCGGGGCATTTGAACTTCGGGAAAGCATGAATGGTGGTTACCCCCGCCAGTTCCGCCCGCCACTCATCCATATCGGCAAGAATATGCGGCTCGCGCTCCAGACTATGTCCCACCTCGCGATAGGTCGGGATCATGTCTGCCAGCTGGATGACCAGGGCGACAACCACCAATATCGCGCGGAGCGGCAGCGCGACACGACCAAGGCTAAGCGCCGCAACGGCAACAAGGGCATAGGAGACCACCCAGAAGAATCGACCCGAAGACCGGAAGGCTTCGAACAATCCGGTCAGGAATGACGGAATTTGCCACTCGAGCACCTGCACGTCGCTGACATAGACATGATTGGACAGCGCATAGATGACGCAGAGCGCCAAAATGCAGACCAGCACCGGTCCGAAGTATGAAGCAGCCCCGGCTGGCTCGGTCTTGCCCTGCCGCTGTCGCAGCCAGACACTGAGGGCAAGGAGCGCGATCAGTCCAAGACCGAGATAGTTATAGCCTTCATATTGTCCGCCCGTGCCGGGCACGTAGAAGGGCAGCCGGACCAGGAAGCCGTGGCCGATCGGCGACAGGACATTCATCGAGTAGAAGCCGAAGCCGGTATCGGGCACCGCCTGACCGAACGCCGTGCCCAACATGATTGGCACGCTGGCCACAACCGCAATGACAGGCACGACGCTCGCCAGCACTTCCCCAGCCTTGCGCGTCTTGAGCCAGCGGTCGCCGGTGCTTGCCACCATCACCGCCGCGACCATCGCGGTAATGTAGAAATTGACGTAGAACGAAACCAGCAGCAGCACGGTCCACAAGACGATGTCGGGCCGGGCCGCCGCGCGTCCGCGGAAGTAGAGGGTCAGCGCCAGCAGCAGCAGGAAATGCGCCTGCAGGCTGGAATGACCCATGCGTGCCGTCAGCGACGGCATGAGGATGCAGAGCGCGACGACCAGCCCGACGCGCAGCAGGTCCGAGCCGGCCAGCTGCCGCCCGAGCAGCCAGGCCGCCCCGCCCTGCATGCCATAACAGACCAGCATCCAGTACCCGAGCGGATTGAGCGGGACATGGATGACCGTGTTGAGCAGCTTGAGCACGAAGGAAAAGGCGGGAATCGCATCGACGAAAGTCAATGTCGTGCCATGCGGCCAGTTCAGCGACGGAATGCCGAGCAGCGGCCACTGCCATGGCGCCGCGAGATAGGCCCGATAGCCGGATATGTACTGGGATACGTCCTCGACCTGGGACTGCCAGTAGCTGGAATAGCCCTTGATGAAATCATCGGGCGTAATAATCCAGAGAAACAGCGCGCCGACGAGGCAGGACGCGACAAAACCGGCAATGTTGAGCCAGTGCGCGCGCACGGAACTCATGGAAATTCTATTCATAGCTCTATCGCCGGTTGTTGAGCGGAGGCGGACGGCTCTATCCCCGTCCTTCACCTTTCGCAACGGCCAGCGGCCGATATCACGCGAAAAGCATGCCGCTGGCGTAGAAATCGGCGTAATGGCCGATAGCGGTGATGGTCATGATGTCGTCCACCACCCAGCTCTTGGACACATAGCGGTCCGTCGGCTGGTCGATCGCCGTCAGGTCGATCAGCACCAATGCCGTGTCCATCTTGATCATCTCGATCTTGTCAGACTTCATCATGAAATCGAGGATGAACGACTGCGCGCGGGCATCATAGTCCGCAAAGCCGCTATTATTGCCATTGACCGAGGGCTTGTTCGGCTGTGTCGTGCCTCCCCCGCCATTCGGCGACGTGCCGCCAACCACCGGAACCGGCAGGCTGGGCAGCATGATGATGTCGCTGTCCTTGGGGGCCAGCGAGGGCGCATCATAGGGGGCAGGGGGGGCTTCCGCATTGATGGCCGCCACCAGGTCGGTCGCCGTCAGCAGTCCGGTCCCATCCTTGCTCGCAACGATCGGCGTCAGCAGTTCAAACGTCGCCGAAACCACCGTTCCGCCAAGCGAAAACGTCTTGAGCACACCCAGATGCTGCTCGGCCGCCGCCAGCAGCGCCTTGACGTCGGCGCTCTTCTGATTGCCCACCGACTCGCTCGTGCTCCGCGCCGCTACCGCCACCTGTTCGGGCATCGCCACGAATACCGGTGCCGCCGGCGCGAATTTTGTGGGAGCCGCCAGTACATTTCCGGCCCAATGCTCGAAATTCGGCTCTTCGATCGGCACATAGTGCGAAACCACGACCAGATCCGCGACGCTCGCCACCTGCGGCCCGCTCACCACCACCCGGTCTGCCGCCTCGTGCACGAACCGCACCGGCTCGGTGCTCTCTTCGCGCACCACTGCGGCAACCACGACCTCATGCTCCGGCAAGACTGCCAGGCGGATCGTTTCGGCCTGCGCAACCTCGCTCGACTTTTCGCTCTCGCCATCGGTCTGTGTCGCCAGGTGCAATCCATAGGTAGCCGCAATCGCCGTCAGCGTCGCCGCCAGGCTGCCCGTGGCCACATGCCCGCCAAAACCGCTGCGCCCGCTTTCGCCATGGTGATCGCGCGCCACCTCGACGCCGGCCCGCGCCTGCACGCCATGCGCTGCGCCATCCCCGGACGGCTGTTCCCCGGCCTCTTCGGCCCGCAGCTGCGCCTCGATGGCCTGAATGATCTGCAATGCGTCGGTATCGCTCAGCGCCACCGGCCCCATCGGCGCATCGTCGACACCATCCAGCGACGCCTCCGCCGCATGCGCGGCTTCCATCAGGTGATCGCTGGCCAGATACAGCGACCAGATCAGCGCCGCCATCATCACGCCCGGATGCAACCGCACCACGCTGTCATGCCGCGCCTTGCGCAGCTGCACCACATTGCTGGTGGCCGCCCGCGCCGCCACCCCGCGCACGAACTGATCGATCAGCCCCGCGAAATCGCTCCCGCGCAGCGGCGTGTCGAGCCCCGGGCTATCGAGCAGGTACAGCCCGTCGATTCGGCAGAGGTGCACGAACACGTCGCCATCCGGGCGGCAAAACACGAACCACGGCTCACCCTCGTCGGATGTGCCGCGCTCGGTCTCGATGCGCATATTTGCCTGGATGAGCAGAGCCTCGACGCGATAAAGATCGGCCAGTTCCTGCCGGCTCCAATCGCCGCCGGAACCGGACCGGGCCTCACCCGCCGCCGGAAAGCTCAGCACTGTGGACATCAGCCCTCCTGATGGCCCGCCGCGGTCACATCGTCAGCGAACAGGATCTCGTACGTGACGGGATCGTAATACATCAGCAATTGCTTGGCGAATATTTTGTGGTCCATCCCCAGCGCTTCCGCCCAGTCGCGATAGCGGTTCGGCGGAATGCGGCCGCGACCGTTTTCCAGCTGCGAGATGAAGGTATAATAGTCCAGCTGCAAGAGTTTGGCCAATTCGCGCTGCGAAATGCCGCGCGCCTCGCGCGCCTCGCGCATCCACGCGCCGGCGGCCTGCCGCAGTTCAGTGGTTTCGCTGCTCTGGGCCTGGCCCATCTTCGCCAACATGGCGCCGCTCTCCGCTCTCTGGCCGGTGGCGAAATGATTGTCTCTCGCCTGTGGCCTGGGGGTCACATTTATTTCGTGCCCCCGTTCTCTCAAACCCCAGCTTTTCCGTCAATTCCCCTTGGTATGAATTTTACTGCACACCCCTCTTGCGGCGGCTCGATTGAGCGAGTACACAATTCGCCATGTCAAATGCCGGGCTGATCTGTGATTCATGTCGGTACTGTCATTTGCGGCTTGGGGACTGGGGGAGGTTACTTCGGTCTTTCAGGGGAAATACATCGACTTGGCATTGTTCTTTAGAGAACCTTAAGCTAGGTCGGTGAGAAGGAATCTGCGTGTCGGGGCGTCCCGCGCGTTTGAGCAACCGTCATTGATAAAGAGGATATCGATCCAATGGCACTCACCACAGCACAGCTGATCACTCAGCTCTATGTTGGTTACTACAACCGCGCCCCCGATCCGGAAGGCCTGAACTACTGGATCGGCCGTGTCAACGCTGGCGTTTCGCTCGCTGACATCGCTGACTCCTTTGCTGCTTCCCCGGAAGCCCTGGCCGCCTATCCCTACCTGGCCCTGCCGAACGTCGCCAGCGCTCAGAACTTCCTGAACCAGGTTTACCAGAACCTGTTCAATCGCGCTCCGGATGCTGAAGGCCTTGCTTACTACGCTGGCAAGCTCGCTTCGGGTGCAACCACCCCGGGTCAGATCATTGCCGAGATCCAGGCAAACGCCAACACCAACCCCAACAACACCGATGGCCAGGTTCTGGCTAACAAGGTTGCTGTTGCGTCCAACTGGGTTGATCAGGCCGCCAATACGCCGAGCTTCGAGTTCAATGCTGCCGCCAAGTCGTCTGCTGGCAGCGTGCTTGCTAATGTCGATGCGTCTGATGCATCGGTTGTCGCGGCCAATGCAAAGGTCGACACCTTCTTCGACAACGTCGTCACCGGCGACACCTTCGAAACCACTGTTGGTATCGACAATTTTATCGGCACCTCTGCTAATGATCTGTTCAAGGTCATTGCAACTAACAATGTGTCGGGCGCTGATGCTACCACTTGGAATTCCTCGGATTCCTTCGATGGTGCTGGTGGTCGTGATACGCTGAATGTTGAAGTCAAGACTGGCTTTAATCAGACGCTGTACAGCACGTCGAATATCGAAACCATCAACATCGACAACACCGTTGCCGCTTCTGCTGCTGGTCACGCGGGTGCTGGTTCTGCTGTCGATGCGTCCAAGTTTGCTGGCGTTGAAGTTGTGAACCAGATTGGTAAGGCGTCTGCTGTTACCAAGCTTGCAGATACTTCCACGGCTGGTTTCAAGAACATTGATACCAGCGGTACTTTGTCCGTCACTGCTGCTGATGCCGCCGCCTCAGTCGCTGTGAATCTTGACGGCGTCAAGGACGCGACAGATAACGTCGTTAACCTCAGTGTTGGCGGTAAGGCCGTTTCTTCTGTGATCGTTTCGGGTGCTGTTGCGAACGCATCCGTCGCTGGCGCAGCCGGTGCGACAGAGACTTTTACTGCTACTTTCACTGCAGCCGGTGCGGATGGCGATACTGTTACGTTTGATGGTCGCGTTTACACGGTAGCCAGTGCGCCACTGGCGAATGCCGACGCCCAAGCTGCTGCATTTGTTACCGCTTATAACGGAGCGGCAGCAAACTGGACCGCAACTGCTGGTCCAGGCGGGGTTGTTACTTTTGTGTCGAAGTCCGCTAATACCAGCGTGCCGGATGTGACCGCTGCTAATTTTGCGGTTACTGGTGCCGTTGCAGCTCCTGTCGTCGCTATCACGCAGCAGGGTGTGGCTGTCCCGGATCAGTCGCTGGCTCTTGCTGTTGCCGCTGGTAAGGACGTGGAAACCATCTCCGTTAATTCTGCCGTCACCACTACTTTGACGTTTACTCAGGATGGTGCCAGCACGAAGAATGTTACCGCAATTGAAGCAGCTGCAAGCACTGGTGCTGTAACTTTCACCACCGCTGGTACGAATGTGAAAACTGTCACTACCGGGTCCGGTGCAGACAAGGTGACGATCAACACAGTTACAAGTGCAACCGTCTCTGCTCTCGTCAATACTGGCGCAGGCAATGACGAGATCACGGTGCAGACCACGGGCACCGGTACGACTACTATCAACGCAGGTGCTGGTGATGACAAGATCATCTTCACTGGCACTTTGAACACTCGCACCTCCATCGATGGTGGCGAAGGCGTTGACACGCTGTCTCTGGCTGGCAAGTCTCTGATTGCTGAAGACTATGTCCTGTTCAACAATGCCATCAAAAATGTTGAGCAAGTCGAGTTTACCGGCAACTCTGATGCGGTTGTTGATGCGTCAAAGCTTGCTTTCACTGCTTATACCTTTGCTGGTAATGCCGGAGACAAGATCACCGAAGCATCTGCTGTTGCCGTCACCACTAAGGCAAGCATCGAGGCATACGCCACTGGCTACAAGGCCGATGGTGCGGATGCAGGCACTGAAGCTGATGCGCAGGGCGGCAACCTCAACCTCACTTCGACTGGTTCCGGCAGCGTTAAGGCTTTTGGCGCCGATTTGACGCTGAACGTTAACGCTTCGAATACTGCTCCGACTGCTGTGGTCTTGTCCGGTGACGTACTTACGGCCAATATCGTACTGAAGAGCGGTGGTAATGCTGCCAACGACGATCAGCTTGCGTCTGTATCTATTACAACGGCCGACGTTGCAGTCTCTCCGGTGGTTGGTAATGCCTACCTGAACAGTGTTACGCTCTCGGGTAATGGTTCGGCTACCATTGACAATACTCTTGGCAGCAAGCTGACGACTGTTGATGCGTCTGGCTTGACCAACGTACAGTCCTTTGGTGCCAATGCCGGTGAAATTGGCAATGGTCTGACCTATACCGGTAAAGCTGATCTGGTCGAGTCCATCACCCTCGGTGCTGGCAAGGACACCGTGAACATTCGTTCCACCTACGATAAGCTCGATACTATCATTGGTTTCGATGCGGTGAAGGAGACGAACGACGCCAAGTCTACGACTGACGTTCTTAACTTCAACGGTGTCGCCCTTAACGGTCTGGTTGCTAATCAGGCGGTGAAGGTAGCCTTGACCGCAAGCGCCACCACGCTTGATCTGGCTTTCGTTGAAGCTGCGGCTACTGGCGCAGGTACCAAGTTCTTCCAGTTCGAAGGCAACACGTATCTCTTCTCCAACGCCACTGCCAATAATGTTCTTGACGCTAACGATCATGCTGCCAAGATCGTTGGTCTCGTGGACTTTTCCGCTACTTGGGGCGTCTTTACCGCCTAAGACGTCATCATCTGACGTATCGAACCCCCGGCACCTCGCCGGGGGTTTTTTGTTTTTTACGACGACCAGTTTTGCTATGTGTCGCTAGATGTAATTTGATGAAGGGGTAAAAATGCATAGCGAAATTCGGCCTGTACGTCTGGCTACTCATCGCGAATTGGCCTGGAAGCCAAGTTCGGGCTACGCATTTGCCTCCACCTCCAACGTCACTCAGATCGCTGGCGAAGAGTTGGGCCTTATGGCAACGCAGTACGTGCTCGGCGTGATAGATGGCGAAATACCATCGATGGTGGCTCTGCTGTCGCTGACCCCTGGCACAAACCTTTTTGTCGGACCTGATGGCCGCTGGTTGGGTGACTATGTGCCCGCGGTAATGCGCAGCTATCCTTTCAAGCTCATCCCAGCTGAATCAGGTGAATTTGCGCTCGCCTTCGACGAAGGCAGCGGCCTCCTGGCATCAGCGGGAGAGGCAGAGGCCTTTTTCGATGATCAGGAAAGGCCCACGGAGCGAGTTAGCAAAATTCTGCAGTTTCTGGTGAATCTGCATAGAGGAATTCGCACCACGAACGAAGCCATAGGACGCCTAAAGGAACGGGGACTTCTTGAACCTTGGCCGCTTGTGATACAGGACGGTGAGAACAAGGTGCCCATAAATGGCCTGTTGCGCGTCAGTGAAAGCGCGCTGACACAATTGGACGCGGTATCATTCGCAGCTTTGCGCGAGGGTGGTACCTTGGCTGTGGCATACGCTCAGCTTATCTCTATGGCCAATTTGGCAAAGCTGGGGCGCCTGGCAAATGCCCATGCCCAGTATGCGGAGAGAAGCAGGTCGCAGCATGAAGATGTTGCGTCGATGTTTGCATCGGCTAAAGCGGACGACGATATCGATTGGGATGAGGTTCTTAAGACCGACTGAACCGGCGACATGAACATCCATTCATACTCCGTTCATATCGCGGCAGGGCTTGTGTTCGAAATGAGGCAAGAGACTTTTGACTGATTCGGTGCCGATTCTGCCTGTATCCGGGCTCACCATTGCCTATAGCGCGGTTGAGGATCGCCTGGTCGTCTGGCTGCGCGGGCAGGAGCAGCAGCTGGTGCCGCTGCTCTTCACCCGTCGGCTTTCTGCCTTGTTGATCAATGGTTTGGCGGGCATTCTCGCCCGGTCGAGCCCCGCCGCCGCCCAGGCGCCGGCCGCTTTGCGCGATGATGTCATCCTCATGGAGCATCAGGGGGCCATGGCCCAATCCGCCGCGCCCACCCCCGACGCCGCCC
>NZ_UZWD01000049.1 GCF_900631955.1 Devosia equisanguinis | reverse complement strand
TCCCAGCCGGGGGGGCCCCCCCAACCCCCCCACCCCCACAGGAGAGGCGCGGGGGGGGGGGGGGGGGGGGGGGGGGGGGGGGGCCCCGGGGGGGGGGGGGGGGGGGGGGGGGGGAGAAGCCCGCGGGGGGCGGGCGGCGCCGCGGGGGCCGAAGGCTAGACCGTGAAAACCTCCTGGCGGAGGGTTTGCCAGCTGTCGGGGTCGGTGGCGATGAGGAGGCCGCCGGAGAGGTCGCGGGGGGTGTAGGGGGTGCCGTCAAACTTGGCGACGGTGGCGCCGGCTTCGCGCATCATCAGCGCGCCGGCGACGTGGTCCCAAGGCATGAGCTTGCCATAGGCGAGGAAGTGGGCATTGCCGCCGGCGGCGTAGCGATATTCGTGGCCGGCGCAGCGGTAATTGGCGGTCATCTTGACCTTGGCCAGATTGGCGAGGACGACGCGGCGCTGCTCGACCGGCAGGAAGGCGGTGGAGGCGGAACCGCCCATTTCCGACAGCGGCACGGGATCGGCGAATTTCTGGCGAATGCGACGGCCATCGGGAAAGACCTGCCAGGTGCCGCAGCCCTTTTCGGCCATCAGGAAGTCGTCGCCCAGCGGATCGTAGATGACGCCGGCGACCGGCTCGCCATTCTGCGCCACCGAGGCCATGACGGCGAAGAGCGGCAGGCCACCGGCAAAATTGGCAGTGCCATCAACGGGATCGACGTAAATGACGATTCGATCCTCGAACTGCGTATCGAGCAGGCGCGGATTGGCCGAGACCGCTTCCTCGCCGATGACCACGGTATCGGGCGAGTGGGCATTGATGGCGGCGGTGATGACGCGTTCGGCATTGGTATCGGCCTCGGTGACGAGGTCGAAGGCGCTGGTCTTGGTCTGGATCATGCCATCATCGAGCCGGCGAAAGCGCGGCATGATCTCATCCTTGGCGGCCTGACGGAGAATGGCGGCCAGACGATCAATATTCATGGCATGAAGTCCTTGTCGGTTCAGGTGTGGTCGATTCAGAGCCCGAGAATGTCGCGAGCAATAAGCTGCCAGCTCTCCTTGTCGGGCGCGTTGAGAATGCCGGCATCGATGCGACCGGCGCGGAAAGGCGTGCCGTCGAAATGGGCGCTGAAACCACCGGCTTCGGCATGGATCAGCGCCCCGGCCAGGTGGTCCCAAGGCATGACCCCATGCGAGGCGGAGAAATGCGCGCGACCGCTGGCGAGCATCCAATATTCATAGGCCGAACAGCCATAGGCCATGGCCAGCTTGACCTTGGTGAGATTGGCGGCGACGCGGGCGCGCATGGGGTCGGGCAGATAGCTCCAGCAGGCGACCGAAACCATAGTGTCGAGGCTGGTGGGCGCGGCAACCCTGATGGGGCGGCTCTGACCGCTGGACTTCACCAGCCGCGCCCCTGCCCCGCGCTCGCCGATCAGCACATCGCCGCGCAGGGGATCAAGGATCAGCCCGCCAATGGTCTCACCCCGGCGCACCACGGCGAGGATAGAGCCAAACATTCCATTGCCGGCGGCAAAGTTGAAGGTGCCATCGACCGGGTCGATGACGAAGGCGAGATCGGCTTCGACCAGGCCGGAGAGAATGGACTTGTCGGCGGCATAGGCCTCCTCGCCGACGATCAGCGCTTGGGGATAGAGGTCGCGCAAGGCGGCGGTGATGACGCGTTCGGCGCCGAGGTCGGCCTCGGTGACGAGATCATATTCATTGGCCTTCTGCCCGATATCGGCATCGTCCAGATTGCGGAAACGCGGCACGATTTCCTGATTGCCGGCATCGCGCAGGATGGCGGCGAGGCGCATGACGTCGATGGTCAAGACGGGCTCCGGCTGGTGGAGAGGCCTGCGAAATCGAAGAGCTTGGGGTCGAGCATATGGCTGGGATTGATATTGCCCAGGGCGCGGATCATCACGTCCTTGCGGCCGGGCATGGCTTTTTCCATGTCGGTCAGCATGGCCTTGGTGACATTGCGCTGCAAGCCGTCCTGCGAACCACAGAGATCGCAGGGGATGATCGGGAAGGCCATGGCGTCGGAAAAGCGCTGCAGGTCCTCTTCGGCGCAGTAGATCAGCGGGCGCAAGACTTCGAGATCGCCCTCGTCATTGACCAGCTTGGGCGGCATGGCGGCGAGCTTGCCGCCGTGGAAGAGGTTCATGAAGAAGGTTTCGAGACTGTCGTCGCGATGGTGGCCGAGCACCAGGGCGGTGCAGCCCTCTTCGCGGGCGATGCGATAGAGATTGCCGCGGCGCAGGCGCGAGCAGAGCGAGCAATAGGTGGCCCCGGCTGGCAACTTGTCGGTGACGATCGAATAGGTGTCCTGATATTCGATGCGGTGCGCGATACCGAGCCCAGTCAGAAATTCGGGCAGGATGTGCTTGGGAAAATTGGGCTGGCCCTGGTCGAGATTGCAGGCGAGCAGCTCGACCGGCAACAGGCCCCGCCATTTGAGATCGAGCAGGAGGGCGAGCAGGCCATAGGAATCCTTGCCGCCGCTCAGCGCGATCAGCCATTTTTCGCCCGGCCTCACCATGGCGAACTTGTCCAGCGCCTCGCGGGTATTGCGGATCAGCCGCTTTCGCAGCTTGTTGAACTCCACCGAGCGCGGGGCATGGGCGTAGATCGGATGCGCGCCGGAGGTGTCGGCGTCGTCTTCCGGGATGGCGGGGGCTTCCATCGCCGCACTCATGGCAAAACTCTCGTTTGATCGGTCGAAAAAGCTGATAGCGCCGATATCGGGCGATGGGAAGTCAAAGCGGCGGTGCACAACCTTACCAAAGCTTAACTTCCCTTCCTTGTTTTAACCCGTTTGCCACAGTTAGATAAACCATCCTCACGGCACCCTGGAGTCTCCCGGTGTTTCGCTCCTTTTTTCCCGTCCCCAAGATCTTCTTCTCGTCGGCCATTCTCTGGATGCTGCTGACGACACTGGTATTCCAGCTTGCCGGCGACCCCGTACGGTCCGTCATCAGCATCGACAGGTTCCTCGCTCCCGCCATCTGTGCACCGAGCCAGGTGCCAGCGGCGGAAACGCCCGTGGCCCCTGCCCCTGAGGCTTTACCCACGCCCGAAGGCGGCCCCCAGGCGACCGACCCCAATGCGCCGGCACCGACGACCCAGGAGTCCACAACGCCAGCAGCAGTGCCGACAGTCAGCGCCACGAACTGCGTTGCCGAAGACAGCAACTTCCTCAACGGCGCGCGCATCTGGGAATATTGGTACATCCTGATCTGTACTGCCCTGTTCTGCGCCTTCTGGTACTTTTACAAGCGCAACGAATGGTACTGGTGGAGCGTGGTCGGCAGCGCCGTTCTGTTCCTCGCAACCTACTCCCAGGTTCAACTCGCCGCCTTCATCAATGCCTGGCAGGGCGGCTTCTTCAATGTGCTGCAAGGCGCCTTGAGCAATCCGGGATCGGTATCGCCCGACGAATATTGGCCCTATGTCATCACTCTGATGGCGGTGCTGCTGCCGAACATCATATTCCTCGTCATGCTGGCCTTCTTCAACTCGCACTACGTGTTCCGCTGGCGCAAGGCCATGACCTCCTACTACATGCAGTATTGGGACCGCGTGCGCACCGTGGAAGGCGCTGCCCAGCGTGTGCAGGAAGACACCATGCGCTTTGCCTCGATCGTGGAAGACCTCGGCACCAGCTTCCTCGACAGTCTGCTGACCCTCGTTGTGTTCCTCCCCATTCTCTGGGGGCTCTCGACCAACATCACCGCGCTTTACGGCTTCGACAATATTCCCGGCAGCCTGGTGTGGATCGCCCTCGTGGTGGCGGCATTCGGAACGGGTCTGTTGTGGATCGTCGGCATTCGCCTGCCAGGCCTCAATTTCGAGAACCAGAAGGTGGAAGCGGCGCTCCGCAAGGAGCTGGTCTATGGCGAGGACAATCCGGACCGCGCCACACCGCCGAGCTTCCGCGAGCTGTTCGCCAATGTGCAGAAAAACTACTTCCGGCTGTATTTCCACTACACCTACTTCAACCTCGCCCGTTATGCCTATCTGCAAGTCGCAGGCTATGTGCCGCTTCTGACGCTCTCACCCTCGATCCTGGCGGGTACGATCACGCTGGGCGTGTACCAGCAGGTGCAACAGGCCTTCGGGCAGGTCGCGAGCTCTTTCCAGTTCTTCGCGCGCGCCTGGACGACGATTGTGGAGCTCCAGTCGATCTACATGCGTCTGCGTAAGTTCGAAGGCTTCATTCCGACCGACCAGGAGCCGATCAAGGAGCAGTTCGGCGACGCCGCCACGCTCTAAGCATGTCCAGGGGGCGGCGGTGCCGCCCCTATTCATTTGCATTTCTCCCACCTCAATTCGTCACCCTCGGGCTTGACCCGAGGGGTCTTTGCCAGAGCCAATTGACGTGCGTGAAACGCCCTCGGGTCGGGCCCGAGGGTGACGCCGGTGAAAGGGCGCGTGATGCTCACGCCCCGCCGTGACTTTCAAAAACGACGGCGATAACGGGATGACATCCTGGCCACGGTCCGGGATCGATCTCCCGAGCTCGGGTTGAGCACAGCCTCGGGCGAGGTGACGGCCGGTGGGCCAGCGAGAGACCGTGCCAGCACTTGTGGATAGGTTCTATGGGGAAATGAAAGGCTCTCCCGCGCGGCCTATTCTAGTCTTCTAGGACTGCACGATAGTCACGGCCACGATAGTAGATGTTGACGATCTCCACGCAAACATCGGTCACAGCGTAGAAAATCATCGCTGAATGCTCAAATGGCGCCGTGCGCAGGTTGGGGTATTCGGCGCCGGCCGCGGGATAACCATAGGGTAGTCGGCCGATCAGTTCGCACTTGTCGCGAAGGCGACCCACAAAAGCTTTCACGGTGGCGCGCGACGCGCCTTCGCAGATGAAATATTGCCAGATGTTTTCGAGGTCTGATAGCGCCCCTTCCCTGAAACGGACGGGAAGTGTGAGCATCAGCGATCTTCGAACAGGGCATCTACCCTTGCGGAGATACGCTCAAAAGCTTCATCGATGGGGACTGACGGCCGCGGATCATCGAGCGATTGCCGAATGCGCTCACGCATGAAAGCGATCGTGTTGGCTCTATCCTCTTGATGACGTGTCCAGGCATGAACGGCGTCTGCCAGCATCTCGTCTGACGTGCCAAACTGGCCGGCCGCTACCGCGCCTTCAATGACGGCAACGACGTCGTCGGGAAGCGTAACGTCTAGTTTCTTGTTCATGGACACACTCTCCGTTCCGTCAAAATAGCGCCGAAAAGCCCAAAACAAAAGGGCCGCTCCGGAGAGCGGCCCTTTCGGCATTTGGGGTCGTTTCGCGATTAACGCGAGTAGAATTCGACGACCAGGTTCGGTTCCATCTGGACCGGGTACGGCACGTCCGACAGCGCGGGAACGCGAACGAAGGTCGCGACCTGCTTGCCGTGATCGACTTCCACGTAATCGGGAACGTCACGCTCGGCGAGCTGGTTGGCTTCGAGGACGATGGCGAGCTGCTTGGAGCGCTCACGCACTTCGACCTTGTCGCCGATCTGGACCTGGTAGGACGGGATGTTGACGCGCTTGCCGTTGACCAGAACGTGGCCGTGGGACACGAACTGACGGGCGGCAAACACGGTCGGGACGAACTTGGCACGGTAGACGATGGCGTCCAGGCGACCTTCGAGCAGGCCGATCAGGTTCTCGCCGGTGTCACCCTTGCGACGGGCCGCTTCGTCATAGAGACGACGGAAGGCCTTCTCGGTGATCGAGCCATAGTAGCCCTTGAGCTTCTGCTTGGCGCGCAGCTGCAGACCGTAGTCCGAGAGCTTGCCCTTGCGGCGCTGACCGTGCTGGCCGGGGCCATAGGCACGAGCGTTCAGCGGGGACTTCGGGCGGCCCCAGATGTTCTCGCCAAGGCGACGGTCAATCTTGTACTTTACGGAATGACGCTTCGACATCGCGTATCCTTCTTAAACGTTTGAATGGATCGCGCCCTCCTCTGCCCTGGCTTGCGACAGGACCGACAGACCTCCCAATGAGAGAATCCCGGGTGCGCCTACGGGCCATATGGCCGGAATAGGTGGCCGCGTCTTAGAGGCCCTGCCCCCTCGAGTCAAGCGCCGCAGGGCTTTTTCAGGCCATGCGCTTGTCGATATGGCGCTGTTGGCGCAATTGCGGGAACAGCCGGCTCCAGATCACCGCCACCGCTATGGCGCCGAAGCCACCAATGACCACTGCAGGCACCGGGCCGATGAAATGGGCCACCGTGCCGGCGCGGAACTCGCCCAGCTCGTTGGAGGCGCCGATAAACACCGAATTGACCGCATTGACGCGCCCGCGCACCTCCTCGGGCGTCCAGAGCTGCATGATGGTTTCGCGAATGGTGACGCTGACCATGTCGGAGGCCCCGACCAGCGCCAAAGCGGGAATGGAGAGCCACACGGTGGTCGAGAGACCGAAGATGACGGTGAAGGCGCCGAACAGGCCGACGAAGATGAAGAGAATCTTGCCGGCATGATCACGCACCGGGAAACGGGTGAGATAGAGCGCCATGAGGATGGCGCCGATCCCCGGCGCGGCGCGCAACAGGCCAAGCTCCATCGGCCCGGCATGCAGGATATCCTTGGTATAGACCGGCAGCAGCGCCACCGCCCCGCCCATCAACACGGCGAACATGTCGAGCGAAATGGCGCCCAGCACCACCTTGTTGGAAAAGATGTAGCGGAAGCCGCCGAAAATGGTTTCGAGACTGGTGGCCTGATGTGACTGACGCTGCGCTGGGCGCGGAATCAGCAGCACGGTGACGACGGCGCAGATGAGCAAGGCTGCGCCGGTGCCGAAGGCAAAGCCGGGCGCGACGCCATAGAGCAAGCCGCCGACTGCGGGCCCGGTAATGGAGGCAAACTGCCAGGCGGAGGCATTGACAGTAATGGCATTGCTGAGCGCTTCGGCGGGCACCAGATTGGGCGCCAGCGACTGCGCCGCAGGGCCCCAGAAGGCCCGCGCCGTTCCCAGCACCACCAGCACCACGAAAATCGGCCAGACCTCGTGCGCCTCGACATTGACCAGCGTCAGGAAGGCAATGGCGCAGCCGAGTTCGACGGTAAGGCAGATGGCCATGATCCCGCGCCGGTTGAAGCGGTCGGCAGTGAGGCCGGTAATCAACATCAGCAGCAGCGCCGGCAGGAACAGGCAGAGCCCGACCAGCCCGAGCAGGAAGGCATTGCCGGTGACGTCATAGATCTGCCAGGCGATCGACACCGACATGATCTGCACGGCAAAGCTCACCAACAGCGTGGTGAGCCAGAAAAAGCGGAAGCCGAGATAGCTGAAGGCGAGCTTCGAGGGCTCGGAGGGTGCGTGACTGCTCATAATGTCGCAGGCTTCGCATGCCGGCGCGGGGCCGTCAAAGGCGATAAACGCGATTCCGTCCGGTTAGGCGCAAGATTGATGGGTTTGGGGGTGGTACTCGATGAAGAGTGGCACAGGGCGGTGCGCTAAGCCGGGGGCTGCGTTTGGCGATAGGGCTTTAAGGGCAGAGCCCTCGGGTCTTCGCCCGAGGGTGACGGCCGGTGGTGGGTGGGACTGGAGGGTGAGCCCGAGGGCGGCCCGGTCAGTGGGAAATTACTCGTCCGCGTCGGTCTTTTTGGCGCGATTGGGGTTGGGGCGGAGGTGGCGGCGGTCGATGGAGGAGATGACGCCGCGCAGGGTGCGGATTTCCTGGCTGGTGAAGCGGCCGCGGGTCAGGGCGGTGCGCAGGTTGTTGACCATGCTGGGGCGCTTGTCGGGCGTCGTGAAGAAGCCGGACTGGTCGAGCACGCCTTCGAGATGCTCGAACAGGCCCACGAGCTCGTTACGCGGCGCGGCTTCGTCGAGACCCTCGCTGAACGGCAATGCCCTGCCCTCGGCGCTGGTGCGGCGCCATTCATAGGACATCAGCAGCACGGCCTGGGCGATGTTGAGCGAAGCGAAGGCCGGCTCGACCGGCAGGGTGACGATGGCGTCCGACATGGCGACTTCGTCATTGAGCAGGCCCCAGCGCTCGCGGCCGAACAACAGCCCTGCCCCGCGCCCGCCGGCAATATGGCCGGCCATAGTGTTGGACGCCTCCTCGGGGCCGAGCACGTCCTTCTGCATGTCCCGGGAACGGGCCGTGGTGGCATAGACCAAGGTCAGGTCGGATATGGCCTCTTCGAGCGTCTCGAACACCCGAACGCGCTCCAGTACGTGGTCGGCGCGTGACGCTGCGGCAATGGCCTTCTCGTTGGGCCAGCCATCGCGGGGGCGGACCAGGCGAAGATCCCAGAGGCCGAAATTGGCCATGGCGCGGGCGGCCGAGCCGATATTCTCACCCAGTTGCGGCTCACACAGAATGATGGCCGGAGTCGGCTTGAAGCTGGCTTCCTGAGACCGGTCGGTTCCCGCCATGATCGCTGTCCTCGTCGTAGTGCATCGCGTCAAGATCGCAGCGCTGAACCTGGTTCCGCCCGGCGCGCTTGGCCTCATACATTGCCCGGTCGGCAAGCGAAAGCACTTCGGACAATTCCACCGTGGTCTCGACCGAGGCGACGACGCCGATGCTGACGGTCATGGTGAGAATGGTGCCATCGGCAATGGGCGTCTGCAGGCGCTCGATCTGACGGCAGATGCGATTGGCCACCAGAGCCGCCGCGTCGAGATCGGCGTCGGGGAGCAGAAGGGCAAATTCCTCCCCACCCAGCCGGCCGAACAGATCGCCACCGCGAATGGTCTTGCGGATGACGGCTGCCATGGCCGTAAGCGCCAGATCGCCGGCGGCGTGGCCGTGCAGGTCGTTGATGCGCTTGAAATGATCGACATCGAGCAACAGACCCGCCATCGGTGCATGGGCGCGGCGTTGCGCCGTGACCATCGCTTCCCCCTCGGCCATGAAGGCGCCGCGATTGAGCGCCCCGGTCAGCGCATCGAAACGGGCCGCCTTTTCGAGCTCCGAGAACTGGCGACGGCGATCGGCGGTGACGGCGGCCACCAGCACCGGGGCCAGAGCGATCATCGCCACCCCAAGATGCACCGAGGAAATCAGCGGATCGCTGAGCCCGCCGGTTCCGAAGTCATAAAGCCCCAGCTTGACCGCGAACATGGTGACGCTGGAAAACAGCATCACCAGAAGGCATGTGGCCGGCAGCGGCAGCACCAGCGCCGCCCAGATCAGCGCCGGCACCGGGAAGACGATGGCGATCGGCTCAACGGCCACGACGCTGACGGCGAGAGTGGCCACCACGGCCAGGGCGGGCAAGAGCGTGGCACTGGCGGTCAGCCGGCGGATGTCGGCGAGCCGGGGACGACGCAGCGGCCAGCCCAGTGCCAGCAGGCCCGGCACCAGCACCAGATAGCTCATGATCTCGGAGCCGAACCAGGTGCGCCAGGCATCGAAATAGCTCGCATGCGAGATTTCGGCCAGGATCGGGGCACCGGCCACGCCGGCGGCGGCAGCGGCGAGCACGGAGGCGCCAACCAGCGCCAGGATGGCGCGGGGCCGACCAATGCTCATCTGCTCTTCGCAAAACGACAGGTAGGCAAAGGTGAAGGTTACGGCGCTGACCATATTGGCGGCGGTGAGCTGGATGGCGCCCCAGGACACATCCCCCGTCGCATAGCCGGCAGCCTGATAGCCCAGAAGCCCGCCGATCAGCGCCGGAAAGCGCATGGGTGCCGCGACGCGCAGCAAGATCACGGCGAGGATGGCATTCGCCGGCCAGAACGCGGCAAGGAAACCGTTAGGACGCGAAAGAATACCCGCAAGCGAGGCGAAAAAGATGGTGGTTGCGAGAACGAGAAGCAGCCGCGACGCTGCTGTAGCATAATCACGACCGGGCCCGGAAACGGGTGCGGCAGGCATGGTTGGCATAGGGGGCCTTCTTGACGCATTTTTAGGGCACCAACCCGTGGAGTCTGAATCCCCCTCGAATCCCGACGCCCGTCCGGCCGGTGCCTTGACCGCACTAAAGCATCTCCGCCTGCCTCTTGCATCCAGAATGCAGGCCAGCCATGCAATTTAAGCTGATCGACCGAGATGGATCAGCGCATTAGGTTTGCGCGCGCGTGAGGTCAAGCGACGCGCTCCCGCAGGGGCAGGATCTGTACCTTGGTGCTGCGGCGCCATTCCCGATCCAGCATGGCGAAATGCAGCTCTTCGTCCCATTCGCCCCGGAACAGCGCATGCTCACGATAATGCGCTTCCAGGCGGAAACCCAGCCTCTGCATAAGCGCATTGGTATGATGGCTGCGGCCATCGCCGCGCACCATCACCCGGTGCATGCCGAAATGGTCAAAGGCCAGATCGAGCATGGCGCCGATGGACTGGGTCAGGTAGCCATTGCCGGCCTGTGATGGATCGATGGCGAAGCGCAACTCGCCCTGCCCCGAGGTGGCATCGGCCCAGGTGAGGGAAATCTGGCCGACGACGCGCTGGTCGCCCTTGCGGACGAGAGCAAGGACAAGGGTTTCGCCGGGACGATTGAGCTGAACCTGGCTGCGCATATGCTCGACGGCGAGGGCAACGTCGTCGGTATAGCGGGTCTGGCGCATCACATAACGCTGTACGCCGGGGAGAAGATGATAGCGGGCTACGGCTTCGACATCACAGCGTTCGAAGGGCCTGAGGGAGAGGTGAGCTGTCTCGATCGGTAGCTGTAGTATCGCCATGGTTCGTTCCTCCGCAAAGCGCTGCCCAATGCCCTGCGTCGAGAACGTGTGCCTCCAAACGAAGTTCCTGAGATTACGCGGAAAATCGTACCTTTACGACGATTGTGATCGGGCAGCCCGAAGCGCGCCGGATGCGCCCTGCGAAACCCACTCCGCGCGCAGGAGCGCGTAGTAGAATTCCTCGTCCCAACCACCCTTGAACAGGGCGTGTTCACGAAAATGGGCCTCGCGCCGCATGCCCAGCCGCTCCATCAGCCGCCAGGAGCCGTCATTGCGAGAATCGCAGCGGGCATAGATGCGGTGCAGATCGGCATCTTCGAAGCCAAGCCGCAGCAGTTCGGCGGCCGCCTCGGTGGCATAGCCCCGGCCGTGATGGTCGGGGTGGAAGATCCAGCCCAGCTCGCCCTGTCGCGCCTCCACCGACCGCCAGATCAGCGACACCTCGCCCACCAGGGACTGGTCGTCCCTGGTCTCGACGGCGAGGATGATGCGGTCTCCCTCCGTCTCGAGCGCCAGCTGGGTGGTGCGTTGCTGAATGGCCAGCGCACATTCGTCGCGGCTGAGCGGTGGGTCGAACAGATAGCGCGCCACGTCCTCACGACTGCGATAGTCGTAGACGGCGTCGACATCGCCGCGGGTGAAGGGGCGCAGGACGAGGCGGGCAGTGTTCAGCGGATAATCGGGGCGTATGGACATGTCACAATTTCATCTCCCTGCCGCCCAAAGGCAACCCGGCTCTTGCGAGGCGGTGGCGGCCATGCCAGCCTCGCGATCATGAGCTCCATGCCCCATCTCGACCTCACCGCCAGCTGCGATTGCGGCGCCATCACGCTCAGCGTTTCCGGGCAGGCAATTTCGATGTTTCAATGCGCCTGCCTCAACTGCCAGAAGGCTACGGGCGGTGGCCACGCCTCGGTGGTGCTGGCACCAGTCGGTAGCGTGAAAACGGTTGGCGCGACCAAAAGCTTTGTCCGCGCAGCCGATTCCGGCGCCCTGTTCACGCGGCACTTCTGCCCCGAATGCGGCACAACGGTCATGGCGCAATCGTCGCGGGCTCCGGCTTTCCGCATCTTGCCCGTGGGCTTGTTTGCCGGGCAAAACGCCTGGTTCCAGCCCAACCAGCTGATCTTTGCCCGCAGCCACGCCCCCTGGGACCTGGTAGATGCGGCGATGCCGCAGCATTCCGCATATCGCCCGGAGAAGACGCCATGAGCATGGCATCCGAAGACCTCGCCGAACGCATCCGCAACGTCATGCCGCCACGGCTGGTCTATGGCGAAAAGAAGATGTTTGGCGGCCGCGCCTTCATGATGAACGGCAATATGCTGGTCTGTCCCACCAAGGAAGGCGCGCTGATCGTGCGCGTCGGCCAGAGCGCCATGGAGGAAGCGCTAGCTCGACCCGGCGCCGAGGTCATGGTGATGAATGGCCGCTCCATGCGGGATTTCGTCGTGCTGCCCGGCGACGCCATCGAGGATGACGACGCGCTGGCCGGTTGGCTGCAGCTGGCGCAGGCATTCGTAGCGACGCTGCCGCCGAAATAGGCATGGCCCCTTGCCGAGGCGGACTTTGCGCTTTTTGCCCGCGATGCTATACGGGCCGACGAACGGCGAAGGCCGAAAACCGTATTTCTGTTAGGGAGTTTTTCGATGAGCAAAATCAAGGTCGCCAATCCGGTTGTGGATCTCGACGGCGATGAGATGACCCGCATCATCTGGCAGGCGATCAAGGACAAGCTCATCCATCCCTATCTCGACCTGCCGATCGAATATTACGATCTCAGCGTTGAAAGCCGTGACGCCACCAACGACCAGATCACGGTCGATGCCGCCCATGCCATCCAGAAGCATGGCGTTGGCATCAAGTGCGCGACCATCACTCCCGATGAGCAGCGCGTCGAGGAATTCGGCCTCAAGAAGATGTGGAAGTCGCCCAACGGCACCATCCGCAACATACTGGGCGGCGTGATCTTCCGCGAGCCGATCATCTGCAAGAACGTGCCGCGCCTCGTCCCGGGCTGGACCCAGCCGATCATTGTCGGCCGTCACGCCTTCGGCGACCAGTACCGCGCCACCGACTTCCTGTTTCCCGGCAAGGGCACGCTGTCGATCAAGTTCACCGGTGAAGATGGCCAGGTCATAGAGCACGAAGTGTACCAGGCCCCCGGCGCCGGCGTGGCCATGGCCATGTACAATCTCGACGACTCGATCCGCGACTTCGCCTATTCGAGCTTCAACTACGGCCTTGCCCGCGGCGTTCCGGTCTATCTCTCGACCAAGAACACCATCCTCAAGGCCTATGACGGCCGCTTCAAGGATATCTTCCAGGAAATCTACGACGCCGAGTTCAAGGAACAGTTCGAAGCCAAGAAGATCTGGTACGAACACCGCCTGATCGACGACATGGTCGCCTCGGCCCTCAAGTGGTCCGGCGGCTATGTCTGGGCCTGTAAGAACTATGACGGCGACGTGCAGTCCGACATCGTGGCCCAAGGGTTTGGTTCGCTCGGCCTGATGACCTCGGTTCTGGCCACGCCCGATGGCAAGATCGTGGAAGCCGAAGCCGCCCACGGCACGGTGACCCGTCACTACCGCCAGCACCAGCAGGGCAAGGAAACCTCGACCAACTCCACCGCCTCGATCTTCGCCTGGACCCGTGGCCTCGCCCACCGCGCCAAGCTGGACGACAATGAAGCGCTGGCCAAGTTCGCATCGACGCTGGAAAAGGTCACCGTCGACACCATCGAAGAAGGCAAGATGACCAAGGATCTCTCCCTGCTCGTCGGTCCGGATCAGCCCTGGCTTTCGACCCTGGGCTTCCTCGACGCCATCGACCAAAACCTGCAGAAGGCAATGGCATAAGCCAGGTTCGCTTGTGTCCCGGCACGACACCGGGATGGTAGCAGACAAAAAGAAGGGCCGGAGCAGCGATGCTCCGGCCCTTCTTCTTTGTGGTCCGTCCCGGCGCTTGGCACCGGGACGGTCAGATTACTTGCTCTTGGACTTTCCGGCTGTTGCTGCTTCGATGGTGTATTCGTTGCGCTCGCCCGCCTTGACGGTCACAGGCGCTTCGAACTCACCGCTGCCGTCGTGGTGTTCGGCAACCACCACATAGTCGCCAGCCGGCAGAACCTTCTGCATTTCGGTTTCGTAGCCATAGGCCACCGACTTGCGATTGCCCTGGATGTCGCGCTTGGCCTCGAAGATTTCGACGGCCTTGGCTTCAGGGATGGTCAGGGCAAGCACGCCTGCGCCGAGGAAGACCGAAACATCGACGGCCTTGCCGGCCTCGACGGTGAACGGCGTTTCGGCAGTAGCCGCATCCATCTTGGCGACGGCGACATAGTCACCTGCCGGCAGGTCGAAGGAGCTGTCGGGACCATAGGCATAGCCCACGCTCTTGCGGCTGCCGTCGATCGCCTTCTTGGCCTCGAAGATTTCGACCGCAAGATCGCCATCCTCGACCTTCATGCCCTCGACATAGTCGGCATTCACCTTGGCGATACCCGCCCCGAGAATGACGTCCTCATCGATGGTTTCGCCGGCTTTCAGCGTATAGGTGCGCTCAACCATGGCCGAGCCGAGCTTGACGGTAACGGCAATCTCGCCGGCTGGAACGTAGAGGGCAACTTCGCCGTAAGCCGTGGTGACATAGGCCCCATTGGCATTGACCTCGGTCGAGGCATCGCGATCGACTTCATCGCCTTCAGATGCACGCGGATGCAGCAGCAGGCGGCCGGCATTGAGCACGAAGTGCGGGGAAGCCACTTCATTCTTGGTGATGGTCACCGGCTGCTCGGCAGTGGCATAGCCATATTTGGCCGTCATGATGTAGTCGCCCGGAGGCAGGGTGCCCTTGAAGCGGGCATAATAGTCGGTGCCGATCCACTCGCCCTTGCTGCCATCGGCATTAACCTGATGCCACTCCCAGATCAGGTCGTCGCTGCCGCCGTCGCCGATATTCGGGCCGCCTTCGGCCAGCGAGGCGGACGGACGGTAATTGTGGTCGGCGACCGGTGCGGGTGCCGGGGCCGGCTCGGGCTTCGGCTCGGCCTTGACCACCTGGGCCACAGTGGTGGTGAGCGCATCGACGAGATCGGCGCCATTCTGGGCGGAGAGATATTTGCCGCCGGTATTCTCGGCAAGGCATGCCACCTGGCGGCCCTCTTCGTCGGAAAGACCGAAGCCGAGCACATGGGTGGTGAAATCGACGCCCTGGCCTTCCAGCTCAGTGGCCAGCGCGCAAGGGTCGACCTCGCAGGTTTCCAGGCCATCGGTGATCAGGATCACCGTGGCCTTTTCCTCGGTATAGCGAAGGTCTTCGGCAGCGAGCCGCACCGCATCCGAGAGCGGCGTCATGCCCTTGGGATTGATCTCGTTGGCGGCGGCGGCGATGGCTGCACCGGTGCCCGGCGCCGGCTCGACCAGCATTTCGATATCGCCGCAATTGCCCTTTTCGCGATGGCCATAGGTCATCAGGCCCAATTCGAGGTCGTCAGGCAGGCTGGACAGCACGGAATCGAGGGTTTCGCGCGCAATGGTGATGCGCGCCTTGCCGTCGATCTGGGCCCACATGGAGCCGGAGCCGTCGAGAACGATGATGGCGCGTTCTGCCGCGATGGCCGGAAAGGCCAGGCCAAGCGCGGCGACCGCGCCCAGAACGAGCTTCTTCAATTTATGCATTGGAATGCCCTCCAAAAAGCGGGCTGCACACCGCCCCCGCATCCGCGCACAACAAGCCATGCTTAGCATGAAGCCGACATGAACGGTTAATTCAGACTTGCAGCTGCCGACGACCCCAGTTTTAGGGGCATTCCGGCCTGCACATCACCCCATGATTGCGGGGGAGCAAATGCTGCTGCGGCTGGTGCCGCAGCGCCGCAATTCCCCCCGCTGCCATGATGACGTGGAGACAATCCGCTTGTATGGTACTCGCGCTTTCCTGAGTCCCTCCATTCATTTCGGATTTTGCGATGCCTGTCGGCGTCATTCTCGCCTTTATGGCCTATGCTGCCTTTTCGATCGCCGACGCGCTGATCAAGACCGTCGGCCCGTCCCTGACGGTCTTCGAGATCGCCTTCTTCACCACCAGCTTTTCGATCATTCCGGTGATGCTGACCAAAAGGGGTGAGCGCTGGCGGGACATCTACAAGCTCCACCATCCCTGGCTGGTGCATCTACGCTGCGCCACGGCCATCACCGGCACCGCCTGCGTGATGTATGCCTTTACCCATATCCCCTTTGCCGATGTCTACGCCGTCGGCTTCACCACGCCGCTCTTCGTCACCCTGCTTTCGGTGCTGGTGCTCAAGGAACATGTGGCGCTGCAGCGCTGGCTGCTGCTGGCGGTGAGCTTCCTTGGCGTGGTGCTGGTCATTCGTCCGGGAATGCGGGAACTGGAGCTGGGACACTATGTGATCATGCTGGGTGCGTGCCTGGGCGCGGTGACCACGGTAATCCTGCGCCATGTGGCGCCGCGCGAGCGGCGGGTCAGCCTGGTGGGCATCCAGGTCTTCTATTCGGCCATCATCAACGGCACGCTGATGCTGCCCAATTTCGTCATGCCGACGCCCCTGCAATTGGTCGTGCTGCTCGGTATCGGCCTGCTTGGCGGGGTCGGCGGGCTGATGCTGATTGCCGCCACCAAGCAGACGCCGGCCAATCTCATCGCGCCGGTGCAATATAGCCAGCTGATCTGGGCCATTTTGTTCGGTGCGCTGTTCTTTGGCGAATATCCGGACTGGATCGCAATTGTCGGCATGATCGTGGTGGTGGGTGCGGGCCTGCTCAACGTGTTGAGCGAACGCCGGCCGATCCGCTGGAAGCCGCGGGTCTTCTTCTTCCGCATCGGCGAATAGCAAACAAAAAGGCCATCCGGATCAACCGGATGGCCTGATGCCTGGATTCATTTTGTGAGGGCCGACGGCCCAAGCCGATCAGAGCAATGCGCGGATTGCGGCGATGGCGTCGTCGGCCTTGGCGCCATCGGGGCCGCCGCCCTGGGCCATATCGGGACGGCCACCGCCGCCCTGCCCGCCCAGCGCCACGGTGGCTGACTTGATCAGCGTGCCGGCGGCATATTTGCCGGTGAGATCATCGGTGACGCCGATGGCAACGGTGCCCTTCCCGTCCTCGCCCTTGAGCACGATGACGACGACGCCCGAGCCGATACGCTTCTTTTCCGCATCGACCACCGACTTGATGTCCTTGGCGGCGACGCCCTCGACCACGCGGCCGACAAAGGTCACGCCATTGACGGTTTCGGAGGCACTGCCGCCTTCGCCGCCACCGCCCAAAGCCAGCTTCTGGCGAGCATCGGAGAGGGCCTTTTCGGCGCTCTTGAGCTGGTTCTGCAGGGCCTCGATCCGGTCCAGCACTTCATGGGTGCCGGAGCGTAGAATACCGGCGGCGGACGCGACGATATTGGTGCTGGCATTGCCGCGATGACGCGCAGCATTGCCGGTCAGCGCTTCGATGCGACGCACGCCGCCAGCCACAGAGCTTTCGGCGACCACCGAGACCAGGCCGATATCACCGGTGCGGCGCACATGGGTGCCGCCGCAGAGCTCGACCGACCAGCCCAGGCCATTGCCGGTGGGCAGGCCCATGGAAACCACGCGCACTTCGTCACCATATTTCTCGCCAAAGAGAGCACGGGCGCCCGATTCCTTGGCCTCCTCGACACCCATCAGCCGGGTCTCGACCGGAGTGTTCTGCAGGATAATGGCATTGGCGATGTCTTCGACCTCGGCCATTTCCTGTGGCGACATCGGCTTGGTGTGCACGAAGTCGAAGCGTAGGCGATCGGCGGAGACCATCGAGCCCTTCTGCGCCACGTGATCGCCGAGCACCAGGCGCAGCGCCTCATGCAGGAGATGGGTGGCCGAATGGTTGGCACGGATGGCCGAACGGCGGTCGTGATCGACGATCAACTCGACCGGCTGACCCAGCTTGAGCGTGCCTTCCTTTACGGAGACGCGATGGGCGAACACGCCCTGGTGCTTGTTGGTATCGGTGACCTCGGCGATGACACCTTCGGCCTTGATCACGCCGCTATCGCCGACCTGGCCGCCACTTTCGCCGTAGAACGGGGTCTGGTTGACGACAACCACGCCATCCTGGCCGGCCGCGATGGTGTCGACTTCCTTGCCATCGACCAGGAGCGCCTTGATCTCGCCTTCGGCGGTCTCGGTCTCGTAGCCGAGAAATTCGGTGGGGCCGAGCTTGTCGGCCAGGCCGAACCAGACGGTGTCGGTGCCAGCTTCGCCCGAACCGGCCCAGTTCTTGCGCGCCTCGGCCTTTTGCTGCGCCATGGCAGCATCGAAACCGGCCTGGTCAACAGCAATATTGCGGGTGCGCAGCGCGTCCTGGGTCAGGTCGAGCGGGAAACCATAGGTGTCGTAGAGCTTGAAGGCGGTGGCGCCATCGAGCGTATCGCCGTCACCCAGGGCAGCCGTTTCAGCTTCGAGAATCTGCAGGCCCCGGCCCAGCGTCTTGAGGAAGCGGCCTTCTTCGAGGCGCACGGTTTCGGCGATCATGGCCTCGCCGCGCGACAATTCGGGATAGGCCTGGCCCATCTCGCGGACTAGGGTCGGCACCAGCTTGTAGATGACCGGCTCGGAGGTGCCGAGCAGCGTGGCATGACGCATGGCGCGGCGCATGATGCGGCGCAGCACATAGCCACGGCCTTCATTGGAGGGCAGCACGCCTTCGGCGATGAGGAAGCTCATCGAGCGCAGATGGTCGGCAATGACACGCAGGCTGCGATTGCCCGGGCCGTTGACATCGGCATTGGTGGCATTGGCAGCGGCCGAGATCAGCGCCTTGAACAGGTCGATGTCGTAATTGTCGTGCACGCCCTGCATGACGGCGGCAATGCGCTCAAGACCCATGCCGGTGTCGATGGAGGGGCGCGGCAGGCCGGTGCGCGAGCCATCGGCATGCTGCTCGAACTGCATGAACACCAGATTCCAGATTTCGATCCAGCGATCGCCATCCTCATCGGGCGAACCCGGAGGGCCGCCCCAGATCTTGTCGCCATGGTCGTAGAAGATTTCCGAGCACGGACCGCAGGGGCCGGTATCGCCCATCTGCCAGAAATTGGACTTGGCCCCGAGGCGCACGATGCGATCTTCCGAGAGACCGGCGATCTTCTTCCACAGCGCCATGGCCTCGTCATCGTCCTGATAGACGGTGACCATGAGCTTGTCCTTGGGCAGGCCCCAATCCTTGGTCAGCAGGTTCCAGGCCAGTTCGATGGCGCGGTCCTTGAAATAATCGCCGAAGGAGAAATTGCCCAGCATCTCGAAGAAGGTGTGGTGACGGGCGGTGAAACCGACATTGTCGAGATCGTTGTGCTTGCCACCGGCGCGCACGCATTTCTGCGCCGTCGTCGCAGTCGAATAGGGCCGCTTTTCCATCCCGGTAAAGACGTTCTTGAACTGCACCATGCCGGCATTGGTGAACATCAGCGTCGGATCGTTGCGCGGGACCAGCGGGCTCGACGCGACGGCCTCGTGGCCATTGCGGGCGAAATATCCGGTAAAGCTCGAACGGAGATCGTTTACGCTGGTCATGCACAGGCTTTCATGGCGAGCGGACGCGGACGCGTCCTCTTGGAAAAACGGGGCTTTTTATCGTGAGGCGATGAGCCGTGTCCAGCGCCCCAGCGGCAAGATCGGGAAGTTTCGTCTTTGCCGTCTATTCCGTCTGGCCAGCCGGCGTAGCTTCGCAAACATATTGGGCGGCGACACCTGGCCGCTTTGGGCGAATACCTGCTCTCGGGTCAAGCCCGAGGGCAAAGCGGAGAGCAAAGACGCGCCAAGCCCGAAGACAGAGCGGAGCGTCGGGGAATATTCGGCCAATAGAACAAAAAACCCCCGCCGAAGCAGGGGCTAATGCATGGGATCGGAAGGTGATCAGTCGTCGCTGGCCGGATCGTCTTCGCCGCCGGCGACGAGAAGCACTTCGCCCAGGAGGCCTGAGCTTTCGCGCACACCCTGCTCGATGGTGTTGGCGATCTCGGGATTGTCCTTGAGGAACTGGCGGGCATTTTCACGGCCCTGCCCGAGGCGCTGGCTGTCCCAGGAGAACCAGGCACCGGACTTGTCGACGATACCGGACTTGACGCCGAGATCGAGCAATTCGCCGGTCTTGGAAATGCCTTCGCCATACATGATGTCGAATTCGACCTGGCGGAAGGGCGGAGCCAGCTTGTTCTTGACCACTTTCACGCGGGTCTGGTTGCCGACGATCTCTTCGCGGTCCTTGAGCGCACCAATGCGGCGGATGTCGAGACGCACGGAGGCGTAGAATTTGAGCGCGTTACCACCGGTGGTGGTTTCGGGCGAACCATACATGACGCCGATCTTCATGCGGATCTGGTTGATGAAGATGACGAGGCACTTCGACTTGGAGATCGAGGAGGTCAACTTGCGCATGGCCTGGCTCATCAGGCGAGCCTGAAGACCGGGCAGCGCATCGCCCATTTCGCCTTCGAGTTCGGCGCGGGGCGTCAGAGCCGCCACGGAGTCGACCACCAGAACGTCAATGGCGCCGGACCGCACCAGCGTATCGGTGATTTCGAGTGCCTGCTCACCGGCATCGGGCTGGGAGATCAGCAGATCATCGACATTGACGCCCAGCTTGCGGGCATAGACCGGATCAAGCGCATGCTCGGCATCGACAAAGGCGCAGATGCCGCCCTTGCGCTGCGCTTCGGCGATGACATGCAGCGCCAGCGTGGTCTTGCCCGACGATTCAGGCCCAAAAATCTCGACGATACGACCCTTGGGCAGGCCGCCAATACCGAGCGCGATATCGAGACCCAGCGAGCCGGTCGAAATCGACTCCACCTCAATGGCGGAGTTTTCGCCCAGGCGCATGATCGAGCCCTTGCCGAAATTCCGCTCGATCTGGCTCAGCGCGGCCGCAAGAGCCTTGTCCTTGTCCATCGATCCACCCTCAACGACGCGAAGCGGCGAAGCTGCCATGATGCTGTCTCCTTATTTCACGCTCTCGAAGGTCACGCAACGAGAGGACCAAAGCTCAATTCGTGCTTTGTTTGTTCTCATTTTGTTTCAGCCAAGTCAAGGCACAAAATGAGAACACAGAGAAAACCGGCAGGCTCGCCAGGAGGTGCAGGGATAGCCCGATTCTGTCGGGGGCGGCAGTGGCGGCGCAAAAGTATGATTTTTATCTGGACAGGCGGGCATGGGATGCGTTTTATGCGGCCACACGCCGTGAACAATGGCCCAGCAAGCCAAGGACCGCCCCCATGCATCTGATCCAATTTGTCGACGACAAGGGAAACCGCGCCGTCGGCGTCACCCGCAATGGCCAGACCCAGACCGTCACCGGCGTTGCCAGCGTCTATGAACTGGCACAGGCCGCGCTCAATGCCGGCAGCGGCCTTGCTGCCGTGGTCGACGCCAAGGGTCTCGGCACCGTGATCGACAAGGCTGCCTTGCTGGCCGAGGGAAGGCTGCTGTCGCCGATCGACCACCCCGACGCCACCCATCTGCATGTGACCGGCACCGGCCTCACCCA
Organism: Devosia equisanguinis; assembly: GCF_900631955.1. GTDB lineage: Bacteria > Pseudomonadota > Alphaproteobacteria > Rhizobiales > Devosiaceae > Devosia > Devosia equisanguinis. The sequence continues at coordinate 66,319 of NZ_UZWD01000049.1, read as the reverse complement.
TCTCGGTTCCGCCGCGACGCGCGACGCCATGCACAAGGCCAATGGCACTAAGCCCGCCGAAGAGCTGACCGACAGCATGAAAATGTTCCGCATGGGGCTAGAAAACGGCAAGCCGGCCGCGGGCGAAACCGGCGTGCAGCCGGAATGGTTCTACAAGGGCAATGGCCATATCGTCGCCAGGCCCGGCGAGGCCATCCCCTCCCCATCTTTCGCGCTCGACGCCGGCGAAGAACCGGAGATCGCCGGCATCTACATCATCGACCAGCATGGCCAGCCGCGCCGGCTGGGCTTTGCCCTGGCCAACGAATTTTCTGACCACGTCACCGAGCGGATCAACTATCTGTATCTGGCCCATTCCAAGCTGCGCGCCTGCTCGTTCGGGCCGGAACTGCGCGTCGGCGACCTGCCGGCCCATATCGAGGGCACGTCGCGTATCCTGCGCGATGGCGCGGTCCTGTGGGAAAAGCCGTTCCTCTCGGGCGAGGACAATATGAGCCACACCATCGCCAATCTCGAATATCACCACTTCAAATATGAGCTGTTCCGCCAGCCGGGCGATGTGCATGTGCATATGTTCGGCACCGCGACGCTGAGCTTTGCCGATGGCATTTCCACCAAGCCCAACGACACTTTCGAAATCACCGAAAGCCAGTTCGGCCTGCCGCTGCGCAATCCGGTGCGCATCGAGGCGGAAGAGAAGGTGGCGGTGACCGGGCTCTACTGAGCCAGGCACCACGACCATGATCGAAATCGCCGGACCTGGTCCGGCGATTTTTTTGTGGGCGGGACGCCGAGGCGAGCCGGCCGAGAACGGGCGCCCGCTTTACTCGACGCAACTAACATGTCAGTTAGTCGTCACCCTTTCGGAGACCGATCATGACCACGAGCCCCCTTGAAAAGCGCCGCATCGGCCAGACCGCGCTCGAGGTGACGACGCTGGGGTTGGGGGCCGCATCGCTGGCCGGTATTTTTACCGAAGTCCCGGACGCGCAGGGGCGCGCCACGCTGCAGCACGCGCTCGACAAGGGTCTCACCTATGTCGATACAGCGCCGCAATATGGCCTGGGGCGTTCCGAACATCTGACCGGCGACGTGCTGCGTCGGGCGGCCAATCGGCCTGTGATCTCTACCAAGGTCGGGCGACTGTTGAAGCCGGTCGATCCGGCGCGGCAGGACAAGGGCCTGTGGGTCGATCCGCTGCCGTTCAACCAGGCCTATGACTATAGCTATGACGGCATCATGCGCTCGCATGAGGACAGCCTGCAGCGGCTGGGGCTCGACCGGGTAGATATTCTCTATGTCCACGATATCGGTACGGCGACCCATGGCGTCGAGGGCAACAGGCCCTATTGGCAGCAGCTGGAAAGAGGCGGCTATCGGGCGCTGCAGGAGCTCAAGGCCAGTGGCGCGGTGTCGGCCATCGGGCTTGGGGTCAACGAGTGGCAGGTGCTGATGGACGCCTTCGCGCTAGGCGATTGGGACGTGTTCCTGCTCGCGGGGCGCTATACCCTGCTGGAGCAGACCTCGCTCGATCCGTTCCTTACCACCTGCGTCAAGCGCGGGGCTTCGGTAGTGGTCGGCGGGCCGTTCAATTCCGGCATCCTGGTGGGCGGCGACAAGTTCAATTACGCCAAGGCGCCCGAGGCGGTTGTGCAGAAGGTGCGGGCCATCGAGGCCGTTTGCCGGGACTTCGGCGTGCCGCTGCCAGCCGCGGCGCTGCGCTTCCCGTTGACCCATCCGGCCGTATGCAACGTGCTGCCCGGCCCGCGCTCGCCCGAAGAGCTGGATGGCATTCTGGACTGGTGGAACGTGGATATCCCGGACGCACTGTGGTCGGCGCTTGCGGAGAAGGGATTGCTCGCCGAGGGCACGCCGGTTCCGGGTGGAAGGGTCATCCCGGCCCGTTAATCGTATGCGCGAGTTTCACGTCCGACCACCACAAAGACTTGCTAAATAACTTCCACAGCCTTCGAACGGCTCAGGTGCATGTGGTCGCAGATGAAATGGTGGGATGGGCCCGTACGTGGCTCCCTACAACTGGCAAGCTCCATCCTGTGCTCGGCGTGTTATTTCTTCTTCTACAACGGTAGCCGCGGCCGCCGCCATCCGACCATGTTCGAAGAGTTCCAGTCCGGTTCACCCTCAGACTTCACGGTACTTGTCAGCGTAGGGATGATGCTTCTTATTGGCTATTCCATTGCCTGGTTCATAGTCGACAAGCGCTGATTTCAGCCTAGGCAAGCGCTAGAGCGTTTCGCGTTCTGGTTATAAGCGTAGGATATTTGGTGCAGGCAGCGCCATCGCGCGTTGAAGCGCTAATTCAGATCTAGTGCGTAGGCCTTGAGAAGGTCGAGCGGGATGAAGTCGAGCACTTTGCGGTTGGTGGCGCGCAGATAGAGGCGCGGGGCCTTGCCGGCGGCGTGGGCCTGGGCCCAGCGGGCGGCGACGAGGCACCAGCGATTGCCCGGCACGATGCCGGCAAAACCGAATTCCGGGCGCGGGGTCGAGAGATCGTTGCCGACGCTGGCCGAATAGGCCAGGAACGCGGCGCTCGCCTCGATGCACACCAGATGTACCGCCGCTTCCTCGGGACCCGCGGCGCAATAGCCGGTGCGAAAAAAGCCGGTCAGCGGATCGTCCGAGCAGGGCTGCAGCGCCTCGCCCAACACGTTGAACTCATGGGGACCGGGGATGACGGGCGCTACCACCTCAATTGGCCTTGCCAACGCGGCTCAGAACTTCCTTGACCTTGGAATTGATCTGGTCGAGCGAATAGGGTTTTGGCAGGAAATCGACGCTCTGATCATCCTCGATATCGCGGCGCACGCTCTCCTCGGCATAGCCGGATACGAAGATGATCTTGAGATCGGGCATCTTGTGGCGGATGGATTTGAGCATGGTCGGCCCATCCATCTCCGGCATCACCACGTCGGAAATGATCAGATCGACCTGGTAATCGTGATCCTCGAGTACCTCGATGGCCTCTTCGCCGCCTTCGGCTTCGAGCACCTCATAGCCGGTGGCGCGCAGGGCGCGGGCGGAGAAGGCGCGCACGCTTTCCTCGTCCTCGACCAGCAAAATGCGCTCATGGCCGGTGAGATCGCGCGCCGGAGCAGCTGCCGCGGCGGCCTTGGCCGACGATTCTTCGGCCGTGGGCACATAGCGCGGCAGGAAGATCTTGAAGGTGGTGCCCACCCCGACGGTCGAGACCGGATAGATGAAGCCCTCGGTCTGCTTGACGATGCCATAGACCGTCGAGAGGCCGAGGCCCGTGCCCTTGCCCAATTCCTTGGTGGTGAAGAAGGGCTCGAAAATCTTGGCCAGAACCTCGGGGCTCATGCCGGTGCCGGTATCCTGCACGTCGATCAGCACGTAGTCGGCCGGAACCATGCCCTCGAATTTGAGATTGGCGCTTTCGTCTTCGCTGATATTGGCGGTGCGGATGGTGATCGCGCCCCCACTGGGCATGGCGTCACGCGCATTGACCACGAGATTGATGATCACCTGTTCGAGCTGCACAACATCTGCTCGCACCGGCCAGATATTGCGGCCATGCTCGACGCTGAGCTGGTTCTTCTCGCCGATCATTCGCTTGAGCAGCACGGTAAGGTCGTCGACGATCAGCGGCAGTTCCAGCACCTGCGGGCGCAGGGTCTGGCGGCGGGAGAAGGCCAGCAGCTGGCGGGTGAGGCCGGCGGCGCGATTGGCGTTCTGCTTGATCTGCATCAGCTCGCTGAACGAGGGATCGCCCGGCTTGTGCTTGAGCAGCAGGAGGTCGGAGAAGCCAATGATGGCGGTAAGCAGATTGTTGAAATCGTGGGCGACGCCACCGGCGAGCTGACCCACGGCCTGCATCTTCTGGCTCTGGGCGAACTGGGCTTCGAGCTTGCGCTGGTCGGTCATGTCGAGGGCATAGACATTGACCTGCTCGGGCGAGCCGGCGCTGACCTCGGAGGCCGAGATGTAAAGGCGGACGGCATGGTCGCCCTCGACGCTGAGAACGGCATCGACCGGTTCGACTTCGCTGCGCTGGGCAGTGGCATCGGCTAAAGCCCGCACCAGCTTGTCGCGGCTGCCTTCGCCGATAAGGTCCTGCAGCGGCTGCAATTCGAGCGTCTTGGCCTCGCCGGACCAACGGAAAATCCGCCCGAACGGCGCATTGGTGCGCACGATCCGGCCTTCGGCGTCGAGCGTGGCGATGGCAAAGGGGGTATCGTTGAAGAAACGCGAGAAACGCACTTCGGCGGCGCGCAGCTCTTCCTCGGTGTCGGGAGCGCTCGACATGTCGAGCACCTGGGTGCGCGTCTCGCCCAGTTCGCCATCGGCCAGGCGGGCAGCGCGATGCAGGAGGCGCACCGGCAAGGCGGTGCCGTTGCGGCGCACCAGGTCGATATCGATGATCTCGGTGCGGATTTCGCCATCACCCCTGCCCCGCATCAGCAGAGAAGCACCGTCGCCGCGCACGATATCGGAGAGACGCAGCTGGCCAACATTGAACTCGGCCAGGTCATAGCCCAGCCAATCGGCGAGCGTGGAGTTGAGATATTGAATCTGTCCCTGCGCATCGGCGGAGAAGAATCCGGACGGGGAATGATCGAGATAGTCGATGGCCCGCTGCAGATCGCGGAAGGCAGTTTCGTTGCTTTCCTGGTCGCGGGTTATGTCTTCGACCGACCAGGCAACAAGCGCGCGGCGGCCTTCATCGGTCTCGGGCAGCGGCCGTACGGCGACCCGGTAGAAGAAGGCGCGATTGGCATCGGCCTGGGCCCCGCCCAGCCCACCAATGACGCGAATATCTTCGATGGCGCTGCGGCCATCCTTGGCGGCGCGCGACAGGCGATAGATCGCCTCGCTGGCGTCGGAATAACCCGCGAAGAGACGCGGCACCCCCACGGGCACGCCATTGGTCAGCGCCCCAGGCAGATTGCCGTAATTCTGGTTCACATAGGCAATCTTGCCTTCGCGATCGGCAATGACGACGCCAAAGGGCAGGCTGTCGACCATGGCATTGCTGATGGTGCGGCGCTCTTCACCGCCGGCGAAGCGGAAGAGGCCCGCCGCCAGGCCGAACAGGAAGAACACGCCCGACACGGCCAGGAGGCCGACAAAGGTCATTACCAGTTCGGCGGGAATGGCATGACCGAACACCACGAAGACCACGGCGGCGGCAATCAGCAGCACGCCGAGCAGCAGCACGCGCCAAAGGCCCGCAGCGCCCCGACCGGCCGACAGAATCGGTTCGGGATAGTTGTCCTCGCCGAGCGGCGTCGATGCCATGGGTCGCTTGCTCCAGTGCGCCTCGAGACCGTCCCGAATCGGGACATGCAGACAGGTCTAGCAAATGGGCCGCCAGCATGGGAGGGCGAAGGCGGTTTTCAACACGCGATGTGGCGTTTTGTTTTGGGGGCAGCCTGCGCCTTGTGCCGCTTGATGCCGGTGGCTCCGCAATTGGCCCTCGGGTCGAGCCCGAGGGCGGTGCGGGTTGCAGCTTTGAGCCACATGAGCGAGCCAGCGCGCTGGTGGCGCGCCGGAGCAAGCGTGAGGCGTCAGACCAGACGGCTCTGGTCGACGGCGGCGGAGATGAAGCTGGTGAAGAGCGGATGCGGCTCGAACGGCTTGGACTTGAGCTCCGGGTGGAACTGCACGCCGATGAACCACGGATGGTCGGTGCGCTCGACGATTTCGGGCAGCGTGCCATCGGGGGAGACACCGGAGAACAAGAGGCCGTTCTTTTCCAGCAGCTTGCGGTAGTCCATGTTCACCTCGTAGCGGTGACGATGGCGCTCGGAGATGCGGGTCGAGCCATAAATGTCGGCAACGCGCGAACCGCGGGTCAGCTGGGCCGGATAGGCGCCGAGGCGCAACGTGCCGCCCATATCGCCGTCCTTGGCACGGCTTTCCTTCTCATTGCCCTTGACCCATTCGGTCATCATGCCAACCACCGGCTCCTTGGTGGCGCCGAATTCGGTGGAGGATGCATTCTTGATGCCGGCCGTGTTGCGGGCCGCCTCGATACAGGCCATCTGCATGCCGAAGCAGATACCGAAATAGGGCACGTCCTTGGTGCGGGCGAAGCGCGCCGCCTCGATCTTGCCGGCGGAGCCGCGCTCGCCGAAGCCGCCGGGCACCAGGATGCCGTGGACATGTTCGAGATAGGGCGCGGGATCGTCACGCTCGAAGACTTCCGAGTCGATCCACTGCAGGTTGACCTTGACCTTGTTGGCAATGCCGCCATGGGTCAGGGCTTCGCTGAGTGACTTATAGGCGTCCTTGAGGCCGGTATATTTGCCGACGATGGCGATGTTCACTTCGCCTTCGGGGTTGTGGTAGCGCTTGGACACCTCTTCCCAGGCCGACATGTCCGGCTCTGGCGCATCGGTAATGCCGAGGGCAGCGAGGATTTCGCGGTCAAGGCCTTCCTTGTGGTAGGCCATCGGCACGTCATAGATCGAGCCAACGTCGAGGCCCTGGATGACGGCGGTTTCGCGCACGTTACAGAACAGGCTGAGCTTCTTCTTCTCGCCTTCCGGGATCGGACGGTCGCAGCGCACCAGCAGCACGTCCGGCGCGATGCCGATGGAGCGCAGTTCCTTGACCGAGTGCTGTGTCGGCTTGGTCTTGAGCTCGCCCGCCGAGGGAATATAGGGCATCAGGGTCAGATGCAGGTAGCAGGCGTGATTGCGCGGCAGATCGTTACCAAGCTGGCGGATCGCCTCGAAGAAGGGCAGACCCTCGATGTCGCCGACTGTGCCGCCGATTTCGACGAGCACGAAATCATAGTCCTCATTGCCCTCGAGCACGAAATTCTTGATCGAGTCGGTGACGTGCGGAATGACCTGCACCGTCGCGCCCAGGAATTCGCCGCGGCGCTCCTTGGAGAGCAGATCCGAATAGATGCGCCCCGAGGTGATATTGTCGCGCTTGTTGGCCGCGCGGCCGGTGAAGCGCTCATAGTGACCCAGGTCGAGATCGGTTTCCGCCCCGTCATCGGTGACGAAAACCTCACCGTGCTGGGTCGGCGACATCGTGCCGGGATCGACATTGAGATAGGGGTCGAGCTTGCGCAGGCGGACCTTATAGCCGCGTGCCTGCAGGACAGCGCCAAGCGCCGCTGAAGCAAGACCTTTGCCAAGGGAGGAGACCACGCCTCCGGTGATAAAAACGTACCGAGCCATGGGCGATCACCATAAGCACATCATGAACGATTCGCAGAGCGGGGAGTGCGCTCTACACAAAAAGAAGAAGGGGATGTCGCCATCCCCTTTTCCGGTTACGCCTTGCGGCGGATCAGTTGCCCGTTACCGGGGTCGTCGTCTGGTCCGGCGCCGCAGGCACCGGCAGGTCGCTCGCGCCGGCAGCAGGAGCGCTCGGCGTCGCGTCAGCCGGCAGCGGCAGATCCGAATTGCTCGGCTGCATGGCGTTCAGCGCATCGAGAACGCTGGACGGCGCCGCGCCATCCTGGGTGCCGACGGCCTGATCCAGAATGCTGGAAGTGCCGCGATCCAGTTCGCTGAGAATGGTCAGTCCGATGGCGGATGCGAAGAACAGCGTCGCCAGGATTGCCGTGGTCCGGGTCATCAGATTGGCCGAACCACGCGCCGTGGTCAGGCCGCCGCCACCACCGCCACCAATACCAAGCGCACCACCTTCGGAACGCTGCATCAGGATGACGACGATCAGCGCCAGCACGATCAACAGATAGGCTACAAGCAGAACGTTGGCCATGAAACTTCGTCTTCGTGTCAGGCTGAAACCATCAAGCCGCATGAGCGGAAAATGGCTTCATGTTTATTTTGTCGCGACTTGACGGCCAAAGTGAAAGTATCACTTTCGCCGCATGTGCATCAGGAGATGCGGGGTCATACACCGCTCGAATGGCAAATACCAGTCGGCCACAGCGTTTTTCGCTGCAACCGACCGATCATCGCCGGATCATACGGCGGAGATAATGGTGTAAAAGTCTTTTGCCAAGAGGCTGGCGCCGCCGACGAGCCCGCCATTGACGTGATCGACCGCCAGGATTTCGCGTGCATTCACCGGCTTGAGCGACCCGCCATAGAGAATGCGGATGGTTTCCCCTGCCCCGCCAAAGCGCTGCACCAGACTGTCGCGGATGACGGCATGCATCTGGCGGATGTCGTCGAGGCTGGGGGTGCGGCCGGTGCCGATGGCCCAGATCGGCTCATAGGCGACGATCACTTCATGCTGAGCGGCAGCGTCGGGAATGGAATTGGCCAACTGCTGCACGACGACCGATTCTGCCTCGCCGGCATCGCGCTGCGCCTCGCTTTCGCCTACGCAGATGATGGGCTTGAGACCGGCGCCGATGGCGGCCTCCGCCTTGGTGCGAACATCCCCATCGGATTCGCCGTGATCGGCGCGGCGTTCGGAATGGCCGACAATGACGAATTGCGCGCCGGCATCGGCGAGCATGGGGGCGGAGATGTCGCCGGTATGAGCGCCGGACGCGTCGGTGTGGCAATCCTGGCCGCCGGCCAGAATGCCGCTGGAGGCGCCCTGCGCGGCGACCGCGGCGAGCAATGTTGCGGGTGGGCAGACCACGACGAGGGCGCGCGGCGCCTCCCCGGTGGTCAGCAATCTGGCGAGTTCACTCAGCTCTTCGAGCGAATGGGTCAGCCCATTCATCTTCCAGTTTCCGGCGATTAGCGGTGAGATGGTCGTCAATCTTGCTACTCCTGCCTCTTGCGCCAGAGAGGGCTTTGCCCTAACCCCGGCTGTCGGAATTGTCTTACTAGTCCTGCCGAACCCTTGCGGTAAAGCCCGGGACCTTCAAGTGGAACGCTCAATATGCTCGTTGGTTTGCGTGATTTCTCAAAATCCTGGCCCGGCAAGATCCTCGGGGCATTCCTGCTCGTGGGCGTTGCCGGCTTCGGCATCAACAATGTGATCGCCGATTTCGGCAGCAACACTGTGGCGCGCGTGGGCAATGAGGAAATCACCTCCCGCGAATTTCTGCGGGCCTATCAGAGCCAGATCAACCGCGTCGCCCAGCAGCTCGGCTCGGTGCCGACCGCGGCGCAGGCGGAGAGCTTCGGCATTCCCACCGCCGTCATTCTCGGACTGTCCGAGGGCGCGGCACTTACCAATCTGGCCGATCAGTTCGGCGTCGGCGTTTCCGAGGCCAAGCTCGGCCAGATGCTGCGCCAAGACCCGTCCTTCCAGGGCACGCTGGGCAATTTCGACCCGAGCACCTTCACCCAGGTGCTGCAGATGAGCGGCTGGACCGAGGCCGAGTATTTCAAGGCGCGCGGTGACGAGGCCAAGCGCGAGCAGATCACCAAGTCCCTGTTCGCCGAAAACGCCCTGCCCAAGGTCGGCCTCGACCTGGTCAACAACTATGCGGCGACCAAGCGCACCATCGACTATATCACCCTGACCGACACCAATATCGAGACCCCGGCCGCACCGACCGAGGACGAGCTGGCTGCCTATCTCACCCAGCACCAGAGCGAATTCCGCACCGTGGAAAGCCGTCGCGTGCAGATGCTGGACCTGTCCGTCGCCTCGCTTGCCGCCACCAAGACCATCGACGATGCCGCGATCGCCGCCGAATATGAGCGCGCCAAGGCAACGCTGACCACGCCGGAACGCCGCACCATCGAACAGGTGGCGCTGACCACCGAACAGGTCGCACAGTTCGAGGCCGCAGCCGCTGAAGGCAAGGATTTCGCCACCGCCGTCGCCGAAACCGGCGTTACCCCCACCCCGATTGGCACACTGGCCCAAAGCGAAGTCACCGATGCCGCGCTGGCTGGCGCCGCGTTTGGCCTGCAGCAGGGTGCCTTTACACTTATCGATGGCATTGGGGGCCGCCGCGCCATCCATGTGTCCGAGATCGTCCCTGCCGGCGAACCGACACTGGACGATGCCCGCGACCAGATCCGCAATTCGCTGGCCACGGCCCAGGCCCGCAATGAAATCAACGATGTGCTCGACCAGATCGAGGAACTGCGCGCCGCCTTCCGGCCGCTGACCGAGATTGCCGAGCGCTTCGGCCTGCAGCTCTATGAAGCCGAGGTCACCGCCGCCGGCACCGAACTCTCCGTGCTGCCCAATCTCGCACCGGAAGACCGCTCGCGTGTCAGCCAGGCGATCTTCAAGGCGCAGGATGGCCAATTGATCCCGGCCGTCAGCCTGACCGGCAATGCTCATCTCTGGTTCGACCTCGCCGAGGTGAAACCCGCCCGTGACCAGACCCTAGACGAAGTGCGCGACCAGCTGACCACGCTGATCACCGAGGAGCGCACCAATAACGCACTGCTCGCTCTCTCCAAGGAGCTGGTGGCACGATTGGAAGCCGGCGAGGCCATGGCCGATGTCGCCGTCTCGCTCAATCTCTTCCCGCAGATCAGCACCCCGTTCTCGCGCTTTGGCGCCGATGATGGCAGCATCGACAATGTGATCGCACAGGCCGTGTTTGCCGGCGGGCCTGATCACAAGGGCTCGGCAGTGTCGAGCACCGGCGAATATGTGGTGTTCGACGTGGCCGAGAACACCGCGCCGACCGAACCGCTGGCACCGCAGGCGATCACCAATGTCGAAAACGAGGCCCGCACCGGGCTCTATACCGAATTCGTCGGTGCATTGCGCGACGATGCAGGTCTGCGCATCAACCAGCAGGCCCTGACCCAGCTTCTCACCCTCAATTACGGCCAGTAAAAGCTGGCCGCCCCACCAACCGGAACCTGACCAATGGGCGACGACTTTTCCAAGCGATTTACCGAGCAATACCAAGCCGGAAAGTCGCAGATCGTCTGGCGTCGCGTCGTGGCCGACCTCGAAACTCCGGTGGGGACCTATCTGAAGCTGGCTGCCGGCCGCACCCATTCCTATCTCCTGGAATCGGTGCAGGACGGCACGACGCGCGGCCGCTATTCGATCATCGGCCTCTTGCCGGATCTGCTGATGAAGGTCGTCGACGGCCAGGCGCAGATCAATCGCCAGGCGCAGGTCGATCCGGAAGCCTTCGAGCCCATGGCCGAGAAGCCGCTCGATGCGCTGCGCAGTCTGGTGGCTGAAAGTCAGATCGAGGTACCGCCCGGCCTGCCGCCGCAATCGGCCGGCATCTATGGCTACCTCGGCTATGAAATGGTCCGCTATATGGAGCATTTGCCGACGGACGGCCCAGACGCCCTTGGCACGCCGGAGGCGGTGTTGATGCGCCCCTCGCTGCTGGCGATCTTCGACACGCTCAAGGACGAGCTTTACCTGACGGCGCCGGTCTATGTGCGCGACGGGATTTCCGCCCAGCAGGCACTGGCTTCGGCGGAAAGCCGCATCGACGACGCCATTGCCCGGCTGTCGCGCGCCCTGCCCGCCACCCCGGCCGTTGCCGACCTCGAAGCCATCGCGGTGACAAGCAATACGTCGCGCGACGAGTATTTCGCCATGGTCGCCAAGGCCAAGGACTACATCACCGCCGGCGATATCTTCCAGGTGGTGCTGAGCCAGCGGTTCTCGACCGATTTCACCCTGCCCCCGACTGCACTCTACCGGGCGCTGCGCCGCACCAATCCCAGCCCCTATATGTATTTCCTCGATTTCGGCGATTTTTCCATTGCCGGTTCGAGCCCGGAAATCCTGGTGCGGGTGCAGAATGGCGAAGTGACCATCCGCCCCATCGCCGGCACCCGCAAGCGCGGCTCGACCCCGACGCGGGACCAGGAACTGGCGGCGGAGCTGCTGAGCGATCCCAAGGAACTGGCCGAGCATCTGATGCTGCTCGACCTGGGCCGCAACGATGTGGGTCGCGTGGCCAAGACCGGGACGGTGAAGGTCACCGACAAGTTCTTCCTCGAATATTATTCCCACGTCATGCACATCGTCTCTAATGTGGTGGGCGTGCTGGACCCGCAATATGACTTCGTCGATGCGCTTTCGGCGGGCTTCCCTGCGGGCACCGTATCGGGCGCGCCAAAGGTGCGGGCCATGGAGATCATCGACGAGCTGGAAAAGTCGCGACGCGGCATCTATGGCGGCTGCGTCGGCTATTTCGGCGCCGACGGCACCATGGACACTTGCATCATCCTGCGCACCGGCATCGTCAAGGACGGCAAGCTCTACGTGCAGTCCGGCGCCGGCATCGTTGCCGACAGCCAGCCCGAACTCGAGCAGATGGAATGCGAGAACAAGGCCCGCGCCCTTTTCAGCGCCGCCGAAGAAGCGCTACGCTATGCCGGGGAAGCGGGAGTGGGACAGTGATGGTGGATATTTCGATGAACTATCCGTCGACCGTCATTGCCCGGCTTGACCGGGCAATCCATCTTGGTTGCGGCATGGACTACCGGGTCAAGCCCGGTGGTGACGATAGGGCAATATCGGGTCATCGATGGCAAAGCTGGTTCTGAACGACGTCACCAGAACCCACTCTCCTGAGGCAGGCCCAAATGACCAAGACCCTCGTCATCGATAATTACGACAGCTTTACCTATAACCTCGTCCATTTCCTGGGCGAGCTCGGCGCCGATATCACCGTGCGCCGCAACGACAAGATCACGCTCGAAGAGATCGCCGCCATGGCGCCCGAGGCGATCCTACTTTCGCCCGGCCCCTGCACGCCCAATGAGGCGGGCATATGCCTTTCGGTCATCGACCGCTTCAAGGCGCAGATCCCCATGCTCGGCGTATGCCTGGGTCATCAGGCCATGGGCCAAGCGCTGGGCGGCGAAGTGATCCGGGCGCCGCATCTGGTCCATGGCAAGACCAGCAAGATCAAACATACCGGCAAGGGCATTTTCCGCGGCCTCAATGCCGGCTTCGAGGCAACGCGCTATCACTCGCTGATCGTGCGGGCAGACACGCTGCCCGATGTGCTCGAAGTGACGGCAACGACCGATGATGGGCTGATCATGGGCATGCAGCACAAGACCCTGCCGGTTCACGGGGTGCAGTTCCATCCGGAAAGCATCGCGTCGGAAAACGGCCACGCGCTGCTGCAGAATTTCCTCAACATCGCCCGCGACTTCAACGGAAAGCAGGCCGCGTGATGGATATCAAGCAAGCGCTCAACAAGATCGCGTCCGGCAAAGACCTGACCGGCGAGGAAATGCGCGGCGTTATGCGCATCATCATGAAGGGCGAGGCGACGCAAAGCCAGATCGGCGCCTTCCTCATGGGCATGCGCATCAAGGGCGAAAGCGTCGGTGAAATCGCCGCCGCCGTGTCGATCCTGCGCGAGCAGATGGTCCCTGTCAGCGCGCCCGAGGATGCCATCGATATCGTCGGCACCGGTGGCGATGGCGTCGGCAGCCTCAATATTTCGACGGCCACCGCGCTGGTGGTTGCCTCCGCCGGCGTGCCGGTGGCCAAGCACGGCAACAAGGCACTGTCCTCGCGCTCCGGCTCGTCGCAGGCGCTCGAGGCGCTGGGGGTCAAGCTCGACCTCAACCCCGAGGAGATCGGCCGGACCATTTCCGAAGCCGGCATCGGCTTCATGTTCGCACCCAATCATCACCCGGCCATGCGTCATGTCGGTCCGGCCCGCGCCGAGATCGGGGTGCGCACCCTGTTCAATCTCCTGGGCCCGCAATCCAATCCGGCCGGCGTGCGGCGCTATCTGCTCGGCGTCTATGCGCAGGAATGGGTGGAGCCGGTGGCGGCTGCGCTGCTGGCCAACCGGGCGATCAAGGCCTGGGTCGTACATTCGAGCGAGGGGCTGGACGAGCTTTCCACCTCGGGCCCGAATTTTGTCGCCCAGATCATGGGCGGAGACTTGCGCAGCTTCGAGTTGCATCCCGAGCAGGTCGGCCTCAAGCTGACCGATCCCAAGGACCTTCTGGGCGGCGACCCGGCGGAGAATGCTGCCGCCATTGTTGCCCTGTTCGACGGCGCCCCGGGCGCCTATCGCGAAACCGTGTTGCTCAATGCCGGGGCGGGCCTTTTTGTCGCCGACAAGGTGAGCAGCATAGAAGACGGCATCGCCATGGCGCGCGAAAGCATCGACAGCGGCAAGGCCAAACAGACACTCGCCCGCCTGGTGGCGGCATCGAACGGACGAGCCGAATGAACGATTTTCTCAAGCAGATCGAAGCCTATAAGCGCGAAGAAATCGCCGCGGCAAAAGCCATGCGTCCCTGGGCCGAGGTGGTGGCAGAGGCGCATGACCAGCCAGCGCCGCGCGGTTTTCTGAAGGCGCTCAAGGACAAGCGCGCCAAAGGCGACTATGGCCTGATCGCCGAAGTGAAGAAAGCCAGCCCCTCCAAAGGGCTGATCCGCGCCGATTTCAACCCGGCCCAGATTGCCCGGGACTACGAGACCGGCGGCGCGGCCTGTCTCTCGGTACTGACCGACCGGCCGAGCTTTCAGGGCTCGCCCAGCTATCTGATCGAAGCCCGCGCCGCCACGCGGCTGCCGGTGCTGCGCAAGGACTTCCTGTTCGAAACCTATCAGGTGGCCGAGGCCCGCTCCTGGGGCGCCGACTGCATCCTGATCATTCTCGCCGCTGTCGATGACGACGTGGCGCGCTACCTGCTCGATTCCGCCCAGGAATGGGGCATGGACGCGCTGGTGGAGGTGCATGACCAGGTCGAGCTCGACCGGGCTCTGGGGCTCGATGCCAAATTCATCGGCATCAACAACCGCAACCTGCGCACCTTTGAGACTTCGCTCGAAACCACAGTGCGCCTGTCGGCCGGCCTACCTGCGGACGTGATGCTGGTCAGCGAAAGCGGCATCGTCACCCATGAGCATGTGAAGATGCTGGACGAACGCTGTGGCGTCGGCACCTTCCTCGTGGGTGAAAGCCTGATGCGGCAGGACGATGTGGTGGCGGCCACCCGAGCCTTGCTGATGGGCGCCCCCGAGACCGTGCGCTGATGACCGAGGCGCGCCTGACCCACCTCAATGCGCGGGGCGAGGCCCATATCGTCGATATCGGCGACAAGGCCGTCACTCGCCGCCGCGCCGTGGCACAGGCGCGACTGACCGGACAGCCCGAGACCATCGCCACCATTCTCGGCGGTGGGCTCAAGAAGGGCGATGCCCTGGCCGTCGCGCGCATTGCCGGCATCATGTCGGCCAAGAAGACGTCCGAACTGATCCCGCTCTGCCACCCGATCGCGCTGACCAAGGTCAGCGTTGAGATTGCGGGTGATGGCGAGGGTGCCATCCGCATCGACGCGACGGCTGAGACCACCGGCCAGACCGGAGTGGAAATGGAGGCTCTGGTCGCGGCCTCGACCGCCGCCCTAACGCTTTACGACATGGCCAAGGCCATCGACCGCGCCATGGTGGTGTCGGATATTTGCCTCGTGGAAAAATCGGGCGGCAAGTCCGGCGATTTCGTGCGCCAGCCATGAGCCTCTTGCCCGTCGACGAAGCGCTCAGGGCCATTCTGGCGCGTGTGCCTGACGTGGTGCCGGAAGCGGTAGCGCTGAACCAGGCTGCGGGCCGCGTGCTCGCTGCCGATGTCATCGCCCAGCACGACCAGCCGCCTTTCGACGCCAGCGCCATGGACGGCTACGCCATGCGCGCCGCCGACGTGAGCGAGGGCGTTTGGCTCAAGGTCATCGGCATGTCGCAGGCCGGCGCCGGTTTTGCCGGGACGGTGGGCCCCGGCGAAGCCGTGCGCATCTTTACCGGAGCGCCGGTTCCAGCCGGAGCCGATACGGTGATCATGCAGGAAGAGGCGGTGCGCGAGGGCGACATGGTGCGCTTTACGGCCCCTGCCCGGCCCGGCCACAGCGTGCGCCCCAGGGGCAATGATTTCGCCACCGGACAGATGCTGATCGAGCGCGGAACGCGGCTGACACCGATGCAGATTTCGGTTGCGGCTGCGGCCAACTATCCGGCCCTCAGCGTTGCCACACGTCCGCGCATCGCGCTGGTGGCCACGGGCGACGAACTGGTGCTGCCCGGCCAGGCGCTGGGACCGGACCAGATCGTGGCGTCCAACAGCTTTGGCCTGGCCGCAATGTTGGCGCCCTATGCCGCCGAGGTGCGGGATCACGGCATTATTGCCGATGACGCGGAAACACTGCGCTCGAGGCTCGCGGCGGTGTTCGCCGACGCGCCCGATATCGTGGTGACCACCGGCGGCGCCTCGGTGGGCGAACATGACCTGGTGCAGGACGTGCTCAAGCAATTGGGCGTGACGCTGGATTTCTGGCGCATCAATATGCGGCCGGGAAAGCCGCTGATGTTCGGCATGCATGGCAAGACGCTGGTGTTCGGGCTGCCGGGCAATCCGGTTTCGGCCATGGTGACGGCGCAGGTTTTCATCAAGCCGGCGCTGCGCCGCTGGCAGGGTGCCGCCGAACCGACGCCCTGGCGCCTGCCGCTGGCCGGGCCGACACCGGCCAATACGGCGCGCCGGCATTTCATGCGGGCGCAATTGCTGCACATGCCGACCGGGCCCGAATTGCTGCCGATTTCCCAGACCGATAGCGGGCATACCTCGTCGCTGGCGCATGCGGATATGCTGATCGTGCAGCCGGAGCATGATCCGGGGCAAGCGGTGGGCGCGCTGGTGGATGCGCTGCCGCTGGATGGGTTTTGAGGGGGCTATGCCGTTCCGCCCTCGGGCTCGACCTGAGGGCTGCTAGATCCCCGGCCCTCCCCTCAAGGGGGGGGCGATAGAGCCGCATCAACCAGAACGTGAGAGGCTCTAACCGCGACGTTAAATGAGGCCTGTGATTCTCCGACAGGCCCTCGGGTCAAGCCCGAGGGCGGCGCGGTGAGAGTGGGTGGCGCGTACGCCCACCCCTACCGGTTCAAGATTTCTCCACTCAGTACATCGATCTGCATGCCGTCGAAGGCCGGGGTGACATTGGCGGGCGTCTCGGCTTCGGTGCGGGCGTAGTCGAGGTCGATGTGCATGTCGGTGAGCACGGCCTGGCGCGGCTGGAAGCGGGCGATGAGGTCGAGGCTTTCCGGCAGGCTCAGATGGCTTGGATGCGGAGTCGGGCGGAGGGCGTCGAGCACCCAGAGCGACAGCCCGGAAATGGCGGCATGCGATTGTTCGGGAAAGCCCGAGAGATCGCAGCTATAGGCGAAATCGGCGACGCGGAAGCCCAGCGAATTGATATCGCCATGCAGTTGCAGGAAGGCGCTGATATCGAGCGTGCCGCCCGGGCCAGTCACCGAAATGGTGTCGCCGGCGGCGATTTCGTGGGCATTGAGAATGGGCGGATAAGAACTGCCCGCCGGGGTGGTGAAGCAATAGCCGAAGGCCTCGCGGATGCGGGCACCGCATTCGGGCGTGAAATAGACATCGACCCGCTTGCGGTTGAGCAGCGCCAGAACCCGCAAATCGTCGATGCCGTGGGTATGGTCGGCGTGCTCATGGGTGTAGAATACGGCGTCGACCCGGTTGACCGCCATGTCGAGCAATTGTTCGCGCAGGTCGACCCCGGTGTCGATCAGGATACGGGTGGGTTCCGCCTCGCCGTCGCGCCAGCCTTCGATCAGCAGCGCGCAGCGGCGACGGCGATTGCGCGGCTCGTCGGGATCGCAAATGCCCCAATCATTGCCGATGCGCGGCACGCCGCCGGACGAACCGCAGCCGAGAATGGTGGCGATGATGCGATCCGGCGCGGCCATGGCCTTACTTCACGCCGGACTTGGCAAACAGCCGCCCAAAATTGGCGGTGCTTTCGCGACCGACCTGCTCAAGCGTGACGCCGCGAATTTCGGCGACCTTTTCGGCCGTGTGGCGGACGAAGCTCGGCTCGTTGGACTGGCCACGATGCGGAATGGGCGCGAGATAAGGTGCGTCGGTTTCGACCAGATAGCGATCGGCCGGCACCATGGCCGCGACGTCCTGAATTTCCTTGGCATTCTTGAAGGTGATGATGCCGGAAAAGGAGATGTAGCCACCGAGCGCCAGCGCGCGCTGCGCCAGGTCCATGCCGGCGGTGAAGCAATGGAGCACGAAGGGGAAGGCCCCCTGCCCGGTCTCTTCTTCGAGGATGGCGGCCATGTCGTCATCGGCCTGGCGGCTGTGGATAACCAGTGGAAGACGGGTGATCCGCGCGGCGGCGATGTGCCGGCGCAGTCCGATCTCCTGCGCCTCGCGCGGAGCATTGTCGTAGAAGTAGTCAAGGCCCGCTTCGCCGATGGCAATGCAGCGCGGATGGGCACTTAGCCGGACCAGATCTTCGGTCTGAATGTGCAGTTCCTGATCGGCATTGTGCGGATGCGTGCCGACCGAGCACCAGACGTTCGGGAAACGTTCCGCGATATCGGCATAGGTGGAAAACTTATCCACCCATGTGGATATCGTCACCATGCCGGTGACCCCTGCCGCAGCAGCGCGCGCCATGACGCCTTCGATATCGGCAGCGAGCGCCTCGAAGTCGAGATGGCAATGACTATCGATCAGCATCTTATTCCGCCGGCTTTTCGAGACGGGCAAAGACGCCCTGCGGCACGGGCAATTCGGTGCCGGGGACCAAAGCATTGACCGCGGCCGCATCGGCCAGGCTGCGCTGGTCGGCGGGCACCATCAGCTGGTCGAGCAGGCGCGCGGCGGAGGCCGGCACGAAGGCCTGCATCGGGATGGCGAGGCGGCGAACGGTGTCGGCGGTGATATAGAGAACCGTGGCCATGCGAGCCGGATCGGTCTTCTTCAACGCCCAGGGCTCCTGGCCGGCAAAGTAGTTATTGGCCGAGCTCAGCGCCGCGATGATGGCGCCGGTGGCCTCATGCACCAATTGCTGGTCCATGGCCTGCTGCGCCGCAGCCAGTGCCTCGGTGACCTCGGCGATGATGGCATTGTCGGCCTCGGTGAGCGCCCCGAATACGGGCACCTGGGCCTCGCAGTTCTTGTTGATCATCGACAGCGAACGCTGGGCGAGATTGCCAAGATTATTGGCCAGGTCGGCATTGACGCGATTGACCAGCTTTTCGTTGGAATAATCGCCGTCATTGCCGAAGGAGACTTCGCGCAGGAAGAAATAGCGGATGGCGTCGGGGCCGAAGGTTTCGACCAGATGGAACGGGTCGATGACATTGCCCAGCGACTTGCTCATCTTCTGGCCGTCGACGGTGAGGAAACCGTGGGCGAAGACGCGATGCTGCACCGGCAGGCCGGCGCTCATCAGGAAAGCGGGCCAATAGACGGTGTGGAAGCGGATGATGTCCTTGCCGATAACGTGCAGGTCAGCTGGCCAGAACTTCTTGAACAGTTCGCTCTGCTCGTCCGGATAGCCGACGCCGGTAATGTAATTGGTGAGCGCATCGACCCACACATACATCACATGGCCCTCGGCGCCGGGGACCGGAATGCCCCAGTCGAAGGTGGTGCGGGAGACCGAAAGGTCCTGCAATCCGCCCTTCACGAAGGAGATGATCTCGTTGCGGCGCTCCTTGGGGGCGATGAAATCGGGATTGGCCTCGTAGAGATCGAGCAGCTTCTGGGTATAGGCGGAGAGACGGAAGAAATAGGTCGGCTCTTCGACCCACTCGACCTCGGCGCCGGAGGGGGCAAAACGCTTGCCGTCCTTTTCAGTCAGCTCGTCCTCGTCGAAATAGGCCTCGTCGCGCACCGAGTACCAGCCCTTATAGGTGGACTCGAAGATATCGCCATTGTGGCTGTCGGCCATCTTTTTCCAGATGGCCTGCGACGCCTCATGGTGGCGCTGCTCGGTGGTGCGAATGAAGTCGTCATTGGAAAGATTGAGCGCCGCGGCGAGCTTGCGGAACTCGCCAGCATTGCGATCGGCCAGTTCGCGCACCGGAATGCCTTCCCTGGCGGCGGTCTGCACCATCTTAATGCCATGCTCGTCGGTGCCGGTCAGGAAATAGACCTCGCGGCCTTCCAGACGCTTCCAACGCGCGATGGCGTCGGTGGCGATCATCTCATAGGCATGCCCGATATGGGGGGCGCCATTGGGATAGGAAATCGCGGTGGTGACGTAAAAGGGCTTGGCGGTCATGCTGGCTCAACGGGAACGGCGGAAATGGCGCAGTGCTTCCTTATGGCGTCGAAAATAACCGCCAGCGTCTGCTTCATGTCGAGATTGACGCTGTCGGCTTCGCCCAGAAGTGCGCTGGCCTTGTCCCATAGGTCAGTGGCGGAGGCAAGACGCCTGCGATCCACACCGGCAATGGCAGCCTCGCGCATTTCGGTGGCCATCCAATCGGCGAGGATTTCGCGGGCAAAGGACATGTCGGTGCCCTGCGCGTCGCTGCCCAATGCATCGGCCAGTTGCAGATGCACGGCATTGGGCATGGCGAGCGGATCTTGCAGCCAGGCCAGCAATGCTCCGACCGGCGAGGCCTCCGAGAGCGCCAGGGTTTCAAAGGCACGGCGCGGCCGGCCACCGGCCAGCTGCACGGCGCGGTCGAGCGTCTCGGCATCGAGATCGGCAACGCTGGCGGCCACGAGATCGCGCACCTGACCGCCGGCCAGCGGCCGCAGCGCCAGATTGTGGCAGCGCGACTTGATGGTGGGCAGAAGCGAGCCGGGGCGATGGGAAATAAGGAAAAATGTGGTGTCGGCCGGCGGCTCTTCCAGCGTCTTCAGCAGCGCATTGGCGGCGGACGGGTTGCAGTCATCGATGGAGTCGAGAATGGCGATGCGGTGGCCGGCCCGGCCGCGCGTATGGTGCAGCGCGTCCCGCAGTTCGCGCACATCCTCGACGCGGATGACGGTGTAGTAGCCCTTGGCGTCCTTGGGACGGCGGCGCAGCACCGAGAGATTGGGATGGGACATGGCCTGCACCTGCTCGCGCACGCGGTGCGCGGGCTCGTCGCCGGTGGTCGTGAGGATGGTGGCGGCCAGTTCGAACGCCAAGGTCGCCTTGCCGATGCCCTGCGGCCCATGCAGCATGATGGCGCCGGGCAGATGCCCCTCGCCCAACTGCGCCAGAATGGCCTGGCGGGCGGCATCGTGGCCAATGGCCAATTGCCGCTGTTCGGGCAGCGGCAGGTCAGGAAGCGCCGTGGGATCGGTCACGCCGCGGGCCCGTCGGATAGTTCGGGGAAGCGGTCGGTGACCAGCTCCCAGATCGCTTGCTCGATCGCGTCTTCGCTCTGATTGGCGGAGATGACGTAGCAGCGGTCGCGATTGTTGCGGGCGATATCAATGAAATTCTGGCGCAGCCGCTTGTGCCAGTCGAGCTCTTCCTTCTCGAAGCGGTCGCCGGTAAGCGCCAGCCCGTCTTCGACGGCGCGCTGGGCGACGCGCTGGAAGGCGATTTCGGGGTCCATGTCGAGCACGATGGTGAGATCGGGCGTGTGGCCGTCAAGCGCCAGCACTTCGAGCGCGTCGATGAGAGTGTCGTCGACCCCGCCAGTCAGGCCCTGATAGGCGCGGGTCGAGTCGCAAAAGCGATCCGAGATCACCCAGGTGCCCTTGGCCAGGTTTGGGGCGATCAACTGGTTGACATGGTCGAGGCGCGCGGCAGCAAAGAGCACGGCTTCGGCGCCGGCGCCCCAGGCTTCCGAGCGCCCCTGCAGGATGAAGGAGCGGATGGCTTCGGCCTTGGGCGTGCCACCGGGCTCGCGCGTGCGCACGGCGCTGATGGAATGGCGATCCAGATTGACCAGCAAGCGACGCACCTGCGTCGACTTGCCGACGCCTTCCCCACCTTCAAAGGTGATGAACCGGGCCGGGTGGCGGTGTGGCGATTCAAGCATTGGCAGGCTGATTCCTTGGTCGCTTTCCTTTTAGGTCAGCAAAGGCCCCACGAAAAGACTCGCGAGAGAGATTGATGGGCGGGGTGCGGGTTTTGGGGCTCTCGGCCCCCCACCCGGCCTCCCCCTGAAGGGGGGGGAGGAGAAGGGGTGATCGATGAGGGTGCGGCGCGTCACCCTCGGGCTTTGAACTTATAGCGCGATCGTCAAGTAAAGAGCCCTCGGGTCAAGCCCGAGGGTGACGACCTGGGATGTGGTGGATTGCCCACCACTCGAGCATAGCTCTCGTGGCGTTTAAGCCTTAAAATCTGTCAACCGGAGAGACTTTCGGCGCAGCGGATGGCTTAAAGCCAGCCCAAGGCCAACTGCTTCAGGGCGTCGGTGGCGCGGCGGACGAGGTCGCCTTGGGGGACGTCTTCATTGGCGTAGAGGGGAGCGGTTTGAACCAGCTGGTCGTTGCAGAAGACGCGCAGTTCCGCGATCTGGTCGCCCTGGCGGACCGGGGGCAGCAGCGGGCTGGTATAGTTGACGGTGGCCGAAAGGCACTGGCGCGAGCCGCGCGGCAGGTAGAGCGCGATTTCGCCCTTGCCGACGAGACCGACACTACCGGCTTCGCCGCCATAGACATCGGCATGGGCAACGATGCTGCCGGCCGGATAAGGCGCGAAGCGCTCGAAGGCGCGCTGGCCCCACGTAAGGAGCTTGCGGCCCTCTTCGGCGCGTTCGCGCATGGATGTGAGCCCGTGAACCACGGCAACCAGGCGGCGATCGCCCTGGGCGGTGGACAGCACCACGCCATAGCCGGCTGCGGCCGTATGGCCGGTCTTGAGGCCATCTACGCCGATGCCGACATCGATCAGCGAATTGCGGTTGGACTGCTTGATCTTGTTCCACTCCATCTCCGGCTCGGAGAAGTAGTGATAGAATTCGGGAAATTCGCGGATGAGATAGCGGCCGAGCTCAGCCAAATCGCGGGCGGTGGAATATTCCTCTGGGTCCGGCAGGCCGGTGGAATTGGTGAAATGGGAACCGTCGAGCCCGATCTGGCCGGCCAGCTGGTTCATCATGGTGGCGAAGGTCGGCTCGGTGCCGGCAATGCCCTCCGCCAGGATAATGGCCGCGTCATTGCCCGACTGGATGATGACCGAGCGGATCAGGTCTTCGACCCGGATCTGCGAATTGAGCTCGGCGAACATGGTGGAGCCGCCGGAGGCCGCGCCGCCGGTGCGCCAGGCATTTTCGGAGACGAAGAACTTGTCCTCGAGGCTGATGCGGCCGGCGCGGAGTTCGTTGAACACCACGGCCAGGGTCATGAGCTTGGTCATGCTGGCCGGTTCGAGACGCGTATCGGCGTCCTTCTGGAAGATCACCGTGCCGGATTCATAATCCATCAGCACGGCATAGCGGGCCTTGGTGTCGAAATCGACCTGCGCAGCAGCCGGAAGCACCAGAGCCAGAAGTGCAGCAATGACGATCAACAGTCTCATGCGGCAAGTCCTTGTGTCTCGAGCCTCTGGACCGGACTATATGCGCCCCTGCCCCGATGATTAATAAAGAATGACGTCGGTAAGGCCAAGTTTCTGCGCCAGGTCGAGCACATCTTGTTGACCGACGCCGGGCTTGAGGTAGCTCACGGTGAGCTTGGTGGCGTCGCGGCCACCGACCTTGACGGGCTCCTCGTCCACCGCGGCAAGTACGGCGAATTCCTCGACCAGCCGTTCGGTGTTTTCCGGATCGGCATAGATGCCCAGGCCAATCTTGACGTGGCGCGCACCGGCATCGACGCTTTGCGCCCAGGCCTGCAATTCCGGTGACTGGCTGGCCATGGCATTGACCGCCGCATGGGCAGTGCCGATGCCGGCGTCCACCTGCTGCGGGGTGGTATCGGCATAAGAGAACAGGCCGCTGATGAAATTGGTGGTCATGCCGACGAGGCTGCGATTGCTCTCGCTGGAGGCGACCTGGATATTGCCGCGACCGAAATCGGCCGGGCCGGCATAGCTGGCCACCAGCATGCGGGTATCGTCGCCCTCGAGCGGCGCCTGCCCCACATATTCGACCTTGACGCTGGCCGAGCCGTTATTGACGTAGCCGAGCATTTCGGCGGCGCGATGCGACAGGTCGATGATGCGGCCGGCCACATAGGGGCCACGATCGTTGACGCGCACGATCATCGAGCGACCATTGCCGGTATTGGTGACGCGGACATAGGACGGCAGCGGCAGGGTCGGATGCGCGGCGGTGATGGCATTGGCGGAGAAGATTTCGCCATTGGCGGTGCGCCGGCCATGGAAATCTGAGCCATACCAGGAGGCCTGGCCGCTGGCAGTATAGCTCGGATTGTGCTCGGGCACATAGGTCTTGCCGCGCACCGTATAGGGCTTGCCGACCTGATAGCGCCCTCCACCCTTGGGCGGGTTGGGATTATTGGTAACGCGTGGAGAGGCGGCGACCCCATATTCCTTGGAGGTAAAGGCCCCGCGCTTGACGGTGGCACCCAGCCCTCCACCAGTGGCACAGGCGGCCACCATGGGCACGATCAGCGTTGCAAGGGCAAGGATGCGGACGGCGCTGCGCCAGGAGGTCGTCACAGGGGCAATTCTCTACAAAACCACAACTATTCGCGCGCGACGATAAGGCGGATGGCCCGGTTTTCACAGAAAGGAACAATTTTACGGTTTAGGGGAGGTTAAGGCCAATGGGCGGTTACAGCGGCGGGTAGCATTTTCGCCAAATGCCGCCGACATCGAGAGATCATTGCTTGGCGCTTGACTGATATAAAGATATCTTTATGTGATGCGTCGACACCTTCGCGCGCCTGCCCCTAAGAAAGAGAGGACGGCAATGAGCCCCTCCCCCGCCCCGACCGCCGAAACTCCTGTTCTGCCCGATTGGCAGGAAGTGCGCGCCGCCCTGGCCAAGGCCATGGAAGAGCGCATCCTCATTCTCGACGGCGCCATGGGCACCATGATCCAGCGGCTGGGGCTGACGGAGGAGAATTTCCGCGGCGAGCGGTTCAAGGATTGGAGCCATCCGCTCAAGGGCAATAACGATCTGCTGGTGATCACCGAACCCCGCATGATCGAGGATATTCACTACGCCTATTACATGGCCGGTGCCGATATCGTCGAGACCAACACCTTTTCCGGCACCTCGGTGGCGCAGGCCGACTATGCCTGCGAAAGCGCGGTTTACGACATCAATTATCAGGGCGTGGTGGTAGCGCGCCGCGCCGCCCTGCGCGCCGAGCAGACCGATGGTCGCCGCCGCTTCGTCGCCGGCGCCCTCGGACCGACGACCAAGACCTCGTCCATGTCCACGGACGTCAACAATCCCGGCCATCGCTCGATCAGTTTCGACGATCTGGTCGAGGCCTATGGCGAGGCGGTGCGCGGGCTGGTCGATGCCGGCGCCGACCTCCTGCTGTTCGAAACCATCACCGATACGCTCAATACCAAGGCCGGCATATTCGCGGCGCAAAAGCTGTTCGAGGAACGCGGCATCGACGTGCCGATCATGATCTCGGGCACCATTACCGACCTGTCCGGGCGCACCCTGTCGGGCCAGACGCCGACCGCCTTCTGGTACTCGATCCGCCACGCCAGGCCGATCACCATCGGGCTCAATTGCGCGCTGGGCGCCGACCTGATGCGCGACCACATTGCCGAACTCTCGGGCGTCGCCGATACCTTCATCTGCGCCTATCCCAATGCCGGCCTGCCCAATGAAATGGGCGCCTATGACGAAACGCCCGAGCAGATGGCGCAGCAGCTGCAGGCCTTTGCCAGCGACGGCTTGCTGAACATTGTCGGCGGCTGCTGCGGCTCGACGCCCGATCATATCCGCGCCATCGCTGAAATGGCGGCACAGTACCAGCCGCGCAAGGTGCCGGAGATCGAGCGCAAGCTGCGGCTGGCCGGGCTGGAGCCGTTTACGCTGACCAAGGACATTCCCTTCGTCAATATTGGCGAGCGCACCAATGTCACCGGATCGGCCAAGTTCAGGAAGCTGATCACCGCCGGCGACTACACGACCGCGCTCGATGTCGCGCGCGACCAGGTGGCCAATGGCGCCCAGATCATCGACATCAATATGGACGAGGGCCTGATCGACTCCAAGCAGGTGATGATCGACTATCTGAACCTGCTTGCCGCCGAGCCCGACATCGCCAAGGTGCCGCTGATGATCGACAGTTCCAAATGGGACGTGATCGAGGCGGGCCTCAAATGCGTGCAGGGCAAGGCGCTGGTGAACTCGATCTCGCTCAAGGAAGGCGAAGAGCAGTTCATCCATCATGCCAAACTGGTGAAAGCCTATGGTGCTGCCGTTGTGGTCATGGCGTTCGACGAAACCGGACAGGCCGATACCAAGCAGCGCAAGGTCGAAATCTGCGCCCGCGCTTACAAGATCCTGACCGAAGTGGTGGGTTTCCCGCCTGAGGACATCATTTTCGACCCCAATGTCTTCGCTGTTGCGACCGGCATCGAGGAACACAATAACTACGGTGTCGACTTCATCGAGGCGACCCGCGAGATCACCCAGAACCTGCCGCATGTGCATATTTCGGGCGGCATCTCCAACCTCAGCTTCTCGTTCCGCGGCAATGAGCCGGTGCGCGAGGCGATGCACGCCGTCTTCCTCTACTATGCCATCCAGAATGGCATGGACATGGGCATCGTCAATGCCGGGCAACTGGCGGTTTACGAAAGCATCGACAAGGAACTGCGCGACGCCTGCGAGGACGTGATCCTCAACCGCCGTGCCGATTCCACCGATCGCATGCTGGAGTTGGCCGAGCGCTATAAGGGCCAGGGCGGCGGCGCCGGCAAGGCCAAGGATTTGAGCTGGCGCGAGCTGCCGGTGGGCGAGCGCATCAGCCATGCGCTGGTCAATGGCGTGACCGAATATATCGAGGCCGATACCGAGGAAGCACGGCTGGCCTATGACCGGCCGCTGCACGTCATCGAAGGCCCGCTGATGGCGGGCATGAACGTGGTCGGCGACCTGTTCGGCTCGGGCAAAATGTTCCTGCCGCAGGTGGTGAAGTCGGCCCGCGTGATGAAGCAGGCCGTGGCCTATCTCATGCCGTTCATGGAGGCAGAAAAGCTGGCCAATGGCGATGCCAGCGGCCGCCAAAGCGCCGGAAAGGTGCTGATGGCGACAGTGAAGGGCGATGTGCACGATATCGGCAAGAATATCGTCGGCGTGGTCCTGGCCTGCAACAATTACGAGATCATCGACCTGGGCGTCATGGTGCCGAGCCAGAAAATCCTGGAAACGGCAAAGGCGGAGAATGTCGACATCATCGGGCTCTCCGGCCTCATCACCCCCTCGCTGGACGAGATGGTGCATGTCGCCTCTGAAATGGAGCGCGAAGGCTTCGACATTCCGCTGCTGATCGGTGGGGCGACCACCAGCCGCGTGCATACGGCGGTGAAAATTCACCCGCGCTATGCCCGTGGGCAGGCGGTCTATGTCAACGATGCCAGCCGCGCGGTGGGTGTTGTGTCCAACCTGCTTTCGGACGATACCAAGGTGACCTTCATCGACCAGGTGCGCGCCGAATATGCCAAGGCAGCGGCGGCGCATGAGCGGGCCGAACAGGAGAAAAAGCGCCTGCCGCTCGAATCCGCGCGGGCCAATGCTTTCAAGCCGGATTGGGCCGCCTATGCGCCGCCCGCGCCGACATTCCTCGGCACAAGGGTGTTCAAGGATTTCGACCTGGCGGAGCTGGCCCAATATATCGACTGGACGCCCTTCTTCCAGACCTGGGAGCTGAAGGGGCGCTATCCGGCCATTCTCGAGGATGAGAAGCAGGGCGAAGCCGCTCGCGCCTTGTGGGCCGACGCCCAGAAGATGCTTCAGCAGATCATCGAGGAAAAATGGTTCGCACCCTCGGCAGTGGTCGGGTTCTGGCCGGCCAATGCGGTGGGCGATGACGTAAAACTCTTCACCGGCGAGGATCGCAGCGAGGAACTCGCGACCTTCTTCACCCTGCGCCAGCAACTATCCAAGCGCGACGGCAAGCCCAATATGGCGCTGTCCGACTTTGTTGCGCCGCTCGAGACCGGCAAGCCCGATTATCTCGGCGGCTTCGTGGTCACCGCAGGTCTGGGCGAAGTGGCCATTGCCGAGCGCTTCGAGCGGGCCAATGACGACTATTCGTCCATTCTGGTGAAGGCGCTGGCCGACCGCTATGCCGAGGCCATGGCCGAATATATGCACAAGCGCGTGCGCCGCGAATTCTGGGCCTATGCCGCCGACGAAACATTGGCGCCCGAAGAGCTTGCCGCCGAAACCTATCAGGGCATTCGCCCGGCGCCCGGTTATCCGGCCCAGCCGGATCATACCGAGAAGACCACGCTGTTCCGCCTGCTGGACGCGGAGAACACGGTCGGCGTGGAACTGACGGAGAGCTATGCCATGTGGCCAGGCTCGTCGGTGTCGGGACTGTATTTCGCCCATCCCGACGCCTATTATTTCGGCGTGGCCAAGGTCGAGCGCGACCAGGTGATCGACTATGCCCAGCGCAAGGGCATGGAAGTGGAAGAGGTCGAACGCTGGCTGGCGCCGATTTTGAACTATATGCCGGGCAAGGTGGCGGCGGAGTAGGCAGGGCCCTTTCGCCTCCCGCCCCCTGTAGAAGGGGGAGGGAGCGCTGGAGCCGAGGCCGTGGAGCGCACAAAGTGCCACCGTAATCAGGGAGAGTCCGGTGGGGGCCTTGAGGACAAATGTCATGACGCAGCAAATCCCCGTCACCCTCATCACCCAGCCGGGCCAACTCGTCCCGCTGGATAGTGACACGGCACTGATCCGGCTGCCGGCCAATTCCGGGCATGGGCATGACGATGGCGATGTCTGCCTGGCCTGTGCGGGGCAGACCGATGTGCGGGCGCTGCTCTACAACCTGCTTGAAGAACACCGTCGCGACATGCGGCCAGCATTCAAACGCGTGGTGGTCGACGCCAGCGCGGTGCGGGACCCACAACAAGTGGTGTTGGCGCTGACCGGAAAACTGCCGGCACAGGCGCTTCGCGACCATACTGTGGCACGCATGTTCTATCTGGCTGGAGCGTCCTAGGACATCGGCCTATCCTCCCCGAAACAGAATCGAGGACAGCCTTATGCGCAAACCAAAGATCGGACTGGCCCTGGGAAGCGGTGCCGCACGTGGCTGGGCGCATGTGGGCGTGCTTGACGCGCTTGTGGCAGCAGGCATCGAGCCCGATATCATCGCCGGCACCTCGATGGGGGCATTGGTCGGCGGCGTTTATGCCAGCGGCCGCCACGCCGCCCTGCGCGATTGGGCGCTATCAGCGGACCGCCGTATCGTCGCCTCACTGGTCGATGTAGGCTTTCTTGGCGGCGGCTTGGTCGATGGCGTACGCATTGCCGAATGGCTGGGTGGCCTCAAGATTGCGCCGCAAATCGAAGATCTCAAACTGCCATTTGCCGCGGTGGCCACCGATCTGACGACTGGCAGGGAAGTCTGGCTGCGGCAGGGCAAGCTGGTCCGGGCCATTCGCGCCTCGATCTCCATGCCGGGCATTTTCAGCCCGGTGGATGTGGAAGGGGAATGGCTCGTGGATGGCGGGCTGGTCAACCCGGTTCCAGTATCGCTGTGCCGGGCCATGGGCGCCGACTTCATCATCGCGGTCAATCTCAACGAAGATCTGCTGGGCCGCCGCCTGCTGCCCGAGATCGCGGTCACCCCTGATGCGGTTGATAAAACGGACGCGCAGAAAGCAACCAATTGGCTGTCAATGGTCAAGACCATGCCGACGGCGCTGGCGAGCCAGGCGGCCAACTTCAAGCTGTTCGGCAATGGCGGTGCGGCACCAGGCTATTTCGATGTGCTGGGCAATGCGCTCAACATCATGCAGGACCACATCACACGCTCGCGGCTGGCCGGAGAGCCGCCGCATGCCCTGATCCTGCCGCGCGTCGTCGATATCGGACTCATGGATTTCCACCGCGCCGCCGAGGCTATCGAGGAAGGCCGAGCCGCGACCGAGAGAGTCCTGCCGATCATCGAGAGCAAACTGGGCCGGACACCCAAGGCCTAGCCACTAATCCGGGAACGGCAGCAACGGCGTGTCGGCGCGCAGGTAAAGCGGATGCTTGGGCGAGCCATCGGCATTGGTGCCGAAACACCAGAGCGGCACGCCATCGACACGCAGCGCAGCCACCAGATCGCGCCCGGCCGGCGCCAACGCCTTGTTCAGCTTGCCATGGCAGAGCACCACCCGCCCTGCCCCCGATGCAGCTTGGCGGATGGCTGGCAGATTGGCCGGTGAGACGGCCTCGATCCCCGGCGCGACAAGCATTTTCGGATCGGTGGCGCGATAGTCGCCGACATTGCATTTGACCATGGCCGAAAAACCCTCCCGGCGTGCGAAAGTCCATTCGCGCGCACAGGTGGGATCGTCGACACTGGCATCGGCGGTGGACGGGTTCATGCCGATGAAAAGGATGTAGTGGTCCGGAAAAGTCTCGCCGAGCCAACGCCGCATGAGCTGGCGATAGCGACCATCGGCGCTCATCACGGCGTCGCCGCGAACCCCCTCGGCAAGGCGCAGGCGCACCTTGCCGCCGGGATCGTGCAGATCAGCGCTCATGCGGTGAGGTCGCTCGGCGGGGTGAGGCCGTTGATCAGCGAAGCGGTCGTGATGGTGTTTGCCAAGAGGCAGGCAATGGTCATCGGGCCGACGCCGCCCGGAACAGGGGTGATGGCGGCGGCGACCTCAGCGGCGGCTGCGGTATCGACGTCGCCGACGAGACGGGTCTTGCCCTCGCCCTTTTCGGGGGCCGGGATGCGGTTGATACCGACATCGATCACTACGGCGCCCGGCTTGATCCAGTCACCCTTGATCATCTGCGGGCGGCCGACGGCGGCCACCACGATATCGGCGCGGCGCACCACGTCTGGCAGGTCCTTGGTCCGCGAATGGGCGACGGTCACCGTGCAATTGTCGCGCAGCAGCAGCTGCATCATCGGCTTGCCGACGAGGTTGGAGCGCCCGACGATGACGGCGTTCTTGCCCTCGAGGGAGCCAAGCTCCTCGCGCAGCAGCATCAGGCAGCCGAGCGGGGTGCAGGAGACCGGGCCCGGCAGCCCGATCTGCACCTTGCCGACATTGGCCGGAGTAAAGCTGTCGACATCCTTGGCCGGGTCGATGGCTTCGATGACCTTGTTGGCGTCGATATGCCTGGGCACTGGCATCTGCACCAGAATGCCGTGCACCGCCGGGTCGGCATTGAGCTGGTGAACCAGCGCCAGCAGATCGGCCTCGGGCGTGTCGGCGGGCAGCTCGTGCTTATAGGAGTTCATGCCGACTTCGGCAGTCTGCTTGGCCTTGGAAGAGACATAGACCTGGCTGGCGGGGTCTTCGCCCACGATGACCACGGCGAGGCCAGGCGTGATGCCGTGCTCGGCCTTGAGGCGCTCGACATGGCCAGCAATGCGACCGCGCAAATTCTCTGCGAATGCTTTGCCATCGATGATTTTTGCGGTCATATCGGCCTCGATCTGCTTGAATGGAGGCGCGGGAAATCGCTCCCGCGTTTCGGCTTCGACATAAGGGATAGAGGATGATCCGTCCATTGCTTTGGCTGCCGCTGGCGGCGCTTTCACTCAGCCCCGCCCTCGCCGAAGAGGCGTCGCTGGAACAGCAGGCGCGGGCGCTGCATGCCCTGGCCGGCGGCGAATGGTGCGCGCTCAATGACGGCTTCATCCCCGAAGGCGAGGACTTCGCCAGCTGGACCTTTACCTACAAGCCCGACTGGAGCCCGGATGCCGAAGAAGAGACAGTTACGCTCATCCGCCTGTTCTGCATGGCCGGCGCCTACAACATCAACCACGCCTACTATATTCACCGCGATTTCGAGGGACTGACACCACTGTCCTTCGCCATGCCCATGGTCGACCCGCAATATGAGGATGAGGACTTTGAGGGCAAGTTGCTGGAGGTTCCGGTGATCGGCATGAGCAGCACGCTGGTGCTGGTCAATTCCGATTTCGATCCCGAAACCAAGACCATCACCTCGTTTTCGAAATGGCGCGGCATTGGCGACGCCAGTTCCTCGGGGACCTGGGCGTTTCGCGAGGGCGAATTCGTGCTGGTGCGCTACGACGTCGATGCCAGCTATGACGGCGAAATCAATCCCGAGACCTTGCTGGATTACACCGGCAAGCAGAAGAAATAACAAAAAGCCGCCTCGGCATTGCTGCCGGGCGGCTGGGGGGAAGCGGTCCACCGCGCTGTTGAGGGCTTGGGGGACAAGCGGCAGACCGCCTCCCGCTCATCGGTTGCATGGGTCGCTTGCGTATGCCGATGAACTGACCAGAAGATGGGGGGCAATTGCGGCGAGAAAAGAGCGGTTCACCGAAGTGTGAGAATGCTAGAGCCAGCGTCGCGTCACCGCCTGGTAGCGCGTATAGCTGTCTCCGAACTTGCGCTGCAGATAACGCTCTTCAGGCAACACCGCGAGAAGGTGAAACGCCACCAAAACCAGCGGCAATAGCGGCAGCCCCCAGTTCAGCCCGGCCATCAGCGTCAGGCCCAGATGCAGCATCAGACAGCCGATATAGATGGGATTGCGGCTGAACCGATAGGGGCCGGTCGAAACCACAACCAGCGTCGGCTGACTGGGCATGACATTGGTGCCCGCCGCCTGGAAGGCCGCAATGGCCCGGTTGACGACGGCAAAACCCGCGACAGCCAGAAGCAGCCCTAGCCAGAAGGCCCAGCTCGACAAACCGAAGGGCGGGATGAGATGCAGCGGGTGAAGCCATTGCAGGCCGAGCGCTGCCAGCCAGGACAGCGCCGGATAGAATGGCGGCGGCATGATCAGTCCCGGATTGTCCTTTTCCATCAGTTCCCCCCTTGTGCGATTATTTCCGGCTTGGTGGCCAACAGGCCAATGCATGGCTTAGCATGTCCGCTCAACAAAACTGTCTTGATCGCGATATAGTCGAGCTGCATCGAAGACGATTCCTAGCCTAGGCAGGCCCGAGCCGCGGGTCTGCGACCAGAGGATATACATGACCACCCTCACGCCGCCCCGCCTTGAGAAGCAGTCTTTCACCGATCCGGCCGAAGCCTGGGCGCATGTGGCCCATATCTATCACCGCAATTGCGATTTTATCCGCGGCCATCTCGAGGGCCTGACCGATGGCGTCGTCCCGCCGGGCCGGGTGCGCGCCTTCTACCCGCAGGTCGAGGTGCGCTCCACCAGCTATTCCAAGCATGAGAGCACCCTGCCCTATGGTTATCTGCACACGCCGGGCATCTACCGGACCACGGTAACCGCGCCGGACCTGTTCAAGGGCTATCTGCAGGAGCAGTTCGCAGTGATTCTGAAGAACCACGGCGGTACCATCGATGTGGGCGAATCGGAGACACCCATTCCGCTGCATTACGCGCTGGGCCTGCGCCAGCACGTGGACGGCGCCACGCTCAACGCGCTCGACATTCCGCTACGCGACCTGTTCGACGCGCCCGACCTGGGCAACACCGACGACGAAATCGCCAATGGCACCTATGTGCCGCCGCGTGGGGGACCCTACCCGCTTTCGGCCTTTACCGCGCCGCGCGTGGACTATTCGCTGTTTCGCCTGTCGCACTATACCGGCACCGACGCCGAGCACTTCCAGAACTTCGTGATCTTCACCAACTACGCTTTTTACATCGACGAGTTCTGCCGTATCGCCAAGGATCACCTCAAGAACGGGCACTCGGTCTATCAGCGCTTTGTCGAGCCCGGCAATGTGATGACCGACAATATGCTGACCGGCGGCGGCGTTTCGGGCACGATGCCGGTGCGCACGCCGCAAATGCCGGCCTATCATCTGGTGGCCGAGCGCGGCAAAGGCATAACCATGGTCAATATCGGCGTCGGCCCGTCCAACGCCAAGACCATTACCGATCATATCGCGGTACTCCGCCCCCATGCCTGGATCATGCTGGGACACTGCGCCGGGCTCAGGAATTCGCAGGAGCTAGGCGACTATGTGCTGGCCCATGCCTATGTGCGCGAGGACCATGTGCTCGACGCCGACCTGCCGCTTTCCGTCCCCATTCCGGCACTGGCCGAAGTGCAGGTGGCGCTGGAACAGGCAGTGGAAGAGATCACCCAGACCGAGGGGATCGAAACCAAGAAGATCATGCGCACCGGCACCGTTGCGACATTCGACAACCGCAATTGGGAGCTCTGGGACCAGACGGCGATCACCCGTCAGCTCAGCCAGTCACGTGCTGTGGCGCTGGATATGGAATCGGCGACCATCGCCGCCAATGGTTTTCGCTTCCGCGTCCCTTACGGCACGCTGCTCTGCGTCTCCGACAAGCCGCTGCATGGCGAGCTGAAGCTGCCGGGCATGGCGTCCGACTTCTATCGCACGCAGGTCAACCGGCATTTGCAGGTGGGGCTCAGGGCCATGGAAATCCTGCGCGACCAGCCGGCCGAGCGACTGCATTCGCGCAAACTGCGCAGCTTTGCGGAGACGGCGTTCCAGTAATAAAAAGGTAATTCAAACAAAATAGACCCAAACATGTTTGGGGAGAATAAAATGCAAGAATTTTGGATTGAAATTACAGGACCACAAGCAACCATCATATCTGGCGCACTAACGGTATTCGCCGCAGTCTTTGGCGTTCTTCTGGGTTCTTGGCTATTCTCGGGCCGCGTTAGAGACCTAAAGGGCGCCCTAGATGAGTCTGATAAATTGCTGAGGCAACACAAGACTTCGGTGGAATCCTCACTGGCTGATGTGACCGACAAAATCGGATCACTAAATGAGCAAATTGCCTCAACGATGCAGGGCCTTGCTCAGGTCAGGAGCGATGTTAGCGATATTGCGCTGGCGGAGCAGGTGGAAGAAGAACAGCCTGTGGGTGCACCAAGTCGCGAGAAACTCAAAGAGGATTGGAACGCCATCCGCGATGCGATTGAGGCAACGGCCGCAGACCCTGAAATAGATGGCCGCACTCGCGCGAAATATGGGCGAGTTGATAGACGAAATTATAGCGAGCTAATCGATTTGATGGCCTACGACAACGTATTAGGCCAAAAAGAAGAAGTATTTCGTGAAGCCATAAAGCTTTGGCAATCCTACCGAACAGGTAAGAAGGAGCTAAATCAAAGGGATGCTGCGCGGATGGTCTCGCTTCGGCAAAAAATAGGCGTATAGTTAAAGGCCCGGTGCTAACACCGGGCCTCTTTCTCAATCGCGCGCGAGCAGCGTCTTCCAGATCACGGCACCGATGGCGGCGCCGACCAGCGGCGCGACGATGAACAGCCAGACCTGACCCAGGGCGCCGTTCTGCGCGAACAGCGCGGCGGCGATGGAGCGTGCCGGGTTCACCGACGTATTGCTGACCGGGATCGAGATCAGGTGGATCAAGGTCAGTCCCAGGCCGATGGCAATGGGGGCGAAACCGACCGGGGCATTGCCATGGGTCGAGCCGAGAATGATCAGGAGGAAGAAGGCGGTGAGCACCACTTCGATCAGCAGCACCGACACCATGCCATAGCCGTGCGGCGACAGCGCATCATAGCCATTGGAGGCAAAGCCGCCGGCCACGAAATCCACCTTGCCCGAGGCGATGAGAAAAAGCACGGCTGCGCCCAGGGCACCACCGATGATCTGCGCGACCCAATAGGGCAGCAGATCCTTGAACTGGAACCGGCCGGCAATGGCGAGGCCGAGCGAAACGGCGGGATTGAAATGGCCGCCGGAAATATGCCCCACGGCATAGGCCATGGTCAGCACGGTAAGACCGAAGGCCAGCGCGACACCGGCATAGCCGATGCCCAGCTCTGGAATGCCGGCGGCCAGCACAGCCGATCCGCAGCCTCCGAAGACCAGCCAGAATGTACCAAAAGCTTCGGCAGATAGACGCTTCATCATGCCAAAAGACTCCCCAAGTAAATTTGATTCTACTTGGGCACTGTATGCCTAATTCTTGAGCACGGCTGAAAATAGTAAGGCCGGGCAGTTGCCCGGCCTTTTTATTTCGTCTGGCGAAGAGTTTAGCGACCCTTGACCACCGAATAGCCTGCATATTTGGCGGACGAGCCGAGCTGTTCTTCGATGCGGATCAGCTGGTTGTACTTGGCCATGCGATCCGAGCGGGAGAGCGAGCCGGTCTTGATCTGACCGCAGTTGAGGGCCACGGCCAGGTCGGCAATGGTGGAATCCTCGGTTTCGCCCGAACGGTGCGACATGACCGAGGTGTAGCTGGCGCGGTGCGCAGTATCGACGGCATCGAGCGTTTCGGAGAGCGAACCGATCTGGTTGACCTTGACCAGGATGGAGTTGGCGACGCCCATCTTGATGCCGGACACCAGACGCTGGGTGTTGGTGACGAACAGGTCGTCGCCCACCAGCTGCACCTTCTTGCCGATGGCGTCGGTCAGGGCCTTCCAGCCATCCCAGTCGTCCTCGGCCATGCCGTCTTCGATGGTGATGATCGGATAGCGATTGGCCAGGTCTTCGAGGAAGCGGACGTTTTCGTCGGAGGACAGCGACTTGCCCTCGCCCTTCATCTCGTACTTGCCGCCTTTGTAATACTCCGTGGCCGCGCAATCGAGGCCGAGGAACACGTCCTCACCCGGCTTGTAGCCGGCCTTTTCGATCGAGCGCATGATGAAGCCCAGCGCATCGTCGGCCGAAGCCAGGTTCGGTGCGAAACCGCCCTCATCGCCCACATTGGTGTTGTGGCCTTCAGCGGACAGCCCCTTCTTGAGGGTGTGGAAGATTTCCGAACCGATACGCACGGCGTCGGCAATGGAGGTGGCGCCGGCGGGCAGGATCATGAATTCCTGCATGTCGATCGGATTGTCGGCATGCTCGCCGCCATTGATGATGTTCATCATCGGCACGGGCAGGATATGCGCGTTCGGGCCGCCGATATAGCGGTAGAGCGGCAGTTCGCTTGACTCGGCGGCGGCCTTGGCAACGGCGAGCGACACGCCGAGAATGGCATTGGCGCCGAGCTTGCCCTTGTTGGCGGTGCCATCGAGATCGATCATGGCCTGGTCGATGCCGCGCTGGTCGAGCGCGTCCATGCCCAGCAATTCGTCGGCGATCACGTCGTTGACGTTCTCGACGGCCTGGGTCACGCCCTTGCCATTGTAGAGATTGCCGCCATCGCGCAGCTCGACGGCTTCGTGGGCACCGGTCGAGGCGCCCGACGGCACCGCGGCGCGGCCGAAGCTGCCATCGTCCAGCACCACATCGACTTCAACAGTCGGATTGCCGCGGCTGTCAAAAATCTGGCGGCCATGGATATGGATGATCGAAGACATGAGGTGCCTTTCCCCGTGGATGTCGTGAGGTCTAGGGGCCTGTCTAGACGCGCCTCGTGACAATGCAAAGAGGGCAGACGCAATTTTTGGGTCTGTTGTGACGGAAAGGGAGCAAACCGGCCTCTGGCGCCGCCTTCATGCCTGCCCTAACATGTCAGCAAGGGCAAAAAGCCCAGTCATTCCGAGGAGAGACCATGACCGCACCGCTCGTCAGGCAGGTGGCCCATACCTGCATTTTTGCCCGTGACCTTGATGCGGTGGAGGCGTTCTACCGGGACGTCATCGGCATCGCGCCGAAGTTCACCTTCATGCGCGGCCGGGACAAGATCGGCTTCTATCTCGATTTCGGCAATCGCACCTTTATCGAGGTGTTCAAGAAGGGCGAGTCGCGGTTTGAGGAGAGCAACCAGATCAACCACATCTGCCTCGAAACCGAGGACATCGACGCGTTCATTGCCCATGTCCGCGGCAAGGGCGTCGATATCACCGCCAAGAAACTTGGCGTCGACGGCACCTGGCAGGCCTGGCTGGCCGATCCCAGCGGGGTGAAATTGGAGATTTTCCAGTACACGCCTCAAAGCATGCAGTTCGGCCCTGACGGCTTGGAATGCCAGGTGGACTGGTAACGGCTAGCTTGGGCAGCGCCCCCAGACTTCGATCTCCTGATTGGCGCGCAGATTGACCAGCACGTCCGGCGTGGGCCTCCAGATTTCGAGGCCCGCGCTGAGCAACGCACGGGTTTCCGCGAGCTCGGGCGAAGCCGCATCGATGCCGAACACCTTGGCGATGTAGTCGTCCTCGACAGTGGTCGCAAAGACGCGGCCCGCCGGCTCGACCGGCTCCATGTCGAACGTGCCGTGATCATCGCCCTCGGGGCTTTGCTGCGTCACGCGGAACGTGGTGGGGCTGGTTGTCGTGTAGGTGACGATGTTTTCCCAAGTGTCCGCGCAGGTGCGTTCAATGGCGCGGGCGAGGTTTTCCCGATCCGCATCGCCGGTTCCCCGCCAATTGCGCACCGTGTTCTTGAGGGTAAACCAGCGACCATCGAGGCCATCGACAAGTGCTTGCGGCGTTTCCGGCCCACCAAGTGTGGTCAGATTCCCGCCATTGAGCGATGGTGCAACGCGATCGATCTGCAGCGCCAGGTCTTCATTTGCAGAAACGGGTGCCGCCAGAAGGGTGGCTGCGAGGGCAAGCAGCAGGCGCATGGGTTGAGGTCTCCAGGTCTGGATGTCACAGGTGAGACGTCCAGACCCGGTTCGACCTTGGTGGCAGGCAGACTTATTCCGCTGTCTGGCGGATGAAGCCGAAGGCAACGAGCGTCACGACCGCGGCGATGATGATGTAGTAGCCGACGGTGTGCAGGCCATAGGTGTCGGCCAGCCAGGCGGCGATGTAGGGCGCGAAGGACGCACCGAAAATGCCGCCGAGATTGAAGGTCAGCGACGCGCCGGTGTAGCGGACGGCGGTGGGGAACGGGGCCGCCAGCGCGGTGCCCAGCGGACCATAGGTCATGCCCATCAGCGCAAAGCCGATGCACAGGAAGCCCAGCACGCCCCAGACATTGCCCGAGCCCAGAAGCGGTGCCAGCACCAGGCCGAACAGCGCAATGCCGATCGAGACGCCGATCATAACCCGGCGCATGCCATAGCGGTCGGCCAGGATGGCGGCCACCGGGATCAAGAGCCCGAAGAACACCACGCCGACCATCTGCAGGATCAGGAATTCCTCGCGGCTATAGCCCAGCGTGCGGGTGCCATAGCTCAATGAAAACACCGTCATGATGTAAAACAGAACGAAGGTGGCCAGTGCAGCCATGGTGCCGAGCACGAGGCTGAGCTTGTGGCGGCGAAACACGTCGACAAACGGCACTTCGACGCGCTCGGCCTTTTCGATGGCCTTGGCGAATTCGGGGGTCTCGGTAATCTTGAGGCGGATGAACAGGCCCAAGATGACGAGGAAGGCACTGGCGAGGAAAGGCACGCGCCAGCCCCAGCTCATGAAGGCATCGTCGCCCAGGAAATGCGCCAGGACCAGGAAAATGGTGGTGGCGAGGAAAAAGCCCACCGGCGCGCCGAGCTGCGGGAACATGCCGTACCAGGCCCGCTTGCCTTCTGGCGCATTCTCGGTGGCCAGCAGCACGGCCCCGCCCCATTCGCCGCCGAGCCCTAGCCCCTGCCCCAGCCGGCACAGGGCCAGCAGCAGCGGCGCAAAAATCCCGATCTGTTCATAGGTCGGCAAGACGCCGATCAGCACCGTGGAAATGCCCATGGTCAGGAGCGCGGCCACCAGCGTCGCCTTGCGCCCGACCTTATCGCCGAAATGGCCGAAAAAAGCTGCGCCGATAGGGCGGGCCAGGAAGGCGATTGCAAAGGTGGCGAGCGAGCTCAACAATGCCGAATTGGCATCGGCGGCCGGAAAGAACAGATGCGGGAACACGATCACCGCCGCCGTCGCATAGATGTAGAAGTCGAAGAATTCGATCGTGGTGCCGATCATGCTGGCCGCCAGCACGCGGCGCGCCGAATTTCCGCCGGCCGGAGCCAGGCTGGTCTCTGTAGCAATGGTCATGGGTCGTCCGGGATCTTTTAAGCAAGGTGCGCCCGCCGACGCCGCGCCTCCATCCCGAAAATTCGCGGCCTGCCGAGCAATTGAAACGGGCGTACCGCAGAGTACGGTTATCCGCAAGTGCCTTTCGCGGGCGTATTCTGGCTATTCTTCGCGCTTGTGGCCGTCGATAAGACGCTCGGCGCGCTGCCGCTCAGTGGCTTCGCGCTGCTTTTCGGCCTTGGTGCGGCCATGCAGAACCCGATTCTGGGCCGCCACATTTTCCTTGTCAGAACGGGCCTTCTGCTTGCGGACCTGTCGCAGATTGATGATGTCAGCCATGAAGCGGTCCTCGGGCACTGCCGGTGGCGTGGAGTCTAGATGATCCAAGGTGCGGACTCAATCACCGGTGCATCGATGAGATGCTGCGGCAAAGTCTCCCTGCTCAGGCTCACCCTGACGTTCAAATTCCACCTTCAGCTCTTCGCACCTTTTGATGTCAACGACGATAGGCATGGGCGTGTGCTCGCCTTGTCCTTCAAGAGTGCAACCAACTAACCCTTCCTGCAGACTTGAGTGTGATCAAGGTGTTCAAGGTTGCCTCTGTCCCCAACCTTGCCGCGGCGTCATCACCAGGTCGGGTGATCCATGCATGTCGCTGGCACGCCGTCCACATTGCGTTGCTCTAAATTGCCCTTGCATTGACAGCATCCGTTCAATTTATTAAAAGCTCACTGAGTTAATAATGAGGTGAGCAGTGCGCCAGGTTTTGAAAGCCTTCATTGTCCTGGTGGTTACAACACTCGCTCCACCTTCCTTCGCCACAGGAGTCGATGGTGTTTGGGAGTGCAAAGCGTTCGGTACGCTTGTTGCAACCATCGGATTCGAGGGCAGAAACTATGTCCTTGCCAATAAGTCGGGCCAGAGCGGTCGGGGGGAAGTTGGCGAAGTCGACGCGTCCTTCGACATGTTCGTGGTCCGCAGCGGCCCCCTATACGATGACCTTGGAATTGTCGGCGGCCGGCGGAACCTTGGCAGTGATAAGCCAACGCTGACGCTGCTTGCCCAACAGGGCGGAAACCTTGTTTGTGACGCGAAGCTTTAGTCGCACCGTATGAATGCCACGTCTCACCACACTATTCAGGTCTAGAAGATGAAACACCTGCTCGTCGCAACAGTGCTCTCTGCCGTCTTCATAGGTGGTGGCGCAACACCTTCATATGCTCAGTACGCGCCAGATGGCATCTACTTGATGACGAGAATGTGGATCAGCTCGTTTGAGATGGACGTCTACTATTTCGGCCCGGGGATTGCTGTAAACGCGCCCAGCTACGACATCGCAGCCTATGGCACAAGCTATGCCGAAGAGCAGAACCCTGGAACGGTTGGCGATGTAAGCTTCACCGGGGGCACCATGCGCATCGACTGGCACGACGGGGACGTTACCGAGGCTGATTTGGAGCCGTCGTCAGGAGGCTGCTTCAACTTCGACGGCGGCCTGTTTTGTCCTGTCGAAAAGTTTAGCTCCAGCACCTTGTCGGGCGTATTCCATGGCGGAGCCGCGGTTGGGGGCGGAACGAGCGCTTTTGCCAGTAGCGGCCAGACACTGCTGTTTCAGGAGGATGGACGCTATGCCATGGGGTCGACCACGGTAGTGGACTCCATCGCCGGGGGCGTCGATGCCACCGCCTATAGTGACCAGGCAGAGGCCGGGCAGTACACCATCTCGGGAAACAGTATCGAATTCTATCCGGACGGCGGCCAAGCCTGGAGCACGGCCAGCTTCCCATACCACGATGATGCTTTGCCGGGCGCTTTCCCAAACCGGATCTATTTCGATGGCGTGATGATGTCGCGCCAGTGACGCGACGCTCATAGGTGCCGCGGTGCCACTCAATATCTAGGTCGTGGGGTTAGTACGGATGCTCAAGGAATTCCTGAACGGCAAATCGCTGCCACAGCTGGTCATGATAGCGGCGTTGGTGCTGAGCTTTGCCTCCCAGTTCTTCAATTACTTCGACGATGGAACCACTGGGTTCCTGTCTTTCGGGCCAGACTTCGGCGACACTACGGGCATCTATACGTTCGGGCTCTATGGAACAGGCTGGGCTTTCCATCCGCAGGCCTATGTCATTTATGTCGTGCTCGCCTTTGCCCTGCTGCGCGAAGACATTGCGCAGCATCCCCTGTTCACCCGCTTCGGCTATTGGGTGAGCTTCCTGCTGATTGGTTGGGCCGCGTCGCCCGGAGCCCCCTTGCGTGCAGAGGGCGCAGCAGCAGGGTGGATTGCTGTTCTCATCGCTCTCGCCGCAGCTCTCTTGCACCAGTTCGGCAAAAAAGCCGCGACCGACCGCCAAGAAGGCTGAACTGTCTTATCGGTTGGCGCGCCAGCCGCCGCTGCCGGGCTGTTTCAGGCGCATCACGAAGCCGATGATCTCGGCTACGGCTTTGTAGTGCTCGGCGGGAATGACCTCGTCGATATCGACCGAGGCGAAAAGGGCGCGCGCCAGTGGCGGGTTCTCGATGATGGGCACGTCGCTGTCCTTGGCGAGGGCACGGATGCGCAAAGCTACGGCGTCTGCGCCCTTGGCGACGCAGATCGGCGCCTGCATGGACTTGTCATATTTGAGCGCCACCGCGAAGTGGGTCGGGTTGGTGACCACCACAGTCGCATCGGGAACGGACGCCATCATGCGCTGACGCGCCTTTTCGTGCCGCAACTGGCGGATGCGGCCCTTCACATGCGGGTCGCCTTCCATCTGCTTGTATTCTTCGCGTGTCTCCTGCACCGTCATCATGTGCTTCTTCCACCATTTCTGACGCACATAGAAATAGTCGGCACCGGCAATGATGGTGACGACCATCAGCACCGCCATGAAGATCTTGTTCCCCAGCTCCTGGAAGTCGAGCAGGATCACCAGGGGATCGGCGGTCATCATGGTGTCGAGCCGATCGCGCTCGGGCCAGCAGACCATGACCACGACCGCGCCGACGATGCTGATCTTGAGCAGGCCCTTGCCGAAATTGACCAGCGCCTCGCCCGAGAACAGGCGTTTGGCGCCGGAGAGCGGCGAAATCTTGGAGAATTTCGGGGTGATGGGCTCGGCCGAAAACACCGGCTTGTGCTGGACCAGATTGGCAAGGATGCCACAGACGTAAAGCACGGCCAGCGGCGCCAGCACCACGCCGATCATGGTGAGGGCAAGACTGTTGAAGAAGGCGCCGAACCCGGCGCCTTCGACGTCGAACCGGTCGGCATTCATGATGATCAGCTTGAGAGCAGAGCTCAGCTGGGCGCTGCTCCAGGGCGCGATCATGGCGAAGGCAATGGCCGAGCCCAGCAGCATGAACCAGGTCGTGACCTCCTGGCTCTTGGCGACATCGCCCTTCTTGTGGGCGTCCTCGAGCTTTTTATGGGAGGGGTCTTCTGTTTTTGAGTCTTTGTCCTCGTCCGACATGGACTAGCCCCTCCACATCGCCAGGTGATTTTCGAAGGCGGTAATGTACCAACCCATCATCATCACGAGGAGCAGCGCGAACAGCAGCAGGCCGACAATGATATTGGCCGGCATGAGGATGAAATAGACCTGCAATTGCGGCATCAGCCGGCCCAGAATGCCGGCGCCGAGATTGAAGACCAGGCCGAAGACGATAAAGGGCGCCGACATCTGCAAGCCCACCGAAAAGGCCCCCGCAACGGTCTTGATCGCCAGTTGCATGGCGTCCTCAAACATCAAGGGGTCGCTGGGCGAGAACAAAGTGTAGCTGTCATAGATCGCTGCCAGCGCCATGTGATGGAGATCGGTGGCAAAGATCAGGGTAACGCCGAGATAGGAAAGGAAGCTGCCGAACACCGCCGCCTGCGCACCGGCTTGTGTCGGGTCCGCCGCCATGGCACCGGAAAGGCCGGTCTGAAAGGCGATGATGGCGCCGGCCACCTGCGTGGCCATCACGGTGATACGCACGATGGCGCCGATCATCAGGCCAATGGCGATTTCGTGGAACAAGAGCCCCACCATTCCGGGCAATTGCGTCGGCAGCGCCGGCATGGTCTGCGACAATAGCGGATAGACCACGAGGGTGAAGGCCAGCGCGAAGCTGAGGCGCATACGGACGGGGATGGTCTGTTCGCCCAAGGCCGGCATCAGCATCAGCATGGAGCCGATGCGCGCGAACAGGATCATATAGGCAAAGGCGGTGCCCGGCAGCCAATCGAGGCTGGCCGTGATCATCAGCCGCCCACGATGATCATGTCGATCACCCGGTTCATGTAACCGGCCATAGTGGCGCCCATGAAGGGCAGGATCAGCAGCATGGTGACGAAAATGGCGACGATCTTGGGCACGAAGACCAGCGTCATTTCCTGGATCTGCGTCAGCGCCTGGAACAGCGCGATCACGAC
Organism: Devosia equisanguinis; assembly: GCF_900631955.1. Classification (GTDB taxonomy): domain Bacteria; phylum Pseudomonadota; class Alphaproteobacteria; order Rhizobiales; family Devosiaceae; genus Devosia; species Devosia equisanguinis. The sequence continues at coordinate 22,461 of NZ_UZWD01000049.1, read as the reverse complement.
GCCGACGCCGAGACCCACCAGCATCATCGGCATGGAAACGATGAGCAGCGTCCAGATGCCATCGCTGGCAATATCGAGCACTTCTGCGCCGGTCATCTCTGCCGTTCCCGTGGAATCACCGCGTCAGGATACACCCAAATCAGCGATCAGATCGGCATCCGCATGATTTCTTCATAGGCCGAGATCACCCGGTCGCGCACCGTGACCATGCTTTCGATAGCCATTTCGGTTTCCGAGAGCGCGGTGACCATGTCGACGACATTGGCCTTGCCATTGACCATGTCCATGGCCATGCGGTCGGAGACGCGGCCCTGATCGACGACGCCCTGCACATTGTCGGCCAGAATCTGCGCGAAATTACCGCCATTGGATGGGGCGAGCGCGGTGAGGTCGGTCGCCGGCTTGCCAGCTTGCTGGATCAGGCGCTGGGCATTGCCATAGGCGGCCGTGGCGGCATTGAAAGGCGTGGTGATGGCCATGTTGAAAAATCCCCCTGAAATCAGCCGCGCAACAGATCAAGCGTGCGGCCCAGCATCTGCCGGGTGACGGTGACCACGTTGAGATTGGCCTCGTAGCTGCGCTGGGCCTGACGCATGTCGACGGATTCGATCAGCGTGTTGACGTTCGGATATTTGACGAAACCGCTGGCATCGGCGGCCGGATGGCCGGGCTCATAACGGGTGGTAAAATCGCTCTGGTCATAAGCCAGGCGCCCGATCTCGACCACGCGCCCGCCGATCTCGGAATCGAAATGGCTCTGGAAGGTGGGGATGCGGCGGCGATAGGGATCGTCACCCGGCGTCTTGCCGGCGGAATCGGCATTGGCGATGTTCTCGGCGATGACGCGCATGCGGGCGGTCTGGGCGTGCAGCCCGGTCGCGGCTATGCGGAGCGACGAATTGAAATCCATGATCCCCTGCCCTTATGCGTTCTTGCCCAGGGCCACGCGCAGGATGCGGATGGATTTCTGGTAGATGGAGGTGGCGGCCTGGTAATCCATCATATTGGTGGTGACCTTCATCATCTCGTCTTCGAGCGTGATGCCATTCCCTTCGGGCGTGACCTCGAAATTGGCCATGTGCTGCGCGCCGAAGGCCCCGGCCTCGCTGGACACGGAAAAGTGCATCGGCTGCGTTGCCAGCGTGGTGATCTGCGCCGAGCTCATTGCGCTGACGCGATCGGCAAAACTATACTGCTTGAGATCGCGGCCCTTGTAGCCGGGGGTCTCCGAATTGGCGACGTTTTCGGCCAGAAGGCCCTGGCGCGCCTGATGCCACTTCATCTTGTCGGTGAGCGCCGAAAACACCGGCATATCCATCAGGCCCATGGCCGACTCCAATCAGCAGCGCGATAGGCAAATCTTGCCGCCCCATGGTTAATCAAGTGTTAACTGCGTATAGGCATGAAGGCACAAGCCTCGCATTTTGCACAATCGCTTGGCTTAACTAGGCAAGAAGTGCCGCCAAAGATTCGGCCAGCAGAGAAGTGGAGCAATTTTCGTGGGATTCATCACCGGCCTGTTCAGCGACAGCGGCAACAGCTTTCTGACCGCCGCCTTTGCGCTGGGCGCCGTCATCGTCCTTATCGTGCTGGTTGCCTGGCTGTTGAAAATGCTCTCCGGCTTTTCCGGCAATGCCGTGCGCGGCCGCAATCGGCGGCTGTCAGTGATCGATACGCTGGCGGTCGACCAGAAGCGGCAATTGGTGATCATTCGCCGCGACAATGTCGAGCACCTGATCCTGGTCGGTGGACCGCAGGACCTGCTGGTGGAATCTGGGATTGCCGTCGAGGAAATCCCGGCCGCGGCCCAGCCAAGCCGTCGCCCCCTGCCCATGGTTCCGGGGCGCAAGGTCCAGGACAAGGTGCAACCAGCCGAGGCCAGCAAACCGAAGGCTCCGACCCCCGTGGTGCCGCCCGCCGCCCCGGCAGCACCGGCCACCGCCATCGAACAATTGCGCGATCTGGGCACGCCGGCCAATCAGCGCGGCCCCAAATCGCTGCGCCACACGGGCCTGCTGCGGCCCGTGAGCAGCCAGGACGGCACATCGCAGGGTAAAACCACCGACATTTCCACGGCCGAGGATACCGACTCAGCTAAAGAGGAAAGCTCCAAATAGGGCAATCAAGGCGCGGCGCGTGGGCACCACACCGGCATCCAAGCCAGGGAAAGCGAGACTGGCGGCTTTTCGCAAGGCGCGCCTGCCGCTGATCTTCGGGCTGGCCGCCACCGCTCTGGTGCTGTTCGCGGCCGGGGTGCAGGCCCAGGACCTGTCCATCGATTTCGGCGACGACGCCACGCTGACCGAGCGCGCCATCCAGCTCATCGGGCTGATCACCCTCTTGTCGCTGGCGCCCTCCATCCTGGTGATGGTGACCAGCTTCACCCGCATCGTGGTGGTGCTGTCGCTGCTGCGAACCGCCATTGGCCTGCAGACCGCGCCGCCCAATTCGGTGATGGTGTCGCTGGCGCTGTTCCTGACGCTCTTCATCATGCAGCCGACATTGCAACAGAGCTATGACCAGGGCATTGCGCCACTCCTGGCTGGCAATATCGAGATCACAGAAGCGTTCGAACTCAGCGCGGCGCCGCTGCATGAGTTCATGCGCGCCAATGTGCGCGAACAGGACCTGGCGCTGTTCTACGACTTGTCAGATACAGAAGTGCCGGCCGAGCCCGAGGCCATTCCGCTGCAGCTGCTGATCCCATCCTTCATGATCTCGGAGCTGCGGCGTGCCTTCGAAATCGGGTTCCTGCTGTTCCTGCCCTTCGTGGTGATCGACATGGTGGTCGCCTCGGTGCTGATGAGCATGGGCATGATGATGCTGCCACCGGTGGTGATCTCGTTGCCGTTCAAGCTGATCTTCTTCGTGCTGGTGGACGGCTGGTATCTGGTCGCCGGCTCGCTGGTCCGCAGCTTCGTCAGCGGATAGTTACGCGGCCCTCAGCGCGCTGCGGCGACGCCGGAATTCGGCTCGGTAGCATTGGTGGGCACCAGCGCTCCTTCCCCGGCATAGGTGTCGCGATAGGAAGCCAGGAAGGCGTTGAGGCCGTCCACCGCTGCAACCTCGGCGGCGACCTTCTTGAATTCCATGCTCGAAGCCTGGATCGGCCCGGTGACATAGTCGAACATGGCCCATTCGGGCGAATTGACCATCTGCTCGCCGAACTTGGTGCGCAACCGCGACAGGCCAACCGTATCATTGGCCATGACATAGCCGACGGCGGCCTTGATCAGCTCAAGGCGGGTCTGGCGATCGAGCGGCTGGCCGGCGGACTGGGCATAGAGCGCTTCCATCATTTCGCCGGCCTGGCTGTAGCGACGGGCCTTCCAGTGCACGTCGATCTGCAACACCTTGACGTCCTTGCCATCCATATCGCGCACGAGATCGAGGGCGAGCTGGTCGCGTCCGCCATCGATCAGCGCGCGCGCCTCGAGGATGCGGCGCTGCCGGGTAAGCGAGGCCGGCAGGTCGGGAACGCGCGTATCGTTGAGCACCCGCAATGCCTCATTGGGCTTGCGGTCGGCAAGGTAGATCACCGCGAGATCGGCAGCCACCTGGCTGCGCGCCACGCCGGTGAGGCGGTTGTCGAGCTGGTAACGCAAAAGGTCGGCGGCTTGCGGCAAGAGGTCCATGCGCACCAGCCGCCGCGCCAGATTGCGCACCATCTCGTCGCCGCGCGCGCCGGAGGGGGTGAGCTGGCGGAAATCATAATAGATGCCAAGGGCCTCGACCGGGCCAAGCGAGTCGGCGACGCCGTTGAGGAACAGGTCTGAGAACATGACCTGCGCCTCGTCGCGCAGCTGATTGACCTGCGGGCTTTCCGGATAATTGGCGACTGCCGCCTGCACGGCCTCGAAGCCGAGGCGATAATCGGCCTTGCGGAAGTAGAGCCGGGCCAGCAGCGTCTGCATTTCGGCCTCCAGCGCATCGCCGCGCCAGAGCATGGTTTCGGCCGACAGCGTCTTGATGGCGCGGCCGAGATCGAGCCGGCCCTGCTTGTCCAGCAGCATCAGCGTGCGATAGACGGCCTCGGCGCGGGTTGGGCGCACCTCGGAGGCAATCACCTGCCCATAGGCGTCGAGCGCCGCCTGATCATGGCCATTGAGTTCGTCCAAGCGCGCTGTAAGCAGCGAATAGAGCGACATGTCCTGGCTGCTGAGATTGGAATAGGCAATCTCATCCAGCATGCGGTTGGCGGTGGTGGCGTCATTGCCCTCGACCGCGCCGCGGGCGCCGGCGAGATAGAACGCATTGCGGGCCCAGACGGGATAGGTCTCGGCGACGCTGCGCGCCTCGAGCGCATCGAGCCGGGCGCCGGAATAATCGTTGTCGGCGGCGCGCGCAATGGTGCGCCAGAACAGGGCGTCCAGGTCCTGGTCGAACGAGGGCGTATTGAGCACCTGAAGTGCTTCCTTGGGGCGACCGGCCAAGATATTGGCGATCGACTCGGTCATGCGCAGCTTGCGCGTCAGGTCCTCCGAACGCAGATCGGCGGCCAGCACCCGCAACACGCCAAGGGCCTCGGGGCCGAACTGATTGGCCACATAGTATTGCGCCAGCCCCAGGCGGGCATTGTCGCGATTGCGGCCATCGCTCTCGGCGGCCATCTGCTCGAGTTCATCGCGATGCTTGAGGAACTTGGTGGGCGCCGGCTGCTCGAGCGTGGCGAGGTCGATATAGGAGCTGCGCGAGGCCTCGTCGCCCTGAGTGCCGGAATTGCGCAGACTGTCGAGCGCGGACACCGTCAGACCGCCATTGGTGCTGATCACGGCGAACTGCCCGTCCAGCGCCACCTGCAGATTGGAAGCCTTGGGCTTGAGCACCAGACCATGGACGCTGCGCAGGGCGGTGAAATCGACATAGTCGAGCGAACGCGTCAGGCCGCGCGCCGGCGGATAGGCGGTAACGATCTTGAGCATGTCGCCGACCAGCGGGTCGCGGAAATCGTGGACACGGGCCGGCCGCACGATATCGGCGGCCATTTCGAAAGTGCCCTCGAAATTACGGCGGCGGGAGAGGGTGACCGGCTCGGTGGGGCTCAGCATGACGTCGCCCAGCGACAGCACCCAGGCCATGCCTTCGGAGCCCATAGTGGCCAGGCGATCCTTGGACAGATCGATCCGCACCACCTGCGTATCACCCGAGGAGATGACGTCGAAAGCGCTAGCGACGGCATCGAAATCGGTCGAAGCCGCGGGAGCGGCAATGCCGCTGATGGTGTCGAATACCATCCACACCGAGTCACCGCGCCGGAACACGGCGGCGGGCGTATCCTGCTCGAAGGGGAAGACCACGCGCACCGTATTGCCCAGCACATTGATGAACGGGACGATGGTTTCGGCGGCATTGGCCTGAAGCGCCGACGTCTGGGGTTTGGGCGCCTCTGGTGTCTCTGCCTTGACCTGCGCTGCGGCCGCCGCCAGATCCTCGACCTTCAGTTCGGGCAGCCCCTGCCCCTTGATGTCGATATCGAGCACATATTGAGAGGGCGTAACCTCATAAAAGCGCGGCTCGACCGCGCGGGCAAATTCGAGATAGATGTCGCTACCATCCGCCGTCACCACGTTTTCGACCGAGGCGATTTCCTTGGGCAGGTCGGCCACAAGATCGCGCACATCGATGCCGATCGGCCATTCGAAATTGATCAGGCCAGTATTTTCTTGCTTGGCATAGGCACCCTCGGTGGGCACCGACCAATCGAACTGCAGGCGGATAAAGCTGGGGTTGCGGCCGATGCGCAGGGCGACCTGCGGATTGAGCTCTGCGGCCAGCGCAGCCTTGCGGTTGCGCTCGGCTTCGATGGCGGCCAGGCGCGCCCGCTCCGCCAACTGGTCGATGACGTCCTGCGGAAGCGGCGGCGGCATGCCTTGCCACTCCGGCGGCATCAGGTCGATGAACAGGCGCTCGGCGGCCTCGATGCGATTGAAGGTGAAGCTGGAGCGCAGGCCGATGCGCAGACCCATGCCATCGGGGTCCACGCGCGCGACGGTGAGATAATTGGGAAGCTGGACAGCCACATCGGGCAGGATGATCGAAACCGGTTCGGTGAACAGGATCGACATCACCCCGTTCTCGACCTTGACCGTATATTCGGGCAGGTCATCGCGCGAGGGAAAGCTCAGGATGAGGCGGGCATAGCCCTGTTCTTCGGTGCCGAAAAGCTGGCCCTGCACCTGTGCAAAGGCAGCGGCAGCCATAGCCAGGTACATGGCCATCGCCGTGGCAGCGACGACCATAACGGCTCGCTGCCAACCTGACTGTATTGCGGTCTTCACCGGCTTTCTGCCCGCCCGACGCACTATTATCGCATCCGACTGCAGAAAGTTCTTTCCGCCGGCTCGGCATGCGAGGTTTACAACACTCGATGCCGAACCCTAGCGAGGCGGGCTTAACACCCCCCTAAAGAAAACCACAAAGCTATTGGCCGACGATCTGCGGCAGGGCAGCAAGGTCGGAGGAGCTCATTTCCTCCACCGGCCCGCCATCGAGCGAGGCCAGGCGAACAGTCAGTTCCTGAGCACGGGCGGTGCTCATCGCGGCGAGGATAGGCGACATCTTGCGGGGTGTAATCTGCTTGGCGACGCGAACCAGGATGTTCATGTCGAGATCGTTGAAGATGCTGGCCGCGTCTTTGGGCTTCATGTTCGAATACATGGCCACCAGCTCGGCGAACTGCCCCTCTTCCATCTTCTTGCGCTCTTCGACCAGCGCGGCAATCTGCCCTTCCAGGGCCTGCAGGGTCTGGGTCCGTTCCTCGATGCGCTTCTCGGCGGCTTCCACCAGCGAAGCGCGCATGGCCAGCTCCTGCTCATAAGCGTCAAGATCGGCGCGGCGCGTCGACAGGCGCTCCAGCAGCACCTGCTCGGTGGGCACGCTATCGGTCGAGGTCATCGGCACCGGGCCGCGATCGGTCAGCAATTGCGGTACCGCATCGGTGAGCGGCGGGCAGTCGCCGGGAATGATCATCAGCTGCCCATCGGCCGTCGAGGCCGCCTTGTCGGGCGAGGCCGGGCGCGGATCGCAGGCATTTTCGGCGGCGACGGTATTGGCAATGGGCTGGCCATGGGCGTCGGTCGCGGGCGCTGCGGCATCACTGCCAGTGGCGGCGGCATCGCCGTGACCACCACCTGCGTCGGTCGGCGCCGGCGCGCCATGGCCACCACCACCACTCTTGGTTTCACCCATGGTCGGCGCCGAATCGGACAGGGTCGGGCTGGCATCGGTCAAAGTTGGTTCGGCCGGCAGTGTGGCATTGTCACCCGGCGGTGTTTCGGCCGGCGCAGAGCCACCACCATGGCCACCACCGCCCCCGGCTGCCTGCGCCAGGCTCACGCCTGTCAGCACATAGCCACCATTGGTGACGAGCCCAACGGTCTTGAGGACCAGAAGGGCCGAAATCACCAGGATGACAACGGGCAACAGGCGGATATTGGTCACGCGGCGGCTCCGCGATTGCGCACGCGCGACTGCAATTGCTGCAAGGCCGACTGCGCCTTGCTGGGCTCTTCAACCGGCTCCATGGCCTGACTGTGGCGCGCGACGCTGGTGATCTTGGCGATGCGTTCCATCAGCACCGTGCCGGCATTGACGTGATTGGCGAGCTCGACCCCGAAGCGCTCGGCCTCCTCGAGGCGGGCGCTGAGCGTCAGATCGGCCTCGACGGCAGTCGCCTTCAGCTCCTTGATCGCCTGATTGGCGAGATTGGTGGCGCCGACCAGGTCGGCCACCATCTGCCGCAGCGCATCGCGGTCCGCATGCAGGCGCTTGAGGCGCTGGTTGAGCATGATGCAATAGACGACGGTGGTCGCCAGCAGAACGGCAACGGCGCCTTCCACAAATATCCCCAGGGGCAAGCCGAACATCATCGTCCTTCCATTGTCTCGTCGATTGCCTCGAAGGCCGCCATGGTGACCTTGGGCGGGTTGAGCGGGCGCGTGACCCGCACCGATACATGCTTGCCGATATGGCCCATAATGGCCTCGGTGAGTTCGACATCGCCGCAACGCAGGCGAATGGGGTCGGACGGAGAGCGCTCGAACATGATGGTCTGGCCGGGGCGCAGATCGATCAAGGTCGACAGCGGCAGGTCCTGTTCATGCAGCACGGCCTCGATCTCGACGTCGGCGTGGTAGATCTCGGTCGCCAGATGGCCTTCCCAGATCGGGTCGCGGCCAAACTTTTCGCCCATGAACATCTGCAGCAACTGCTCGCGGATGGGCTCAATGGTGGCGTAGGGCAGCAGGATTTCGATCTTGCCGCCGCGATCGTCCATTTCGATGCGTAATTCGATGAGAATGGCGGCATTGCCCGGACGGGAAATTGCGGCGAAGCGCGGATTGGTTTCCATGCGCTCGAGCTTGAAATTGACCTGCGTCACCGGTTCGAAGGCGCGGTGGGTATCCTCGAGGATCACCTCGATCATGCGCCGGGCCAGCGCCAGCTCGATCGTGGTGTAGGGACGCCCCTCGACGCGGATATTGCCGCCGACACGGCGACCGCCCAGCAGCACGTCGATCATCGAATAGATGAGGTTGGAATCGACGGTGAGCAGGCCGTAATTCTCCCACTCCTCCGCCTTGATCACCGAGAGAATGGCGGGCAGCGGAATGGAATTGAGGTAGTCGCCGAAACGTACCGAGGAGATGGAGTCGAGCGCCACTTCCACATTGTCGGAGGTGAAATTGCGCAGCGAGGTGGTGGCGAGGCGCACCAGCCGATCGAAGACAATCTCCAGCATCGGCAGGCGTTCATAGCTCACCAGCGCGGAGTTGATCAGCGCCTGGACGCCGGTCAACTCGACATTGCTGGCCGCCGTGGCGTCGAAACCGAGCAGGCTGTCGATCTCGTCCTGGTTGAGCACGCGATCTGCACCACCATCGGCCTCGGACGTGCCGCCTTCGAGCATCGCCGCCCATTCGGCAGCAGCGGCGGCGGCAATGTCGTCGTCACTCAGGCCATCGCCGTCGTCGAAGGACGGGATCGGAGCGGCATCGATATCGTCGAGCCCCCAATCCTCAGCCAATTTGTCCTGATCGCTTGGTCCAGCCATTACTGCACCAGGATTTCCTTGAAGAGGATGCTTTCCACCCGCGCGGGATAGATCGCCAGATTGACCCGACGCAGCAGCTCTTCCTTGAGGCGATAGATGCCAGCCGAGCCTTCGAGATCGCTCTTGCGCATCTCGCGCAGATAGACCTGGAAGGAATCCACCACCTTGGCTAGGCGGGGCTGGATTTCGGTCATCATGTGCTCGTCGGCGACTTCCAGCGCCACGGTCAGCTTCATGAAGGCTTGGGTGCCGCCATCGCTGTTGAGGTTCACCATCATCGGCGGCAGGTTGAAGATGAACGTATTGGCCGGCGCGTCGCCTGCGAGGGCGCCATGACCGGCATCGGCACTAGCTGCTCCATGCTCGCCGGAGGCAGCCGCCGCATCAGCCGAGCCACCAGAAGACGACAGGAAGAAGAAGATGCCGCCGCCGGCCAGCAGCACCACGAGCACCGCGGCGCCAATGAAAATGAAGAGCTTGGGAATGCCCTTCTTGGCCGGCGCTTCGCCTGAAACTTCTGCTTCCGCAGCCATCTAACGCCCCACCAGATATCAGCATTTCCGGACGATTCCGGCCCTGGGACCAGCTAAGGCCCACTTGGTTAACGAATGGTTACAAACACCCTTCTGTCGGCAATTTTTGCCGGGCAGCATTTTCCCAGTGCAGGAAATTAACGCCGGGCAGGCCAAGACTTCGAGACTGCTAAGCGTATGATTTCATTAAAAATCTCCGCCTGGCATGGTTTCTGCAATGTTAATGGCGAGACGGCGGGCTTGGGGAAGTCGGCGGTCTCGGGGAAGTAGACGGGGACCGAGATGATCGAGAATGCGCAACTGATCAGCCTCAGCCGGCAGATCGCTCTGCAGCGCCAGATGGATGTAGTGGCGAACAATATCGCCAACATCAACACCACTGGCTTCAAGTCGGAGCAATTGCTGTTTGAGGAATATGTGATGCCGGTGGCCCGCCACCAGGATTTCCAGCGCCTCGACCAACCCCTGTCTTATGTGCAGGACTGGGCCACCGTTCATGACCTGGCCAATGGTCCGATGCTGCAGACCGGCAACGACCTGGATATGGCGCTCAATGGCGAAGGCTTCTTTGCCGTGCAGACGCCAGCTGGCGAGCGCTGGACCCGTTCAGGCTCCTTCCAGATCAATAGCACCGGAACCCTGGTCGATCTGTCGGGCAACCCGGTACTGGGCGAAGGCGGCCCGATTCAGTTCGGCGCCACCGAAACCAGCTTCACCGTGGCATCCGATGGCACTGTCGCCACCGATGCCGGCCCGAAGGGGCGCCTGCGCATCGTCGAATTCGCCAATCCGCAGGCCCTCACCCGCGACGGCTCCAATCTTTTCGCCGGCGGCACGCCGACCCCGGCCACTGGCACCAGCGTCATGCAGGGCTTTCTCGAGCGCTCCAATGTCTCGGGCGTGTCCGAAATGGCCGAGATGATCCGCGTCACCCGCTCCTACGAATCCCTCGCCTCGTTGACCGAGAAGCAGGATGAGCTGCGTCGCAGCGCCATCCAGCGCCTCGGCGATGCCAACGCCTGATCCTGAGGTTCTGCCATGAAAGCTCTCTACATCGCATCGACCGGCATGAGCGCCCAGGAACGCAATGTCGAAGTCATCTCCAACAACATCGCCAATATGCGCACCACTGGCTTCAAGCGCCAGCGCGCCGAATTCCAGGACCTGCTCTACCAGCAGATCACCCGCGCCGGCTCGCAAACCTCAGACCAGGGCAGCATGGTGCCGGCCGGGCTCGAAATCGGTTCGGGCGTGCGCACCGTCGCCACACCACGCGTGATGAGCCAGGGCAATGTGAGCATGACCGAGCGCGAGCTCGACGTGGCCATCCGCGGCGAAGGCTTCTTCATGATCCAGCTGCCCGATGGCCGCACCGCCTATACCCGCGACGGCTCCTTCGAGCGTGACCCCAATGGCACGCTGGTAAACTCCCAGGGCTATTCGCTCAATCCGGGCATTTCCATCCCCGGCAATGCCAAGGGCGTGTCGATCTCGCCCAATGGCACCGTCGAGGCGTTTCTGGGCACCGACACCACCCCGACCCAGCTCGGTCAGCTCCAGCTGGCGCGCTTCGTCAACAAGTCGGGCCTTGAATCCATGGGCGACAACATGTTCCTCGAAACCGCAGCCAGTGGCCCGGCCCAGGTGAACATTCCCAATTCCGATGGCACCGGCGACCTGCTGCAGAACTATCTCGAAATGGCCAACGTCAATTCGGTCACCGAAATTGCCGACCTGATCGCCGCGCAGCGCGCCTACGAAATGAACGCCCGCGTCATCTCCGGCGCGGACGAAATGATGCGCGCCACCAGCCAGCTGCGTTGATGAGGAGGGCCAGATGAAACCGCTTCGTTCCATAATCGCCGCCTTCGCATTCGCCCTCTGCGGCACCAGCGCCTGGGCATTGCCCGTGCTGCGTGCCGATGTGCAGGTGGTCGGTCCGGTCGTTACCGTCGGCGACATGTTCGACGATGCCGGATCCTTGGCCGACACCGCCCTGTTCCGGGCCCCCCAGCCCGGCACCACCGGGCAAGTCGATCTACCGGCAATCCGCTCGGCGGCCGCCCGCATTGGTCTCGACACTTTCGAGGTCAACGGTCTCAGCGCCGTCAGCGTCTCGCGCGCCGCCACCGTCATCGACGACGTGCTGCTCGGCGATCTCGTCATCAACGATCTGCGCCTGCGTGGCATCGTCACCTCAAGCATGAAGGTCAACGTTTACTTCAACGACCTGATTTCCCCCATCAAGGTCGCAGTCGCCGATACCCCCGCACGGCTGGAACAGCTGCGCTACCACCCCGGCAATGACAGCTTCACCGCCCGTTTCTCAGTCACCGGCGCTGACCGTCTTGTCGAACTCAGCGGTACGCTCGATCTCACCGTCGACGTCCCGCACCTGGCTGCCGCCCTCCCCGCCGGCACCGTCCTGCAGCCCAGCCACATCGTCATGCGCCCCCTCCCCGTGCGCCAGGCCGATGCCCAGGGCGTGGCCCAGCTCGACCAGTTGGTCGGCATGGCCCTCAACCGCCCGAGCCGCGAAGGCATGCTGCTCAAGGCCAGCGATGTCAGCACCCCCCTGACCATCGCCAAAAACGACCTCGTGACCATTTTTTACCGCAAGGGTCCGATGACCCTGACGGTGAAGGGACAAGCCATCACCGGTGGTGCCCAGGGCACCAATGTCCAGATCCTCAATCTCATGTCCAAGCGCGTCATCAGCGCCACGGCCATCGCTCCAGGCGCCGTCGAAGTCAGCACTGCGCCGCTCGCCCTGGCCGGCCTCTAAGCAGGACCCAAAGCAATGAACATCTTCAAGATCGCCACAATCCTGACCCTGGCCGCATCGCTTGGTGCCTGCAATACCACCGACCGTCTGGCCAATATCGGGCAGGCTCCGGTCCTGACCACGATCCAGGACCCCACCGCCACGGCCGGCTACCAGCCGGTGCGCATGCCGATGCCCGAGCCGATGGCCGATACCTACCAGGCCAATTCGCTCTACCGTACTTCGGCCCGGGGCTTCTTCAAGGACGAGCGCGCCCACCGCATCGGTGACATCCTGACCGTGGTGGTCACCATCGACGACAGCGCCAAGATCAACAACCAGACCCAGCGCAGCCGCAACTCGACCAATTCGGCGGGCATGGGCGGGCTGTTCGGCGCTGCCGTGGACGGTATTGGCGGCGGCAGCTTTGACCCCAAGGCCGCCATCGACCTCACGTCGGGCGTCAAGGATACCGGGAATGGCTCGGTCAACCGCTCGGAAGCGCTGGAGACCTCTGTCGCCGCCGTGGTGACCCAGGTGCTGCCCAATGGCAATCTGGTCATCGAAGGCCGCCAGGAAGTGCGGGTGAACTTCGAGGTCCGCGACCTCATCGTCGCTGGCATCGTTCGCCCCTCCGATATCCAGGCCAACAACACGATCCCCTCCACCAAGATCGCCGAGGCACGCATCTCCTATGGCGGCCGCGGCCAGATCACCGATGTGCAGCAGCCGCGCTACGGTCAGCAGGTTCTCGACGCCATCCTGCCGTTCTGACCCCCAATCCGGTGGCGCCATCCCCCCATGGGCGCCACCGCAATCCCCGTCGGTCCAGGATGGACCGACCGGCCCCGCAGAAGCACAAGGGCCCTCCCCAAGGCGCAGCTCCCCCCAGCTGCGCCTTCCCCGTTTCCGCAACGATCGGGCCGGTCGCCAGCCTTGATCCCATGGCATGGCTGTGGGAGAGATCGGGCTCGATAGTCAGGAGCCTTTCCATGTCCTTTGCCAAACTCGACGAACTCGGCCACCGGCTGGAAGCGCTCGAACACGCTCTCTCCATTCTGGGTGCCGACGAGGCCACCCATATGGCCGTGGGTGGTGGCGAGAAGCGCGCCGAGGCCATGTCGCAACTGGCGGGCATGTATCATGCCCAGGCCACCGCTCCCGAAATCGCCGACTGGATCGAAGCCGCCAAGGCCGAGGCTCTCGACACCGACCAGACCCTGGCGTTGGGCGAATTCGAGCGCAACTATGTCAACGCCACCTGCCTGCCCACCGAGTTCGTGCAGCGCCGCACCGCCGCCACCATGCGCTCCGAGCAACTTTGGCGCGACCTGCGAGCAAAGGGCGATTGGGACAGCTTCCTGCCAGCGCTGGAAGGCGTGGTCGCATTGGTGCGCGAGGAGGCAGCGCTGCGCGCCGACGCCACCGGCCTCGCCCCCTATGACGCGCTGATGGATCAATACGACCCGGGCAATCGCACGGCCGAAATCGACGGCGTGTTTGCCGACCTCAAGGGCTTCCTGAAGGACTTTTTGCCCACCGCCCTGGCCGTGCAGGAACAGCGCCTGGCCCAGCGCCCGCGTAAAAGCCTCAATGCCCCCTATCCGATCGAAAAACAGCGCGAGCTGGGACTCGCTGCCATGCGGGCGACCGGCTTCGACTTCACCCATGGCTCGCTGGCGGTGTCGCACCACCCCTTCTGTGGCGGCGTGCCGACCGACGTGCGCATGACCACACGTTATCGTACCGACGAATTCCTCACCTCGCTGATGGGCGTGCTGCACGAGACCGGCCATGCTCTTTATGAGCAGGGCCTGCCCAAGGAGTGGTCGCACTGGCCGCTTGGCAAGGCGCGCGGCATGGGCATGCATGAAAGCCAGAGCTTGTTCGTGGAAATGCAGATCGCCCGCAGCGGCGATTTCTGGGAATTCATGCTGCCGCTAATTCACCAGCATCTCGGCGAGACCGCGATTCCCGGCTGGGACATCCCCGATATCCTGAGCGAGGTGAATTTCATCGAGCGCGGCTATATCCGCGTCGATGCTGACGAAATCACCTATCCGCTGCATATCATCCTGCGCTACGAGCTCGAGCAGGATCTGGTCGCAGGCAAGCTCGAAGCCAGCCAGATCCCCGAGGCCTGGGACGCCAAGATGACCGAATATCTCGGCATCTCGACTATCAATGATCCCAAGGATGGCCCCATGCAGGACGTGCACTGGCCGGGCGGCGCCTTCGGCTATTTCCCCAGCTACACGCTGGGCGCCATGATCGCGGCCCAGCTGGGTTCGGCTATGGCCAAGGATATCCCGGATATGGGTGCCCAGATGCGCCAGGGCGATTTCACCGCCATCAATCAGTGGCGCGCCGACAAGGTGTGGAGCCAGGCATCGCGCTATTCGACGCCCGATCTGATCACCCGCGCCACCGGTGAACCGCTCAACGCCGACCATTTCAAGGCCCATCTCAAGCGGCGCTACGGAGCATAATCCTTTAAAATCAATGGCATAAATAAAAAGGCGGATTCAAACTCCGCCTTTTTTCATTTCTGAACGGATTATGAATCGCCACTTCAGCAGCTGTTCCAAATCACACCCGTAAAACAGTCTCCATCAACGACGCGGTCGGAGGGACCGCAACCCAACAAGGAGACGCCTAAAATGATCCGCAAGTTCATCATCACCGCCCTGGCCGCCACCGTCATCGCCGCTTCGGCCGCCCCCGCAATGTCCAACGACATCTTCGTCGACCAGTTCGGCATCGGCAACCAGGTCGGCGGCGGCCAGGCCGGCTGGAACAACAAGTTCGGTGTCAAGCAGACCGGCTGGAACAACAAGGGCGTGAGCCAGCAGTTCGGCGGCAACAACGTTTCGGCCATCGGCCAGCAGGGCAACCACAACTATGGCGATGTCTGGCAGAACGGCTGGAACAACCAGGGTGGCGTCGGCCAGTTCGGCAACAACCACAACGCCATGATCACCCAGGACGGCAATGGCAATGTCGCCGCCGGTGTACAGGTCGGCAATGGCTGCAACGCCAATGTGGTGCAGCAGGGCTCGGGCAATGTGACCGCCTTCGTGCAGGCCTGCCCGTAACCTCCGCTCCGAACGGGGCCGGCACCAGAGCCGGCCCCTCCGCTCACTCCCAGGAGGATGAAATGATCCAGACCCCCATCACCATCGGCACCATGGCGGCCCTCGCCATCAGCCTTGCAGCGCTGGGCGCCGGTGCCAGCGCCAATGCCGCCGGCACCGATATCGCCTGCGGCGTCAGCACCAAGACCGAACACGGCATGCTGGCCGTCGAGGGCGTGTTGCAGAGCCCCACCGCGCTCAACGGCGAATATCGCTTCGCGCTCAAGAGTTCAGGCGGCGGCGGTTCGACCAATGTCAGCCAGGGCGGCGCCTTCTCGGCCGCACCTGACGCCGCCGTCTCACTCGGCCGTGTCATGGTCAATGCCGGCTCCAAGATCGATGTCGACTTTTCGGTCACCGCCAATGGCAAGCAGCTCGATTGCTCCCAGCAATTCGCCGCCCGCACCTGAACAAGCCTGCCTATTCCTTCCCGACCTCCCCACTCAGCCCCGGCCCGCCGGGGCTTTTTTCCGTTTGGAGTTGGCCTATCCTCAACCGCCAAAACCTTAATTTTCCAAGTGAACGAAATCTGAATGCGCCGCTCCGAACCGGTTCAGTTGCCGGGCCCTAATGTCGTTTCATGAGCTGGAAAGACCAGCAACCAGGGAACGCAAATTCAACTTCGGAGAGACCAAATGACCACCCGCTTCACCAAGATCATCGCCGCCCTCGCCACTGCCGCTCTGATCGGCGTCGGCTCCGCCCCCGCGATGGCCGCCGGCCAGATTTCCATCGGCTTCACCCCCAGCGATCCGGAACAGGCCCAGGCACTGGGCATGGGCCTCAAGATGTTCTCGCTGGTCAAGGGCATGTCGGCCACCGGCGCCAATGCCTACCAGAATGGCAATGGCAATTCGGCCGGCTTCAACCAGAACGGCAGCGGCAACCACGGCGTGATTTTCCAGGACGGCAATGGCCATAACGGCACCATCAGCCAGAACGGCAACAACAATACCTGCGGCCTGTTCCAGTTCGGCCAGGCCACAAATGCCCAGTGCATGCAGAACGGCAACGACCAGACCGGCATCACCACCGTCTTCGGCTTCTGACCAAGCCGGCAAGCGACGCAAAGAGGCGGGGCCCCGGGCTCCGCCCTTTCTGTTTTTCGAAGGTCGCATAATATCGCAGGCAAATTTGTCGAACGCCTGCCGCCTGGATCGTCGGTTGGCCAGATGGGCAATTTCGCCCACGCCGCATGAGGAGAACATCAATGCGCGTCGTCGTTTTCGTAAAGGCCACCCAGGACAGCGAAGAGGGTCGCATGCCGACCACCGAACTGCTCGAGGCCATGACCAAATATAACGAGCAGCTGATCAATGCCGGCATCATGCTGGGTGGCGATGGCCTTCGTCCCAGTTCCAGCGCCAAGCGCGTGCGCTTCAGTGGCGCCAATCGCACCGTCATCGATGGGCCCTTCGCCGAAACCAAGGAGCTGGTGGCCGGCTACTGGATCTGGCAGGTGCGCGACATGGACGAGGCGGTCGAATGGGTCAAGCGCTGCCCCAATCCCATGTTCACCGACAGCGACATCGATATCCGCCCCGTCTATGAGGCCGAAGCCTTCGATGAGGTCATGACCCCCGAAATCCAGGAAATCTACGACCGCAATATCGAACGCTCCGGCGGCAAGTAATACCGATCAAACAAAAAGCCCGCATCGCTGCGGGCTTTTCCAATTGGCCGGGATGCGCCGGTCACTCGTCGCGATAGACCTTTTCGCGACGCTCATGCAGCTCCTGGGCTTCCAGGCTCAGCGTCGCGATCGGGCGGGCGTCGAGCCGGGCAATGCCGATGGGATCGCCGGTTTCCTCGCAATAGCCATAGGTGCCATCGTCGATACGCTTCAGCGCCGCGTCGATCTTGGAAATCAGCTTACGCTGACGGTCGCGGGTGCGCAGTTCCAGGGAGCGGTCGCTTTCCGAGCTGGCCCGGTCGGCCATGTCCGGATGGTTCTGGCTTTCTTCCTGGAGGTTTTCGAGGGTCTCACGGCTTTCGCGAAGAATTTCGTCCTTCCAGGACAACAACTTGCCCCGGAAGTATTCGCGTTGGCGCGGGTTCATGAACGGCTCGTCGTCAGTGGGCCGATATTCTGTCAGTTCAACCGAAGACATTAGCAGACTCAACTCCAATGCGCCCTTGGCGGCCTATATATGCGCCTCGCTCTTCTGGGGCAAGCACGCAGAACGCCGCTCGTTAACGCAGAAAACGCCGCTTGCAACAGGTGCATAGCGCGGGAGTAGCAACAATTTGATGAAGCGAGCCGTCTTGACTATTGCAAGACTACAAGGGCGGGAAGCGTCCGAACTTGGCGAGCTCCACCCTGACGCGCAATTCGATGTCATCGATCACGGCATCCAGGTCAGGCTCACCACGCTCGCGCATGCTGGCCAATTGCCCCACCAGGGCGTCGAGACGGTCGGCGGAAACATTGCCCACCAGCAGGTCGGCCTTGATGGATTCGAGAGCATCCAGCATTGACGCGCCGCGCTTGACCGAGCGGCGCCTGCTTTCGCGGAAGTCGCCAACGGTCTGCAGCGCCAGGATGGCATCAAGTCCAGCCATCGGCATTGCGGGCGTCGCCGCCGAAGCCCGCGCCGCCCCACCCATTCCCGCAGGCACGAAGGCTGGCGCCGAGCCGGCCTTGCCGGCGGCAGCACGCCCGGGAATCCCGGTCGAACGAATGGTGGTATCAATACGCACGAAGCAGACTCACCCTCTGGCTGAACCTCACGGCAAAATCTGCCGACGAGGGTTAACAGAGCCTTAATGCACCCGGCAAGAATTGCTTACCGACGGTCAAGCGGCATGGACCAGATACGAGGCCTCCAGATTTTTCCTTTTCTTTTCATATAGATAACAACCCCCTCGTAGAGTGGCACGCTTCTGGCATCGCTATGAGCGAAGGCCCCATCATATCCCCGGGGCCATCGCTTCGAGGACGTCAATGCCAAACCGCCTGTTCAGAATCTGCCTTGCCCTGGTGCTCAGCGCCACTCTGGCACTGCCGCCCGTCACCACGGCCGCAGCCCCGGCGCGGATCAAGGACATCGTCGACATGGAGGGCATCCGCGAGAACCAACTGGTGGGCTACGGCCTTGTGGTCGGCCTCAACGGCACGGGTGACAGCCTCAACAATTCGCCCTTCACCAAGCAGTCGCTGCAATCCATGCTCGAACGACTGGGCGTCAACACCCAAGGCGAAAATGTCCGCACTGCCAATGTCGCGGCGGTGATGGTGACGGCAAACCTGCCGCCCTTCGCCACCCAGGGCTCGCGCATGGATGTCAGCGTCGCGGCGCTGGGCGATGCCGATAGCCTCCAGGGCGGCACCCTGCTGGTGACCCCGCTGCTCGGCGCCGATGGCGAAGTCTATGCCATCGCCCAGGGCCCGGTGCTGATCAACGGCTTCAAGGCGCAGGGCGATGCCGCCACCGTCATCTCGGGTGTGCCCACGACCGGCCGCATTTCCTCCGGCGCCCTGATCGAGCGCGAGATCGAGTTCAGCCTCGGCGCGCAGCATTCGCTGCGCCTGTCGCTGCGCAATCCCGACCTGACCACGGCCCGCCGGATCGCCCTGGCCGTCAATGATTTCATCGGCGTACCCACCGCAGTCCCGGAGAATCCGAGCACCGTCCGCCTGACCCTGCCCCGCAATTTCAACGGCAATATTGTCGACCTGCTGACCGATATCGAACAGCTGATCGTCCAAACCGACCAGAGCGCCAAGATCGTCATCGACGAGAATTCCGGCATCATCGTCATGGGCAAGGACGTTCGGGTGTCGAGCGTGGCGGTGGCGCAGTCCAACCTGACCGTGACCATCGCGGAAAACCCGCAGACGGTGCAGCCCAATCCGCTGAGCCTGGGGCAGACCAATGTCGATCCCAATACGAATCTTGATGTGCTGCAGACAGATACCGCCCTGCAGGTCGTGCCGGAGACGGTGACGCTGCAGCAATTGGTCGATGGGCTCAACGCGCTGGGTATCTCGCCGCGCGACCTGATCGCTATTCTTCAGGCGATCAAGGCGACCGGCGCGCTGCAGGCCGAAATCGAGGTGCTCTGACATGAATTCCATCAATGCCGCGACCGGCCTTTCCTCCGCCCAGACATTGCGCATGCGCCAGCAAGCCGAGGAATTTGAAGGCGTTTTTCTGACCATGCTGACCAAGGAAATGTTTGCCGGCATCAAGCCCGACAAGAATTTCGGCGGCGGCTTCGGTGAGGAGACCTGGCGGGGCATGCAGGCCGAGCAGTTCGCCAATTCCATGGCCCAGAACGGCGGCATCGGCATTGCCGATCAAATCCTGTCGCAGATGCTTTCCGTTCAGGAAGCCAGCCAGACAAATAATATCCCAGTAAACGGAGCGTATCGCTAATGTCCGCAGCCGCAAAACGCATTGCAGCCCTCGATTCCATGCCTGCCTTGACTTTGTGTGCGGAGGCCGAGACTACGCTCACCGCGTTGGTGAACGTCATGAACGAAGAAACCATGTTGCTTCGCGCCGGGCGTTACAAGCAGGCGGGTGAGTTGACCGCCAACAAGACCCAGCTGGCTCAGGATTATGTGGTCCTCGCCCGCGCCGTGCAGCGGCAAAACCAGCGGCTGGCCGCCGAAGCGCCCGAGGCCTTGGCCCGATTGCAGCACTGCCATGAGAGTCTGGCTACCCAAATGGCTGAAAACCTTCGCATAATTGCCACGGCCAAGACGCTGGCGGAGAACTTGCTGACCGACGTAGCCGAGGCGGTTGGGCAGCAGGACCGCACCAAGACGTATAACCAGACCGGCTATGTCGGCATGCCAAAAACCGCATCGGCACGCGGTATCGCGGTCAACCGCGCCATGTGAGCGCGGATGGTGAAGCAGAGGTTAACCGCATTCTGAACGATCTATGAAAGCTTTACGAACGAAAGCAAGGGTGGCGTAGCACCGGCACCATAGCCTGACCTCGGCGGAGTCCCGCCGAAGGACAGGACAATGAGCCCAGGCATCGAGCCTATGCTGCGTGCGAAACGAAGCGGCTATTGGTCGCCCAATCTGCCTCGCCGCGAACGTGACTTCAAACGCCGGCCGATACCAGATGCGACAGCGGCCGATATCGATGCCGAAGCGCCACCGGCCTCATCGTCAGCCGCGCCGGCCGAATCGAGCGACGCCGAGAGCGAAACGCTGTTCGAAACCACCTTGCTGGCGATGGAAGATCGCAATCAAGGTCTCTCCAAACTGGAAATCGCCCGCCGTCTTCACCGCGACTGGACACCTCCCGAAGGTTCTTTCCAGCTGACCGACAAAACCATTTAGGGCGACGCCGCATTGCCCTTGGTTCCGCAACAACAAAAACCAAAACGCAAAAGGCCCGCCAAACTGGCGGGCCTCTCCGTTTGGTTGCGCTGCGTGCTTAGCGCAGCAGGCTCAGGGCGGTGGTTTCAGCCGAGCGCATGATGGAGAGCGAGGTGGTGGCCATCTGCTGACGGGTCTGGAGAGCCATCAGATTGGCGGCTTCCTGGTCCATGTCGGCGGCGGTCAGGTCGGACGAACCGGCCTTGAGAATGTCGGACAGCGAAGCATTGAAGTCGGCACGGGCATCGATGATCGACTTGTTCGAGGAGAACGAGGCGGCGGTGGCCTGCAGCGAGTCGGCTGCGTCGATCAGCGAGCTCAGGGCGTCATTGACAGCGGTATCGCTCTGCCAGCTGTCGGCGGCTTCTTCGATATTGAGGGATGAGGCGCTCACAGCGGTACCTTCGATTGTGGTCGAGGACGATCCATTCTCATTCAGAGCCAGCTTGATCTTGTCACCAGCCAAGAGGTTGGTGCCGTTGATGCCGGCATCCTTGGCGATCCGGTCGATTTCCGAGCGGAGGGCGTCGAACTGCTTGGCCAGCGAGGTACGGGTGGCGTTGGCAGTACCATTGGTGGTGCCGGCGGCAACACCCAGGGCGCCGAGTTCGTCGGCATCGGCAGCGCCGCCGATAACCACATTGCCGCCCTTGACGTTTTCGAGCTTCAGCTTGCCGCTGTCGTCGAGGCTTGCCTTGACGTTGAGATTGGCAGTGCCGTTCACCGCAGTGATGAAGTCTTCGACATCGGTACCTGCCGCGGTGGTGAAAGTCGCGGTGGTGGTGCCATCGCTGACAGTGACCGTATCGGCTGCTTCAAAGCCCATGGAGGCGAAGGTGGTGCCGTTGGTCAGGTTGGTCGAACCCGTGACCTGGCCGGTGGTGGCCGAAGAGGTCAGCGCCTGGCTGGTGAGCGAGCGGGCCTCCTTGATCAGACCCTGAATACCCTTGATGCCTTCACTGGCGGCCTTCATCGAGCTTTTGGCGGAATTGATATTGTCCATGAGCGCATCGATCGAAGCGGCACGAGAGTCCATCGAGGAGGCGGTGAAGAACTTCGACACGTTGTCCAGCGGGCTGTTCACGGCCTTGCCGGTGACCAGGCGGTTCTGCGTTGTCGACATCTGATCAGCGACATTGCGCAGAACGGTGAGGCCAGCACGGGTGTTTGCAGAGAGAGAGACGCTCATTTGTGGACTTCCTGTTCCTGAATTTTTCCCGGCGTTTCTTGCCGGCGAGATCAGGTTTAGGCTCCAAGTCCTGCGGCCTCTTTTCACGAAAAATCGCAAATTAATTCAAATTGTATCTATCTCGGAAACCCTTGGGAAAGCTGGGGTTTCAGTGGTAAGCGGCGGGAAATTCGGGGGCTTTATAGAGGTGCAAACCGGGTGGTCGGGGCGGCTCAAGCGAAGTGGCCAGAGACGCGGATGAGTGTCTTATCGGGGCTGACCGGGGGCATCGATGGATCACTGCACTATCGCCCACCGCGACCCTCCCCCTCAAGGCAGGGCTATCGCAGATGGGTTTGAGCGTGCTGCACACCCCCTCCCAGCCTCCCCCTGAAGAAGGGGGAGGAGCCGCATCGCGTTCTGGGCAAGAGTTAGTCAAAAGCACCGGCCCATCTCCCTCCCCCTGGGG
>NZ_UZWD01000039.1 GCF_900631955.1 Devosia equisanguinis | reverse complement strand
GGATTGAGGGTGGGGGGCCATGAGTGGATCATTGACCACCCCTCCGCCCCGGCCCTCCCCCTGCGTCAGGGGGAGGAATTATCGAGAGCGAGGCGTGCTGCCCCGCGTGCTGGCGGCGTCTTGAGAAAGACGCGGCTGCGTCAGGCCTTGCGGCCGAGGCCATTGTCCTTGGCCAGCTGCGAGCGGGTCGCCGAATAGCTGGGCGCGACCATCGGATAGTCGGCCGGCAGACCCCACTTCTCGCGATATTCTTCGGGGGAGAGGTTGTAGTGGGTGCGCAGGTGGCGCTTGAGCGACTTGAACTTCTTGCCGTCTTCAAGGCAGATGATGTAGTCGGCGGCCACAGACTTGCGCACCGGCACGGCGGGCTTGAGCTCTTCGACTGGTGCGGGCACTTCGTTGGACTGCAAGGCGCGCAGGGCACCGTGGACTTCAGCGATGAGCTTGGGCAAGTCGCTGGGGCTGACGGCGTT
Source organism: Devosia equisanguinis (assembly GCF_900631955.1). Classification (GTDB taxonomy): domain Bacteria; phylum Pseudomonadota; class Alphaproteobacteria; order Rhizobiales; family Devosiaceae; genus Devosia; species Devosia equisanguinis. Next base: position 6,288 of record NZ_UZWD01000039.1, on the reverse strand, counting down.
GTGGCTTACATAAGCGGAGACAATTTCCGTGCTGAGTTCGATCAGATCGGACTCACCACCAGCGAACGCGCCGGTATCGTCGTTCATTTTTCAACCTTCCGAAATTTTTATTGAGCCGCAACAAGGGCAGTTGTCAGCTTATCTTAGTCCTAGCCCCGTTTATTGCGACAGGCAAGCCGCGCGACTATATTTTGCATGTAATGGCAAGAACTATTCATGTGGCGGAATTTTGACCGCTGTTCAAATCCAGTTTGTCGCTGCGGGTCGCGCCGTCTGGTCTGTATCCGGAAATATAACTGGCGCGGGCCAGCAGATGAGCGCCCAGCGGCGTGGTTAACAACAGGAAAACGATGCCAATGATCGCCCGTAATGCCACTGCGCTATCTTGTCCCACCAGTGCCACCGCCAGCAAGATCAGTCCGCCACCCACCGCGCCTGCCTTGGACGCGGCATGCATGCGCGTGTAGAGGTCGGGCAGCCGGATGACGCCGACGCTGGCCAGCAGGGTGAAGGCCGCACCCAGCAGCAGCACCGTGCCGCCGATATAGAGTTCAAGCCCCGCCATCGCGAAAAGCCTCCTCTGCCCTGGCGCCGCGACTGAGGATGTAGCGGGCGAGTGCGACAGTTGCGAGAAAACCCAGCAGCGCCACGGCAATGGCGATGTCGAGATAGAGCGAGATGCCGGTGCGCACCGCCACCGCGCCGATGAACCCCATGGCCACCACGGTCAACAGATCCAGCGCCAGCACCCGGTCGGCCAGGGTCGGCCCGATGACGATGCGCACCATGGAGAGCAGCAAAGCCAGCCCCAGCAGCACCAGGGCAATGAGGCTGGTGACGTCGATGAACTGTTCCGGGCTCATTCGAACACCGCCTTCACCTGCTTTTCGAAGCCATTGACGATGTCGGCGATCAGCGCCTCGCGGTCGTCCATGGTCAGGGCATGAACATAGAGATGCTTGCGATCCGGCGAGACATCGATGCTCAGCGTGCCGGGCGTCAGGGTGATGAGATTGGCGAGCAGCGTGATTTCGGCATCTGAAGTGACGCTGAGCGGCACCGCCACGATCGCCGGCCGCACCACGGCCTTGAGGTCGGGACGAATCACCACCAGCGCCACGCGCACGGCGCTGGCCATCAATTCGTAGAGGAACAGGCCCAGCAGCCGGATGATTCGCCCCATGCGGCGCAGGCCCCTGCGGCTCGACAGGCTGTCGCGCAACAGAAAGGCTGCCGCCAGTCCGAGCAGGCCCCCGAACAACAGGTTGAGGCCAGAAAAGCTGCCCGTCGTCCCCGCCCATAGCAGGGCCAGTATCAGGACCAGAAGCGCAGTGTTCATGGCTCGTCTCCTGCCAACCCGGTCGCAGCAACATAGCGCGCTGGGTTGAGCATATCGCTGGCGCCGTCGCGGGCGCCGGCCATCATCGGATTGGGCCAGAGGCCCGCCGCGCCGACCACCAGCGCCAGCGCCACACTCATCGCCAGACCCAGCCGGCCGCGCCGGTCAAGCGGCAGCAAGGCCAGTGCATCATGCTCGGATGCGCCCTCGTTGCCCTGCCGCCAGAAAATATGGGCCCAGAGCCTCGTACCGGCGATCAGTGTCAGCACGGCATTGACCAGCAATGCCACCACCAGGGCCGTCGCCATCCAGGTATCGGCACTGCCGCTCACGCCCTGCTCCGCCCCCGCCTGCAATAAGAGCAGCTTGGGCCAGAAGCCGAGAAAGGGCGGCACGCCGGCCGTGGCCAGGACTGCACCGAGAAACAGGATCGAGAGCGGCGTGCTGGCGGCGTAGAAGCCGCCCATCTGTCGGGTGTCGAACGACCCGCTGCGCTTCTCAATCAGTCCGGCGACCATATAGAGCACGGCCATGGTCAGCATGGCGTGGAACACATAAAGCCCGGCGCCCGCCACCCCACTTGCGTTGGGCAGCGCGATGCCGGCGAGCACGGCGCCGATGCCGCCAATGACCAGAAAGCCGATGGCGCGGCGCAGATGCGTCTCGGCAATGGCGCCCAGTGGCGCCAGCACCAGCGTGAGGATGGCCAGCAGCACCAGCACCGGCTCGAGCACATCGCGACTGCCGGGCAACACTGCCACCAGCGTCCGCAGCAGGGCATAGGCGCCCACCTTGGTCAGCAGGCTGGCGAAGAGCGCCGAGACCGCCACTGGCGGCACGTGATAAGAGGCGGGCAGCCAGGCATTGAGCGGAAAGGCCGCGGCCTTCATGCCGAAGGCCAGGAGCAGCAGGGCCGCCACTCCGGTCATCGCCGCCGGACTGGCCTGCGGCGCGACGCGCATGATGTCAGCCATGTTGAGCGTGCCGAGCAGCCCATAAAGCAGCCCCAGCGACAACAGAAACAGTGTTGTCGCGAGGAAATTGAGGAAGCCGTATTTCACTGCCGCATCGAGCTGTACCGGCCGGCCGCCCAAAACCAGCAAACCGAACGAAGCAATCAGCGTCACCTCGAACCACACATAAAGGTTGAAGAGATCGCCTGTAAGAAAGGCCCCCGTCACCCCGGCCAGCAGCAACAGCACCATGGCGTGGAAATTGTCACCCCGATCGCTCTCGTCGCGGTCGGTTTCGGCATAGATCAGCACCACCAGCGTCACCAGCGCGGCGGCCAGCGCAAAGCCGGCGCCAAAGAGGTCGGCGGTAAGGCTGATGCCGAAGGGCGGTAGCCATTTGCCCATGGTCATGCTCACCGGCCCGCCGGTATAGACCTGCCAGAGCAAGGCCGCTTCACAGACCAGGATGGCGAGCACGACAATTACTGCCGCCGGCAGCGTGGCGCGCGGCCAGCGACGCAGTAGCAACAGGCTGGCGGCGCCCATCAGCGCCAGAGCCACCGGCAGGACAATGGTCCAGGCCAGAAGCGGCGTCGCCGTCTCGATCATGGCCACCGGCAGGGTGACATCGGAAGAAGAAGCGGCCATGGCGTCAATAACTCAGGGGCGGCTGCGGCGCCCGTTCGGGTTCAGCCAGCCGCATGGCGTCGGTATTATCGGCATCGAGGCTCTGATAGGCGCGGAAGGCCAGCACCAGGAGAAAGGCGAACATCGAAAAGCCGATGACGATGGCGGTGAGGATCAGCGCCTGCGGCAGCGGATTGGCAATGGCTCCATCGGGGGTATCAAGCCCCGGCGGCACGATGGGCGGGATTTCCCGCATCACCCGCCCGGCGGTGAAGATCAGCAAGTTCACGCCATTGCCGAAAATGGTCATGCCCAACAGCATGCGGATCACCGAGCGCGACAGCAGCAGGTAAACACCCGCAGTAATGAACAGGCCAACTAGCGCGGCGAGAATATAGTCCATCAGGGTGTCTCCTCGCCGTCATCGCCTTCAAGCGCCAGCGCGATGGCCGACAGGGTGCCGAAGACCACGAGATAGACCCCGAGGTCGAAAAACAGTGGCGTCGAGATAGGCAGCACCGTTTCGCCCAGATCGAGATAGAGCCAGATACTGGTCATGAACGGCGCGCCGATAAAGACGCTGAGCAGGCCCGAGGCGCCCGCCAGCACCACGCCGCAGCCGGCCAGCACCATGGGGTCGATCTTGAGCGCCCGCTTTGCCGCCTCGGCGCCCCAGGCCATGCCGAGCACACCGATGGATGCCGCGCCGATCAGGCCACCGATAAAGCCGCCCCCCGGTTCATTATGGCCGCGCAGGCAGACATAGACCGAGAACACCAGCATGGTGGCGACGATGACAGGGGCCAGCGTTCGGAAGATCACCGTGTTCATGGTGCCGCCTTTCCGGCCGCATCGACCTTCTTGCGCCGCCGCAGCAGCGCCAGGATGGCGAGCCCAGCGCCCATCACCACCGAAATCTCACCCAGCGTATCGAAGCCGCGATAGTCGACCAGGATGACGTTGACGATATTGTGCCCATGGGCGATCGGCACGCTGGTGGCGGTGAACAGATCGGAGAGGCGGGTATCGAGCGTGCCGCTCAACACCTGCATCAGCAACAGCGCCACGCCCAGTCCGCAGAACAGCGCCAGCATGCCGTCGCGCGCCAAGTCCTCGAAGGGTCGGGGATCGCGGTCGTCGAGCCGTAGCCGCGTCATCACGAAGGTCAGGATCACCACCGCCAGCACTTCCACCATCAGCTGGGTGAAGGCCAGGTCCGGCGCCCCGAACAACAGGAAGATCAGCGCCAACGCCGCGCCCTGCACGCCCAGCGACAGGATGGCCACCAATCGTGTCCGCGATAGCAGCACCGCCACCAGACCCGCCACGGCCAGCACCACCACGCCCCATTCATAGATGCGCAGCGAGCCCAGTCCGACCTTGTTGGACCATTGTCCCAATTCTTCGGGCAAGCTCATCCAGGCCAGCCCGTTGAGCGTCAGCATGGGCACGAACAGCGCCAGGCCCATCGCGGCGAACACCGCGACGAGGTAGAGCTCCAGCCGTCCGTGATGCAGCACCCGCGTCACGGCCCCGGCAAAGCGGATGAGCCCGAACATGGCCGCGTCGAACACCTTGTCGGCATTCCAACCCAGCTTGTGGTCCACCCGCCGCAGCAGGGTGCGCATGGTGTCGGCCTGCCGATAGACCAGGATACCCAGGGCCCAGGTCAGGGCCGACAGCCAGAGCAGCGGGCTGGCAATATCGAGCACGAGGGTCAGATGGGTCTTGACCGTTTCGCCCAATATGGCAGCGCCCCCCGGCTCGGCCACCAGCACGCCCACCCCATCGGGCATGACGCCGGCAACGACACCGAGCCCGCCAAGCAGGATCGGGCCCGCCAACATGGCGACCGGCGCCTCATGCGCAGATTTCGGCGTCGGCACGGTCTCGCCCAGGAACGGCCGGATCATCACCAGCAGTGCCACCCCGGCGAGCAGCGCATTGCCCGCCACCAGCACCACAAGCGTGGCGATCAGCTGCCAGTCGCCGCCCATGACGCCCAGATACATTTCTTCCTTGGCGAAATAGCCCACGGTCAGCGGCAGGCCGACCATGGACAGCGCCGCCAGCGCCGCGCCGATAAAGCTGACCGGCATCTTGTCGGCCAGCCCACCCAGTGCGGTGATGTCGCGCGTCCCGGTCTCGTGGTCGATGGCCCCCACCACCATGAACAAGGCTGCCTTGTAGAGCGCATGCGCCACGAAATAGATCATCATCGCGGCAATAGCATAGGTGCTGCCCAGCCCGATCAGCAGCACCAGCAGGCCCAGCGAGGCGAGCGTGGTCTGCGCCAGCATCTGCTTGAGATCGGTCTGCTTGATCGCTGCCAGCGCCCCCCAGAGCAGCGTCACCGCGCCAAACCCCACCAGCAGCATCGTCCAGACCGTTGTGCCGCCAAGCACCGGCGTCATCCGTGCCAGCAAGTAAACGCCCGCCTGCACCATGGTGGCCGAATGCAGGAATGCCGAGACCGGCGTCGGCGCCTCCATGGCATTGGGCAGCCAGAAATGCAGCGGCACCTGTGCCGATTTGGTGAAGGCCGCGACCACGAACAGCGCCAGCACCACGCCATAGAGCGCGTGCTCCTGCAGCCCCTGCCCCATGGCCCGCACCGCGCTCATCTCCCAGCTGCCGGTGAGCTGATGCACCAGCACCGCCCCGGCCAGCAGCGCCATGCCGCCGATATTGGTGATGACAAGCGCCTGGATCGCCGCCCGCCGCGCCGCCTGGCGCGCATGGTCGAAGCCGATGAGCAGGAACGAGGTGACCGAGGTCAATTCCCAGAACAGGAACAGCGCCAGAAGACTATCGGCCAAGACCAGCCCCAGCATGGCGCCCATGAAAGCGAGGATGAAGGCGAAGAACCGCCCCTGATGCCTGTGCCCGGCGAGATAGGCGCCGGAATAAAGCACGATCAGCGCCCCGATGCCCGAAATGGTCAGCGCGAAGACCAGGCTCAGCCCGTCGAGATGAAAGCTCAGATCCAGCCCATAGGCCGGCACCCAACCGATGGCGACGCTGACGCTATTGCCCGCCGCAATGGTGTCGACAAAGCCCAGCAGCACATAGAAAATGCCCAGCGGCACCAGGGCCAGGACATAGCCACTCAGCCGGCCGAGCAGATGATGGATCGCAGGGGCGAGGACGGCTGCCACGAAGGGCGCCAGTGCGGCCAGTGCGATGCTTGTCTGCGTGTCCAAACCAAGACCCTTCGCTACGATTCCGAGGCGAACCTTAACGAATGGAGCCCCCCGCTCAAGCAAAACCGGACTCGCAAGCGCCGACTTCTGGGGAAACTGCCCATTGTGCCAACCAAATCCGCTTGCGGCCCAACGACTCTGCGGTCCCACCCCCCCCCTCCAAATC
>NZ_UZWD01000017.1 GCF_900631955.1 Devosia equisanguinis | reverse complement strand
TGGGATAGTTGCGAATGACAAAGCTGGCCTAGCCACTGTGAGCGACCACTCAAGAACTAGATCGGAAAATAAATTCCGTTTTCAAATGTGCTAAAAGGCAAGCAGCATTGCAACGAAACGACTTTATTCTTTTAATTTTTTTTGGACTATTACTCCTATCCATCTGTGCTGTGGCAGCCACAACACAATTGGATCTTTCTCAGAACACGCGTGTTCTGAGCAGCATTGCGAACGCCGATAGTGAAGCCTATCGCCGTGAAAGCGCCGAAGCCACGATACGCGTTTACCAGGCGCAGGCCCATTGGGCTTCTATATCCGCCGTTATTTCAGCAATTGGCGCTGTGGCAACTGCGGCTGGCCTAATATTTGTCGCTGCCCAACTAAGAATTAGTCAGCAACAGTTGCATAAAGACAGGGCCTATATCCACTTTGATGGAATGAAGTGGCTTTCGTTCACTAAACCCCGCCCATCGACAGAGACTGAATGCTGGGGCATTTTTCCTCGCTGGATAAATACCGGCGTTACCCCTGCTCTTAATGTTAATCTCTGGTATGCAAGCAGTTGGCTACCGGTTGAAGAACTCCCCGACTGGTCTATTAAAGCTACATATCAACCTACGACCATTAGGCAGGGGGGACAGATCGAGATGTCCCCAATCATGCTCTCCCCTGACGACATAATGCGCTCCGGTCACTTGGGATCGGTGTTATGCATTTGGGGAGCAGCCACATACAATGACGTATTTCAAAAGAGAAAAAAACGCGAGACGCGCTTCTGCGTGAAGATCCTAGGTTATAGCGGCGACCTAACATTGGAATGGGACGAACAAAGTAACCCCGTCAACATACATTTCGCGAACGTAGGAGAGAACTGGGCTACGTAACCTTGCGCGTTTTTCGCGCCTATTCCATCGACACAACATGAGTGCCCACTGCAGCGACGATCGAGGAGCCCCCCAGCATCTTACACTTTCGGAGTCCACCATCGGCAGTCCGTTCGCGGAAGCTCGCCTATCACTCCCCCCCCCGTTCATCCTCCATTCATCACCTTCCGCTTACCACGCTCCTGCCTTAATGAAGGGGCAGGTAGACGCCACTCCATTCGCGAATCCTTCAGGGGGATACATATGAAGTCGAAGGTTATCGTCGCCCTTGCGGCGACCCTGGCGCTGAGCGCCTGTACCACCACCAATCCTTATACCGGCCAGAGCCAGCTTTCCAACACGGCCGGCGGCGGCCTGCTGGGTGCGGGCGGCGGTGCCGTGGCCGGCGCCATTGTCGGCGCGGCCGTGGGTGGTGATCCGCGCGTCGGCGCACTGATTGGCGCCGGTGTCGGCGGCCTGACGGGCGCTGCGATCGGCAATTACATGGACCAGCAGGAAGCCGAACTGCGCGCGCAGCTGCAGGGCACCGGCGTGTCGGTGACCCGCGTGGGCGACCAGATCATCCTCAACATGCCATCCAACATCACTTTCGCCACCGACCAGTCGACGGTGCAGCCGCAGTTCAACCAGACCCTGGTCTCGGTTGGCCTAGTGCTCAAGAAGTACAACAAGACCATTGTCGACGTGTATGGCCACACCGATTCCACCGGCGGCAACGAGCACAATCTGGCGCTCAGCCAGCGTCGCGCCGTGTCGGTTGCCACGATCCTCGCCAACCAGGGTATCGATCAGCGCCGCTTCTATATCGAGGGCAAGGGCTCTTCGAGCCCGATCGCCTCGAACGGCACCGAAGCCGGTCGCGCCCAGAACCGTCGCGTCGAAATCCAGCTTTCGCCGATCCGCGGCTGATCTGGTTGCTTTGCTCCGAAATCAACGCGGTCCCTCGGGGCCGCGTTTTTTATTGCCCGGATGCGGGCGCCATCTGCTCGGTCACCGGCTGCGATGTGGGCGTGCCCGGCTGCACATCGGTTCCCGGCGCGCCGGAGAACAGCTGCAGGACCAAGAGGAAAGCGATGACGATCCCCAATGCGATGAGCCCATAAAGCCACCAATTGGTCGGGCCGGTGCCGCCAACGCTGGCTTCGTGCTCGCCGGCGACACGAATGCCGGAATCATCGGGAACATCGATCCGCGAGCCATTTTCGTCGACGAGAAAATCGACCTTGGCCGCTTCGGTTTCGCGCTGCGCCACCATTTTGCATCCTCCGTTTTGCGGGTGTTCAGAGGATCAATGCGGTGGGTGGCGCTCGGTTCCTCCCGGAGGGGAAGCGGAGCAAGGTGTTGGCGGCGGCACACTCTGCGCATGCCGCCGGCCTGATCAGTCTTCGTCCGTCGCCAATTGGCCGAGCACCTGGCCCTTGCCGCGCATCCGCATGATGAAGGGCAGGCCGACGGCGATGATGGCGACGATGTAGAGGGTGATCGAGATGGGCGAGGAAACCAAAATGCCCAGCTCGCCTTGGCTGATGGCCAGCGCCCGGCGCAATTGCTGCTCGGCCATGGGGCCGAGGATCAGCCCGACCACCACCGGAGCAATGGGGTAGCCGAAGCGGCGGAGCAGATAGCCGAGGATGCCGAAGGCGAGCAGCAGTACCAGCTCGAAGGAAATGCGCACCGGTCCGATGCCCATGGACATGGCGCCATTGGCCCCCAGCGTGCCGAGCGTGGCAAAGACCAGGATTCCGGCATAGAGCCAGGGTTTCGGGATGGTCAGCAGCTTTACCCAGAGGCCGATCAGCGGCAGGTTGAGCACCAGCAACATGAAATTGGCCACCAGCAGGCTGGCGATCAGCGCCCAGACCAGGCTGGCATTGTTGGCAAACAATAGCGGGCCGGGCTGCAGGCCGAATTGCTGGAAGCCGGCCAGCATGATGGCGGCTGTGGCGGTGGTCGGCAGGCCCAGGGTGAGGAGCGGCACCAGCGTGCCAGCGGCGGAGGCGTTGTTGGCCGCTTCAGGCCCGGCAACGCCCTCGATGGCGCCATGGCCGAACTCTTCGGGATTCTTCGCGAAGCTCTTTTCGGCGCTGTAGGAGAGGAAGCTGGCCACATCGGCACCGCCGGCCGGCATGGCGCCGATGGGGAAGCCAATAAAGGTGCCGCGCAGCCAGGAGGCCCAGCTCCGCTTCCAGTCCTCGACCGTCATCCAGACCGAGCCCTTGACGGCCATGACCTGGGCTGCGACCTGTTCGCGATCCGAGGAGGTCTTGAGGGTTTCGCCGATGGCGAACAGCGCCACGGCCAGCGTCGTGACCTCGATGCCGTCGAGCAGATCCATGACGCCGAAGGCGAGGCGGGTCTGCCCGGTCTGCAGGTCGATGCCGATGAGGCCGAGGCCCAGGCCAATGAAGAGTGCGGTGAGCCCGCGCAGGGCGCTGTCGCCAAAGGCAGCCGAGACGGTGACGAAAGCCAGCACCATCAGCGCGAAATAGTCGGCAGGGCCGAAGGACAGCGCGAACTTGACCACGAAGGGCGCGATGAAGGCGAGGCCCAGCGTGGCGATGAGGCCGGCGACGAAGGAGCCGATGGCGGCGGTGGCCAGAGCCGGACCGCCCCTGCCCTTGCGGGCCATCTTGTTGCCTTCGAGCGCGGTGACGATCGAGGCGCTTTCCCCCGGGGTATTGAGCAGGATGGAGGTGGTCGAGCCGCCATACATGCCGCCATAATAGATGCCCGCGAACATGATCAGCGAGCCGGCGGGGTCGAGCTTGTAGGTGACGGGCAGCAGCAGCGCGACCGTGAGCGCCGGGCCGATGCCGGGCAGGACGCCTACGGCGGTGCCCAGGGTGACGCCAATCAGCGCGTAGATGAGGTTCTGCCACTGCAGGGCCGCGACGAGCCCCTGGGCGAGCAGTTCAAAGGTGTTCATCAGACGAAACTCCCGGTGGTCAGGAGACGCTCGAGCACGCCCACGGGCAGCGACAATTGCAGGCCCTTGGCGAAGATGAACCAGACGACGAAGGCGAAGACGGCGCCGATCGGAATGGTCTGCCAGAGCGGGCCGCGGCCGAAAGCCTTGGCGGTGCAGGCGAAGAGCACGCCGGTGGCAATGGAAAAGCCGGCGGTGGAGAGCAGCAGGATTTGCCCGACAAGGCCGCCCACGACCCAGAAAATGGGGCCGTAATCATCCTTGGAGCGCTCGGGGAAACCGTTGCGGAAGGCTGAAAACACCGTGCCCACGGCGAGGAGCAGCAGCCCCGAAGCCACGATATAGGGAAAGACGGTGGGGCCAACGCGCTGTTGCACCGGTGGCACGCGCATGAGGCTGGTCTGCCAGAAAATGACGATGGCGATGCCGGCCAGAATGGCCGCAATCACCAGCGCCGCCCCATCGGGGCGGCGCTGCGGGCTGGAGGAGCCTGTTGTCATTGGACCAGGCCAATGTCTTTCAGGATGGTCTCGGTGGCAGCGATATCGGCTGCCAGCTGGGTGTCGAAGGCGTCGCCGGCGAGATAGGTATCGACCCAGCCCTTGGCTTCGAGCGCCGACTTCCAGGAGGCCGAGCTGACCATCTTTTCGATGTCGGCGGAGATGGCGGCCTTCTGCTCGGCGGTGATGCCGGGGGCAGCGGCGACCATGCGCCAGTTCTGGACGGCGAGATCGACACCGGCTTCCTTGAGGGTTGGACCATCGATGCCCGGCACGCGCTCTTCGGACGACACGGCGAGCAGGCGCAGTTCACTGGCTTCGATCTGGCTGGCGAACTCGGAAATGCCAGAGATTCCCACGGTCACCTGGCCGCCGAGAATGGCGGCAAGCGCTTCGCCACCGCCCGAATAGGCGATGTAGTTGACCTGGGTGGGGTCGACGCCGATGGTCTTGGCGATGAGGCCGGCGGTGATGTGGTCGACGCCACCAGCCGAACCACCGGCCCAGGCTACGGCACCGGTATTTTCCTTGAGCTTGGCGATGAGGCCGGCAAGATCCTGGATGTCCGAAGCGGATGGCACCACGATGGCGACGGCTTCACCGGTGAGGCGGGCAATCGGGGTGACGTCGGCCAGCGTCACCGGCGACATATTGGTGAGGATGGCGCCGACCATCACATAACCGCCGACGATCAGGGCGTTGGGATTGCCATTTTCCTGCGTGGCGAATTGGGCGAGGCCAATGGTGCCACCGGCGCCGGGCACGTTGGTGACCTGCACATTGCCGGAAATGCCTTCGGCAGTCAGGGCTTCCTGCATGGTGCGGGCGGTCTGGTCCCAGCCGCCGCCGGGACCGGCCGGCGCCAGAATGGTGTAATCGCCCGCAAAAGCGGAGACAGACATGGCACCGGAAACCAGCGCCGCGAGAAGCAGCTTGTTCATAGATCCTCCCAGAAACAAGGCGAACGTCGTTGCGTCCGTAAAGGGAAGATTAATGGGCTAGCCTGTCACCGTCCTGTCACCAAGCACCGGTCCGTGCCGGGCTACGGCGTAACAAGCCACTAGCGCGCCGGCGCAAAACGCGGGCCGGCGGCGCTGGTGGTTTTACCGCCGCCGATGGATTGGGCGAAATTGCGCAAGAGCTTGGTGGCATCGGCCACTGGAACCGGGCGTGAAAACAGATAGCCCTGACCCAGTTTGCAGCCTTCCTGGCGCAGGAACTCGGCCTGCGCCATGCTCTCGATGCCCTCGGCAACCACGCGCATGTCGAGCTTGCGGGCGATATCGAGAATGGCGCTGACCACGACTTCGGCGGGGCGGTCCTCGCCCAGGCGGCCGACGAAGGATTTGTCGATCTTGATGATGTCGACTGGGAAGCTGAGCAGATGGGTGAGCGAGGCGAAACCGGTCCCGAAATCGTCCAGCGCCACCAGAATGCCCTTGTCGCGCAGTGATTCCACCGCATGCGGCACGGCGCGATCATTGCCGCCCATGAATACCGATTCGTTGACCTCGAGGATGACGTGGTGCAGCGGCACGCCGGCTTTGGCGAAAATGCGCGAGACGCGCTCGGAGAGGTTGCCGCGCTGGAAATCGCCGGTGGTGACGTTGACGCCCACATGCTGCACCGGGATGTCGGCGTCGAGCCAGCCCCGGATATCACGGGCCACCTGTTCGAGCATCGTGCCGGTCAGCTCATAGGCGATGCGTGGGTCTTCCATGGCGGTATGGAATTCGCCGGCACTGGCCAGCCGGCCATCGGGCATGGCCAGCCGCGCCAGGGCTTCGATACCGACGATCTCGGACGTCTCCAACCGCACGATCGGCTGGTAATGGGGAATGATCCGGCCATCATTGAGGGCGGAATCCACCTGCCGGATCAATCCGATGCGCTGCACCATATCGATGCGCAGATCGGGACGGAAACCCATATAGCTGCCGCGATGGGTCTGTTTGGCGTGATAAAGCGCGAAGTCGGCATTCTGGCACAGCGTGTCGGCGTCATGACCATCGGCGCCGAACAGCGCGCCGCCCATGGTGACGTGGGCCTCCACGCTCTGGTCGCCGATGCTGACCATGCCATGTGTCGCGTGCAGCAGGCCATGAGCCACCCGCTCGAGGCAGCTGTGATCGGTGCAGTCGGTGACAATGACGGCCATCTCGTCGCCGCCCAGCCGGCACGGCATGACCCCATTGCCATAGGTGGAAAGGCGGGTGGCGACAGCGCGGATCAGCGCATCGCCGGCAGCGTGGCCGATGCTGTCATTGACCAGCTTGAGATGGTCGATATCGAGGAGGATAAGGCCAAAGGGCGCGCCCAGGGCGACGCGGTCGGCCAGCACTTCGTTGAAGCGGCCGCGATTGGGCAGGCCTGTCAGCGCATCGTAATAGGCCAGGCGATGATTGCGGGCCCGCACCCGCTCATGCTCGATGGCCAATGCGCATAGATGCACACAGGTCTCCACCATGCTGGCCTCGAAGGCGGTGGGGCCGCGCGCGCAGCGGTAGTAGAAGGCAAAGGTGGCGACCACCACCCCGTTCTTGTCACAGATCGGCGAGGACCAGCAGGCACGCAGGCCCAGGTCGAGCGGCAGGGATTTGTAGCTGTGCCAGAGCGGGTCGGTTTCGATATCGGTGACCAGCACCGGCTCCTTGCGATAGGCCGCCGTGCCGCAAGAGCCCGCCGCGGGCCCGGCCAGGATGCCGTCGATGGCCCTGCAGTAATAGTCGGGCAGGCTCGGCGCCGATAATGGCCGTAGCGCGCCATTTTCATCGACCAGCAGGATGGAGCAGACAATGCCCTCCGAACTCGCCTCGACGCCGCGACAGATCTCGTCGCCGATGCTCGCAAGTGTTTCGCCGCGCGCCACCGCTTCCAGCACCGCGGTCTGAAGTCGCAACAGGAATTCGGTCTCGCCTTTGGCCATAGCGGTCCCCATGAACGCCGAAAAACCGTCGCAGAGCGCGGTAAACAGAGGGTTGGTTTCTTCGTTCGGCTGGGCGTTGGCCCGGCAAGACTGACGATCGCCGGGCACAAAACGATTTTGAGCTAAACAGAGTGTTTATGCGCACCCAAGACTAGCCACTAATATGTCTTGGACGCGTTGCTGGCGCCGGGCAAGAAAAAAGCCCGGAGGCGCGGGAGGGAAACGCGCGTCCGGGCTTCTTTGTATCGGCCTATGGTACCACAAGGCGGCTGAGGGAGGAGCGCCGCCAAGCGCTCGTCAATGGCCGATGGAGCGGAAAGCGGTGGGGTCGATGCCCAGATTGGTGAGGTGCTTGGCCTTGGGCGCCCGGCCGGCTTCAACTGCCGCCGACACAGCAGCTGCGCTGCCGAATACGGTGACGAAAGTGTCGAGCGTCGCAAAGAACTTGTTCTTGCGGGGGGCGTTCATGATCAGGTCCTCTTTCCGGGCCCGGATGATCCCGGGCCGCTTCCATGACCCCTAGATGGTCCCATATGCCGCCGGGCGGTAGAGGCGGATTGCTCAGCGCAGCTATGCACCAGGGGAAGAGCTTCGCGCATGGCGATGGCCCCTTGTCGGGCAGAGATGCCTTAAAAGTCGCATTGGGCTGGCGGAAGCATCATCGGCGTGGGGCACCAGATATGCACAAATGGCTGAGGTGGAGGCCTCTAGCCGTCACGATAGAGGCGGGCCGAGCGCACGCGATCGCCCTTGGTGTTGGCAAATTCCAAGACCACCGCGAAGCCCAGCGTCTTGCCGCCTTCCGTCACCACGCCATTACCGGCGCCGACACGTCCGTGACTGATGGCGTGGCTGATGCGCAGCGCACTGGCTGTGCTCCAGGGCGACGACGGCAAGTCGGCATCATCGCTGAGCATTTCGGGCGGGACCTTGCCGCCGATAAGGGCGATGATGAACGCCTCGACGAAGGCGTTTTTCGGCGAGTTGCCGCATTCTCCGCTGCGGATAATCTCCACGATCTGCTCCTAAGGCTTGGGCGAGACGATTTCCTGCCAGGTGTCGAGGAAGCGCTGCCGGCGCAGGGTGTCGAGCGCCACCAGCAGGCCCGGTCCCAAGGGGATGGGCTGGATAACGCCGCGCCCGCGCGCCGCGATGGCTTCGCTGGTCCATTCCCCGCTTCCCTCCGGCACCACCGATCCCAGCGCCGTCGGACCGGCGGCAATAGCCTGGCCGGCAGGGGAAAGCGCGAAATCGACGAAGGCGCGGCTCAGATCGGGCTGGGTGGCGCTGCGCGGGATCAGCATGGCGCGGGTCAGCACCAACACATAGTCGTCGGGTACGACGATTTCGATGCGCGCACCCTCGGCCTGCCGGGCGAAGGCATAGGAGCCGAGCACGTTGTAGCCCAGCGCCAGCGAGCCATCGGCAACCCCGTTGAGAATGGCCGGGCTCGATCCCGAGAATTGCGCATTGACGCGCCCGAAGGCATTGGCGAGGCGCCAGAAGGTCGAGGAAATCGTCTGGTCCTGCGCCGCCAGCAGATAGCCGACGCCCGAAAGGGCGATGTCATAGGTGGCGATCTGCCCGCGAAAACGCTCGGTCTGGCTCTCCAGCAATTCGGCCAGCGTCAGGTGGGTGCGCGGCACTTCGGCAGCGGAAATGCGGTCGGGATTATAGATGATCACTGCCGGCTCGAAGGTGAAGCCGAACACTTCGTTGCGCCAATGCGCCCAATCCGGCAGGGCGCTGAGATAGGGACTGTCATAGGCCAGCGCATAGCCGTCATTGGCCAGTTTCAGCTGCAGATCGGAGGCGGAGCTGATCAGCAGGTCCGGCGTCATGCCCAGGCTGTCCGCGAGGAAGCCCTCGAATAGCGGCAGCGAGTCGGTTTCCTCGTAGAGGACGCCGACATCGGGCCGCTGCGCCTGAAACCCCTCGATGAAGTGGGCAAAGAGCGGGGTATCGGTGGTACCCAGAATGGTGAGTATGCGAGCGGTCGAGCCGTCGGGGGCGGGATAGTGGGTGGTGGCGGCCTCCGTCGGCGTGGGCTGCAGAGCGAGCATTGTCGCCGCCGCCAGCACGACCAACGCGCCGAGGCCCAGCCCGGCGCGTCTTGGCAAGGGAAACTCCATCTCCACCGCGAGCCCACCACCGGGGCGATCCCGGAGCGTCAACTTGCCCCTATGCGCCGCGACCACCCGCGCCACGATGGAGAGGCCCAGCCCCGATCCCACCTTGCCGCCGCCGGCCTTGCCGCGATGGAAGCGCTCTAGCACCTTGGCCTTCTCGCCCTCCTCGATGCCCGGTCCACGGTCGCTGACCGCAACAATGAGCGCGCCGCCTTCGAGCCGACCTGAAATGTCCACCCCGCCCTCCGAATAGACCAGCGCATTGTCCACCACGTTGCGCATCATTTCCCGCAGCGCCACGCGGTCGCCGCGCAACACCGCCTCTGCGGCCTCGTGCGTCAGGGCCACAGCAAGCCGTCCCGCCTGATCGGGGTCGAGCCTTTGCCGCACTTCCTCGATCACGGCGGCGAGGTTGATGCTCTCGGTTTCCTGGTTCTCCATGCGGTGGGAAATCGTGGCTTCCATCAAGAGCTGGCTGACCAGTTGGCTGGCCTGCACCGCGCCGGTATGGATACGCCCGACGCGGCGGCGCAGGGCCTCCGGATCGGCCTCGTCCATGGCCACTTCCGCCTGCGCCCGCAGCGAAGCCAGCGGGGTCCGGACTTCGTGCGCCGCCTCGGCCACCAGCCCGCTGACCCGCTCCATGGCCTTTTGCAGCCGCGCCATGAAACCATTGAGCGCCGCCACCAGATGATCGACCTCGGCGGGCACCGGCACGGTGATGGGCGAGAGGTCATCGGGCGCGCGGGCGCGCAATTCGTGTTCCAGTTCGGTCAGCGGCGCGAACATGCGCGAAATGCCGGTCCAGACCAGCCCCACCGCCAGAAGCGTCAGCGCAATCACCGGCAGCACTGCATTGGAGAGAATTTCGGCGCTCAGCGCCTCGCGCTGCTTCTGGGTTTCGGCCACGTGGATGGTGACCCAGCCGGTATCGCTCGCCGTCGAGATCAGCCGGCCGACACTGGCCACCCGCACCACCTCGCCCCGATAGTCCACATCGGTAAAGCGCGGCTCGGCCGACACCGTCTCGGGCATCTGCATGGCCAGGTCCTCATAGCCTGTCACCGTGCGCGCATCGGGGTCCTCGACGGCGTAGAACACCCGGTCCTGCCCCGAAAACATGGCAAAGGCGGCGAAGGGGATTTCGACCACCACCGCCTCATTTTCCACCTGCACCGCACCGGCAATGGTCAGCGCCGAGGCGGCCAGCAAGCGGTCGAAGGCACGATCAGAGGCGCGCTCGGCATAATCGCGGATAAAGACGATGAGCACCACCGCGGCCAGCAGCAGCAGCGCCACCGCCAGCGCGAAGATGCGGCGGCGGATGGAAAACGACTTTTGCGAAGCCGTGCCGGCAGCCAACTAGGCGCCCACCCGCATCACATAGCCGACGCCGCGCACCGTGCCGATTTCGACATTGGCGGCCTCGAGCTTCTTGCGGAGGCGCGAAATATGCAATTCAAGCGCATTGACCGAGACGGCTTCGTCGAAATTGAACAGCTGGTTCATCAGCCGCTCTTTGGCAACCACCTTGCCGGCATTGGTGGCGAGAATCTCCAGCAGCCGGAATTCGCGCCGCCCCAGCTCCAACGCCTTGCCATTGACCGACGCATTGAGCCCGGCCAGGTCGAGTTCGAGATTGCCGGCGCTCAGCGTGCTCGACGCCTGCCCGCCGGTCCGCCGCAACAAGGCCCGCAAGCGCGCCTCGAGCTCGCGCAGATCGAAGGGTTTGACGAGGTAGTCGTCGGCACCCAGATCGAGCAAGCTCACCTTGTCGTCGATCTCCGAACGGGCGGTGATGACCAGGATCGGCGCATTGAATTTGCGCTTGCGCAATTCGGCGATCAATCCGATGCCGTCGCGATTGGGCAGCATGAGATCGAGCGCCACCGCGTCGAACAGATCGGCCTCGGCGGTGGGCACCACATCGGCGCCGTCGCGCACCCATTCCACCGAATGGCCGGCATTGCGCAGGCGCTTTTCGATCGCCTCGCCCAGATCCTCATTGTCCTCGACCAGCAGAATGCGCATGCGCAATCGGTCCTCCCCGGCCGGGATAGTAGTCACACGATGCCGGGCTGGAAACCGCTTTTGCGGCAATGATTAGCCCGTTTCACCTTCTGACTGATGCGGCTCCATCGTTCCCTCCCCCTTGGGGGGAGGGCCGGGGTGGGGGTCTTTGGATGACCCGCTGATGGACCCCCTCCCTCATTCCCTCCCCTCAAGGGGGAGGGAGGCGAAACTGCCTAGAGTCCGCCTCAGGCTGAAATGATCTAGATGACGTTGGTCAGGAGCACCGCTGCCACCGCCACCACGCCGCAGGTGGCAAGCCCGGCGGCAACCAGCATGGCCTGCGCCCGCCGCACATGCCCGGCATGTCGGGCCCGGCGCCGCATGGCGTCGATGTCGGTTCCGATGTCGCGAAAGTCGATATTGGCCATGTCGCCCTCCACAGCAACGGTTCACCCCGGAACCGTCGCATTGAATGGGCAGCCGCCTTGCTCAGCCGTTTCTCACCCTCTGCGCCCGAGGCTAACCCCGCTTGGCGCAGGGACGAACTCACGCCTGCAAACGGCGTTAATTTGTTTTAAATGCCGCGCATCGGCATCTTGTATGGTAGATGTTGAAACCGGCCCCGGATCGTGGCACAACCGGCCCATGACCCAGCCAGCCCATCTCCATCCCGACCGCCTGTTCCCCGCCTCCGAGCCGGCCCGCTCCATTGCGCGCGACCTTTATCCGGCGGTCAAGGACCTGCCGATTGTCAGCCCCCACGGCCATACCGACCCGGCCTGGTTTGCCGACAATGGCCGCTTTGCCAGCCCCGCGGCACTGTTCCTGACGCCGGACCATTATGTGCTGCGCATGCTGAAAAGCCGCGGCATTTCCTATGATACGCTGGGGATTGCGCGCAAGGACGGCGGGCCGGTGGAGACAGATGGGCGCAAGGCCTGGCGGCTCTTTGCCGACAATTATCACCTCTTTGCCGGCACGCCGTCGAAAACCTGGGTCGATCATTCCCTCCAGGCCGTCTTCGGCATTGCCGAGGAATTGTCGGGCAAGACCGCCGACACCATCTATGACGCCATCGACTCGCGCCTGGGCACGCCGGAGCTGTTGCCGCGCGCCATTCTCGATCGCTTCAATGTCGAGGTGATCGCCACCACCGAATTCGCGCTCGATCCGCTCACCCATCACCAGAAAATGGAGGGTGACAACTATATCGGCCGGGTGCGCACCACCTATCGCCCCGACGATGTCACCGATCCCAGC
Source organism: Devosia equisanguinis (assembly GCF_900631955.1). Taxonomy (GTDB): domain Bacteria; phylum Pseudomonadota; class Alphaproteobacteria; order Rhizobiales; family Devosiaceae; genus Devosia; species Devosia equisanguinis. The sequence goes on along the minus strand of NZ_UZWD01000017.1, from coordinate 94,552 downwards.
CGCCCGGCCATTGTCGACAATCTGAAAAAATTCGGCGAGCTGACCGGCGAAGACATTTCCAAATGGGACGGCCTCATCAATGCCCACCGCAAGCGGCGCGAGACCTTCCGCCGTTTTGGCGCAGTGGCGACTGACCATGGCGTGCCGACGGCCAATACCGCCGACCTGCCTCTGGTTGAGAAGCAGGCGCTGCTCGACAAGGTGCTGGCCGGTCGGCATGACGCCCAGGACGCCGAATTGTTCCGCGCGCAGATGCTGACGGAGATGGCGCTGCTTTCGGTCGAGGATGGCATGGTCATGCAGATCCATGCCGGCTCGCGCCGCAACACCGATCCGCTGCTGTTCGCTGAACGCGGGCCGGATCTGGGCGCAGATATTCCGGGCCCGACAGACTATGTCGGCGGGCTGCGGGCCCTGCTCGGCCGCTGTGGCAACGAGCCCAATCTGCGCATCCTGATGTTCGTGCTCGACGAGACGACCTATGCGCGGGAACTGGCGCCAATGGCGGGCTATTGGCCTTCGCTGATGATCGGGCCGCCCTGGTGGTTCCACGACAGCCCCCAGGGCATTCGCCGCTATCTCGACCAGGTGGTCGAAACCGCCGGCTTCTACAATCTCGCCGGCTTCAACGACGATACAAGGGCGCTGCTCTCCATCCCCGCCCGCCACGATGTGTGGCGCCGCGAAGTCTGCCATTTCCTCGGCACCTGGGTCGCCGAAAATCGCCTCACCCGCGCCACGGCCGAAGATCTGGCCAAACATCTGAGCTACCAGTCGGCCAAGGACGCCTACAAGATCGGGTAGGGTTTCGGACTCCGGCTATTGGACTGGAGCCCCTGCGGGCGCTCTGCCTTGCGGATAGGGCTCTCGCAGATGGCCCATTCCCAACGGGCTCTCATCCGCCCACCCCAGCCCTCCCCGCAAGGGAGAGGACGACGGCCGGTGCTTTTGGCTGACTTTTGCCCAGGACGCGATGCGGCTCCTCCCCCTTCTTCAGGGGGAGGTTGGGAGGGGGTGTGCAGCAGGCTCAAACCCATATGCGGTGACCCTGCCTTCCTAATCAGCACGCCCGCCGCATTTCCATCATCTTTTGCCGCCACCGGTCGAATCCGCCCTCGGCTTCTGCTTTAATGGCATCATGATGAATCAGTCCCCTGCCGAAACCGCGCTGAGCCGCGCCATGATCCGCTGGTCGCTTACCAAATCGACCCCGGTGGCCGAAACGCCGCGCAGCTGGATCTTTCGGGTCGAGCAGGGCAGCCGTAGTTCCGGGGCGCTGAAAATTCTCAAGCCATCGGTCTCGGCCGAAGAGGGGCGCGGGGCGCGTCTTTTGCAATGGTATGAGGGGGATGGCGCCGCCACCGTCTTCGACATTCATGGTGACACCATTTTCATGGAATGGATCGATGGCGGCACTTTGGGCGATCCCTCGCGCAATGGCCGCGACGACGAGGCCACCAATGCCTTTGCCACCGTGGTCGCCAATCTGCATCGTCCACGGCCGGATCGCCCCGACGGGCTGATGCCGCTGCGCCAGCGTTTCGAGGCCTTGTTCGACACCGATGTGCGCGCCTGGCCGCACACGGCCCGCGATCTCTATGCCCGCGCCGCCGGCATCGCTCTCAAACTCTTCGACAAGCCGACCGCCGAACTGCCGCTGCATGGCGATCTGCATCACGACAATATCCTCTCCTCCGATCGCGGCTGGCTGGCCATCGATCCCAAGGGCCTGTTCGGCGATCCGCATTACGAACTGGCCAATGCCTTCCGCAATCCCCAGGGCTCGCCCACGCTTTATGCCGACCCGCGCCGCATCAAGGCCATGGCCGATACCTTTTCGGCCCGGCTCGGCCTCAACCGCAAGCGCCTGCTTGGTTTTGCCGCGGCCCATTCCGGCCTCTCGGCCTGCTGGGATCTGGCAGATGGCAATTCGATCATCGGCGATCTGGCGGTGCTTCCCAATCTGCTCAGTGCCTATGACCAGGCCTGATCCTGCTTTCGGACCGTTGTCATGACCCAGTTTTCGCGCCGCGCCGTCCTCGTTCTGGGCGCCGCCGCGCTGCTATCGGCCTGCTCGGCCACCATTCCGCCGCTGCCTGCCAGCACCTCCAATCGCCCCGAGGACCTGACGCGCGAGCAGATCGTTGCCGCCATCAATGCGGTGCGCAAGGCCAATGGCGCGCCGGCCTGGAGCTATAATCCGCGGCTCGAAACCGCGGCCCGCTCGCAGGCCCGGCTGATGGCCAGCAAGGATACGCTCAGCCACGATCTCGGCGTCACCTTGCGCCAGCGCGTCACCGAAGCCGGCTATCTCGGAGCGGTCGGCGAAAACGTCGCCAAGGGCTACAAGACCCTGCCTGACGTCATCGAAGGCTGGCTCGCCTCGCAGGGCCATCGCAACACCCTGCTCTCGCCCAAATTCATCGAGTTCGGCCTCGCCACCGCCCGCACCGGCTCCGGCAAACTCTACTGGGCCATGATCGCCGGCGGCAGCTTCGATGCCTGGCGGGTGCAGGGATAGCGCCGCCGCTCATGGGTAATGGCAGCATCTGCGTAACCAACCAGGGCACATGGCTGTGCCGGGTCGACAAGGGTGTCGGGTTGGCGGCAGGATTGGGCTGAAGGAGAGGCCGATGACCTGGTTGCCCGACTACGACCCGATTGCCGGAGACAGGCAGAGCTGCGACGCGCTGGAACTGGTGGTGGTGCCGCGGACGCGCGATCTCGGTGGGGGCTTTCCGGTGCGGCGGGCGCTGCCGCATGGCAAGCGGCAAATGGTTGGCCCGTTTATCTTTTTCGATCATTTCGGGCCGGTGCAGTTCCTGGCGGGCCAGGGCATGGACGTCAAGCCGCATCCTCATATCGGACTGGCGACGGTGAGCTATCTGTTCGATGGCAAGATCACCCATCGCGACAGCGAGGGCAATATCCAGGACATTCGCCCCGGCGCCATGAACCTGATGACGGCGGGACGCGGCATTGCCCATTCGGAGCGCACGCCGGAGGTGGAGCGCGCGGACGGGCATAGTTTACTGGGGCTGCAAAGCTGGATCGCCCTACCCGCGGGGCAGGAGGAAATCGACCCTAGTTTCCAGCATTTTTCTGCCGACGCGCTGCCCTCGATCACCGATGGCGGGCTCACTGCGCGGGTGATCGCCGGAAAGGCCTTTGGCAAGGCGGCGCCGGTCAAGACGGTGTCGGACTGGTTCTATGTCGAGGTGCAGCTGGGCGCCGGCATGAGCGCGCCTCTCGACAACGACTATGAGGAGCGGGCGATCTATCTGGTCAGCGGTGCTGTGCAGATTGCCGGCGATGTGTTCGAGGGGCCGCGACTGCTGGTGTTCCGGCCGGGTGACGCCATCACGGTGACGGCGACCAGCCCGGCGCGGATGATGTTCCTGGGCGGCACGGCGCTTGAAGGGCCGCGCTATATCTGGTGGAATTTCGTTTCGTCGAGCCAGGAGCGGATCGAACAGGCCAAGGAAGATTGGAAACAGGCGCGCTTCGGGCCGGTGCCGGACGAGACCGAGTTCATCCCGCTGCCGGAGAAGAGCTACTGAGCCTGGCATTCGCATATGGTCTGAGGCTCGTGCCGGTGGCTCCTGGGCATTACAAGTCCTAGCCTTTGACCGGCTCCGGCGTGTCCGGGCTCGCGTCGGGGGTGGGCGTGGCCTTGTCCATCACGGGCGCGACCGGGGTAACGCGGGGCATGCGGTTCCAGGCGTCGAGGGCGGCGATCTTGTAGGCTTCGGCGAGCGTCGGATAGTTGAAGGTGTTTTCGACGAAATAGTCGAGCGTGGCGCCCAGATTGAGCACGGCCTGGCCGATATGGATGAGCTCGGTGGCGCCCTCCCCCACGATATGGACGCCGAGCAGCTTGCGGGTTTCCAGCGAGACGATCATCTTCATCATGCCCGACTGCAGGCCCATGATGTGGCCACGCGAGGTTTCGCGGAAGCGGGCGACGCCGCATTCATAAGGGATTTTCTGCTCGCGCACCTGCGTTTCGGTGAGGCCGATGGTGGAGATTTCGGGCACGGCATAGATGCCATAGGGGAAAAATGCCGGAGCCGGCGGCATTTTGGCGCCGAAGGCATGGAGAGCGGCGATGCGGCCCTGTTCCATCGAGGTGGAGGCCAGCGCCGGGAAACCAATGACGTCACCGGCGGCGTAAATATGGGGAATTTCGGTCTGGAAGGTATCCGGGTCGACCTTGAGACGGCCGCGCTCGACAGGGACCACGCCGCAGCATTCGAGCCCCAGATCGGCAGTGGCGCCAACGCGGCCCGCTGCATAGAGCAGCATGTCGGAGCGGATTTGCCGTCCATCGGTCAGATGGGCGATGGCCCAGCCCTGCGCATCCTTTTCCACATGATCGACCTTGCCGCCCAGGCGCAGGGTCACCCCGCGCTGGCGCAGATCATGGGTGAACTCCTCGATGATCTCGCGGTCGATGAAATCGAGGAAATTGTCGCGCGGCTCGATGATGGTCACCGGCACGTCGAGGGCGGAGAAGATGGTGGCATATTCGATGCCGATGACGCCGGCGCCCACAACGGTGAGACTGCGCGGCACGCGCAATTCGCTGACCAGGCTGTCGCTGTCGAGGATGGTATGATCGTCGAAGGCAATATTGGCCGGACGGTAGGGTGCGGTCCCAACGGCGATGATGGCGTTGTGGAAGCCGAAGAGATGTTCGTCGCCGAGATGATCGGTCACACAGATATGGTGATCGTCGCGAAAGCGGGCGATGCCGCCGAAGGTGCGCACGCCATTGCGGGCGAACTGATGTTCGAGCACCTCGATCTCGTAGTCGAGCGTCTTGCGCAGGCGGGCGCCGAGATCCTTACCCTCGATATCCTTCTTGACGCGATAAGCGAGGCCATAAAAGCCGCGTTCGCGCCAGCCGGAGAGGTTGAGCACCGTCTCGCGCAGGGTTTTCGAGGGAATGGTGCCAGTATGGACCGAGACGCCACCGAGCCGCAGGCGATTTTCCACCACCAGCACCGACTTGCCGAGCTTGGCGGCCTGAATGGCGGCCCGGCGCCCGGCAGGCCCCGAACCGATGACGACGAGATCGAAAGTTTCCAACGCATTGCCCCCGCAGTAATTGCGGCAATCTAGCTGGCTAGTGTGGCAATGCCGTTAAGGTCGCGTGTTTCAGCCGCCGAGCCAGGCCGGCTCTCCCACCTGGGGAAGATCATAGAACTGGCGGACGATGTCCCAGCCCTCTTCGGCCTTGTCGACGACACTGAAGAGATTGATGTCCTCGGGGGAAATGGTGCCGGCCTCGGCCAGGGCTTCGAGATTGAGCACCTTGGTCCAGAAATCGCGGCCGAAGAGCAGCAGGGGCACGCGCTCCATCCGGCCAGTCTGGATCAGGGTCAGCGTTTCGAAAAATTCGTCCATGGTGCCGAAACCGCCGGGGAAGACGGCGACGGCCTTGGCCCGCAGCAGGAAATGAATCTTGCGGGTGGCGAAGTAGTGAAAATTGAAGCTGAGATCGGGCGTGACGTAAAGGTTGGGCGCCTGCTCGTGCGGCAGCACGATATTGAGCGCGATGGAGGGCGCGCCCATATCGGCGGCGCCGCGATTGCCCGCTTCCATCACACCGGGGCCACCGCCGGTAACCACCACGAACTCCTTGTAGTCGGCGGTCGCGGAAGTCAGCGAGGCCAGTTGCGCGAAGCGGCGGGCTTCCTCGTAATAGCGTGACGCCGCTTCGAGATTGCGCTTCTGCGTTTCGTTCCGCGCCGCCCAGGCCGGCTTGCTGGGTTCGGGAATGCGGGCGCCGCCGAACAGCACCACGGTCGAGGTGATGCCGTGTTCGCGCAGGCGGAACTCGGTCTTGAGATATTCGAGCTGGAAGCGAATGCCGCGCGTGTCTTCGGAGGTCATGAACTCGTCATCGGCGAAGGCCAGCCGATAGGCAGCACTGCGCGTCTGGGGGGTGTCAGGGACCTTTTTGGAGACGACCACGTCCTCGCCGGATGTGCGCAAAGAGGTGGGGTGGCGGCGTTTGGCCAAGGCGAACTCCTCGATTTTCCGGCGCAGCGCCTGGAATTGTTCTCATGGGCATAGCCAGCGTTGCCGCTTCGGGCAAGGGTTGGAGGGCAGTTGGGTGTCACGAAAGCGCCAGCAGCCGCTTGACGAACGCCCCGCCATGCCGGATGCCATGGCGATGTCGCGCCTCATCCTTTTCAACAAGCCGTTCAACGTCCTGACCCAGTTTACCGGCGAAGGCCGGACGCTGGCCGAGTTCATTGACGTGCCCGGCGTCTACGCGGCCGGCCGGCTGGACAAAGACAGCGAGGGACTGCTGTTGCTGACCGATGACGGCAAGCTGCAGGCGCGGATTGCCGACCCGAAGTTCAAGCTGGAAAAGACCTATCTCGTACAGGTGGAGGGTGTGCCGACACCCGAGGCGCTGGAGCGTCTGCGCCGGGGCGTAGAACTCAATGACGGGCCGACGCGGCCGGCCAAGGTGGAAATGATCGAGCCACCCGAACTCTGGCCGCGCGATCCGCCGGTGCGGTTTCGCAAGAGCGTGCCGGACAGCTGGCTATCGCTCACCATCAGCGAGGGACGCAATAGGCAGGTGCGGCGGATGACGGCGGCCGTGGGTTTTCCGACGCTGCGGCTGGTGCGCGGGCGCATCGGGGACTGGACGCTGGAGGGCCTGGCGCCCGGAGACTGGCGCGACGTGGGCCCGAAGCGACGCTAGAGGCCGGACATGGGTCAGGAGGACTTGCGGAAATCCGCAAGCCCTCCCACCCTGAACCGCACGATGCCGAGGATTACATCTTCGGGGTCAGGACGGCGTCAATGACGTGGATCACGCCGTTGGACTGGATGACGTCCGGGATGGTGACATTGGCAACGGTGCCGTTTTCGTCGGTCACGGTGACCTTGCCGTCAGTGGCCTTGAGGGTCAGCTTGCAGCCGCCCACGGTGTCGACGACATGTTCGCCGCCATCAGCTTCGACCATCGAGACGATGTCGGTGGAGAGCGCCTTGGCAGGGATGACGTGGCAGGTCAGGACCTTGACCAGCGCATCCTTGTTTTCCGGCTTCAGCAGGTTTTCGACGGTACCGGCAGGCAGGGCTTCGAAGGCGGCATTGACGGGAGCCAATACGGTGAACGGGCCAGGACCCTGGAGGGTTTCGACCAGGCCGGCAGCCTGGACGGCGGCAACGAGCGTGGTGTGGTCAGCCGAATTCACGGCGTTTTCGACGATGTTCTTGTCGGCATACATCGGCGCGCCACCGACTTCAGGATTGTCCTGGGCGAAGGCAGTGCCCGAGAGAGCCGAGACGGAGAGCATGCCGGCAACGAAAAGCGTACGCAAAGAGAGAGTCATCTGTTTGTTCCTTCCTCGATTTTGCCCCATGTTTCAGCGGGGTCACGGGAAGTTACGAAGGCTCAAAGAACAAGTTTCAGCCGATTTCATTTTTTTCGCATTTTTGTCGATTATTTTTTTCGGCGCCACATTCGCGGAAAATGAAAAGCAATCAGCCCCATCGAAGAGCCGATTGCTTGAAAAATGCAGAAAACAACTGTGAATAGCGCCGTCAGATATTGGTGACGACGCCTTGGGCAACGACGGGGCCGTGCGGGTTGCCATCGGGCGAGCCGCCGGCTTGTTCGAGCGTGATCGCCAGAACCGAGCCTTCGCCCCAACCCGCGCTGATCGCTGGCGAAAGGGGGACGCTGGTTTTGGCACCGGCAGGAATAACGCCCATGGAGATGGGATTGTTCCCGCCCTGAATCGCCCAAAGTTCAAAATCGCTGCCGGGCTGGGCCGCGCCGGACAAACCGGCCAGACGCACATTGCCCTCGCCGTCATAGACGGCGATGAACTGCACATCGCTGCCTTCGGACTGAAGCGCAGCCACCAATTGCTGGGTCAGAGCGGTCGAGTCGCTGGCAGGGCGCATGAGGCCGAAACCAACCACGGCGACAGCCACGGCCAAAGCGCCAGCGGCGAGGCCGCGCCAGAGAAAGAGGGAATCGAACCAGCGTGTCGCGGTTGCACTCGCCTTGCCGAAGAGGCGCGCTTCCACCGCGCGCAGGGCATGAGCGGGCGCCGCCACCTCTTCGAATTCGCGATCGAGGCCGGCAAAGCGGGCCTGCCAAAAATCGCGTTCGGCGCGCAGGCGCGGGTCGGCTTCGATGGCGCGACCCACGCGAATATGGGTCTCGGCATCGAGCAGGCCGAGCACATATTCGGCCACCTGGGTCAGGCGGGCATCGCCCATTTCAGCATTATTGTCGTCACCCATGCTCATGCCGCCAGACAGTCTTTCAGCTTGATGAGGCTGCGGCGCAGCCAGGTGCGCATGGTATTCAACGGCACGGCGTGACGGGAAGCCAATTCTTCATAGGAATAGCCATCGAGATAGGCGCCGCGCACGGCATCGGCGCGATCGCTTTCGAGGGTGCCAAGGCAATGTTCGATGCGGGCGCGATCCTGGCTGTCGGCCGTCATGCGCTCGGGCGACGGCGCGGGATCGGCAATATCGAGCGCGGCGTCGATATCGGCCGCGGCGGGGCGGCGGGTGCGCAAAATGTCGAGGGCATGATTGCGGGCGACGGCCACCAGCCAGCTGATGGGGCTGGCCTGGCCGGCAACGAACCGATCGGCCCGATACCAGATCTTTACATACACTTCCTGGATCGCTTCCTCTGCTTCGGCCCGGTCTTTCAAGATACGCAGGAGGACGCCGAACAGTTTCGCGCTGGTGCGATCGTAGAGATCACGAAAAGCGGCCTGGTCGCGCAAGACGCAGCGGGCGAGCAGATCGGAGATTTCGTCTCGGGAGGCTTGGGCGGACATGGAGGGTTCCAATTGAGACCGGCGCATCCATAACGACACAAGTGGCCAAGTGGATCACTTCAAGGTGACGTGTTTTTATCGTGTGGGCGAAGCGAGGGCCACTCCCTCTTGCATCCTTGGCCAAGAATCCGCATATAGCCTCTCGGGAGGTTGGCGCGGACGTGTTCCTCGCCAACCGGGTCAGGTCCGGAAGGAAGCAGCCCCAACGAGATCCTCACGGGTCGATGCCAGCCTCCTACTCAATCTGTTCACAACTGGGCATGAGCGCCCCGCAAAACCTCGATAGGCTTTTGCGGTCGAACGCGGCTTGCCCTATGGTCCGGACATGAACGAAGGCAGAATCCCAATGCAGCGCGGCACGGAGGGGCGGCATGGCTGACCAGCGGACCTCCCCCTATCTGGTGCTGGCGCGCAAATACCGCCCGCGCGACTTTTCCACCCTGGTGGGACAGGATGCCATGGTGCAGACGCTGGGCAATGCCTTTGCGCAGAACCGCATCCACCATGCCTTTATTCTCACGGGCGTGCGGGGCGTGGGCAAGACCACCACAGCCCGTATCCTGGCGCGTGCCTTCAACTATGAGGATGCCAGCGGCCGCCGCCCCACGCTCGATCTCGAAGTGGAGGGCAATCACTGCCGCGCCATCATCGAGGGACGGCATGTGGACGTGGTGGAGATGGACGCCGCCAGCAATACCGGCATTGGCGACATTCGCGAGATCATCGACTCGGTGAAATACGGGCCGGTTTCGGCGCCTTACAAGGTTTATGTGATCGACGAGGTGCACATGCTCTCCACGGCGGCCTTTAACGGGCTGCTGAAGACCCTGGAAGAGCCGCCGCCCTATGTGAAATTCATCTTCGCGACCACGGAAATCCGCAAGGTCCCGATCACCATCCTGTCGCGTTGCCAGCGCTTCGACCTGCGCCGCATCCCTGCCGAGATCATGTCGAGCTATCTCGAAAAGATCCTCGGGCAGGAAGGCATTGGCTTCGAGGCCGACGCGCTCGCCATGATCGTGCGGGCAGGCGAAGGCTCGGCGCGCGACAGTCTGAGCCTGCTCGACCAGGCCATTGCCCATGGCAATGGCGCGGTGACGGCGGCCACGGTCAAGGCCATGCTGGGGCTGGGCGACCGCGCGCGGATCATCGACCTGTTCGAAGACGTGATGGGCGGGCGGATCGGGGAGGCGCTGACAGCACTGCGCGAACTCTACGATCTGGGTGCCGACCCGCAGACGCTGCTGGGCGATCTGGCCGAATTCACTCATCTGGTCACCCGCATCAAGGTGGTGCCCGCCGCAGCCGATGATGCCGCGCTGACCCCGGATGAGCGAACGCGTGGCCGCGATCTCGCCGGAAGGCTGCCGATGCGGGCGCTGACGCGGGCCTGGCAGATCCTCTTCAAGGGCAATGAAGAAACCAGCCGCGCCGGCAATGCGCTGCAGGCGGCGGAAATGACGCTCATTCGCCTGGCCTATGCCGCCGATCTGCCCAGCCCGGACGAGGTGATTGCCAAGCTGACGCAACAGGGACAGGTGGCTGTTTCGAGCCAGAGCGCACCGGCTTTGCCGCCGCGCGGACCTTCGGGCTCTTCGGGCGGCGCGTCGGCCATGCGGGTCGAGGCGATGCAGCACAGTCCCGCGCCGATGGAAGTGGCGGTGAGCACGCCCAATCCGGTGACGCGTCCACAGGCGGTGGCGCAGCCGGCCCTCGCCACGCTGACCAGCTACAAGGATTTGATCGCCCTGGCGCAGGCCAAGCGCGACGTGCTGGTCAAGCTAGCGCTGGAAGGCCAAATGCGCCCGATTTCCTTCGAGCAGGGCCGCATTGAGGTGGCGCTGGCCGATGGCGCCGATCCCGGTATGATCGCGACGCTCTCGGCGCGGCTGCAGGCCTGGACCGGCGAGCGCTGGCTGGTGATGGTCTCGACCAAGGCCCCCGAGGGGCTGACCATCCGCCAGGAAAACGAGCAGAAGAAGCAGGCAGCGACACAGGCGGCGCATGACGATCCGCTGGTCAAAGCCATCATGGATACCTTTCCCGGCGCCAAGCTGGTCAATGTGACGGTGCGCGACGAGGCCGCCGTTGCCGAGGCCCTGCCGGCGCCCCCGATCGAAGAGGACGACGAATGAAAGACATCATGGGCATGATGAAAGCCGCCAGCGAAATGAAGGGCAAGATGGAGGCCATGCAGGCCGAGCTTGCCGAGCTGGTGGTGGAAGGCCGTTCGGGCGGCGGGATGGTGGTCGTGGCGCTTTCGGGCAAGGGCGATGTGCGCGGGATCAAGATCGACCCCAGCTTGCTCAAGCCCGAAGATGCCGAGATGGTGGAAGACCTGATCGTCGCCGCCTTTACCGACGCCAAGGGCAAGAGCGAGGCCGAAATGCAGCGGCGGATGCAGGACGTGACAGCCGGCCTGCCGATCCCGCCGGGCATGAAGTTTCCGTTCTAGGCCTTAGGGCAAAGCAAAGTCGAGCGGCCTAAGTGCCGCTCACCTCTCATCCGGCGCTGCGCGCCACCTTCTCCCACAAGGGAGAGGGCGATCCGGTGAACTGAAATGGCATCCGGCGGACCGGAAATCGAACAGTTGATCCAGCTGATGGCCCGATTGCCGGGCCTGGGCCCGCGCTCGGCGCGGCGGGCGGTCTTGCATCTGATCAAGAAGAAGGACCAGCTCATGCTGCCGCTATCGGCGGCGCTGGACCGGGCGGTGCTTGCCGTGCGCACCTGCGAGGTCTGCGGCAATATCGACACCATGAGCCCCTGCTCGATCTGCTCGGACCCCAGGCGCGGCGAGAGCGGCATGCTGATCGTGGTCGAGGATGTGGCCGATCTCTGGGCGCTGGAGCGAGCGGGCGTCGGCCAGGTGCGATATCATGTACTGGGCGGCGTGCTGTCGCCACTTGATGGGGTCGGGCCCGACGATCTCAATCTCGATGCGCTGATCGCACGCGCACCGGATTATGCCGAGATCGTTCTGGCGATGAATGCCACGGTGGAGGGGCAAACCACCGCACATTACATCACCGACCGGCTGGACGGCAGCGGCGTCAAGGTGAGCCGCCTGGCCCATGGCGTGCCGGTGGGCGGGGAACTCGACTATCTCGATGAGGGCACGCTGAGCCAGGCGCTCAAGGCCCGCACGCAGATTTAGGTTGCGTTCGCCTATTGCAGGCCCAGCGTTTCGTTGATCTCGTCGTCTTCGAGTTCGGCGTCGAAATTTTCGTCACTGTCCTCGTCTTCCTCGCCGGTCAGGGCCTGGCGGGCTTCGACATCGTCGGGCGACAGCGCGTCGAGATGGTCGTTGGGATCGATGGCAATGGCGGCATCGAGTGCGCCGTTTTCGTCGGCATAGTCGCTATCGGCCTGCAACTCCTCAAGCGCGCGGTCGATTTCCACCATGATGGCCTTGGGGTCCTGGTCGCCGAAGTCGCCGCTTTCGCGCGCCACCAGTTCCTCGCGCATGTCACGCAGGCGCTGCATGCGCTCTTCTACCGGCCGGTCGGCGCCATAGAGCAGGTCCTCGATCTCGTCCTGACTATAGGGGAAGGACAGGACCGGCTGATCGCCGGCGTCGAGTACGGCATCGACGGGGATAAGGGCATCGGAATTGTCGCGGGGCTGAGCCATCTTGGCCTCCAGGGTTGGGTTGCTGGCTCAACGCGGAGGCAGAGGGTCGGTTCGGTGGCGGCGGGAATGTGATCGGAAAAGCGCCTGATCAGTCCTCGGCCAGGCGCGGCTGGTCTTCGAAATCCATGGCGTCGATGCGGTCGCCACGGCGGGCGATCTTGCCCGACGAAATGACGATGTCGCCAATGTCCTTTTGCGCCTGAGTGAAATGGGTCTGGAGACGATTGACCCGCTCGTCGAGGCGGGTGATGTCGGCCAAGAGCTCACGCACTTCCTTCTGGATGAGATGGGCCTGCTCGCGCATGCGCACGTCGCGCAACAGCGCCTGGATGACCTGGATCGAGAGCATGAGCAGGGCGGGCGACACGATCACCACCCGGGCGCGGGCGGCGCGCTGCACCACGTCCTCGAAATGCTCATGCAGATCGGCAAAGATCGATTCGGACGGCACGAACATGAAGGCGGTGTCCTGCGTCTCTCCGGGGATCAGGTATTTTTCCGAAATGGCCTTGATGTGGACGCCGAGGTCGGCGCGGAAGCCGGATTGGGCCTGACGCAATTCCTCGGGGGAGGAAGCCGTGCTCAGACGTTGCCAGCTCTCGAGCGGGAATTTGGCGTCGATGACCAGCGACGGCGCACCATTGGGCATGACCACGACGCAATCGGGACGCGAGCCATTGGAGAGCGTCGACTGGAAGGCATAGGCATTGGGGGCAAGGCCATCGGCGATGATGGCTTCCATCCGCCCCTGCCCGAAGGCGCCACGCGTCTGCTTGTTGGAGAGGATGGACTGCAGCGAGACGATTTCGGAAGAAAGCGCCGAAATCGTGGACTGGGCGCGGTCGATGACGGCGAGGCGTTCATGCAGCTTGCTCAGGCCCTCGTCGGTGCGGGTCCTAGTCTCCTGCAGGGCCTGTCCGACGCGTTGGGAGGTTGAATCCAGCCGTTCATTGACCAGCCTGGCGAGGTCGGAGGTGCGGGAGCCGAAAATCTCGGACATGGTCTGCATGCGGCCCGTCATTTCCGACTGCACCTGCATCAGGCCGGCGAGATGGCGCTCAAGCTCGGCCGAGCGCGCCTGTTGCGCCATGGCTTCGGCGGCACGCGCGCGACCCGAGCGGAGGGCCGAAAGCAGCAGGACCAGCAAGAGCACCAGCACGAGACCGACGGCAGAGGCGACGGCCATGGCAAGAGTGATCGGGATATCGCCGAGGGTGAAGAGAGTGCTGTCCATGCACCATCTCTAGATCGATTCGGGTGTTCACAGAATGTTCTATCGCGGTGCCATATGGTTGACCGGACCGGCGGAAATCGCCATATCGGGGGCAATCCCATTTTTGCCGGACTCCCTGCCATGGCCATCCGCCCTATTTTGATCATTCCAGATGCGCGTCTGCGCGCCGTTGCCGATCCGATCGTCGAGGTCGACGACGAGATCAAGACGCTGGCCAAGGATATGCTCGACACCATGTATGACGCGCCGGGCATCGGCCTGGCTGCGCCGCAGATCGGCGTGCTCAAGCGCATCGTGGTGATGGACCTGGCCGGCGAGGGCGAGCCCCCTGCCCCGCTGGTGATGATCAACCCGGAAATCACTCATTTCGGCGAGCAGATGCAGGTGACCGAAGAGGGGTGCCTGTCGATTCCCGAGCTCTATTACGAGGTGGAGCGGCCCAATGAAGTGTCGGTGACCTATACCGATCTCGAGGGCAAGGAAATCACCAAGGACGCCGAGGGCAAGCTGGCCGTGTGCATTCAGCACGAACTCGATCACCTCGATGGCGTGCTCTATATCGATTATCTGAGCCGGCTGAAGCGCGACCGCGTGATCAAGAAATTCGACAAGCAGGCGAAGCTGGCGGCGCGGTAATCGGACACTGTCGCGTTGAATACTGTCATCACCGGGCTTGACCCGGTGATCCAGGCAACCGCCGATGGATTGCCCGATCAATCCGGGCAATGACGATAAAACAAGCATCCAGATCGAAGGGCTCCGGCCATGCGCGTCGTTTTCATGGGTACGCCCGAATTTTCCGTGCCGACGCTGACCGAGATCGTCTCGGCCGGGCATGAGGTGGTGGCGGTCTATACGCGGGCACCAAAGCCGGCGGGGCGCGGACAGACCGAGCGCCGGAGCCCGGTGCATGAAGCGGCCGAGGCGTTCGGCATTCCGGTTTTCACGCCACGATCGCTCAAGGGCGAGGCCGAGCAGGCGCAGTTCGCCGCCCTCGGTGCCGAGGTTGCAGTGGTGGTGGCCTATGGGTTGATCCTGCCCAAGCCGGTACTGGACGCGCCAGAATATGGGTGTCTTAACCTCCATGGATCGCTCCTGCCGCGCTGGCGTGGGGCGGCGCCGATCCAGCGCGCTATCATGGCGGGCGACAAACAGACCGGCATCGTGGTCATGCAGATGGATGAAGGCCTCGATACCGGCGCCATGGGGCCGACCGAGATCATTGCCATCGGACCGGAGATGACGGCGGGCGAATTGCACGACCAGATGATGCGCGTCGGGGCCGACCTGATGAGCCGTGCGCTGGCGGCGCTGGAGCGCGGCAGCCTCGATTTCACCCCGCAGCCGGCAAGCGGCGAGACCTATGCGACCAAGATCGAGAAGGCCGAGGCCCGGCTCGATTTTTCCCAAAGCGCCGATGAGGTGCATAACCGTATTCGCGGGCTTTCGCCGTTCCCGGGGGCCTGGTTCGAGCTGGATCTGGGCGGCAAGCCGGTGCGCATCAAGGCGCTGCGCTCGAGCCTTGTCGAGGGTAGCGGCGCGCCAGGGGCGTTGATCGGGGATGGGCTCACCATTGCCTGCGGCACGGGCGCGGTGCGGCTGATCCAGGTGCAGCGCGAAGGCAAGGGCGCTATGGACGCTGGCACTTTCCTCCGCGGCGCCGGGCCGCTGCCGGCCACAGTCAGCTGATGGCACGCTACAAGCTCATCATCGAATATGACGGAACCCCGTTCTGCGGCTGGCAGCGGCAGGCGGACCGGATGAGCGTGCAGCAGGCGCTGGAAGAGGCCATTGCAAGATTTTCCGGCGAGGTGGTGGTGACGCAGGCGGCCGGGCGTACCGATGCCGGCGTGCATGCGCTGGGCCAGGTGGCGCATTTCGACCTCGGCAAGGACTGGGATCCGTTCCGCATTCGCGAGGCGCTCAACTATCACTTGCGGCCGCATCCGGTGGTGGTGATCGCGTGCGCGGCGGTTGGCCCAGAGTTCGAGGCGCGGTTTTCGGCCAAGGCGCGGCATTATGAATATCGCATTCTCAACCGCCGGGCTCCGGCAGCGATCGAGCGCAACCAGGTCTGGCACGTTGCCAAGCCGCTCGATGTGGACCGCATGCATATTGCTGCGCAGCTGATCCTGGGGCAGCACGATTTCTCCACCTTCCGCTCGGCAGAGTGCCAGGCCAATTCGCCCATCCGCACGCTCGACGCCTTCGATGTGACCGGAGATGGCGAGGTGATTTCGGTCACCGCCAGCGCCCGCTCGTTCCTGCACCATCAGGTGCGCTCGATGGTCGGATCGCTCAAGCTGGTGGGCGAGGGGAAATGGAGCCCCGCCGATTTCCGCGCCGCGCTCGACGCCGCCGACCGCACCCGCTGCGGCCCAATGGCGCCGGCAAGCGGGCTCTATCTCACCGGCGTGGATTACTGATCCAGCCGCCAGACCTAACTACGTCATTTCAAACTGAAATGAACTCTCAACTCTTTCGCCTCCCTCCCCCGTGAGGGGAGGGAATGAGGGAGGGGGGCATCGGTGGGCTACTGAACCACCCCCCACCCCGGCCCTCCCCCTCAAGGGGGGAGGGAGTTCGGGCCGTGTCTTTGGCAAAATCTCACCCCAAACGCGATGCGCCCCCCCTTGACGGGCGAGCTTGGGAGGGGGTGTGCAGCACGCTCAAACGCATATGCGACAGCCCTGCCTCAAGCAGGGATGCGAAGGAGCACCGAGTGCACCTCAGTTCGAAGTGAACTAGACGGTCGGCACCGGCAGGAAGATGGCGACGATCCCCAGGGCCAGGAAGACGCCGACGGCCTGGGAGACGAAGAGCAGGCCGATCTGGATGGCGGAGAGGGTGACGATGAAGCGGCCGATATTGACGAAGGTCAGAATGGCCACGATCACCACGGCGAGCAGCACGACAAGGCCGAGTTCGCCGAAGAACAGCGAAATCAGCAGCAGCACGCCCGAGACCAGGGTCACCCAATTGGTGGCGACGAGATAAGGCACGAATCCGTCCTGACGGCCCATTTGCCGCAGCACGATCCAGGCCATGCCGGCCTGGGCGGCGAAGAGGATGGCGTTGACGATGATCGACTGGGTGGGCGCCCCGGCGCGCACCGGAATGCCCAGCAACATGGGGCCAAAGCCGGCCAGCAGCATGGCGATCAGCACGGCGACGAAACTGCCCACCAGACCACGCTGGGAGAAATCGAACCAGGCCGACGCATTGCGCTTGCCGGTGATCAGGGCCCAGCAGCCTCGCACGGCATTGGTGGCTTCGTCGAAAAATGTCTGGGAAGGCTGGGCCAAGGGCTTTGGTCTCGTCTTAGGCGGCGGGAGCGGCGGTGGGTCCGGTTAGCATGTAGAGCGTCAGGGGCATGCCGACAAGGAGGACCAGGGTAAGAAGTGCGAAGCCCACCGAAACGCCGAGCGGCCAGCCTGCGGCCATGCGCCCCAGGCGATAGAGCAGCACGGCCATGATGGCCCAGAGCAGCAGCAGGACCGCGCCGCCGAACAGCGACAGTATGGTGCCCAGGATGATGTAGAGCACCAGCAGATAGACGCCGGGGACCAGAGCATCGAGCAGTCGCGCCTCGGTGGGAACCATCATGCGGGTGGCGTAGAGGCCGATGACGAGGGCGACAATGCCCAGGGCCTGCACCAGCATGACGGCAATGAAGCCCGAAAGGGTGGGAATGCCGACGCTGGTGGAGGCGACGACCACCGAAAGGAAGGCGAAGACCAGGAACAGCACCAGCGCCGTGACAAGCCCGGGCATGGTGATGACGAAATGGCGACGCCAATCGGCCTCGCCCCGCACGATCTCGACCCAGCCGGCAAAGGCGGCGCTGAGCAGCGCCCAGATTTTCATCGCCCTGCCCCGGCGAAATAGAGCTGCATGAAGCGGCGATAGATTTCGGTGAGCCCGGTGAGATCGGCGACGGCGATATGCTCGTCGGCCTTGTGCATAGAGGGACCCACCAGGCCGCATTCCACCACCGGCCCATATTGGGCGATGAACCGCGCATCGGAAGTGCCACCGCCGGTGGAATATTCGGGCGGGCGACCGTTGCGCTCGGCAATAACGGCCGAAAGCGTTTCTATATCGGCGCTAAGCGGCGACAGAAAGGCGCGCGAGGGGATGCCGGACACTTCGAAAGCGATGGTGGTGCCGTTGGCGGGCACAGTGGCGATGCGGGAGCGGACCCAATCGGCCAGCGTGTCCGGGGTCCAGCTGTCATTGTAGCGGATGTTGAAGCGCAGCGTGCCGCTCATCGGGATGACGTTGGAGGTGGGATTGCCGACATCGATGGTGGTGACCTCGAGATTGGAGGCCGGGAAATGGTCGGTGCCGGCATCGAGCCGTTCGCTGGACAGCGCGGTGACGATGGCAGCGAGCACGGGAAGCGGATTGTTGGCCTTGTCGGGATAGGCGACATGGCCTTGCGTGCCAGTGACGGTGACCTTGCCGGAGAACGAGCCACGGCGGCCGATCTTGATGCTGTCACCCAGGGTCTGGGCGGAGCTGGGTTCGCCGACAATGGCGAAATCGAAGGCGTGGCCGTTCTCGGCCATCCAGGCCACCAGCTTCTCGGTGCCGTTGATGGCGTCGGCTTCCTCGTCATTGGTGATGGCGAGCTGGATGGTGCCGGCTTCGGGCGGTGTGGCGGCGCAGGCGGCGACGAAGGCGGCAATCCCTGACTTCATGTCGGCGGCGCCGCGGCCATAGAGCTTGCCATCGGCATGGCGGGGCACGAAGGGGTCCGCGGTCCAGTTGGCGACATCGCCGGGGGGAACCACATCGGTATGGCCGGCAAAGAGCAGGCGGCGGCCGCCCTGCCCGCGCGTGGCAAAGAGATTATCGACGGGATAGGAGCCATCGCCCTCAAAACGCAGGCGCGTGACGGCAAAGCCGAGTTCGGTGAGTTCGTGGGCGAGCAAATCCTGCACGCCCGCTGCTTCGGGGGTGACCGAGCGGCAGGCGATGAGGCGTTCGAGCAGGCGGACGGCATAGTCGGTCGAAAGATCAGTCACGAATGGCTTGCCGTCCTTGTCGGCTGGAAAAATCAGGCCAGCGGATCGGGCCCATAGCTGTTGTCGCCGGTGGTGCCCTTGAGGAAGCCAAGCTGCACCAGCATGTAGATGCCGAAAATGGCGAAGGCCAGTTGCAGCAATGACATCCAGAGACCGGGCATCATGCCGACGAAGCCGTTGCCCAGATCAACCGGACTATAACCGATTCCCAGGCTCTGCAGGATGGTGAAGACGGCTGAGCCGGCGAGGAGAATGAGATAGTCCTGACCGGGATTATCGCGGTCGTGCCGACGCTTGAGACCGAGATTATAGGCCGGGTAGATCATCAGCAGATAAACGATAAGAGGCATCCACGAACTCACCCCAAGCCCAATCAGGGCCAAGACCAGATTGATCACCAGACTGGCCGCGATCAGCATCAGCGAGCCGAACCACCAGGTACGGCGCGAAATGCGGCCGGAACTGGCGAGAAACATCGACTTGATATCCATGGTTATCCCCTCCCAAAAACCAAATGTGCCGGGACCCATCCGGCCCCGGCACAATATTGCAGTCCTCTCGCGGGCGAAAGCGCGTTCGATCAGTCGCGCAGCAGCTCGTTGATGCCGGTCTTGGAGCGCGTCTGGGCGTCGACGGTCTTGACGATGACTGCGCAGTAAAGGCTCGGGCCCGGCGTGCCATCGGGGAGCGGCTTGCCCGGGAGGCTGCCGGAAACGACGACGGAATAGGGCGGCACCCTGCCGATATGGACTTCGCCGGTATGGCGGTTGACCACCTTGGTGGAGGCACCGATGAAGACGCCCATGGAGACAACCGAGCCCTCGCCGACCACGACGCCCTCGACGATTTCGGAGCGGGCGCCGATGAAGCAATTGTCCTCGATGATGGTGGGGCCGGCCTGCAGCGGCTCGAGCACGCCGCCAATGCCGACACCGCCCGAGAGGTGCACATTCTTGCCGATCTGGGCGCAGGAGCCGACGGTCACCCAGGTGTCGACCATGGTGCTTTCATCGACATAGGCGCCCAGATTGACGAAGCTGGGCATGAGAATGGCGTTCTTGCCGATGAAGGCGGACTTGCGCACGATGGCGCCGGGCACGGCGCGGAAGCCGGCTTCGCGCCAGTGGTTCTCGCTCCAGCCTTCGAACTTGGTCGGCACCTTGTCCCACCAGGTCGACCCCTGCGGTCCTCCGGTCATGGGCACGTTGTCGTTGAGACGGAAGGAGAGCAGCACGGCGCGCTTCAGCCACTGGTTGACCTGCCACTGTCCATCGACCTTCTCGGCGACACGGGCCTTGCCACTGTCGAGCAGGTCGAGCGCGGTGTTGACGGCATCGCGAATTTCACCAGTCGTGCCGAAATTGACGTCGGCGCGGTTTTCGAAGGCGGTGTCGATGATCTGGGCAAGCTGGGCGTGCGACATGGCGGCATCCTGAATGTAACTGGCGCGGACCATAGCGGGGGCCGCCAGCGTGTCAACGCCATTGCCGGGCGCGGCATAGGGCAATCGACAGCAATGGCGGGGATGCTGAGCATAGGGACGGGCAGAAACGGCGCGCGACAGAAGTCGAAGCCCGCCGATTGTCATCATCGCGACATCGAGAGGGAGGCGAATTGACGCGATGCCAAAAATTTCAAAAAACTTGCCCCTATATGCATTTGGTGTGGGTTGCCGATCCGCACTTCACCGTTTAGGCAGAGAGTGATCAACACTAGTGGAGTAGTCGCGAAACACGATGCCAACCGACATTGCCCTCACGCTCATTTGGGCCTTGCCGTTCCTGACCAGCCTGATCGCGGTGGCAATGCCCGCCGGAGCCCGAAACGGCGAGGCATGGCTGGGCGGCACGGTAGCCGGTATCTGTTTACTGCTGACCATCTTCCTGTTCCCCGCCATTACCGATGGCGGCGTCGTCACCTACAAGCTGGACTGGATCGCCTCGGCTGGGTTGACGCTCAATTTCCGCATGGATGGGCTGGCCTGGCTGTTCTGCGTGCTCATCACCTTTATCGGCCTTCTGGTGGTGCTCTATGCGCGCTACTACATGTCGCCCAAGGACCCGGTGCCGCGCTTTTACGCGCTGCTGATGGCCTTTATGGGCGCCATGCTGGGCCTGGTCATGTCGGGCAATATCATCCAGCTTGCCATCTTCTGGGAGCTGACCAGCCTCGTCTCGTTCCTGTTGATCGGCTACTGGTATCACCGTAGCGATGCCCGCGACGGCGCGCGCATGGCGCTGATCATCACCGGCACGGGCGGGCTGGCGCTGTTCGTCTCGATGATGCTGATCGGCCATATCGTGGGCAGCTATGACCTCGACGTGGTGCTGGCTTCGGGCTCGATGATCGTCGAGCACCCGCTCTATCCGGTGACGCTGATCCTGTTCCTGCTCGCCGCCTTCACCAAGAGCGCGCAGTTCCCCTTCCAGTTCTGGCTGCCCAATGCCATGACGGCGCCGACGCCGGTTTCGGCCTATCTGCATTCGGCCACCATGGTGAAGGCCGGTGTATTCCTGCTCACCCGGTTCTGGCCGGTGATGTCGGACAGCCAGCTGTGGTTCTGGATCGTCACATATACGGGATTGGTGACGCTCATCTTCGGGGCCTATACCGCGCTGTTCCAGCGCGATCTCAAGGGCCTGCTCGCCTATTCGACTATTTCCCATCTGGGGTTGATCACCACCCTGCTCGGCATGGGAACACCGCTCGCCGCGGTAGCCGCCATCTTCCACATCGCCAATCACGCCACCTTCAAAGCCTCGCTGTTCATGGCCGTGGGCATTATCGACCACGAGGCCGGGACGCGCGACGTGCGCAAGCTCAGCGGGCTGATCAAGTTCATGCCGGTTACCGGCACCTTCGCCATCATCGCCAGCGCCGCCATGGCCGGCGTGCCGCTGTTGAACGGGTTCCTGTCAAAGGAAATGTTCTTTACCGAGACGGCGGAGTTCGACCCCAATATCTTCGTCAATCTCTCCCTGCCAATCGGCGCGACGCTGGCCGGCATGCTGAGCGTGGCCTATTCGATCAAGTTCGTGCACGGCGTGTTCTTCGGGCCGCCGCCGACTGAGCTCGAGGTGGTACCGCACGAACCACCGGCGCTGATGCGCCGCCCGGTGGAACTGCTGGTGCTGATCTGCCTGGCCGTCGGCATCATTCCCGGCATCACCATCGGCCCCTACCTTGCCGCCGCCGTGCAATCGGTGCTGGGACCGGAAACGCCATATTACAGCCTCTCGATCTGGCACGGTTTCAACCTGCCGCTGGTGATGAGCCTGATCGCGCTGGTGGGCGGGGCCATTATCTACGTGCCCTATTACCGGCGCCTGCGGAATATCGACGGTGTGCCGCTGACCCGGGGACTGCGCGGGCAACGCGTGTTCGAGCGTATCCTCGTGACCGCCACCAATCGCTGGGCCCGCAAGGTGGTGTCGGTGTTCGGTACCAACCGCTTGCAACCACAGATCTTCATCGTCGTGCTGCTGGCGCTGTGCGCCGGCACCGGCGCCGGCTGGGCGCAACTCGGCAATTTGCCACTGCCCGACAATTTCGACCCCATTCTCGGGATCATCTGGCTTCTGGGCTGCATCAGCGCTATTGCCGCGGCGCATCAGGCCAAGTTCCATCGCCTCGTGGCTATGATCCTGCTCGGCGGCGCGGGGCTCGCGACCTGCATCACCTTCGCCTGGTTCTCGGCGCCCGACCTGGCGCTGACCCAGTTGTTGGCGGAGATCGCCACCACGGTCCTGATCCTGCTCGGCCTGCGCTGGCTGCCCAAGCGCATGCCGGTCGCCGAGGACCTCAACTGGCCGACCCGCTTCCGGCGCTATCGCGACTTCACCCTGGCCAGCCTCGTGGGCATCGGCACGGCGGTCGCCAGCTACGCCATCATGACCCGCCAGGCACCCGAGGGCATTTCGGACTTCTTCCTTGCCAATGCCTATAGCGAGGGTGGCGGTACCAATGTGGTCAATGTCATGCTGGTGGACTTCCGCGGCTTCGACACTATGGGCGAAATCACCGTGCTGGGCATGGTGGCGCTGACGGTGTTCGCGCTGCTGCGTCGTTTCCGCCCGGCAGCCGACAGCGTGGAACGGCCGGAGCAGCAGCGGGTACTCGACGAATATGCCAATGGGTCGGGCCAGCACGTGGCCGACGACTTCCTGCGCATTCCAGCGCTGATGATGAACTGGCTGTTCCCGGTGATCATCGTGGTGGCCATCTACATGTTCCTGCGCGGCCACGATCTGCCGGGCGGCGGCTTCATCGCCGGCATCGTCATGTCGCTGGCCTTCATCCTGCAATATATGGCGGGCGGAACACGCTGGGTGGAGGAGCGCCTGCGCATCCTGCCGGTACTGTGGATCGGTTGGGGGTTGCTGCTGGCACTCTTGACGGGTCTCGGCGCCATGGCGCTGGGCGCCCCCTTCCTGACCTCGGCCTTTGCCTATGCGGATATTCCGCTGATCGGCAAGGTGCCAATGGCCACAGCGCTGCTGTTCGATCTCGGCGTCTTCGCGCTCGTGGTCGGCGCCACGGTGCTCATGCTTATCGCGCTTGCCCACCAATCCATCCGTCGCCCGAAGGCGGCGGGGTCGTCCAAGCCCAAGATCCGGGAGGGGCTCGACAAATGGAACTGACGCTCGCCATTGCCATCGGCGTTCTGGCCGCTTCCGGGGTGTATCTGCTGCTGCGTCCACGCACCTTCCAGGTGATCGTGGGCCTGTCGCTGGTGTCCTATGCAGTGAACCTGTTCATCCTGGCCATGGGCCGGCTGCGCATGGACGCTGCCCCCATTCTGTCGGGATCGGACGCCAACCCTGCCGATTATACCGACCCGGTGCCGCAGGCGCTGGTGCTGACCGCCATCGTCATCGGCTTTGCCATGACCGCCCTGTTCCTCGTCGTCATGCTGGCCGCTCGCGGCGTCACCGGCAATGACCATGTCGACGGCAAGGGGAACTGAGATGACGGGCATGAACCATATTGCCATCCTGCCCATTCTCGTCCCCATGGCTGCCGCCATCGCCAATCTGGTGCTGGGCGACATGCGCACCAAATCGCGGGTTCTGGGGCTCAACATCGCCTTCAGCGTCATTCTGGTGCTGGTATCGCTATTGCTGTTCGTGGTGCTGGCGCAGTCGGGCGGCGCGGCCGCCGCGGTCTATCCGCTCGGCAATTGGCCGGTGCCATTCGGCATCGTGCTGGTGGCCGACAGGCTGGCCGCGCTGATGGTGCTGACCACCTCGATCCTGGCCCTGGCCTCGCTCGTCTATGCCTCGGCGCGCTGGTATAATAAGGGCACCAATTTCTTCCCGCTGTTCCATGCACTGACCATGGGGCTGAACGGCGCCTTTCTCACCGGCGACCTGTTCAATCTCTTCGTCTTCTTCGAACTGCTGCTGGCCGCCTCCTATGGGCTGGTGCTGCATGGCGGCGGCCGCAACCGGGTGCGCTCGGCGCTGCACTATATCGCCATCAACCTGGTTGCCTCGTTCCTGTTCCTGATCGGCGTGGCGCTGATCTATGGCACGACCGGAACGCTCAACATGGCCGATATCGCCCGCGTGGCCCCCACCATTGCGGCGGAGGATCGCGGCCTGTTCGAAGCCGGTGCCGCCGTGCTTGGGGTGGCCTTCCTGATCAAGGCCGGCGCCTGGCCGCTGCATTTCTGGCTGCCCAATACCTATTCGGCGGCCGCGCCACCGGTGGCGGCGCTGTTTGCGGTGATGACCAAGGTGGGCTTTTACGCCATTCTGCGGCTCTGGACGCTGGTCTTCGCCAATAGCACAGGTCCGGAATATACGTTCGGGCAGAACACGCTGCTCTTCATCGGCGTGGCCACCATCGCCTATGGCAGTATCGGGGCCCTGTCCTGCAAGGCACTGGACCGGCTGGCGAGCTATCTCATCCTGGTGTCCGCCGGAACGCTGCTGCTGGCGGTCGCCTATAATGCCCCGGGGGTGACCACCGGAGCGCTCTATTACGTGGTGGTGGCGACGCTGGCCGCGGGTGCGCTGTTCCTGCTCAAGGACGTGATCGACCAGATCCTGCCGGCCGAAGCACAGGTTCTCGCCGTGTCGCTCGAACTCTATGGTGACGAGGACGAACAACTGGACGAAGACCAGGAAGTCAGCCGCACCATTCCGGCAGCGGCAACGCTGATCAGCTGGTGCTTTGCCGTGGCGGCCCTGGTCATGGCCGGCCTGCCGCCGCTCTCCGGGTTCCTCGCCAAATTCACCATGATCTCGGCGGCGATCAATGCCGAAGGGGCGCCCTCGGCCGCCACCTGGTGGTTTATCGGCGCGGTGATCGTATCCGGGCTCTTCGTGCTCATCTCGATGGTCCGTAACGGCATCAACATCTTCTGGACGTCGTTGCCGGAAGGCTCGCTGCGGCTAAGGCCGATGGAGATTGCGCCGATCGTCGCTCTCCTGGCGTTGTGCGTGCTGATGGCAGTGGCGGCGGGACCGGCCATGACCTTCCTGGGCGAAACCGCAATGTTCCTGCATTCGCCCACCGGCTATATCGACATGGTGCTGCCCCAGGGAGGCCAGGGATGAGCAAGATCCTTCCCCACCCGATCCTTGCGGTTGTGCTATTCATCTTCTGGCTGGTGCTGCAGCAATCGGCGGGCCTGGGGCATATGCTGCTCGGCGCGGCAATCGCCATCGGGGTGTCCATCCTCGCCAATGCCGTCATTCCCGAACCGCTGACCGTACGCCGGCCGCTGAAGGTGCTGCAGCTGGTCTTCGTGGCCGGACTGGACATCATACGCTCCAACCTCGCCGTGCTCTGGGTGCTGCTGCATCCGCGGCCCAGGCCGACGGCCGGCTTTGTCGAGATGAAGCTGGAACTGACCAATCCTTTCGCTCTGGCGGTGCTGGCGACGCTGATCACTGCCACGCCGGGCAGCGCCTGGCTCGAATATGACCGCGACCGCAGCGTGGTCCTCATCCATGTGTTCGACCTGGTCGATGCAGACGACTGGGTTGAAACCATCAAGAACCGCTACGAATCGCTGCTGCTGGAGATTTTCCAATGAGCACCGCCATTCTCTTCTGGAGCCTGTTTGCCGCCCAGTTCATGCTCGGCATCGCCATGCTGGCCACGCTCTATCGCATGGTGATGGGGCCACGCGCGCAGGACCGCATCCTGGCGCTGGATGCGCTCTATGTGGTGGCGTTGCTGATGCTGATCACGCTGGGCATCCGCACCAATTCGCAGGTCTATTTCGAGCTGGCCATGTTGATCGGACTACTCGGTTTCGTGGGCACGGTAGCGCTGGCGAAATTCCTCATGCGCGGCGAGGTGATCGAATGATCGAGGACCTGCCCCTCTGGCTTTCCATTCTGGTGTCGGCTCTGGTGGTCATCGGCGCGCTGCTGACCATGGCCGGCTGCCTGGGCCTGGTCAGGCTGGGCAATTTTTACCTGCGCATCCATGCGCCCACCATGGGCACCAGCATGGGCGGCGGGCTGATCCTTTTCGGCTCGGCCATCTATTTCACGCTGACGCAGCAGCGCCTGGTGCTGCACGAGATCGCGATCTTCCTGTTCGTGACCATTACCACCCCGATCACCTTGATGCTGCTGGCCCGCGCCACCCTGTTCCGCGACCGCGTCGAAGGCGCCCCCGACCTCCCCAAAAGCCTGGCGCAGCGGGGGGATGTACCCCCCGAGAACGAAGGCTGATTCGCGCCTTTATGGCGGGATCGTGGCACACCCGCCGAATCAGGAGAGAATGCCAGAGGGATTATTTTCTCAACATGGAGAAAATCCCGATTGCGCGTAATTATGCTTAACATCAGCGTAATGGTGCAGTCATGCAGGCCGCTGGGCGCTTTCAGGGACAGGAAGCATTGTGCTCATGCGCTGCGTTGATTGCATAGGGAGCAATCACTTCGCCGTCGCGCTGAGCCTATAGTATTCGAACCGGCATTGCGCCGCCGTGCCTAACTGGTCCGGCGGTTTTTATGATGGTTCGTTTGCTCCGGGAACGCTGCGTCGGGCGACTGATCAGGCAGTCAACTGGGGCCAAACATGGCAAGTGCACAATCTTACGAGATCATCTCGAGACTCTATATCACCTATCTCAATCGCCCTGCCGACCCCGAAGGGCTGCGCTACTGGGCGGACCAGCTCGAGGGGCCGCTGGGCGGCAATATCGTGCCGATCGCGCGCAGCATGTGGGCGTCCGATGAATCGCAGGCGATCATGGGCGGCATCGGCACCGAGGTCGGGCAGGTCGTGGATCGCATCTACAATGCGTTCCTGGCGCGCAATCCCGATGCGGAAGGCCGCGCCTATTGGATTTCCAGAGTGACCGATGGCGGCCTCGACATCGCGGAGCTGCCCTTCTATCTGCTCGCCGGCGCACGTGGCTCGACCAATGATTCCGACCGCGCCATCAGCCAGAACCGGGAAGCTGCCGCCAAGATTTTCACCGAAATCGCCGATGGCCGCAGTTTCGCCGACCCCAATTTCGGCAAGGCGCCGTTCCAGGCCACCTTCACCTCGAGCGATACCAACGAGGCCCGCGGCTTCCTTTCGAACGTGATGACGACCATGCCCACCACCGATGCCATCCGGCAGGTGGTCATCGACAAGATCGCCAATCCGGGCGACCCGATCAAGGGCGGCACTGGCGGCCTCCCCATTCTTCTGGGTACATCCTTCGAGCACGGCGACCTCGCCAAGCTCGACATCGACGCGCTAAACGACCCTCTGATTGCAGCGCAGTGGTATCTCAAGAATACCGGGCAGCGTTATGCCGATGGTGACGTAAAACCCAACAAGTTCCTTGACCTCAACATTGCGGGCGCCTGGGCAGATGGGTACACCGGCAAGGGCGTTCGCGTGGTCATCAACGATGATGGCCTCGACCTCAAGCACGAGTCGATGGTCAAGAACGTCCTCGCCGATCTTACATACAACTCGGTAAACGGCGCTACGGGACCGGATGCACTGTCTACGCCCACCACGGCGGCTCAGGGCGGTGCCTATACTCCGGATCCGGAAGCCCATGGTCATGGCACGGTCGTCGGCTCTATCGTCGGCATGGCCGCCAATGACGGCATTGGCATGGTCGGCATTGCGCCCGATGTAAAGCTGGTGTCGGGCCTGGCGCTGTCCAAGGGCAACAATACCAGTGTGCCCAAGCTCTACAATCACCTGACCGACATCGTGAAAGCCGATGTGTGGGTGAATTCGTTCGGCAAGGACCCTGCCTTTTCGGAAAACTTCTTCGTCGGTCCCAATACTGACCAGCAGAGCGAAGACTATCTCTACCTACGTTCCATCGAGAAGGGCGCCAAGGAAGGCCGCAATGGCCTGGGCACCGTGATCGAGGTATCGGCGGGCAATGAAGGCCCGAACAACGCCGATGCGGCGATGACCGGGACCACCAACAACAAGTACATCATCTCGGTCGGCGCGGTGAACGAGTTGGGCCAGAAGTCCAGCTACACCACCCCTGGCGCGTCGGTGCTGGTCTCGGCCTTTGGCGGTGAAAATCCCACCGACAAGGCGCAATCGGTCAATTCCGGCTTTGGCCTGGTCTCTGCCGATATCACTGGCGCGGCCGGCTACAATACCCAGGCCGGGGCAGCGGGCAATTATGCCTTCCAGAACTTTGGCACCTCCTATTCGGGCCCGATCGTGGGCGCGACCGCAGCGCTGATGCTGCAGGCCAATCCGCTGCTGGGCTTCCGTGACGTTGCGAACATTCTCGCCATGACGGCACGGGTGATCGAGCCGAACAACCACACGGTGCTGACCGGCAATCTGGTCAATTTCGGCGGCCTCGCCTTCTCGCGCGACATCGGTTTTGGTCTCGTGGATATCTCGGCCGCCGTGCGCCTAGCAGCGTCCTGGGTGGACGCGGCAAAGACCGCGGCCAACTGGGTGAGCGCCGAAGGCACGAGCGCCAGTGCGGCAGCCGACATTCCGGACAATGACCCCAACGGCACGACCGCGACCGCCACGCTGAACAAGAATGTCATCATCGAGCGTATGGAGTTCGACCTCAAGCTGAACAGCAATACGCCGAGCCAGCTGCGGGCAGAAATCACCTCGCCCAATGGTACGACTATCGTGCTGTTCGACCAGCCGCTGTCCAAGGACACCGACGCCGCCGCCGGCACGGCCGATACGCCATGGCCCGAAACCTTCCAAATCGGCGCCACCGCCTTCTTCGGCGAACAGAGCGCCGGTGAATGGAAGCTCAAGCTGATCGACAAAGTGACCGGCGAAGTCTCGCGCTTCGAGACGCTGACCGTGCGGGCCTGGGGCTCGGAAGTGACGCAGGACAATCAATATGTCCTGACCGATGCCTATACCGGCGAGCGGACCGTGACCGATGCCGCCGGTGTCGACCTGATCAACGCCGCAGCGGTCAGCGGCTCGGTGTCGATCAACCTCAATGCCGGGGAAACCTCGACCATTGCGGCCGGCAAGTTCGTCATCGGCACCGGCGTGGTCATCGAGAATGCCTTCGGCGGGGCCGGCAACGACTTTATCATCGGCAATGACCAGGGCAATGTGCTGCGCGGCAATGGCGGCGCGGATACGCTGACCGGCAATGGCGGCGCCGACATCTTCATGTTCACCACGGTCAATGACAGCCGGTCGGGCGCGCGCGACACGATCACCGACTTCGCCGTCGGCGTGGACAAGATCGACCTGCGCCTGCTCGATGCCAATATCACCCTCGCCGGCAACCAGGACTTCGGCTTTGGCGGGCAGAACGCCGCCACACTGGCTCACAGCGTGACCTTCTCGTTCGTTGAGACCAACACGGTGATCTTCGCGGATGTCAACGGCGACACCGTCGCCGATGTGGAGATCATGCTGATCGGTCAGAAGCAACTGACCGCAGGAGACTTCCTGGGCCTGGCTGCCTAAGAACCTGCTTCGCCACGCCAGTTGCTGGCGTGGCGGACAGCATCAAAATAAGAAGCCGCGCGCTCGGGTGGAGGGCGCGGCTTTTGTTTGGGGAGCGGCTGCTTCAGCGGTCGGTGGCGGCGGGGTAGACGCCCAGGATGCGGAAATAGTCGGTGAAGAAGTGCAGCTCGTCGAAGGCGTGCTGCACGCTGATGTCGTCGGGATGGCCTTCGATATCGGCATAGAATTGGGTGGCCGTGAAGGCGCCGCCGACCATATAGCTTTCGAGCTTAGTCATGTTGACACCATTGGTGGCAAAGCCGCCCATGGCCTTGTAGAGCGCTGCAGGAACGTTGCGGACGCGGAAGACGAAGGTGGTCTTCACCTTGCCCTGTTGCGGCGCCAGCTTTTCGGTGGGCGAGAGGACCAGGAAGCGCGTGGTGTTGTGGTCAGCATCTTCGATATTGGAGGCGAGAACGTCCAGGCCATAGATTTCGCCAGCAAAGCGGGAGGCGATGGCGGCGACGGATTTGTCGGCCTTCTGGGCAATTTCGCGGGCGGAGCCGGCGGTATCGACCGCATTGATGGTGCGGAAGCCATTGGTCGAAATGAATTTGCGGCACTGGCCCAAAGCCACGGACAGGGACTGGACCGCCTTGATGTCCTCAAGACGCGCACCGGGCACGCCGAGCAGGGTCATCTCGACGCGCAGATAGGTCTCGCCGATGATGAAGAGGCCGCTTTCGGGCAAGAGGTGGTGGATGTCGGTGATGCGGCCATAAAGCGAGTTTTCGACCGGAACCACGGCGAAATCGGCACGGCCAGACTGCACGGCCTGCAGGGTTTCCTCAAAGGTGACGCAGCCCACGAAATCATCGCCCGGAAAGACATTGGCGGCGGCGGCGTGGCTGAAGGCCCCGGGTTCGCCCTGAAACGCGATCTTCTTGCTCATGGTTGTGTCCAGAAATGGTAGGCCCCCGGCTTTTGACGCGGGGCCGCCAAGCTGTCAATGTGGGCACAAGACGCGTAGCGCGATCATTGAGATGGGGGAATTGTCGCACCAGGGCTTTGACCTGTTGCGCCACATAAGCCTTGATACTATCTTCCGCGCGCGTCGGGCTGGCCGGTTGAGGCCGTTTTCCCTATTGGGGAAACAAAATGTGGGCTAGCCAGACATATTCGTCCATAGGGGATGGACCGGCAGAGAGACCAAATGGATTCGTTCGAGCTAAACAAGATTACCGGCGCCGTCCTCGGCACGCTGTTGTTCGTGATGGGTGTCGGCTTTCTGGCCGAAGCCATCTACCACCCGATCGAGGGCCGTGGTCCGGGCTATGCCCTGCCCGAGCCCGAAATTGCCGAAGCCGGTGCCCCGGTCGAAGCTGCACCCGAAATCCCGCTGGGCGTGCTGCTGGCCAGCGCCAGCGTCGATCGTGGCGCCGCGGCCGTTCGCAAGTGCCAGTCGTGCCACAATTTCGGTGAAGGCGAGCCCAACAAGCAGGGGCCGAACCTCTATCACATCGTCGGTGCGACCAAGGCCCATATGCCCGACTTCGCCTATTCGGACATTCTGCAGCAGCAGAAGGCTGAGGGCCAGGTGTGGAGCTATGAGAACCTCAACACCTTCCTGACCAATCCCAAGGCCTATGCGCCCGGCACCAAGATGAACTTCGCCGGTGTGCGCACCGCCGAGGAACGTGCCGACATCCTGGCCTATCTGCAGACCCTGTCGCCCGATCCGGTGCCGTTCCCGGCCGCCGAAGAAGCGGCGCCTGCCGCTGACGCAGCACCGGCTGCCGAAACCGCGCCGGCAACCGACGTCGTGCCTGCCGAAGTGACCGCACCGGCTGCCGAGACGGCACCGACTACGGCCCCCGAAGCGGTGACGCAGACGCCGACGACCACCCAGAGCGACACCCCGGTCGTGGGCACCCCGACCGACAGCGCCCCGGCCACGACGACGGCACCGGCAACTACCCCGGCTCCGGCGACGACGTCGGGCCAGTAACGCCTGGTTCCGTCCAATCGATTTTTCGAGCCGCGCCCCACAGCGCGGCTCTTTTTCTTGTGAGGTGCCCGATGCTCTTGGTGCATGTGACCGGCCAGGACCAAGCCCCCTGGGCTGCGGCGTTTGCCGAAACCTTGGCGCCCTACCCCGTCGTGCAGCATGGGGACGGCCATGATCCCGCGGAGGTCGAATACATCTTCGCCTGGAAGCCGGTGCCAGATGCCTTCGAGGGGCTCGGCAATCTCAAGGCGGTGCTGTCCATGGGGGCC
Organism: Devosia equisanguinis; assembly: GCF_900631955.1. Taxonomy (GTDB): domain Bacteria; phylum Pseudomonadota; class Alphaproteobacteria; order Rhizobiales; family Devosiaceae; genus Devosia; species Devosia equisanguinis. The sequence continues at coordinate 62,658 of NZ_UZWD01000017.1, read as the reverse complement.
GGCGTCGATGCGCTGATGCAGCATCCGCGCCTGCCCGCGGCACCGGTGGTGCGCTTTGTCGCCGATGACCTAAGCCAGCGGATGAGTGACTATGTCGTGGCTCACGTCACCATGCATCAGCGGCTGTTCACCAGCTTCCGGTCAGCACAGCGGGCGCATCGCTGGGATCAGATCAAACCGCCGCTGGCGCGCGACGTGACGGTCGGGATCATGGGGATGGGGGAGTTGGGGCAGCGCGCGGCCCAGAGCCTCGGACCGCTCGGCTTTGCCTTGCGGGGCTGGAGCCGCAGCCGCAAGTCGATCGACGGCGTCACCAGCTTTGCCGAGCCTGACGGGTTCGACGCCTTTCTCGGCGGTACCGATATTCTGGTGAACCTGTTGCCGCTGACGCCCGATACCGCGGGTATTCTCAATCGTACGACCTTCGGCAAGCTGCGGCGCGGGGTGCTGCCGGGTGGTCCGGTGGTGATCAATGCGGCGCGGGGCAAGCACCAGCGCGAGGCCGATCTGGTGGACGCACTGCGCGACGGCACGCTGGGGGCGGCCAGCCTCGATGTGTTCGAGACCGAGCCGCTGCCGGCGGACAGTCCGCTCTGGGATATCGAGAATTGCTACATTACCCCCCACATATCGGCAGTTTCTGACATAAAGAGCTGCGTCGACTACTTCACCCGGATCATCCAGGCGCATGAGGGCGGCGGGGCGCTGCCCCATGTAGTGGATCGGGCGCGGGGATATTGACGTAAATTTCACTGGCACTGCGGCAGATTTGCAGACAGCATGTTGGACACTCCATTTTCAGAAGTGACTGAATGACAGATAGCGCAGCGACCACCAAGATTGGCTTTTACGACCGCCTGAAGCTGGCCACCAAACACCGGCTGGCGGAACCCATCCTCGCAGCGCTGTGCTTTTTCGAAGCCATGATCATTCCGGTCTTTCCGGAAATCATGCTCGCCCCCATGATCATTGCCGACCGGTTGCGCGCCTGGCGGCTGGCGACCATCTGCACCATCGCCTCAGTAACAGGCGGGCTGGCGGGCTATGCCATCGGCTATTTCCTGTTCGACACTGTTGGCCGGGCGATCATCGACTTCTACGGCGCCGGCGACGGTTTCGAAGCGTTGCGGCTCAGCTTCGTGGAAAACGGGCCGCTGATGATCATGATCGGCGCGCTCTCGCCCATCCCCTACAAGGTGATCACCATCACCAGCGGCGTGGCGGGGCTCGATATCTGGACCTTCGTCCTGTTCAGCATTATCGGCCGGGGCCTGCGCTATTTCGTGCCCTGCGGGTTGTTTTACTTCTTCGGCCCGGTCGCGGGCGAGTTCATCGAGAAGCACAAGAAATGGGCCGGCTGGGGCATGGTCGCCCTGGTGGTCGTGGGCTTTGCCATGGCGCCGCTGCTGTTTCCCAAGAGCGGCACCGTGGTGACGGAGACAGTGGAGCAGACACTAGGCATCGACCTGCTGCCGACCAGCTAAAACTCAAGAACCCAATATTGGCCATTGAGGTCGGTACCGAAGGAGCGGTGCGGTTCCTCTTTGGCCAGCTCAAAGCCGGCGCCCTGATAGATACGGCGGGCGGAGACCAGGCAGTCCTGAGTCCAGAGCATGATGCGGCGGTACCCGGCATTGCGGGCGAAAGCCACGGCCGCCTCTACCAGCGCGCCGCCAATGCCGCGCCCTCGAAACGTCGGCTCGACATAGAGCATGCGCAATTGCGCTGTGTCGTCAGCCTCCGCGGCTGGCAGCACATAGACCGAGCCGGCGATCTCGCCACCGATATCGGCCACCCAGAGGGCCTTGCCGGGCGCTGCCGGTGCGGCGTGGAAATCGGCATAGAGGCGCGCGATCAGCATTTCGAACTCGGCATTCCAGCCCTGCTCGATGTTGTAGAGCAGCGCCTGGCGATGAATGAGCCAACCGATATCGCCAACGCGCGGGGGACGCAGCACCAAGGGGGCGGCATCGGGCTCTGCGAGAATGGACTGGATGCGGCGCATGGCATCAACGAGGTCCTTGCGCTCGAGGGGCGAGACCGGATCGAGCAGCGCCGAAGACACCATTTCGTCGCTCATGGCGCTGAGGCGCGCCGCCACGGCCCGACCTTCGGGTGTCAGGGCAATGGGGTTGGCGCGGCCATCGCCGGAGCGCGGCAGGACGGCGACGAGGCCCTGATCGACAAGCCGGCTCATCATCCGGCTCAACTGGCCGCGATCCATGTTGAGGCCGGCAGCGATCTGGGAGCCGGTGGTGACGCCATCCTGGCTCAACTCGTAGATCACCCGCGCCTCGGCGAGGCTATGTATGGTCTTGTGCATGCCTTCGTCGAGAAGGCCGATAATGCGCGTATAGAAGCGGTTAAACGCGCGAACCTGGGCAACGTCGTCGGAACTGGCCACTACGCATCTCCATTTGCTTGAAGAAATCAATCAAATGTTTGCGCAAGTCAACTATATTGTTTCAGGCGCCGTAACGTTGACGCAGCAGGCCATAGACAGCACGAATGCCCTGATCGGTCGCCCCCACTGGGCGCCCCGGCCGGGCTTCAGGGGCCCAGCCGAAAATATCGAGATGCACCCAGGCCTTGGCCTCGGCAACGAAGCGCTTGAGGAAGAGGGCAGCGGTGACTGAGCCGGCATAGCCGCCCGAACCAGTATTGTTGATGTCGGCGATCTTGGAACTCAGCTGGCCGTCATAAGGGGCCCAGAGCGGCATGGGCCAGAGCGGGTCTTCCGCGGCAAGGCCGAGAGCGGCCAGATCGCGGGCAATGGCGTCGTCGGTGGCATAGACCGGCGGCAGTTCCGGGCCGAGGGCGACGCGGGCGGCGCCGGTGAGGGTCGCCATATCGACGAGCAATTCAGGCGCCTCCTCATCGGCCAGAGCCAGCGCATCGGCGAGAATGAGCCGGCCTTCGGCGTCGGTATTGCCGATCTCGACTGTGAGGCCTTTTCGCGAGCGGATGACATCGCCGGGGCGGAAAGCGCTGCCGGCAATGGCGTTTTCGACAATGGGCAGCAGCACGCGCAGGCGCACCGGCAGAGCGGCCGAGACCACGGTATGCGCCAGGCCCAGAATGTTTGCCGCGCCGCCCATGTCCTTTTTCATCATCAGCATGCCGGCGGCGCTCTTGATGTCGAGGCCACCAGTGTCGAAGGTGACCCCTTTGCCCACCAGCGTCACCTTGGGATGGCTGGGGTCGCCCCAGGTGAGATCGACGAGGCGCGGGGCCTGGGCGCTGGCGCGGCCGACGGCATGGATGAGCGGGAAGTTTTGGGCCAACAGGTCGTCGCCCGAAGTGACAGAAATGGCCATGCCGCGGCTGGCGGCGAACTCCCGAGCCACCTGCTCGAGCGCGTCCGGGCCCAGATCATTGGCAGGGGTATTGATGAGATCGCGTGCCAGAGTGGCGGCGACAACCTGCCGCTCGACCTCGTCCGCATCGGCGCCCTCGGGCAGCGCGATGTTGGGGACCGGCTTGGCCTCGCGATAGCGATCGAAGCGATAGGCGCCGAGGCGGAAGCCAATGGCGGCCAGGGTCGGATCACCGAATGCACCGGCGAGCGTATAGTGCCCCTCGGGCAAGCCTGCAGCGGCAAGGCCGGTGAGCAGCGGGTTGCGCCTGGCATCCCCGCCCATGCCGAACATCCAGGCGCCGATGGCCCCTTGGGCGCCGGGCACCGCCAGCAGCTTGCCGCGCTGGCCGGCAAAACCATGCTGGTCGGCCCAGGCGCGCTGGACCGGGTCGAGGCCAGCGGCATCGAGCCCATTCTCGGCAACGCAGATGAGGGGAAGCGGGGCGGATATGGACATGGGCGACTCCGGTAATAGTGGGTCTGTTTCTATCCTCTGGCACGCGTTGGGCGCAATGCAAGCCAGGGCGCCTTAACCGGGTGTTAGGGTTAATGATCTATTGCTGCGGAAGGGCGGAAGGCCCGTTTCGGAGTGTGCCGTGTCCAGATTGTCCTCGCTCGCAAAGGTGGTGCGCCCCCTGCTTCTGGCAGGCATTGCGGCGCTGGCCCTGAGCGCCTGCGCCTCCAATCGCGGGCAGCTGGGCAATACCGATCATGGCGGCATAGCCGCCAGCCAGGGCCAGAGCTCGCTGGCGGAGCTGACCGAGCGCTATCGCCGCAATCCGCGCGACCGCAATGTGGTGATCAATTATGCCGCCGCCTTGCGTGCCGCTGGCCAGTCGGGCCAGGCTGCCGCCGCGCTGGAACAGGCCATCACCTACAGCCCCAACGATGTCGAAATCCGCATCGCCTATGCCAAGGCTCTGACCGCCAATGGACGCTTCGACCAGTCGCTGGGCGTGCTCGACGGCGTCATCCGCCCCGATGCGCCGGACTGGAACGCGCTAATGGTCAAGGGCGCGACGCTGGACCAGATGGGCCAGAACGACCAGGCCCGCGCGCTCTATGCCCAGGCGGCGGTGATGGCGCCCGGCGAGGCCTCGATCGAGACCAATATGGGCCTCTCCTATGCCATGTCGAACGATCTGGTAACGGCAGAGAAGCATCTCCGCCGTGCGGTGCAGATGCGCGGCGCCACCAGCCAGACGCGGCAGAACCTGGCACTGATCGTCGGCCTGCAGGGCCGGTTCGGCGAGGCCAAGGCGATCTATGCCGCCGAACTGCCGCCCGACCAGGTGGAATCGAACATGCTCTATGTCCGCGCCATGCTGACCCAGCAGAACCGCTGGGACCTGATCGCCAAGAACTAGGCGGATACTGCCTCAAGGCCAGGGATAGTCGGCAACCACATAGCCTTCTGCCTCGAGCGCCGCGGCGATACGCCGACGATAGGCGACGACATTGCCCACATCCTGCGCCTTGAGCACCCCCACCTCCTCGGCGGTGAAGGGCTCCACGCCATCGGGCATCGAGTCACCGGCATAGGTGTCCATGATATAGTTCAGCAGCGCGGCGGTCTCGTTGTCGCTGAGGCCGGAATTGATCACGCCGGGGACATGCAGCAGATAGCGGCGCGCCTCCTCGTTGCCGGTGAAGACGCCGACCATGCCGACGAAATCAGGAATACCGGCGGCAGGCAGGCCGGTGCCGTCCTGCAGATGGCAACCCAGACAGCGCAGCACATAATTGACCGGCGCCGATCGCTCGGCCCCAAGGGCGGGCGCGCAGGCGAGGAGGAGGACGGCCAGGGCGGAGCGGACGATCATGGAATGGCCTCCTTGCGCAGCGCGCGCAGCGCGGAATGGGACGGCGGTGCCTGGCGCAATGCCGCGAAGGTTTCGACGGGGATGTCGAGGCCAAGGCCGTTGAGATCGTTGAGGACGTAGTCGGCGACCGCCTGCATTTCCTCGTCGGTCATCCAGTCCTGCGGGGGCATTGCAAGGCCGATATACTTTTGCCCCGCGGCAGTGATGGTGCCGGTGAGCCCGCCCATCATCACCCCGGCGATGTAGTCGGTGCCGCGCGGCCCAAGACCGGTCCACAACGCCTTGTCGGTGAGCGGCGGGGCGAGCCCGGCCTGGCCGGCACCGGCGAGCTGGTGGCAGCCGCTGCAGCTGTCGACGAAGAGAGTTTCCCCTGCTTCGCCGGCCATGGCCGGCGCTCCGAGGAGCGCCAGCACGAGGACGGAGAAAGTCCCAAGCTTCATTCGGCCAGACCCACGACGATGGCAACGGTGCAATGGATACCCTTGTTGTCATTGGCCTGGCACCAGCTGGATTCGCTGGCGAGACCCATGAGGTAGCCGGGCCGATCGCCTTCCTGGCGCGAGCAGCCGTCGCCACAACCGCCGCCCTTGCCGCAGCAGTCGTTGTAGGAGACGAGATAATCCTTGTCGTCGTTGGGATTGCGGCAGGTGCCGACCCAGGCGACCTTAGAGGGCTGGGTGCCGGGCGGACACTGGGTGACCGAGCCGCCGCACTGGCTGCAGAGCGAGCCGTGCAGCGAACAGTAGCGCCAATATTCGCAATCTTCGGGCAGTTCATCCGGTTCGCCAAGACCGCGGGCATAGGCGACACCGTTGGAATTGTCATAGGGCAGCATGGGCAGGACGGCACCGCCGACCAGAGCCCAGCCGGCCTTTTGCAGGAAACTGCGGCGGCCGGCGCGGTGGGCGATGTCGCGGGTCCGGCTTTCGGCCGCATCGTCCATCCAGGTGAAAAGTCGTTCCATCAGTTTTGCCATAGCGGCTCTCCTAAAGTGTGTTCGGGAACTAGTGCTGAACCGCCGACTGCTGATCGATGTAGGACTGGATCGAGGCAACCTTCATGTCATAGGCGTTGAAGAGGCTGTCGAACTGCTCGCGGCTGTTGATCAGGCCCTTGGCGCGGATAGTACCGTGCTGGTCGAACAGCACGGCGTAGGGCAGTCGGGCGACGCGATAGGCCAGGCCAAGTTCAGTCGAGACCACATAGGGGTAATCGGCGAGCCTGGCCGTTTCGATGAATCGCTCGTGTTGCGCCTTCTGGCCATCGCTTGCGAGCACGACATCGAGCCAGCTCGATTCCGCTTTGCGGACGGACTCGATGATCGGCAGCAGTTTTTTGCAAACTGGGCAGGTGGGCGACAGGAAGAAGACCAGCGTCGCCTTGCCCGGCTTAGGCCCGATATTGACCATACCGCCGGTGAGGCTGGGGAGGCTGAAGAGCGGGGTCATCTGGCCCACTTCGGGGCCGGAATCGTTGACCAGCGCCCCCATGGGCGAGACGCGTTCGAACAGGATCCCCACCTGCCGGCCGAGGGCGAGCAGGCCGACGGTCAGCGCGATGACCATGACGAAAAGAACGGCGAGAGCGAAAATGACGAGTGTCATGATTGAGAACTCCGTGGCGGCGTCAGCGGGTGAGCCGGGCAATTGAGGCGTTGGAGAGGATCTGTTCGATGAGGAGGAACCCCACCCAAAGGGCGAAGCCGGCACCGATGGCGGCGATGGCGTCGGGGGCGCTCATCGGGCCAAGCGGCATGGCGATAGCAACCAGGCCCATGGTGGCGAGGATGGCGTTGCGCACCACCAGCGACCAGGACAGCGGCTGCACCGCGCCACCGCAGCCGCATTCGATCGCCGTGCGTCCGCGACGGATATTGACGGCCATGGCACCGGCATAGGCGAGCAGCATCATGACTGCGATGCCGAGGCCAAGGAGGCGCCCACCGGGCACCAGTTGCAGGGCGACACTGGCGGTTTCGGCGGCGACGATGGCCCAGGATGCCGGGACAACGAGGCGCTCCGGCAAGAGCTGGTAGTCGGCAACGAAGCCGGTGAATTCGGTGAATTCGCTCAGCTTGTGCCAGGCGGCGCGGGCAAAGATCAGGCTGACGAAAACCGTCAGTGCCGCCGCCAGCAGGGAAAACATGTCCGCGTCGGTCATTGGCGGGCCGCCAGCGTGGTGGTGAAGCCCTTGGTGGCGTGTTCGGCAACCTTCTTGGCAGCGAACTTGGCTTCGGGATCAACCTCGAACTTGATGACCTTGCCGCCACCGATATCGAGCGCATAGAGGGTGGGAACGGCCTCATCGGTGGTGATCACCGAAGTGATGCCCTCGACCGGCGTGCGATAGAGCAGCTTGCTGTTGACCAGGTCGTAGGCCCAGATTTCCTCGGCGTCGTGATAATGGGAGCCGTCGTGGCGACCCGAGGCCATGGGCACGAAGAGAATGCCGTTGGGCTCGTTATAGCTGACCACGGTGTAGCCCGAAGTGCCCCAGTCGCCCTCGACACCTTCGGTGATGGGGGTGGTGGAAACCTCGGTGATGACGCCATCGGCATCGGCCACGCGATGGACCACGCCCTTATAGGAAATGAAAAGCAAGTCGCTGCCGGCGCGATCGAAGGAGAGGTAGATCGGGTCTTCCTCGGGGTCGAAGACCGGCGCGCTCTTCTTGGATTCGAAGCTCTTGCCATCGGCGCTCAGCGTCATGGTGGTGAAGGTGCCGTCGCCGCAAATGGTGGAATAGGCGTGGCCTTCCAGGCTCGGATAGATGCCGAAGCAACCCGGCGATGGCACTTCCTGGACAACTTCGCCCAGTTCCAGATCGACCACGGTCACCGAGGTCGCAGGCGTGGCATTCTGAACATAGAGGTATTTCTCATCGCTGCTGAGCTGCATGAGGGCGGCATCGTCGGTATATTGCGACACCTTCACCGGAAGCTGGATTTCCTTGATCAGGGTGGCGGTGTCGGTGTCGAAAATGCGCACCACATGCTCGGCCGTGCCCGAGCTCAGGCGACTGTAAAAGCCGGAGGCGATGTAGATTGTCTTGCCGTCACCGGAGATGGCGAAATGGCTCTGGGCGCCAGCGTCGGCCGTACCCTGAATGGTGAGGTCATCGGCGGAATAGATCCGCACGAAGCTCGGCCCGCCGCCCCAGTTCTGCACGTTGACGAACACCTTGGGGCCGGGATCGAGCCGCTCCCTGGCCGTGAGGGTTTCGGGCACGAAAGTGTCGTCCTGGGCGAGGACGCTCACGGGCGCTGCAAGCTGGGCGGCGAGCAAAGCCGAGCAGGTCAGAACCGAAAATGTATTGGCCATTGCCATCTCCATGGTCGCGGAGTTGGCACCTCAACAGCGCGAGCGGACCGGCGAAATCCGAATCCAAAAGATATTTCGCCTATTTTTTAGGCTATCTTTTCTGTTGCCGTATTTTTGATCGCAATGTAGGAGTCGGCTGTCCAGGGGTGAACCTTTGCGAACGCTGCCCAGCTTCTCCATCAATGCCTTTGCCGACGCATCCGAACAGGAACGCGGGCTTTTGGGCTGGGACCAGCGCTATACGCAGATGGGAGCCGGCCGTTTCGAGGGCACGGTGGTGCGCATGGAGCTGGGGCGCGTCAGTATCTGGGAAGAGCGGCTCAATGTCAGCGTGGCCGAAACCACGGCGCCGCCAGCCGGAAAGGTGGTGCTGGTGCTGCCGGCACCTGCGGTGGACAGCCGCATCAACGGCGCCAAGCGTGAGGGGCCCGGCTTTCTGCATATGGGCGGACACGAGATCAATGTGGTCACCTCCGAAACCACGCAGGGCTATTTCGTCACCCTCGACGAAAAGGACCTGCCCGGTCTCGACCGGCGGCGCACCGGGCCGCTTTGCAGCATCGAGGCCTATCCCGGCGCGCATGAGATGAGCAGCTGGATCGCCTCGATGATGTCGATGGCGCCGGAGGGCATGCGCCGATCACCGCGCGAATTCGGCACGGTCCTGCCCGATTTCATCGTCGACCGAGTCTCAGACCTGTGCACCTTTCTCTCGAGCATGGACCACAAGCCGCTGACCGAGAGCTATGCGCATGCCGTGGTGCGCAAGGCGCGCAAGGTCATCGAGGCCAAGTCGCATGGGCCTTTGAGCGTGGCCGAGCTGGCCAGAGCCATCGACCTGCCCGAACATGTGGTGCGCAGCGCCTTCATCCAGGCCGTCGGCATAAGCCCCCTGATCTGGCTGCGCCGGCACCGCCTCGATCAGGCGCGACGTGCCATGCTGCGGCCGGAGGAGGCGCGTAAGGGTGTAGCGCAGATCGCCATGGAAAACGGCTTTTTCCACCTTGGGCGCTTCGCGGCCTATTACACGCAGACCTTCCACGAACTGCCGATCGAAACCATTCGCAGCGTCATCGGCTAACGTTTGTCGCGGGCGCGCCGTATGGCGCCCATGGCTTAGTCGGACGGTTCGAGGAGAGCGTTCTCGCTCGTGAGGAAGGTCTCGATGCGCTCGATATCGGCACGCAGGTCGAGTTTTTGTTCGGCCAGCCATTCCGGGTTGTAATAGGTGTCGGCGTAGCGCTCGCCACTGTCGCAGATCAGCGTCACCAGCGAGCCCTTGGCGCCATCCCGGCGCATCTGGCTGGCAGCCCAGCAGAGGCCGTAGAAATTGGTGCCCGTAGAGCCACCGACGCGCCGACTGAGGCGTTTGGAAAGCACATGCATGGCGGCCAGCGAGGTGGTGTCGGGCACCTTGATCATGTGGTCGACAACACCGGGAATGAAGGATTTTTCGACGCGCGGACGCCCCACGCCCTCGATGCGGCTGGGCAAAGCACAACGGGCTTCGGGATTGGCGTCGAGCCAGCCTTCGTAGAAAGCGGAGCGCTCGACATCGGCGACGCAGAGGCGGGTATTGTAACCGCGATAGCGGATATAGCGGCCGATAGTGGCCGCGGTGCCACCGGTGCCGGCGCCCATCACAACCCAGCTGGGGACGCAGAAGGGTTCGTTTTCCATCTGCCGGAAGATGGATTCGGCGATGTTGTTGTTGCCGCGCCAATCGGTGGCACGCTCGGCGAAGGTGAACTGGTCGAGATAATAGCCGCCGCACTCGGCCGCCAGATCGGCAGCGACCTGGTAGATGGTGCTCCCATCTTCCACCAGATGGCACCGGCCGCCCTGCTGAGTGATGGCGGCAATCTTGCTGGGGCTGGTGCGCGCGGGGAGGACGGCGATGAAATCGAGCCCGAGCATGCGCGCGTAATAGGCTTCGCTGACGGCGGTGGAGCCGGACGAAGCTTCGGTCAGCGTCGTGCCCTTGCGGATGAGGCCATTGCAGATGCCGTAGAGGAAGAGCGAACGCGCCAGGCGATGCTTGAGGCTGCCGGTGGGGTGGGCGGATTCATCCTTGAGATAGAAGGGCGTATCCTCAAAACCCCGGATCGGCAGGGGAATGAGGTGCGTGTCGGCCGAACGGCGGCCCTCGGCCTCGAGCAGCACCAGGGCCTGACGGGTCCAGGCGCGGTTGGGGCAGTCGATGCTGGGGATCACCGGCTCGGTGCGGGGTGCGAGGGAGGCGGCCATCATGCTGCAACTCCATAAGCGATGCTCATCGGCTCGATGTGGATGCCACCGGCATCGACGCGCAGCACCGACTGCTTGGGGACCACGTTCCAGCACTTGGTGCCTTCGTCGATCGGCTCGGAGACGACGAGATAGCCGCCCTCCTCCTCGCGATAATAAAGGCTCGGCGCCCTGTCGTCAGAGGCCCAGCGATAGGCCCAGAGGGTTTCGCCATTGGTGTAGCAGCTGGTGAAGCGCAGGGGTTCGGTGATGCCGGCGCGATCAAGCATGGATTGGACCGTACCCAAAGTGCGCTCCATGGCGGCAATGGGTTCGTCGCGCAGGCCATTGGCGAGAGCCATGAGAAACAGCGCCTCGGAATCGGTAGTGCCCAGGCGATGCTCGTAAAGCGTGTCGGGCAGGACGGTTTCGATCTGGCGCTTGAGGTGGCGATAGCCGCCGATCTGGCCATTATGCATGAACAGGTCAGCCTGGTGGCGGAAGGGATGGCAATTGGAGCGCGACAGTGCGGTGCCGGTCGAGGCGCGCACATGGGCAAAGAACAGGCGGCTACGGATCTGGCCGCAGAGGCTGCGCAGGTTCTGGTCGGACCAGGCGGGCAGGACTTCGTGATAGATGCCCGGCTCGGTGCGGTCGCCATACCAGCCCAGTCCGAAGCCATCACCATTGGTCTCGGTCTTGGCCTCGGTCGCGTGCAGAGATTGGTGAATCAGCGAATGGGCCGGGGTATAGACCAGCTCATCGAGAAAGATCGGCGCTCCGAGATAGGCGAGAAAGCGGCACATGATTTTCTCCTAGGACTTTGACGGCGCCAGCGGGCCGTCCTGTGTACGCAGGCCCCTGCCCTCTTGCCAGACGGCATCGGGCTGCGACCAGACACGCTCGTTGCGGATGGCCTCGACCACCAGGCGCTTGTGAATGGCGAGGACCGCTTCGCCCTTGGCGGCAGTGGCCTTGCGCGGATCGCCCATGACACCGGTCTGGGGGGCGCGCTCGGCGAAGGAATAGAAGCGCGAAATGCCCGGCGGGGCATTGGTGGGCGCGATGGTCGAGGATGCGGCTTCCTCGAATTTCTCAGTGCGCACGAGATCGCCTGCAATGGCCAGCATCAGGGACGTCTCACCTTCGCAGGCATGGCCGGGCGCAGCGCTTTCCATCAGCGCGGTGATTTCGGCCCGGGCGTTCATCCAGGGCATGATGGTGGCGATGGGCATGTCGTGTTCTACCGCCAATTCGCGCGCCGACAGATTCAGCCCCTCGATATTGCCGCCATGGCCGTTAACGATCAACAGGCGTGCAAAGCCGATAGCCTTGAGCGAGCGGACAATCGCGGCAAGCACGGCGCGATAGGCGGCGTAATCGAGGCTGATGGTGCCGCCGAACGGCAGATGGTGCTCGCTCATACCCATCCACAGCGGCGGCAGAACCGCCACCGGCATGTCCGCCGCAACCTCCTGCGCCGCAGCAAGCGAGGCGGCATTGGCGCTGGCCGTGTCGACGATAACAGGCAGATGCGGGCCATGTTGCTCGAGCGCGCCGGCGGGAAGAATGGCGAGCGCCTTGCCGCTCATGGCCAGCGCCTTGAGCTCGGGGGCGGTCATGCGTGCCCATTCGACTTCGCGCTTGGCATTGGTTTCGGTCATGGCGTTCCTCGATTGTCCAGAAGCCGATGTCCTCAGAGCGAGGGCATCAGGTTCAGCAGTTCCTTGGCGTAGTCGGACTTTGGGGCATTGAAGAGATCGTTGACTTCTGCCTCCTCGACGATGGCACCGTTGCGCATGACGATGACGCGGTCGCACATCTGGCGAACCACCGGCAGGTCGTGGCTGATGAACAGCACGGTGAGATTGAGCGCGTCGCGCAGATCCTTGAGCAGATTGAGGATCTGCGCCTGGATGGAGACGTCGAGCGCCGATGTCGGCTCGTCACAGATGAGGAAGCGCGGACGGGTGGCCAGCGCTCGGGCAATGGCGATGCGCTGGCGCTGGCCACCGGAGAATTCGTGCGGGAATTTCGATGCCGCCGCGGCGCCGAGCCCGACCACTTCGAGCAGATCTTGAACGATGCCGCGCAGTTCGGTCTCGTTCTCCGCCAAGCGGTGGTGGCGGATGGGCTCGGCGATGATGCGATCGACCCGCATGCGCGGATTGAGCGAGGAATAGGGATCCTGGAAGATCATCTGGATCTGGGTGCGGATCGCCATGGCTTCGCGGCTGGGCAATTTGGCATCGACCAGCTTGCCGCCAAAGGTAAAGGTGCCGCTGGTGGGGCGGTAGATCTGGGCCAGGACGCGGGCGATGGTGGATTTGCCGCTGCCGGACTCGCCGACCAGCCCCAGCACTTCGCGCTCGCGGATATCGAAGCTGACATCGCGCACGGCATTGAAATAGCGCCGGTTGCGCGGCAGCATGGCATTGCGGGTCAGAAAGCGCAGATCGAGATTGCGGACCTCGACCAGAGCCTTGCCTTCGGTGCTGGTGGCGGCGTTGGCGGCGCGACCCAGCCAATGGGTGCCGAGGTCAATCTGCTTTTCGGGCGTGGCATTGTCGGTCTTGTAGACGACGCGCGGGAAGCGGTGAAGGCTCCTGTCGCCCCGCGGCACGGCGGCGATCAGCGACTTGGTATAGTCGTGGCGCGGCTCGTGAATGACCTGATGGGTGTCGCCGGTCTCCACCACCTGGCCGCGATGCATAACCATGACGCGATCGGCGGTTTCGGCAATGACGCCCATGTCGTGGGTGACGAGAATGACGCCGACATCGCGCTCGGCCACCAGCTTCTTGATGAGCTTGAGGATCTGCGCCTGCACGGAGACGTCGAGCGCCGTGGTCGGCTCGTCGGCGATGATGAGGTCGGGTTCGGAACAGAGCACCAGGGCAATGACGACGCGCTGGCGCATGCCGCCGGAGAACTGATGCGGATATTGATCGACCCGCACTTCGGGCTCGGCAATGCCCACGGCGTCGAGCATTTCGATGGCCCGCTTACGCGCTCCAGCGTGGTCCAGCGGCAGGTGCGACTGGATGGTTTCGATCAGTTGGTGGCCCACCGTGTAGATGGGATTGAGGCTAGTCAGCGGATCCTGAAAGATCATCGAGATGCGGCGACCGCGCAGCGCCTGCAGCGCCGCCCTGTCGGTGGCATCGATCTTCTGGCCTTCGAAGAGGATTTCGCCGGCGGTGACGCGGCCCGGAAAATCGAGCAGGCCCATGATGGCGCTGCCGATGGTGGACTTGCCGGCGCCCGATTCACCGACCAGGCCGAGAATTTCGCCCCGCGCGACAGTCAGATCAACGCCGGTGGCGGCGACGAAAGTACCCTTACGGCCGGGATATTCGACGCGCAGGCCCTTGATGGAGAGAAGTGTCATGGTCGGTCTCCTCAGCGCAGCTTGGGGTCGAGCACGTCGCGCAGCCAGTCGCCAGTCAGGTTGACCGACAGCACCAGCAGCGCCAGCGTGATACCGGGGAAGATCACCAGCCATTGCTCGCCGGAGAACAGGAAGCCATTGCCCATGCGGATGAGCGTGCCCAGCGACGGCTGGGAGGCGGGAATGCCGACACCGAGGAAGCTGAGGGTGGCTTCACCCAGCACGGCGAGGCCGACATTGATGGTGGCGATAACCAGCACCGGGCCCAGAACGTTGGGCAGCACATGGCGGAACATGATGGTGAGCGGGGGAATGCCGATCACCTGCGCGGCCAGCACATATTCGCGCTTGGCCTGCACCATGGTGGAGGCGCGCACGGTGCGGGCAACCTGCGGCCAGATGGAAAGGCTGAGGGCAAAAATGATGACGAAGATGGCGAGGCTGTCATGCTGGTCGCGCGGCAACACGCTACGGCTGACACCGTCGATCAACAGCGCCACCATGATGGCCGGGAAGGTCATCTGGATATCGACGATACGCATGGCGATGGCGTCGAAGGCGCCGCCGACATAGCCGGCGATCAGGCCGACCGCGATGCCCACGACGACGGCGATAAGCACGGAGATGCCGCCCACCATCAGCGAAGTGCGGGTGCCGTAGAGCAGGGCCGAGAGCAGGTCGCGGCCCTGATCGTCGGTCCCGAGCAGGAAGCGCATGTCGCCCCCTTCGTGCCAGGCGGGCGGCAGCAGCGAGTTCCACAGATCCAGCTCGGCCATGTTGAACGGGTCTTGCGGCGCGATCCAGGGCGCCAGCACCGCCGCCAGCACCATGGCCAGGCCGATAATGGTAGCGATCACCGTGGTGGGCGAATTGATGTAGCGATAGAACAGCTCGCTATCGGTCATGCGCGCGAAAAGCGAAGTTTTGGTAGCGGTTGACATGGCGGGCCTCAGCTCGCGTTGACGCGCAAGCGCGGATCGATGAGGAAATAGAGGATGTCGACGATCAGATTGACCGTGACGAAGATCACCGCGACCAGGAGCAAGTAAGCGGAGATCACCGGGATATCTACGGTCGAGACGGCCTGCAGGAAAAGCAAGCCAATGCCCGGCCACTGGAACACGCTTTCGGTGATGATGCCGAAAGCGATGATCGAGCCCAGCTGCAGACCGGCAATGGTCATGACCGGGATCATGGTGTTTTTCAGGGCATGGCCGAAATAGACCTTGCGGGCGCTGAGGCCACGGGCCTTGGCGAATTTGATGTAATCGGTCTTGAGGATTTCCAGCATTTCGGCGCGCACGAGGCGCATGATGAAAGTGAGCTGGAACAAGCCGAGCGTGATGGCCGGCAGGATGATGGATTGCAGCCCCGAAACGGTGAGCAGGCCGGTAGGCCAGCCCAGGACATTGACCACCTGGCCACGTCCGAAGGTGGGCAGCCAACCGAGTTCGACGCCGAAATAAAGGATCAGCATGATGCCAATGAAGAAGGTGGGCAAGGAAATGCCGACCAGCGACAGGATCATCATGGCGCGAGCGCCAAAGCTGTTGGGCTTGAGGCTGGCATAGATGCCCATGGGAATGCCGAGCACCAGCGAGATGCCGAAGGCGACGAGGCTCAGTTCGATCGAGGCCGGCAGGCGGTCGGCCAGGAGGCGGGAAACCGGCTGGCCCATCTGATAGGAAAGGCCGAAATTGCCCTGCAGGACGCGGCCGACGAAATGGGCGAACTGCACCCAGATCGGCTCGTCGAGCCCCATCTGGTTTCGCAGCGCCATGCGGTCGGCATAGGTGGCATCTTCATTCACCAGCTGCGCGACCGGGTCGCCCAGATAGCGGAACATGATGAAGGACAGCAGCGCAACGACCAGCAGCACGAAGGCCGACTGCACCAGGCGCCTGAACAGGAAGGAAAGCATACCGGCCTCGGGTCGGCGTTGACGGGAAAGGCCGGGCGCAGCGGCAATACCGCGCCCGGAAACCGAAATCAGTCGATGGTGACGTAGCGCCAGTCGAAGACGTTGTCGGCGCGGCGCTCGAGCGTGACATTGGCGGCGGTGGCCCAGGCCGACCAGGACTGCATCAGCGGGATATAGGCCACATCATCGGTGGTGATGGTCCAGGCCTGCTTGATCAGCTCGTCGCGCTTGGCCTCGTCGGTCTCGCTGAGGATCTGCTTGGACAGCGCATCGACTTCCGGATTGCAGTAGCCGGCATAGTTGGACGTACCGGCCACCAAGCTCTTGATGTCATCGGCTGCCCAGATCGGACGATCCTCGGACAGGCGTGGGCACATATGCAGCGAGAAGAGCGCAATGTGGCTGTCGAGGCTTGCCGGGGTGGTGCCCAGCATGGCGAGGCCGAAATCCATGTTCGGGGAGAGCACGGCTTCGAGATATTGCGCGCGCGCCTGCACATTGGTGTCGGCCTCGATGCCGACGCGGGCGAGCATGGAGCTGATGGCAAGGCAGATGGCCTCGTCATTGAGATACATGTCGTTCGAGCATTGGAAGGTCAGCTTGAAGCCATCGGGATAGCCCGCCTCGGCCAGGAGCGCCTTGGACTTTTCCGGATCGTAGGCATAGCGCTCGATCTCGTCGGTGAAGCCATTGACGCCAGGGGCAACCATCAGGGCGGCGGCAGTGGCCTGGCCGCGCATGATGCGCTGATTGATCAGGTCGATATCGATGGCGCGATAGACGGCCTCGCGAACCCGCTGGTCCTTGAAGGGATTTTCACCCTCGACGGCGGAACCGGGCAGCGTATCCTTCCACTGGTTCATGGTCAGATACATGGTGCGCACTTCGGGGCCGGCGATAACCTTGACGTTGGGCGCAGCCTCGAGGCGCGGAATGTCCTGCACCGGGATGGGATAGACCATGTCCATCTGGCCCGACAAAAGGGCGGCGACGCGGGTGGCGTCGTTCGGCAGCGGGGTATAGGTGACGCTCTCGACGTTACCGGCCTTATTGGCCTCGTTCCACCAGCCGTCATTGGCTTCAAGCGTGGTCTTGATGCCGGGCTCGCGGGTCACGAGCTTGAACGGACCGGTACCATTGGCATGCAGCGTCGCGAAATTTTCGACATCGGTGGCGCGGCTGGCATCGGCGACCCCATTCGCCTCGGCCCAGGTCTTGGACATGATGTACCAATTGGGCCAGGTAAAGTGCAGAATGGGGTTGGGTTCGGCGGTGATGAAATCGACGGTGTAGTCGTCGACCTTGACCACTTCGGTGACGCCGCTCAGGCGGTTCTTGAAATCGGAATCGCCGGCGCGCACACGGTCGGCCGAGAAGATCACGTCATCGGCGGTGAAGGGGCTGCCATCGTGGAAGCTGACGCCCTGGCGCAGATGGAAGCGCCACTGGGTCGGGGAAACCATCTCCCAGCTTTCGGCCAGTTCCGGCGCGATGGTCAAATCCGGGTTCCGGCGCACCAGACCTTCATAGACATTGCCGAGGAAGCTGTAGGTGAAGACCTCGTTGCGGATATAGGGGTCCATGGACACGGCATCGCCGCTCGAGGCGAAACGCAGCTCCTGGGCTGCTCCCATGGACGCGGTGCCAGCCATTGCAGTGGTGGCGAGAAACAGAGCGAGAAGCATTCTGGACATTACGTTCCCCCTTTTTGATGCGCCGCCACTTAAGCAAATTGCTCTTCAGCTTGCATTCTAAAAATATGAACGATAATGGAAAAAATTGCTATAGAATCATATCGCGACAGAACTTCGTTCGAAATATCGTACCTTAAATAGCAAATGCTTCGTTTGCATGCATGGTGCACAAACTTGCGTCGCCTGCCCGTGTGCGTCGCTGCCCAATGGAGTTGAGATGATCGAGATCATCAATGGGAACGGCTCATTCCCCTGTCTCATCGTGTGCGATCACGCCAGCGCGCATATCCCGCCCGCATTGAGCGGACTGGGTTTGGCGCCCGGCTGCGACACCCTCCACATCGCGCTCGACCTCGGCATCGAACCGGTGGTGCGGATGCTCTCGGCCGCGCTGGACGCCCCCGCCGTGCTGACCGGGCAGTCACGACTGGTGCTCGACACCAATCGCTGGATTGCCGACAGCCAGTCTATCCCGGAAAGCAGCGATGGCGTTCTTATCCCCGGAAATATCTGCCTGTCCGAGGCAGACCGGATGGACCGGCAGGAGCGCTATTTCTGGCCGTTTCATGCCGCTGTGGCGGAGCAATGGGCGGCGATGCGGGCACGCCATGCCAATCCGGCATTTTTCGCGCTGCATTCCTGCACCAGGCAATTGGCGCTGGGCAGCATGCGCACCATGGATGGCGGCACGATCTGGCATGAGGATAGCGGCTTTGCGCGGATGCTGGCGCAGAGCCTGGGCGACCAATTCGGCCTGACCATTGCCGACAATGCCCCCTATAGCGGCATCGGCGGCGGCTCCTTCACGCTCGACTACCATTGCTGGAGCTCAGGCAAACCGGCCTGCGGCTTCGAAATCGTCAACGACTTGATCGCCGAGGAGGCTGGGCGGCGCCAATGGGCGGGTTACCTCGCCGCAGGCCTGCGCTCCGTTCTGCAATAGGCTGGCCGTCTCGGTTCTGAAAGCCCTATTCCTGCCGGCGGCCGCCGACGAAGCGGTGGAGATCTTCGGGCTTGAAGCCAATGCGGATGGACTTGCCGCTGGCCAGGGGCACATCGCCTTCGGCCTTGATGGTGATGGGACCGATGGCTTCGGCATCGGCGTGGATGAGGGTTTCGGCGCCCAGATGTTCGACATGGCGGATGGTCGCCGTCCAGGGACCGGTCTCGTCGATACGCAGATGCTCGGGGCGGACGCCCACCAGTTCACCGCCAAGTTTCTCGGCTTCGGGACCGGTGACGAAATTCATCTTGGGCGAACCGATGAAGCCGGCAACGAAGGGGGTGGCGGGCTTGCGGTAGAGCTCCATGGGCGCGCCGGCCTGTTCGATGCGGCCGCCATTGAGCACGACGATCCGGTCGGCCATGGTCATGGCCTCGACCTGATCGTGCGTCACATAGACCATGGTGGCGCCGATGCGGCTGTGCAGTTCGGCCAGTTCGACGCGCATCTGGGCGCGCAGGGCGGCGTCGAGATTGGACAGCGGTTCGTCGAACAGGAACACTTTGGGTTTGCGCACGATGGCGCGGCCAATGGCGACGCGCTGACGCTGGCCGCCGGACAGCTGCTTGGGCTTGCGATCGAGCAGATGGGTGAGTTGCAGGGTGTCCGCCGCATCCTTTACCCGAGCCGCGATCTCGGCCTTGGGCATACCTGAAAGTTTGAGGCCGAAACCGATATTGTCGGCGACACTCATATGCGGATAGAGCGCGTAGGACTGGAACACCATGGCGATGCCGCGCTGGGAGGGATCGCGGGTGGTGACGTCGTCGCCCCCGATATGGATGGAGCCGCCAGAGACTTCTTCGAGGCCCGCAATCATGCGCAAAAGCGTGGACTTGCCGCAGCCCGAGGGCCCGACCAAGACGGTGAAGGAGCCATCAGGGATGGCCAGATCGAGACCGGGAATGATCTCGACGGCGCCATAGCGTTTCTGGACGGCGGTGAAGACGACATCAGCCATTGGGCTTCTCCTCGGTGCGATCGGTGCTGCGCAGGGACACGGTGCCATCGAGCGTGGCAAAACCGTCATCGGCGAACAGCGAAACAGTGGTGGCGCCCACCCGGTAGTAGCGGAAGCTCAGGGCGCGAAAATCGTTGATATAGAGGACGCCCAGACCCAGATCGGGATCGATGACCAGGTCGAGCGTGTAAGCCCCGTCAGCGCTGGGCGGAAAGGCGACGCGCGGCGCGCCACTGGGGTCACCATTGTAGAGAAAAGCCGCTTCGCCCTTGGTCGTGTCGATTTCCAGCGTGCTGACGCGGCCCGAATTGGTGGCGGTGAAACTGAGGCCGAAGCGGGTACCGGGTTCTACCGAAAGCGCGGCGCGCGCGCGCAAGGCGGTCTCGGGCGTGCCGATCTCAAGGTTTTCCGGCGACAGCGTGACGCGCGCGGTGTCGAACTGGTTGGCGAGGCCTTTGGGCAGGCTGACCGCCAGAGCACCATCATCGGCTCGCTTGAGCGCGTGCATGATGAGATCGCCACCCCAGACGAGGTTCATCGCATCCTTGCGCAGATTCTTGTGCGCCACCCAGCCGAACAGCAGGCGCTCATCGCCGGTGCCCGCGGATTTGCCGGCATAGAAGCCGCGACCATCGAGAGCATCGTAGGCGCCATAGGCATAGGGCCCGACGCTGGTTTCGGCAGTGAGATAGCGGACCTGGCGCGCATTATCGCGCTGATCGGAATAGAGCAGGAACCAGTCATCACCCTCGCTGAACAGGTCGGGCACTTCCAGATTGAGGGGCGATTCTTCGGCGTAGATCGGATCAGCAGCGGCCCATTGGCCGAGATCGGGTGAGGTGTAGAGGCCGATGGCGGCCTTGCCGTCGTGCCGCGTCGTCAGCAGCATCCACCAGGCGTCGGCATCCTCGTTCCAGAACACGAAGGGGTCGCGAAAATCCCATTCGTCATAGCTGGGAAGGCCGGCGAAGGTGGTTTCAGGAATTTTCGTCCAGGGTCCAGCCAGCGTTGCGGAGCGGGCCTCCATGGTTACTTCCTTCGGCCGGCCTTCGGGATCGTGGCCGGTGTAATAAAGGCGATAGCCGCCTTTGGGGTCAGCGATGACGCTGCCACTACCAGTCCAGTAGTCGGGCGCGCCGGCTTCGCCCACAGGGACGGTCTCGACCGGTTGTGACCACTCACCGAGATCGGAACTCTGAGACATGAACCAGGGGTGACGGCCCTGGTTCTGCAGGTAAAACACCGAATAGGTGCCGTCTTCGTAAAAAGGATTGGGATCACCGACGCCGGCGGTTTCGCCAGCGAAGTAGAGCGGCGCCGCCTGAACGGAGGCGCAGGTGCCCAGAAGCAATGCGGCCAGAAGGCTACGCATTGGCCGGCTCCAACAGGCCCACGGCGAGCGGGGCTTCCGGATCGGCCGGGAAGAACAGGTTGGTGATCCACACCAGCCCATCGGCAGCGCTGAGTTCAACCAGCCCGCGATCGACATAAACAGTGAGATCGAGCATGCCGTTTTCTGGCCAGGGCAGATCGACTGCATAGTCATGCGCGAAGTGGTCGAGCCCGTCGAGCGCATGGCGAATAGTGCGGATGCTGCCTCGACCGACGCTGGCACGACGGACGACGAAGCTCGGCTCGCGCTCGCCGAACAGGGTGATCACCAGCTCTTCGCCCACTTCGAGATCGGCCATGAGGTCGGTGCGCTTGGTGCCCGGCAGTCCGGCTTCGGCAATACCCGCTTCCGCCACGGCCGGAACGCGGCAAGCGACGCGCAGGCCATCCGGCGTATCGACCAGCCGCAATTGGCGCGGCAGCGACATGACCCCGCGGAACGCCGCAGTGCGGGTCTGGCGGGCATAGAGCCAGTTGCTGGCCCAGGCGATGGCGACCGGCGTTTCGGTGCCGCCGCGCTCGAAAAAGGTCTGGGCGGCGTAATAGTCGCGACCATAATCGAGCCAGAGCTCGGTTTCGGGCGCATTGGCATTGGTGAAGCTGGTGCCATCGAACTGGCCCAGGAAATACTGGGTACCCGATCCCAGCGCATAACCGCCGGGATTGAGGCCGACGATGAGTACCCAGACCACGCTGCCATCGGCTGCCGTCAGCGGCACCATATCGGGGCATTCCCAAGGGCCTTCGCTATGGCGGCCATGGCTTTCACCGAAGCTGGAGAGATGGGTCCAGCTTTTGAGATCGGTCGAGCCGTAAAAGCCGATGGATTGGCCTTCGGTCACCAGCATCACCCATTTGCCGCTCGCTGCGTGCCAGATGACCTTGGGGTCGCGGAAGGCCGTGAGGCCGGGATTGGGAACGACGGGATTGGCGCCATCGCTCTCGAACGCACCGATATCGGCGTCAGCATGAACGAGGCACTGGACCTGATAGTCCTCGCCTGCAGGAGTACGGCTATGGGCGGTGTAGAAGAGTTTTACCCCATCGTCCGTCTCAATCGCGCTGCCGGAAAAGCAGGTCCCGAGATCGGTGGGAAAGAGCGCGATGGGCTGCTCGTCCCAATGAACCAGATCAGTGCTGGTGGCGTGGCCCCAATGCATCGGCCCATGCACAATGCTGTCGGGATCGTGCTGGAAGAACAGGTGCCAGACGCCGTCCTTGCGGATCATGCCATTGGGGTCGTTCATCCAGCCGGCACGCGGGGAAAAATGCAGGTTGGGGCGGTATTTTTCAGTCATGGCCTAGCCCTTGACGCCGGAGGACATCACCGAGGCGATGAACTGGCGCTGGAGAATGAGGAAGAAGAGGATGACCGGGATGGCCATGGACACGGCAAAGGCCATGATATTGCCCCAGGCGGCCTGGTTGGTGCCGAAATAGGCGGACATGGCGACCGACAGGGGCCGATATTCGGGGCCGCGCGTGACCATGACCGGCCAGAGATAGGCGTTCCAGATTTCGAGGAACTGCAGGACGGCAATAGCCGAGATGACAGGTTTGGACAGCGGCATGGCGACATGCCGGTAGATCTGGAAGAAGGAGAAGCCGTCGATGCGCGCCGCCTCGATGAGCTCCTTCGGCAGCCGCGAGAAGAACTGGTAGAACAGGAAGATCGACATGGCATTGGCGACACCCGGCACGATCTGCACCTGGTAGCTGTCGACCTGTCCCAGCCAACCGGCCATCATCAATTGCGGCAGCACCAGGCTTTCCCCGGGCACGGCCAGGGTAGCGAGGATCAGGATCATCACCGGCTTGCGGATGGCCAGAGTTCCCTGGGCCAGCACGAAGGCGGCCATGGAATTGAACAGGATGGACAGGACCAGCGTCGAGAAGGTGATGAAGGCGGTATTGGCGAGGTAACGGCCGAATGGGTGCACCGGGTCGGTCCAGACTTCGACATAGTTCTGCAGGCTCAGGACATGGGGAATGAACGAGCGGATCGAGCCCATGGAGACCATGATGTCCTGCTCGTTGGGATTGAGGCTGATGGTGACCATCATGAGGAGTGGCAACAAGACGCCCAGCGCCAGGACCAGCGCGAACAGGGACGGCAGGATAGCGTCGCGGGGAATACGCATCAGGCTTCTCCCTCATTCTTGAGGAACCGGCGCTGCAACAGCGCGATGGCGGTGACGGCGAGGAAGAAGAACACGGCGACGGCCGAGGCATAGCCGACCTTCTGGGTCGCATAGCCCTGCTTGAACAGGTAATGGATGATCGTCGTCGTGGCCCCGTTGGGTCCACCCTTGGTGAGGATATCCACCTGGGTGAACAGCTTCAGCGCACCCACCGTGGTGATGATGATCAGGAAGATGTTGACGTTGCGCAGGCCGGGCCAGGTGACATAGCGGAAACGCTGCCAGCGCTTGGCGCCGTCGAGCTTGGCGGCTTCGTAAAGGTCCTGTGGGATGTCCTGCAGACCCGCCAGATAGATGAGCATCTGATAGGGGAAGGTGGCCCAGGCGGAGAGCGCCACAACCGACAGCATGGCGGTGGACGGATTGCCAAGGAAATCGACATAGGCGCCCTGCCCGGCGAACCACTGATAGACCGCATTGAACGGACCGGAGGGAATGCGGAACAGCACCGCCCAGATCGAGACGATGACGGTCATCGGCAGGAGCAGCGGCAGAATGGCGACCGAGCGGAAGAAGCCGCGGAAGGGAATGGCCGAATTCAGGATCAGCGCGGCGCCCAGCGACATGGCCAGCTGCACCGGCGTCACAATCAGCGCGAACAGCACCGTGTTCCAGATCGCCTGCCAGAACAGGGGATCGACGAACATGCGCTCGTAATTGGTGGTGCCGATGAACTTGGTGGGGATCGGACGCGGCACCAGGCGCTGGTCGGTGAACGAGAACCAGACCGAGAGCAGGAAGGGTAAGACGATAAGGGCGGTGATGAAGATCAGCGCCGGCAGCAGCATGGCCAGCTCCTGGCCCTGCCCCTTGGTCCTGATACGCATGAGAAATCCTCCGGCCTTGGTTCGGCCCCTGAAAAGAATACGGGCGCGCCGTGAGGAAGCGCGCCCGTGATGCGGCTTACTGCCCGAAAGGCGGATAGCCGTCGTTGTCGGCAATGTCCTGGTCGATAGTCTGGGCGGCGCGATCGAGCTCGGCCTTCACGTCGACATCACCGGACAGGACGTTAACCACTGCGGTGGCCCAGGCATTGGTGATCACCGGATAGGCCGGGTGCACCGGACGGACGACGGCACAGCAGCCGGCCAGCTTGGCGAAGATCTCGCCTTCGCCGCCTTCGCCATAAGTCTTGGACAGCGGAATGGCCGAGGCCCGCGAAGGGACATAGCCGGTGGTGTCGGCATAGGCCGCGACCTGTTCGCTCGACATGGCGTAGTTGAGGAAGACCTTGACGTCATCGAGATTGGTGGACGACGTGGGGACTGCCCAGCCCCAGCCGCCATTGGCCGAGATCGGGCCCTTGGCGCCGAATGCCGGCGGCGGGATCAGGACGAGATCGTCGCCCAGGCCTTCGCGATGGGCCGGCCACATCCAGTTGCCGACCCAGGACAGGGCGGCAGTCTTCTCGCCATAGAACTTGTTGTCGCCGGCGCTGGCCGGAACGATATAGCCGGCCTTGTTCCAGTTCTGGAGCGTGGTCAGCGTGTCGATATTGGCCTCGGAGTTGATGGTACCATCGGCCACCCAGGTGGTGCGATCGATGATGTCGCCGCCATTGGACTGGGCGAAGGGCGAGAAGCCGTAGGTCATCCACTCGCCGGCGCCATAGTTCATCTTGACATCGAGCGGCCATTCAATGCCGGGCAGTGCCTTCAGCTTGGCCAGGGCATCGGCGAATTCCTCGCGAGTCCAGGCATCTTCGACGGTAGTCGGGATGCGCACGCCGGCCTGTTCGAGCAGCGCCTTGTTGCCCCACAGGATCGTGCCAGAGTCATAAGGGCTGACGAAGTAGAACTCTTCTTCCGGACCATAGGTGCCCTGCGCCTTGATGGCAGGGAGGAGGTCGGCGATGATTTCGGGATCGAGCAGATCGCCGATCGGCTGGATGGTGCCGGCCCAGGCCACGGAAGCCATGTTGGGGCCATCGAGCATGATCACGTCGGGCAGTCCGCCGGACAGGGTCGCTGCCTGAATGGCTTCGTTGTAGCTCGGGATCGGCACGACATCGAGCGTGATGCCTTCGGCGCCGTACTTGGCGTTGAAGCTCTCTTCGAGCTGGGTGAAATAGGGTTTTTCGCTATCGCCATCGATCACCCAGGCGGTCAGCTGGCCGGCAAAGGCGTGCGAGGACATGACGCAGGCGGCCAGAGCCACCCCTGCGTAAAGGGCATGCTTCATCGATAATCTCCTCCGAAAGCGGCGTTATCGCTTTATGACAACGTGAGACAATTGCTAATGCAGAATGTCTCACGTTGTCAATAGTGCATAGCTGCAATGCGATTTTGGAGGTTACATCGAGGCGCGTTCGATGAATTTGCCTTTGAGGCGAAGGACTTGGCGATCTTCCCCGCCATCGATGGCCAGGTTCATCGCCGTCCGCCCCATTTCATAATAGGGCAATTCCATCGTCGACAGGCCCGGCTGAAGCAGGCTGACAATGGGTTCGAGATTGTCGAAGCTGGCCACGGCGATGTCGCGACCGACCTTCCGGCCCAATTCGCCGAGTTCGAAATAGACATTCATGGCCATGGTGTCCTGGCCGCACAGCACCAGATCGGGCTGTTGATCGCCGACGAAAAGCGGCGGCAGGATATCGTGGGTGGCGAGGCGCGGCGTCGTTCCGGCGCGCGACACCACAGCGGTGTGGATGGCACCGCTGACATCGTGACCCATGGCCGCTGCAGCATCGGCAAATCCCTTGGCGCGCAGATGGCTGGCGACGATGTCGGAATTGAGATTGAGGAAAACCGGCCGCTTGTAGCCACGCTCGAAAATGGTGAGGGTCAGGTCATAGGCCAGCTGGTAGTCGTCGGGGACGATGGCGGTGTGGCGTTGTTTCACATCGAAGCAATTGAGCAGAACATGCGGCACGCCGGTATCGGGCAGATCGACTTCCTGGTGGAAGACGGCGGCATAGATGATGGCTTCGGCCCGAAACGCCGCCAATTGGCTGTCGGCATTGGCGGCACTGGCTGTGCCGCGCTCGATATTGAACAGCATCATCTGCTTGCCGCGTTCCCACGCCACGTCCTGGGCGCCGCGAATGAGGTCGATGGATGAACTGGACGTGGCCACGCCATCAGCGAGAAAGCCAATGACGTTGCTGCGCTGCGAGCGCATCATCCGCGCCGCTTGCGAGGGCTCATAGCCGATTTCGGCAATGATGGCCTCGATCCGCGCACGTGTCTCGGCATTGACCAGGGGATCGCGGTTGATGACCCGCGATACGGTCTTGAGCGATGTCTTTGCCCGGCGGGCGATTTCACGCTGCGTGGTCAAGGCAATGGCTTTCGTTGGACAATGGGCGGATTGGTGCCACAGCGTCGGGGGCGGATCAACTGCCTAGCGGGCCAATCTCCAGTCCAGTTGGATCGCGATGAACCTCGATGCGGGGGCGCTGCTGGCCGGTCGTCGCCGCAAGTGCGCCCAATTCCACTTTACGGTGGACGGCGGCTTTCAGTCTGTGACCTAATTGCTGCGAGGGTTCGCCGATGCGCGGGCCTACTGGCGCATTCGGGGGCAGGAATGAACGGCGGACCAGACTATCCGTATTACAATGGGGAGCCTGTCGCGATTACCCCGGGCGGCTGGGCGCTTGTGGTGGCCAGCTGTGCAATGGCTTTCTTGGTGCTGACCTTCTGGCCATTCCCCTATTTCCCGCTGAACTTCGTCTCGGCCGCCCTGTTCACCGCTATTCCGCTCGTCGCGCTCATGGCTGTGAGCGGCTGGCGTCCACCGGCCATGTTCCGACCATTCGGCGCCAAAGACATCGCCATCGCCATCGGCTTTGGGCTGCTGACCATCGCCTGTTCCTTTGTTGCCGGCTTCATCCTGTCGCGCTTCATCGACATGACACCCAACAACGTTGTCACCAGCGTGGCGAGCATGGGCTTTGTCGAGACATTGGTCTTCTTGTCGCCGACGCTGATCCAACTGGTCGGCGAGGAAGTAGTGACCATCCTGCCGCTGCTGGGCGTGATGTGGCTATGCGCGACCCGCCTCGGCATGACACGTCACAGTGCGATTATTGTAGCGGTCGCGGTGTCCACACTGTGGTTCGCGGCACTGCACCTGCCGACCTATGACTGGAACATCCTGCAGTGCCTCGTCACCATCGGCACCGCACGGATCGTCCTGACCATGTCCTACTTGCTTACGCGGAACCTTTGGGTGTCGTCGCTGGCCCATATCATCAATGACTGGTCGCTGTTCTTCACCAGCTTCCTGCTCGGCCATGGCCCCATCGGGGTCGACAGCTAAAGCGCAGGCGCGGACTGGACTTCGCACGCCTGCGCTCTCGATACGATGCCGTTCACCCGAACTACCTCATTGCGGGATTGGGCATGTTCTGGCTCTGCACGATCGTTTTCGGCCGTGGTGGCAGAATGGCCGATTGCAGCAGCCGCCCTTCAGCACTGGACAGGCGCAATTGCCGGTCGACGGGGCCTTCCTCGACGATGCGGCCATGGTGAAGCACGATCACGCGCTCACACAGCAGCCGAACCAGACGCAGATCGTGGGTGATGAAGACGACGGCCATGCCGCTCTCGGCACGCAAATGCGCGACCAGCTCGATAATCTGGCCCTGCAACGTGAGGTCGAGATTAGAAACGGCCTCGTCGAGCACCAGAAGGCGCGGTTGAGTGGCGAGAGCGCGGGCAATGCAGACCCGCTGCAGCTGACCACCGGACATCTGCCCCGGACGCTTGAGGGCGTCGGATGGCTTCAGGCCGACCGCGGTCAACAATTGCTCGACGCGGTGCTCTCGTTCGGCAGCCGTGAGGACGCTCAGGTGCCGAAGCGGTTCGGCGATGATGCGACCGATGCGCTGACGCGGACTGACCGCTCCGATGGAGTCCTGAAACACCATCTGCACCGAGCGGCGAAAATGCTGCCATCCGGACCGGTCAAGCGTGGCGAGATCACGTCCCTCGAAGAGCACCTGCCCCGCGCTCGGGGTTTCGATGCCGAGCAATTGGCGCATGAGCGTGCTCTTGCCCGAACCGCTGCGGCCCAGAATTGCCAGGCTTTCGCCGGCCCGAACCTCAAGATTGATGTCGAAGAGCACCTGGCGTGGCGCATGGCTGCGAATGAGGGCCTGCCGGCGATAGGTCTTGTCGAGATGGCTGGCGCCGAGAAGCACGGTCATGCGGATTCTCCGGCATAGAGCGCGAGATGAGCGGCGACGAGTTCGCGGGTAACCGCGTGCTGCGGCGCCGAGAAGATGCGCTCGACACTGCCCTCTTCGACGACCTGGCCCTCCTGCATCACCGCGACACGGGTCGCCAGCCGGGCCACGACGCCCATGTCGTGGGAGACCAGCAAGATGCCGAGGCCGCGGTTGGCGACGAGACCTTCGAGAAGATCGAGGATGCGGGCCTGCACGACGAGATCGAGATCGGTCGTCGGTTCGTCGGCAAAGAGAAAGGGAGCACCCGACAGTAGCGCCAGGGCAATCATGGCGCGTTGCAGCATGCCGCCGCTCATCTCGAACGGATAAAGGGCGAGCGCGCGCTCGGGCTCGTCGAGACCTGTATCAGACAGGGCCGCGATCGTCGCCGCCCGATCCTCGGCGGCGTCGGCGCGCGCCACGCGTCGCACCTCTCTCGCATGATCGAAAATGGTGCGGAGCGGGTTGAAGGCCGAACGCGGGTTCTGCAGCACCGTCGCGACGGTACGGCCGCGCAATGACTTGGGTGCGACGTCGCTACCATCGACCAATACCCGGCCGGCGCGCCGATAGACACCGGGTGGCAGGACGTCCTGCGCGCCGGCACAGGTCATGGATTTCCCCGAGCCAGAACCGCCCACCAGGGCCAGAATTTCACCGCGCTCGAGCGTAAGCGACAGCTCGCGAACCAATTGGATATCCTGCCCCTCGCGCCGGGCGCAGATACATAGATTTTCGATGGCGAGCGTTTGCGGTTGCGTCATCAATGGTGGTGTCCCTGATGGCCATGAGGATCGAGGCGATCGCGCAGGGCTTCGCCCAGGATATATGCCGCCATGACCGAGAACAGCAGGCATAGGCCCGGCAGGATGATCAGCATGGGCTGGGTAAAGATGAATTGCCGCGCATCGGAAATCATCACGCCCCATTCGGCAGTGGGCGTTTCGACGCCGAGCCCGAGGAAGGACAGACCCGAAACATGCAGCATCATGTGGCAAACGTCGAGCGTTGCCAGCACCACCATCTGCGCTGCGATGGGCGGCAGGAAGTGCTCGATGAAGATACGTGGGCGGCTGGCACCGGAGAGGCGCGATGCGGTGACATAGTCGGCCGAGCGCAGATTGAGAACGACACTGCGCACCAGCCGGGCGTAGAAGGCAAAGTGCGAAATGGCGATGGCGATGACCACATTGGTGAGGCCGGTGCCAAGCACGCCGATGAGAAAGAGCGCCAGGACGACCGTGGGAAAGGTCATCATGGCGTCGCAGAAGCGCATGAGCGCCTGATCGACCCGACCACCGATAAAGCCGGCGGCACCGCCCAGGGGAATGGCCATCGCCATGATCAGGGCAATGCAGAGCACGACCGAGCCGAGCGACATGCGCGTTCCATAGAGCAGTCGCGAGAGAATATCGCGGCCCAGATGGTCGGTGCCCAGCCAATGACCGGCACTGGGCCCCTGCAGCTTCTCCACCAGGCTGACAAGATTGGGATCGTGCGGGGCGATGAGGGGTGCGAACAGTGCCGCGATTGCCATGATCAGCACGACGATCAGGGCGAGGCCGATGGCAATTCGCCCGACGCCACGTGTGAAATTGGGGGCCGGGGAGACGGCGCCCAGAGTCGCCTCGGCGCTCATGCCTGTGCCTCCTCGCCCAGCCGCAGCTGGGGATTGAGAGCCGCAGTCAGGATATCGACCAGGAGATTACAGACGACGAAGACGACCACCATGAAGAGGGTGAAACACTGGATCACCGGAAAGTCCTTGTTGGCAATGGCGCTGACGGCATAGCGACCGACGCCGGGCCAGGCGAAGATGGTCTCCACGATCAGCGCCCCGCCGATCAATTCCCCAAGATGCATTCCGGTGGCGGTGAGGACGGGCAGGATCGCATTGCGAAGCACGTGGCGCCGCTCGACCTGCCGGTCGGAGAGGCCGCGCATACGAGCCCAGGCGACGTGGCGGGCATTGGCATTTTCGAGCAGGCTGGCCCGCAGCAGGCGCGCATTGATCGAGAGCGACATCAGCGACACGGTGATGACGGGCATGACCATATGGGACCAGGTCCCGGCGCCGAAGGGTGGCAGCCAGTGCAATTGCACGGAAAACAGCAGGATAAGCAGGAAGGCCAGCCAGAAATTAGGCGTCGACACGCCGAAAAAGGCAATCGTGCGCACCACCTGATCGGGCCAGCGATCCTTGTAGCGCGCCGACCAGATGCCGAGCGGAAAGGAGACGATCAGCGTGAATGCCAGCGCGATCCCCGCCAGCAGCAACGTGGCCGGCATATAATAGGCGATGTCCTGGAGCACAGGGCGCTTGGTGGCAAAGGAAATACCGAAATCGCCCTGCAAGGCCGCCGTCAGCCAGCTCCAATACTGGGTGAGCAAAGGCTGGTCGAGCCCCAGAGCCGTCCGAGCCATGCTCAGCGCTTCCGGGGTCGGCGGAATGTTCTGCAGGCGCAGATAGGGAAATGCGGGATCACCCGGCGCAAGCCGGATGATCGCGAAGATGGCAAAGGAAACGACCAGCAGCAGCGGGATCAGCAGCAGCAGGCGTCGGAGCGTGTAGCCGAGCACGGCAACCTCACTGCTTGGGCTTGAGCGTTTCGAACGGGAAGTCGTAGGAGGTTGCGCCAAAGGTCAGGCCCGTGACATCCGGCCCGACCACGCCGATCGCCGCCAGATTGCTGATCGGGGCGTAGAGGGCTTCCTCGTGCAGGGTGCGCATGACAAAGTCATATCGTGCCTGTCGGTCCGTCTCGTCCGTCGAATTCAGCGCGGCGGTGATGGCAGCGTTGACGGCGGGCTTCTCCGGCAGGCCCGAAAGCGCGTGATAGCCACCATTGACGGGCACCAGCATCGCGCTGAGGAAGGCGTGCGGGTCATAGGGGGCGCCCCAGGTGGGGTTGAAGATCATCTCGAAATTGCCCTCGGTGCGGCGGCCATAGAATTCCGCGTCTTCGGCGGCGACGAGACGAATGGCGATGCCGATGGCGGCCAGATCGGCCTGCACCACTTCGGCAACCGATTTCATGGTCGCGTCTGGCGCCGGATAGAGCAACTCGATGGCAAGCGCGACACCATCCTTGGAGCGGACGGTCTGGCCATCAGCCAGCGTCCAGCCGGCAGCGTCGAGCAGCGCAGCGGCCTTGGCAGGATCATAGGCATAGGGTTCAAGACCGATATCGGCATAGGGGATGGTGGTCGGGAACAGCGTGTCCGCCCGGCGCTGCGTGCCGTAGAACACGTTGTCGATGATCGCGTCCTTGTTGATCGCGTGGTTCACCGCCTGGCGAACCGCCAGGTCGTTGGTTGGTGCCTTGCCCGAATGAAAGGCCAGGGCCATGGCCTCGTAAGGCGCAGACACGCCCGACTCAAAACCGCTCTGCGACAGCATGTGGAAAGTGTCGGGCGTCACCTGCCCATCAGCACCATAGATCAGGTCGATTTCGCCGGTCTGGAAGGCAATGGCGCGGGTATTGGGATCGGCGATCACCTTTACCCGCACGCTTTCAAAGGCCGGCTTGTCGCCCCAATAGGTTTCGTTGCGGACAAACACGTCGTACTGGCCGAGCACCGATTCCGAAAGCACCCAGGGGCCCGTTCCGATCGGCGCAGCAATGCCCTCGGCCGTGTTGCCGGAAGGCGGGAAGCCGGCGGGCGCCAGAAAGCGCACAGGCCGCACCAGCGAGAGCTCCTGCAACATTGGATAGTAGGGCTTCTTGGTGACGATCTCGACGGTCAGGTCATCCACCGCCTCGACTTTCTCCAGGGCGGCGACCAGGCCAAGCCAGCTATGGTCAGCCTTGTTGGCGAGGACGGTGTCGAAGTTCTTCACCACGGCGGCGGCATTGAACGGCTCGCCATTGGAGAAGCTCACACCTGGCCGCAGCTTGAAGATGTAGGTCGTGCCATCTTCGGAGACGGTCCAGCTTTCAGCCAGCCATGGAGCCACCGAGCCGTCCGCCTGGTACTTGACCAGCGGCTCATAGACCATGGATTGGGCGAACATCTGGTTGGCGCCATATTGGTGCGGATTGAGCGGACCGACATTGAGTTGCCAGGAAAAGTCCAGCGTCTGGGCCTGAGCGCCCAACGGCAGGAAAAGGCTGAGCGCCAGAGCGACGCCAGCAAGCGAGCGGATGTTCATGAAGACCCCCGATGAATTTCGGGATTTCGTAATGTAATAACATACCGCATGCAAGCGGCGAAATTGGACCGGCGGGCGTTATTTGGTCAGCCGCACGGATGAAATTTCGTTTGGGGTCGGGCGTTAAGCACCCAAGATGACCGCAGCGGCCAAGCGGTCAGCGTCGAGGCACCGTGCCGAAGAAGTCCGCATATCCACCATGAGTGGCTTGCTCCAACAAGGCCTCGAGAGACGCAAGAGGGGCATCCGACATGTCGACCCGAAGGTCGATTTCGGGAAAGGCCTGGCCATGGTGAACGCGGAGGGCCACGGAGCCCAGCCCCCTCTTGTCACCGCCCGCTTCCGCACCAGCCCGGAGCGCAGCAAACAAGGCCGCTGCGAAGGACGATTTCGCCAGAATGTCGCGATAGGCATCCATCATATCGGCCAGAACAGCCTCGCCGGTGAGCATATTGCCGGCAACGGCCACGCCTTCGCCCAGTAGATGACCGGCAAATCCAATGCATTGACCGCCCGTCCAGCCAACCGCCGAGCCATCGAGATCGACGATGATCACCTGGCGAAGGTCTGCCTTGTCGTCCTTCGTCAAGGCATGATGCAGTGCCTGTTCCGCCCCCAGATCGTTGAGTGCGCCGAGTGCATCTATCGCCAGATAAGGGTTGGTCATCGCCTGTGTCGCCGCGGCCCCGAAACCTTGGCGCGTATGGGGCACCAGCGCTCCAACCATCGGTCCGGCGGTCGCGGTGGCAACGCCGAAGGCACCGGTTTTTGGGTCGCGGGCGACGATGGAAAAGGTCATGCAACATCCTCTTTGCGTCATTTATCATCATAAATTGACAGCCGGCAAATTTATGATGATAAATTACCTGAAGCCCTTCTCACATGCTCCACCGCGTGAGGCAAGGGCAAGGGAACGCAAGGAGGTTATCAATGATCCGCAACTGGAAAGGCCTGGCGCCGCTTCTGCTCGCCGCCACCGCCCTGGCCCTGGTCTCCCCGGCCATGGCCCAGACACCACCAAATGTGCTGGTGATCGGCCAGATCGCCGAGCCGGCATCGCTCGATCCGCATGTCTCGACCGCCTCGAATGACTTCCGCATTGCCGTCAATATCTATGACGGCCTGGTGCGCAATGCGCCCGGCACGCTGGAAATCGAACCGGCTCTGGCCACCGACTGGACCATTTCCGAGGACGGTCTTGAATACACCTTCAACCTGCGAGAAGGCGTCACCTTCCACGACGGCACTCCGTTCAACGCCGAAGCGGTCAAGTTCAACTTCGATCGCATGTTGAAGGAAGACCACCCTTACGCTTCGACCGGCCCCTTCCCGCTGGCCTTCTTCTTCTCTTCGGTCAAGGACATCGAAGCGGTCGATGATCTGACGGTGAAATTCACGCTCAACGAGCCGTTCGCGCCGTTCATGAGCAATCTGGCCTCGCCCACAGGTCTGATCGTATCACCCGCCGCCGTCGCGCAATATGGCGCCGATTACGGCCGTCATCCTGTGGGTACGGGTCCGTTCAAGTTCGAGGAATGGCAGTCCAATACCAGCGTCGTCGCCTCGCGCAATGACGCCTATTGGGATGGTGCGCCATCGCTTGAAGCTGTGATCTTCCGGCCCATCACCGACGCCAATACCCGCGTTGCCGAGATGCTTTCTGGCGGCATCGATGTGCTGCTGGAAACCCCGCCCGACAACGTCGCCCAGTTCCGCAACGACGCCAATTTCCAGGTGGTCGAAGCCACCGGCCCCCATGTCTGGTACGTCATGCTCAACGCCAAGGACGGCCCCTTTGCCGACAAGCGCGTGCGTCAGGCGGTCAACTATGCGGTGAACAAGGAAAGCCTGGTCAACGACGTGCTGCAGGGCACGGCCGACGTCTCTGCCGGCCCGATCCCGCCAGCCTTCAACTGGGCCTATAACGAAGACGTCCAGCCCTATCCCTACGACCCGGCAAAAGCCAAGGAACTGCTGGCCGAAGCTGGCGCGGAAGGCGCAAGCCTGACGTTTCTTGTGACCGAAGGCGGCTCGGGCATGCTCGATCCCGTGCCCATGGGCACGGCCATCCAGGCCGATCTGGCGGCGGTCGGGCTCAAGGTCGAGATCAAGACCTATGAGTGGAACACCTTCCTTTCGGAAGTGAATCCGGGTCTTGAAGGCAAGGGCGACATGGCCGAGATGGCCTGGATGACGTCCGATCCCGACACCCTGCCCTTCCTCACCCTGCGCACCGCTGCCTTCCCGGCCGAGGGCGGCTTCAATTCGTCCTATTATTCCAATCCGGAAGTGGACGCCTTGCTCGACCAGGCGCGCATCTCGACCGATCCGGAAGAGCGCGGCGCGCTCTACAAGCAGGTCCAGGCCATCACCCACGAAGATGCCCCCTGGCTCTTCGTCGCCAACTGGAAGCAGAATGCCGTGGTCACCAGCGCCGTCGGCGATTTCGAACTGCAACCAGACTTCAGCCTGGTCTTGCGGGATGTGACCAAGCAGTAACAAAGGCGGCATACCCCCACCCGACCTCCCCCTGAAACAGGGGGAGGAGTCTGCCGGTGGCTCACCACCCCCGCAGCAAACGCGAACTCTCCCTCCCCCTCCTTCAGGGGGAGGCTAGGTGGGGGGCCTCCCCCACGCGCTGCACCAAGGAGGAACCCATGCCCACCTACATCGCCAAGCGCCTCCTTGCCGCAATCCCGGTCATTCTTGGCCTCTCCATCATCGTCTTCCTGGTGATGAAGCTGATCCCCGGCGACCCGGCCCAGGCTCTCCTCGGCTCCTATGCCACCCCCGACAATGTCGCGCGCATCAATCGGGCGCTGGGCCTCGATCGTTCCTGGCCCGAGCAATATGTCATCTGGGTCGGCAATCTCCTCCAGGGTGATTTCGGCCGCTCCTATATTCTCAACCGGCCCGTGCTCGACGAGGTGGTCGAGCGGTTCGGCGCCACGCTCATCCTCGCCGGTGCATCGCTCGTCATCTGTTCCATCCTCGGCATTCTCGCGGGCATTGTCTCGGCGGTGCGTCAGTTCGGCTGGACCGATCGCATCGTCACCTTTTTCGTCTTGATCGGCATTTCCATGCCGGCCTTTTTCCTTGGTCTGGTCTTCATCCTGTTCTTCGCCGTGCAATGGCGGCTGTTGCCGGCCTCGGGCATGTATGCCGTGTATGGCGGCGGCGACCTGCCCGATCTTGTGCGCCACCTGATCCTGCCGGCCTCGACCCTGGCCATCGTCGCCACCGGCGTCGTCGCGCGCCTGACCCGCGCTGCGATGCTCGAAGTGCTGCGGCAGGATTTCATCCGCACCGCGCGCGCCAAGGGCCTTTCCGAAAACAAGGTCATCTACCGCCACGCATTCCGCGCGGCCCTGGTCTCGATCATACCGGTGCTCGGAATTCAGGCCGGTTTTGTGCTCGGCGGCGCCGTCTATATCGAAACGGTGTTCCAGTGGCCCGGGCTTGGACAGATGCTGGTCAAGGCCGTCTCCACCCGCGACCTGCTGCTCGTCCAGGGCGGCGTTCTGGTTGCTGCAACGGTCTATGTGCTCGTCAATCTGCTCGCCGACGTTGCCCAGGCCATGCTCGATCCGAGGCTCAAGGCATGACCGACATGACCGCTCCCACCCAGACTTTTTCCCGCAAGCGCCGCAGCAACTGGCAATTGCTGATGGCCAATCGCCTGGCGGCTGCCGGACTGTTCATTTTCGGCTTCATCGTCATCGTGGCGGTGCTGGCGCCAATCCTGCCGCTCCCCAATCCGGACATTACCGACCAGCCGAACCGTCTGCTGCCACCACTCACTGCGGGCCATCTGCTGGGCACGGACCATCTTGGGCGCGATATCCTTTCGCGCCTCATCTGGGGTACGCAGGTTTCCCTGCTGGTCGGGATCAGCGCCACCGCGCTCGCCGCCCTGTTCGGCTCGGTGATCGGGCTTGTTGCTGGCTATGCGCGCGGCGCGACCGACAGCATTCTCATGCGCTTCGTGGATATGCTGATGGCCTTTCCCTATATTCTGCTCGCCATCGCGATCGTTGCCGCGCTCGGCCCGGGCCTGCTCAACGCGCTCTACGCCATTGCACTGGTCAATATCCCCTTCTTCGCGCGCAATATCCGTGGCGTCACCGTCTCCATCCGCAATCGCGAATTCGTCGATGCGGCACGCCTGTCGGGCAAAAGCCACGCGGCCATTCTGTTCACCGAAGTGCTGCCCAATGTGCTGCCGGTCATCGTCATCACCATGTCGACCACGGTGGGCTGGATGATCCTGGAAACCGCCGGCCTTTCCTTTCTCGGCCTCGGCGCGCAACCGCCCACCTCCGATCTCGGCTCCATGCTCGGCCAGGCCCGTGCGCAATTGTTCACCGCGCCCCATGCCTCGATCATTCCCGGCATCATGATCTTTGTCCTGGTCATGAGCATCAACCTGCTCGGCGATGGTATCCGTGACGTGCTCGATCCACGCCTGCGCTCGGGTGCGCTCGACCGTCCGATGGCCGTCACCAAGATCAATCGCAAGGCCAAGCCGGCCCCCACGCTGGAGAATGCCCCTGCTCTCGTGGTCGAAAACCTGTCGACCGGCTTTGATACCGGCGATGCCATCACTCCCGCGGTCAAGGGCATCAGCTTCCGCCTCGGCAAGGGCGAATGCCTCGGCCTGATCGGGGAAAGCGGTTCGGGCAAGTCGGTCACCGCATTGTCGCTCATGGGCCTAGTTGCCTCGCCACCCGGTGTCGTCACCGAGGGTGCGGTCTATGTGGAGGGCAAGGACACGTTCTCGCTGCGCGAACAGGATTTGATCGCCCTGCGCGGTGCGCGCGTTGCCTATGTCTTCCAGGACCCGCTGACCACGCTGCATCCGCTGTTTTCCGTGGGCGATCAGGTCGCCGAAGCCATCCTCGCACACAAGTCCATCGGCAAGTCCGCCGCCCGCGCCCGCGCCGTCGAGCTGATGGAAAGGGTCGGTATCCGCGACGCCGCCGGCCGCGCCTCGGCCTATCCGCATGAGCTCTCTGGCGGCCAGCGCCAGCGCGTCGGCATTGCCATGGCGCTCGCCAATGATCCCGACATCATCATTGCCGACGAACCCACCACTGCACTCGATGTGACCGTACAGGCGCGCATCCTCGAATTGTTGCAAAACCTGCGCCGTGAACGCGGCTTGGCGCTGCTGCTCATCACCCACGATTTCGGTGTCGTTGCCCAGGTCTGCGACCGGGTCGCGGTAATGCGGCATGGCGAAATCGTCGAGCAGGGCGACACCCAGGCGGTGCTCACCGATCCGCAACACGACTATACCAAGCGTCTCATCGCCTGCGTGCCCGAACTGGGCGAGGGCCATGGCTTCCTTGACCGTGTCCGCCCACTGTTCCAGGAGGCCCGCCGATGAGCGACAATGCGGTGCAAATTCGCGATCTGGTCAAAACGTTCGGCGGCGGGCGTTCGCTTTTCGGCCGGAAGTCCAACGAGGTTCAGGCCGTCAAAGGCATCTCGCTCGACCTCAGGCGCGGCGAAACGCTGGGAATCGTGGGCGAAAGCGGCTCGGGCAAGTCCACATTGGCGCGCATGCTGGTTGGCCTGGAGGCGCCGACATCCGGCAGCATGCTGATCGACAACAAACCCTGGGCGGATCTGGCCTCGTCGGGCTCGCGGGCCTTCGGCCGCACCATTCAATATGTGTTCCAGGATCCGGTGGCCTCGCTTAACCCACGCAAGACCATCGGCCAGATTCTCGACGTGCCGCTGAAACTGCTTTGCGGCCATGACGCAACACGCCGCGCCATCCGCAAGCGCGAACTTGTCGACGCCGTGCAGATGCCGCTCGACACGCTGGAGCGCTATCCGCATGAGTTTTCAGGCGGCCAGGCCCAGCGCATCGCCATTGCCCGGGCACTAGCGGCAGAAGCCAGCATCATGGTGCTCGACGAACCGGTCAGCGCACTCGACGTGTCGGTGCAGGCACAGGTGCTGCTGCTGCTGCAGCAATTGCGCGATGATCTGGGGCTCTCCTATCTGTTTATCAGCCACGATCTCGCCGTGGTGGAATCGATTTCCGATCGAGTCGCCGTCATGTATCTGGGAGAGGTGGTGGAGGTAGGCCCTGCAGCCCAGCTCTTCGCCAGCCCGCAACATGATTATACGCGCTCGTTGATCGCCAGCGCGCCGCGCCTGAACCCGGATGCCGCATGAGCCAGGTAGAGTCCATTCCCCGCCGCAAGCGCACCGACGAGATCGTCGACGCCATCAAGCGCATGATTGTCGAGCATGGCCTGGGCCCCGGTGACCGCCTGCCGCAGGAGCGTGACCTGATTGCGCAGTTCGCGGCCAGCAAGGGCACTGTGCGCGAGGCGCTCAAGGCGCTCGAAGTGCAGGGCCTGATTTCGGTGCGCACTGGTCCGGGAGGCGGCGCTTTTATCGAGCGCATGTCGGAAGGGCGGGCGATGAGCCTGTTGTCCAATTTCCTCTTCGCCAAGAACCTGACCATCGCCAATGTCTACGAGATGCGCAAAGTGCTGGAGCCACAACTGGCTGCCAGCGCCACGCCGCATATCGACGAAGCCGGCTTGAAGCGCCTCGAAGCCATCATCCGCATCTACGATCACGAACCGATCGACGCCACCGAGCGCTGGAACCAGCGCATGGCCGAGCTCGATTTTCACGGCGTGGTGGCGGAGTATTCCGACAACCCCATTCTCGCATTCACCTGCCGCTTCCTGCAGCGCCTGCTCAAGGAGCTCACCATCGCGCAGGACATCTATGTGCAGCCAGAACCGGTGTCGCGCGAAAGCGGTATTGGTCACCAGCGCGATTTGATCGCTGCCATGCGGAAGCGCGACGCGGCAGCGGCTTCCGCTATCCTGGCCGAGCACATGGCAGAGGCCGAGCAGCATATGTTGGGGCTCGAGGCCAGGCTCGAAGACCGCTTCCTTGAGGAAATTCAGCCATCCCAGACCCGAAAGCGCCGCAGCGCATGATCGATCATGACTATCTCCTCGCCCGGCTCCTCGATCTCGTCAAAACGCCAAGCCCCGTTGGCATGACCGAGCGCGCCGTCGCGCTGGTCGATCGCTGGCTACGCGAACTCGGATACGCCCCCAAATATACCCGGCGCGGCGTGCTCTATATCAAGGTCGGCGACGGCACGCCCCGCCGGGCGCTCGCAGCGCATCTCGACACGCTCGGCGCCATGGTCACCGAACTCAAGCCCAATGGCCGCCTTGCCCTGCGCAATACCGGCACCTGGGCCGCCCGTTTCGCGGAAGGCGCCCGCGTCACCATCTTTTCCGATGCTGGGGAGCATCGCGGTACCATCCTGCCGCTCAAAGCCTCGGGCCATCGTTTCAACACCGATGTCGACACCCAGCCTGCCGACTGGGACAATCTCGAAATCCGCGTCGATGCCGTCCTGCCCGGCCACGACGCGCTGGTTGCTGCCGGCTTTAATGTCGGCGACATGGTCGCCATCGATGCCCAGCCCGAGGTGATCGACGGCTTCATTGTTTCCCGTCATCTCGACGACAAGGCGGGCTGCGCCACGCTTCTGGCGGTGCTTAAGGCGATTGCCGAGGGCACTGTAGAGGTCGCTGTCCCCTTCCAGGCCATGTTCACCATTGCCGAGGAAATCGGCATAGGCGGCACTCATGGTTTCGGCTCCGAAGTGGAAGAACTGCTTGCCATCGACAATGCGGTGACCGCACCAAACCAAAGCTCTCGCGACGACGCCGTGACCATTGCAATGCGGGATCGCCAGG
Source organism: Devosia equisanguinis (assembly GCF_900631955.1). Taxonomy (GTDB): domain Bacteria; phylum Pseudomonadota; class Alphaproteobacteria; order Rhizobiales; family Devosiaceae; genus Devosia; species Devosia equisanguinis. The sequence continues at coordinate 22,291 of NZ_UZWD01000017.1, read as the reverse complement.
GCCCCTTCGATGCCCGCATGACCCGGCACATGCTTGATATCTGTGCTCGCGAGGGCATTGCCCATGTCCGCGACACGTTCCGCCACTACCGCTCCGACAGCGCCGCCGCCGTCGAGGCCGGCTGGGATATCCGCGTCGGCCTCGTCTGCTTCTCGCTCGACAGCTCCCATGGCTGGGAACGCACGCACATGGCCTCGCTCGTGGCGCTTGGACAGCTCATCGCGGCTTACATAGCCTCGCCGCTGGAACCGGTAGCGGATTAGCGCCCCTCCCCGAACCCGGTCGAGCAGTCTCCAGAGGCGCCCAGCTTCGCCAACACTGAAAAAGACTCCGTCCAAGCAGCAGCCAGACTGATTCCCTCTCGACCGGGCACACCCAGCCAGCGCTCTGACATACCAATAATTGCCGGGAAAACTGGTGCTGCCGGACAGGATTGAACTGTCGGCCTCTCCCTTACCAATTGCAACAAAACGCCAAAAGTTTATTAAATTTCAAATACTAAAGAATTCTCGTGCTAGATACGTGCTAGGGCTAATCTTTCGGCGGATACTAAAAAGCCCCGGCAAATAACAGCTCGCTCGCGGTCTTTTCCCGACGCCAAACTCCTCTTTCAGACTGAACATAGCAACGGCATAGCGAAATGATTTTTGTTGCGTCCCCAAGTAAGACCGGCAACTGCGTTAGTTCGATGCGCCCACGGAGCAAGGTTGACGTAAAACCTGACGACGAAATCAGCAGCCCCTGCGCACCATGTGATACGGCCACGTCCGTGAATTTTCGGAGTACCCCAGGTCCAACACGGTTTGGCTGCGCCCAGTGCTTCACCTCGACAAGATAGGTTTGTCCGTCAGCTTTCAGGACAATGTCGAAGCCGCCGTCTTTTGCCGAGCGTGTCACGGTGACATCGAATTCAAGTCGCTCAAATACAACTCCGAGCAGTCGTTCAAGATCACGCCATTCCACACTCGCCAACTCGTCTGGAAACTCCGCCAGCGTCGTTACCAACTCATGCATGAGTTTTCTAACAACCTTGTTTACTGGGCTCGCCGGAGCTTCCGAGCTTTCTGAAATCTGACTATCAAATAGCCAGTCAGTTGCGCTCGCGTAAACCTGATCAGGTTGAACATCTGAGACGATCGGACGGATCGAGACATTCAAATAGCCGCCTATGTCGTTTCGACATGCAATCGAAGCCGCTCCCATGGCAGACTTCCTGTTAGGGAAGACGCACCAATGTTCCTTCCCTTCACTCGCGTAAGACATTGCACAGAGGCCACCAAAATCCTCTGGCACAAAACACTCAAACGTTTCATTTAACCAAGATCCTTTGGCTTCAATAACTTCAGGTACCATTCACTTACTTTCATGGGCAGAATGTAACCACATTTAGCGCCGCATGCGTTTGACAGCATCTCGACTACTGCTATTGGTTATCAAATAGTAAAACTTAACCACCTGTTAACTCTGGGCTGCAACAATGCTGTAACTCGGAGTTCGCGATGCATATCAAGCGGTACGTCACAGCTGGTTTTGTATGCCTGCTGCTGGGCACATCGGCACCAGCCCAGGAACTACCAGGCCGGTTTGCCATAGCCGCATTGGTGGAAAAGGATCATACGGGCACTTACAAGCTAGCGTGGCAGCGCCGGCTTCTAGCTATACAAAAGGCGTTCGCAGCCGACATAGCAAGCCAGCCGAGTGTCGACTATACGGCAACAGGGTCGATTACTCCGATAGATCAAGAACCTCGCCAGCAGTAAACGTCACCCACCGCTTTACCCCGCTGGTGACGTTGGTTGCTGACTGGCGTTCACCCACCTCTGCTTTTAGCCAGCATTGTTTCGGCCCACTCGCAAATGCGAAGGCAACACACTGGTCGTTATCAACACACGCCATTCGGCAGGCTCCTGGCGTGCTTATTCCAGGCCATGGCGCAGAACTCAGATCGCCACCGGAATAGTCGGTTCGTGGCGACACATCGACCGTGGGATCGATGACGCCGATGCGAAATGTTGGCGCTGTTGACATGTTCGGCGGAAGAAAAACGCCGGAAAGTGCGTCGGAGTACCCCTCAAGACGATCCGTCCCACTCTTCAGAAAACAGTTTGGACCGCGTGTCAGCGATGGGTTTGCGTTGAAGGTAAATGCGACACACTGCTGATTGCCAAGGCACGTGGCAGCACAAGCAACAGCGTCGACCTCACGCTCCGAAGAAATGTCTTGGCCGTAAAAATCGAGACCTTCGTAAAGGGCCAAACGCAGGCCGAAATCCTCGACGGTTTCCGCTGCTGCCGGCGGCGTAGTGTTTTCAGATGGAGCAGCAGGTTCAATCAGCTCAGCCAAGGCAGTATAGTCCGCCTTGCCTTTCAAACCCTTCCCGACACGATTGATCTCTAGCTCGTCTAGTTCGGCTTGGGTGAAGACGTACATATCCTCGCTTGGCGTTCGGAACATGCGTGTGAACACTTCTGTGTGGGTGTCAAAGCGAGTTAGTACCTCAAGAATATCAGAGACTGACGACTGCACGCCGGAAGGGTCAGGCTTCTCAGACCACATCTGATGCACACCGAGCTCGCCACTTGCTAGCCTCTCTTTACCCGCGAAGAAGATGAAGGCGCAGGCGGAATAACATTTGGCACCGTCGGGAATGACTGTGCTGAGGCCTTTTGTGTGAATGTCGTCAGCGATAAGCAAGGCGCTAGCGACCAACCCTCCGTCACTAGAAAGCACGACAACTTTGGCGTCTGGTCGCAAAGCCAGAGCACGCCGGAACTCAAGCGGAGTGCCAATGCCAATCTCGCCGTCGAGTAAGATCGCAGATTGACTTTGATCGGACACCACAAATGCGCCGATACGCTCGTCGGCAAGCGCTGGCGCGAACGCGGTTGTCAACGCCAGAAAAACTAGAAGCAAGAACCGCATAGTGCCTCCCCAATGTCCGCATTGAAACAGCTGTGAGGCGAAACGGCAATGTCACGCTCCTGCAAAGGCAAATATGCAGTTAGTAAGCGCCATACCCTCGCGGCTTCTCAAGCAGCGGCTTTAATTCATCTGCTTTCCTTCGAAGCTCAGATGATTGATGTTCTCTAATTTCCTCGGGCGCCCTCGCGATGGTGCCACTCGTTTTCATTCGGATGATGGGGTCGATATCATCTGCTTGAAGGAGCGCCCACGCTACCCATTCATCTACAGCCGCAGCATTATCGACTGCGGCTTTCTCCGTAGCGACTTTAAGCGCGTAGGCTCGGATATCTTCAGCCTGTCGGTGGGCAGCAGCATCCAGCAATAGGCCGTCATACCTGGCTTTGCGGTCGGCTTCGTTCCGTTCACGCTCGCGCTTTAATTCCTCCTCGATGCGCTTTCGCTCGTTCTCGATCAGCTGCTCCTTGCGGGAAATCAGCCAATTGTGCCGCCGCAGTTCATCGTCCCGGAACTCGACTTCTGCGGTAACGATCATGGACACAAGGATGTCCTGAAGATGAGCCTCGACCTTGTCGCCGCCGTTGTCGATCCACCGGCGCTGTGGCTTCTTGTCTTTGTCGCCCTGTCCAATGGAAATTACGATCGGTTCCGATACTGAACGCGTGGCGAGTTCTTCACTCATCCAGCTTGAACGGCGGCTCTCGGGATGGTCCACCGTGACATAAAGGTTCTGGTGTCCGACTTTATAAGAAAAGCCCGAAGGGTTTTTGTCACGCATTGTCGCTTTGCCGCCGAACCGATGCAGGTCGAGCATCAGGGCATTCATCATGCGTAGTCGCCGCTTCTCGTATGGCGCATCGAAATACGGGGCATCCCAATAGGAGTGATACGAGGCCGACAGATATTTGATCCGGCGTTCCTCGTCGTGTTCCAAGAGCCTCCGAATGAGATGATGCGCCCTAGAAAAGTCGCGGGGAACAGCGACCTTGCCAACCTGCTGACGCACCGTTTCCATGACCTTGTCGATGCTGGGTTGAAAGCTCGGCGCTGGACCGATTTCCATCGTCATAAGTCCCGCAGGTTCGGGATAGGAATAGTAGTAGCCGTTGCTACCACCGACCCTGATTGTATCTCGCTTCCCAATCCCCCTCGGTGGCAAGCTGGGCTTTTTCACCCGCTTGCCTTCGGCCCTCAGCCAGTGCCCGCGAGGCGGTGCAGGGATGTCGTTGTCCTTGCAGTAGGTGGAGATTGCGGCGGTTGATACACCAATGTCTTCTGCGACCTCGCGGGTGGGCTTGCTCCAGATGATGTCCAGAAGCTCTTGGCGGGAGTGGGTTTTGGTCAATGTCAGGCTCGTGGTCTCGTGATCGACCAAGCCGTCCTATCAGACTTTTTGGTCGCTCTTTTGGCCGTTGGCGCTAGGCCATGTGGCAAGTAAACCACATGGAGAAAACGCCGCATGAGCATCCTGAAGACCCTGAAACTGACCACGGCCCAGCCTGTTCGCACCAGCAATGATCCTGTGGAACGCGCCCGCAACAAGGTGATCGCGGCGCTGGCGGAACAGAGGGCCATGGCCGAAGCCAAGCTTGCTGGGCAGCACTATGCGCCGACCCATATGGTGTGGCGCAAGAACGAGGAAGGTCAGCGGGTCCAGGTCGAAACCCCGAAACGTCTCCGCGCAGGCTGGTTCGTGGATGCCAGCGGTCAGACCTTCTTTTCCCTGCGCTATGCGGCCAAGCCCATCGAATTTGCTAAGGACAAGAATGCCATTGCAGTTGGCGAACTTTCGGCGCTCCCCGCGATCATCGACACCCTGACCGAAGCTGTCCGTGCTGGTGAACTGGATGCACAGCTTGCGGCTGCGGCTGCCGAACGCGGGCACATGCTGCGCAAGGCCGGTTGATCCCGGCCATCATGAAATACCTCCGCGTGCCGGGAATGGCCTTTGTGCTGTTCCCGGCATTTCTGTCTTTGGTTGCTCGTGTCCATGCCGTTGACCAGCAGGGACAACGCGATTGCGCCAACCTCCGGGCAACGGTCCTGCAGTTGGTCGGTGACTGGTCCAAGACCATGTTGTTCACCAGCCGTGACATGGACCGGAACGGATGGCTCGATGCCGATGTGGCGAACGCAGCCTTCAAGGATGTGCAGATCGCGGTGATGCATTTCGACTATGCTTATGAGGCGTTGCCGAAGACCCACGAAGCCTGCCGCGAACTGGCATTCCGGTTCGGTATGGAAGTGGGCACCTATATCGAACAGATCATGATTACCGGCACGCGCCCAGCAAGGGGCATAGTAGGTTGGTAGCCCAATAGGGCAGTAACGCTTACCCGTTAGCCCTTCGTCCCGCCAGCGGGGGCCGTAGGGCATCAGCGGGGCACGCTGTCGGGGTTTGCAGCTATCCGGCCAATGATGGCCCCTTTGCGTGCGGATTGTCAGACAATGATAGCCGTAGGCTATGATTGTCTGGGTCTGTGCCAGAATGCACCCGCTCGCAAAACGCCTTCCTAACGCCTTGGTTTTGCTGGCTTTTAATCCCGAATTTCCGAGGCTTCTTGGCCTTTGCTCCATTCGAGGCTGGGCCCATTAAACTGGTTCGATCTCACTGAGCCGGCCGTAAATGGCATGCATCTGTCTATTGCCCTTCACATGTGGTCGAAGCCTGTTCCCGGCCGCCTGAGACCAGTTGCTAGTTAACTCCATGCTCGCGTTTTTGCGAGCTAGCGGCGAATTCACGTAGGCTCAATTTGTCTCGTCGCCACACGTCCAGCTGTCCGGGAGTGACTGGATGAACTGGGAGTGATGCGGGGAGCCAATCTTCGGGAAAATTGGTCTTTGCCCTTAATTCCGCAGGGTCTTGCGCGCATTGATCAAGCAATCTTTGGATGGCAGCAAATGCAACGGCAGGATGCGCTGAGTAGACTGTGGCGACTTCGCCGTCTGCGGGCCTGGGTACGTAGCGATATGCATGCGAAGCATGGGCTTCGTCCATCTCCAACACCACATCCGCCACCTCGTAGGTGGTCCGCAGCCCCTGCTCAACGGCCATCAGCAGCAGGCCATATAAAGAGTGTCGAACGTTCTGTTTTCGCAGCTCTTTCTCCGTCACGCCCACGCGCTCAAGGTAGGCCTTGAGTGCGAGTTCGAGGGACATTGAGAACAAATGGTTGAGTGGTTCCCATAAGGCATTCGGCGCTGGAGAGTTCTTGTTGAGCACCCTTGCCGCATCGAGATAGCGCACAGCAATCGTTGTCATGAGTTTATGGGCGCTGGTTGCCATGTTTCGGCTCGTCAGGTCTTGGGGCGCGGCTGCAGGCTAGCGATGACCGCGCAGCCTCTCCCACTCGGCGATAAGCGAATTATATCGATCCAGGAAGAGGGCGCCTTCGTTTCCTTGCAATGGTGTAATTTGCGGCGAGAAGAACGCTTTGCGGAAGGGATCTATAATTCGCATGTCTTCTGCGTCTAAAGCCGGAAGGGCTTGCTGCATTGCCCACAGACCCAGTCTTCCACCTTCGTCGGATAGGGCCGGTTCCTCGCTGAAATAGGGGTAAACAATTCGGTTGTATTCTCCCCTTACGCGCGCATGAATTGCGTCCTTTACCCGGATTGTCGCGCCAAGACTTTCAATTCTGAGAATGCCATTCACGCTTTTGGGGGTGATCTCGACCGGTTCGTTTGACCACCGCAATTTTGCGCTTAGTAGCTCAAGCACGCCATCTCTCAGTTGGGGATACAAACGCTTGTAGCTGCCATTCGAAAGCAGCCGCTCTGCGGTCATTGCGCCTAAGTCCCCATCACCGGAGATATGCTTTTTTACGTCTGACCAGAACGGCGCATAAAAGTCCCCGCCCTGGCTTCGCGAGCCGCCTGCCGCCTTCTTGTCGTCAAGACGAATATCCGTCTTCAAGATCGACTGGCGGAGCTTCGAGGAAGCGTAGAATAATTGCAACACCTTGCGGAGAGGAATATCCAATACAGACATGCGACCCCCATTCCAAATAGATCGAAGAATGGTCATTCAGATTAGCATGTAGCGCAACACTATCCTGTTTTTATTCACCGCTATTTCGATTTCGCGATGCATCAAATATTTTCCGCTCATTGCGTAATCTCGTTGCCTCGGAGCAGATGACTAATGCGCCTGAGGAGCCAGGTCGTGAAATTTCGATGCCCGCCTTGCCGGCAGGGCAAGGATGTTTCCGACTTCAAGCAACCCGGAATGGTCTGGTCGGCCAAATAGTTATTCACGTGCGCTACGGCCCGGCGCAGTGTGGCGCGGCTTTCAACATGAACCGTGTCCGGACCGAGTTCATCTATAGCGGCCATTAGATTATCGCCCAACCCCATGATGACGTCGCTGGAAATTACTCGCTGCTTTGCCCTCATAGAGGTCAGGTAGCTAGGAGATTTCCCGAGCAGCCGCTCGGAAAACTCGCCCTTGGACCGGATTATTCTGGCCCCGTGAAGCTGCCCGTAGATCAATTCCAGAAATTCGATCCCCTGCGTCATCGTCGCTGACCCTTCCCGCATAAATAGAACGAGCAGCAGGCCGGAAACGGCTGCTGGCAATCGTATTTAGCGGCGGAAGCCGTACAGAGGGTTTCAACGATGACAACGACTATGCCCGCAAAAAGCGGCAATACAACCTCACACCAGCAGCGGCTACGGGAGGCCTATCTTGAGCTTAGCCAGCGCTTTCCTGACTACTTCGTGACGCTGGTAACGAACCGCAATACCCTTGTGGGCAAGCGTTTGTCCTATATGTCCCTGGATGAGTTTCACCGGGCCGTTCGAGACTTTCACAAGCGTATCGACACTGCGCTTCTGGGTACTCGGGCCAGCAAGAGGCCTCAGAACCAGCGGACCAATGGCCTAATGTTCGTGGAGCATGCAGGACGCAATATCCACGGGCACGCCTTCGTGCGGTTCGCCGATCAAGACAATCGGACACTCGAAGACCTGAAAGAGATTTGCGGTCAGGCATGGGCGGCGATCTGCCCCGGCGGCAACGTGCTGATACAGGCGCAGTATGGCGGCGGACCTGGCTTCTATCCGAGCAAGGAACTCGAACGCCGCGACTACGATTTCGACCAGACAATTCTGTTTTCCACCTTCGTCAGCAAAGACTGACCCTGCCCGCGAGGTCGGCCTGTTGCAACGCGCGGTCGGCATGGAGCGGATGGATATTGCTGTTTCCCATTTGCGAGCTTTCGGTTTTGAGGCGCGCAGTGAAACGGTATTGAATGATGGCCATAGATCAAGACACTCAGACATCTAGCCCCCCATAAACGGACCAACAAGACCACAGGCTCAGAGTATCTCGGTGGTTTTAACCGAAAAACTCATTGCAATAAGGACAACGGCCACCGACTTCATCGGTGGCCGTTTCTGTCTGCGCCAAGATATCTAGAGCAGATCACGCTTCATCAAGGTCACTGTGGCTTGGCGAAGGTCAGCCAATTTGACCAGCGCTATTCTTTTGTTCAAGCGACGTTGCGGTTTTCGGAAAGCCAGCTTCTTGCCGACAGGCTCACGGTAGAGAATTTTGCCATCCGGTAACGCGAAGAAGAACTGGTCGCCAACATAGTACACCCAGTCACCTAGCAGTACGCCGTGATACCTTGCCACGTAGATCGGAATTAGTGAGCCCCTCCTCGTTTGAGCGAACTCCCTCCGAATGGACAGGTGGGCAGGCTTCACCCTCATCACGAAGCCCGCCCAGTGGCAGCGGCTTCGCGCCGTTTAGCAATGAGCGTTTCAACCCGCTCGAACATCTTGCGATAGCTTAGATGCCCAACTGGCCAGGTTTCCGCGCTCAGGACCGCCAAAAGGTGATCCCCGGAAACGTCCTCGCCGTGATCACGCATGATCCGCTGCGCCAGCGGGAGCAGAAGCTGCGTGTTGGGCAGCGGGAATTCCACCAACCGGCACCGATCCCGAATGGGGTCATGGATGCGCTGGACGTGGTTGGTCGTCATGATAACGAGGCAGTATTCTTGCACAGCCTCCATTTCTCCCTTGAGGGCGTCCTGAGCGTCTTTGCTTAAGCCATCGGCCTCATTGAAGATGATGACCCCAAGGTCCATGCTGTTGGACTTTGTGGTTCGAGCAAATCCGTCGAATACGGAACGGATTTTGTCGATGCCGTTCTCCTTGCTGCCATTCAACTCCATGATGTCGGCCTGTTGGATGTCCGGGCAGATTGCTGCCGGGAGCAGTTTTGCGCTTTCCGTTTTCCCACCACCGGGCGGGCCATGGAGTATTAGTGGGCGGCGGGTCAGGCCTCTAAAGTACGGCGATAGTGCCGTGGTCTGGGCTGGTGTGGCGAACGTGATATCGCCGAAGCTGCTTGGCCGATACCGGCTTTCAAGGCTCATGGGAAATTCCTGCGATGATGGGATTGGCCGGTGACACCGAGGCCACCGGCATTGAGGGTCAACGAAGGGCTTCTTCGTAAGCCCGGTCGAGGCTCTGCTTGCGCATCGAGCGCAGTTCCACCTCAAGTGTGTCCTCTGGGCTGTCGTCGGTCCCGATGGTCTGGCCATGACGTTCGGCATATTCAGCCAGCACCGCGTTCAGGGCGCTTTTGTTGCTGCTGATATGGATGATCTCGACCTGATTGCTCGGCCCCACCTTAACGATGGCAAGGGCGAAACCGGTTTCGTCGGCAACCCCATCTGATGCACCGAAATCCGGCACGACCACGCCCTTAACCACACCCGAGTTGAGCAGTGTGCGAGCATCGTCGGCTTTCTTGGACACGGACCCCGGATTTGCATCATCCTTTGCGCTGCGCACCCCCTGGATGCCGCCCGAGACTTCAAGCCATGCGGGCACTTCGGCTGGCTGCAGCTCATCCTCTGCGGCCTTGCGCAACACAGCAGCAATACCGGGAAGTCGACCGGGCTCGTCCGTGCCAAACACGATCTTGGCCACCAGATTGGCGGTGTCCATGTTCGCGGAGACCTTTAACCCGAGTTCGCGGGCCACCTTGCGGTAAGCGATTGGGTCCTTCTTGGCTCCGAGATAGGCCTCGTAGGTTTCGCCGATAATCGCGTATTGCACCTTGCGACTGGCCTTGCGCTCGTTGTTCTCCCAGTCCACACGCTTCTGGATCAGCGACTTGACCTTGTTCAATATGTCATGGCTGATCGGTGGTTCTTTGTTAGCATTTGCCATCGAAATATTCTCCTTTGTCTGAATTTCGATGCTGCTATTGAAGTCGATCTAGGCCTCGGGGTTAAGGAAAGCAAAAAATCACGAAAGGCCCTGAAACTGGGTCACTACAACGGCCTTTAGAATTTTATCTATTTGAACTGACCGGTCGCTACGCACTCACGGATATGCCGGAGAACGGCTCGGAAAATTTCCGCATCCTGTTCATAGGAGGCAATTCTGCCCTTGCCCGTCTTGCGAGCTGCGACAATGCAGGCGGTCAGGGTGATCACAACGTCCTCGATTTTTGCATTAACCTCCAACCCATCAAATTCAGCTGCTGCTCCGTAATAGGCGAACGATTGCCGCTTGTTGGAAGCGCCCTCCTCCAAGAGTGCGTTGTGGAGTTCCCGGACAGGATCGGTTGCCCTCTCGACGCGCTGGGGTAGCCGTTCTGCAATCCGTTTCTCACTATTCAGCTTGGCCGTGGCCGGGGGAATATTCCTGCGTACCGTGGAAGGGATAGACAAGTTGGGCAATGATATGCGCAGCTCATCGTCAAGCGCGCGTGCCTCATACCATTTCAGTTCGTGCAGACGCTCCAAACCATCAGGCCGCTGCCATGGTTCTTGTTCCAGCAGCTTAATATCGTTCTTCACCAATTCGACGAGCAACTTGGTGCGCTGGATGGGGCTGTTGCCGGTTTTCAGCATGTCGATGGTGGCGGCATCCATACCCATTTCAGCCAGCCATTTCGGGTCAGTCCAATAATCGTAGTGGGCTTTGACGACATCAAGGTGCCGCTGCTCATGGCCTGCTCGTTCGGCGTCGCCCATTTTTGGTCGCCCGGCAGCGATGCGGTCCCGCACCTTTTGCATGGAAAAGTCGGGACTGGCCAACTTGGTCAGGATCAGGTCGCTCAAGGACATAGGCGAACGCCCATCCGGCAACGGTTTCTTTCCTTCTGGATCGGAGACGATCAGGAAGCGTAGATGATCGAGCAGCGTATAGAGTTGCTGAAGCTGCTCTCTCCGTAACGCAGCCTTTTGAAACGCCTTGGCATGGCGTCTGGCCTCCTTGATGGTATCGACAAGATCAAAGAATGGCGGTTTTGGGTCGGTCTTGGGATCGGACATGGAAACTGCATGGATTGACCCGCCCACCTTGCGCAAAACTCAGTTTCAAAACCGTGTTTCAGAACTTGGTTTTACAACAAGTTCTGGTCAGAGCAGTTCGACCGCTGCCCGCATCATGTCGTCCCGAACGTCGATATAGCGCTGGGTCGTGGTCATGTTCCGATGCCCGGCCAAGGTCATTATCACCTTTGGGGACACCCCCGAGTGTGCAAGCTGGGTGATGAACCAGCGGCGACCCGAGTGCGAAGACGCCCCGTCAAGACCCGCGTCACGGTAGAGCTGACCCATCAGCTGACAAAGCGTATTCGGGGAGAACGCCGTCCTCTTCTGTGTCAGCAGCAGGGGTGCATCCAACTCTCGCCCGGTAAAGTCAGGAATGGCTTCACGGTAGCGGATGATCTCGCGGCGTAGGCGTTCGCTCATGAATACAACACGCTCATGCCCACCCTTGGCAATGCTGGCACGAACCCGAAGCTGCTCGCGCACCCCACCGTTGGTCTCGAATACGTCCCTCAGGATCAACCCGGCGATCTCCCCGACACGTAAACCAGCGAGGTGCGACAAGATCAGCGCGAACCGATCTCGGGCAGCATGTTTGCGCTGCGCCACCACGGCGAGCAGGCGTTTTAATTCTGGTTCGGTGAGCACTCGGGCTTGGCGCATTAGGAACCTCATGATTTGTGGCGGTTTGCTAGAAATCATGATGTTGCCGTTGATGCCGAAGGGCGACCGAAGACTTCAAATTCCCCAAACCACCAAGGATTGCAGGCGTCTCCGGCAGTTTCGACAACCTAACAAAACATACATTATATGATGTTTGATATGCCTGGTGGTCCGACCGAACTGATCGGCTCCGCAGATCGGCGGTGTCCCTCTGCCCCCTTCACACCCGCTAGATTGTCGCCTGAGACGTATCGCGGTACGAGGAGTTCAAGACGATATCGTTGGCACAGCGTGGGCGTAGAATGGGACACTTCTACTTTGATGAGAGCATCCATGAGCGCGGAGCTTTTATCGTCGGCGCGTTCGTGTACTCGCCATTTGATCTTGGACCATCCGTTGATGCAGTTGTATCGAGCGCTGGCCTGACTCCGAGGGTGGACGAGTTTAAGAGCAACGCAAACATGTTGCACAACCCTGTGGCGCGAATGCTCCGCAGTGGGATTGGCGGCTTATTGAGCAGCGCTCGAGTCGCCATAGTTATCCTGCCACGCGTTGATCGGAGCAAGCTTGGGACAGAGGCCCTTAAGGCTTTGACGCGTCTGGTAAGTGCGAACGATCTCTCGTCTGAGGCCCATTCGGTTTATATCGACCAAGGAATAAGGGTTTCACATCAGGATCTAGAGTTTATAGCCCAGCAAGACCTCACGCTCGACATCCATCCAAATCAGGACTCGAAGCTTATTCCGGGAATTCAGGTTGCGGATCTCGCTGCTCACCGAGCTAGCGGAATGCTCTTAGAACAAATGGGACTTGTGACCAAAATGGTCAAAGCCGGGCCTCATTCTGGGTATGATCCGGACTTGGATATTGAGCTGGGCTTCGAACTTTGGGCAGGCCTTCGCTACCCGTTTTTCAAACAGCCAAAACTCTTCACTGGCGATGAGGAGGACATGATTGAAGCGGCGACCTACAAGGTCGAGGGCTTCGGTCTCTTCATCGCTGACAGCTGCGACGAAGTGCTTCGCAACGCATCGCTGAAAAGATTTGGTTCTGTCTATCTAGGATGCATTCATTAGGGCGAAAGGGGTTCGATACTTACGGCCAGCTCTCCAGAAACGCATGACATTGTGCAACGGGCTTATGGCCAGTGGAAATCCCATGGTGAGCGGGCGCTACCTCTCCATTCGAAAGTCGTAACTTCCGCAACGGCGGTTCCAGCGGCCACGATGGGCCGACCGAAGAAGCAGTAGACGTTCAGCACCAAGTTTGAGATGCGGTCGCCGAGGTTTACGACCACGTGGGACGATCTGCCGAACGTGCGGTAGACTGGATGTACAGAAAGGGAGAGTGAGATGGATCTCGATGACCTAGTCGAAGAGGTAGCCGTTCCCCAGAAGCGGGCCAGCAATGTTGCGGGCGGCATCGAGCACAAGATGCACGAAGGTCCCGTACTGGTCGCCTAACCTTGTGCCGCATCCGAGAATACTGGCCTTGGAACACTTGACGGCTCGACAATTCTCCGACTCATACGCAGGGGGACTATTTTTGGGGGTAGTGTGCGACGAAATCGGTTCACGCGCTCGGGACGAGCTACACAGCGTGCAGAGGAACGTCGTCGCGTCGCCCGAACGAAACGTACGGTAGTCGTTTCGGAGCAACACCCCATCAACGACACCCAGGAACCTAAAGCAGCGAAGCGAAATCTGAGTGTGACTAATCCAGCAGCAAAGTCGGCCGAGCCGAAAATGACGCCAGACGAACTAGCTGGACCGGTACGTGAGATCTACAAAACAGACTCCGGCCTGATGCTGCATGGTCGAATTGAGGACGCGCTTAAGGGCGAGCATCTTATCTCCCTTAAGGGCAAGGTCAACTTGATCGTCACTTCGCCCCCATTTCCACTGGTACGCAAGAAGCGCTACGGCAACGAAACCGGCCAAGCATATGTGGAATGGTTGGAGGCGTTGGCACAGTCTCTTGCCGATCTGCTCACAGACGACGGTTCAATCGTGATCGAGATTGGCAATGCGTGGGAAGAGGGTGCGCCAGTGATGTCCACGTTGCCCCTTGAAGCTCTATTGGCATTCAAAAAAGCCGCAAACCTCCACTTGTGCCAGCACGTCATTTGCCACAATCCAGCTCGACTCCCGAGCCCCGCTGCGTGGGTGAATGTTAAGCGCATCCGATTGAAGGACTCATTCACGCATGTCTGGTGGATGTCTCGGACGAAAAATCCAAAGGCAGACAACCGGCAGGTCCTGAGTCCGTATAGCAAAGATATGAAACGGCTACTCACGACGCAGAAATATAACGCGGGTGCGCGACCTTCCGGTCACGTCATTTCTGAAACGGGGTTCCTGAAAGACCATGGCGGAGCAATTACAGCCAATGTGCTCGAATTGGACGACCCTGCCTCGATGCCTGAGTCGCTCTTGAAATTCTCAGGCACGAAGTGGGATGCGAATTATCGCAACTATTGTGCAAAGCACAATTTGCCTGCGCATCCTGCCCGGATGCAGGCATTGCTTTCATCCTTCTTCGTAAATTTCCTAACCAATGAAGGTGATCTTGTGCTTGATCCTTTTGCTGGGTCGAACACCACAGGCGCGGTGTCGCAAGCGCTCGGGCGAAGATGGCTGGGTGTTGAGGCGAATGAAGAATATGCAAAGGGATCGCAGGGGCGGTTTGTAGCGGCCGAGGAATAGCGGACTCTACAATGCCGTTCTTCGCTACCGGCAAGGCAAGTTTATGATCGACAAGAGTGGCGAGCAGAACGAGGAAGTCGCGCAATTCTTAGGTGACCTAGCGGTGCTTCGGTTGAAGACGGAATACCGTTCGATCAAAGAATCGCCCGCGACTGCGTTCTATCGGCCGTGTCTCCAGCATTCGATTCGATACAAACGTGCCGCCGGATACTTTCGATCAACGGTGTTCTTTGTAACCGGAGGAAGTGTCGTCGAGTTTGCGCGACGCGGCGGCAAAATGCTTCTCATTTGCTCGCCCGAACTTGAAGAAGGCGACATCGATGCCATTGCCTTGGGGTACGCAAAGAAAAGCGAGGTTGTTGTTGATCGGCTCACAAGCCAGATCGACCGAATGTTGTCAGATGATGCCACGGCCTATCAGACACGGGTATTGGCAACACTGGTTGCGATTGGTGCGCTTGAAGTTAAACTGGCCTTTCGCGCTGATCGCAAGGGACTTTATCACGAGAAGATCGGTATCTTTGTCGACGGGCTTGGGAACAGGGTTTCATTCAAGGGGTCGGCAAATGAGACATGGAGTGCATGGGACCCATCTGGCAATTTCGAGTCTATCGAGGTCTTCTGTAGCTGGCGCGGTGGCCTGGAGGCTGAGCGGATTGCCAAACACGAGACCCATTTCGACCTACTGTGGTCAGAGACCGATCCAGACATCGAAGTGTTTTCGTTTCCTTCGCTTGCATTGGATCGACTAAAGCAGGCAGCATTCAAGGGGCTCAGTGATGTGACAGGCACCCCATCGCAACTTACCATCGCAAAACGAGAGCCGATGTCCCATCAACTGCGAGCTATCGCAGGATGGGAGGAGCAGGGCTCGCGAGGAATTTTCGAACATGCAACCGGCAGTGGCAAGACCTTCACTGCCATCGTAGCCTTGTCCCGGCACCTCGACAAAGGCCTTCCCGTTTTGGTTTTGGTGCCCAGCCAGCTGCTGCTCGTGCAGTGGGCGAAAGAGTTACGTGATGAGGTTCCATCTGCGGCGCTGCTACTCGCCGGCGCAGGGAACAACGACTGGAAGCTGCCGCGACGACTAAAGAGCATGACCGATCGTGACCCCGCATTGGGTGCTCGGCTTGTGCTTGCGACGATGCAGACCGCGTCCTCGCCGGAGTTTCTTGGCAAGGTGTCGGGTGGCGACCATTTGATGATCGTAGGGGACGAGGTGCACCAGTCTGGTAGCCCACGGAACTCACGTATCTACGATCTGGCCACCGGACCGCGCCTAGGTCTTAGTGCAACGCCGACGCGTTACGGCGACCCCGAGGGAACAGCCAACATGTTCAGGTACTTTGGACCCGTCGTTCCCCCGTCTATAACGCTTAATGATGCCATTGAGGCAGGTCGACTCGTGCCCTACGAGTACTTTCCCCATCCTATGCACCTTTCTGCGACGGAGGCGGCGGAGTGGACAGACCTCTCGCGTGCTATTCAGCTAGAGATCGCGCGGCAGCGAACGGACGAGAATGGCAGGAAACCGATCTCTGAGCGAGCGAAGATGCTTCTCATCAGGCGTTCTCGAATTGCCAAGAAGGCCTCCGCAAAGATTGACCTAGCAGTACAAGTGCTTAAGGACCATTTTGAGGATGGGCAAAGTTGGTTAGTCTATTGCGAAGATTCGGATCAGCTTGGGGTTGTACTAAACAATCTGAAGTCAGTCGGAATTGATGCTGTAGAGTATCATTCATCCATGTCAGGTGACCGGGATGAGACCCTGTTATGGTATCGTAAATTTGGAGGCGTGCTTGTCTCAATTCGATGCCTGGATGAGGGAGTTGATATACCCTCGATTTCGCACGCGCTGATCCTTGCCTCATCGCAAAACCCGCGCCAATTCATCCAAAGGCGGGGCCGTGTACTTCGCAAGTCGCCTGATAAGGATATCGCTGTAATACATGACGCTATTGTTGTTCCGGTAAGTGCAGAACAGGAACAAGATCAGATGGGGCTTCTGAAGGCCGAACTTGTCCGTTCAATCGAGTTTTCGAGCCATGCAATCAATCGCGCCGGGGGCGCTGAACTTAGAGCAATTGCGATTGAGATGGGTATTGATCCAGACACGCTGAGCGACGACGGAATTGAAAGTGATGACTGATGCCGGATGAAGATATGACGTTGGACACATTGCTTGTGGTTCGCGAAGAAATCGGCGGCGACCTAGATGAGGCGCTTTTGAGGCTCTGCTACCAAGTGCAGAAACGCTTTCAGTTCAGCGACGATCGAACGATGTCGGCCACCGAAATGGAAAAACTCATTGACGCCCACGTGACTTCGCTCCTCGACGAAACGAAGGGCTAAAAGATGAAGCTGCATAAGCTGACAATGCTAAACTTCATGCCGTACTACGGCGAGATCGCGTTGGACTTCCCAACCGACGAACAGCAAAATGTCATGATTGTCTTCGGTGACAACATGCGCGGCAAAACAAGCCTGCTCAATGCGCTACGCTGGGGATTCTACGGTAAAGCAATTGGTCGGCACTCTCGGACGATAGGCCTCCAAGATATTGTTAACAAAGATGCTGCGGGCGCAGGCAATTGGAAAGTCCAGGTCTTTATCCAGTTTGAGGCGAATGGGTACAAATACGATCTTCGCCGGACGGCAGATCGCAGAGCGAACGTTGCCATCCCGATGCGTCCTGAAGACTTCACCACGAGCGTGCACCTAACGAAAGATGGCGCTGCGGTAAGCGGCGACCAGGTGCGTCCAGAAATTGACCAGATCGCGCCAGAGCAAATATCTCGCTTCTTTCTGTTCGATGGAGAACTACTGCAGGAATATGAGAGTCTCCTCATCGAAGGCAGCGAGGAAGGCCGTCAGATCAAAGAGGCCATCGAAGACGTACTCGGAGTTCCTGCCCTCATTAAGGGGCGTGCTGAATTAGGTTCTATATTGAAGCAGGCCACCAAGTCCCAGACGCAGGAACTTCAGCAGGTCCAGGGTCTTGAAAAGCAGGCGGCGAACCAGCGCGACCTGACGTCTCGGCAAGATGCGCTGGAGCGGGATCGAGATACGCTTCAACAGAAGCTCGACACAACTCGAAAGACGCGAACCCAGCTTGAAGATGACTTGGACGCGTCCGCCAGTGTGCTAGCCCAGAAGGCGAAACTCGACGGGCTGAGGACGACAAGAACAGGCTTGGAAACGACCATTAAGCAGAGAGATTTGGATCGGAGATCACTGCTTGGGGAGGCGTGGCAGGACCTTCTGGATGCCCGGTTGTCTGCAAATCGGAGCGCACTTGAAGAGCAGCAGAGGCAGCTAACGCAAGAAGTCCGAAAGCAAGCTACCCTAGAGCAAAAGAGCCGACAATTGCAGGACCTGGTCGACCGGGGTGTCTGTCCTACTTGCGGGCAAACCGTCGATGCCGACCACAACCATTCATTTGGAGCGACTCTTGGGGCGCTTCAAATCGAAATGGCAAAGGCGGTGGACACGACCAACCAACTGCAGTCCATCGCCGCACAACTTGCCGCACTAAGTAAAGTGCGCGGTGTAGGCGCCGGGGTTCGTATTCGAGAGATAGATCGAGACCTCAAGCGGGCGTTTGTCGACCTACAAAAAACTGAAAATGACATCGCATCCATCGAGGATGAGATCAGCGGGCAGGACACTGCCGAACTCGCACGGAAGCGCATCCTTAAGGACGAGGCGATAAAGGAGGAAGGACGCCTTCAAGGCGATATTGAGCGGGTGAAGAAGGACATCGACAAAGTACGCCATGAACTCACTGTCGCGCAAAAGGCGATAGAAGGACTTGGTGCGGCCCGCTCACGTCGCAGCACGACGAAAGTCGCTGTAACACAGGGGCTAGAGCGCATATTCGCTGCCAGCATTGAGAAATTGCGCGACAGGTTGAGGGGCCGCGTTCAAACGCTTGCGAACGACGCTTTCAGGCGGATGACTACCCAGAAGAACTATCGAGGACTGGAGATCAACTCCAACTACGGACTCAGCATTATCGATGACGTTGGCCGCAAGGTAACGGTTCGTAGTGCAGGCGCAGAACAGGTTGTGGCGTTGTCTCTTATCGACGGCCTAAATCGCACGGGCCGCAGCGTTGGTCCCGTAATTATGGACACACCCTTTGGGAGGTTGGACTTAAAGCACCGCGACAATATCTTGTCGTACCTTCCCGAGGTCACTAGCCAGTTTGTGCTCCTTGTGCACAGCGGCGAAATCCGTCCCGACACTGACCTATCTAGCGTGAAGCCCAGGATTGGATTCGCCTATCAGATTGTCGAGGTTTCGCCGACACGATCAAAGATCGAAAGGGTGTCGCTATGATAGTGCAAGAGATCACCACAATCGGTCTATCGAAGGCCGGTGACGACAAGCTTGATGCTCTTAAAGAGAGCGGTGTCTTTGCAGAGAAGATGGACGGTTTCCGTTTCGCAGTCGCCCTTGCTCTCGCGCAAGGTGTCATTCCACCTGAATTGCCAGACCGGTCCCCATTCCTAAACGTTGGCTCGTTAGATCGCGATCACACGCTGCGGGATGCCGTTGAAATGCTCATGCCCGAGCAATTGAGAGACACGACGCCCTACCGACTCATTGAACGACTCGCGGACTGGGGGGTCAGTGAACTCGACGCCCAATCGAAAGCCGGTGAGATCGACTTCGCTGCTCTCTTTGACCAGGTGGCGGCTAAGGTTAGCAGCTAGTGGCAACTCCTCTTCGAGCATTCCTCATCACCCACTCTGGGTCTGAGTGGGGCGTAACCGTTCATCGAGAGTTCGAGGACTTTCTGGAGACGTGGAAACGGCGGTCTGACTATGATCGAACCGTTGGCGTACTGCATATCGGCTTTTCTCGTCCGCCTTCGCGAGAATTCGACTCGTTCCTCGAGATCGGCAAGGGACGCCTGCTGATCACAGCCGCGGCTAAGTTTGCGCTCCCTGAAGGCTACACCGCGTCAACGGGCGCGCTCGGTCACGTCGGCGATATGCCAATTTATTTGGGAATTCGCGGCTGGGGGTACGAGGTATCTGAAGATGCGCTTCCGAAAGTTGCACCAGAGTCTGCGTTGGTGGTTGGCCCTGTCATAGGCTGGCTGAAGACCTACCTGGAGGCACAGCCTGATGACGCGGACCTCCTAGCCAAGCATTCGATATTCGACGATCAAAGCTATTTCGATCACGAGGCGCAACTTCCGTGGCAGGTTCGCCGTGTTCTGGGCATATCCCGCTTCAACGCGCTCCTGTCGGGCGAAAGGAATGATCCTTGCAATGTCGCACGGGCATGCCCTCCCTGGATGCTAGCGCGGCGTTTCGACACGATCGAGATACCAGTGCGTGTCACCAACGTCTTTACCAGCATGGACATAGAGACGGTGGGCGACCTGTCTGGGCTTACTTTGTCGGAACTTCTGGACACCCGGAACTTTGGGCGCAAGTCCGCAGCCGAACTGCTTGTGGCACTCAGCAACGCCCTCGACGAGGGGCCGGTTGGCACAGAGTCATACGTTGCAAGACATACCCACCCTCTTCTCGACGAGCAGTTTCCTGGCAGACGTACGGTCGGGGCCAAACCGGAGGACCGCCAGTATGGAGATGGCCCTACTGTGAAAGCTCAGTACGGCACACTAATCGAGGCCATCCAGAGTTCGCTTCAACGGTTCGAGGAGCGGCAGCGAGAAATTGTAGTTCGTCGCATGGGGCTCGGCCAACCATCGGAAACCCTTCAGGAACTCGGAGAGCGCTTTGGGGTTACGCGAGAGCGTATCCGACAGATTGAAGCGAAGGTTCTTGGAAAAATTACCAAGCGTGAGACCTGGGACGATCAGCTCACGGCCAAGCTGGCCGAGCTGACGAAAGAGCGATCCATGCCATTACCACTGCACGGTATTGAGGGCGCTGATCCGTGGTTCGCTGGCATGGGGGCCGAAGGTAAAGCACTGGCGTACCTGCTAGAGAACATGTCCGAAGGATCGGCGGAAGTTATCGAGATTGATGGAACACAGTACGTTGGTGCCCTCACGCAGCAGGAATGGGATGAGGCGGCAACGGGCGCTCGGCGACTACTGGGCAGCGGTATCGATCACCGTTGGACTGAGGAGCACTGCAGGACGCTTGTTAAGGCATTGCTGCCGGAGCGTTGCAGCGAGTTTCGAGCACTGCTGTGGGAACAAGCTACGGCACAGGCCCACTTTATTGAGCGTGACGGCGAGTTCGTCCTAGCCAGGTATGGCAAGTCGGCTGAAGACTACGTGTTCGCCATACTCGCCGCGTCGCAACAGCCGCTACACTATTCTGAAATTCCCCCATTGGTCGTTGCAAAGTTTGATCGGGAGATCGATATTCGGCGCGCCCACAATGCTGCTGCAAACGTGGGCTTTCTCTTCAACCGCGGCACATATGGGCTCGATCAGCATGTTCCCGTCGCCCCAGAGACAATGACATTGCTCGCGGAGGAAGCGTACCAGATTATTGCAGAGGGTCCGCCTGGACGTCAGTGGCACACAGCCGAGTTGACGGCAGAGTTAGCGGAACGAGACGTTGCCGGGGCAACCGAAGTCGACAAATACCTGCTTGATATCGCACTCAGACGCTTGGGGGGACTTGAGCGCCTTGGACGGCTGGTTTGGGCGTTCGACAGTGGAACAGGCCAGGAAGACACTTATCGCATTGATATCCGGCAGGCGATTGTTGTGGCTCTGCAAGAAGCTGGGGCACCCTTGAGAACGGATGAAGTTCGCAAGCGCGTTATGGAGAGCCGAGGTGTCGACAAACTTTTCCAGATATTTGTGACTGACCCAGTCATACGTGTTGCACCGGGATTGTGGGGGCTAAACGACCGCGACCTGCCTATCAAGCGTCACGAACAAGCTCGATTTCTCAACGCCTTGGTCGATCTGGTTCGGCAGCGCGGGTCTGGAGTGCACTACACCGAGCTTGAGCGATCCGCCGCTATGAAATCGTGGGGACTGTCTGTCACAGCATTCTTTAGCCTTGCCACGTTCGACCCTCGCCTGCGCGTCAGTACTGGGCGCTACCTTTACCTACATGAGTGGGGCGGCCCTCGCCGGGAGAGTCTAGGTCAAGCCTTGCGAGCGGTAATGTTAGAGGGTGGGCAGCCGCTGTCCATGGCGGAGATCACCGAACTTGTTGAGAGGCGTTTAGGACGCTCGGTCGAGCGAGTTGCTGTATCGTCGCAATTACAGGTAGCCGAGGCGGCCTATGATCCAGCTGATGGCAGGTGGTCATTGGCGACTTCCAACACGCTGGAACCAGATATGGAACCAGAAGACGAGACCTACTCGGCTGAGCAGAAGATTTGGACGGATCAGCGGATCGACTGATTCGCAGGCCAATGCTGGGGCCGACCCTCTACAATGGTTGTGGTCCATTGCTGCCCTAGGCAGAACCGAGCATCTCGTAGCGGCCCCGCGCATGGCCGACATATTGAACCCGAAGTAGATCAAAGTCTTTTTTGTCCACTGCCAAGCGAAAGCAAACGTTCAGCGCTAGAGGACTGGTGAAACCGTCGCAAGCCCTTGCGGCCAACGACTATCAAAGACAATAGTCCCTCTGTAATAGTAATAGAATTGTAAGCGGTGTCTTACCCCCACCTTCCTCCCGTTTGTGAGCCATGAGATTGCGCACTGATTGATGTCAGTGCGGGAGTTTCTCCATGGACGCTACAATG